>OZ241914.1:0-1600901 GCA_965203875.1 Bdellovibrionales bacterium | reverse complement strand
CCATCACAGTTTGAATTGGATGGGCATACTCTGTTGTTTGTACCTCCACTACATGTGTTGTCAAATTCAACTACTACTGGCTCATACACCATTACCGGTAATGACGTATCCTGTACAAGAGCAATAAACCTATATCTTTCTTCTGTAAGGTTTGTAAAATTTAACTTTAGACCAGCTATAGAAGTCTCAACTCTTCCAGTACTTGAATTACTATTATCCAATCTTAAATTAGTACAATCTCTTGCTTGGCTATCCTGCATAGGTGATAGTCTATTACAAAGAGCCATAGGGTTTCTTGCGTTTGCAAATGGCATTCCAAAGGCCGTACTAACTTGTGCCTGAGTAAAATCAACTTGTATATCTGAAACCACATTATCTGCTTCGCAAGTCCGGTTTTTAATACGGAGCCGAACACCCTGGTCTAAGTTAATGGATTTCGTCCAAGAAGTAGTCGAGACGTTATTATCTCTTGTGGAATCACCAGAAACAGTCGCTCTATCTAAAGAACAGTTGGTGGATACAAACATCAAAGTGGCACATGCAACAATACGACTTGTATTATTTTTACAGCGTCCCATTTTCACCCCCAATTACATTTTAAAAAATGTTGTGATAGAGCATAACTCAAATATATTGTAATCGCAATTGTATAATCGTATATGCACTTGCTAGCTTACTGAAGTTCCAAAAGACGCTTTTTAGCTTCAATAGCTGCGGAGCTATCAGCTCTGTTTTCTACTACTTCTTGATAAAAAGACGCAGCCTCCCTATCTAGATTCATATTCTGGAAACAAAGGCCAATTTTGTAAGTCGCCTCTGCCCACGTGTTATCTTTATTTTTATGTTTTTCACGATATTTTTCATACTCTATAATGGCCTCAGACCATCTTTTTTGCCTAAAAAATCTTTCAGCTCTATTGAGAAGACTATTTGATTTTATCTTTAATCTACCTTCTATAGTATTAATTCTGGATTCCAATTCGCTAATTGATGACGTCAGTATTCTAATTTGATCTATCAAAGCTTCCTTAGTTTCGGATGGTTCGGTTTGACCATTAGAGTTAAGCTCGTGTTCTAAATCTTCTATTCGGCCGTATACATCTCTTAATTCTGTTTCTAGTTCATTAATTTTTATTTTATAATCAGCTTCCAAGCTTTCTACAGTTTCAGTGTTCATTTTTTGTTGCTCTAGTTTGCTATTTGGTTTTGTAACTTGCCATCTTGTCTCAAGGCACCCAACAGTACTAGATAGTAATAGTATTAAAATAAACTGTCTCATTGTGGTAAAGAATCCGCACCTGTTTCGTTGTTATCATCTCTTGCAATGTTTTCTGCTTGCTCCGCTAACATCCTTGCCTGATTAAATGCTCTGCTAGCCTTAAAGTATCTACCTGATTTATAAAATTTCTCGCCTTTTTCATAAGCATGTACTGCTTTTTGATAATAATCACTTGCTTTAGAATCAGCTCCGTAGGTTTTAGCAGCTTTTAAGGCCGCTCTAGCAATAGCATAGCCTTTAACCGATCCACCACCTTGCTCAGAAGAAGTGGTGCAAGAAATAGCAGTCAAGAGCACCAGTAAAAAATGTGGTCTCATCAATTACTTGTGGGTACGAAATTAACTCTTCTGTTTCTATTATGATCGTATTCAGTATCACCTTCTGTTAAGAGTTTTTCTTCTCCATAACTTATTGTATTTAGAATATCAGAGCTAATACCTTTTTTCACAAGATAGTTTTTTACAGCTTCAGCTCTTCTTTCTCCCAAAGCCAAATTATACTCACTAGAACCTCTAGAATCGCAATGGCCTTCAAGTTGTAAAGTGACATTGCCTTTTTCTTGAATCCACTCCACATTTTTATCCAACAACTCCATAGTTTCAGGTGTCAGTGTGTATTGGTCATACTCAAAATTTACCGTAACCAAACCAACTATACTGCCGCTGTCACTGCCATTGGCATCAAAATCGATAGAAGTATCCGAAACACCATCCAAACCTGAGCTGTCTTTATCACTTGTGGTACAACCCACAAACAGCATCAACGCAAGCAAAACACCCAACGATTTAGCTCTACTATTAGACATATCAAAAAACATAAGACAACTCCTCTTAATAACAAACCCCATTACAAATATACCTGCGTTTAAAAATATGTCAAACTTTTGATTGATATAACTAAGCTTATAGTGTTGAAATACCAAATCAACATGGCCCAAATCATAAGACACAAGATCATAAGGCACAAAATGAAACAAGGCACACAGTGAAACACATAAAAAATATAGCCATATTTTTGCTTATTATTTTTGCAAATACATTGTATGCAGGGCTTTCTTACGAAATTGACTGGAAGAGCATAGAGACTGAAAATTTTCAGATTGTATTCGATGCTAAGCATGAACGATTGGCTTTGGAGTATGCTCAGAAGGCAGAGAGTGCAAAATTGACGCTGGAGCAGGTTTTTTCTCTGTTTCCAAAAAAAACAACAATTGTGATAACCGATTATTTTGATCAGGCTAACGGTGGTGCTACTAATTTTCCGTATCCAATAATTTATGTATACCCTGTTCTACCTACTCCGATTCAGTCGATCTCACACTTTGATGATTGGGCATTTAATCTGTTGCTTCATGAGTACACACATACGGCACAGCTTTTTCGAGTTGAAGGGGTTTGGAAGTTTCTTAGGATTTTTGGTAACGCAGCATTTGCAAAGAACTCATTGCTTCCAAGGTGGTATGTGGAGGGTGTAGCTGTTGATGTGGAATCTAGTTATTCTAAGTTCGGCAGGTTGAATGACATAAGGTTATACGCAAATGCTCGTGCAATGACCGAAGATAATATTTGGGGAAGTGAAGACTTACATAAGATAAATGGACATCAGATACCAACCTGGCCTATGGGTCAAAGACGATACATGTTCGGAGGAATGCTGATTAACCAAATAAGAAAAGACGTGAATCTAGAGGACTTAAACATAAGTCATGCCGAAGGAATGCTATCTTCCGTAAATGAATCAGCTAAGAAACTGACTGGAAAAGATTATCATCAACATTTGCGTAGGGCTTATGAACGTATTGGTTCTATAGCCTCTGTACAGTTGGACGATATTAAGTCTCATGGAGTTCATGATACAAAAAAATTACCTTCTAAAAATGGAGTAATAAATCATTCACCTAGTATAAGTGATGATGAATCGAAACTGTTGTTTGTAGCTCAAAATCGGGCTAGCTCAGACATAATCTTAGTAGAAAGAGGTTTAGATAATTCATTTATCAGCGGAAAACAGCGTACAATCCTAAGTGCCAACGGTATAGATGGAGTATCTTGGATTAGTAATACAGAATTTGTATACAATGCCATAGAACCATACAAGAGCCGTTATAATTACTCAGATCTTTTTATTGGAGATATTAATGGAAATAAAAAACGTCTGACTTATGGTGCCAGGTTACAGTTTGCTCAACTTAGTTATAGTAATAAATTGCTAGCCATTCAGATTGATGCAGATATCAATAGAATTGTCACTGTAGACTTAGATTCCAAAGATATAAAGACCGTGTATGAAGCTGCACCAGGAGTGAGGCTTGCATATCCGATTAGTCTAGATCAAGAAAGAATGTTGTTCAGTGAAAAAACCAACGGGTCTGACTTAGTAAAAGTATTTGATCTATCTTCAAACACAGCAAGCTTGCTTCAAGGCGTAAAAATAGAATCCTCTTTTTTATCGAAGGTTAAAGGAGGCTTCTTGTATGCCTCTAAAGTGTCTGGGGTTTCTAATGTATACTTTTGGTCTGAGGAGTTGGAAGATTCTTGGCCACTAACAAATTCAACAACCCATTCATTAGGTGGGGTATGGGATGAATCATCTGGTGAGTTAATATATTCTGAGTTGAAAGGGGATGGATATCACCTTGTGGGTACAAAAAGTAACTTGGCAGAAGAAGTTCAGGTTGCAAATATACAGGTGCCTTATACAGAACCTGACATAAGTAAAGTACTTTCACCAGAAGCTGACTATGCCGTAACTGACTACAAATATCACAGCTATCTTTTACCTAAATATTGGTGGCCTGCTATCTCAAGTTCAAGGCATAATTCTCACACTATGGGTTCGTACTTATTACATACTTCATCGTACGATCCGACAGAAAGCCATGAGTATAATTTGATATTAGGTTTGCAAACATTAAGTGAGCATGCAATTTCATCAGGTGAGCGTACGATCAAAAATCTAGAGACTAAATTTAATTATTATTTTAACTATAACAACCGCATGTTTCCAATAGATATAGGTGTACGTGCATCTAGCAGATATGCCTTATACGAAGATGATTTTACTGACGTTACAGAATACAGATTGGATTTTGATAGGTACCTATCTAGTGATAATCGCTTCATAGGTGGAGTGGGATTGGTGTATCAATCGTTACATGATACTTGGAGTGGCTATGGGCCGGAGCTAAGTTTGAGATATCGAGATATAACTCGCAGGATGGTAGGTGGACATGCGGTAAGAAAAGGTCCTGATCTGGAAATTGGATACAGTTATTTTATTAGTTCAACCGGTGATAACAAAGGGGTGCTTGGTATAACAACCATGGACAATGATTATTACTGGCCAATATTTGATTTGGCACACGAGCTAAAATTGAAGACCTATCATACTTTTATACATGGTGCTAACTATATAGATAGGGATTTAGAATATTGTTACACAAAATCAACTATTGGAGTCTCTGGTTCGAGGTTGTACCCATTGCTTGGGTATAGTTGTAGTTTATTGAAGGGTAAAAATTTGCACAACATTAGCTTGTCCTACAAGCTCCCTATTTTAGACATATACAGCAACTTGCTATCAATTCCGTTTTTCTTAAAAACCTTGCACGGTAGATTTACTATTGATAACTTGTATTTGATGGACGGTATGTTTAATTCTTCAACTGGCAGAAAGGGTATCAATCTTACGTCTGTGGGGTTAGAATTATCTTTGAACACTAGTATTATGTACGGCGTGCCTTTTGAGATAGTTTTTGGACTTTACCAAGGATTTAATAAACTGAGTGTTAATGGTGATGATTCGGTTGGTTTTGTGAAATTGCTTGTGGGTAATTACTAGCTCTATAAGGAGTTATGATGAGTACTATTGATTGGATTAAAGAATTAGCTCAAACTGATCAACAGGTAGAAGAGTTTGGTGCAATGGACGTGCATCTAAGTGACATAGAAACAGAGCTTGAAAATGCTACAATTTCCCTTTTGAAGAAAATCAAAGCAGGTTTTATAGGCTATATTTCAACATTTAATAAGCTTAGGGGTCTTAGTGCTGGTGGTGTAAAGGTATATGGTATAGCAAACACAGAGGCTGACTTTATGCTTTTTAGAAATAGTTGTAAGCTTGTGTTTTCATCCACCACTTCTGGAGAAATTAACATTAAATTTTATCATAACAATACCCACATGAGTATAAGCAGTGGAACTAATCAGGATATTTCAGATGCCGTGTTGACTGCTAGGCAAGGAGCTTTTGGTCAAATTGTTTGGGCACACAAAGAGCAGCTTGTAAGTATCGAATATCTAACTAAATACTACATGACCTTATTCATCAAACACAGCAAACGCTATCATATGTTGTAGTAAAATAAAAATTCTAGCTTTAGTTGTATTGTAGTTTGTGCTTCTAATTTTTTTCTCAGCAAAACATTTTGTATGTTACGCCTGTAGACTCAGAGTTCCAGCTCGATTAAGGTAAAAGCAGTGAAATTTCTTGTGCATAGGTTTTAAGTTTTTTTTTTCAACAAACAAATTCTAAACTAGGTGTGCAGATCATTTAAATACCTGTAAACTTTTCAGTTTGTTAGTAATGTTATAAAACTTTAGGGAAATTATGATAGTGTTGCGTGATTTTAGGGAGGGGATGGCATGAGGCTGCTAGTTGTTTTCGTTTCCTTGGCATTTACTTTAAAAGCCCAGGCCAACGTTTATACTAAGTGTGTAACCGCACTCAAATCCAAGTTTGTAGATATAGATCAAGAAATGGCTAATGACCTTAGTGGAGCTATTACTGAGGGTAATACCAAACGAATAAAAAAACTTGCACCACTTTGGTTACAAAACAAAGACAATAGTTTTCGTTTAAGCTATCCACTTTGGATGCTCGAAAAAGGATTTGATACCAAATCAGATGATTTGCTTCTGTTCGCTGCAAATATTGCAACTGCCTGGCATGAATTTAGTGGTGATGCTAGGATTTCCTACATTGACAATTTGAAGACTCTTGTAAAAATGGGATTTCATGTGTCCACCGAAAGTGAACAGAATCATGTTGGATGGAGTAGTATGTTTTATTGGTCCAACTTTGGTTTGCTTGGATCAGTTAATGAAACACAAAGGCAAGTTCTTGATATACTGATGGACGCTGGATTAAGTGCTGAAAAATTACATTTAATGCGAAATACGGAAGAAGATGAGTTAACTACTCAACTATTAAATAAGTATAGTGGAGAATCACCTGCTCATCAGTCTTTATTATTTGGTGATGATGATAAATTTAAAACTATTATTAACTCAGGATTGATAACAAAGGACAATATAAACCTAAAAGTTAATGCTAGAGGTGCAAGTAACTACGTTCAAATAAGGTTTAATCATGATTACATTGTGAAAGCTACTCTATTGCACTGGAGTGCCATGTCGAATGATGATGGAATGCGTACGCAGTTACTCATTTCAAAAGGTGCTGATCCAAACGTACATTTCGAGGTTATAGACATAGAATCCGCTACAAAGATAGAACCCACATGGGACTTAGAAATTAGCATTGACTATGGAAATGAGCTTAAAAATTTGCACTTACTGACAACTCCATTGGAGACTGCTTACAACGCAGGGAACTATGCTGCCATAGTACATCTGTTGTATGCCAAAGCAGATAGGACAAACTTTGACATAAACAGCAAGACATTTAGCGATGGTGCTTATACTTTACTTCATAATGCACTATACAAAGAGGTTATACAAAGCCATGAAACGAATTTACTTCCTATAATGTCACTTATTAGGCTAGGGGCTTCGCCTTTTATAAAAAATGAACATGGTGACACCGTAATAGATAATATAGAAAATATAATAAAAACGACATCAGATGAAATAGATAACCTACAGATCAAACATGGTGAGTTGAAAAAAACAAATAATGCAGAGCAAACTAGAATAAACCGAGATATCGCAAATGAATCTAAAGATGTGTACCATGACATATTCTATAATGGAACCGTTACCGTATCTGTTATTGATGACGACGAATTTGATGAAGGTAGTAGTATTAATGTAGAAATGCAAAAATTGGAAAATTCTATAGCAACATTGAATCAAAAACTGGATAAATACCAGGCTCTCAAGGAGTTGATTCTAAAGGAAGTAGGTGAATATGAAACAAGAAATGGTAAAGAGATTAGCACTGAACAATATCCTGCTTTACAAATTCTAGATGATGGTAGTAGCTCCTAAAAGTAGACTGAAAGAAAATTAGAAGACCACATTAGGACAAATACACACAATGGTGGAGGCTACAGGATTCGAACCTGCGACCTTCTGAATGCAAATCAGATGCTCTACCAACTGAGCTAAGCCCCCAACAAAATGACACGATACAAGATGCCATTCATAACATCGGAATATCAAAATTACAAATTAATGCTGACGTAATTGCAGGCGAATCGACTTCACCCAGTTTTTTTCGAAGTTATTAACTTTATTTTTGATTTGTTCTTTCAAAAACTCTAGTTGCTGTATATACGCAGAGTGCTCTACGCTTATAAACAAAATTCCACCATTATATGCAACAGGAGTAGAGTAATCGGCTATATCTCCTACCAAATCTCTCCAGTTCAAATAGACCTGCCATCTTTTATAAGAGTCAGAAAATCCACTTTTACCTTGCATCATCTGATCTAGGGTATCAGAAACAGCCAGAAGTTTTCCTACCCTCTTCTTTGACTTTTTTCTAATTGTTACCTCCGCTTTGCTTCATTAATGTATGTGCTTTTAGATATTTAAAAGCTGTTTTTACTCCATGATCATCTAATACGGAGGTCATTTTTGTAGCCTTTGTTGTTGGAGCCTTTTGTTCTATCATAATATCAGGCTTAACTCCAACTTCATGTATCGGCTTGCCACCAGGGGTATGATACTCGGCCACTGTTATTTTCAATGCTCCACCGTCACTTAGTGGCATTAAAGATTGAACAGAGGCTTTACCAAAACTCTTATTACCCATAACTATAGCTCTTTTATTATCTCTAAGAGCAGAAGCCAATATTTCACTAGCACTTGCAGAATGCTGGTCAATAAGAACAATTATGGGAAAATTTTCTTCAAAATTGCTACTATCAGCATGCATGGCTTCCGACTTACCACTTCTATCATTGGTGGTGACGATGATTCCTTCTGATAAAAACATATTTGCTACTTCCACCGCCTGATCTAAAAGCCCTCCTGGGTTCTTTCTCACATCCAAAATAATTCCATTTAACTTGTGTTTTTTCTTATGATTGTTGATCGCTTTTTTTAACTCAGACGATGTATTTTTGCTAAAAGTAGAAATCCTATAGTAAGAAAAACCATCTTCTAGATTTTGATACCTCACAGACCTTGACTTTATTATTTTTCGTTTTAGTTCAATATCTCTTACACCGTCTTTTCCTTTGATCTTTATTTTAAGCTTGGTGCCAAGTCTGCCTTTTACAAGCATAGATATTTCCAATAAACTAAGCTCCTTAGTTAATTTGTTATTAATGGCCATAATTTTGTCTCCTGGTTTTATGCCAGCGTCCCAGGCAGGAGTACCTTCTATAGCTGATATGACAGTAGGAAGCTCGTCTACTATTGTAAGCTCTATTCCTATTCCGCCAAATCTACCTGTAGTTTCAGATTTAAACTCAGAGTACATTTCTGGCGTTAAATAAGTAGTGTAAGGATCAAGCTCTCTTACCATTCCTTTAATTGCACCATAAATAATCTTTGTAGAATCAACAGGCTTTACGTAGTGGGTTTTCAGAGTGTTGAAAACTTGGCTAAAAGTCATTAAGTCATCATATTTATTGGCATGGGCACTGACTATTATGCAGACAATAAAAAATAAAATCATCTTCTTCATTCTAAGTGACCTGACTTTATTTTAGACAACACAACTTCATGTTGTTTTTTCATGGCATTTATCAAAAGGTTGGAATTTATATTAGTGTCAGTGATTATTTCTTGGTAGTTTTTTATTACGCTGCTTATCACAGCTCCGTCCTTGAATACTTTTGTGGTTATTGAACGCTTAATTTGCCCCCAATCTTCGGTTTGAATATGGTAACAAGTACCATTTCTAATAATTTCTGAATTAAATCCTTTTAGCACCATCACCAAACTAGTAACAAAACTGTTGGCTTATTTCAAATAATAGATACAATGGTGCACATGATTAGGCTGGTACACAAAGTCATAATTGTAGCTGTAGCGATTCAGCTTTTTGGATGTGATCTATTCAATTATTCTCCTTTTAGTTCTTCTGGACACACATCAAATTGTATAAATGCAGATTCGATGGAAATATCTACACCAGTCACGGTCAATGGCCTGGCTGTGTTTAAAAGAAGACGCCATGATGGAAATCACAATACAGGTTTGGGTGCGGTAGATAAGACCGACTATCCAATAAGATTTGCAGAAGTTGAAGTTTCACTAAACGATACTGTTGTAGGCTGTACCACCACGGATGAATCAGGTCATTTTACGATAGACATACCAAACCATAAAGAGGAGTTTGTGCTAAAGGTAAATTCCATATCTCCTAGAATAGCCAACAGTTTTGGCCACATTTTTATACAGGAATCTCCTTTTAATGACAAGCACTACTCAATATCACAAAAAATAAACCCAGACGAATTACCACAAACAGTAAAATTAGTAGCAGAAGCTGATGATCAACAAGTACTTGGTGGAGCATTCAATATTTTAGATAAAATTATTGAAACCAACTTGTTTTTAAAGGAAATGACTTTAGATTGTGACGATGAGTGCAAAACTTTTTCCTCAACGCCTGATGTACATGCATATTGGATAGCAGGATTTGCTCCTTCTAACTATTTTGGCAGCACTAGTGAGGTGAGTTTTTTTAACAACGATAATTCTCAAATCTACATATTAGGTGGTTCAAATGGCGAGATTTTTAGTTCAGATACGGACCATTTCGATGATGAAATAATTGTGCATGAATACGCACACTTCGTATTGTCTGATATTATAGGTATATTTTCACCTGGTGTACATGAACACGATATTGATGTTGTAAAAGATCCAAGACATGCTTTTTATGAAGGGTTCGCCACTTTTTTAGCTGCTGCAGTTCTAGGCAAAGCTAGTTATGTTGATACGACGGGAATAGGCCAGACAGGGAATGTGCTGATTAATTTAGATTTGGAATCTTATCCTCCTAAGCGAGATGTCCCAACCAAAATGGGTGAAGGAAATTTTAGGGAGCTTTCTATCATTAGGTCGATGTGGGATATGTTAGATCCATTTTTGTATAATGGTAGGATGACCAGGAGTTATGATCAAGAAAGCGTCAATATGGATTTTGTAGAACTTTGGAGTGTATTAACCAACGGATTGGGTTCAAGCAACAATCATTTTAAGGACTACGGGTTGTTTTTGAAACTACAATCAGATAGAGCCAATGCAACACCTATAGATGAATTACTTGTGCTTGAAAAACAAAAGGCTTCTAGAGAAGACTATGCAATGGAGTATACAAACTGCATATCAGATGTGCAGCTATCACCGGAGGGAAATACCACTAGATATCACATGACAAACCAATTTAGCTCCAACGATTTTTTCATGTACAGACACAAGGGAGGCTCATTTACTGCTGATTTAGAATACTCAAATTCTAGAGCAAATTTAGATCTCTATTTGTATAGAGAGTTCTATGTTTTTGGAAGTGGACAAGATATGGCAGGATACAGTAATAATCGTTTAGATCAAAATAAAGAACAGATAAGAATTTTTGATCTACCAGCAGGAGTATATTTAATAAATGTTGTTGCAATGCAACCTGGCCAGAATACAAGTTATAATCTTTCTGTAAATGGTGATCCGTGCTAAAATTTTTAACCATAGTTAGCTTAATTATTCTATCTTGCTATTATGTGCTTGAAAGTGACCAAAACACCTTCCCATTTAGAGCATTAAACCCAGCCTTGAATAAAGTTATTTTTAGTAAACCTCACCAAGTTTTACAAATGGAACTGAAAAAAAAATCAGGGAAATTAATTTTAACGATTAATTCTAAAGTTGCTATACATAAGATGAGTCTGTCATTTTCTCTAACCAAGAATATTTTAGTTGTAGATCACAACATACCGCATGAGTTTTCTGTATATCCTAATGAACCTGTACGTTATGAACTATTAATTAATGAAGTTAAAAACCCACACTTGATAATTGAAGCAAGTGGTATTATTCCGGAGCGAGGAGAAGAAATAATGTTTTTAGGTAATGCTCAATTTTATCATATAAAAATTCCAGAGAGTATTACTGATATCTAAAAAACTAGTATTCATCAATATGATGGATAAGATTTTATGAATCCATTCAAATGTATAATATAGGTGTTGTGTGAATAACAAAAATGGTGGTGCTGGAAACGATGGCTTAAGCTGGTTAGTAGGGGCCGGAATAGTCGGTGCAGACATAGGTACCTCTGTGTTTTATAGCACAGGATTGTTATTTAACTACGTAGGGTATCTAACTCCATTATTTATATTGTTTGTGTGCCTAATGATGTGGGCATTCAAGAGAACGTATGAAGAAGGGATGGCTCTAAGCCCACATAACGGTGGTGCTTATACCATGATTCTAAGAAGCATTGGTAGACGAACCAGTGTGTTGGCTGGAACATTAACCGTATTAACATATCTTGCAACTGCGGCAGTGAGTGCTTTGTCAGGTGCATTTTATCTTTCTGCATTGGGTTCTTTTGTTCCAATACATCAGGTAGTGCTCATAGCGGCTGTTCCAATAATAATATTTGGAATTTTAAATACAAAAGGCATTAAGGAACCCGCAAAGATTGTAACTGCTATAACTTGTCTACACTTTGGATTGTTGATGTTAATTATACTGTTAAGTTTAGGGTTTATTATTTTTAAATGGAGTGATGTAGATTTTAGTAAAATGAGTAAAATAACTGTAGATAGTAACCTTACTTTTGCTATGTTTATACACGGTTTCGCTGGTGCATTTTTAGGTATAACTGGATTTGAATCAGCCGCACAGATTTTTGAAGAGCTAAAGTCTCCTGCACTAAAAACTCTAAGAAAACTCTACAAGACTGTTATTATATTGGTTTCTATAACTGCACCTTTAATTTCGTTTATGTGTCTGAGCATATTATCGGAACAAGAGATAATAGAAGGCAAAGAATTTTTGATAGCGTCTTTAGGTGCTAAAATTGGTGGTAGTTTTTTAAAACACGTTGTGGTGTTTGATGCTACACTTACTCTGTTCGCCGCTGTCAACACGGCTTTTGTTGGATTTATAGGGTTGGCTGTAACTATGGCAAAACAAGGTAATTTGCCACAAAAACTTCTTATTAGATGGGATAATAGATATCCCTGGATAGAGGGTTATCCTTATATAGCTCTACCTTTTATGGGTTTGGCACTTTTTATGATTGCGGTGTTACCAGGTAGAGTTGACACTTTGGCAAAAGTTTATGAAATGGCTTTTTTATGTGTCATGTGTAGCTTTTGTATGGGTGTTATTTTAATGAGGAATAAAAAACAAGAGAACAAAGCTAGGAAAATATTTTTAACAAATAGTTTTGTTTTTCTTAATAAAAAGATTCCTATTATCCCTACCGTTTCCTTTTTAGTGTTATCTGTAGCATTTTTAACATTGGTGGTATTTTCTTCTAATGAAGCAAAGGTGCTTGGATTGTGGATGTTTTGTTTAATTGTTTTAACTATGACATTCTATAGGTGGGGTGTTTTAGAAAGTAGGCTGGAGAAAAAAGCTGATTTTGGTTTAGGGTTGGGGGTTTATAAGCATTCCGAGATAGAAAACATATCAACAGATATGCCAAAGTATGTAGTTTGTATTGGTGCTACTACACCAAGGCGACTAATTACCAGAGCCATTGATTATGCCATTGAAGAAAACCAATCGAAACCATTTGAGATGATTTTATTTCATGTAGACGAGCTAGGTGAAGGGTTTGTTTATTCTGCTTTGCAGAGGGTGATTTTACAACAAATCATGCCGGTATATAAAGATAAAGATATTGTGATCACGCTTAAAACCTTGCCGGATGAACTAATTGAAGGGCTTCAAACTTTAAACAGAACAAATAAAATAAACAAAATAATGATAGGAAGAAGTGGAACATTGGAAGGGTCGCAAAGGTTGGCAAAAGAAATTTATAAAGAGCTTAAGATAGAGGTGGTCCGCCTATAGCTAAATTATTATGAAACAGTATAGTGTGATTTTAAAAAAACAACTTTAGTTAGATTCTGCCCACCAAGAAAGTTTTTTAAGAAGCTCAGAAGAAGGATCAATAAATTTTACACTAAAAGAATGGCTATCTCCATCAATAACATCCACCTTAGCATTGAGCTTTGTTCCATCTTGAGGTACTAAAATCACCACTGAAAAACTGTCGTACCTTGGCTGGCCTTTAAGCCTCATGCCATATTTGGAAAAACTCAGACAAGATAAAACACGTGAAGCTAGGCCTTCGGTTTTGCCATCTGGCCTATGTTCTAAAACTAAAAATTCAAAAGCATGCTCAAAATGGCTTCTATTTTTCATGATGCTCCAAAAACTGCATAGAATATTCTAATTCTACCTAGGCTAGTATTTCTAGTAAATTTTTTAACACCTGTAAAGAAATCTAATACTTGTGACAATATATATTATCTAAATTTATGGTGCCAGATATGAGTTTTGGTAAAATTAAATCCCTCAACTTCTCTAGTCTATTTATCTCCATGTTACAGAGGGTAATTTGCTCTAAGATCGGAACAAATATCTTATTTAACTTTTTCATGTCAGACCGAGAAGGAACCAATATCTTTGCCTCTGTTAAATGTTTTCTTTGAATATGTCCCATGGTGGTAACTTTTGATTTGGCTATAGATTTGAATTTTTTAAGATGAAAATCACACCACAACCACTGAAACCACTTAGGGTATGAGTTAGACGTAACTTTAAAAAGATGCTGGTTTAAAGCCGCCTCCCCACCAAACCACATTTTAACTACTAGGCTAGCTGACCATGAAAAAATTAGATCCCCATTACTAACAATATATTTTTCTGGTATGTTTGGTGACGTTAATTCCGCACTTTGAGTTGAACCTTTTTTTAACTGAACAATTTTTAAGATAGGTAATCCTGAATCTAGTTTTTTCAAAGCCAAACCATTTAAAAAATTGATATTTGAATCTAAACTTTCAATATGACCATCTCTTTTAACGGATACTGGATTTGGTAAGTTTTGATCTTTTATATAATCAAGGCTATCTAGATTAATTTTTAGATCTGTAAGATAAAACTTAAAAAAAGTTTTGGATATGATTTCTAGTTTTTTACTAATAAATATATTTTTTTGAATCAGGTCGTCGTGTAATTTCAATATGTAGCTGGCTTTTTTTCTGTACTCTTCATTTGGAAATTCAAATTCAAAATATTTTAACCTTTGCCAAGAAACTCGTTGTCTTGATGTACCGCTAGTGTTCTTTATTATATATTTTTTGAATTTAGGAAACCTGGTTATGTAATAGATAAAATCAGCATCAGATTGTTTTTTAGGGGACATAACTATAAACTCTGTTGAACCAAACCCATCATTTTTCAGATCATCAATCAAAGCAGACTTAATAGTCTGCGAACCTTTGCTTGCCAGTATCCTGGAAAAAATAATATCTTTGTTTTTAAAACGACTACCTGCACCACAAAACTTTCTATCTACGTACTCAATATTTCTATTGAGTCTTGGAATGGATGCTATATCAGCGTAGGGGTATATGTTATTTTTTATAAGATTTCGTTTTGGGTTAAACTGGACTAAATCTTTTAATCTACAGGTCATAGCCTAGACCTCTTAATGCCTTTTTTAGATTTTTACGGATCATATTTGAATCATCAAATAATACTTTTAATTCGTCTACAGCTAACTTGGTTTCATGAGTAAAATTAATATCAGAATCATTTTCCTTAGTTTTT
Source organism: Bdellovibrionales bacterium (assembly GCA_965203875.1). Classification (GTDB taxonomy): domain Bacteria; phylum Bdellovibrionota; class Bdellovibrionia; order Bdellovibrionales; family JAUICD01; genus CBDANC01. The sequence continues at coordinate 1,585,628 of OZ241914.1, read as the reverse complement.
ACATACCTTCCAGGGACAAGTATATAGTCGTTCATTTTAATTTCATCTAGTGATGCCGATACACACAGCCCTGGAATATCTGCATATTGTTTATTTTTACTTTTCCAACTGTTATAGATATTTGCAATTTGTTTAATTTCATCTTCTGTTATTATTTTTTGGGTTCTATTTACCATTTGACCAGATTCTCTTGCATCAATAAATAAAACTTCATGTTTTCTATTTCTGGTTTTATTGTTTGTTGATCTATCTTTAGACATTATCCAAATACATGCAGGTATTTGTGTATTCAGAAATAGCTGCCCTGGAAGTGATATTATACAATCTACCAGATCAGCATTTACAATGTTTTTTCTGATAGTAGCTTCATTTTTTATTTGAGATGACACAGAACCATTTGCTAAAACCACGGCTGCATACCCCGTCTGTGATAAATGATGTACTATATGTTGAATCCAGGCAAAGTTTGCATTTCTGCTTGGAGGTATGCCATATTTCCACCTTTTGTCATTTGTCAATTTATCGCTTTCCCATTCTCTAACATTAAAAGGAGGATTTGCCATAATAAAATCTGCTTTTAGATTTGGATGTTGGTTTTTAGTAAATGTGTCTGCTGGAATTTTTCCAAAATTAAAGTTTAATCCTCTAATTACCATGTTCATTGCAGATAGACGCCATGTAGTAGGATTAGATTCTTGTCCATATATAGTTAGTTTGTCCTTGCCAGTTCGCTTGTTGGATTTAATAAATTTATCACTTGAAACAAAAAAACCTCCTGATCCCATAGCGGGGTCGTATACAATTCCATCGTACGGTTTAAGACACTCTACAATCAGGTTTACAATAGATCTAGGAGTATAAAATTGGCCAGCTTTTCTGGCTTCTGCTGATGCAAACTGCCCTAAAAAATATTCGTACACATGCCCTAATACATCTGTGGTTTCTTTCCCTACAAGTTTGATCTGGGATATTAGCATAACCAAATCTCCCAAATTGATAATGCTTCCAACTTTGGAGTATTCTTTCGGGAGTATATTTGTTAATGCTGGGTTGGCTCTTTCTATGGCCAACATTGCGTTGTCTATAATTTTTCCAATATTTTTATCATACGCTCTGTCTTGAATACCTTTTGTGCCATCCATCCACCTGGCTTCTTTTGGAACCTTAAATGCTTTAGAAGCTCTATTAGCTTGTTTAGGAATATTGGGTTTAGAAAATTTATCAGACATGTACTTTAGAAATATCAAGCCTAGCACTACGTGCTTATAATTAGCTGCATCCATGGTGTTTCTCAGTTTGTTGGAAGCAGTCCAAAGTTTTGTTTCTATATCCCTAATACTATCTTCTTTCATCATCATTTTTTAATGGTGGAGCTGATCGGACTCGAACCGACGACCTATACGCTGCCAGCGTAGTGTTCTACCAACTGAACTACAGCCCCAAACAATAAAACCATTCAATATTGCTCTATAATCGTAAGTACTTGTTAAAAAACCCGACATAGGTATATGTAGCAAGGCTTTTTAATAGTCTCAATAATTAAATTGGAATGTAAACAAATCCGAAAAGAAGTTTAGAATGAAACTAAATCTACTCATTTTTATAACTATCTTTGGTCTGGCATTTGATACCCAAGCTAAGGAGACAAAACTCTTGGCTCAGTTCGAAGAGGTAGGTGAGCACTACGACCCATTTGCTGACTATGCTGAGTTTGAAGAAGCTTCAGAGGAAGAGGCAGATGTACATTTTTTCACAAACGGTAGGCTAATTACAGCAGGCGGCCTTTTTGGCGTAAGAAAGTTTACTGGGAATCTGGGTAAATCAGAAAAATTATTTGGTGTAGGCGGCGGGGCATTTTTAAGTTTTTTCTTCAACTTAAGGTCAGCTGTAAAACTAGGTTATTACAGAAGTGCACATACACTAATAAATCAATTTGAAGGTATACCCAAGGAAGAGGTGGTGGATATTTCTCTATCCGAATTATTTATGGACTTAAGATATTATTTTAATGTACAAAATGTAACTAGAGGGCTTGCTAGCGTCAATCCATACATATTACTGGGCACAAGTAAACTAACTAGAAAACGAACATTTAACTGGAGCGTAGACAAAGAAGAGAGTCCTGCATGGGGTGTAAACTCAGGAATAGGAGTAGAATTTCCTTTCATGAGAAATGAAGCATATTTTGGTGTAGAGTTTAAATTTCAGTACGTAGGTTTTGAAGGCGAAAATAGAAATAGAAGGGTAGATATTTGTGGATTTATCAACTCCAACTGCCAAACTTTGGAAGAAGATGATACAGAAGAGCCTTCCGATATTAGAGAAGTGGAACATCGTCCATACGGGGACATGTTAAACGCAATTTTATTTATAGGGTTTAATTTCTAGTGCTAAAACTTCGTCTTGTAGAAACGGCTAACCAAGCGTTCGAAGTTTTAAAAGTTCCTGGTAATTTGTTAATCTATCCAACCGACACCCTATGGGGCATTGGGTGTATGATTTCTAACACCGATTCTATGAAAAATTTATTTTCCGTAAAAAAACGAGATACAAATAAACCCGTGAGTATGTTGGTGTCCTGTATCGACATGGCAAAAGAGTATGCTCATATAGACGATAACATGTGCGAAGAAATACAAAAAGTATGGCCTGGAAATACTACCTTTGTGATAAAGGCAAAATCAAATGTACCATGGTCGGTACATAGAGGGACAAATTTTGTAGGTTTAAGGTGTATCGATCATCCATTTATGTCCAAGCTAATGCGTGTATGCACTGTTCCTGTCACTACTACCAGTGCTAACCTTTCTGGTAAAAAGCCGGTCTACAATGGTAAAGCCTTGTTATATGAGATGCCAGATTATGTCTATTGTATGGATGATGACACGGTCTTAAGTGGGCCAGCTTCAAAAGTTATTAAATTAGACGGTAATAAAAAAGAAGTCATCAGGTGATTAGTGCTTGATCCTACGACCGCCTCTTCTTATTGCACTATTTGTCACACATCCAAGTTCAATATTAGAAGGTTTAGTAGATAGACATCCTCTGCTCGATTTTGGACATTCTAGTCTTAGATGAAAGTGAGTTTTGTGTCTTGGCCAGTGATGGAGCTTTGACAAAGTGTTTTCAAAGCCAGGTATTCCGCTATCTTTAGCATAATTACATAGAGCCGCTTTTATAGATCTATCTGTGAATATTGCATTAACACGTCCTGTGCTGACAAATAAATGCATAAGTTGAAAATTACGCTCCAGATCTATGTTACTGGAGACTGCACCGTTTTGTACAAACTCTGTTGAATCGTTGGGTTCTGAACCATTTAACCTAGTACTACTGTTTCTGTCGATACCTCTTTTGTGTAGGTAGATAGCATCCATATCCAGACCATTTTGGTGACTATCATGTCCGTGAGCGTATCCGCCATTTTTTTTACTTAGTGCTGTTATCTCTAGCCTTGGATAGTTTGGGTACCTATCTCTCATTTCACTGGTTACATATTCTATTGTACTTATTAAAAAATGAGTGCCATAGTCAGAGCCGTTTCCTCTTAGAACTTTCACATAACCAATTCCCTCGTTTGCTATTTTAATCCCGTCTCTTAATGCTCCGTTGGTGTAGGTTCCAACTGCGGTAGGAACCCTGACAACTGCGGGCAAGGCTCCATTTGGCAATATGCTTTTTATGGAATATGACGGGTATTGTGCGTTTGGCTCAGGAAAAAAATCCAAGAGTCTATCATCTTCTTCCACATCTTCATACTCTAGTTGATTGGCTATGCTAGTTTCAAATCCAATCAAAAAAGTTATAGAAAAAGCCAAAAAAGTTAGAATGTAGCCTTTCATTCTCCTCCCCAATTTATCTTATAGTTAAATATCTGGGCCATTGGTTCTATATACGAGCAGCTATGATTTTGAAGCTGCCACGGTTTTTTGTCAAATTTTGCACTTGGTGGTGTTTTAAATATGAACATAGGTACTGGATATATCCATAATTATTCTTTGACAGTGTTAATGCCAGGTGATAGTTATCCTGTCTGATAAGTTTATTTTAGACAGGTTTGTACATGTTTTTGTGTGCATATTTGTAGGGAGGAATCAAGATGAGAGCACATTGGTCTAGCCGGATTGCATTTGTACTTGCAGCAGCTGGCTCTGCTATTGGATTGGGTAATATATGGAAATTTCCATATATGGCTGGTGAACAAGGTGGAGGTGCATTTGTTTTGATTTATTTGGCCTGTATAGCTGTAGTTGGTGTACCAATTTTGATAGCTGAGATGTACGTAGGTCAAGCGAGTCAAGCTAATGTTGTAACTGCCTTTGAGAAACTGGATAAGAAAAATTCTCCATGGCAAATAACTGGTTGGATGGGTTTTATCTCGGCCGTATTAATTCTGTCTTTTTATAGTGTTGTTGGTGGTTGGATATTGAATTTTGAGTTTGTGTCTATCTTCAATAATTTTTCTAAAATGAATCAAGAAGAAATCACAGGTATTTTAGACACCCTGTTAGGCAGTGCTGGTATACAGTTGTTTTGGCATCTAATCTTTATGATTTTAGTTGTTTACATAGTATATGGTGGTGTTAAGGCTGGTCTTGAAAGATGGAACAAGATTCTTATGCCTGCACTTCTGGGTATACTTGGCCTGCTCCTTCTAAAAGCCTTTACATTAGATGGTTTTGGAGCTTCCATTTCGTTTTTATTCAAGCCTGATTTTAGTAAACTTACAGCTCATGGTGTATTGGAAGCTGTTGGACACTCTTTTTTCACATTAAGCTTGGGAATGGGTTCTATAATAACATATGGTAGTTATCTTTCTCAAAAAGAAAGCCTGCCTAAGGTAGCTTTGAATGTTGCTTTCTTGGATACCTTTATAGCTCTTATTGCTGGGCTGGTCATTTTCTCAATAGTATTTACATATGGTGGCCAGGCAAGTGGTGGTCCTGGTTTGATTTTTGTAACTCTACCAACTCTATTTGCTCAAATGCCTCTTGGCAATTTATTAGCAATAGGATTTTTCTTACTTGTTACTTTTGCTGCACTTACTTCTGCAGTTTCTATTCTTGAAGTTCCTGTATGCTTTATTTCTGAAAAATATGAATGTAGTAGGAAGAAGGCTGCTATATTGTGTGGTGCAGTTATATACCTTGCAGGTGTTTTGTGTGCATTATCTTTCAATCACTTGGCTGACTTTAAAATTCTAGGTCTAAACTTTTTTGATTTGTTTGATAAGACAACTACTAATTGGCTTCTACCTATTGGTGGAATACTAATAGCACTGTTTTATGGTTGGAAGTTGGGTAAACGCACCGTAGAAAGCACCATGAAGGATATAAAATCAACTGGTCTTACACAGTTGTTTTTGTGGACTGTTAGGGTGGTTGCCCCCGTTGCTGTACTTATCGTGCTAATTGCTAAGCTCATGTAAGTTTGTTATCTTTGAATGAATATTCAGGTTTTTGATTGCCTAGAAGACAACTATTCTTTTTTAATAACTAATCCAGCTCCGTCAGGAGCTGGTGTGCCTGGTGGATGTTCGATAGTTATAGATCCTGCTTCAGATGTTACAGACAGGATACTAAAATTTGTTGAACATAAAGGGGATACGATAAAGTATGTGTTGAACACGCACTATCATTATGATCATGTTGGTGGAAACAAAGAGCTTAAGATGCAGGTCAACCCTGAGATAATAGGCCCTAAATACGAAAAAAGTAAAATACCCACTATAGACAAGGTGGTGTCAGATGGGGATAAGCTAAAACTTTCTAACTTAGATATACATGTATTACATGTACCTGGTCATTCTGTTGGTATGGTTAATTATTATATTCCAGAACATAGTGTATTGTTTACGGCTGACTGTATTTTTTCGGTAGGGTGTGGTCGTGTGGCACCGGACTGTACTTATAGTCAAATGTGGGAAAGTTTAAAGAGATTAAGAGATCTGCCTGATGAGACCAAAATTTACTTTGCTCATGAGTATACGCAAAAGAATATCGAATTTGCTATGACTGTTACAGCATCCAAAGATGCTTTGATGGAATATAAAAAGCATGTGGATTTACTTCGAAAGAAAAATCTACCTACAGTGCCTACTACTATGAAAATAGAAAAACTTATCAATCCTTTTTTAAGGTGTGACATCGATTGTTTTCATGGTGTGGATCCTAAGTTATCTGCGGTAGAGAAATTCACTGTCTTAAGGAAGCTGAAGGATAGCTAAAGTTCTTCATCAAGTTGTTTTAATCTAAAGAAGATGGGTGTGTGGTTTTCCGGGGTATGCTGCTCTTTCGAGCAGCTTGAAAGCCCCTACAAACCACACACCTATCTTCATTGGAAGTTTGAGCTTCGATGTGCATTTATTAAAAATGTTTACCAGCTCTCAAGGTGGACTACAAACAGATTTTCTTAAGGTCTTCAATTTTTAATAAGTATACATAGCGTAACGGCAAGGCCGGAGGCCAAAGTGAAGCTATGTGTACTTTTAAAAATGTTAACCAACGTTCAAGGTAGACTATGAACAAATTTTCTTAAGACCCTTCGTTTTTAATAAGCATATATAGCGACACTGACCGGCCGTAGGTTGGTTTTATGTACATTGTCTTCTATTGCCAACTTTTTTCCCAATGCCATTTCTTATTGCGGCTTCATTTAATACGTTATAAAAGTGCCTTGTTTGTGGTGATACAACTTGCATTCTATTTATTGCTTCAGCAAGAACCCTGGATTGCAATCCTACAATCTTTGCGTCAACTGTACCAAATGTACCTGCTGCCTCTTTCAAAAAAGTACTTACTCTGTATTGTCCACTTAAAGCGATAGCTTCTATAATTTTTTTTCTCAAAGCATGTTCTCCTAGTGTCATTTGCCGATTTCTTGTTGAAATAGCAGAAGAGTTATCTTTTAATGCTTGCATTGTATCAAATGCTTCTCTATTTACAGAGAGCGTTTTTACTAAAGCAGCTTGAAGCTTAGGGTCCATTTTTCTAAATCCAAATTTACTCTTAAATTCATTAACAATTCTTCTAGCTCTATTAGTTGTTCTGGTTCTAGTATTATTGATTAAAGATTCATATACAGAATATTTTGATTGTCTAATCTGAGTTTGTTTTGACTTGTATCTATTTAAGTAATTTTGTTGTCTATTTAATTGTTTTAAAGACTTAATCATTGGAGCGGAGGTAGCTGGTCTATATCTTCCGGCTCTTCCGCTACGACGTTGAGCATGAACAATACTGCTAGAAAACAAAATAAATACCAATATTAATAAATAGATTCTTGATATATTATACATGTGTACCTCCAATTAATTGATCCAATTTATCATTTGAGATGATATACTTTTCTGTTGTATAATTTGTCCTATGTTTTGTATAATAGCGTCTGCTATTTGAATTAATTCCCTGTAATTTCCATCTTCAATATCACCTAAAGATAATTCATTTTTGAAATAAAAACTCATATCATGTAGCATTTCTATAACCACAAGATTATGTAGATCAGTGTGGTTCATTTCTTCAATGTATGAATTTGACCATCCGTCATTATTAATTTTATCTCTTATTTTACTTCGTTCATATTCTTGGAATTCTGATCTTATTTCTTCATAATTTTCTGAATGAATAGCTAGCCTGCTAATCGAATCAATATATACGTACATATTTTCAAGGAATTCTTTATTGTCTCTTGGTATAATTAGTGCCAGTACTCTTAAATAGTAATCCACAAAATCGTCTGATAGATTTTTTATTCCATTAGCAAAACTCAATCTTTTTATATTTATATCTGTGTTCATATTTTTTCCTATATTCATCATTGAACCTAGCATACCGCTACTAAATCTATCGTAAGTATCATCATAAAAAGCTTCTACAACATGAGCTTTCAAAGCTTCTTTTTTCTTTTCAAAATATCTTAAGTAATCAGCTTCGTTTCTTTCATAAACTCTAGGCCACCAGCTATCTACAAATTCTTTTGTAGTAACATTTATATTTTGAAGAGCATAATCTAACAGGTTGGCATATTTTTTATTGTTGTCTATAAACTCATTATGCACGTGGTTGTGTCTATATCCTGGCTTGGTGTAGGAGCATATATTTCTATTTCTCACTTCTAGTAATCTAGGTGATACAAATTGTAGAGGCCCTAGAACATATGCTCTTCTAATCATTGAATTTTTGTTTTCTTCCAAAAGGTTTGACAATTCATTTAAGGATTTTCCGCAAGTAAGTTTAATTAATATTTTCTCTAGGATATTGTTATAGTATATACCTTCTTGCGAAACTAGCCCACCAGCTTTGCTTTCAAAATGAATTGATTCTCCTACCATAGGTTCAATTTCTAAGTTTGTGTCACTATCTTCTGTTGACATAGATGCAACCAAGATACTTTGTTTGCCACCTAGCTCTTCTACCAGTTCATCTTTATTTTTTCTTTGTAAGCTACTAAGTTTCTGCCCAGTGTTTAGTGCATATAAATAAACAAACTCATTGTGATCATCAACTTCATCTAAGAAATCAATTATTTCTTGAATTTCGTTACTTTGTAGTTGTTGTAATACTTCAAACTTAATACCTTTTTCGATAGCATAATTTCTAACTTGATAATCATATTTTTCAAATCTTCCAAGTTGAACAGGGTTAAATCCATTGTTTAAAAAATCTATAGCAGCTTTTCTTTCTGCATTGGGTTTTCCAAATAAAGTCTTCATGTTGGATAGAATGCTGTGTATAGGTCTTAGCTGATTATCAGATAGTTTTACTATTGCTTTTCCATCTAACCCTATTTTTGCCAACATATTTTCCCAATGCAGTCGGTTACTACTTTGCATAATTGCATCTTCAAACGTTCTGATATTATAAAAAATAGAATCTATAACACCTTTACTTTTCCAATAATCAAAACCGTTTGGAAAATAGTTTTTCCCTTTGTGTTCTATAAGCTTACTATAGAAGTTTTCGACAGTAAGAAACATATCTTCGTAGGGTTCAAAAAATGATCTCCAAGATTCGAGTGTACTTTGTACTCTTGAACTGATCGCTGAATAGTATTCAAGCAGCTTTTCATGATGCTGTAATAAGTTATCTAAAATATTATTATCAGAACTAAGGTCAATATATGTGTTTAAATTTTGTGTAAAGGATTCATCTAATAACAGTGGTAGTTGTACTAAAGAAGGGCAGACTTCTCTTGTGTATGTATAACCATTTGATGGTATATCTTTGTTTTCTAATTCTTTTAATTTAGATGTTAAGTCAGACAATTTGTTCGTGTCTGAAAGATCATGATTAATACACGCAAAGTTTCCAGATTTAAGGTAATTTGTTTGTACTTTTATATTTTCTTTTGAATGTAAAGAATCATAGATAAAGTTTTGTATTGGAGTTCTGGCTGGTAAATAAAGGTTGCCATCCCTTTTGGAACTCAAAGTTGCTAATTGTTTGACAATGTTAGTTTGATAATATTTCATTTCAGCACTACTTTCTTCTTGCATCAATAGCTTACTAAAAAATGGTCCATAGACAGTATGTTCCCAAAAGAAAAAATGTAAAAGTGATGCAACTTCCACTGCAACAAACCCTATAGTAGTTGATCGAGTAGATGCTTTAACTGCCAATCGAAATGACGGTATTGCATACCTGATAACTTTCCCTGCGTTAATATTAACAGGTTGGATTTGCATTAAAACACCACCGAGTTTTGTTGCTTTTGCAGCTTGTTTAGTATTCCAAACAGCCTTTAAAGTTTTTAGTCCCATGCTTGTTGCTATAGAAGCTGTAGCAGCTGAAGCAAGAAGAGATACAACGTGGTGGCCGTATACACTCATATTTGATGGTGACCATGTTTCGTATGCACTATCTAAGGCTCTATCAAACCTTCTTTGTTCAATTGGATTTTTTTGTCTAAAAAAATTGGATGCAACGTATCTGATGTTTCGATCCATCAGAAATTCACCAGCTATTGTTGATACAATACTACCTGCCGCAAGACCAAGGTATCTTATTGAGTGTGCTGGTATGATGTTTCTGTTATACTTAGCTCTATATTTTTGGTTGATTAAGTTCATTGCTCTAGATGTGTGTTTGTTGGTTTGTATAAATAGGGCAAATGATATGTGAGTTATTGGATCTGTTAAAGATGCTCCTAACTCTGAGCATGCAGTAGGGTGTTCGGCTACAGTTAAATTCAGTGGAATTTGTGCTTGTGAAGGTGCTATGTTTACATTGACTAGACATTCCCAAACAGACATTGCTGTTAGGGCTATGTAAAACCCCATTGCTTCCATTGGGTAGTGTAGGATTGCATAGCTTGCTAATTTTTGGGGTGCACTACCCAGATATCCAGATGTTTTTCCTGTATATTTTCCTACAAATCCTCCTAACTTTCCAGATGCTACTCCTACCTGAGCCAACGATCTTCTCATAGATCTTCTTATAAATTCTGGACTGGAATGTTCAAGGGCTGCTCTTTGAGCTTTTTCAATTTTAACTTCCAACTGTTTACCTTCAGATTCTATTTTCAAATTCATACCTTCGTTATTTACTACTGCTTTAACCCCATCTTCATTTGAGACCATGATCGTTCGTTCTATATGATAGTTTTTTGGTTTCTTGGCTGAGAGATCGCTCAATGCAACTATTCCTGAGGAACGTGCTTGGATGCAACAAGCTACAACACAAATAAAGGCTAAAATTTTGTTAAACATGACAACAGGCAATCGGAATTTTACCTGAACAAATAAAGCTATTGTGTGGAAAGTATTGGTTCTGGGTTAAAAAAAAGCGTAAACAATCTTGTGTTTACGCCCTTTTTAAGTTCGTTTTAAATTACAGTGATTAACCGCCAGCAGTGGCAGCAGGAGAAAGTGCTTGGCAATTAGCTGGGTCAGATAAAGTACTAAGTCTAGCCGCAATCTCTGATCTACTCTCAACTCCAAGCTCTGCCTTCACTCCACTAGATAGGTTAGCAAAAGCCTCTCTTTGGTTTGAAGCATCGTCGGTGTGAGAAAGTATATTAACAAAACTTTTAAGTTGTGGTGTGGCACCAGCATCCCAAGAACCCATGCATTCTGTTGCTCCGACACCCAGAATTTTAACACCCTTGTCCGCAGCTGCTTTCAATTCACTAGACGCTTCATTGATCTTAGCTATAGTGTCTGATGATGCACCTCTAAATCTTTGGAGTGCAGCCTTTGTAAAATCATCTATTCGATTGATAATGGTTCTCTTTTCTTGAGCTACAGAATCTGCTCTAGCAGCTTCGGCAGCCTCAACTTGAGCAGCAGCTTTTTGAGCTGTAGTAGACAAAGCATCAGTATTTAGAGATGTTCTTAGCACATCGGTAACCGGCCTACCATTTTCGATTTGAGAAGTAGCAGCTTGTACCGCCTCTAAGAAGTTAGTAGTCTTAGCCTTCAGGTCAGTATTGTTACTTTGTAATATTCTATTTAGAGCTGCTTCCAATCCATCAACAGATCTTAATGCAGCTGAACTGACACCTGTTATTCTAGCAGCACTAGCTTGGCTTATCAAAAACCTTGCAGCAGCAGACTCAGTAACACTGGCACTGCTACTTACAGCTTTAGCAGCTGCATTGAAGCCTCTTAACAGTTGCACATTTTGTGCAAACGACTGAGAAGTCGCAAACAAAATTACAGAAAATATGATAAAACGCATGTCTAAATCCCCCGCCCTATGGCTATAACTTAATTATTGTTTCCATTCCTATTCAAGCATTCTAGATGCCGTAAGATGTTCCATGGACTCTACAAGACATATTGGTTTTAGTCAAGTCTAATTTAAAATTTATTCAATATGGCTTTACTATAATCCATAAAACTACTAAAAGTGACCTTTGTATAAATCAGGCTATTTTCTCTATGTAATTGCTACGCTTCCATTATATGTTTGACATTTTTTGTTAGCATTAATGTAGATAATACAATAGGTACTTTTTATAGTCTGTATTATTTTCTTGCTCTAAAGCTTTGTATATAAATATTCCGAAAAGTGCCTGGGGGATTCTATATGTGGTTACAAGTGTTTCTGATGCTTTTTGGCTGTTATACACTAGCTCAAGAAAATTCAGATCAATATTTATCTAATTATGAAATTGTACATGAGAAGTTGATGAATATAGATGTACACGCTAATGATCTTTTTTTAAGGGCTTCTAATCCCAATGTTCCTGGTGTCGATGGCTCTCTTCCTACAAGCGAGGAATTTAAAGAGCTGGACACTAAATTTACAGAAATTATACCTGAAATAGAATCAATTTTATCCAAATCTGAATCTGAACTTTTATATGGTGAAAATCATGAAGAGTTCATAACACAAAAATTTCTTTCAATTATAGAGACGTATGTTGTTGCTTTAAATATTCTGTCAGCAAAAATACATGCTGGTTTTAATTTAAATGAACTGAATTTAGATGGCTATAATTTGAAAATACCAACAGATATTTTTGCAGAAATGTCAGGACATGTAGTAATTAATTTTATTAGAGATGAATCCTCAGATTTTATAGTAGAAAAAAATGATAAAAATATTATCTTAAAGATAAATCCATTCTCTTTAATTAAGGATAAAATGGTTGTGGATACATCCAAAAACACTGATGAATCATTATCTAAATTAATACGCTGGCCTATAATACAATTATATTTTTACAGTATACTAGATATACGAAGATTGAGGTTGGGAAGTATAAGGGGTACTGAAGTTCCTAATTTAGAATTGCTTGATGAAACTGATCCGGTACTGTCTCAAATGTTGCTTGATGTATGGAATAAAACTATCGAAAAAGAAAAGGAAGATATTTTCAGACGTGCCATATACAATAACCTTATCGAATTAATGTTTAAAAGAGATATTGCAAACGTTAGAGAGAGTGCAAAAGATACAAATCTTACATTGAATGAATTCATAGATAACAATATAAATGATGAATGGACAAATCTGGTAATTGCTGATGAAACATACTTAAACGCCTTCAACAATTTGAATGTTTCTAAATTAGAAGAATATGGTGTGACAGAGACCACTTTGCAAATTGCGGAGTTTGCAGAAGATTTTGATAATTCTCTATACCTTCTTGCAACTGGGTGGGCATATGCTCTTAACTGCGAGTCATTAGATTCTTGTATAGACAATGATTATCTAAAGCTTGCGTTAGCTGATATACTCTCCAGTGCAAAACACAACGCACATTATTCAAAACTACAAGTACCATCGCTAACAGATGAAGAAACAAATACAATTTTTGGAGCTTTGGATCGGATATTAGAAGATAGAAAACTGCAATTAAAGGATGAATTTTATAGATCACCACTTCTAACATCTTGGATCGAAAAAATAGTTGAATCTGTGCAATCAAGTGACGGACAGATAAATTTACAACAACAAGGTTTACTAGCCTTTGCAGAAGAACTAAAATCTTCATCAAAGAGTATATACAACTTATCTTGGCTTTTAGATTATGATATACAGGTACGACCGCTGTATAACACTATCTTGTTTCAAAAAGATCTGACAATAGATCCATATACAGACCTTTTTATGAGATCTATCGTAGATGAAGCCGATTCATACAACTCAGCCAGAGCAAGTTTCTATAAGATTCTTCAAAACTTTGCTGTAGAAATATCAGGTGGTGATGATATTTTTAAATCAGAGAAAGAAGAGCAAATTGACTTCATAAAAATTAACAACATTTTGGATAACGCAAAATTAACAGACAATGATCATTTGTTTGAGCAAAACACAAAGGCACGCTCAATCAAAATATTTGAAGAGCTAATTGGTTTTGGTCGTAATATGGGTTTTTATTCTAGCGAACCTACAATTAGAGCTATATTGTCGGATTTACCCAAGCCTGATACAGGTGGACTTCCAATATTAAACTATATTAAAAACTTCTTTTCTAAACAAGATTCCTCTTTATGGTATCAAAATCGATATCAGCAATTTTATAAAAATGAGGTACTAAATGAATCTAGATTACTAGGTCAAAAGTTTTCACCAGAAAAAAACAAAAATATTTACGAAATTATTGCCCAAATGTGCAAGGAAGACCCAGAAAATCCAGAGGATAAAGTTTGGCGAACTTTGGATACTTGCAGAGGTGACGTTACTAACTTAGTGAGCAATGCACTGTTAGCTCAAGAATCTCAGTTGCAAGAAAGTTTAAACAATATCTTACAAAAAGATGAAGTAGAAGATGTACTAAGAATAGTTAGCTCTTCTAACATTCAAAATGTACTTAGGACAGAATTTGAGGATCAACTGGACTTTCATTTATCGTCATTAAATGAATACATAGATGATGGAAATTCACCTGATATGTTCACAGAAGTATCGGATAATTTAATGGGAACTACAAACAGTATGTTTTTAATATGGGCATTGCATTTGACAAGAGGAGTTTTATCTAGAGTACCTGTCGTAAATTTTTTGTCACCTTGGATTGCATCTACTTGGGCTTCTACGGGCAGAGTTGTACAAGGACATTTCTTAGCTATGTTTCCAATATTCATTGCTCACTCAGGATTTTCAATAGGCAATTTTTATAAAAAAATAAGACCAGACCATGAGGTAACAGAAGAGTTATTCTATGCAACAACAAGCTCTAACGAAATGGTCGATCTGATACAGTTGGAATTTAATGAAAATGAATACAAACTTGCTAAAACCCAAGCCCAAATGAGTGCTGTGGTAGCTGGTATAATTCCTCTACTATTTATGCGTTCAATTATTAGAAGTCTAACAGGTATAAAAATATTTGAACCAGTCATAAAGCGGACTTCAAAAGTTATATTTATATCAAGGGAGCGTAAAATAATCAAGGCACTACAATCATTGCGTGTCGATCCTAATGCATTTGATTGGAATATAACTGGCTTGAAAAATATATATCCATCACCAACAGCCATGCAAGCTAATGCAATTAGAACTATAGAGAAATTCCACAATACCTATCGTAGAAGCTTTATTAACAATATAAAAGCCTTAGGGCCTATAAAAGAACGCTATGGTATTAATCCACTTGAAACAAATCCCCATACAGTAAAAATGCAGATAAAAGGATTAAAACAAGGTGCTTCAGCTAAGCAATCATTTGAACTAACATCATTGGAAAGGTCCATGACAAATAGAAATATTCTCTTAAGAAATAGAGCAAAGTACTCTTCATTAATGAGAAGGTTAATTTATAAATTAGAAAATATGAAACTTGATTTTGTAGGTAGTCACAGAGGTGATTGGTTTAGAGGGCAAATTATTGAGGTAGGTACTAGATGAAGTATATTATGTTTTTTGCAATTTTAGTATTCCCAAATCTGTTATATGCCAACATACAAGATCTAAACAGTGCCACGGAAACCTGCATGGATAATAATAGCTCATTGTCTGATAAACTGTACTCATACGTATATCTAACAAATAACTCAAGAGAATTTCGTGCACGAGAACGAGAATGTGAAGACATAATAGTAGAAGAAATTTTTAAAGACTTTGAACAAAGGAGCTATTTAGATAAGCTCTCTAAAGTGAATGACGTGTACAAAGAGCATCCTGTAAACATTTGTGGTGGATTAGCCCTTGCAATAAGAGCTGAGTGGGAACAAAGATACTTGCCTCTTTTGAGCACCAAATATTTTGAAGAGTATAAAGATAATAATGCGATAACCAATATTTATGCTTCTTCAATGGCATTGTTGATCTTTGAAAACCCAATTTCAAAAAGGCTGGCTAAGATAGCAAACCTTGCATATAAGCTTGCCTTGGCATCTTACATAACAACAGAGGTTGTCACAAATAGAGATATGTTAACTTCAATCATTAATAAAAAAAGATTTTCTATGAAAAATGTTCCTTCAGACCCTGCACTAACGTTGGAGTGTGGAACTATTGGATCCCTTGAAGATGGTGTCAATGTAGCAAACATGCATGCATTAGGTATGAAGTTAGAAAACGAACTTGCTGCACAATTTACCTCCATGGGTCTTATAATAGTGCCTGCAATTAGTATATTAAAGCGAGCTGAGTTACTAGGACAGGCAGGTAAAACAATAAATAACGTAAAAAAAGGACTTAGCATTGGTGCAATTTTTGGACCACAAGTATTACTTTTTGCTGGCAGTCTGGTTGCCTATGAAGGGATGGAAGCCGGCATAGAGTACTATATTAGCCGTCAAAGAAGAATGAAATTTGAATCTGATCTTTTAAACTCTATTAGTAAATTGGAAGAATCAATAAAGTCTTTAGAAGATTCTCTTTCAAATATGCCAGACAATTTTTATTCTATTTTAGATAGCAAGCCAATACTCACAAGCAATGTAGAAAATATGGAGAATAAACTTGAAGATTCATATGTACTAAGTAGAGAAGTTATGCAAGGAGTATATAATCTCATAGGATTTTATAATGCTCCAATACTTGAAAAAACTATGCAACTTCACGCTGACCTGGAAAAAATCCAAACCTTTAAAGTTGGTTTCATTAAACGTCAACACAGAGACTTTCATTGGATCGAAACTGCCTATAATAAGATACAGGCTGATTTGAGTCTTTCCGACGGGAGTTATCCAACATATAGAGAATTTCAAACATCGACAGACTCAAATAGAATAGATGCTGACAAAGTTATTAGAGCATATAACAAGTGGCAAGATGCTGTTAGTAACTTTGAAAGTGAAGTTTCACAAATCAGACTTTCTAGACAAGCTAGACAACAATGTATACCAAAATTTAGAGAAACACCTAGGCAAGATAGTATAGTTATAGATGAATCATACAGACATGGTATATATAGAACTGGGCTTATTCATATATTACAAAATAAGAAAACCGATGTTTATAATGACCTATATAAATCATTGGATCCAAAAACTTTAGAAGTAAAAGATGAATTACATAAAATTGCATCTAGAATGGTCGACAGAAACCATACTAGTAATTCAACAGTGTTATCTTCGGTATATTCAGATGTAGATCGAGCGATCAGACATGCTGGGCAGACAACAGACAGGAATCGTTTAAATTACATGAGATTAGGTGTACTTCAAAGACATGACTTGTCTTCCAAAAGAGCTTGGCATGATAGTTTTAGACAAGGACATTTTTGTAGAAATGCAAATGCTCTATTATACCAAGCATCCAGGTATTTTAGTCACTTGAACCACTCCATAACTAGCTTATATCGTAACAAGATGAACGTTGGTTTCTTTGGGCGTCTTGCTAAAAGAATAAATGCAGATATTAGTAAAAACGAAGCTTTTGAAAATGATATGCGAGAAAAAATGATGGAAGGGGCAAAGGAATTTCTTAAAAATCAGAAAACCAAATCCAGGGGCAATCATGGAGGTTCAATGTGAGAATAATTGTTCTGTTGCTACTGCTATTGCCTTTTTCATTAAATGCACAAGTTGATATATTAACTGGTGATCAAGTTAGTAGATATGAGAATCCTAACTTCGTGATTGATGAATTCCGTGGGTACATAGAAGAATATAATAGAAAAGTACAATCGTCATCTAATGACAATCCATTTAGTCATATGACTAACGACATTGCGGCTGAAAAGATGGCTAAAATTCACTGGGATCATTCTATTAGTAACGAACAATTTAATCAGATGCTTGTGACCGCTCTAGGTTTATATAATCAATCATTGGAAGCAAAACGGCCTGTGATATCCTATCTCGACAAATTGTCAAATCTATATACCGAACATCAGAGGCAAAAAAAATCTACCAATGTTCTAACTAGAACATCAAGTAACCTGAAACTTTTTGCAAATATTTGGATGGGTGTCATGGCTGTGTCAGCTCTTTCCAGAACTATTCCTACTAGGATGACTGGTAACCTCTATTCAAAATTAAGTACTACATGGAGGACGCTGGTGCCCAGAAACAGTAGAAGAGGAAGATCTTTAGAAAGAATTAATACCTACAAATGGTGGCAGTTTGCAGCACTTGGAAGCGTATCCAGCTTATCCGTGGCACTTGTTTCTGAAGGTGTGGAATTATTGCGTGGTATTATAGAAGGACCTAAATTAAACCCAAGGCCACTTGTTAAAATGTCACTTGCATATGATGCTAAAAACCTTGGTAAAATGAGTTGTGATTTAAAAATGAAAGTTCAAAATAAAAGTATCAATGATGATCCAGACTCTATAAAAGACTTAATTGAACACTTACAACAAACGCACTCTTTTTTGCAAGAATATGCACCTAGATTTAACATTACTCATGATCCAATAACAGAAGATATGGTAAAAACAATGGGCAAGGAAGATACAAAGCACCAAGGTTTAACGGAAATCTTATTCAAGGGCGTAAATGTAGAATACCCAGAATGCGATCAAAATAACGTCAATTTGGGCGTATCGCAGGAAAACCTAAACCAAACCTCTGAAAACCTGAATACATTATAGTAGTATTTAATGATTTGTATTTACGATCTGAACTCTAATGTTTAAGAAAAGTGACTAGCTTTTTTGTAGCTATATATCTATGGGAGATATTGTTTTTTTCGCTTTCTTTCATTTGAGCTAAAGTTCTGTTGTCACCATTTGGGATAAACACTGAATCATATCCAAAACCAAATTTTCCGCATTTATTACCAGCTATAGTGCCATAGAGTTTACCTTCAAAATCATAAGTTTTTTCATCTGGTGCAATTAGTGCTATTGAAGTTATAAGGTATGCATTCCTATTATTTTTTCCTCTTAATTCTTCTAATAGTTTATTTATATTGTCTTGATCAGTTGCATGTTCTCCTGCGAATGTTTTGGAATGAACTCCTGGTTTATTATTTAAACTTCGAACCACAAGACCAGAGTCATCTGCCATTGTCCAAGTCTTGGAGTATGAAAATAATTTTTTAGCTTTTAGCATAGCGTTTTCCAAGAAAGTTTTTCCAGTTTCTTCTGGCATAAGGGATGCTGTATTGGGAATAAGTCTTATTTGAACATTAGAAGGAAGCAAAGATTGATATTCTCTTAACTTATTTTGATTACCAGTGGCCAAAACTATTTCTATTTTGGATCCCAATTTAGTATTTCTCTTTGTTTTTGAACAATGGTATTTATTTTTTGCTCCGATATATCTAGAATTTTAGAAATATCTTGTTTACCAAAAGTTTTTATTTCTGATGTCCCTTGAATTTCTACAATGTTACCTGATCCTGTCATTACCACATTTATATCAGCATCTACGTTGTTGTCTTCTTCATAATTAAGATCGACCAAAAACTGACCGTCTGATATTCCAATACTGACAGCCGCCACATAATCCGATACAGGTATGCTTTTTAAAACTCCTTTTTTCACCAGTGTTTTAAATGCCTGTACCATTGCTACAAAACCACCTGTTATACTGGTTGTTCTTGTACCTCCATCGGCTTGTATCACGTCACAGTCGATTGTGATGCTATAATTTTTTAATTGTTTTAGATCAGCAACTACTCTAAGGCTACGTCCTATCAATCTTGAAATTTCTCTGCTTCGTCCAGAATTAGTGGCTCTATCCCTGTTCATTCTAGTGTGAGTCGATCTAGGGAGCATTGAATACTCGGCAGTAATCCAACCAGAGTCAGAGTTCATAAGCCACTTAGGCAACTTGTCTTCTACACTTGCTGTACAAATAACTTTTGTATGTCCAAATTCACATTGAACACTGCCTTCTGCATACCTTGTATAGTTTGACACAAGTGTTATTGGTCTTAGTTCTAGATTGTCTCTATTATCATTTCTCATGTCTTAACTTTTGTTTTCATAACTGTTATCTTGTACAGTACCGCATTTGTGACAAAACTTAGCGTCATTCATTAACCTAGTGTAGCATTCATAACATCGATCTAACTGTTTACTCGAAGCTCTTTTTACTATTTCTGCTGATACAAGTCCTGTAGGTACGGCAATAATCCCGTAAGTCATCACCATAATTATTGTGGCCAGCATTTTGCCTAACACTGTCATAGGGGCTATATCGCCATAACCTACTGTGGTCATGGTTACAACAGCCCAGTATATGGATTGAGGTATGTTAGGAAATCCAGGGTTACCTTTTTCTATAAAAAACATAAGAGTTCCACACATAAGCGATATGGTGATAAAACCGCCTAGAAACACAATAATTTTCTCTTTGCTAACAAATAGAGCTTCTCTTAAAGTAACCAGCTCTTGCAAATATTTGGTAAGCCCCAGAATATTGAAGATCCTAACAAATCTTATAATCCTCAAGATTCTAAGTGTTCTTAATATCATAAATATATTAGCACTCGGGATGAAGAAACTAAGATACATAGGCATTATTGCGGCAAAATCTACTTTGCCCCAGAAACTAAATATGTACTCCTTTGGTTTTTTTGAACACCATATTCTTAGCAGGTATTCGATAGTGAAAATAATAGTAAAAAGCCAATCTATCCTGGCCCAGTTGATATCAACAAGTTCTCTTAAACTTTGCACAGATCCTAGCGATACAGATAAAACGCTGAGTAGTATACACACCAGAAGGAAGATATCAAAAGTTCTTCCCAAAGCAGTATCTACGCCAAAAATTACTCTATAAAAAAAGTTTTTTAATCTGTCTTTTTGATCATTCATTGTTTAAAAACTCTGGTTTAAAACTAGGTGCTACAAAACAGAATAGTCTATCTCCCACAGCTGGTTTCAAAGATAACTTACTATGTTCAAATTCTATTTTATCATGTTCTTTTAAAAGAAAAATTGGTACCGCTACGTCCTTAAATTCACTTTTAAACTTGTTATAGTCAAGAGGTTTTTCTATTAAAAGTTCTTTAAACTTCCATCCTGTAAAATGTTTTTCTATTAAATTCTCATATCTAACATCTTCGTTAAATGCCACAGATCCTTTTGAAACACCTATGCCTATATTTGTATTTTCATGGGTTGATAAATGTAAAGGAAAGTCTACGTATTCTGATTTTGCTAAGGTGTTGCATATAAGCGTGTTGTAAGAATCGTTGCTTGTTGCAGCTATAAGATATTTTGTAGACATTAAATCTAGAGACTCTTGACTTCCTTCATAATAATCAGGGGTTATTTCACCACAAAAAGTATCTATACCTAATTTTCTAGCTGTGGCTAAGTCTTGTGAAGAATCATCTGCTAGAGTTACTTTTATTCCCAGTTTTTTAAGAGTTTTTGCCAGTTCAACCGTCCAAATATGTGCACCTACTATTAGCACACTGTTGCTTTTATCTTTTGAAAGTTTAAGTAGCTTAGCAACTGGGCCTAAAGACAGCCCATGTAGAGATACGGTAATTAGCACCACGGAAAAAATGATCGGAACAACTATCTCAGATCCTTCTAATCCTTGCTCAATCATTAACGGAGCAAACAAACCTGCAGAAGATGCTGCAACAATTCCTCTGGGTGCAATCCAACCTATGAGTAGTCTTTCTCGCCAATTTAAGTTGCTTCCTATTGTGGATATCCATATTGATACAGGTCTGACAATAAAAAGTATCGCTACAAAAAACAGTATAATGTTTAAATTTCTTATTGCCTTTAGATGATCCACATCTAGACTTGCGGTAATAACAATAAACACGGTGGAAATTAAAAATACAGCAACGTCTTCTTTGAATCTCTTTACTTCTTGTATTATGTCCAAGCCTATGTTGGCTAAAATACAACCAAAAACCGTTACCGCAAGTAGCCCAGATTCTTCATGTACCAAATTAGAGCTAGTGTATACCAGTACAACAAGGCATAGTACTACAGGTACTTTTAGAAAATCTGGCACAATATCATTATTAAACGTATATTTGACTAGATACGCTGCACATATGCCTACCAATATGGCTGCAATTACTGCAATGCAAATATACAAAACCATATTTTGATGCTCAGTAAACGTAAACCATTCGAGCAAAAATATTGTAAGAAGCACTCCTACAGGATCGTTTAAAATACCTTCCCATTTAATAAGAGAAGACATTTTATTTGTAAGTCTGGTTTGTCTTAATAGTGGAATTATAACCGTGGGGCCTGTGATTACCAGTATAGCACCCAATATTGCTGAAACAGATATGGGAAGTCCAATTATGTAGTGTGCACTTGCTGTTCCTAAAACCCAGGAAATAGGTAGGGCCAAAAACACTAATCTTCCAACATTTGCACCAGCCAACTTTAGTTCTTTAAATTTTAATGATAATCCGCCTTCAAATAGAATTATGCTGACAGCCAATTTTATCAACACATTCATAGCTTTTCCAAAATCTTGAATTGGATCGATCCAACCAGTAACCGGACCGACTAATATCCCTGTTAGAGATAATAGAACTATGCTAGGTATTTTAAATCTCCATGCAAACCACTGAGCTATGATACCTAGGGTTATTAAAATTGTGACTTTTGATACTATTATATCAGCAGTAATCAAGTTAATTACACCTACTAAATTTTTATCTTACCAATGATGCAACTATATAGGGTATGTCACAGTGTGTATACATATAATGCACATGTATACCTAGATGCACCTTTAATGAAGATAATGTTGTGTTTTACCCCTATTTTGTGTTAAAACCTTCAGATACAAAGGAGGAATTCTATGAGATATTTGATTGCTTTGGCTGTCTGTTTGGGTGTGTCCTACTCTCATGCTAAGAAAAAAGTAAGTTTTGTATCATTGGGAACTGGTGGAGTAACTGGTGTATATTACCCTGTTGGTGGCTCTATTGCAAAAATGGTAAACGCAAAAAAGGATAGGTATAAACTCAGAGTCAGTGTTGAATCCACTGGAGGCTCTGTGTTCAACATTAATGCCGTTAAAACTGGTGAGCTTGAATTTGGTATAGCTCAATCGGACAAGTTATACCATGCCTTCAATGGACAACATGAATGGAAGAACAAAAAAATTGGCACATTGAGAACCGTTTTTAGTACTTATCCAGAAGCTGTAACTTTGGTTGCTGCGGCAGATAGTAATATTAGCTCTATTAATACCATCAAGGGTAAGAGAATAAATTTGGGTAATCCTGGTTCAGGTCAAAGAGCCAACTCTACGTT
The DNA here is from genome assembly GCA_965203875.1 of Bdellovibrionales bacterium. Lineage (GTDB taxonomy): Bacteria > Bdellovibrionota > Bdellovibrionia > Bdellovibrionales > JAUICD01 > CBDANC01. The sequence continues at coordinate 1,562,585 of OZ241914.1, read as the reverse complement.
GATCCTAAAGTATTTTGGAATTGATCCTGCCAAGGATTTCACTGCTGAGTCTTTAAAACCGGCTGAAGGCCCTAAAATGATTCAAGATAACAGACTTGATGCGTTTTTCTACACTGTTGGTCATCCAAACGGAGCTGTTACGGAGGCTACATCTGGAAGACGAAAAGTTCGTTTTGTTCCTATAGTTGGTGCTCCTGTTGATAGGCTTTTAAGTGAACACAGTTATTACTATAAATCAGAAATACCTAGGGATTTGTATCCCAACGCTACTGGTTCTGGGAATACACAGACGATAGGTATGAAAGCTGTGCTGTTTACTTCTTCTAGCGTATCTAAAGATGCTGTGTATGCGGTAACAAAAGAGGTTTTCTCCAACTTTGATAGTTTTAAAAACCTTCACCCTGCACTTAGGGTTCTTAAAAAAGAAGACATGGTTACTAAAGGTGGTGGTGTTGTCCCTATACACGAAGGAGCTCTTAAATACTTTAAAGAGGCTAAGCTCTACAAAGAGAAAAAGAAAAAGGCAAAAAAGAAAAGAAAGAAAAAGAAGTAAATATAATTTTGTTGTTCAGGTGTGAAGTAAACGATGCTTGGTTTTAAGGAAATGACTATTCATGCCTGATGACAACAATAAATTTGATCTTGATGCTACATCAGCTACAGACTTTGCCCAAAGTGTAGAACAAGGCACTAGGCTTCCCAAAGGCATAGCTAAATATTTGATACCTTTGGTAGCTGGATCCTGGTCCATATTTCAACTTTTGTTACCCAAAGTGCTACTGCTTAACTCCGAGATTGTTAGGAGTATACATTTGGGGTTTGCTGTATGCCTGGTGTTTTTGTGTTTTCCTGCTATTAAGAGTAAGAGGGTAGTTTCTTATCTAAAGCGTTTTAAATTTCTTAGTTTTCTTCATTCTAAGAAGCTAACAATCGTAGACATAATTTTCGCAGTTATAGCAACTACGGCAGCTTTGTACTTGGCGATTGACTATGAAGGAATAGGTTCTAGAGTAGGTATACCAAATACAACTGACACATTGATTGGATTTTTATTAATTCTATTTTTATTAGAATCATCTAGAAGAGCCGTGGGGCCAGCACTTCCAATAATTGCTACTATCTTTATTGTCTATAGTTTTTTTAGTGAATACATGCCAGAGGTCATTGCATTTAAAAATGCTAGTTTGGATAAAATGATCTCTAAGCTCACCATGGGTTCTGAAGGTATCTATGGCGTGCCTTTAGATGTGTCTGCATCAACGGTGTTTTTGTTTGTACTATTTGGAGCTATTTTAGATAAAGCTGGTGGTGGTAGCTATTTTATAAAACTATCATTTAGCCTGCTGGGTAAATTTCATGGAGGCCCTGCTAAAGCGGCGGTTTTGGCTAGTGGATTAACAGGTATGGTGTCAGGATCTAGTATTGCAAACACCGTTACCACAGGTACTTTTACCATACCTCTTATGAAAAAATCTGGATTTCCATCTTATAAAGCGGCAGCTGTAGAAGTAGCATCAAGTACAAATGGGCAGCTAATGCCACCTATTATGGGGGCTGCTGCGTTTATAATTGCAGAGTACTGCAACCTTTCCTTTATAGAGGTAATTAAAACCGCCCTGATACCAGCATTCGTGTCTTACATTGCCTTGATTTACATCGTCCATCTGGAAGCCAAAAAACTCAACTTAAAACCAATAGAAAAAAAATATCTGCCTAAGTTTTGGAGTACGTTCTGGTCGGGAATACATTTTGTAATACCTATTTTATTTTTATTACACCAGTTGGTAATAATGAGAAGGTCAGCACAGTTGGCTGTGTACTATGCAATTATCGCTTTGCTCGTTCTTATTGTTGTAAAAAATGTCATTGCACTAAAAAAAGACGGGATAAAAAGTGCAATAATACTTTCAGCACATCAGATATGGGACAGCCTGGTGGTTGGAGCAAAAAACATGATGAATATTGGTGTTGCAGTAGCGGTGGCTGGAATAATTGTAGGGGTGGTGACATTAGGGCTTGGATCAGTTGTGATAGAAGTAATCGACAGAATTTCAGGCGGCCATTTAATGCTAATGTTATTGGTAACAGCTGCTATTAGTTTACTTTTAGGTCTAGGGCTTCCTACAACTGCTAACTATATAATAATGGCATCATTAACAGCACCAGCTATTGTAGCTCTTTCTGGAGATGCTGGGTTAGTAGTACCACTTATTGCTGCACATTTATTCTGTTTTTACTTTGGAATTTTAGCAGACGATACTCCTCCTGTTGGTTTAGCCGCATATGCTGCTGCAGCCATTGCAAGGGAGGATCCAATAAAGACAGGTGTACAAGGATTCAGATATGACATGAGAACAGCTATCCTTCCATTCATGTTTATCTTTAATACCGAACTGTTGTTGATTGGTGTAGATTCTTACTTCTATGCAGCCATTGTATTTTTAACTGCATTAATCGCTATGTTTGCTTTTGCGGCCTTCACTCAGGGAATGTTTCGTGTAAGAAATAAATGGTATGAGGCAGCTATTTTATTAATGGTCATGGCATGTTTATTCAGGCCTGATTTTTTGGCTGGTAAATTTGATATCAATCTCATTGGTTTAGATGCAAGACATATGTGGCAAATTATAGGTGTAACACTATTTGCTCTTTGCTATCTACATCAGAGATGGAGAACAAGATCACAAGCCTGAAGTTTTATAAACTTTATTTTATATAGTTGTACACTGCTACCATACTTAGGAAAAATGCCAAACAAAAACCGATGCTGCTTAATATAGGCAAGCCAAACAGTTTTGTTCCAATATCATAATTTAATGCTATTGAAGAACCGATCAAAAGGCACCCTATAACAACACCTAAAAATATCAAAGTTGCAGACTTCTCAACCACTTTTAAGAATTTAAATAGATCATGTACTTCTAAATTAAATCTATGTTCAGGATCATTGAACTTTTTTATAAGTTGATTAGCTTCTCTAGGAAGTTTTGCAATTAACCTTCTTGAATCCTTAGCAAAAACGCTTAGATTTTTTGTAAAGTAAGTTGGATCATACTTTATTTTAAAGACGTCCTTTGTAAATTCTGTGGCTTCAGAAAGTAAGTCAAACTCTGTGCTCAATCCTTTACCTACACCTTCTAAGGTTAATATAGATTTAAAAAACATCACAAGATCAGAAGGCACTTGAATGTTATGCCTACTAGCTAATGCAGCAGCTTCCATAAAAGTTTTTCCCAGGTTTACATGCATAAGGCCCAGGTTAAAATGTGGAGATATCAGATCTCTAAGATCATTTGAAAACGCCTCTAGGTTGGTTTTTTTATTATACGGAGCTAGCTCTACAAATTCATAAGCTAAAGTTTCATAATCTTCTATAGTTATTGCTAAGAACATATTTAGTATAGCGTCTCTTATTCTATGACTAAGTCTACCAACTACACCAAAATCCAACAGTGCTACTTGGTTGTCTTCAAGGGCAAAAATATTTCCTGCGTGTAAGTCACCATGAAAAAATCTATCGTGAAATACCATATGAAAAAATGCCTTTAAACTTCTTTTAAACAATAAAACAGAATCAAACTCATTTTCTGTAGAATTTTCTAACTTACTCATTGGAGTACCTTTGATTCGTTCCATGACCAATATTTGTGGCCCTGATAATTCTGCATACACATAGGGAATTTTTATATGCTTATTATCTTTAAAATTTTGTGTAAACTTAATCATGTTGTTGGCTTCAACAACAAAATTAGTTTCCAAATTTAATGCTTTAGCAAATTCACTTACCACGCCAACAGGATTATACATTCTTGTTTCTGGTATATATTTCTGTAGCAAGCTTGCTACAAAATACATAATGTTTAGATCATCATTTATTTGCTTGATAATATTTGGTCTTCTTATTTTTACTACAACTTCCTTGCCATCTTTTAATATGGCATGATGAACTTGTGCTATACTGGCTGCTGCCTTAGGTTTTTTATCAAATGATGAAAATTTTTTTTCAAAATCCTTAAAATGAACATCTAAATCTGGTTTGATTTTTTCATATTCTACAGGGGTTACTTGATCTTGCAGTTTTTTAAATTCATTTGTCCATTCAATAGGTATGAGATCCGGTCTTACAGATAATAGCTGGCCTAATTTTATAAAAGCAGGCCCAAGTTTTTCAAAGCTCATTCTTATCCTAGCTTCCACAGGTATATCCAGCTTTTTATCCAGATTCAGTCTTAGGAATTTAGGTGATAGTTTTGGGTTAAGCCTTCTTATTATGTCTTGTAGACCGTGCTTTGCGAACACGCCGAATATTTGTTTTAGCCTTTTTACGTTTCTTATGTTTTTTGCCAGTTGCTTTGATGTTTTTATGATTTCCATTTTTACTTCCTAATAATTCAAAATCTATTCTACCACTATCTATGTCAGCATGTGCTACTATAATCCTAACTTTATCACCAATTTTGTACTCTTTTTTAGTATTTTTCTCTCTGAGACACATGGATTCTTCATCAAATACAAAATATCCATCCAAAGTTTCAATTTTAACCAGGCCGTCTACATCATAGTTTCTTAGCAAAACAAATATACCGAACTTTGTTACTCCACTTATCATACCATCGAATTCTTGAGAAATTTTACCTTGCATCAACCTGGCTTTTTTAATACCTATTAATTGTCTAGACGCATTTATTGCTCTTCTCTCACATGCAGATAAATGCTCTGACATAGCCTTTAGATCATATTTTTCTTGCTTACTTTTAAATAAGCATTTTTTAAGCTGCCTATGTATAGTTAGATCTGGGTACCTTCTAATGGGGGATGTAAAATGCAAATAATCTTCAAAGTTAAGCCCAAAGTGACCTATGCTTTCTGGCGAATAACAAGCTTGTTTTAATGATCTGAGTATTATTATATTAAATACCTGATCGAATTGAGTATTCTTTACTTGTTTTAAAAGTTTATTTATTTGTTTTTGTAATGATTTTTCTTTTATCAAAACTTGATGACCAATATTAAACATAAACTTACCAATTTTTGCCAGGTTTTCTTTATCAGGAGTCTCATGTATTCTATGTAAAGTTTGTACGCTATTTTTCTTTAAAAATTTGGCAACTGTTTGGTTTGTCAAAAGCATAAATTCTTCTATTATCCTATGAGCAAATAGCCTTTTGGATTTTTGACTATCTATTGGATTTCCTGCTTTATCTATAATTAGTTTAGTTTCTTCAATATCTAGATCCAAAGAACCTGAAGACATGCGTTTTTTTACCAGAATTTTGGTAGCATCTCTTGCTATCGTTAATAATTCATCCACTTCTTTATTACAACTGGCATTTTTATCTATGATATCCTGTGCTTGAGCGTACGTTAGTCTTTTAGAGTTTGTTATGATTGCTTCATAAAATTTTGAAGATTTAACTATTCCTTTAAAGTCAATTTGCATATCTGCCACAACGGCCAATCGTTCTTCTGAAGGTTTTAAAGAACAAATGTTGTTACTTAATTTTTCAGGTAACATTGGTATAACACTGTTTGGAAAATATGAGCTAAAACCTCTCCTATAGGCTTCATCGTCAATAGCAGTATCCTGTATAACATAGTGGCTTACATCAGCAATAGCTACCACTATATTAAAACCGCTGGTGGTAGCTTTAATATATATCGCATCGTCAAAATCTTTTGCATCTACACCATCTATTGTTACAAATGGTAAATTCAATTTTTTTCTTTTTTGTCTATCTTCTTTAGTTATTTTGGTTAAGTGTGAAATCTCATTTTCTACTTTTTTATTAAAGACGTCTGGAATTTTATTTTCTACAATAACTCTTTTTTCGTCATATATAGGATTATCTGCGTTGCCTATTACTTTTGTTACTTTAGCAATAATTTTTCTATTTCTAACGGAAGGGTAATTGGTAATTTCAGCCTCTACTAAATCTCCATTTTCTGCATCTAAAGTATTTTCTTTTGATATGTAAATATCACTACCCCATCTATTTGAAGAATCTTCTATTAATCCTCCATTTTTATACCTTAGAAATTTTCCCATTACGGTGCTTTCACTGCGTTCTATTATTTTAGTTATTTTTCCATAGAGTCTACCTCTGTCTTTTCTACCTGTTACAACTATCGATACGGAGTCATTTGTCATTACGCCATACATGCCTGCTCTAGGTATAAAAACGTCAGGATGATCTAAATCTGCTACGAAAAACCCATAACCATCTGGATGTCTTTTGATAATTCCTTTTATCTCATTTTTCATTTGTCTAGCTTTTTTAATGAATCAATTAGCTCAAACTCTTGTTCTAAACTACGCAATTTTTCTTGTGCCTGTTCGACTATATCTTTAGGAGCTTTTTCTATAAAAGATTGATTTTGAAGTTTTATTTTTAGGGTTTGTATTTCATCTTTAATTTTTTTAGAAGTTTTATCAAATTTTTCTACAACTAGCTGAGCTGGAATATAAAATTTAACGGAAGTTTTATTGATCTCAGTAAATTTAGCAAGATAGTATGGTTTATTTTGAAAATATCCAATAATAGAGTTTTTTTCTAACCTTAATGTATCTTCATTTTCTACTGATAAATCACTATTAGACATACCTTCTATAGAATTTTTGTGTGCTCTTATTATTTTTTCAAAATAATCTTTGTGAGATTCTACCAGTATTTTAACTACTATTTTATTTTTTGGAAAGATATTATTTGTACTTCTTATATTTCTAATTGAAGTGATTAATAAAATCATGTCATCTATTTCTTTTAATACATCTGTACCTTGTAAAGATGTAAGTGTGTCATTTTCTTTTGTAGGGTAACTATCTACTATGCATGCCTTATTTTTTATTGGCAGTTTTTGGTAAATATCTTCAGTTATATGTGGGATTATTGGGTGAGCTATTCTGCATATTCTATTTAAAACCTCGGTTAGTACATTAAGAGTTGCAACTTTGTTATTATTTTTACCTTTGTAGAGTATAGGTTTTATTAGTTCTAGATACCAGTCGCAAAAGTCATTCCATACGAATGAATATATTGTAGATACAGATTCAGCAAATTTGAATTTTTCAAGATATGAGTCTATCTGTTGATATACACCAACTAATTTTTGTATGATCCATCTATCGTATATAGAGATATCTTTTTTAATAATAGTATTATTTTTTTGGGTGTTTTTATCATGAAATGACATACAAAATTTATTGGCATTGAAAACCTTGTTTAAAAAATTTCTATATCCTTCCAATCTTTTTTCTGAAAATTTAATGTCATTTCCACCATACACCTGCGACATAAGTGTAATTCTTAAAGCATCTGCACCGTACTTTTCTATTAAGTCTAGAGGATCCAGTGTGTTGCCCAAGGATTTGGACATTTTTTTACCTTTTTCATCTCGTATTATTCCATGAACAAAAACTTTTTTAAACGGAATATCTTTTGTATGATGTAACCCTGACATGATCATTCTGGCCACCCAGAAAAATATTATATCGTGACCTGTTACCAGAACACTTGTTGGATAGAAAGTTTTTAGTTCTTGTGTTGGTTCAGGCCAACCTAAGGTACTAAATGGCCATAATGCTGAGCTAAACCAAGTGTCCAATACATCGTTATCTTGGTACAGATCTTTGGAGTTACAATTTTTGCATACTTTTGGAGCTGATTCTGAAACCATAATTTCATCACACTTACTACAATACCAAGCTGGGATTCTATGCCCCCACCAAAGCTGCCTTGATATACACCAATCCTGTATATTATTCATCCAATGTAGATACGTTTTGCTCCAGTGCTCAGGTTCAAATGAAATTGATTTTTTTTCTACCACATTTTTTGCAGGAGTAGAAATATCTTTGGTAGATACAAACCATTGCTTAGATAAATAAGGTTCTACTATCTCGCCTGTTCTTTGGCTTACAGGAGTTGTTACACTATATTTTTCTTTTTTCACTATTAGGTTCTGCTTAGCTAGATCATCTAAAATTACTTTCCTGGCTTTTAATGTCGTAAGCCCTTCATATTTTTTAACGTTACTATTTAAGGTTCCGTTTGGATTTAATATGTTTATCATTTCTAAATTATGTCTTAGTCCTACCTCATAATCTTTGAAATCATGTGCAGGAGTTATTTTAACTACTCCAGAGCCAAAGTTTTGATCCACAAAGTCATCGACAATAATCTTTATCTCTCTATCAACTAGCTTTAGACTAGCTTTTTTACCTACGTATTTTGTATACCTACTATCTTTTGGGTTTACAGCAAGGGCAGTGTCACCAGGAATAGTTTCTGGTCTGGTCGTAGCTACAACCAAGTATTCATCGCTATTTACTATTGGATATTTGACATGCCACAAATATCCATCTTTATTCAGGTGTTCCACTTCTAAATCTGATATTGCAGATTCTAACTTAGTGTCCCAGTTGACTAACTTGTTACCTTTATAAATCAAACCTTCATTATATAAATTGATAAAAACTTTTTTTACAGCCTTAGATAGGCCATCATCCATTGTAAACCTGTTCCTGCTCCAGTCACAAGAATCACCTAATTTTTTCATTTGATTGATAATGCGATCTTCGTATTTGGTCTTCCATTCCCATACATGCTTTAGAAAAGATTCTCTACCTAAGGTTTTTCTTTCAAGTCCTTTTTCAGCTAAGTGCCTCTCAACCACACTTTGTGTAGCAATACCGGCATGATCACACCCAGACTGCCATAGAGTGTCGAACCCTTTCATTCTACGCCATCTGATCAACACATCTTGTATTGTATGATCCAAGGCATGCCCCAAATGCAAGGAGCCAGTGACGTTAGGAGGAGGGAGCATGATACAAAATTTAGGTTTTTTAGCATCCAATGTAGGTGAAAAATAACCTTCATCTTCCCATAGTTTATAGATTCTTCTTTCTAATGTTTTTGGATCATAAGTTTGTGTCATAGTAAGTTTGGTTTTAGTACCGCAAGTCCAATTATTATTATCAAAAGTAAAGTTGGAACTTCATTTATAATTCTACACTGTTTTTCTGACAAAAAAATATCATCTTTCATAAATTTATGTAGTGTGTAGCCTACAAAGTAATGGTAGATAAGCAAGATAAGTATAAAAAGCATCTTTAGATGAAACCAAGGAACATTAATATATATAGGAACATGCATTAATAACAGCAGTCCAAACAGTAACGTTAAAACCATAGAGGGTGTGGTTATGTAGTAGTATAGCTTAAATGCCATTTGCTTTAGTAATTTTGTGTTATCTTCATTAGCCTGATTTTTTGTATGGTATACAAACAGCCTGAACATATAAAACAAACCGGCAAACCAGCAAACCATAGTGATTAGATGTAATGCCTTAAAAATCAACATGACAGCTAGCCTTACACCAACTAATTAGTTTTTGCAAAACCAAAAGCCTTTTGCGGCTAAAAGAAGCTTAGATTATCTACAAAATTTTGAATATCTTCCTCGGTTGTATCAAAGGTAGTGACCCATCTTACCTCATACATATCCTCTTCTGGAATTTCATCCCATACATAGAAAAAATAATTCTCTCTTGCTTTTTTCAAGGCTTTTTTTGGTATTTTAGCAAACACCATATTGGTTTGTACCTTTTGGGTTATGGTTATACCTAATTTTATAATCTCTTTTTCTAATAGCTTTGCCATTTTTAAAGAATGTTTTGCATATTTTAACCAGGTATCATTGGATAAAAATGCATATAACTGTGCTGCAACAAATCTGGACTTTCCAGGTAATTGTAAAAGCTGTTTTTGATAGTACGGAATTGAGCTGTTGTTGTAAGAATTAAAAAATACACATGCTTCTGCTAAGAGCAATCCATTTTTCGTACCACCAAATGACAAAGAATCAATTCCAACATCGTTTGTTAATTCCTTTAATGAACAATTCAAGGACGCAGCAGCATTTACTAGTCGTGTACCGTCCATATGTACCACAAGGCCATTATCTCTTGCTGTTTTACATATGTCTTGTAGCTCCTCTATTGTATACAAGGTTCCGACTTCAGTAGGTTGGGTTATGCTAATAACTTTTGGTTGTACATGATGATGATCACCAAGCCTTACTAACTTTTCTTTAATTCCTTTCGGAGTTATTTTGCCGTTATCGGTCGGTATAGCTAGAAGTTTAGTGCCTATTATTCGTTCAGGAGAACCACATTCGTCATTATTTATATGAGCAAGCTCAGAGCAAATAACTGATTCATAAGACTTTAAAAAAGGTGTTAAACATAGGTGATTAGCTCCGGTACCATTAAATGCCAAATACATTTTTGAACTATCACCAAACACAGACTTAAATAACTCTTTTGTCATTTCTGTAATAGGATCGTTGCCATATGCCCCTACATGGTTTTTATTTATACTATTTATTGCATCAATTACCTCTGGGATGACCGCAGAATTATTATCACTTGCAAAAGATCTAGTGGTTATCGCATAATCCATATAAAACTTTATAAACATAAAGTTTAAAGATTAACAAGATAAAATATTATGTCGCACATATACTTAGATTATAATTCTACCACCCCAATAGACAACGATGTTGCTGATAATTTAGCAAGTATTGCAAATTTTTGGGGAAACACTAGCTCGATACATACGCAATCTAGAAAACCAAAACAAATTTTAAGAGAAGCTAGAAAAAATATAACAAAACTAATAGGTGCTACAACACCTTTAGAAATAGTATTCACTTCTGGTGGCAGTGAATCCAATAACCAAGTAATTAAAGGTGTTTTCTTTAACAACTTAATCAACAATACAGGACGTGATCATTACTTATGCGGCATAACAGAGCATCCATCTACCATAGAAGCATTTGAGTTTATAAAAAAACTTGGAGCAAAAGTAGAGTTTATACCTGAAGACAAACTAGGCAGCATAGACATGGAAAAATATGACCGAATGATAAGCAACAATACTGCTATGGTTTGCAAAATGTTAGTCAACAGCGAAACAGGAATAGTATATCCAATTAAAAAAATGGTAAAATGTGCTTTAAAAAAGAATGTGCTGTTCTTTTCTGACTGTGTGCAGGGCTTAGGAAAAATGCCACTTTCTGTAACAGATCTTGGTTTGGATTTTGCCACCTTTGCTTCTCATAAATGCTATGCCTTAAAAGGTTGCGGTGTGACCTATATAAAAACTGGCTTGAATATAGAACCTCTGGTACATGGAGGAGGTCAAGAAAGATCCAGAAGGTCAGGTACCGAAAATATACTTGCGATACATTCTATGTCTGAAGTTTTAAAAAAAGATTTTTCAAAATTAATAACCCATATGAAAAACTTAAGGGATCACTTTGAAGAAAATATTAATCTGGATGGGATAGAGATAGTTGGTAAAGATGGTATGCGTGTTTGTAACACCTCCAATATAATCATAGATGGAATCGATAATGAGACAGTGTTGATAAATCTGGATGTTATGGGATTTGCTGTTAGTGCCGGAACAGCATGTAGTTCTGGTAGGGGAGAGCCTAGCCCAGTTTTGACAAATATGGGCTATTCCAGCTCAGAGGCTACAAGGTCCATAAGGATAAGTTTTGGCTGGAATACCACTTTAGAAGAGGTAGATAAATTTTCTAAGGCCCTAAGAGATGCTGTAAAAAGGGTTAGACGTGCATACACTATTGCAAATCAGCAATAAAAAGCATAGAAACATAATATGAGCAAGAAAAGGGTTTTGGTGGCCATGAGTGGTGGAGTTGATAGCTCTGTTGCGGCCTCTATATTGGTAGATCAAGGTTTTGATGTCATTGGTGTTACAATGCAAGTTTGGGATTATTCCAACTCTTGCACTACTCAAGGCAATGGAACTTGTTGTTCTAGTATCGATGTAGATGATGCAAGGGATGTAGCAGATAAGCTAAACATACCGTTTTATGTGCTAAACTGTGAAAAAGAGTTCAAAATTAGTGTGATTGATCCTTTTATAAAAGAATATCTTAAAGGAAGAACCCCGCTGCCTTGTGTGAATTGCAATACCTTTTTAAAGTTTAGTCATTTGGTATCTAAAATGCACAAGCTAAATTGTGACTACTTGGCTACCGGACACTATGCCAAGGTGATTAAGTTAAATGACAATAGATACGGGATATGTACCAGCACAGACAGTATTAAAGATCAAACTTACTTTTTATTCACTTTGGATAATAGTTTATTGGCTAAAATGATGTTTCCAATAGGTCATATGAACAAAGCGGATGTAAGAAAACTTGCTACCAAAAGAGGCCTGTTAAACGCCAAGAAAAAGGATAGTACAGGAATATGCTTTATTGGCAAACAAGGATATGCCAAGTTTATTGATGATACGGTGGATAGCAATTTGATTTCCAGTGGTCAAATTCGTCTGTATCCAAGTGGTGAAATCATAGGAACACACGATGGAGTGCACAAATTTACGTACGGTCAGCGTAAGGGCGTCGGTGTATCAGGGTATACAGAACCACTTTATGTGTTAAAGATCGAAGGCTCTACTGTATGGCTAGCTTTGGAAGAATATTTGCATTCTAAATCTATGACTATAGAAAAAATAAATCTGCTCGATAGAGTGGTCGACAATGAGAGGCTGAAAGTAAAGATCAGATATCATCACGAAGGAGCCTGGTGTAAATTAGAAAATATTAACGATGCTACTGCACAGGTCGAATTTGAAACACCCCAAAGAGCTGTTACACCAGGGCAAGCTGCTGTATTTTATAGAGGTAGGCAATTAGTAGGTGGCGGATGGATAAAGTAAAAATATATACGTTTGGCTGCAAGGTCAATACACATGACACTAGCGTTTTAGAAAAAAAACTAATGCATCTTAGTCCAGCTACACCTCTTCATATTATTAATACATGTGCGGTAACCAGAAAAGCTAGCTTAGAGGCGGTGAAGTTAGCTAGAAAAATTAAGAAAAATACCTCTGATAAGGTTGTTATAACCGGATGTGCTGCACAGGTCGACACTGATGATTTTAATATAGATATAGCCGACCTTGTGGTTGCCAATAGTGATAAAGATAAAATAGATGTTCACATAAACAATATGTTCACTCAATCTGGCGATACCAAAATTAAATCTGACATTTTTAAAAAGAACACAATAGAGCCTACAGGTGGCCTTTGTGAAAATAGAACCAGAGCTTTTGTTAAAATCCAAGATGGGTGTAATAGCTTTTGCACTTTTTGTGTTATTCCTTTTGCCAGAGGAAAAAGTAGAAGCTTATCGATCGACAGTATATGCAAACAAATAAATAATTTGCATTATGAGGGTATAAAAGAAGTAGTGCTAACAGGTGTACATATAGGGGATTACGCAGATAAAGATAAAGGATTAGAAGATCTGGTAGAATCTGTTTTGCTAAATACCAAAATACCTAGAATTAGGCTTACCAGCTTGGAACCTAAAGAGCTAAGCACTAGACTTATTGACTTGTATTCAGATAAAAGAATGTGTCCTCACTTTCACATGAGTATTCAAAGTTTGAACAATAGAATTTTGAAAAAAATGAGAAGGCAGTATGAGGTAAAGGATATAACAAAAGCCTTTAGTGCTATAGATAAAAATATAAATAACCCTTTTGTAGGTATGGATTTAATTGTAGGTTTTGTTTCAGAAGATAGAAGCGAATTTAACCAGGCACATGATTTATTAGCCAACCTTCCATGGACAAAGATACATGTTTTTCCTTACAGTCATAGGCCGCATACCAGAGCATCTAAACTAAAAGATGATGTTTTACATGAAGAAAAAAAATATAGATCAAAGGTGATAAGAAAACTTAGTCAACAAAGGTTACACAAAAAGGCTCAAGAGCAAATAGGTACACAAAAGAATGTTTTGATTCTAAAAAACCAAAAAGGACTTTCTAGAGACTATTGGGAATGTGTTATAGATAACAATCAGCATGCTTTAGAAGGAGAGTTTCCGGTTGTTATAACTGGGTATAAATCTTCAATTTTATCTGGTAAAGATGGTGCTTTAGAGGCACGTCTGGCTTGAAAAGGTTATAATATTTTGCTAAAGGCTTAAGGTGTTTAAGCTTGCCAGTTTAGTGGCATGCAATTAGGCCGGTGCAGATTTTGAAAATAGATATATCAGCTAAAGGATGTAAATTTATTAAAGCCATAGGTTGGTAAGATTTTATGGAAAACTTTTATACATTTAAAGATCAGGAATTATTAAAAGAGGCACTTACGCATTCTAGTTTTTCGAATGAACGTGGAGATTGTATGAATAATGAAAGGCTGGAGCTTTTGGGTGACTCAGTTTTAGGTTTGGCCATTACAGACATATTGTTGGATATTTATCCTCAGGATGATGAGGGTGAAATTTCAATGAAAAGAGACAAGCTGGTAAATGAAACTACTTTGTTTGATATAGCAAAAAAACTTAAAATAGAAGAAAAAATTTATTTTGGAAAGGGTGAAGAAAAATCTGGTGGTAGAAATAAAAAAAGATTAGTTGCTTCTGCTTTTGAAGCTGTTATTGGAGCAGTTTACATGGACTCAAATTTTAAAACTGTAAAAGATGTAATACATTCTATGTTTAAAGAAAATCTTCTTAGTGTCAGAAGTGAAATGTCCAAAATAAATTATAAAGATAAGCTACAACAGATAGTGTATAAAAAATCACTTGGGGATCCTGAATATAGAATTGGTAAAACCGAAGGCCCGGACCATAATAAAAAATTTTTTGTAGATGTTTTTGTGGATGATGAACATATAGCCACAGGAGTTGGAGGGAGCAAAAAATTTGCAGAACAGTCGGCAGCAAAACTAGCAGTTGAAAAAATGAGGATTGATGAATGAAGTCAGGTTATATAGGTATTATTTATTTTCTAAACTTAAGCAAAGGCAAGTTACCTAGGTTTTAGTGATGTTAACAAAGGTTGCTATAATCGGAAGACCTAATGTAGGAAAATCTACATTATTTAATAAAATTATAGATTCAAAAAGAGCACTTGTAAAAAATCAACCAGGTACAACTAGAGATATCAAAATATCCAACGCCACCTGGCTGGGAAAGCAATTTGAAATTATTGATACAGGTGGTTTAAGTAAAACAGATGATCTATTTAGCCAAGAGATTGAAAGAAAGATACTAAATTTATTAACAGAAGTAGATGCTCTGATAGTTATCGTAGACGGTAAATTTGGCATTCATCCAGAAGATAAATACGTTGTAAGACTTGCTAAAGAATTATCTAGTAAAATTTTTTTTGTCATTAACAAGGTAGACTCTTACAAAGAATCTGAATCAATTAAAACAGATTTTTATGAACTAAATGATGTTTGGCTAAGTGCTTCTTTTGAAAATAAAGTGGGTATTACAGATATTCTGGATTGGATAGCAACAAAAGTTTGTACTCAAAATAATGTTTCAGAATCATTGTCAGATGACGAAAAGATGAAAACATTAACAATAATAGGTAAGCCTAATGCGGGGAAAAGTACACTTTGTAATTTTATAAATGGTTATGATCGTATGATTGTAACTGATATTCCTGGTACTACGACTGATAGTGTGGATAGCATTGTTGAGTTTGAAAATAAAAAATATAAATTGGTGGACACTGCGGGTATAAGAAGGAAGGCTAAGAGAAAAACTGGTCTTGAGAAATTATCAAGTATTCAATCAGAAAAATCTATTGAGCGTGCTGATATTATTTTGCTGTTGTTAGATTGCATGGAAGGTATTGGGCATCAAGAAGCCAGGTTGGTGAGCAATGTGTTGAGTTTGCATAAACCTGTGATTTTAATAGTCAATAAGAGTGATATTGGTAAAGATAAGTTTGAAGATTTTAGAAAAACTTTTAGACAGAAGGCAAAGGATGTATTTGCTTTTTTTGAAGATATACCGTTGGTATTTATTAGTGCTAAGAATGGTAGTGGTGTAAAGAACTTATTTAAAACTGTAGAGATTATTTGGGATAAGTTAAATCATAAGGTTTCTACTTCTAAGTTAAATGATTTCTTTTTGAGTTTAGATAAAAAGCAAGGAATACTTGGTGGTAGGGTTAAGTTGTATTATGTGGTTCAGACTAAGCAAGTACCGCCTACCTTTATTGCTTTTACTAATAACAGCAAGCCTTTACTTAAGAGGTATAGGAGGTTTTTGGTAAAAGAGATAAAGAAAAAGTGGAAGTTATCTGGTATTCCCATAAGAATTTTCACCAGGAAAAAATAAAGTTAAAGGTTTTCAATTTTATCAAATAATAGATAGCGTAATGGTTAGACCGGAGGTCTTAATGAAGATAGCTATTATTTGATAAAATGTTTACCAACGTTCAAGGTAGACTATAAAAGAACTGTCATAAAGCCCTTCGTTTTGTATGTTGCTTTTTTATCTGCAAGGAGCTAAGTTGTCTAAAATATCATAACAATTTGGTGGAGTAACTCCACGTGCGGGACAGCTGAAGCCATTATGTGGGTTATTAGAAATTCCAGTTGGACATTCATATCCACAGTTAGCATTATAAGTTTCAAACCAACATAGACTTGTCAGATCACAATCTTCACAGCTACATCTTGTATATTTCTTAAAAGAACGCCCCTGATAACAAGTTATTCCACATGATGTTCTACTATCAGTTACACAAACAGGTTCTGAAGATAACGGATAAGCTGCCATATCCTCAGAACCACAAGTTATGGTTCTATTAGAAGGTGATTCGCTGCAACTGTTAGGGTTAGAGCATACTTGACAAGTAGAATCGGTTATTTGACTTAAGCAAGTTTGTCCTGTTTGAGGCTGGCCACATTCACCATTAGGGCATGTGGTGCAGGTTGCAGAATTGGCTGTGCAAGTAATAGATCCTCCACTATAACAAGTCGTACCACATAAAGTAAGTTCTCCTGTAGGGCAAGCAGGTCTAGTAGATAGTGGGTAAGCCGACATATCTCCAGAACCACAAGTTATAGCTTTAGCAACAGGAGATTCGCTACAACTGTTAGGATTAGAGCATACTTGACAAGCAGAATCGGTTATTCGGCTAGAGCAAGTTTGACCTGTTTGAGGCTGACCACATTCACCATTAGGGCATGTGGTGCAGGTTGCAGAATTGGCTGTGCAAGTAATAGATCCTCCACTATAACAAGTCGTACCACATAAAGTAAGTTCTCCTGTAGGGCAAGCAGGTCTAGTAGATAGTGGGTAAGCCGACATATCTCCAGAACCACAAGTTATAGCTTTAGCAACAGGAGATTCGCTACAACTGTTAGGATTAGAGCATACTTGACAAGCAGAATCGGTTATTCGGCTAGAGCAAGTTTGACCTGTTTGAGGCTGACCACATTCACCATTAGGACATGTAGTGCAAGTTGAAGGATCAGCTGTGCAAGTAGCAGATCCTCCTCTATAACAGGTTTTATTACATAATATTCTATTACCAGTAGGGCAGGTTGGTTCGGTAGACAATGGATAGGCCGACATACCTTCAGAACCACAACTTATAGTTTTAGCAATAGGAGTTTCAGTACAGCTATTAGGGTTAGAGCATACTTGACAAGTAGAATCTGTTATACGACTTAAGCAGGTTATACATTCAGTTGTATCTGTTGTGGTTTCAGTGGTAGATGTAGTTTCTGTAGTGGCTGTACTTTGAGTGTTTGTTTCAGATTCGCAACGTTCAAAATTTATTTCAAACGTATCTCTGACTGTATCACCATTGTCAGGTGTAATTAACATTTGTACTGTAAGCGAGTAAGAATCATTATCTAACTGGCTAAAAACAAGATTGCCGTCAGATGCCTTTACAACACCGCCATCTAAATCATAATTATTACAATTTACAAATTCTGTATTACTGTCTTTACACTCAAATGATATTTCACCTTCTATGTCTTGATCGATACTAACTATTATTAAATTATTATCTCCTATACAACTAGGTGACATACTTGTTGAATAATCTACAGAAGACTGGGTTACTGTAAATGATTGATCCGCACAATTTTGATATAAGAAAACTGTAGAACCAATAGCTGCAATACAAAAAACATACTTTATTTTACTCATAGTTTTTTCTCAACAGTAGTCTAAAAATAAACTGGCAAACAATATACAAGACGACTTATAAAAACTTAATTTTAGTAAATCATTTAAAAACATTCTTTACTCATATGAAGGCCTAATTGCCAATAAAAAAAGTTGCTCAAAAAATAGCCTACCCCCCCCCCCCCCCCCCATTTTTGTCAAACAAATTATCCACCTAAAGTTAGGCTAAAGTTTAGGTCAGTTTGCAACAACAGAACATGTTTAGGTTCATGACAAGTCTGGATTCATTATTGTCATCATTGTATGCTTATTAAAAATGTTAACCAACAGCCAAAGGTTTTCAATTTTAAGGCTCTAAAGTTTTTGATAAGTACACGTAGCGTAATGGCCCGACCGTAGGTCAAAGTGAAGCTAGTGTGTACTTATCAAAAAATCCCAAGCAACGTTCAAGGTATACTCCGAAAGATTATCTAAAGGTTTTCAATTTTATAAAATGTCTGATTAGTTCATATAACACTCAGCAGGTTCTAATTGTCCTGGTAAATTATTAGCATTATCAGGCTTGACACAACGTCCGTTTAAACAGCATACCTGGCTTTTCTCACATTGAGAAGACAGCTTACATCCACAGGAATAGCTATTATTTTCTCTAACACATGGGTAGTTATCTGGGCATTTTTCACCTTCTGAATATTGCCCATTCGTACAACTTGCACCACATGTATCTGGACTAGATGGATTATACGATGTTCCTTTGTAACAAGTGCAACCATCAGATTCCTGATGACCTGTAACGCAGAGATTCCTATTGGAAGTATACGGATGAGATGATCCCATACAGATAGATGAACAGTCAGGACCTTCAGTAGTTTCGGTAGTATTAGTTACTCCTGGTGTATCTACAAAAATTTTAAACGGCTGAACAAAACATGTATCACAATCTTTAAGATCAGATGATGAAGGAGGATTCTTCCTATCCGCAACATCTATACTGGCAGCAACACATAAAACTTTAGGATCAGAACAGTCTCCAAGATCATCCTTACCACTAAATCCAAAAAAATTACCACAATACTCCACCACATTCTTACCATTACTAGCATCTAAACAAGTGTTACAGCTTTTTTCCTTAAGACAAAGATTAGGCTTAGTGCCCCCCCCCTCATCCAAAGTACAGTTCTGGTAGTCACCAGGGCATTCATCACCTTCTTCACCCTGATTTTCTATAACACTCCTATAATAACCAGCCTGAGCCTCTGCTGCAAAATCAGACAGAGTATTATACATCTCATTAGCTTCCTTTGCCTTAGCATGAGCTTCCATCTTATTCACAGAATATATGTGCATAGTAGACATCGTAGCCCAAAGTGCAAATGATACCAAAGCCACCATCAATACAACAAAAAAACCTCGATCATTGTTTATGCTCATAAAAACATAATACTGAAATATACAAAATAAGCAAGAACAAGGCTTTTAATAAAATACATACAGCTCTAGATTAATTATTATTACTGTCTTCGGTGGTTTCTTCCTGACCATGGTTTAAAACCACAAGCGGTCGTTCTATTGCACCAGTATCTTTTTGCACTTTTAGAAAACCTAAAGCTCCAGGTATTTCATCTAAATCTAACATAATATCCCTTAGTTTTTTTCTTGAATTTACCCTTAATTTATCCAACGCTGCTTTTAAAAATACACCAGCATCATATGCTTGCAATTCTATAATGGTAGGTTCTTTATTAAACGTACTTAAAAAATCCTTTCTAAATTTGGACGTCGAAAATGATGGGGTTTCAGAAGTAAAACTATCCACATAAATCAACCTTGTATCTCCTGCAACCCTACTTTTTAAAGAGGGTGTATTCCAGAGGTTTGTTCCAAGCAGCACTACATCATCTACATCATTGTAAGTAAGCATGGGAGCAATTTGACCAAGAGCTTTTACATCATCAGGAATAAATAAAGCATCAAATGAAATTATTGGCTCCAAAAGATCTGCAGGAGGCTGTGTTCTTGCACTCATATGTGGGTTGTTAGTTTTCCATTCATCTAACTTAGTTTTATACTCTGTCATTCTATCTTTGATATAATAAGTACCTATCAATTTTTTTACGTGTTCAGAAAAATCTGTTTCTGAATGTTCATAAGATTGGGCGGCCAACAAATTACCCCCGTTCTTTAAAACAGTTTGTAAAAAAATAAGACTGCTATCTTCACCATACTTTGTTTTGGGATAAAGCATGCCAAAGTTCTTTATATTATGTTTATTAATAGCAGTTCTAACCAAAAAATCTATTTGATCACTCAAAGTCATTGCACTTCTAAATATGTAATCACCAATATCTGTTATCCCATCTTTCTGAGATAATGTTATATTTACTACCTCTAACTCCTGTGCTTTTGTTGAAATAATATCAGCAGTTTTACTAAGCAGCCCACCTATAACAGCTACAGCATGATGATCTAAAACAAGCGTTTCAACAGCCCTACCTGCAACCGACTCATTATTTTTGCTATCCATTACAACTATTTTATAATCAGAATTGTTATCAGAATCATAGGTTCCAAACGCTGCATTTAATCCCAAAAGAGCCATATGCCCATAGGCATTTTGTTCACCACTAATGGGCAATACAACTCCTATTGTTTTCCTATTTACTTTACCTTTTGCAAGTATTTTAGAAATTAAATGTGATGACTTCTCTCTATATTCTCCATCATCCAACCGCATGGCTCTATTTAAATAAATTCTAGCTCTGTCAAATTCTGATTGTTCAAAATAAAAATTGCCTAACCTAAAAAATAAATGAGCCTTTAACAGTTTATAAGATAAGTCTATATCAGTTAAATTATTAATTTCTAAAGAATCAATTATTTGAATAGCTTTTATTCTGTATTTTAAAGGATCAGAGGTAAAGTCCCAATCATTTGTTGTGGATGGATAATCATCATACTTAGGCTTTATATCTTTAGCAGCAGTTAATAGGCGATCATAAGTTAGAAGTCTTTCATTAGTAGTTTCTATCTTCTCAGCAAGCATGGCTTTTATGGATATAGCATAATACATTACATTTTTATCTAATCTATTATTTTTAACAAGTTCTGCTACTATAGAGTATGCCTCTTGTGTTTTATTTAATTTAAGTAAAGCATGTGCTCTTAGCACTCTAGCTTTGTCATATAGTTTTCTTTTTTTAACTTGACTATAATGTTTATCCGCCATTAAAAAATCTTTTCTATTAAAAGCAATATTTCCCAATTCAAAATATACTTCCTGTGCATGGTAACTGTTGGGATATTTCTTGGTAAATTCTAAAAGTCTTTTTTCATGTCCATCTTCTTTGTCTGTATCTTTTATTTTGTTCAGCTCTAATCGTTCTGGAGCATTTAGCTCCTCTCTTGGGACGAGTGCACAGGATGCTATGCTTAGGGATAGAATTATAATAATCAGTTTGCCCATTTTATTGATCTTCAGATGTTGTAGATAAATCAGAGTTTTTCTCATTTTGGTTATTAACCACAATCACACGGCCTACTCTTATAGTTCTGTCGTGTAATTTATATGGCTTTACTAAAACTTTACAAATATGTCCTTCTGGTACGGTATCAGAAGGCTCCGTTCCTATAGCTTCATGCACTGTTGGGTCAAAAGCTTCACCTAAAGACGCAACTTCAGTTACCGAAAATTCTTTTAAAAGGTTTAGTAATAATTCGTTAATTAACTTAACACCGTCTAAAAAAGACTGCTCATTATCTTTGTCAACTTTGGCTGACAAAGCTCTTTGGAAATTATCCACAATATCTAAAAGACTAGTAAATACATTTTGAGTTCCATATTTTATCAAATCGGTCCGCTCTTTTACTGTTCTCTTCCTCAGGTTGTCCATCTCTGCGTAGAGATATAAGTAATCTTTTTTTTGTTTTTCAAGATCAGCTACAAGTTTATCGTATTCTTTTTTATTTATGCTTATGGTGTCATTAGATTCATCTGGACTGTCATTGTTACTGACAGTCTCTTCAGATTTAGGCTGTTCGTTAGCTTCAGCCTCTATATCAGAATTGTTTGTGTCATCTTTTGTATTAGTTTTCATGCTATAAACCTTATATCCGCCAAATCCTCATCTGAAAATAAAAGTTTTTCTAATATAACATTTAAAAAAAGTTTTCCCTTTTCGGACAGTAAAATTTTCCGACCCATGATAATATAGCCCTCGTCTGAGATCAAATTAGCACGATTTAAAAATACTTCGTATGCTCCAGCACCATACTTGCTCTTTAATGCATCGCATGAAAGCCCTTCTAATTTTCTAAGTTGTGTATGACAAAAATCGGTTAATGAGTTGGCCATGGTTAGAACTTCTGCGTTTCTGCACATATAGGTTGTGCTAACTTGGCTGGCATATTGTTTCATGTTTCTTGCGTTCCATAGCCTTGCACCCCACCTTCCCATTTCTTTTATATATGAATGAGCGGATAGTCCCAGGCCTATGTATGGCAAGTCATTCCAGTATGCCAAGTTATGCCGGCTTTCAAATCCTGCCCTGGCGTAGTTGGATAATTCATACCTTATAAAATTTGCTCTACCAAGTGAGTAGTTTATGGCTTTTATCATTTCTACTTGTTCTATTTCCTCAGCTCTATTTTGACCTAAGGTATGTCTTTTAGGTATTTCCAGCAAATATGTACTTATGTGCTTGGGGTCGCATGCTAGAAATTTATCTATGTCGGTCTGCAAATCGGACAGTCTTTGATTTGGCAATGCAAACAGTAGATCCATGGAGAAATTTAATTTTCTTTTGTTAAGAATTTCTACCAAACTCAAAGTATCTTTTTCGGTATGAGTCCTACCTATTTTTTTAAGAAAAATATCATTCATGCTCTGAACGCCAAGGCTTATGCGGTTGACCCCAGCTTCAATCAATACATCTATGTCATCAGCATTAGCTGTACCAGGGTCTACTTCTACAGTTATGTCGTCACACACGCCTATCATATCTAAAATACGCCTAATGTTTTTCGCCCCAATCATGCTGGGTGTACCACCTCCTAAATAAATGCTGTTGGGATTTTTTATAAAATGTGACATGTGTTTTATTTCTAAGTTTAGCAAATTTATGTAATCAGAAGGTGAAATTGTTTTTCCAACTTTATACTTTGCAAAATTACAATAATGGCACAGTTGCTTGCAGTATGGTATGTGAATATACACAGCTTGTGACATGTTGGAAATATATGTGGTAAACTATGAAAAAATCAAGTAGACTTTGGTTACTTTAATTTTTTACTTACTTGAATTTGTCAACTTTGGATTGTTCAACTCATGATTCATAAATATAAATTAAAAAATAAAACAAATGTGATTTTAATACCTGAAAGTAAATCTCCAGTCGTTTCTGTGCAGGCTTGGATTAATACAGGTAGTGCTGACGAAAGAGAATCAGAATCTGGTATAACTCACTTCATAGAACACCTTTTATTCAAAGGTACTAAAAAATATGCCTTAGGAGAAATAGCTTCTATTGTGGAAAGTTCGGGTGGGGAATTAAATGCCTACACTTCCTTTGATCATACCGTCTATTACGTGACAATCGCCAGTTCTTACCAAGATGTTGCCTTAGATGTAATAAAAGAAATGGTTATACATCCTAGCTTTAACATAGATGATATAGATGCAGAACGAGAAGTAGTCATAGAAGAAATTAAGAGATCAAAGGGCAGCCCTGGTAGTACAGCTAGTGACCTGATCTTTTCATCAATGTTTAAATCGCACCCTTATTCCAGACCTATACTAGGGAAACCATCAAATATAAAAAACTTCTCAAGGAAAAAAATACTCTCTTACTACAACAATCGTTATTGTGCAGAAAATATAACTATCGTTGTATCTGGAGATTTTGACTCGCAGAAGATGAAGAAAAAACTAGATATCTTTAGTCAAAATAGCGGTGATATAAAAACAATAAAACGAGCACCAGAACCAGCCAAGCTAAAAGCTAAAATCGCAGTTGATCAAACCAAATTCAAGCAAACTAGAATTAACTTCACATGGCCTATTCCAACTTTAGATCATCCAGATACACCAGCATTAGAGATGCTATCTTTAATCTTAGGATATTCTAACAGTTCACGTTTGCATAAAGCTTTGATGTTACAAGCTAAACCTCTGGCATCTTCCGTTAGCTCAGGTATATACATGCTAAAAGATCATGGTATTTTTTTGGTATCATGTAAAATTGTTGAACAAGACGTATCCGATGCAATATGTGCAATAGGAGAAGAGCTATTAGATGTACTTGGAAATTTTGTCCAAGATGATGAGCTTGTAAAAGCTTTACGTATGATAGAAAGTGAAGAATTTTATGCGATGGAAACCGTGGACGGTTTGTCTAGAAAATATGGTTTCTACTATCATATGTCACAAGATGTAAATTATTTTGATAAGTATTTAAAAAAAGCAAGTCAGGTTACAACAAATGACATATTAAGAGTGGGTTCTTATTTGAATCCAGATCAGGTTACTATATCTTCAATTACTAATAAAAAAAACATGAACAGCTTGCTTCAAGATTGGTGTGATGGATATGAAATAGGCTTTCAATTATCTAATGTTCTTAAGCCGAAAGAGTTAAGTGTATCAAAGCCAAAAGCAAGTATCAGTTCATTTGAACCAACTTCAAAGGAATCCAAATTTTATTTTTTAAGTTCTAAATCTTCGTTTTATTCAAATACCAGTACACCCACTGTTAGTATATCAGTAGGCTTTAAAGGTGGTGTTGGTTACGAGAGTAGTAGGCTTAGTGGGCTGTCTCTTATTTCATCTAGGATGGCCATCTGTGAAACTCAGGATATGACAGAAGTTAAACTAAAGGAGTTTATAGATAGTAGGGCTTCATCATTAACAACATTTTGTACCAAAAATGCTTTTGGGATTTCGGTTGTGACTCTAACTGCATATGTTGATGATTTTATAAAAATATTAAAATCTATACTTTTAAAACCAAAATTTAATCATACTATTCTGGATAGGGAAAAGCTTAAGATACAGCAATACCTAAAGTCATTAGAAGATAATCCGTCTAAGTTAGCTATAACAGACTTTGTTAAAAATGTATTTTTTCAACACACTTACGGAAAAGACGTACTAGGAAATCTAACTTCAATAAGCAATATAAAAAAAGAAGATGTTTTAGATTATTGGCGTACTTTTATGAAAAACCCTTACATTTCAGTTGTAGGAAATGGCAAAGCCCAAGTTTATCAAAATTTTGTCAACAGCATAAAGTGCACTAGTGGCGAAGTGTATGATCTTCCAAATGTTAAACGGCTCATAGAGCCTAAAAAGGTTTTTCACAAAATTGACAAACCACAAGCACACGTGGTTTTGGGTTTTCAATCCATTAGTGTATTGGATAATGCTGTGTACGCATTTAAAGTAATGGAGGCAATGTTATCCGGCCAAGGTGGTAGTTTATTTTTAGAACTAAGGGATAAAGCTTCTTTAGCGTACACAGTGTGCCCTGTTACATTTTTAGGTTTGAACGGAGGTTTTTTTGCGGTCTATATAGCTTGTGATCCTAGTAAAGTAGAAACTGCAATTTCTATGATAAGAACTGAATTGAAAAAAATAACAGAAGACATACAGGAAGAAAAATTAGAAGGTGCAAAAAAATATCTAATAGGCAGTTATCAAATAGGTATACAAAGAAATTCGTCCATTAGTTCATTAATCCTAAGTAATAAAATGTTAGGATTGGATGATAAATATTTGTTTGAATATCCTAACAAAATTAAATCAGTCAAAAGTGCACAAGTAAAATACCTTGCATCTCGTATTTTTTCCTCCAAGGAAGTTTTAGTCGTATATAGTAAATAATAAGCTTGGACTTTGGTCTAAGTGCCAAAATATTCTATTTATGATTTTTTCATTTATGCTAGCATTTCTAAATAGAGGAGGTATATGACTTTCTCACATGACGACATCTATACCTCATCAAAGGTTTTTTTCTTCGAGATGATCAATGAGGGAAAAACCAAGATAAGATTTCAACCATCAGAAACTGCCAGTTACTATCTAGTTGATTTGATGGATAGCTTTTTAAGCTCTGTACCATCTGTTGAGGAAATCGATCAGAATACACAATCTAATACTCTAGCAGAATTGTTGTTACAGGCAACTTCATCGTCTAATGAACATATTAAAATACTAAAAAAATTAGCTGACACTACTTTGTATGTTAGCGGTTTTTTTGGTGATTCACTCAATAGAAAACTAATTGATATAGATTATTACACTAATGTTGGAGAGAGTGCATATGGCACGCTTGCTAACAGCGTAAATGAGCCAACTTTTTCTGAACTATATAAGGAATTTGCAGAAAAATTTATGAATTTTGTAGAGCTGCTGACTTACATAAGCCTGAAAGTGAATTTACAGTCGGATGAAGATGTTTTAAGGCTGTATGAAAAATATCTTATGACAGGATCCAACATAGCAAAGAATAAGCTAATTGAAGAAGGCTTAAATATACCAGAAGGTAGATCATTTTCTTGAAAAACTTATCTTAAGTATGTAAATACATACTATGCTTGGTATTGGCACCATAGAGTTACTGACTATTTTTATAATAGCACTATTATTGCTTGGCCCTAAAGATCTTTTAAGTACCTCCAAAATAATTGCTAGGCTTATTAGTGATCTTAGATGCGTAATAACTGAAGTATCTAAAAATTTAGACTTCAGTTTTAAAAAAGAAAAACCTACAAACCAAATAGATAAAATAGATAAGGCTTAATGATATGAATAGCGATACTAATACAGACAAAAATGATGGAATGTTATCTCATCTTGGAGAGCTTAGATCAGTACTTATAAGATCAATCCTAATAATTTCTGTAGGAACTTTGGTTTGCTGGCTCTTTGATGATTTATTATTTTCCATTGTCAGGAGTCCTATATCTGCTTACTTGGGCACCGACACAAGAGGCTTGATATACACTGGTGTAACAGATAAATTTTTTGCTCATATGAAAATAGCTTTACTTGGGGGTGTTATTTTCACTTGCCCGTTTTGGATATATCAAGTTTGGAATTTTATTTCTCCAGGCTTATATAAAAACGAAAGACAAATTACTATATTTTTTGTTGGTTTTGGTAGTTTCTTATTTCTTTTAGGGATTTTATTCGTATATTTTGTGATATATCCAATTGCATTTAAATTTTTATTAAACTTTGGTGATGGAAAAGATATACCTATGATATCTATAAACCATTACCTATCATTTTTTACCACCACTGTTTTAATATTTGGCTTAGCTTTTGAGCTACCTCTGGTATTAACAGGTTTAAGTATATTGGGTATTGTAGATAAAAAGTTTTTAAAGAAAAATCGAGGCTATGCATACATCATACTTGCTTGTATATCTTCATTTGCAACTCCACCTGATGTAGTAAGTATGCTGTTTTTTATGATCCCTATGATTTTGTTGTATGAAATTTCTGTGTTGTTTACCGCTTACATACCTCGTATGCTAGGTATACCGTAAGGTGTACCGTTTGCTATAAATTGATATATACCGCCCTTTTTATATTTTGAAAGCCCAAGAGCGTCCAAGTAAATTTTCATCTCTTGTTCTAGGGCAGGTGTTAAACCAAGATTGAATCTCAGGTCGTACACACCCATCTGTGGGCTTATACCTCTTCTTCCACTTTTAAATTCTAAATCAACTGTACCGGTTACATTTCCGTATATGCTGCTACGATTATCTATTTTTAAAGACGAAATTTGTAGTTTGCCTTTATCTAGCCTTATTTGTGATGAAAGTGCATTCAAAGTTATATTTGGAATAGCAAGCGGCCCTATTTGTGTTGGTATTGATATGCTGGTTAATTGTGTACTGTTTAATTTCAAGCCTATGTTGAATGTTGGCTGTCTATCCATTGTTGTTATGGTATTGCCTTTTGCATTTAGACTCATTTTGCCAGAAATATTAGCTGGTAGTTTTAATAGGCTGGTCAATTCACCTATGTTAATAGAATTGATATTAATATTTAGTGAAATGTCTTGGCCATCATCTGTTGGTAAGCTAGATGTAAAACCTAGCATAGCACTTCCGTCAAAAAAACCGTTAAGGAAAACAGAAGCACCTGGCTTTAAAGTAAGTAGTGAAACAATAGACGGGGAAAGGGTTAGTCTTTCTGCTTCTATACCTTGAATAACCGATGTTGATAGCTTGACCTTTTGAAAATTTATTCTAGGTGAAGGAATAATATCAAAATTCATATTGTCAAAGCCTATTATAATACTATTATTGGTCAATTTGCTTATTTTACCAGAGATAAATGCTGATAGATCTTCTCTTGGAAAAAAAACTATAAAAAATAAAATAAATAATCCAAAAGAAAAAATTATTTTCATTTTATGAAATTTTATTATGTTTATAATAGGTTTGATAAACTTCATTCTTTGTCTTCTTCTTTACCTTCTTCTTCGTCTTTATCTTTGTCTCTATTTTTAACTCTTCTTTTCTTGCGTCTTTTAGATTTTTTATCTTCTTTATCATCATCTGGTTCTATTTTTGCAACTTTTGGATAAAAGGCAGCTATCTTGTAATTAACATCAAAATATCTAGGTTCTTCGGTACTATTTGATATGTCAACAGAGACAATTTTTATGGAACTAGAAATATCTTGTATTTTAGATGCTACATCTGCGATTTGAGTTAAGTTTAATGTTTTTAGTTTTACTTCAATGCCAGAAGTATCCAAGGATGAAGTTTTAATATCTTTTTTTATATTGGCATTACTTATGTTTATTATTTGTTGAGACGCTACATTTGAACTTTGAACTGCTGAGTTGATTCTTTGTATAAGTTCGGATCTTCCAGGTGTTGTTGGTACTAATGGGCTACTGTTCATGCTAGTTTTCAAGTTACTTAATTTGCTAATCAATGCTCTGCTATTGTTAAAATCTTCAATTTTAGTTGAAGCGTTTGAAAATAACGATTGAATTATTAAAAAAACGCTTGCAAATATTAACAGGGTCGATCCTAGTTTTATCATTAACTGTTGTGATGGTTGTAATCTATCGTACTTTTCTTCTAGTGCTATATAGATGGCAGAATCTTGAAAAGTATTTAATCTTGCTAGGATTGTATTTTTTAAATTTTCTAGCATGGCTACTTATTTCCTACACTAAATGTGTATGCAAATGCAATTTTAGTAGGATCGTTTGTTGTAAATTGTGGTTGAGTAGTGACAACCTTTTTGTTACTGGACATATTTCTTAGAGCTATCAAAAGAGACTGTTGTTGATTTTGATTATCTACTAAACCTTGTATATTTACTTTGTTGTTTTGGATTGTTAGTTTTTTTACATCTAGCTTAATTTTTCTTTTGCTAGGTATTCCCACGCTTATTTCTTCTAGTATTTCTATGGCTGATTTGCTTTTAGTAAGCTTGGATAATTCGTCTAAAGATTTTATTTCTTTAGATTTGTTTTTTACAAACCTATTTATTTTACTGGCGGATGGTTTTTTGATTTTAAAATCTGAGGATTTTGCCAGTTTTTGCAATTTTTCGTAGCCTTCGTTTGAAAGTTTGTCAGCAAAGTGTCCTTTTACAATGCCATGGATAAAGAGTAATAATACACAAACTGCTCCTACTCTTATCATATGACCGTATGCTTTCCATAGATTGTAGAAAAATTGGCTTTTTGGTGACAGCTCATCTTTTATGAAATTAACTGGAGGATTTTTAGGAGTTCTAAATCCTTCGATGGCCATCGCAACTGCATTATTGAATTTGGATTCTAGTTTACCACTGTGTAACACGTATGTTTCTATATTGAATTCTTTTGTTAGATAGTCTGTTAAATTTGTAAGCCCTGCTACACCGCCTGCAATGTGGATACTTTCTAAAGATAGTTGTGTTTTGCTTTTGGCCGATAGAAAGATTTGGTCTGCTGGCTTTATTAGTCCTGCCTTTACACTTTTTTTGATAGTGTTTGAGAAAAATACTTGGTTTTCTGATGCATTTTCTTCTGATGCTAGTACAAAGCCTTTTTCGATCAGATGTTGTGTGGCTTCGTTGTTTGGAAGCTGGTATGCTTTGGCCAGGTCTTCTATAATATCTGATCCCCCAAAAAATATTGTGTTACTTTGTACGATTGAGCCGTTTATGTGGATCATTATGTTTGTTGTTTTATGCCCAATATCCATTATTACTTTGGATGGTGTTATTTGTTCATCGCTTTGGTAGTTGCTTTGAGTAAGTAAAGGGCGTTTGGAGCTAGGTATAGATCCTGACCAGTCGGAAATAAAGTTAGATAGTGCAATCGATGGTGCGGTTATAATATCTGGTTCTATTCCACAATCTCTTACTAGTTCCAAAATTTCTGCTACATGTTGTTTATTTACTATTAAAGCTAGTAGTTCTGTGTTGTTTCCTACTGAAGCCAGAAACTTAGATTCGTATACCATATTGTTCGAGTTAAATGGAACGTCTTCTGCTAGTTGGAAAGGTAAGCTCTTTATTATCTTGTGTTTTTCTTTTATTGGAAAGGAGCAGTATTGTGTGCCTATGTATTTTTGATTTACTTGTAGTACGTATCTTACTGACTGTTTTTGGTAATGGTGTGCAATTTTTTTTAAAGTTTGTTCCAGGAATGATAGACGGTCGCTTTCATCTGTGGGTGTAGTTATCTCTAGGCATTCGTTTATCTGATAGTTTCCTGTTTTGTTAGATTCTAAATCTGCTATTTTTATAGAGTAAGAACCGATGTCTATAGCTACACTTTTCATATAAATACCTGGGTTATAATTTATATTATTTAGCTATGTATTATCAATCAGTTACTCTGGCACTTGTAAGTGCATAGACTAAGGTCCTTAAAGGTCTTCGTTTTTAATAAGCATACATAGCAAAACGGCCCGACCGTAGGTCAAAGTGAAGCTGATGTGTGCTTATTAAAAACGTTGCCCAACGTTCAAGGTATATTCCAACAGACTTTTTGAAAGTCTCTAAAGTTTTTAATAAATGTACACTAGCGTAGTGGTTAGGCCAAAGGTCGAAAGTGAAGCTAAGTTAGAGTTTGATAAAATGTTATCCAACATTCAAGGTGTACTACAAAAATATTTGCTTAGGGTCTTATTGTTTGTCGGTGTAGAGTAGCTCGAGAAGTAATGGAATGCAGTTATCTTCTTTTAAGAAGATGAGCCATTCTTTGGCTTATATTTGATGTTCTTAATATCTTTTTCTGAAAGACCGGTGTAGCTAGAGATGGTTTTGGTGTTTAAGCCGTTAGCTAACATTTTTACGACTATTTCATACTTACCCTGCTCTAAACCTTCCTGCTTACCTTGCTCTAAACCTTGCTTCAGCCCTTGCTGTATGCCTTTTTTGTTAAGAGCCGTAAATCCATATTTCATAAATCTGTCCTCTTCCTTAAGCACCTCAGCCTCCAACTTCAATAATAACTCTTCATCAGCATATTTGCAATTATAACAAGTCTCTTCTGTTATCTAATATTTAATTAGCGAAGCGGTTAGACCGAAGGTCTTAGCGAAGCTAGGGTGCATTTATTAAAAAAGTTGTGCAGCTCTCAAGGTAGACTATAAAAGAATTTAGTAAGATCATTTTATTTTGTTGGGTGTATGCTTGATAAAATATTTGGCCAACATAGCAAACTCTGCTTCTCTAAAGCTGTTTGGAAATTTACTCTTAGAACGAGCATTAGTAACTATAAAAGGAATAGGAACAGATTTTCCATCGTGCTCTGATGATGAAATAAATCCATATAAATAACCTAAACTCTGAATATATACCTTAGAATCCTTATATGACTTATGTTCAAATATAAGCACTATTTTAAACCATTCGTCAAAGCCAAATAACTTAACCGATATTACAACATCACACTTAAATTCTTTCATGGACTTAGAGATAAAATTGCTCTTAATTATTTTTACAGTATTTAAATCTAGCATGTTTAATAATGGCAGAGCCTTCTTATTACAGCTTTGTTCACCAGCAGCTTTTATTAAGGAAACTATTACATCAACATGCTCTACTAATAACTTAAAAGCAGCATCATGAATAGGGTGCCTTGATTTATTGTCTCTTTGATTATTTGTATTACCTTTGTTACCAGGTGTTCTCATTCTATCCCCTAAAAATTATCAATCTTTAACCTGCAACCAAACTACCTGGGATACTGTAAGTCAAATGAAAACTTTACTCTTAAAGTTATATCAAATTAGTCTCAAAAATGAGACTTTAGTGATTTAAGTCTATAATCAGCTAAACTACTATAATGTTTATTAACTTTTAATAATTACCAATACAAAAGTTCACTCCAGTCCCAAATTTGAGACTTGGATGAAATATAAAATTCATATCAAAAAAACCAAAGCAAAATTCGAGATGTACTACAAACAGACTTGTTTAAGATTCTTTAATTTTAGAACTTGAGTGCTTAGTCTGAGCCTTCTGGTTGGCATGTTGTTATACTCTCCAGACATATCTTATATTCTTCTAGTTTTATTTTGTACATTTCAGCACAGGAGGTAAACCTGTAATTCGTGGCACCGGTGAATCTAGGTCGTACTAGGCTTGTTCTGAATCCTACTTTTTTACCTTCCACAGTCCACATGTTGTTAGTTTCCTGTATCCTATCTTCTTCGTTTAATGTTGTTAATCTGGCATGTTCTGTATCTGTTGTTCTGCTGTATAGCCTTGTAAACTCCGGACATATATACTCAAAATCTCTAATATCTGGTTTTTCACAGACCGCTTTAGCAACCTGTACAGATAGAAATATCGACATGGCTAAAACAAATTTCATAGTTCCTTGCTCCTTTTGCACTATGATACAAGAGGGTGAGGCTTTCACCGTCTTAGTATCTATATTTATTTTGAATATCGAAAACAGATGTCAGTAACGCTAGCAACGCACAAACACAGCTTATATCCCCAAGGTCAACAATCCTAAAACTTATTTCTATTAAAATCTAGAGAATTTTTTATCTGGTGGCGTATCTTTTTTCCATTTCTTCTCTTAGTTCCGCACCCTCTATACTGAGTCTTGTCCAAGGTATTGCCAAAAGTCTGTCTGGCTCTATCAATTCTTCGGTTTCTTCGCAAACTCCATAACTTCCATTTTCTATTCTAGATAGGGCACTTTCGATTTCAAGTAACTGCGACTTGAATCTTTCATAAGAAAGTAGTGCTCCGTTTTCCTGTAAAATAACCACGGTTTGGTCGGCCTCATCCCCGCCACGACCTCCGGATGAAACCAGCTCATTTTTACAGTCAGACACCCTGTTTAACAAATCCATCTTTGTTTGAAGCAATTTTTCTTTACATTGACGTATTAGATTTTCTTTTATCATAGCCACCCCCAGTAAGGATCAGACCCAATTTATAATCACAATATTGGAAAAATTTATAACAATTAAAAACCCAAAAGCAATACTTTTTAAATGCTAACTCATTAAAATAGCTCTATAAAACGGGTTTTATATAAGAATATCTTATCATGAAGCATAGAAAATTTTACATTAAGCTTGTATTAGAATTTCTTATAATAATTTTATAACTATGCAAATTTATTTATATTTTAATGTGTGTGAAATTCCCAAATTCTGCCCTTAGAGGCCCGATCTGACGGAGTCATAAAAATTCTGAACCATGTTCTTATGCACTGCATAATATACTATAAGAAAGTGTCTTTATTTGATACAAATTAGCTCTTTTAAGCTTTTCCAAGGTCTAAGGTTTAACAGTGTCTGGGTTCGAAATATTTGTTTCTTCCATTAAGATTATCCTTTCGTGTGCGGTATTGTTTCTTTCTGCTGAGTTTTTGATAAAGGCGATCTTAGGTTTATCTAGAAAGTTAAAAATTAGTACTACCTTTTTAACTTTGACAGTTGTTGCGTTTGGTACGTCTGTTCCTGAGTTGGCTGCTTGTATTGTATCTGTCGTTCAGGAGCACCCAGATATTTCTGTAGGCAATGTTATGGGCTCCAACTTATTCAACTTATTGGTTGTTGCTGGTTTGTCTGCTGCAATAAATCCTTTGAAGATTGAACGTCATAGCTTAGAGAGATCTTGGTGTGCACTATTACTTAGTACGGCTTTATTTTGTTTACTTGGTTTAGATACAGAGTTTTCCACCTTGGATGCACTTAGTATGATTGTTTTTGTTGTGATTTGGATAGTACTGATTAATAAAGATAAAAAACATGATCCAGAAAGTATAAATCCAGATAAAACATTAAACATAAGTGATGACCTGGAACAATTTGTGTTTGGAAATATCTTTTCTATATTTGGGCTAGATGACAAATCAAAACGGTATTTATTTACGTTGGCTATATGCGGAATACTAGGTGTAACATTAGGGGCTAAGTTTACCATAGATGGAGCTGTAGAGTTAGCAAGTGCAATAGGTATAAGTGATCGTGTAATAGGTCTGACTATAATTTCTGTAGGTACAAGTGTTCCGGAACTGGTTGTATCAATTGTGGCTCTTAGACATGGATACAACAACATTGCTCTAGCTAACGTTGTAGGCTCAAATATAATGAATACCGTAGGGATAGTAGGGTTTACTGCTCTAGTGGCTGCTCCTTTAAAAATGGGAGGCAGTTTTTTATATGACCTTAATTGGGTTGTAGCCATCACACTATTGGCCACTCTAGTCACTCTTCTTTCTAAGAAAAAAATAATATCTAGACCTGTTGGTGTTGTCTCTTTGATTCTTTATTTGGTCTATATGTTTACTTTGTTTTAATCCTGACGCCTGTTGTATCCACTACTTTGGAGTCTTGCCCTGTAGAAACATTTTTGTTTTTGGTGCTATAAAATTTTGAATATACAACGCCTTTTTTTAGTCCCTTTTTTAAAAAATAATCCTTTAATGTTTTGGCACAGAATTTTCTGGTAAATGGAATTACAAAGCTAAACCCTAAAATGTCTGTTAAAAAACCTGGGGTTAGTAATAGAACGCCTCCGATAAAAACGCATAAGCCTTGGAGTATTATATCAGAAGGTTCTTTGCCTTGTGTTAGGCCAAAAGATAATTTTTTTAAAATTCCTCTGCCTTCTTGTTTTACAAGGTAGGCTCCTAGAATTGCGGTTAATAAAATCACAAAGATTGTGTTAGCACCACCAATTATGCTGCCTATTTTTAGTAGAAAGTAAATTTCTAATATAGGTACTACTATAAATAAAATTAAAAACATTCTAAGCCTATTGCTACTGGACAGTGATCTGAACCTTCTTGTGTATCCATTATACTAGCATGTGTTAATCTACTGGCCAGGTTTTTTGTAACACATATGAGATCAATTCTCCATCCTCTATTTGATAGGCGATCACGTCTTATCATGTTCCACCAAGAGTATATGTCCTTTGCTTCTGGGTGTAGCTGTCTAAAAGTATCCACAAATCCAAGTGCTTTGAAATCTCTAAACCATTGGCGTTCTTCTGGTAGAAAGCCACTGACATTAGAAAATCTCTCAGGGTCATATATATCGATTTCTTCAGGAGCAATGTTATAGTCGCCCACGACTATTAATTCTTGGCCGTTTTTTATTTCTTGTTTGAGTTTGGACAAAATGGCTTTGTTAAAATTCATTTTGTATATTTGTCTTTCTGGTTTATGAGAGCCGTTGGGAAAGTATATGTTATATAATTTAAAATCTGGATGAGTTGTTATGGTGAATCTTCCTTCAGAGTCAAATTCTTCTATTCCTATGCCTTTTGAAAAATCAGTTGCTTTTGTTTTAGAAAATGTAGCCGTACCGGAGTATCCTTTTCTAACAGCACTAGACCAGTACGAGTGCATTCCAAAAGGCTTAGCCATATCTTGTGGCACTTGTTCTACTTGGGCTTTTGTTTCTTGCAGGCAAATGATGTCTGGGTCTTTATTTTCGATAAAGTTAAGCAGGCCTTTTTTGTAGCAAGCTCTAACACCATTTACATTCCAAGATATTATGTTAAGTTCAGAAGACATAGTGCATGTATATTACCAAATCTTGTACTTAATCAAATAATTTGCCAAAATTAAGGTATGTTTTTTACAGTTTGTGGTAGTTCATTAAGGTAGAATTGTTCTCAAAGGTTTAATGGTATGAAAAAAATCAATGTTTTGGGTTGTATGAGTGGTACTAGCATGGATGGGATAGACTTTGCCATTTGTCAGGTTAGTGTGAATCAATCGTCAAAAAGTATATCTGATATTAAGTTGATTGATGGGTTTAGTGCAAAGGTGCCTAGTCGTATTGATCAAAAACTTATGCTGGCTGCATCTGGAAAATTAGATGTATCTAGTGTAACCGATTTACATTTTGAATTGGGCAAGTTTTATGCTGACACTTTAGCTAAGCTGCTAAGTAAGCGTAAAACGAAAATTGATCTGATAGGTTTGCACGGTCAGACTGTGTATCACAATCAGGGTGTATCTAGTTTGCAGATATGTGAATCGAGTTTTATAGCTCACAGGTTAAAAAAACCTGTGGTGTCTGACTTTAGGGCGATGCATATAGCCGCTGGTGGTTTAGGTGCACCTATTGCTAATTTTCTGCATAAGTTTTTATTTAGTAAGTTGGGTGTTAAGGCTGCTACTTTTCAAAATATTGGCGGCATAGCGAATGTTACTTATTTAGAGAAAAACAAAATGGTAGCTTTTGATACTGGCCCTGGGAATATGTTGATTGATGGGTTTATGAAAACTTTGGGGAAAAGTTTTGATAAAGGTGGCAGGTTAGCTTTAAAGGGGATGCCTCAACTTGATGTTGTGAATGCGGTGTTAAGATCAAAAATTTTTGATAGAGAAAATTTTGGAAGGGAGCAGTTTGGAGAAGATTTTTTAAGAAAATTGCTTAGTAAACTGGAGCGTTATTCTGATTGTGATAAGGCTGCTACGATTTCTGAGCTTACTGTTAAGTCTATTGTTCGTTCGTATAAAAAGTTTTCTAAGTGTCCAGAGACTGTGGTGTTGTGTGGTGGTGGTGCTAGGAATGTGTATATGGTGGATAGGCTTAAGTTTTATTTAAAAGATTCAAATGTTGTGACTAGTGAATCTATAGGTTGGCCTGTTGAGATGGTGGAGCCTGCTGCTATAGCTATGCTTGCGGCATGTAGGTATTATGAAATAGCGGTGAAGGTTAGTGGTAAGGGTCATGATGTAAAGGTATTGCTAGGCAAACTCACTTAATTTTTACTCTATAAAATTTTAGCTTTTATTCATTCCAACCGACTTGCTGTGAGGGCATTTCTTTCCAGGGGGTCGTTGAATTATGGACGTAGGTCGAAGGCAAGTTTTTGATTTAGTTCATCATAGGAGTAAAAAGAGAATAAAAGACCTAGGGGAAGTTTTCACTCCTGAAGAATATGTTTACAAGATGCTCGACCTTTTAGATCAGTCGATCTGGTCAGACGAAAATATTGTTTTTTTTGAACCTACCTGTGGCCACGGAAATTTTGTTATTGCAGTGGTAACAAAAAGATTAGATGCTTTTTTAAAAAAGGCAAATAGGCAAGGGCAAGACAATCCCCATCTTTATGCTATAGCAAATACTCTTAACAATCTTTGGGCTACAGATATTGATTCTCAAAATATAGATTATTGCAGGAAAAGAGTTTGGAATAAAATATTAAGTTTTTTTATAGAGCATGAAAAAGTAAAAACATCCTTATTAGATTTAAATAAAAATAAAAATTTTTGGGCACATATCCTATGTTGTATCAAATGGCAAATACATGAAAATGAAATGCTTTCGTCTCTTGAGCACGATCCAAAGGTAGCAAAAATAAAGGCTGAACAAACCGTCATTAGTAAAAAATGGCTTCGTAAAAATGATCATAACCCTATCGACTTTGAAATGCCATGGACTGAATACTTCACAACGCTAAGAAGAAATGGAACAACACCAGTAGAATTTTCAAGAAGTTTAAAATTTGTTGATTCTCTTAAATATGGAACCAGAAAAGGCTCATTTAAAGATTTTATTTTTGCCCACCCTAAAGAAATACCTTGCGACAAAAGGGCAGCTTAAATGTCTGCTAGAAGGAAGATAAATTATATTAATACTCATGTGGTCGATATTCTTGGCGAAACAAAGGGTAGAGATCAGCCTATAATGAAAATGGATAAGGCTGTCGAATTGGTTAAATGTCTAGAAGAAAGTGATGTTTTATCTAGTAATGACTACGTATTTTTTAATCCATTTTGCAAGGCTGGAGAAATATTATTAGCTACAGCTTTAATGTCCACACTACATCGAAAAGGTACGGTATCAAAGCAGGACGTTGCAAAAGAGTTGTACGAAAGTAATCGATATTTTGCTCTTGCTCCTGACGAAAGACATTATTATTTAAGCAGAAGAACTTTTTATGGAAATGAAAAATCTCATCAAATAAAAGAAAATTGTAATATTAAAAATGGAGCCTATCTTTCGGAGATAGATGGTCGACTTGATAAAGTGAAATTTCAAAAGGAGTTAGATAAAATGGTAGATTATATAAAAGAAAAAGCTGTAGGAAAGAAAATTGTAGCCATTGGTAACCCTCCATATCAGGAGGAAGATGGTGGGCATGGAAAAAGTGCTGTGCCAATATATAATCTATTGGTTGAATCATTGATTAATTCTAAAGATATAAGTCAGATGCTTGTGGTCATACCAGCTAGATGGTTTTCAGGAGGAAAGGGGTTAGACGAGTTTAGATCAAAAATAATTAAAGAAAATAAAGTAAGATACATTAGATATTTTGAAGACACTCGTAGTGTATTCCCAACAGTTAAAATAAGAGGTGGAGTTTGCTTTTTTCATTGGGATAGAGAATTTAAAGGAAAGGTGAAACTTAATAATGGTGTTAAAACTTCAGAGTTTAGCTTATCTAATTATGATATCATTGTCCCTCATTCAGAAGCCCATCCTATTTTGAACAAAGTTATAAAAAAACATAAAGGCAAGCAGTTTGTCGAAGAAATAGTATGGTCACGTAAGCCATTTGGATTAAGTACAAATTCTTTTAAAGGTAATAATAAATATGAAGAAGGTAAAATCGAATGTTTTCACAGGGGTAAAAAAATTGAAAGAATATCGCAAAATTTGATATCAAGAAATATCCAAGAAGTAGATAAATATCAGGTTGCCTTTCCTAGAGTATCGGGTGGCGGAGGAGACACTCCACATAAGGTTTTATCAAAACCAGAACATTTCTTTATTTTAAACAAAAGTCAAATTTCAACAGAAACTTATAGCGTCGCAGGTAGCTTTGACAGTTTGAAAGAGGCTAACAATTTCCAGGGTTTTTTACAGACATATTTTTCGCGCTTTTTGTTAGGCTTAAGAAAGCCGACTCCAGATACCAGTAAAAAAACATTCAAGTTTATACCTCTTATGGATACGAAAGTTGCATGGACAGATGAAATGCTTTTTAAACATTTTGGAATCACACAAGAAGAGCAAAGGTATATTAAGAAAAAAGTTGATTATTGGACAGCATAAAAGGTTATTACAAATTATGGATAAGCTAGAACTTTACGTTTATACAACAAAAACAGCGAAAGAAAACAGGTTACTTAAGGTTGGATGTTGCTTGCGTGGACGTCATAAACAGAGAATTAAAGAGCAATTTGGGACTTCAAATCCTGAAAGACCTATAACTCTTTTGGTAGAGAATTTACCTGAAGGCAAAACTGATAAGCACATTCATAGTCAATTAGAAAAAGATGGTATTCAAAGAAAGACAGACGGTGCTGGAAAAGAATGGTTCTATGCAACTGTGGATGATGTAAAGAAGGCTTATAATAAAGTGGTTCATGGTGTTAGTAGAACAGATAATTTTCGTTTAAGAAAGGAGCAAAAAGAAGCCATAGAACAAGCAGTAAAATGGTTTAACAAGGATCATCAATACAAGACTATAGATTCAGCTTCACATCCTAATAGGTTTTTGTTGAACGCTAAGATGAGGTTTGGGAAATGTTTTACCAGTATTCATATTGCTAAAGCCTTAGATGCTCAAAAAACAATCGTTGTTACCTATAAGCCAAGAGTTATCGGTGAGTGGATGAATGCTGTCAATAACCACGTGGATTTTTCAGATTATATGGGAATTCGTGGTAAGGCTGGATCAGATCCAAATGAGAAATTTTTAAAGAATCCAGAAGATTTAACAAAATTCAAAACTCCATTTGTACTGTGTGTTTCTTTACAAGATATAGATATTTCAGACAATGGGGATATAAAAGAAAGGCTTAGTGATATTTTAGATGTACAATGGGACTTGTTAATTTTTGACGAAGTTCATTTTGGTGGAAGAACTGAACGGGTCAAAAACATTTTACAATATCTCAAACCTCAGTATAGGCTCGATCTATCAGGTACCCCTTTTAAGTTAATAGGAGCTGTTGATTTTTGTCCTGAGCAAGTTTTCACCTACAGTTACCTTGATGAGCAAGAAAATAAAAAAACTGAAATAGAAAATGACCCTAATAACGAAAAACCCTTCGTCTATAGGCAAATGCCAGATATTGATCTGTCAACAATTAAAATCACAGATGAGGATATAAAAACTCAAAGAGAACAATTTTTTACAGACGATATGGATTTTTCTCTTAATGAGCTTTTTAAAGCAAAAAGTACAGGTTTTACCCACAACGATGCTGTTGATCATTTTCTAAATAATCTTTCTCGCCAAGACCATGATGCTACATCTCTTAGTGTTTATGGAAAGTTAGGAGACCAGCTTGGACTGCCTACAAAAAGACACAGTGTTTGGTGGCTCAATAGAGTGGAGTCAATTAAGCAACTAATAAGAAAACTGGAAAGGCATCCTATCTTCTCGCAGTATGAAATTATCAATGCTGCTGGCGGAAGATCTGACGATGATCTGGATGATGTTTCTTTTGCTAAAGGAACAAAAGATATTTTAAAGAAAATTGAACAGGTCAATGGTGGAAAAATTAACAAAGCAGGAACTATTACTCTAACTTGTAGAAGGTTTTTAACAGGTGTCACAATTAAGCCTTGGGAGTCCATTTTGATTCTTAACGATATTTCTTCTGCAGAAAGTTATTTTCAGGCCATATTTAGGATTCAATCGTCGTGGGTAGACGAAGAAACAAAAAAAGCACTTAAGAAAAAAGGCTGGGTTTTTGATTTTGCCATATCAAGGTGTCTTAGAACTACTTACGACTATGCTGATGCTTTGACTGATCAGATAGATCAACAAGATAGCCATCGGCAGACCAGTATTATTAGAGACAACTTAAAGAGAATAACGGATGGGTTTTGTGAAAAACTTAATATTAAGAGATTCTATGAAGGCAGTCTCAAGAGTGATCCTGTGACTTCTCGTGAGATTTTTGCAGCTGTTGCTAGTGAAGGAGCTAAAGCTGCACTTGCCAAAAGAATTACCAGCGATATGTTAGTTTCCTTTTCCTCTTTAGCTTTATTAGAAGAAAATCCTCATTTGTACGAGGCTTTGAAAAATGTCAAAGGATACAGGACTCAGGAAGTTGGGTCTATTGATGATTTCATAAAAATTGGAAAAGACGCTAAAGAAAAAGCTAAGTTAGAGGAAGATAAATTAGATAAAATTGAGAACGAAATTGAAAAAGAAAATAATGATTTTGTAGAGAAAGAAAAAGACAAAGAAAAGAAGAGCAAGAAAAAATGGTATGCTACTCAGATTAAAAGACTTTCCATTTGTATGGCTGATTTTATCTACATGACAAAATTTCGTGAATACAAGATAGATCATGTTATTGAAACTAAAGATTCTGATTTTTTTGAAGTTGTTACAGGAATAACTAAAGATAATTTTACTGAACTATGTGACAAAGGATTTATTAATAGAGAGTCTCTCAATCGAATTGTGCGAGAGTTTCGTCATCAAGAAGAAAGCTCTCTTAAGCCAGAAGAATATATTTTGTCCCATATAAATGACGATAAAAAAGTGGCGTCATAAATTTTGGTAAATGGTGGCGGGGGAGGGATTTGAACCCCCGACCGACGGATTATGATTCCGCTGCTCTAACCAAGCTGAGCTACCCTGCCAAAAGCAAAAACATTTACTGGTAAAGATTGGATTTTCAAATTAGTAAGTGTTTAAGATTTGGAGATTATTTCTTCAAATTTTAATGTGCTACTTTCCGGTCTTTGAGATTCTAGCAGAGGTGCTACCTTAATCTTTAAAGGCATGTGACCCGCTACTCCACTAAAAATACATGTCCCTATCGGAAGAGTAGGTATTGATTCCTCAGCTACTTTGTCTATATAAGATACTGCTTTTGCTATGGTTGCCAAATCCTTTTGATTAACCAGGCGATGTATGAAGTAATTGTGTACTTGTGAAATAATTGTTTGTGAAATATCGTTGGGACGCTGACTTGAGATAGTTAAAAACACTCCAAACTTCCTACCTTCCTTGATAATCTCCTCAAATGTTTCAAGCCTATAGTCCTTCCAGCTTTCAGCTTCTCTGAAAGATTCTGTAGAGAGTATATTGTGAGCTTCATCTAAAATAATGTTTAATGATTCTTTATTACCTTTTTTCTTGTGTTTAGAATATTCTATTTTTGACAAAAGAAGAGGTATTGTTTTTTTCATATCAAGATTAACCTCATTAAGATTAATAACTACAAAATTTTTATTTTTGGGAAACAAGTTTTTGCTGCTAGACGTGTCAAAGAGTTTTGCTATATCGTTCTTCCTGCTACCAAGCCTATTAATAAAAGGAGCTATATGTTCATTTTGAGCACGATTAACAAGAATGTCATTGATGAGTTGCAGGTAAGAAAAAAAGATTATCTTTTCTATTGGATTGTCTGGGAATTTAAAACTATCTATTTTATTATACAGTTTAGTATCTACAATATGTTCTGGTTTACTATCTAAGTAGTGTATATTTGAATTATGTTTAAATATAAAACATGAGGATTGATTATGCCAATCAAGATCGCTGGTGATATCTTCTTCGACATCTTCTTGGTCATATCCAAGTAGGTTTCTCATATAGTCAATAATTAGGCGTACCCTATTCTTGTCTGTCATTTTCAGAAACTGCCTTGTTTGTTTTCTAAGTATGTTTTTAAAGTATTCAGTAGGATCGTTTTCGCCTTTGAAGTTATTTTTATCTTTAAACACTTCATTATAAAGCTTCAAAACTCTTTTTAAAAATGGTTTTTGTGTGTTCTCAGTTGCTTTGGCAATAACAGACAAAAATTCAACATCAAAAAGCTCTTTTTCGGAGATAGGTATTTTGTCCTTACTATTAGATGCTTTAGTAGACAGATTATAAATATACTTTTCCTCAGCTATACAATTAGTGTGATATTCTCCATTAAAATCAAATAAAATAAAGCGAGATTTTTTAAGGAAATCTTTCTTGTTTCTACTACTAAGCTTTTCGCATAACTGTTGATATAAATGGGCTAAGGTATTTGATTTACCACTTCCTGTGTTACCAAAAATGGCAATGTGGCTGTTAAATAGTTTATCCACAGGTAAGGATATGGGTATATCATCTTCTGTCGTAGCTATATTTACGGATAGGCTGCTGTCAGTTGAAAGACTATATATTAGCATAATTTTGTCCCGTGTAACAACATAGGCTTCATTTCCAATTAAAGGAAATTCTCTAGTACCAGAAATAAAACTACCTTGTATATCTATATATCCAACCAGGGATACCAAAAGAAATCGCTCGCTTTTGTTTATTTTGTCGTATCCTTCCTTCTTATAAGTAGGCTTATTCTCATCGATTTTCTCTCCGTCTACTTTTCCAATAATGCTTAAAAACCCCTTTTTTATTTCAATAAAGCTGTTTACTGATATGTTGGTTAAAATGTCTCCATTAAAAAATAAATGTGACTGATTTTTATTCTTATCAACTTTGATAGAAATTCTTATGCCATCTACTGCAGAAACTTCACCAACTCGAAGAACCGAGTCTTTTATTAAACTATCATGATCAATGATCTCTATGTTCTTTCTCATTAGGTGTCCAAGACATCAGAAAGGGTTTTATTTAGTTGTTCAAAACTAAAGCTTTCATTTTCTTTATGGATAACTAAAACATTTCTATATGATATAAATTTTTTTTCAAATGATGCTCTATCGTCGTTTGAGTGTGCAAATAGAATAATTTGCAAAGTTGGATTTTTTAAAGCTCTTTTAGTTATGTCGTATATATGTTCATCTGAAAAAGAAAATCCAAAAACAAACAGTACAGTATTTTCTTTATCCAACTCGTTTGCATAAATCCTAAGTAAATTGTAATAGATTCTTGTTAGAACTGTTTCATGAAACTTCTTTATCCCTGGCAGCACAATCCCTGGGTCT
The DNA here is from genome assembly GCA_965203875.1 of Bdellovibrionales bacterium. Classification (GTDB taxonomy): domain Bacteria; phylum Bdellovibrionota; class Bdellovibrionia; order Bdellovibrionales; family JAUICD01; genus CBDANC01. The sequence continues at coordinate 1,518,224 of OZ241914.1, read as the reverse complement.
TGATCATTTTTCAGAGAAAGTTCAGAGTTCATGTCTCTAAAAGAAATTTTGCCTTGATCCTTTTTCCATGTAAGAGAACCGTGGAGTTTAATTAGGTTCATAGAGGGAATCTGAACAGTATATTCATATAGATTGCTTACCTTTGATAAAGTTGTGAAAAATATATCAGGATCAAATGTAAATTCGTTTGTTAAACTAATATTCCTATTAAATCCATCATTGAAGTTGATGTAAGAAAGTTCATTCGATGCCTTTTCAAGGAAAAGATCATAGTTTGTTGTAAAAATATTTATCCTTTTAGGTAATGTTGTCGATTTTCGTTCTATTAGTATTTTTATTAGGTTTTTAAGAAAAGTTGTATACGACTTGAAAGTGTCTAATGTGTTTTTTGAAATTTTGTTACCGTGGTTCTCTATTTTTAGCAAATTGTTATTAGCTGAGTATAGGCTCTCTAAGAATTCTGTTTTTAGTTTTTTTACCTCTTCTTGCTTGTTATTCTCTATGCATGTATTTATTTTATTTTCTACATCACTCAAAGCTATGGCAGGTAAAGATGCCCCTGCTCCAATCAAAAAATTAATATTTCCTGATTCAAAAAGCTTCCTAAAATCTATTTCATTTATCTCTTCTATTTCTTGCATCTTATAATAATGCCGTTTTCATAGCTTCTGTGAGGTTAGTAAATATGTTGTAGCTGAAATAGCGTTTATAAACCAAAAAATCAATATAATGGCTATAAAAAACCTTATGCACTATCTAAATTTACTACCAAGTTTCAAATTGGATCACTACTAACAACTTACGTATACAAATATGAAGAGTTATATACTTTTTACCTTGACAGGTTCGTTTTTAGGAATAATAGCATGAAAAATTGGTAACTTTCGTGTCATATAAGGTTGATTTTTCAATGTCTTTGGAGTTTGGTGTTGTGGATGGTGGCGGGGGAGGGATTTGAACCCCCGACCGACGGATTATGATTCCGCTGCTCTAACCAAGCTGAGCTACCCTGCCAAAAGCCGAAAAATTGCTGGCAATAAATAAATACCGCAACCTTTGTACCAACCCATGGTATACTAAATCGTATATTATGAGAATTATTATTTTAGTAGCAATATTTTTTATACCCAGCACTGGTCTTACGGTTCAGAAAAACTTTTCAGAAAAAATTGATAACCTATGGCAGGCTATAGAAACGACAATGTCTGACTACCAAATTAAATTAAACGATGTTGATAAGGGAATTATAGAGACCGACTTTGTTTCTGGAAAATCGATGTGGATACCACCTCAAAGTACGAAATCATATATAGGATATAGTACAAAAATTCTGATCAGGCTTCTCAAGGGTAAAAAATCGCATAAGCTTATTTTAAAAAAGGTTGTAAAGTATAAGCCAGACTTTTTTGCAGAGGAAAAGTTTGTTGATTCGGATGGAGTAGAGGAGCAAGTGCTTTTGTATAGAATAGGACGTGAGCTTTCAACCCAAAAAAAGCTTGCTAAGACCAACGAAAACAGCAGCGAAACCCCTTAAAACACACACAAAATAAAATCATTACTTTTTATATAAAACAACTATATAATACGGTCCTACGGATATTAGGAGGTATTGACATATTGCCAGCGAATGTTTTTCACCACAATATATCTTTTGAATTGGATAATATTCTTAAAGAATGTAGCAAGAGTAATTGGGATGGATATGGTGGCCAATCTGTAGATGAGGATTCTTGCAATAATGTTATGTTTTTTGTAAGAACCAATTCTGAGCAATTATCTTTAACAAAACCAGAGTTGACACCAAATTCACATGGTTTAATAGATATGGAGTGGTGGAGTGAAGATAAAAGCATAGCACTCACATTAACTTTCCATATAGACGGAGTAGTATCGTTTGGCTTTGTAAATAAAAACACTGAACAAGAAAACTGTGGATCATTTGACATAGGAAAAGTACCTAATACAATATTAGAGTACCTAAACTTTTTTAAAACATAACAAACGTCTTAAAGATTATGCATGATAAAAATTTCCTAATAGAATTCTGTTTAGATAGGTTTTTTATTCAAATATCTTTATAATTTTATTTAGCCAAGGTGATTTGTTTTTATTTAAATCTAAAACTTCTAGAATAGAACGTTTTTGAAAATAATTTTTATAATCTGCTATTTTTACTTTCCTTGTTACCTGATCTTTTTGCTTATCTCTTGGTGTTAAAAATTCTGATTGAAACTTTTTCTTGCATTTTTTACTATCCATTCCACTAATTTTAACATTCAAAATTTTTAACAACTCGCCTTCAAAACAAGGTTCTGCAAGAATCACAGTTGGATCATCTATTTGTTCTATAATGTGATCACTGTCAGTTACAATATATACTTCTTTGTATTCTTTATTTTGAAGTAAATTTGCCTTTCTATCCGTCATGTTTTTATAGCTTCCACCACGATTATTGAATACCTTTACTTTCTTTTTACTAAAGAGTATAGTTTTAATGAGCATGATAAATTCATATTTTGTATCACCTTCACATAAAATAGCATATACTTGTTTTTGTTTTTTCGACATTACTAATCATCATTAATAATCTATATCTGGAAAACCACCATATATACCAGACATGTACTTTTTAAATATATTGTCATCTGATCTTACATTATCTACTTGGTCCAACCTGAATATTTCACTTTCGTTATTTTCATTCTTCTCAACTATTTGCACCTGGTATTTATTCATATTCATCAAAAGTGGTGTCATATGAGTTGTAAATAAAATTTGTCCTCTAACATTATCAGAACTAAGAAACAAACTTAGCAATTTAGAAACTGCCTCTGGGTGCAATCCTACTTCTAGCTCATCCATTACTACTATAGGACTCATGCCTTCAGTGACACATAATATTTGAAAGAGTTTAAAAAATATCTCAAGTATTCCATTTGCTTCATCGTGTAAGTAAATCTTAAAAGAATTTTGTGTTTTATTACTTCGTTTAAATATAGGTAGTAAATATTTTTTCTTTGTTGCTTGTTGGTTTGGATTTTGTACATCTAAAACATCAGTATACTCAACACTTACCTCATGTGATCCTATATCTGTTTCTTTCCAAAATTCTTTTAGTTTGTGCTCTAGATTTAGTTTGCGATACTTTTTAGCACAGACGTCTATTACAGGAAGATATGGTGTGCTGAATCGATCTGATGCTATGAATAATTCGCTCCAGTATTTGCGAATATTTTCCATTTCTTTACTACCACCACTATCCATGTTTACTAGACTAGCAAACGTAGAAGTGACTGATCCTGTAGTTTTTAGCATTGCTTTAGCCATACTAGCTCTAGCATCGTTGAAGTTTTTAAATGTAAGATTTTGATAATCTCTTTCAAAGACCGTAACCGTACTTTTTCCTTGTTCTTTACGGGATAGCTTTTCTTTCGATACAACACCTTTGTTGATAGCAAATGAGTAAGTATAAAATGTAGAGTTAATAAAAAATGCTACTTCACAGGAGTTTTCTTTTTGATTCCCCATATGAGAAATAGAGTCATAGTGTAGAGTATTTCTAAGAGATGGAGGAACTTTGCTTCTATCACCAAGAAAAGAAAAGGCAATAAAATATCTGATAAAGTTTAAAACTTTTATCACATTAGTTTTGCCAGAAGCATTAGGTCCGAATAACCCTGCTATCTTAGAAAGTCTGACTCCATTTATCTCTGCAAATTCTGTAGTCTTAGGAGCATGTTCGTTAACCTCAAACGATACCTCCGACCAACCAGTATCAGCAAAAGAATACATATTTTTCCACTTGAAATACTTGATCATACCTAAATATCGTACAATTTTTCGTATAAATTAACTATTTTTTATCTCAATATATGTGATATTTGAATATAAAAAACATTTTTTTGTAGAATTTTACTTTTAGGGTTGGTTTTTAGGTTTTGGCAAAAGGTTGTGTAAGGTTGCTCTGCCCAGGCCATATCTGTGTGCATATAAATTAGGCAATAGCATGTGTACTAGTAGGTATTTTTAGTATTTCATTTTTTCGCATGCGGTCCGGCTACAAAGCCCAGTAATATCAACTAGTTATCATATCAAAAACTGCCATTTAGGTCCGACTACAGTCCGGCTACAAAGTCCAATAATATCAATTAGTTATACTAATTAGTCAATTTTGCAAGTCTCCATTGACCTCTTGCTACGCTTTCAACTTTACCTTCTTTTTTCCATCGCCTCAAAAGGTTGGATAGTTGTGTTTTCTCAGGGTGCGTATCTAGTAATCCTATTTGTTTTCTAATTTCATCTGAGGTTATCAAGCCTTCAGTATTTTGTTTAATACAGAATTCTTGTAATAGTTTATAAAACCTATTTTTTCTGCTTCAGTGAAAGGCTTTGTTAATGCTCCTTCCAAACTCGTTTCTTTCTGTGATTCAACACTTGGGTTGTTAAAAACAAATTAAGGCATTTTTAGAACCACCATGTTAATATGATATTCATAAAAAGCCAGTTATTTCAATATCTTATATTTGTTATGTTAAAAAATACGAAATTTCTTAACATATCAACTATAACATGTTAAAAAATACGAAATTTTTTAACATAAGATTGTGTTAAAAGTGGCGATTTTTGTATTTTTACCTGCTGTTTAGCAAAAACCAAAACGGAAGGTATTCATGAATAATTATAACCCTGATATTCCTCAAGAACTGGCTTTATTGCCACCTAATCTGAATATCCAAGAACATCCCGATCTACCAAAATTTCTATCAATGTGTACAGAAGCACAAAGACATATCTCTGAATTAAGCGGGATGTTGGATGGAATAAAAAATCCAGATATATTTCTGGATATATTTTATTTGTATGAATCTATAAAAAGCTCATCTATTGAGAACATAGAAACGGAACTATCATCTGTACTAGATGATTCTTTAAAACCAGAACAATATAGGATTAATGCCAATAAGGAGGTTATTAGGTATAGCCAGGCGATTGTAGAAGGGTGGAAATCTATATATCATTTTGATTTGACTAACAGAACTATCAAAACAACACACAAAAATTTAATGGTCAAAGGCAATCCAGGTGAATACAGAAAACTCCAAAATCAAATTGTAAGTAAAAAAGGCCAAGAGCAAATAGCACTCTATACTCCGCCATCTGCAGATAAAATCAATGGGCTAATTAGCAACTGGGAAAAATTTGTTCACAATGATGATCAAACATTTTTTCCATTATTAAAAACAATCATATGTCACTATCAATTCGAAGCTATTCATCCATTTGAAGATGGCAACGGTAGGACTGGTAGAATATTGATGGTTTTGCAGCTAGGGGTGTATAAATTATTAAGCTATCCCGTTTTGTTTATTAGTGACTATTTATATCAACACAATAATAAATATAAAGAACTTTTGTTAAATGTTACTAAATATGGAAATTGGTGGGAGTTCATTGAGTTTATGTTAGAGGGTTATACTGCACAGGCAAAAAAAACTAAGATATTAATTAAACAACTTGAACATGCAAAAAGGAATATTAAAGGACATTTGTATAATAATTATTCAAAAATGGGACTTGCAAAGTCTAGAATAGAAAATATTGTAGATCATATATTCAAATACCCTCATACTACTCCGGCAAACATGTCGAAAGAATTGCATATGTCTAGGCAAACTTGCTCTAAATATTTAAATAATCTATCTGACGAAAGGTTACTTAAATTAAGTAAATCTGGAAGATATAATAGTTATATTAATAAGGTAGTTTTACATCACTTAAGTAGCGATAAAAGATGGATACGATGAAGTTAATGTTGTTCAAAAATTTTGATTATTTCATCCAACAGCGGAATGCGTTTCCTACTATTTGCAAGAACGTCTTTCTGTAATCTGGACTATCTTTTTTGCCTATTTTTTCCTTTATGTATGTCTTGGCTTCTTTTTTATAATATTGAGAATTTTTATCAGACAATTTATTTTTTAATTTTTTATTCAGGATCTTTTCAAAAATAAATCCTTCTAGGCACTTAGGTTTGATAAAAATTATTTCATATCCATAATTTCCTATCTTCAATTGAGAAGTTTTGCCGAGAGGTTCCTCCTTATCTTCATCTAAAAATAAATAAATTGATGCTCTAGCTAACGTTGCGTTAGTTTTTTTATTCTTAGTGTATTTTTTCATTTTTTTTAGAAACTTCTCTTTCATCTTTTTTAAATCACCTCCACCACCACATCCAATAAAATTAGGCTTTTCTCTACCTTCTCGTTTAAAGTTATCCCATAAGTATTCTAGAAATACTTTATCTTGTTGGCCTTCACATCCTACAACTAAAGAAAGCGTCTTAGCAGGTATTATAGGAGGTTTTTTACGTTTTGGCATTTGTATGTTGTGTCTTTATTAGTTAAATATATTTGGAAATGCTCCATATAGGCCAGACATATAGTTTTCATATATATCATCATCTGATGTAACGCCTTCTACTTGGTCTAATCTGTATATTTCACTTTCATTATCATCGTTTTTACCTACCATATGAACTTGGTATGGATCTAGGTGAGATAATATGGGAGATATATGTGTCGTGCACAATAGTTGTGAATGCTTATTTTCTTTGTCACAAAATAATTTTATTATACGCAAAAGTGCTTCAGAATGAAGACTTGTTTCCATTTCATCAATGGCTAGTACTGACCTTTTGTTAGTGATATGAAAAAGAATATCAGTTAGTTTAAAGAATAAATTTATTACTCCATTAGATTCATGTCCAGGAGTAAGTAAGAAATCAGATGTTGATGAGCTTTTACAAAGTCTTTTTACATAAGGAACAAACACTTTTTTTGGATCTTTATCATCATAACTTTCTTTAAATTTAAGCTCGTGTTTACCTATATCTAACTCTGATAATTCATCCTTAAGTTTGTGCAGTATATCTTCATTTTCTAGTTTGTTAAGAGCTTCTGCTCTTTGAAAATAATTTGTGAGATCTATATTGTTGTACAGTGTTGTATACATGGGCATTACATTATCCCAAAAGTTTTGGATTTTTTGTATTTCCTCTTCGTCATTACTAATTGATAATGCAGCAATCACAGATGCATCTGTTCTAACTACTTTGAGTACCAATTCATCTAAAGCTTTGTCTTCTCGATCAAATACTATGTTTTGTCTATCTCGACTAAATATTGGTTTTTTCTGCCCTTCTTTAGTGAGTTCTTCAGATAACACAGTAAGTATTTTAGTCTCGTTAAACTCAGTTTCAGTGGAAATTGTCTTAGTTTCTAATTCAACAGCATATGTATATATATCATTGTCTATTCTAAAACACGTTTCGAAAGAACTTTTGCCATCAATTTTCATAAAATTTATACATCTTGGATGTATATGTAATGGTATATTCTTTAAGCCGTTATAGAATGAGTGAGCTGTAAACCAGCGAATAAATTCCAATATTTTTATAACATTTGTTTTTCCGGAGCAATTGTGACCAACAATAACAGCTAGTTTAGATATTTTGCAGTCTGGATATGTGACATAACTGTTCTCATCAGAGGTATCTTCAGTATCGACAGTAAAATCAATCTCACCTTCACCTGGATAAGAGAACAAATTTTTCCATTTGAAGTACTTAATCATGCTACATGAGCTTATATCATGTAAGTCCAAAAAACAACTAGCAATAATACATAATTATCACCATTTAATAAAAACAATACATTGAAAAAACAGCTATATTAATCATTTACCCAACAATTAAATCCTTTCTTTCTAACAGGCATAAATATCGTAAAAGCATAAATCTTATGTTGTGAATCACATTATGTTGTGAATCACATTATGTTGTGAATCACAAAACCTACAAAAGCCACAAGAGCCGATAGTATTAAACTCTGTATTTCTCTACCTACCTCTATGAATTGTACCTTGACTAAACTGTTGCAAGTTTGTTATCGATAGCGGTTTAATTAGTACTAAAGGAAAAACTTTATGACAGAAAATTTACGACACGGTAGTAGATGGAAGTGTCTTTATTGTGGCACAGATCAAGTTCTTCAAACAAATAGCAACTTTACAATTCATATGAAAGAAATTCTTCATGTCACTGGACATTATAAAGGACGTGCCTATAGAGTTCTTGCTATTACATGTATAAATTCAAAATGTAATCAGTTCATTATGCATGTTGAGTTATTAGAAAACGATTCAAGCGGTATGGTTGGTGTATATCCAGCCATTCCAGTTAAATCCTGGCGATTACCACTTAATCCTATTTCTATAGCCAAACCTCAACCAAATTGTATTCCTAAGTATATTAGAATTGAATATGAAAAGGCTTGTAAGATTGTACATGACGATCCAGGAGCATCGGTTGTACGTTCTAGAAGATGCATAGAAGGCATGCTTAAAGATTTTTGCAATATAGAGGAGAATAACCTTGCTAAAGCAATAGACAAGTTAAAAGCAAAAGTAAGAGAGAATAAAATTCCAGAGGTAACAGAAGAATCTATAGAAGAAATAGATACTATTCGAAAAATGGGCAAAATTGGAGCACATATTATGAAAGCTGGAGGAGATACTATAGTAGAAGTATCTCAAGGCGATGCGGAGCGAGTTATTAAAATAATAGAATATTTATTTAAAGATTGGTATGTAGCTAGGCACAATAGAGAGAAAAATCAAAAAGATAGAGAGCAAAATAGCAAGGGGCTTCAAGCTAGCCTTGAAAAATACAACAAAAAGACTGCAAATCAAAAAAAAGACCGCAAATCAAAAAAAAGACCGCAAATCAAGAAACACAAGTGAAGCCACAAGAGCTGCAACCAAGCAGTAATGCATAACCATATTAAATTTCTAAAGCAGCATCATTATATCTTTAATTAACTATTTTTATTTTTTAGCAGAGGTGTTTTTGATTCTCGATATGCTAAGAGCCAATTTTTCATTCTTGCTTTCAAGTTTTGGATTTTATCATTTTTATAGTTTTGAGATTCGCAATGTGCAAAATGTTGTATGTAATCTAGAGGGTTTTTCATAACTGTTTGTTTGTCAAGTTCCAACGCACTAATATTAGATTCAACAATCTTTGAAAATGCTTCGTCTTTATCTTTCCCTTTTTGTTTTTGCACATCACTTTCTAGTTCTTTAATATTTTGCGTTGTTGATTCCATATCGGCGTAGGCTAATTGAAAATGTGCTTCCAATAATAAATCTCTTTTTTCTGGCTTTTCTTGATTCAAGTTGTTTATCAGCTGTTGTAACCAAGCTTTTGCTGTGCCATATTCACCTGTCTGAATGTAGTAAACAGAACTATCTAACATGTCCTTTTGTTTATCCAAATGTTGATAATATTCTCCTAGAGCATATTTATCAGAGAACAGAGTAGCTCTAGTATAGTCAAAGAATTTTTCCAATTCTGTCAAAATGTCTTCTTTGTCTTCTTTTTGTATTGTTATTGATAAGTATTTATCTTCTTTGATCTCCAAATCTCCAAAAATAAATACTGCATCTTGCTCTGTTAATCTTTGATTAAGTTTTTCTGGAACCCAATACCATAGTTTATGAAACTTTTCTTGAAAGAAGTATTTTATAGGCTCATCTTTGGTTTGCGATGATACCACAGAGAACATATCAGTATCATAACAATTCAATATAAATATTCTTCCATCTTTGTTACTGTATTTTTTATCCTCACATGCAAACCATAAGGCAATGAGGAAATTTGAGGTAAAATCTATCAGGCAAGATGGGGTGCCATAATGTCTTAAGTCTGCTAATGCCTCCAAATCTGAGAATTCCTTTTGTTTTTCTTGAGAATATCCAAGACCTTTTATTCTAAGATCACTAATGAGTTTTTCTTGAACATCTTTAAACAAATTCCTGGAATATTTTTTATCTCTGGCTGCAGCACAGTCAAGTTTCCATGAAGATTCGGATTGACCTCTAAAAACATAGAAAAAATTTTCACTTTCTCCATTTCTTAGTTTCTCATTAAGTTCAGAAAGGTATTTATTAACCAATAGGTCTTTATTTTGATTCTTCATGCTATTTAGGAGACTTCATTATTGTTTAGATAACAGAATTACAAACGATTCTTGATCTATAATTGTTTTATAATATTTTTTAATTAGATCTCTATCAATAATTTTATCTTCGCCACAAGGGTTTTCATAATCAGGCGTTTTTCCGTAGTAAGTAGTAGCCCAAGGTGATCCCTGTTTGTGTGTTAGCTCAGATAAATCCCACCCACTGAGATTTCCATACTTGGCAAATACGACATTTAGTATATCTCGTTGTGTTTTGTCCAAGTGGGATAGATCCCTATCTTTTTCAGGCTCATCAATTGTGTACCTAGAACCTCCTTCTTTTCTAGTAATGAGGTGGTCGTACAATTTTTTGACCACTGGACCGTACTTCATAGCATGGACTGGTTCCTCGAAAAGGGGTTTGCCATACAGCGAGAGATGGAATCCTTGGGCAATATAGGCAAGCTTTAAAATTTGCATCATGGTGGGCTTACGTCCATCACCAGCTTCGATGGCACGAGTGATGAGGTATTCCCCCACATCAATGGCAGTAACTTGTTCTGGTTCCGGCTTCCGCCCTTTGGACATTAGATACCTCCTAACACTCCCGCACCTTGTGTAGACTAATGAAGATCATCGAGGTCAAGATAAAACTGAAGTAATTGTATTTTATACAATATTATGTGTCTTGCAAGCATATTTATCATAATTATTCTCTTTTTCACGAAATATTATACTTCATACTGTTCGAGCACTGGGACAGGCAAAGTCTAGTAATCTAAATAGGAAATTGAAGATTCCCTAGATTTTTTCAAGCTCGCCTCTTGACTTATAAGAAAAAATTCACAGATTGGTAGGCAGATTTGATATTAACTGCAATATAATTGGCTCGTTGAACTGAAGCACTGGTTGTATGGAGTTAATTTAGGTAAACAAGGAGAGTTAATTATATGGATAAAATGACTAAACATAAAGCCTTTATAAGTTATCACCATGGCAATGATCACATGTTCAAGGAACAGCTACTTAGATTGAATAATGATCACCAAATTTTCATCGATATGTCTGTTGATACTGGAGATATCGATAAGAGTCTAGGTGATCAAATAGTCAGGCAAAAAATCAGAGATGATTATTTGAAGGATTCCACTGTTACTATTGTTTTAGTTGGAACTCAAACAAAGGAAAGAAAACATGTAGATTGGGAAATATACTCAAGCATTTTTGATGGAAAAATCAACAAGCGTTCAGGGATTTTGGTAATACAGTTGCCTAGTATTTATCCATATATTGTTACTACAAGTCACGAAGCAGAGAGAAAAATAATTTATCCGCACATTTCTAACTGGAAAAAGTTATCTTTTGGATATAAGTATGAGAATGATTTTCCATATTTACCAGCTAGAATTATTGATAATTTGTGTACGCAAAAACCACCTAGAATATCTATTACTGATTGGAAAACAATTATTAACAACCCAGAAAAACTTCGATGGCTTATAAACGCCACGTATGAAGATAGATTTGAAGGGGAGTGTGATTTAAGTGAACCTATGAGAAGTAGAAATTCTCCAGAAACTAGAGGGCATAATACAAATGATGAACAACCATGGCGTTCACCACAACCTTAAAAGATAGGATGTTATAAAATGAAAATGGAAGAACAAGAATATATGAAAGATAGAGTGGATGATCAGATTGATTGGTATGCTACTAAAAGTTCAAAATACAAAAAGTGTTTTCTAGGCTTAAGAGCACTTGAAATATCTTTTGCAGCTACAATTACAGTTGTGTCTTGTACAAGTGGTAATTTAGCATGGGTAACATCTGTTATTGCTGCGGCTGTAGTTATTTTTGCGAGTATGTTGACGTTATTCAAATTCCATGAAAATTGGATTTCCTATAGAACAACTTCTGAAACTCTAAAACAAGAAAAACATTTATATTTAACCAATGTTTTTCCTTATGACAAAGATAATAAATTTTCTGTTCTAGTAAATAATGTTGAAAGTATTATTTCGTCAGAAAATAGCTTATGGAAACAAAAACAATCTATTAATACAGGAGGTAATACTGTATGAAAAAAATAAAAATATTTGTAAGTTACGATTATGATAACTCAAAACATTATAAAAATATGTTATTGGCATGGAATAAGAACAAAGACTTCGAGGGTTTTAGGTTTATTGATCGATCTGTAGATATATCAATAAACAGTAGGGATCATTCTGTTATTAAAAAAGCCATTTCAGAAGCTATAGGAGACTCTGATGTTTTCTTGTGTATCATTGATAAAAATACTAAAAATAATACCTGGATCAACTGGGAGATAAAAAAAGCTAAAGAGCTTAATAAATCTATTGTAGCAGTAAGAAAGAATGACAATTTTGAATCACCTGAAGAAATAAAAGGAATAGGTGCTCATTGGGCTAGACATTTTAAATTTATATCTATTAAGACTGCTATAAATGAGGCACTATCTAATATTCCACCTTCTTTTACAATACACAAAGGAGCTGGTGATAATGATAAACCTATCAACCCTTCAAAACCGTGGAGTTATTAGCTCTGTCGTTTGATTGGGTAACTAAATCAGATCTAGCGTTTATTGATAAACATCAAAAAAGTCTAATTTATAATTCTGATAAAAAATTACTATGCGGCAAGCTATATTTTGAAGCTACGTGCGGAGAAATTTTACTAGAAGATAGTTATGATATAGAAATTCATTATGCAAATAAAAAACTCAATCCTTTGCCACTAGTTATAGAAACCGGAAACAGAATATCAAAACTATCTAAATACACAAAAATACCTCTAAGAGATTTACATGTAAATGATGGAGATATGAATAAAGGAGTTTGTCTTTGCTCAAGAATTGAAGCTTTCAATTATTTAGCTAAGTACAAGATGAGTGATAAGCCAACTGAATTGTTTATATCTGATCTAGTTATTCCTTTTTTCTTTAGTATCAGTTACTTTTCCAGGTACAAAAAATGGCCATTTGGAGAATGCCACCATGGTCATGAAGGGTTGATAGATGATATTTTTGCTCCTGATGGGCTTGAAAAGTTTGTTAAATGTTCTTCAGAATATAAAAGATGCTTTCCTAAAGAATACAATGCAGTTATATCTGAGTATAAAAAAAGATACGCTAAAGGTAGTAAAAAAAATAAATCATGCCCTTGTGGCAGTGGTATCAAGAGTAAAAAATGTCATGGTATAATTTTAAACTTATAATGATGTTAGATTCATGACAATTTGATGTGATAAAATCATGTAGTGTATCGTTGAAGGAATTTTCTAAAAGTTCTTCCTAACCAGTTGTGTTTAAGTTCTTCTATATCTTCTTTTAAAGAAGGGTTATGATATTCAGCAGAACTAAGATCTCTAAAAACTTCTTCTTTATCATATCCTAACTCTTGTTTTACTTTGGCTCTGCAAAAATATGCTTCTGCATCGTCAGCAAGGCTAACTGCTTCATCCAAGTCTTTTATTGCATCTTCTAAGCGTCCTAAATGGTATTTAGCAACTGCTCTATCACGATAGGCGGTACTAGACATAGGATTTATTCTATCTATGACAAAAGTTGCGTCTCTTTCCCATTCTTCTAGTTTTTCTTTTGATGATAGCCGTTCTGGAAGATTTTTCTTTTTTATCCACATAATTACCTTTATCTATCTTTTAATTAACTGCTTTATCAAGTCTACTTTTTGATATACCTTTATTGTCTAGTTAAATGATATATAAATATTCTGTTTACAATACATTATCTCTCGGAGGATGAGGATTATTGTTGCCAGAATCTTTAGTACGTACTTTATAGTTAGGTATAGTGTCTTTTGCAGGTAATGCATTTATCTTATTATCAACTTTATCCCAGTCTATTTCATCTAAAAATAAACAAACATGAAGTAGTAATTTTTCAGCTTCCTCTCGTGTAGCCTCTGTATGAGTTCCTTTATTTGCATCCTCAACTATAAATTTCATATGTATTTCGCACGCATCTTTATATTCTTCATTAATATATTTCTTCAATATCTTGTGGTACTTCTCTTTATTATCTGGTTCAATTTTTTTAGCTAATTTTTCTAAAATTCTACGTATTGTGGTTGTTGTATTTGCCCAGTCTTCAGGGTCGTTAGATTTTATGTTTTTTATACAGGAAGCTATTTTTTTAGTTCCATCAGGAATGTATTGAGATATTTTTCCTGCTGATCTTTTGATAAGGCTATTTGATATTGATTCAAGGTTATTTCCAAATTTCATTTCAATATTTTTATTTACTGCATAGTCAAATATAAAGTCTTTTCTTTGTTCTAATCTTTCTCTCAATAGTGCAAGAAGTGAAATACATCTTAGACGATTTGTTCTATTTAATGATTCCATATAGCGGGTATATTCTCTTTCTCTTAAATAGGTATATTCTATTGATTGACCGTCAATAGAATTTGTTTTTGATATAAATCTACGTGCTAAACGAGCAATTTCAAAAACCTCACCTGTTGATCTAATATTTTTAGGGTAACCAGTTTTTTCATAACGAAATGCCTTATAGTATATTGTATCTCCAGATAATTTTGCTAACCTTTGTGCTTTTAAACATATTTTATGTAGAGGCAGTTTTGATTGCTCAATATCTTCTATGATCTCATCAGACAAAGCTATTATTTCTTCTCTTCTATCTTTCATTATTGTTATCTACCTTTCTTTTAACATAGTTTTCTTTCATTTTTTGTCACATTACAATAATCGCTGTGTTCTAAGAAACTATTAAGTTCCATTAGATGCCATTATTATCTTGAATCTAAATTGAAAATTTGATACTCAAAACAGTTATCAATACAAATCAATTCTTATCGCTTTGACTGCTACATATTCTATTGGCTGATGTCAAGAGATAAAGCTAATATGAGGGCTTGAGTACATATCTTATTAGACTAATTGCCTATATGTGTCTACTTGATATGTTTATTTGGTGTTCTTACTATCAACGAGCTTTCATATTATTTTGTTTGTTATGTGGTTACATAATGTTTTGCTTCTAATCCATAAAATCTAGTAGCTATAATTTTTTCTTTTACTCTAGATATAAATCTGTTTACTTTAATATTTTTTGTATCTTTATAAATATTAAAACTGTTGTCTTGTTTTGTATTTGAGCCATAAGTCTCAAACCAATCGTTTGCTTTGCGTTCCACTGAAAAGTATCTTAGTAAAGAATATCTCTTTTGTTCTAATAGTGAGTTTAAAATATCTGAACGTATTAACACTAAAGTAGTTTCTTTGTCATAGATTATTTTTAAATTTGATACTTCTTCTTCTAGTTCATCAAATGTACAAGTGTTATGTAAATCAAGGTCGTGAACTACTGTTGGATTAAGCTCTATATACGGCCGTCTGTTTTTTAAGTAACTCTTACATTTTTTAAAAGACAATATTGGAACGTGTGTTATATCTTCATTATTGAATACCTTATTATTTTCTAGTACATCGGTACAGAGTTTCATTTCTTGAAAATTTGTTTTTGTGTTAGCTAAAGATATTGCATCATTTCTTGTAACTAATGCAGGGAAAAATATGCACTTGTTCCTATTACGACGAGAGAAGCAGAATATTACAAACCATCCGTTGTATTCATTCAATAGATCTTTCCATTCATCACTTAACATTACTTTATCAGTTTTAGTATCAAGATGTTGTTGACAAATATTTCGTATTTTCTTGATTATTAGTTTGTCGTTACTATCTGTTTTATCATAAAACATATCTAAACCTCCTCTGGCCCAGTTTTTAAATGTTGCCAAACTTAGGTTTGACAAAATATCATCACCAATAAGTTGAATTTTTATTATAGCACTGCAAAACTTTATACTTAGGCAGCTATCAATACAAATCAATTCTTATCGCTTTGACCGTATGTATTCTACTTGCTGATGTCAAGAGCTAAGAGAAAAAATATGAAAGTTTTAGTACATACTTTGTGATACTAATTACCTACGTATGTCTAGTTGATCTGTTTGATTTGCATTCTTATTATAAGTAAGTTTTTCATTGAGTTGATTTTGTTGAATTTAGTAATTTTCATATCTAACCTTCTGTAAGTACCACTTATTTTCTTTGGTGTTAGTCATACCACAATATAGAGAAATATAATGGTCAAATTTTTACTAATTAACGAACCATATGTTTGAGCACAAGAATTAGAACAAACTAATTATAAAATTAATAAATTTGTGTTGCTTATTGAAACAGATAGGAACTGCATAAACTTTCATTTAACCAATTATGATCAATTGTGCAAATGAGCATAGGGTCATAAAAATAGTAACTAAATCAATGAGTTAAAGGAATTTGCTTGCTAAATATTCCTTGTCTTTAGTCTTGATTTTTGGTACCACTTTCTCGAGGGTGTAGAATATCAAAATATTATTTTTTAACATAAGGTGACTATGCACGATCCAAGAGCGATAGCAAATTACTTTATTAAAAAGGGCAACGATAACAGCAAAGTATTCACAGTCATGCAGCTCCTAAAGTTGACCTATATTGCTCATGGTTATTGTCTGGCTGTAATTAAAGAACCATTGTCTAATCAAGAGCCAGAAGCCTGGCAATACGGTCCAATATTTCCTGACTTGTATTATGGGCTTAAATATATTGATTCTTGGCCTGCTGTTACTAGAAGATTCGAATGTAGAGACCGTGGTGACTTCAATGAAAATGAAGAAAAAATTTTAGATTTTGTATATGAAAACTATTCTGGTCTAGATGGCTGGCAATTATCTAAATTAACTCATAAAGATGGCACACCTTGGGATGTTGCATGTCGCAAGAACGGCCTTAAAACTACTATCTCTAACGACTCTATAAAAAAACACTTTACTGATTTGTTTTTACCTGAAGATCGTAAGTAAACATGGACGATAAAAACAATCAAGATTACATTTCTGATGCTTTAGAACACGTAGTAAAAGAGCAGACTGATAAATTAATAAAAGTAATAAGAGATACAGCAGATGATAAAGACAAAGAGGCATCACAACAATTATACAGCAAACTTTACGCAAAAGTGAAAGAAGAACAAATCAAAGGTAGTCAACAAGATAGAGAGTTGAAAGAAAAATATGGGAAGAAAGCATTTTGGTTTGTTTGTATTTGGTCAGGATTGTTTTGGTTTGTCCTTTTGTTTAATAACTATTTTATACACTTGCCTGATAACGTTTTGAAGTATTTAGTGATAATTATACCTGTACAAGTTATTGGAATAATATACCTCATAATTAAAGGCTTATTTAAATAAAAAACAGAGGATGACCATGCCTAGGGTGTCAGTTGCAATGCCAGTCTATAATAGAGAAAAATACGTAGCTGAAAGCATTGAGAGCGTGCTTAATCAAACATATACAGACTTCGAATTTTTAATTTGTGATGACGGTTCTACTGATAACACTTGGAACATTCTAGCAGATTATGCTAAACAAGATAAAAAAATAAAACTTTTTAAAAATGAAACCAATCTAGGCATTGCTGCTACTAGAAACAAGCTTATATTAAATGCTATAGGTGAATACTTAGCTATACAAGATTCTGATGATTTATGGACAGAAGATAAGTTAGAACTTCAATTATCCTTCTTGCTAAATTATACAAAATATAATTTAGTAGCATGTAGGTTTATTTATATAAATCAATATGGTAATTATAAATATAATCCTTTATTTAATTACTATGGAGATGTTAGCAAATATTTAGATTTTAATTCTATTATTAGTAATTGTTCAATTTTGTTAAAATTAAAATTATTAAAAAGTATATTTCCTGATTCTATATTTTATAATCCTAATTACTTAGTTGGAGAAGATTACGATTTATTATGTAGAATTAAGGAACATATAAAAATCTATGTGTTGAAAGAAAAGTTAGTAAGAGTTAGAATTCATGAAGATAATATAACCAAAGATAGAATAGGACAACCTGTTACAGATAACATTGTCTGTCGATGCTTAGTAAAGTTAGGGTTAACAAAACTAAATGTAGTACAGCATAGTGATATTATCCACCTTATTCAAGTTCCGTGGAAGGGAGGAGCATGTCAAAAATTATATTTTGTTAAATTTATTCTAAACAATAAAACTATTATTAACAAGCAACAACATCTTAAAATTAGATTAGTTAGCATAATTTATTTTAATCCATCTTTGTTTAGCATAAAGATTATTTGGCTATTTTCTCCAACTACTGTTTTAAAGTCGTTTTTATTTGTTTTGATGTGTTTATGGAATAGAAAGAATAAGATAATTAGAAACATACAATAAAAATAAAAGTAATGTATTATTAATAGAGCTGAGAAACAAATAAATTTTGATTTATACGTTAGTATAATGAATATACTGTACATACATATAAAGTATATAATATACTCAACTGAATTTATATGAGTATTGATTATGTTACACTTTACAAATTATTTATCCAAACATGTTCTTAAAAAAAAAGAATTTACAAGTAACATAACATTGAGGTTTTCATTTAATGGGTTAGAACCATTGTTTAAAAAAAAGTCCGCTTGGGTTGGAAAAAGACAACTTATTAACTCAGATATTATTAACCCTATGTTATTAGATGGTCAATACTGTTGCAATTACGATGTAGTATGGATATATGAACAAGAGTTGTTTTCCTACTATAATTGGCCACAAATCTTATTTAAAAGTTTGTCAATTTTAAATATGAAAGGGAATCTAGTTTTAAGAATAAAAAATTCAAAACTTATAACTCTTGAAAAACTTAAAATCATTTTTAATAAATTATCTTTTTTAGATGTAGAAATTAAAAATCAATTTGTACTTATAAATGGCACAATATGCACCAATTTTTTTATTATAAAAAAACATAAAAATATATCAGTCAAAAAAGATGAATTTTTCTTGTTGGTTGATTCATATTATACAAGTCATAAAAAATTATTTTACAAATTATTACAGTTTGTAAAAGAAAAATCTTCTTTATTGGAGATCACATTAAAATATATTAGAAAGAACGTAGGTATAAGAAGGGATATTTATCTAATAAAATTAACATTTTACATGTGTTGTTTTATTGTTGACAATATAATAAATAGAAAAATCAAGAAATAGACTAAATTATATATGTTATGCGGGGTATAAATAAATTTATGAAAAATATTGATATTTATAAAATTGGGGTTATTAGTGATTCACTTGTTGAGAATATGTATCCAGGCATTAGAACTTTAGTTTTATCATATGTCTATCATCTAAATAAGTCAAAAAAATACAAAAATTTCTTAATTAATATTGATAAAAATAATACTGTTCATGATCTACTTGATGATAAGTATTTATTAAATAGAGGTTTTACTCATAACATATGTATGGGTAAAACAAAAACAGAAATTATTAAAAACATTAAAAAAGGTAAATTACACTGTGCCTTAATAAAAAATCATAAAAATATGTATATTCCATCAAGTATTAAAAAAGTAATTAAATTTGATGCTGTATTTTTATCAGATCCATCAGTATACAACCTAAATTTTTGTAATTTTAACTGTAAAACATACTGTATCAGTCATGACAATATTGATACATTCGACTATTTTCAAAATCCACTCAATGGAAGAAAATTGAGAATACAGCCTGAATTACGTAAACTAGGGTTAAATTTTGGAAATTCTAAAGACGGTATAATATGTACTAGCAAAGAATCACGTAGGCATTTAGAAATATTAGATTTTGGAAAGAATTGTAGATTGAAAACTATGCCTATTGTTATGCCACCTGGTTATGAAAATATAAACTTAACAAAAGATGTTAGAAAAGCATGTATATTAGCTGCTCCATTTTCCATTAGAAAAGGCTGTACTGTAATACCTAAATTGCTTAATAATAGTTCCTATGAACAAATAATAATTTTTGGCATTCCACCACTGTCAGGATTACCTTTAGTATTCAAATTTTTTGATGAAATCAAAATAAACAACGTTGAGTGGTGGCCATATATTACCTACGAAAAACAAGTTGAGCTTTATTTAAGAAGTAAAACATTATTATTTCCATCTCAGATTGAGGGCTTGGGTATTCCTGTACTTGAAGCAATGGCTTGTGGTTGTTCTACTTTGATATTTGATATTCCTCCTATAAATGAATTGGTAAATCCAGAGGATATTTTGCCAGATAATTTAGAAGGAGCTTGTCTTAAGGTTGCTGAACATTCTAAAAAGAGTATAGATCATGAAAAATATCAACAAAGGGTGTATAATTTTTTACAAGCCCAAGGAAATTTTGAAACAGAATTTAGCAAACTTTTAAATTAATATGAAAAATCAGGGAGAAGATAAAAAATCACTAATAGCATTATTTGACCCTTATCCTAAAGAAAGGGAGATCGAGAAAGTTTCCATCGATCTAACCAAAGGTTTTACCAAAAGAAAGTATAAGTCGATAAATGAACATTTAAGGTTATTTGATGTATAGAAATTCAGTAAAAGATCTATCCATAGTTACTCTCACTTACAACAACTATGAACAGCTGGTAAGTACTTTAGAATCAATAAAGCCAGTTTACCCTGGGGAAGTATTGGTAATAAATGGAGGACAATGTAAAAAGACATTGGATTATTTAGAAACCAAATCCAGGTATTTTGAACCTTACTTCAAATTAAAACATATATCAGAGCCGGATAAAGGAATATACGATGGTATGAACAAAGGTATTCTAAACTCTACAGGAAAGTATATAAACTTTATGAACAGCGGTGATTTAGTTTGTAACGCACAATTTTTTGTTAAAGCCTGTCACTACCTACAGCAGCAGGTTACTTGTAGTGTTGTAGTAGGAGATAGGATAGTAGTTGATGGTGACGAACATCGACATATACGATGTTCAAAAAAACCTAGAATACTAAAATTTAACTTTAATACCATATCACCTCTTAAGGTTTTTCAACATCAGAGTATTATTTATAACCAAATAAACGCAAAAATACCTTTGTACAGTCTAAAATATAAAATACGTAGTGACTTTGACCATTTTATTAGAGTGATCAAAAAAAAATCAGGATATTGTATGCCTAGCTATCCTGCTTGTTATTTTTTTGAAGGTGGAGTTACCAAGAAATATCACAACCTAGCAGAATATGAACTAATTATATGTTATTTAAAACATGGTTTTTTAGCACAAGCTACAATAATTATACTGAAAAGATACACAAAAAGAATGTTGTTACTTAATATGGATAATTTTATCTATGACTAATAAAGGATCATTAGAGTTAAAAGTGAATTTTTCATTTAACGGTCTAGAATCTTTATTTTTTAAAAACGTCTGCTTGGATCGGTGAACACGATCCTATCAATGCAAAGTCTATTCACCCACGAACTACTTTAAACAAAATGTATTATTGTAACTATGATGTAGTATGGATATATGAACGAGACTTATTTTCTTACTATAATTGGCCAAAAATCTTATTTAAAAGTATACAAATGCTTAATATGGAAGATGGTGGGGGAAATTTAGTTTTAAGGACTAAAGATTCAAAAGTTATTACGCTTAAAAAACTTAAAACCTTTTTTGATTCACTTTCTTATTTAAATGTAACAATCAAAAACCAGTTTGAACTTACAAACAATACAACATGTACGCATTTTTTGATTATAAAAAATAAAGACGTACCTATTAAGAAAGATGAGTTTTTATTACTAGTTAATAAAAGTTGTTCAAGCTACAAACGATTGTCTCATTATATACATAATTTTAACCTTCTGTCGTTCATGCGTTTTTTATACTATATTTTACCACAAGATATGAGAAAAAAACTTAGAATAAGGAGTAGAATTAAGTATGTACTATTAAAGGTTTATTTTGCCATTTATAAAAAATTGAAATAGACTACAAATTGCATCACTTTTACCGCTTATGAAAAAAATTAATAAAAACATTGCTTTCGTTATGACCAATGAATTAATCGATTGTGCTACTGGCATTAGAAGTTTAATTTTGTCATACGTATATCATTTACATAAGTCAGGAAAGTACACAAATTTTTTTATTAATATCGATAAAAACAATTCTATTTGTGATCTGTCTAGTAATAAATATTTGTTAGACAAAGGTTTTGTCAATACTATATGTATGGGCAAAACAAAAAAAGAAATTATTGACAATATTACCAAATTTGGAATATCTTTTGACACTAAGG
This sequence comes from Bdellovibrionales bacterium, assembly GCA_965203875.1. Lineage (GTDB taxonomy): Bacteria > Bdellovibrionota > Bdellovibrionia > Bdellovibrionales > JAUICD01 > CBDANC01. The sequence goes on along the minus strand of OZ241914.1, from coordinate 1,495,979 downwards.
AAAGTGTGTATTACCCACCGGTTATCAACAAAAATATTGATTTTTGTGGTGCTTTCCTTTCGGATCCATCGCTATTTTGTAGAGCAAATCTTTCTAATTTCAAATGTAAAATATATTGCATTAGTCATGACAATTTTGAACGATTATATTATTTCCAACGTCCAAGTTATGGTCACTTAATATGGTGCGAAGAACGTAATTTAGGTTTAAAATTTTCGAATAATAAAAATGGTATTATATGTACAACTAAAGAATCACAAAGACATTTAGAAATATTAGGGTTTGGCAAGAATCGTGGATTGAAAACTATGCCTATTGTTATGCCACCTGGTTATGAAAATATAAACTTAACAAAAGATATTAGAAAAGCATGTATATTAGCTGCTCCATTTTCCATCAGAAAAGGCCGTACTATAATACCTAAATTACTTAATAATAGTTCCTTTGAACAGATAATAATTTTTGGCACTTCGCAATTATATTGCAACGCATTTGATACTCTTACTTTTTTTAATGATATTAAGACAGATAATATTGAATGGTGGCCGTATGTTACCTACGAAAAACAAATTGAACTTTACTCAAGAAGTAAAACTTTGTTATTTCCATCTCAGATTGAGGGCTTGGGTATTCCTGTACTTGAAGCGATGGCTTGTGGTTGTTCTGCTTTGATATTTGATATTCCTCCTATAAATGAATTGGTACATCCAGAGGATATTTTGCCAGATAATTTAAAAGGAGCTTGTTTGAAAGTTGCAGAACATTCTAAAAAAAGTATAGATCATGAAAAATATCAACAAAGGGTGTATGATTTTTTACAAGCTCAAGGAAATTTTGAAACAGAGTTTAGTAAACTTTTGAAGTAAAATGAAAAATAAAAAGAATAACAAGCCATTAATAGCACTTTTTAATTCCACTTTACCATGGGGAGGAGGGGAAAGAGTATTTGCAAACCTTGCTAAAGGTTTTGTTGCAAAAGGATACAGGGTAGATTTTTTACTTCTTTCAAAAGAGATAAAATATGAAATCTCTGCTGGAGTAAATGTTGTTGTATTAGAGTCAGATAATAAAATCCGAGATCATACTAATACTAAGAAATCCTCAGACCGGAGATGGGTTGCTAATATTAAGAACATATTAAAAAAAATTAAGCCCTTACAAAGGTTTGTATGTGCTGTCAAATATAGAATTTATCCTTTATTAAAAGAACTTCCAAACCTTTATTTCAAAGCTATAAAATTAATGTCCTATATAAGAAAAAATAAACCTGATGTAGTCATTGGGGCTGGAATAGGTGCACAAATACTTATACTAGCTAAATTATTTTATAAACATTTTAATTGTGTTATTAGATTAGAGAATGCCCTTTCGGACACATTAGGTGAGCATGGAACTCATGCTTTTATTTTCAAACATTTTCTTCGTAAAGCAGACATTTTTATTTGTGTTTCAGATGGAGTTAGAACAGACACTATTAGCATTAATCCAAAGTTAAAAAACAATAGTTGCACCATATATAATCCAATATTTGAACAAGAAATTATAGACAAATCTTTAGAGCCTGTTGCTCATAATTTTTTTGGTACCCCAAGCAACTTGCTTCCAGTTGTATTGCATGCAGGTAGATTTGAAGGTGTTAAAAACTATAGTTTGTTAATTGCTTCTTTTAGAGAAGCATTAAAGCATACTGATCTTAGGCTAATATTATTAGGTACAGGACCTGAAGAAGAAAAATATAAAAAATTAGTAAATGATTTAGATATAAAAGATAAAGTCTCTTTTGAAGGTTTCCAGTCTAACCCTTACGGATACATGAAGAGAGCTGACCTTTTTGTATTGTCTTCTAATTTTGAAGGGTTACCAACCGTGTTGGTTGAAGCTATGGGCTGTGGCACTAATGTCGTAAGTACTAATGCCCCAGGAGGTACTAGTGAGATATTAGATAATGGTAAATATGGGACTCTAACCCCAGTTGGTGACTACAAAGCTTTAGCAAAGGGAATCATAGACAGGCTTAACAACCCTTTGCCGCCAGAAGTGTTGGTTGAGAGAGCCAAATTTTTCTCTGTAGAAAAATCAGTAAACGAACACCTAAAGCTATTTAATCTATAAAATGGTCGATAAAATAAAAAAAACTTTGAGACTAATGGAATTTGGTCTACAATTCACTTTTATTGTAAAATGGAGGAATTTGTTGTGTATGCACCAGGAAGAGAGGAAATGTTGGAGAAACTTAGACTTTTATTAGAAGAATCTTTAAAAGAAAGGTGGAAACATCAAGAATTAAAAATACTGAAAGACATGGCATGTAACTTATCCAAAAGTCACGAACCAGCAATAAATGTGGGAGCTGGCGACAAAAAATGGAATAACACAAAAGAAAAAATCTTCATGCTAAAATTATACGAAGATAAAGAGAAAGACCCAAAAGAGATACTTGGTGAAGGCCACGAAGCCATCAAGAAACAGGATGAGTTAAGGAAAGAATACTTTATAGAAGAATTAAAAAAAATTGCTAAACTGAAGGTCGAAGATATAGAAGATTTTATAAGAAAAGCCAAGTCTTCTGGTTAACCAGTAATAGCGTTTTTGCTTATATCCTTGATAAGAGAAATTTATTATAAATGCAGCGACCAACTGGGGCCGACCCTTTCTTGCCGTATGTTTTTTCAACCACCATTTTTTATTTCAGTATGTAAAGAAAACTACCGACCTTAGTATGTACCAGGAGGCGATATGGCTAAGAGTGCGGGCAAGTTAGATTATGATTATGACGATGAAGAAGACAACGAGTTTGGTTATGAACATCTTATGTTAGAGTTGCGACAAACTCATCTTTCAGGATTAGAAGCGTTGCATACTATGAGTGAATTTGATCCAAAGCAGGGGTTTGACCATATTAAAGAAAAGGACAAAGCATTTTTTGAAGAATTTTGCTACGTTCAGAAAAAAGTAAGAGAGTTACTAAAAGAGTTAGACTCTAAAAACTATTAATCTTTTGCCTAAAATTATCATAAGTTTTTGTTCAAATAATCATAAAAAATTTTTATATAAGTGTAGAATGCCAACCCTGAACATTTATGAAACATATAATCATCACAAGTATTAATCCACCAACTAAAGCTGTTAAAAAGTACTCAAAATTACCAGACACGAAAACAATAGTAGTAGGGGATACAAAAACTCCAAAAAAATACGACTGCGACAATGTAGATTATCTAACACTAGAAAATCAGAACAACCTCTACAGTAAATTATCCACAACCTTACCCTTGAACCATTATTCTAGAAAAAACATAGGATATATCCATGCACTAAAAAACAACGCTTCAAGTATAATCGATACCGATGACGACAACATACCCTACGACAACTACTTGGATGTACTTAACAACCTAAAAGACAATGTCCAAACGCCCAAACAAATAAAAAATAACTGGATTAATATATATGCATACTTCACCAAAACTCTACTATGGCCAAGAGGCTTTCCACTAGATTGTATCAAAACAAAACCTCCAGAACTTACTCCAGATAAAAACAATATAGACATTGCTGTATGGCAAGGTTTAGCAGACCGTGAACCGGACCTAGATGCTATATACAGACTTACTCAAAATACCCAAGATATTGTTTTTGATAAACGGTGTCCCCAAGTAGTATTGAATAAAAATCAGTTTTGCCCTGTAAATTCACAAAATACCATGTTCTGTTCGAAAAGCTCATTTTGCTTAACATATATCCCTACAACCGTAACATTTAGATTTTGCGATATTTTAAGAGGCTTAGTTATGCAGCCTATTTTGCATTTGTACAACAAACACGTAGGATTTTACCATCCTACCGTATACCAAGACAGAAACCCACACGATTTGTTTTCTGACTTTGTGGACGAAATACCCATGTACTTACACTGTAAACAAATTCCACAAATTGTATCGGATGTAATAGATGGACATAGATCTATGCAAGATAACTTGCTAACAGCCTATCAGGCTCTAGAAAAACACAACATCGTTAAACAACAAGAGCTACAAGTACTGGGGAGTTTTCTGGATTATTTTTGAGTTATGCTTTTTTGGTGAAAAAATCGGTCAACGAATGAGCACTTGGGGCCTTCGGCCTATAGCAAAATGCCTAAGTATAGCTGTCATATCTTGGAAGTAGGGCATGTTTGCAAAACATTTAAGCAACTAGTACAGCTACTAAATGATATCTATCGTAACTTTGAAAAAAGATTTGATTATTATTTTTAATGAGGTACATTCCGCTGATCAGATGGGGTTGTTCTGTCGAGTGTATAGTGGAATGGCAAAAATTGGAAGTATGTTAATAGTATGAGAACAAAAGTTATATATGTTTCAAATGCAACTAAATTTAGGAGAGTAGTGTGTCTAATTATCACGTAGTTCCTTCAGGATCCAAGTGGTTAGTCAAAGCTAATAATCGTGTTGTGTCGACGCACAGTACACAAGAAAAAGCTAGGAAAAGTGCCGTTATTAAAGCAAAGTCATTCAAAAGAGAAGTCGTAATCCATGGAAGAGACGGTAGAATACGTGCCAAAGATTCTTATGGGAATGATCCTTTTCCTCCACCAGGATAACTTATTTTAGGTAAGATATTGTATATCTTGTTCAACGTACAAATTTAACCAAGTTTGTATAGTTTATGTAAGTTGTATCAAATATAACAGCCTAATGGAATAGTCACATAGGACTTTAATGATTAACAAAACAGAAAAAACGAAACATCAAAAAATCAAACCTTGCAATACTTTGCTAGATGAAGAGCACAAAAAAATTGTCAGAATTGGAAATAAATCTCATGAGCTTGTGCAATATTCTTTCAGAACGTTTATGGAAATGTATGCAAATGGGATAGATTTTGTAGAAGAAGCTGATTATTATTTCAAAAAAAGACTCGCATCGACTGAACAAGGTGCATATTTTAAAGGCTTAAAGCATGCTATACTTAATATATTTTCTGGCACTTGCTGTTTTCTGAAATTAAAAGTTTGGATGGATTATGATTGGAAAGGGATTCTTGCAGGAAAAGATAAAAATAAATCAGAAATAGAAATCAAAAAAAATGATTTTAGAACTATAAGTTTTAATGAGATATTAGATAAGTTGTGTAAGAAGGATAAAATAATCCCACTAGAAATAGAATACAAGCTAAAGACGTTAAGCAAAGTAAGAAACACAATAGAACATTATGGTTTTCCTGTTCTCAGTAGTAAATCACAAAAAGAGTTTATACAACAGCACGAAGGTTATACAAAAGCTACAATGGATTGTTATCAATTTGCTGTAAATTTTGTGGAACAACATATTCTAGCATATCTACTAGCAGATTCGGCCATTCTATCAAATGTTGTTGAAAATTCAAATCAACTTATAAAGTCTGATCAAAATAGAGATAAAGTTCAACAAGGTTGTGATAAAATTAGAGAACTATGCGATTCTACCCATAAACAATACAAACAAGGATACTCAAAACTTCCTTCCTTTAAAACTTAAGAAAATCATTACACAAAATATCAATTATCAAAAATTATATGTGATAAAGTTATAACGAATATTTGACAATTTAATCAAAATAAGGTAAGTAAGTTTCTTAATGGGACAATTTTCAAAAAATGAGTTGAGTATTATTTGGGAGAAAGCCGCACCTAGCGATAGCAACAGTGGGGATGAATTTAGATTAGATGACTTTGGAACTGTAATGGAGAGAACGGAGTATGGAAATAGAGGATCAATCTATGGTTGGGAAGTAGATCACATTATACCTCTATCTAAAGGGGGCACTGAACACATAGATAACCTAAGGCCTTTAAATTGGCAAAATAATGTTGGGAGAAGTAATTATCATGTAGTTACTTTAGGGCCTAATTGGGCAGTCAAAGCCGATGGTTATGTTATATCAGTGCACAAAACACAAGAAGAAGCTAAGCAAAGTGCTGTTGCACAAGCAAGGTTATCTAGGTCAGAGGTTATTATACATGAAAAAGATGATAAGATGCGTGCTTAGGAATTCTTATAGACACGATCTTTTGTGTCGAAGAGGTTAATGTATTTGTAAGTGGAGTATTTGTGTAGTGGATGTCTTGGCAAGTTTCCAGGGTTACATAGTTTTTTAGAGTTTCGAAAAAAAGTTTTTAAAAATGCTAGGTGCATATGTTGTAAAAACGCTGCTCATTCAGTTAGTTTACAAGTTTTATCACAACATTTAGATACATGCATAAAAGAAGAGTATGTTTATTCTGAAAAGAAGCAAAAAAACTCTTTCCCATTGCAGGAGATTGTTCAAAGAAATTTGGCACCTACATATCCATACAAGCAATCTACAAAAGGGCTTGATTCTAGCAATAAGAACTCCACACATTATGATAAACATGCAGAATTCATCATAAAAATACTTAAAATACTTTTAAAAAGCATTAAAAATATTAATAATCAAGAATCTTACGTTCAACGTAAATCTGAAATAATGGCATGGAAAGATTTTGAGAATCTTATAAAAACACGCAAAAGATTCTTTTTTATAGATGAAACTGATGTTTTAACAAATATAAAACTAATAATTTCAGAATTAAAGTTAATTGACAAAATATCAAAAGGTACTGTTGTCTACAGAGCAAGAGCTTTCAAAAAAAGTAACAGAATTGTAAATAATTTGAGAGAAATGGGACCTCCATTATCAGAAGATATACAACATATTTCTAATAGAATGAGTCCACCAGGTATCCCAATTTTCTATTGCTCATTAGACGCTGATACAGCGTTATCAGAAATATCCGACATAAATAGATCTAGATGTTTCATAAATAGATACAAGTCTTTCAACATAGCTCAATTTAAACTGCTAAAAGATATAATAATTGTCGATTTAACTAAAGCATATCATATGGAAATACCAGAGTTTTTTCATCCAGATCAAACAGAAAGAGTAAGACGGCGTAATATCTTATTTATACAAGAAGTAGCAAAGGAAATTTCTAGATCTATAGAAAAAGATGGAAAAGAACATACAGAATATGCACCTACACAAGTATTTACTGAATATATTAAACATAAAATGAAAGATAAGGACATTAAAGGTGTTAAGTATGATAGTAGAAAAACAGGCGGAATAAACCTGGCATTATTTCTAGAACAAAAAGAGCATTTTTGTGATGATGATACAAAAGACAAAGATAATGATTATTACTTATATTTTATAACAAATAAGGATGATAGATAAGCTATTATTGAGGATAACTAGTATCGCAAGTAATACTATCGACTAATAGTTAAGTTATGAAAGAATCATAAAGTAGAGTTAGAAAAACTATTAAAATGAAAGATAAACCTTACGAATTTATGCAATAAAATAATAACTATTTGACAATTTGTTTCAAGACAGGTAAAATCTACGCTTGTTTTTGTAAATGCTCCTTGGACAGGCTTTTACCAAAAGGCAAAAATATTATGAATAAACATAAAGAATGGCAATGCCCGTACTGTAGTAACCCTTCCAAATTGATGCCTAATATACATTACAATACTCAAACGTATACTTTAAAAAATCTAGATGTTACAAAAAAATACAAACAATTCAAAAAAGATGAAAGTAAAGAATATTATAATTATATGTATGAATATTGCATTCAAACAGAAGGAATAGCATGTCCCAACCCTCAATGTGAAGAATTGACTTTAACTGCAAAGTTATTTGTTAATCGATATAGATATAACAAAAATGATCAGTTAGCCAGTAGACCAAAACTAGATGCTTTTAAAAAAATAAATGATTGGCAAATCATGCCTAAAAGTTCGTGTAAAATTTTTCCAGATTATATTCCAAAAAGGATACTTGAAGATTACAAAGAAGCATGTGCAATAAAAACTCTATCTCCCAAAGCATCAGCTACCCTTGCAAGAAGATGTCTGCAAGGTATGGTTAGAGATTTTTTTGATATTGAAGATAAAACACTATATGATGAACTTTCTCAAATTAAAGATAAAGTTACTGAAATAATACGGAAGGCCATAGATAGAGTTAGAGAATATGGAAATGCAGGTGCTCATCCCATGAAACAAGATGTTGACAAAATTGTGGATATTAAAGAAGGAGAAGTTGATAAGCTAATATGGTTGATTGAATTACTATTTGATGAATGGTATGTCAAACGTCATGAAACTGATAAAAAATTAAAAGAAATTGAAAGTATGGGCGAAAGTAAAACAAACCAACCAACCCAAACCTGATACGCCTTCATAATTTATAATGACTGTTACATAGTTTACGCAATAGAGCTTGAAATATGTCGGAAGAAATAAAACCAGAAACGAGATCAGGGTGCTTGATTTGGCCGCACGAACTGCACCAATCTGGAAATGCTGATTATTATCACAAAAGCAATGGATTAACAGTAGTTGATTCAAATAGAGTAGCTGCCAAATACAGTTTTGATAAAAGTATAGAAGATTTATTAAATCAAAGATTAGAACAACATAAACAATATGAAAATCAAAGAGAAGAATTAGGAAAACAACTTCGTAATGATGAATGGAGCAAAAGTCCAAGGTGGATAGAGCTTGATAAAAAATGTTATGAAGAATTACAATTTAGAGCAAGACTCACAACAATAATTTTAGAACATTCTCAGAATACAACAGGACCTGTGCAAATTACATCTGAGATGTTAGAAGAAGCTAAAACTAGAAACAACAAAAGCCTACGTGACAGAGCAGATCGACTATTAACTTATTTTGGTGCTATAGAGATATATGCAGGGCATCCCATTGATATAGCAGATAATGGTATTCAGTTTTATGAATCCATGGCTCATTCTGAGTCTATAGATTCAGGAGATCGAGTTAACTTGTGTAATTATCTCATTAAAAAGAATTTATTAGAAAAAGTATGGGAAAATGATGACCGACGTTATCGAATAACAGTTGAAGGACATGAATATTTAAATCCAAGCAGTATAGATTCAAAACAAGCTTTTGTTGCAATGCCTTTTAATGACTCTACAAATAATATTTATTATAAAGCTATTAAACCTGCTATTGAAGAATGTGAATATAGCCCTATGAGAATTGACTTAAAGCCTGATGTAATTAAAATTGATGATGAAATAATATCAGAGATCAAACGTTCTAGATTTGTCGTTGCAGACATGACGCCTGATCCCTATAAATGTGTTAGGGGCAGTGTATATTTCGAAGCTGGCTTTGCTATGGGACGTAAAACAGACGTGATATTTTTATGCAAGAAAGGTTATATGAATGAACTTCATTTTGATATAAGACAATATTATCATATTGAGTATGAAGATGATAAACCAGACAGTTTAAAAAGATTGAAGAAAGAGCTTATCGATAGAATCAATGCTCGAATCAAAAACTAAACTCCACGTCTCACTGTAAGCGTTTCCTTATTTTAGTAACAACTTGACTCTACCTATATTAATTTGTAGCCTGCTCTGTCTGTAATTAGAATTGTTATAGGATAAAGTGTACTAAAAGGATTAAGAGTTGAATTTCCGGATTGAACAAGCATCTGTAGAGGTATCTACTTCCAATAAGATATTGGATTTTACAATAAAAATTGATGCCAAGGCAACAGAGGATGTACTAGAATTTGTAAAAAAGTTCTATTTAAAAGGTACTCAAGATAGAATAAATAAATTAGCGAAAGCTAATGAAATTTATCCTCACTGTATATGCTATCTAGATGATAATTCTTGGGAAGCCTTTATTACTTTTAATGAAGCATGTTATGAAACATTCTTTATATATTTAAAAACAAAAGGTGTTACCAATAATGTCAATATAGTAGATGATTTTAAAAAAAATGTTTTAATTGAAAAAATTGGCATTAAAGAAGAATATATTAAATTGGAGTTCCCATATTTGATGGAAAATCAAAATTTATCCAATTTAACTACTAAGAAACGTACAAATATTATAATAGTTATAGTATCAGTATTAGCCGCAATACTTTTAGCTATTGGTAGTTATTTAGAATTTTTAGATTTGTCAAAGCATTATGTTATACCTACAATCATTGTGCTTGTTATATTATATAAGTTAGAAAAATTTTGGAGTAACCGTGGATAGGAAAATAGATGGTAATGATAAGATAGATCAAGTTGTAAATAGGCTTAGAAAAGACGTGACACAACTATCAGATGCAAAAATTGAAATTAGCTCAGATTCTAAATGCAAAGTACTTACTACTGTTGATAATATAATGTCCATTATTGTTTCTGACAATAACCATGAAGAAGATGCTTATACATTTTATTCAAAATCAAAAAGTAATCATAGATTATGTGTAATTGTGTTTGATGAATTAGATAGTGGTTCATGCTCAAAGCATAATCAAGATAATATTCCTACATTATACATATCAACTGTCGAGAATGATTCATTTTTAGATAAAATCAGGATATACTTTGAAGTGGTTTTAGAAAATGAAGAAATTCCAAGCTTTAAACAAATACAAGAAAAAACTATTGAATGTATAAAACCAGAGTACATAAAAAACAATCTTCTGATAATGTATGTCAACAAAGCTGCTAGAATTTGGAGAAAATATATAACTTTTAATAAAATTTATAAAATATGGTCAGACCAAGAATTAGAGCAAGCATGGTGGGAAAAACATATTCTAAGTGCCACCATGACTACTCAAAAAAGCAGTACTCAAGCTGATAAAAGCAATAGAGACACTTTGAAATCTACATTTATTTTTGATATGTCAGATGGTAAAAAAGAATATTGTCCACATATAGATGAATATATTTTCAATCGTTACCAAGAAGTAGATGTAGCATATGTAAAGCGTATATTTTTAGAATTCTTATTATTTATGAAAAGTAATAAGTTTGAAAAATCTAAAATGTTAAAACAGTTATTAAGTACATTAGAACAAGAAATATCAGATTTTAAAAAAATCAATAATAATTTAATCGACCTTGATATATCAAGAAGTATACATAGATATATAGGAATAATAGATATATATCATAAAGAATTCAAAAATGACCAAAACTTTTTAGATAATAAAATTGTATTTGTGAAAACACATATAAAAAACTTAATCGATGATAAAAAATTTAGATGGCTAATAGATATAGCTGAATGTCTGGTATTATACAAAGAGACTACCGAGTGTTACTTTGAAGATCAAGTAGATCTATTGATAGAACAATGTCAAGATTTGTTGATGCAAGAAAATTGTGTTAACCAAGAACACTGTATTAACATAGTAAAATTACTAAAAAAATATAGAGGTAAAGGGTACAATGCAGAAGAGAAATTGGCAGAAATTCAATATGAACGTGCACACCAAGCTATGTCAAAAGGTAGCTACCTATATGCAACTGTCTTGTTAAGAGAAGGTTTAAAAATATTGGAAAAAGCTAATTTTAAGGGAATTTATAGGGAAAAAATACAGAATTGGTCCAACATACTTAAAGAATGGTCGTTATTAGCAAAAAAAGAACTTAAATCTATACCAAAAGCTCAGGTATCTTCTGAATCAATAAAACAAATTGAGGCAGCGAATAATAATTGTATAGCACAACTTGAAAAGTTAAATTTAAAAGATCGTATATCAAGCTTTTTTGTACATAATACTCACTTTATAGATGAAAATACCTTTTTAGGACTATATAAAAAATATTACAAAACAAGCATAATCTCACACTTTGAATCTACTCAATTCACGGACGATGGCATAGTAGTGCCTAAAAATAATAAAGAAAAATTAGATAAGGAAGAATTCATGTTTTATAGCGTGATAATAAGATGTTATGTAGAAAATTTCACATCTCTTTTTGATAGGGTAATTGGCACACTTTTCACATTAAATGACATAATAGGTTATTTAAGTAATTCAGATTCTATTCATGAAGATGATTTGAAATTTATAAAGTATGGCTTAGAATTATTTGATTCAAAGCAATATGCTGCTTCTGTTCATATATTACTCCCAATAATAGAAAGGTTTTTTAGAATGTTTATGAAAAATATGGGAAAGGACGTAAAATATAAAACAGGTGGGGGGTTAGAAAGCAATGCTTCATTAGATACTATGATCAAAGATTCTGTTGAAGCTGGATTCCCTAAAGATGCTGCTAGATTTTTTAGATTTTTCTTATCTAATAAGTTTGGCTATAACTTTCGTAATCGTGCCACACACCTTTTATTAAAATTTGAAGCTGTCAATCATAGAACTAATGCTATATTGGTAATTTGGTGTGTTTTATTTTGTTATGTGAATCTAAAAAGAGTTGATTAATTATTGATAAGCATTAAAAAATATATTTAGAGAGAAAAGATGACAATTAATAAAATAGATTTAGGTCTTTATTTAGATGGAACAGAGAAGGCATTGATAGGTCGTAAAGAAGGTAAAAAATTTTTAAAAAAGTTAAAGTCTAAAGGAATTAACATAGAAGATGGTCAAAAAGTTATTATTGTTGTACCGGAGCGGATTATTACAATAAACAATTCTTTTTTCCAAGGTTTCCTTGGAGATGCTGTAAGAAACAGTGGTGGAGCAGAAGAATTTTTAAAAAAATATGAATTTGAAGCTTCTGAACATATTAAGAAGTGTATAAGTAGTTATGCGAATAATACTATGTTTGAAACTGCTATGGATTATATGTCAAAAGTATGAAATATATTATCATTTGAGTCTCAAATTTGAGACTGAGTATCCACCTGTATTTCTCATTATTTAAAGTTCATTAAACATTATAATAGGTTAGCTGATTGTAAAATTGCATCACTAGAGTCTCATTTTTGAGACTCATTTGAGGCAAGCTTAGAATTAAAGTTTTTATTTGACTTACTTGTTCTAAACAGTTTGGTTACAGGCTTACATATTGTTAATTTTTAGGGGGTAGAATGGCAAATAAACAAAATAAAACTAGTGACGATAATAAAGCTTATACCAAAAAACAAATTCACAACGCATTATTCACAAAACTTTCTAAAAGAGATGATTTTATAAAAGCGTTAATTACTAAAGCATTATCTAAAAAAGAATTATCTATGCTGGATTTAACTACTCTAAGACCAGCACCAACAGTGTTCTCTAATGATTCTTTTAAAGAAAGAAGAGCCGATGTTGCTGTTTCTGTACAGCTCAAAGGAATGAATGCTAGGGTGGGAATTATGTTTTTGTTAGAACATAAGTCAGGTAAATCTAATTATGTATTCTTGCAGATGTTAGGCTATCAAACCAACTCTTATTCAGTTCAAGTAAGTGAGAAGAAGAGTAAGAGTATGTTATATCCATACTCCATATTAGTTTATCATGGTGAGCAGAATTGGGATATTCCAGCAAGTTTTCAGGATGCCTATATGAAAGGTTCAATGCCTAAAAGCTTTGTGGATACATTTGGTAGTAGTTTACTTAATTTTAGATGTCCTAGTGTTAATTTAAGGAAGATGGATATATTTAAGGAGTTTAGTGATAAATTTGCGATGTTGGCTAGTATTTTATCAGGTATATATTTAGTTTACTAAATTCTATTATAGTTTACCTTGAACGTTGCACAACTTTTTTAATAAATGCACACCTAGCTTCACTTAAACCTTTGGTTAAACCGTTTCGCTAGTGTGCATTTATTAAAAACGAAGGGCCTTAAAATATATGGCATATGGACGATAATTTGTATGGTGATATGTTGGTTCTTATCAGGAGGCATAAGCTACATAAGGATAAGGATGTTAGGGATTTGTTGCAGTATATAGCAGAACATAACCCTAGATATTCTGATGAGGATGTGATATTAGATATAGAGCGTAAGGCTTTGAAAAAGGAGGAGGTTTTTATGGAGCCAGTACTTGGTATATTTAACAAGGAAACCTTTAAAAAAGGTATAGAGAAAGGTATAGAGAAAGGTAGAGCAGAAGGCATAGAGAAAGGCATAGAGAAAGGTATTGAGAAGGGTATGCACGAAATTGTGCTAAAGATGCTAGGTAAGGGCTTGGATGCTAAGACAATCTCTAGCTACACAGGGCTTTCTGAAAAGAACATTAAAAGTATAAAGTCAAAGCCGAGAAACGGATCGTCCAATCAAAAGTAGATGCTCGCTGACAGAGCTGAAAAATCCTAAATTTGGAGAGTTTTTAATAGCCGATATTTTGTATCTAAAAAGAAACCTTCAAAAATGACAAGAATAAGGCTTACAGAAGGGTCTGAAAAAAGGTTGTCACAAAATTGTTCTAAAGATATTGAGTGACACAATATAATAATGTTGAATGTCCTATTTTTTGACATTTTCGATATTGAATGTATAATATGCTTGATTACGTTCTGGGAGGTCGATATGTCTAATTACCATGTAGTTCCATTAGGACCTAATTGGGCAGTTAAATCAAATGGTCACATTATATCAGTGTATAGTACACAAGAAGAAGCTAGGCAGAATGCTGTTATGCAAGCTAGACTATGCAGATCAGAAGTTGTTATTCATAGAAAAGATGGAAGAATACGCTCCAAAGATTCTTATGGAAATGACCCTTTTCCTCCAAAGGGATAGTATACTTTAAGTGGAATATTTATGTATTGAATGTTTGGAAGTATTTAAAGGGTTACGTAGTTTTTTACAATCTAGCAAGAAAATTTCTAAAAAAGCTAGTTGTTTACGTTGCAAAAGCAACGCCAATGCAATTAGTTTGAAGTATTTAGTGAAACATTTAAATACTTGTATTAAAGAAAAGTATACGTATGTTAAAAACGAGCAAGAAGGCTGTGATTCTCTACAAGTTACTGTTCAAGAACATTTATTATCGTATGAACAATCTAAAGATAAATCTGAATATAGTGACAAAAATCCTGTACCCAATGATGAGCATATAGAATTTATTATAAATACACTTTTAAAAAATATTGAAAAAATTAATGGCCAGAAATCTTATACTAAATACACCAAAGATACTAAGGAAATTGCGTGGGAAAATTTTAAAAATCTGATCAAAACGCATCGAAGATTTTTCTTTACAAATAAAACAGATGCTTTAGAACAAATAGAACATATTATAGTATCAAAATTAAAACTAATTAACACAGTATCAAAAGGCAATATTGTCTACAGAGCAAGAGCTTTTAAGGAAGGTAGCAAGATTATAAATGATTTGAGAAGAATGGGACCGCCGTTGCCAGAAGATATAAAGCATGTTTCTAACAGAATGAGTCCACCTGGTATTCCAATCTTCTATGGATCATTTGATAAAATCACAGCGTCATCAGAAATATCTGATATCAAGAAAAATAGATATACCAAAATTATCAAGAAAAATAGATACGTCAACAATAGATATGCCAACATAGCTCAATTCAAATTATTAAAAGATATAGATATTATTGACTTCACTCAAGCGGACTCAATGAGAGTATCAGAGTCTATCCAATATCAAGTAGAAAAAGAAAGAAAAATATTATTTATGAGATATCTTGGACGAGAATTTTCCGAACCTATAGAAAAAGATGGAAAAGAACATACAGAGTATGTGCCTACACAAATATTTACTGAATATATTAAACATAATATAAAAAATATTAAAGGTATTAAATACAACAGTGGTAAAACGTGTGGTGCAAATTTGGCATTGTTTTTAGATCAAGAGCATTTTTGTGACAATGAAAGCAAAATTAATAACCATTATTTTTTTATGGACAGTAGAAGTACACAAACTATAGAAATACCAGTCGCCAGATCATATGAGCTGTCTTTAGAGGGCCTTCCACATCGTAGCAGTAGTGGAAAAATTAAAATTCAAAAAACAAATAACAGTTTTGAATTTTATTTTGCTTTTTTTGATCATCATAGTCAGCAAACAAATAGCATTGTTAATTGTTCAAATAAATTCAAAGTAGATAATCAAATGTGCAGCTATATCAAGGTTAAATGGAATATTCCAACTTATGAACAAAATATTTTGGAAAAATTTGGACTTAATAATCAAGATATAATACAAAATAAAATGAACGAAGAAAAAGACATTACAGTAACTAAAAAATACAATGTGACATTAATGGATGAACTTTCAGTCGCATACACCCAAAGTATATTTAATGCAATTGATAAAATTGAAAAATTATTTACCGCAGAATCCTGTTATAAAAAATTAATACTGCAAGGGCAATATCATGTCAGATCAAATATTCTTGAAATGGATGGTATGCCAAGCACGCAATTAGATAGCAAAATACCAGGATCTGATGCTGACTTAAAAGAACTAGATTCTAGTGAAATAAATGAATATGCTAAGTTGAAACAAGAATTTAGTAAATTAAACTTACAGTAATTAACTGGTTCTGAATATGTAGGAGGTTGATTGATGAAAGAATCAGAGCATGATGAAAATCAAATATCAACAGATAATAAATTTGAAAAACTTGTCAAAATTGGAGATGAGTTTTTTGTGGAAGAACGCGATATTAGATATAGAGCGTAAGTCTTTGAAGAAAGAGGAGGTTTTTATGGAGTCGGTACAACTTAATCTGCTTTGCTTATCAGAATATCCTTCCAAGTGGAAATTTTACTTTGAATGTTCAAATGATCATAATCTGGCGTATGACCCGTCACAGACTCCAGTGCATTCAAAGCAACCCGATTAACCTTTACATCACTATCATCCAAAAACCGCAACATCTCTTTGTACGACGACCTATCCAAATGAAATATAGCCTCCGCTATATGACGTCTAATCCACAAACTTCTGCCACCTCTGAAATTTTGCTTACTATAAACTGCCTTCAACAATACAGGAATGTCCTCTTTACTACCATTTTCCCTAATGATTTTTACCGCAGTTGTTCTAACCAACATCGAAGGATCCCTAATCACAAGCCTCTTTGCCCATCTCAAAGAAAGTTTTTTATCAACAGCACCCATGGCAACCAAAGCAGCATCCCTCATAAACCACTCACTACTCCTGACCGCAGAATTTAAATGCTCTATCGATTGATCATCGCCTTGCACTGAAAGAGCAAGCAAAGCACGCCACCTCTGAGAATTGTCTCTTGTTCTATCAAAAGCAACGTCCTCAAGATCGAATTGCTTTGCCTCAAGAGAAATAGAAAATAACAACAACAAATAAAACAACTTCATCATGAATCACTTCATTGTAAGAACGAACCAAAGTCAAATATGACAAAGATTTTGTAGACAAAAGTACTGCTTGCCCAACTGCTGCTTTTAGCTATTGCTTTGGTGAACTATCAGTATGGCTTGTGCCACCATTTTTATTGATAGATTTTTTTATTATGAACATCATCACTAACAACACATGGTACACTAACACAATAAACCAACCCAACATAAGCTCATTTAAACCCATCGACATTCCAGCCATCACACCAAATAACAAACTGGCTCCAACACTCCTTTCACTCAAGCTCACCCTAAAACGAATAAGTGCAATAGCAGCCACAATAGAAAATACCCTTATAAAATTATCGTTTACTAAAATCATCACACCAGTCATACCAACACACAAAAACAAGATATTAAAATCACCAAGTAATGTGTCGTTGTCAGACCTGGATACATTAGACAGCTTGCTAGTTATGTAATGAGTAGAAGCAGCTAACAACAAACCAGCCAATATAGAATTGCCGAACAACATAGCCATATCTACGATAGACATGTTTATAGGATTATTCTGTAACCCTTGAGCAAATGTACTCTGTAAACTCTGTAGATTCAAAAACCACCTTCAAAAATTATTTATTTAACCAAAACCTTCTTAATTCATGATCCACTGTAGCAAAATCCCAGTTAGACGTTCCGGTTTCATTAAGAGGCACTCTTATCACATCATATTCCTTAACATCGTCAACTAAAACACCAGGTACTGTTTGATTAGGGCCCAAATAATTGTAAGGGACTAGCATTAAATCTTCAAAAGATTTCACAACATAAATATTTTCATTATCCAATACATTGTATATGTCAGTATCCAGTGTATGCAGTTTTTTTAAATACCCTCCTTCAAACGTGGAATACTCGGAAACTCTACCACTATCGTCTCTTATAATCAGTTCACCATGAATGAAATTATCCTCTAATGGTATGCTTAAAAAATTATGCTTTCCTGTTACAGGATTAAGTGTACGAAATTCAAAAGCACCATCCTTGCGATCTACAAGGGTAAGATGTGTCTGGCCATCATCGTCAATTTGAATACTTGATCCAATCAACGAAACAAAAGCAATTAACCCATTTGAAACCTTAGAAGTTATCACTACACCAGTAGAAGTTTCAGCCGAAATATCCTCTACCATATAAGCACTAACTAAACCTACCGCTTTTGAGAAAGTCTTATCTAAAACAGGTGCTCCAGATAATCCAAAAAACGAATTATTTTGACCTATGCCAACCAAAGCTTCACAAAATAATCGCCCTCCAATTACATGTTTAGTAGGGCTATTTTTTTCAAAGTTAGCGGCATTAATCGATGCACCTAAATAAATACAATCATAAGCATTAGGCCCTACATTGTTATTATAACCGACTACAGTTAGCTCCGCACCCACCTTGATCTCTTCATCCATGATGTCGATGGGCCTTGAAGGAGTATCCCAATATATAGCAGGATTTGCATTATTAGGTAATATAGAGTGCATAAAATCATCCAAATTATCTGGAGTGTCTATATTATCAGGTGAATGTATATAGCTAGGAAATGTAGAATACATAAAATCATTTTTAAGATCTACCGTAAAATCACTGTGGTCAAGCAGTAATATTCTATCTCTAATGTGTGGCGTGGTACGATTTCTTCCGTAAAATACCATGTTAGAGGATATATTGTAACGGCTTAGTTCAGGGTTGGGCAAAACATGATCGCATGAATTTGAAGTTACAAGTAAAGATTGATTTAGCTCCTTCAACTTGTCGTTTGATACCATAAATCCTGTGCACAAAAATAGATAGCTACCAGCTACAGGATTGTTCAATAGATGTACATCAAATGTGCCAATACCTACCACATTTCTGGAATTTGCAACCAACCTTGTAATTTTGGCATTGCGTACAAGCCGACTAAGATCTGCTTCATTCGAATTTCTATTCTGAGCTTCAGAGATAGATGCTAACAATAACGACAATACACAAATCAAATTTAGACTTAACAACACCAGCCTATTCATATACACCCCCTTAAAGATAACCTTCACTATATCCTAATTTTTGTTAAAAGCTACAAGAAATTCTTAAAACCTTGTAATAAAACTTTAATTGACTTAAAGAAATCAAATTGAATATGAAAAAGTTTAAATCCTATCTAATATTTCTATGGGTGTATTCAATTTTAGTTGTAATTTGGGGGGCGTGGGTAAGAATATCCAAATCAGGCGATGGATGCGGAACCAGCTGGCCACTTTGTAACAATGCTATAATACCAGACACCTCAAATGCACAAGCTCTGATAGAATTTACTCATAGAATATCCACCGCACTATACGGAATCTTGGTTTTGCTTTTAGTAGTATGGACGTTTAAAATTTTCCCAAAAAAACACAGCATAAGGCGGGTAGTTTTGTTCATACTGTCTTTCACAATACTAGAAGCTTTGATAGGAGCACAACTAGTACTATTAGGACTTGTAGGTGATCACACGGGATTTGATCGCATAATAGTTATGTCCTTACATCAAGTTGTAAGCATACTGCTTACAGGCTCCGTTGCCAGAGCATATTATTTGACCAACTCTAAAGTAATTAAAACATACAAATTAATCGAAGTTGCCAAATTTATGTTTTTGCTATTAGTGGCTACAGGAGGTATTGCAGCTTTATCCAATACCGTATTTCCATCCAGCTCCATACTGGAAGGATTAGTAAGTGATATAAATCCAGAATCACACATACTGCTAAAACTCAGAGTAATACACCCGATATTAGCACTGTCAACAGCCTTAGCTTTTGTTTTTGTAATAATTAAGTTGCACAAAAAAAATAAACAGTACTCTATGCAACTTGCAACATTTTTTTTAATAGGAATTTTGATAGGGATTATAACACTTATTACACTATCACCAACTGTAATGAAGTTTGTTCACCTTGCGATGGCCCACATAATATGGGCGGTCTTTGCAAGGGCTACATGATATGTGCTCCGCTATCCACATACAACACATGACCAGTAACCTTGGATGCACAAGATAAATAACAAGCCGCTGTACCTACATCAGAAGCATCAATATTTGATCTCAAAGGAACATTATCAGGATTAGTACTCAACATAGTTTTGAAATCCTTAATTCCAGATGCCGATAGTGTTTTGACTGGACCTGCCGATATTGCATTGACTCTTATACCACTAGGGCCCATATCATACGCTAAATAACGTACACAAGATTCCAAAGCTGCTTTACAAACACCCATAACATTATAATTTGGAACAACCTTTACGGAGCCTAAATAACTCAGAGTAATTATACTACCTCCATTTGACATAATTGGCTCAATAAGCTTTGCTGTCATAATCAGTGAATAAACACTAGTGTTCATAGCTAGCTCAAATCCACTTCTGGATGTATCTATAAATCTGCCCTCCAAATCTTCCTTATTTGCAAACGCTATCGAATGAATCAAAATATCAACATTTGTAAAAGTATCAGCAACTTTTTTAAAAAAAGTTTTGGCTTGCCCATCATCATTTACATCCAAAGGCTCAATAAGTTTAGCGTTTAAATTTTCAGCAATAGGACGGACTCTCCTTTCTAATTTGTCGTTTAAATAACTAAAACCTAGTTCACAACCACAATTAGAAAGTTCCTTTGCTATACCCCACGCAAGGCTACGTTCATTTGCCACACCTAGAATTATAGCTTTTTTACCTTTAAGATCCATAGCTCACCTTACATATTTAACGTTTAAGTTTTTAGTAACAGTTCTACCTTATAAAACTCATTATCTATATTCTCAGGCTCAACATCGCCTAAGTTTAACATTTCTCCATATCTTTGTATATCATTTCCAAATTTACTAAAACCTGTTCTATCTATTATAAAGACAAACAATACTCCATCATCCACCTTTTTCCAAAGAGGAGTGTTCACTGCTGCCCTTGCACCTAGATCTAATAATTTTTTCTCTACTAAACCTGTTAAGTTATCTTTAGTTTTGGGGTTTAAAGAAAATCTCAAAGTTTGTGATTGTATTAGCTGCTCTTGATTCTGTACATTTGCAACGTTGAATTTTACTGTAGCAGACGGTATCTGGTTTTGTAAATAAACTAAAACACACGCCGATAAAATCACAAACACAAAAACAACTTTTGCCCACATAGGAATTTTTAAAAAAGCCCAAAGCCTTTTGACCTTAGAAGGATTCGATATTTCATCTATAAATTTTGGTTCTACAGAAAAGTCAGATAGTTTTGAAGTAAACTCCATTGCGGCTTTTATTTTTTCGACGTCTGATTCTAATTCAGGATGGTCACCAATACTGTTTATAAAAGTGTTCTTTCTTTGACCCAACCTGTCTGTTACATAGTCGTACAACATTTCTTTGCACATGAAATAGCTTACTTTTTTATTCTTCATCGTAAACCTATGGGTTTATTATATCACCTAGTTTGGTTAAAGCTTTACCCAACCTGTATCTAAGAGTGCCAACAGAAATATTTAAACCTTTTGCAATATCATCATCATCGACTTTCAAAATCTGACTAAAGATAATAGGTGTCACAGTTTCAGATTCTGCTTCTTTTAAAAAATCAAACCAGTAAGTGACTTCCACTGATTTGTTCATATTTATATAAGGGTTTGTGCTTAATAAAATATGCTTTGTTTTAGTCTTATGTTTTACACCAGATAAAATCTTATGGCAGTGAAATACAACTCTATGCATTAGGTGATCATCTTCTTTTTTTAATGAACGCAGAGTTTTTTTGGTCAACTGCTTTAGAAGTTTTTCTTCCATACAGGCGAAATAAAAGAACAATACGATTGTTTTGATGTGATTGGTTTTCAATTTAATCCGTAGCTAGTTGTCTGAGTAAATCTAGCTCTTCTAAAACTTTACCTGATCCCAAAACAACACATGTTAAAGGATCTTCAGATACCGATACAGGAAGCCCTGTTCTTTCTCTAAGGAGTATATCCAAATTTGTTAGGTTTGCACCCCCACCGGTTAACACAATACCATGACTGATAATGTCTGAAGCAAGCTCTGGAGGTGTGGCTTCAAGTGCAGTCTTTACCGCATCTACCACGCTTTCAACAGGATCACTAAGAGCTTCTCTTATTTGATTAGAATCCACCTCTATAGTCTTAGGCACACCAGTTACCAAATCTCTGCCTTTGATATCCATCTTTTTAAAAGAATCAACCGGATAAACATTACCTATCTCTATTTTGATGGCCTCAGCAGTTCGCTCACCAATAAGTAAATTAAAATTTCTTTTCATGTGGTTTATTATAGCTTCGTCAAATTTATCACCTGCCACCTTTATAGATTTACAATAGACTATACCACCTAACGAAATTACCGCTACACCAGTTGTGCCACCACCTATATCGACTACCATATTACCACTCGGCTCTGTTATAGGCAGACCAGCTCCTATAGCAGCAGCCATAGGTTCTTCTATCAGATAAACTTCCCTAGCCCCAGATGAGTGCACAGATTCTTTTACAGCTTTCTTTTCCACCTGAGTAATGCCATAAGGGACGCAGATAATGATTCTGGGCCTAATAAAACTTTTCTTTGTTTTAGATGATCTAGAAATAAAATATTTAAGCATCGACTGAGTTACTTCAAAGTCTGCAATGACTCCATCTTTTATCGGCCTAATTGCTACAATGTTACCAGGAGTACGGCCAAGCATTTTTTTTGCTTCAATCCCCACAGCCAGAACTCTATTACTAGAGCCTCTGTAATCTTTTTGAACTGCTACAACGGAAGGCTCGTCCAAGATTATGCCTCTGCCCTTAGCATAAACCAGAGTGTTTGCTGTACCTAAATCTACCGCAATATCGTTAGAAAAATAATCAGATAGTCTTTCGTAAAAACTTGTGGAATTTCCTTTCATCAACTTTTTGTAAAAACCCATCAATTCTCCTCAAGGCCGGTTCCGGCTAGGCTGGGTAATCGTATAATTCTACTCTGGTTACAGTCAATCGTTTTTCCACCCTAACTCTAATTGTATATGCCTTTCTAGCTTTGCTATTTCATCCTTCATCTGTTCATCGCTCCAGCTTAGTCGCTTAGCCATCTGAATTGCCACCTTTTTATAGAGCTTCTTTGCGTTGTCAGGCAGGCTAAAAAACATATTTGTTCTTCTTAAAAAAAAGTCAATCAAGCTAGTACACATTGTCTTTCTCATAGCATGTTCAACCTCTAAACCCAATAAATTGTATGATTCTATCTCATATCCCAATATATCTTCTGTTTCCATATAATATTTTTTTTGTAAATACTCCACTTCGTCCAATGTAAGTCCGCTTTCCTTGGACCAATAAGAAACCATGTTCCTAGATTTAACAAAGCATGACAAAGTGGCTCCAGGGTTTAATGCTTGCTTACTATTTGAATCTGGTTTGAACCTTAACAAATCTTGAAATTCATAATTTTTCAAAATCTTATCCACCACTTCTTTTGAAGTTTTTCTATAATTTGTATATTTTCCGCCTGCTACAAAAGTAATATTTCTGGAATCTGATATTATTTTACACTCCCTACTTGTTGTATTCACCGAATCTGATCCATCGTCCACTAAAGGACGAACTCCAGCATAAGATGCTACTATGTCTTCTTTTTTAATATTTGCTTTTGGAAAATACATGTTACACATCTTAAGAAGATACTTTACATCTTCTGTTGTGGTGAATACATTATCCGGGCTTTCTTTAAAGTCAGTATCAGTGGTGCCAATTATAATCATCTCATCTCTTGCTATACAAAACACAATTCTTGAATTTTGTTGATCTACCATCACCACCGAATGCTTCAACGATGAAAGCTTCTTTCTTTCTAAAGTAATATGTACGCCCTTAGATGGTTTGATCTGACTGTCCCACTTTTTTAATACACTATTTGCAAATACATCTGTCCATGGACCTACAGCACCTACAAAATGAGTTCCTTTTACCTTATAAGTTACGCCTTTGTGTTCAACATTTAGGGCTTGAATTTTTCCATCCTTCATTAGCGTACCAGTAACCTTTGAGTAAGGCATACAAATAGCACCATGTCTTTTGGCAGATCGAATGGTCTCTAATACCAGTCTTGAATCATCTGTATAAGCATCAGAATATATAAAAGAACCTTGCATCTGATCAGTATTGATGAACGGTACATAATCTAAAGTATCTTTAATATTTAAACGTTTATGAGTTGGAAGCTGATTAATACCGACTAATAAATCATACAACATCATGCCCAATCCCATATAACTCATGCTGTATTTGGAATCTTTGTAAACTGGCAGCACAAATCTGGCAGGACGCACTAAATTAGGTGCCATATCGAATAAATTTGTTCGCTCTTTTAAAGATTCTAAAACCAGATCAAATTCTAAATTTGCTAAATACCTGATACCACCATGTATAAGTTTGCTTGATCTAGAACTAGTTCCTGAAGCAAAGTCGCCTTTTTCTAATAATAGTACCTGTAACCCTCTCATCTGAGCTTCTCTGGCAACACCAGCTCCCATGATACCGCCACCCACTATTACTAGATCAAAACATTTATCTTCTAAGTTTTTTAACGATTCATTCATAATTTGTGATCATTTAAGTAATATTGTTATTTGCTTATCTGTATAATGGCTAGGTTTTATTGTTTGGTTAGCAATAATGTTGTTAGGTATAACTAGACTTTGAAGGTGTTTTTCTTTTGCATGTCTATAAGCTGTATCAAATAAAATATCAAAAATTTTTGAATTATCATTAAAAGACATGTGCTCTATGTGCAAACACTGCATTTTACCTCTGTAAAACAATAAAACTTGAGCTAAAAAATATCCTATCAATTTGTTTGTCTTCTCATCCCACACTCCCATACTCCAACCCAGAGGCAAGTAATGCTCTAGAAATTCTAACCTTGTGCTACTATTCCATTTTAAAAAAATTTGTTCTGAAGTAGGTAAGTTTTTTTTAGCTAAGACGGCTTGTTCAAAATTTGTTATCTCGTCTATTTCTGACAGTGTAATGATTCTAGCTTTCATCAGAGCATGAAAATCACAGCTTAGGACAAATAGATCAAGTTTTATTTTGTAAACTCTAGGGCTGTAGGAGCGTTTTCTTCCATACTAGTTTGGTTTTTTCAAAACACACTCTGTCATGGGTTCTGTTTTCACCCCTGATCCAAAACTCAAAATAGTTAGGCTTTATAATAAACCCACCCCAATCTTTTGGCCTTGGGACGACTTTGGGATATTTAGCTTTTAGTTTAGATATGGTGTTTTCGATTTGTTTTTTTGAACTCATAATAGAGCTTTGTTTGGAAGCAGCAGCGGAAATCTGACTTTCATAAGATCTGGATGCAAAATAGTTATCAGATACTACTTCTGAAGTCTTTTCACATACCCCTTCTATTCTTACCTGCTTTTGAAAATTATCAAAATAAAATAAAAGTGCAACGTTTGGATTAGCAGAAATGTCATTTGCTTTACGACTGTTATAGTTAGTAAAAAAAATAAGGCCCTTATCTGAAATATCTTTTATCAATACCATTCTTCCAGATGGCTTAAGGTTGTTTGTGGTAATCAGACATGCAGCATCTGGATCATTTAATCCTAAAGAATTTATTTGTTTCTTCCATCGGCATAAAATTTCTATAGGGCAGTCTTTGTCTAAAACAAAATCTAGCTCAGTGGTATCCATTCATACAGCCTAACATATAGCTAGCAGCTTGTTCATAATTTTTAGTTTTAAGATCGGTAAAACATCTAGAGTAATATTGCCCTAAGGTTCCCTTGTAAGAGCTTAAACCATTCAAGCTGTAGTCAATTCCATGACTTAAATCAGTGTGCTGATAGAAAAATAGATTTCTTTCCCTGAAAGAGTGCCTATTACTGTAATTATCTAAAATATAATCAGGCATTATTCCGTTAATGTGATTTGTTGCTCCAGATGGAAAATACATCAGTGCAAATGTTTGATAATAAATTATATCATCCTGGTCATCTAAACTCACACTACGCATTACACTACCTTTACCAAAAGTTTGTTCCCCTATTAGTACTGACCTACTATTGTCTTTAAGCGTGCCAGCTAGTATCTCCGCTGCACTTGCGGAGCTAGAATTGATCAACGTTACGATGGGTGCATATGTTATGGGTTCGAAATCAGACTCGTAGTACATTGGGGATTCCGAAGGATCAGTGGGCCTAATCTCCAATAGCGTTACATCTTTAGGAATAAAAAGATCTGCAACACAAATCGCTTGAGTGACCAAACCACCCTGGTTATCTCTAAGATCTAAAATAAATCCCGATAAATCAGATTCTGAACTCAATAGGTCGGTCATTAAAACTTCTACAGACTTACAGGTGTCCTCTTGCATAAAGTTATTTATTTTTATAAAACCCCATGTTCCGTATTTATCCTGTATAGTTTTACTAGTTACATTAACTGTAGATAGTAGAGTTTTTTTAATATTGGCTTTATATGATTTTTTATTTCTATAAAACTCAATCTCTACTATATCGCTTCCCACCTTTGAGATTGCACTATTAAGTTCAGTTAATTTCATATCGCTCACTGACTTTCCTTGGATTTTATGTACTACATCACCTGGTCTTAACCCAGCAGCGTCGGCAGGCGACCCTCTCATTGTTTTTAATACAAATAGTTGGTTGTTCGCACTTCTTAGTATTACACCAATGCCCATGAAATTTTGATTTTCAACAGAAGCCATAGTTAAAGGAACCACGTGGTCATGAGGAGAATAAGAAGCAGATAAAAATTCATTTATCATACTTGCTATTTGCTCCTTTTCATTCTGAGCGTCGTACCTCACTACATCACTGAACAAAAGATCAAAATTTATTCCAAACTTGTATTGATACAAATCATTCCAGTAAGCAATTTTTTCTCTTTGGTATTCCCTGTGACTATTAAGTAAGTCATCTATGCTTTTATGATTCTTAAAGGTAAGTTTCTTGATCTTTATATCATTTAAACTATCTATACCATGCCCTATTCTATCAAATACCAGCTTAATCTCGCCAGAATCTTCCTCTAGCATAATCGTAGATTCCAATGTACTCATACAACCAAAAAATTTTACTCTGTCTTGGTAGCATATCTCGGTGTTCATGATTTCAAAGAGCTTTTCTAAGCTCAAACCAGTGGCACGCCAATGCTCAGAACTAGAATTATGCACATTGTGAGCAAAAGGTATGGGGCTAAATAAAAGCACAAAAACAGCTAAATAGGCTCTCATACCCCTTATAAGTATGAAAAAAATGGGCCAAAAACCTTCAAACCAAAATATGCAGTATTTTCAAATAGTTAAGGCTAAAATGGCTATTACAAAGTGTCTCATTTTGTGAAATTTTTTCCATAAAGTGTATCATTTTGATACATTTTTCATTATAGCCAGTGTTTTGGTGGTGAGTTTTGGTATTGTTGTTAGTGTAGGGCTTTGTTGCTTATCTTACTTGAGGATTGTTGTTTGTGGGACTTGACTTTGATTTTCTGAGTTACGATTATTCCTGTATGGGTTTGTTTTTTAAGTTGTCTGGCTACCATGTGTTTTGGGGGTTTTGATGAAAGAAGAAAAAGATATTAGGGCTAGCCTTTATCAGCAATTTGTTAGCTTGGATTTGCCGTCTGGTAGTAATCTGGAAATAGATATAGACGATGCTAAAAAGGGTAGGAAAAAAGACCATCTGGCCAGGGTGGCGGTTAAGACATCCAGAGGGGTTGTGTTTTCTATGTCGTTTAGTCCTTACAAGTATGAATCAATTATCAGTGCTAGAGAAGAGCTAAAGTCTAAGTTAAAGCTTTGGGCAGATTATGAACATCTTCACTCTGGTGATTTGAGGGAACATTTTGTGGATTCAATAATTGAAAAGAGATATTTGCATTAGAGGTATTGTATGAATACATTAGGTCCTGCTGTTTTACTAGCTATGTTAGCCGTGTCCTGGGAGTGGCAAGATTATTCCAAATTAGATTGGAAGGATGTTAATAATGTAGAACAGGGTTTAGAGATATTTATTGATGATTATATCAAAGATAATCTTCCTAATGCTTCTGACATTCAATTTTATGACTTTCACTCTGAGCCTGTGGACGAATCCAGTATAAGGGTATTTTTTGAATACAAATTTAATCACCCTCTGCAAGACGAAGAAACCTCCGTTAAACTCAAAGGGTCTACGACTCTATCAAAAGAGATCGATGATGAAAATTCTGAGTACTGGCAAATGGGCGAAGTTAATATCTCTGAGGAATCTATCAGATTCATAAAAGAACTTGTTGTTACAGGCTAAGGCTCTAAAGTTTTTAATAAAGGTACAACTGGCTTAACGGTTAGGCCATTTTCTGGGGTTTCTAATGCCCATTTTCTAGGGTTTCTAATGCTCATTTTCTGGGGTTTCTAATGCCCATTTTCTAGGGTTTCTAATGCTCATTTTCTGGGGTTTCTAATGCCCATTTTCTAGGGTTTCTAATGCTCATTTTCTGGGGTTTCTAATGCCCATTTTCTAGGGTTTCTAATGCTCATTTTCTGGGGTTTCTAATGCTCATTTTCTGGGGTTTCTAATGCCCATTTTCTAGGGTTTCTAATGCTCATTTTCTGGGGTTTCTAATGCCCATTTTCTGGGAATTATCTTGCATGAGAATGTCTTTTAACCTATTATTACCACTTATGAGTTCAAAGAATAGTTACTATAGATGGGCCACTAATATCATTGAAAATGCCATGAAGTATCGCCGTATTATTATGCTGGCTGGAGCAAGGCAATCTGGTAAGACTACGCTAGCCTCAAATCTACCTGTGGATGATGTCATCTACAAGAACTTAGATGACACTTCTCAGTTAGAAGCGTGTATGCATGATCCTGGTGGATTCATAAAGCATGGAAATCAACTGATGGTTATTGATGAAATTCAGCGAGTTCCAAATCTACTAGCGGAGATCAAAGCTAATGTTGATAAAAACAATGCATATGGACGGTTCTTACTCACAGGATCATCTAATATTTATTCTATGCCTACTGTTACTGAATCCTTAGCAGGTAGAGTGACAAAAGTAAAACTGCGTACGCTGTCATACGGTGAAATTCTTGGCACGAAGAATCCTAAATTTTTAAAAAATGCACTTGTAGGAAAGTTTGTTACTCCTAAGGAGGTTCCTACAAGAAAAGACTATTTAAGTATGGCATTTCGTGGGATGTATCCAGAAGTAGTGAAACTTCCAAGATCTAAATCACGCAGCTGGTATAGAGATTACTTAGAAGCATTATTGGAAAAGGATTTAGGAGACATTATAAAAATCAGAAAACTCTCAGAGATGAAAAAGTTAATTGAAGTTACATCTGCTTGGTCTACCAAAAGCATTGATTTACAAAAAATATGTTCGGACATGTCATTGGGTCGAAAAACTTTAGGTACTTACTTAGATGCATTAGAAACCATGAACTTGTTAGATAAAGTTGGTGCTTGGCCAGACAGTGATTATAAAGCAGCTAGACGCAAAGAAAAGCTAGTACTAAATGATTCTGGAATAATTAGTGGTGTTCTTAGGTGGAATTTAGATAAGGTTTTGTTAGATAGTGACATGTCTGGAAAATTGATAGAAACATTTGTCTATACACAGCTTGCTTGTCTAGTAGGGTTGGATGATGAATATAAAATATACCACTACAGAGATAGTGAAAAGAGAGAAATCGACTTTATTATTAAAGATCAAAACAACAATGTTTTAGGAATAGAAGTTAAGTCAGGAACCAGCGTAGAAAAGAAATCTTTCAAACACCTAGAATGGTTTCATAAAAATATAGCAACTAACTGCAATTTTATTGGGATATTATTGTACACAGGTCAAAATGTCTTATCTTTTGGTAAAAATCTAAAAGCTCTACCTATTAGTGTGCTGTGGTATTAAGTTGTATTACAAGACCTCTGGCATTGCTGTTGCACCAGTTGTACATTTATTAAAAACTTTAGGGCCTTGAGGCAATCTTTCAGAATATACCTTGAACGTTGCACAACATTTTATCAAATATTTTCTTAGCTACACTTTAAGCCTTGCGGCTTGCCGCTACGCTAATCAAATTTTTGATAAAATTGAAGGGCCTTGAGGCAATCTTTCAGAATATACCTTGAACGTTGCACAACTTTTTTAATAAATGCACCCTGGCTTCACTTTCGGCTTTCGGCCTAACCGTTACGCCAGTTGTACATTTATTAAAAACTTTAGGGCCTTAGCCTTTAGTATTTACTGGGACATGCCGAATGAATCTAACGTTATGCCAAACGATAAAAAGAACGCAGCAGAAGCAGTAGAAGAAGAGGCAACCCATACTTCCTCCACCAGAACAGACGTTTCTTCACTTAATAATACACTATCAGTAAGTGCATCCGCTCCTCATATGCATAAACTAATGGAAGTAGCAGTAAAACTAGGAGCCAGTGACTTACATATATCAAGTGGAAAACCAATACACTACAGACTGGATGGTAAAATTCACAAACTAAATAACAATGTAATGACCAAAGAAGAGTGCCAATACATGTTGTTTGAAATCATCTCAAAAAGAGAACAACAGCATTTTATAGAAAGTTGGGAATTAGATAAGTCTTACCAATTAGAACATATTGGAAGATTCAGGATTAATATGTTTATGCAAAAAAATGGTCTAGCAGCAGCGATGCGTTTAATTCCAAATCAAATGGTCACATTAGAACAGCTCAAACTACCTCCAGCCGTAAAATCACTGTCTGCACTACACAAAGGATTAATACTTGTAACAGGTGCCACAGGCTCAGGTAAATCAACAACACTAGCTGCCATGCTAGATTACATAAATAGAACAAGAAATTGCCACATAATTACAATAGAAGATCCAATAGAATTCGTACATAAAGATATGTCATCTATTGTGAATCAAAGAGAATTAGCAACGCATACTAAAACTTTCCAAGCTGCACTTAAAGCGGCTCTAAGAGAAGACCCAGATATAATTATGGTTGGTGAGCTTCGTGACTTAGAAACCATAGCACTTGCAATAACAGCAGCAGAAACTGGTCACTTAGTACTATCAACGGTCCACTCTTCAAACGCAGCAGGCACACTTGACCGTGTAATTGACGTGTTTCCTCCGTCGCAACAAGCACAAATTAGAACTATGCTGTCAACTTCTTTAAAGGGAATTATTTCACAAAAACTATTTCCAATACTAAACAACAAAGGCAGAGTGCCAGCTTTTGAAATTTTAATAAACACTCCAGCAGTTGGAAACCTAATCAGAGAGTCGAAAGTGTTTCAACTTAAATCTGTAATACAAACAGGTGCAAAAGAAGGTATGATCTCATTTGAAAAAAGTTTACACAACCTAATCACCTCAGGCTTGATAGACCAAGAACAGGCAGAATCATTCCTAGGTAAAGAAATAAATTTAAGTTAGATAGAATCTTTACATAGCTATATTGCACAAACTAATATATTTTTAAAACCATATGAACAACTGGATGTCCAGATTTATTCTAGGCCTTAAGGCACCTATTGCTGGATTCAAACTTATATTAACTGATAAAAAACTAATGCGTCTAAGCATTGCTCCGTTTATTATCTCGCTAACAGTAGTTATCTTAGGTCTATTATTTGGATACGAACTATTCACTAAACTACTATCCATTCTGTTACCATTTTCTATCACGTCTTTTTCGATTACCTCCGGTGTTTTTTCTTGGCTAATAGGTCTTGTAACAAAGGTCATTGGCTACACACTATTTGCTATTTTATGGATTCTACTTATGTTGATTCTTGTAAATATAATATGTATTCCTTTTCACTCTCTATTAGCAGAGCAAGCACTAATTAGCTTGAATGCAACTAACCAAAATACATTTTCTGTAGCTAGTTGGATTAAAACTTGTATCAGAATGTTTTTTATTTCAATCACAAGAACGGCTATAATTTTAATTATAGGATTTGTATCTTTTTTGATCTCTATTTTTATTCCGGGCCTAGGATTAGTTACAGGATTTATAGGTCTTTTAATAATAATATCCGACTGCTTAGACTATTCATTAGAAATCTTAGAATTTGGCTTGATAAAAAGGTTTGTTATATTTAAAAAATACCTTGTTGAACTCATTGGATTCGCTTGTTCTTTTGCCTTATTACCAGGGATTAACTTGTTGCTTTTGCCAGTGGCTATTGTAGGTGCGTCTTGGCTTGTTGCTGTACTGAAGATAAATCAGGAGACTTGATATGGATCAAATTATTTCGACTCTTAGACAAAAAAAAGATACCATCAATGACTTTTTTAAAAGTAAATTTTCTAAATACCCATGGATCATTTATTCAAGTGTAGATATTAGAAACGCAGGTTTTAAAATAACACCAATAGATGCGAACGTATTTCCTGCAGGTTTCAATAATATGTGTGACATAGACAAAGACAATTCATCTGAAATTTTTAAAAAATGTATAAAAGAAAGATATGGTGATATCAAAACAATATTGCTTTTGACAGAAGATAATACAAGAAATCTTTTCTACTGGGATAACGTATATACAATCTACTCAATTGTTCGTGAGGCAGGATTTGAATGCCTAATAAGTATGGCAACACATATGGAAAAAGCCAGCATCACTACTTCATCAGGTAGAACATTGCAACTATCAGATGTGGAAATACAAGATGGTATTGCTATAGCTGACAGTCAATACAAAGTTGATCTAATCTTAAGTAATAATGACTTTACTTTAAAAAATAATCTGTTGGAAAATATACAACAACCACTCAACCCACCTTACCTAATGGGATGGTTTAATAGAAAAAAAAGCATACATCTAGAATATTACCATAAAGTTGTAAACGAATTATGTTGTCTTTTAGATATAGACCCGTGGCATTTTTCACTAAAATCACAAGTTATAGCAGCAGATAAACTAGAGCTTGAAAAATTATTCCAAACTTCAAAACAAGTCATGGAAGAGATCACTAAAGATTATCAAGACAGACAAATAAAAAGTAAGCCTTTCTTGTTTGTTAAAAATAACTCTGGAACATACGGTATGGGAGTGATCCCTTTAAAAAATCCAGAAGATATACTAAAGTGGGGTAAGAAAGAAAAAGCCAGGATAAAAACAGGAAAACTCAAATCTATTATACACGAACTAATTATTCAAGAAGGAGTGCCGTCATGCCTATCTACGGATGAGGGATATATTGCAGAACCAGTAATATATATGATAGGGGACAGCTTGGTTGGAGGTTTTCTTAGAACACATGGGAAAAAATCTAAAACTGATAACCTTAATTCCCCAGGCTCTGTATTCAAAAAGTTTTGCATGACAGACATGCAATTACCACAAAGTGGTAATTATACAGAAGATGTTTACGCTATTATTGCTCGTCTATCAGCAGTAGCAATAGCTATGGAAGCAAAAAATATAGCTACTCAACCGTAACTGACTTGGCTAAGTTTCTTGGCTGATCCACATCGTTACCCAATGCATTTGCAATATGAAATGACATCAACTGCAATGGAATAACACTTAATATACTAGAAAACATATTATTAGGTACACATATCGAATGCATACTTAGTTTTTTAACATGCTTATCATCTGAGTTTAGTATAGATATAATATTAGCATTCCTAGCCTTTGCTTCTTCTAAATTACTTATTGTCTTTTCATACACATGATCAGATGGTGCTATAACAACTATAGCTGTTTTTTTATCTATTAATGCTATCGGACCGTGCTTCATTTCTCCTGCTGCATACCCTTCGGATTGTATATATGCCAGCTCTTTTAACTTTAGTGCACCTTCTAATGCTACTGGATAACTTACACCTCTACCTATAAATAAAAATTGGAATTTTTTAAGTGAGTTTGCAATTTGTTTGATAGTTTTGTCTAACCCAAGTGCAGTTTCTACTTGAGAAGGCAGCATAACAAGCGAATCAAAAACTTCCTTTTCGTTTATTATATTTTTGTTTTTTAATTTTCCTATACAGAACGCCAGAGCATTTATAATAGCCAATGAACAGGTAAAAGCCTTGGTGCTAGCTACACTTATCTCTGGACCAGCAGACATATGAATACGACCATCCGATCTACGATCCAATGTAGAGCCGGGCGTATTACATATCGATAGAGTTTTCGCACCACTTTTTTTTGCTATTTCTAAAGCAGCAATACTATCGGCTGTCTCACCGCTTTGAGAGATAAAAATAAACAGCGAATTTTTAGGTACCAAACTCTTTCTATATCTAAACTCACTGGATAGCTCAACTTCAACAGGAATCTGTGCTAAATGCTCAATCATGTATTTGCCAATAAGCCCTGCATGATAGCTTGTTCCACAGGAAACTATAAAAATACGATCGACATTTTTTAATATTTCATATGTATCATCAGAATTACTTTTACTGCTATTTACAAAATCAATAAAGTCTATGCCGAATCCTAGATTAGGCAAATCTACAGTTTTATTTTTTATGTTTAAAAATGGCAAGAGTGCACGTTGTATACTAGAAGGCTGATCAAAAATCTCTTTTAACATGTAATGCGAATAACCATGTTTTTTACCTTGCTCAAAATCGATGTTTATACTAATTGGGTGAAACTTTTTTTTGCTCCTGTCAATGTCAAATAATTTGTATTTATTATTTTTGATCTCTAAAACTTCATTGTCTTCTAAATACAAAACTTTTCTTGTGTAAGGTACAATAGCAGAGACATCGCTGGCTATTACACTCTCACCATTTCCAATTCCAATAACGAGTGGAGGGCCATGCTTAAAAGCTATCAATGTATTAGGTTCTTTATTGCACATCACCAGCACAGCATATGCACCTTTTAATTGAGGTAACACAGAAAATACTGAGTCTAGCAAGTTATCTTTCATATTTAGATGAATAAGAGCGGCTATTAATTCAGAATCGGTGTCTGAAGATAGTTTTACTTTATTTTTTACTATGTTCCTTAGTTGAACATTGTTTTCAATAATTCCGTTGTGAACTATGCTTATATTATGAATTTGATGAGGATGTGCATTAGATTCAGATGGTATACCGTGGGTTGCCCACCTTGTATGACCTATACCAATAGAACTGGACCAATCTTTGTGATCTATTTTTTTGATCAAATTTATAAGCTTACCTTCAGCACGTGCTCTTAATAAATTTCCATCTTTAATTACACTGATGCCAGCACTATCATAACCTCTGTATTCAAGAGCTTTTAGTCCGTCAATCAAAACTTTACTTGCTTGGTTCTTTCCTTGATAACCTATTATTCCACACATGTTTTATTCTTTACCCAATTTTTTTTGATTGTCTCTCTGGTTCTTGCAATAGCAAGGGCATCAGCAGGTATGTCTTTTGTTATGGTAGATCCACTTCCAATGATTGCACCTTTACCAATTTTTACAGGAGCTACTAGCTGTACATCACTACCTACAAACACGTTATCTTCTATTATAGTTTGGTACTTTTTTTTATCCTCCCTATAATTGCAAGTGATAGCACCGCACCCTATGTTTACACATTTGCCCACCACCGCATCACCAAGGTAAGTGATATGTGCAGCCTTTGAGTTATCACCAAAAACTACTTTTTTAAATTCAACAAAATTTCCTACTTTGCATGATTTACCAATAGTACTGTTTTCCCTTATGTGTGCATAGGGCCCTATTTTAGAATGTGATCCTATAACCGACTCATCTA
The DNA here is from genome assembly GCA_965203875.1 of Bdellovibrionales bacterium. Lineage (GTDB taxonomy): Bacteria > Bdellovibrionota > Bdellovibrionia > Bdellovibrionales > JAUICD01 > CBDANC01. The sequence continues at coordinate 1,460,091 of OZ241914.1, read as the reverse complement.
TGTAACTACCTGCCTTTAATATCGTATTGCTTGCTATTTTAGAATTTTTGATCATACATCCAGGCTCTATAATACAGTTTTTGCCTATTTGAGTTTCAGATTCTATGAATACACCAGGGTAAATAACTGTGCCCTTATCTATCGTGACCTGCTCTTCTATATATACATTGTTCTTATCTATAAATTTAATACCACTAAGAGCTAGCTTATTTATTTTGTCGGTCATGGTTGTTTTCTATGCTTTATATTGCTTTTATGCAAGCTATATTTGTGATTATGTAATTTGCTTTCTTGATGAACTGAACTTTACACAAGTTTTATTATAGCTTAAGGTAGGTTATAAAGTTGGATTTTTAAGTATTTGTTAAGAGATTTTTAATGTCACTAATAGAGAATATTTTAGCACGGGAAATTTTAGATAGCAGAGGTAATCCTACTGTAGAGGTGGAAGTCTCAACTCAATCTAATAATACTGCCATAGCATCTGTTCCTTCAGGAGCTTCAAAAGGCGAGTTTGAATGTGTTGAATTAAGAGATAATGATTCTAGATTTCATGGTATGGGTGTTTCACAGGCTGTGGATAATGTAAACAATATTATTGCTCCTAAACTTAGAGGTATGGAAGTTATCGATCAGTTTAAAATAGATCACACTATGTTAGAGATTGACGGTACTGAAAATAAATCAGTATTGGGTGGAAATGCTATACTAGGAGTATCTCTTGCTTGTCTAAAAGCAGGTGCAATGGATACAAACTTACATTTATTTCAATATGTGGGATCCAAATATTCTGAAAATAAAATAGAGTACAAAATCCCAAGACCACTTATGAACGTTATCAACGGTGGTGCACATTCTAATAACAATTTGGATGTTCAGGAGTTTATGTTAGCTCCTAAGATGCCAACTTTTTTTAGATCGTTACAAGCCGGTTCTGAGATTTTTCACACTTTAAAAAAACTCATATCAAAAAAAGGTATGTCTACTGCTGTTGGTGATGAGGGTGGTTTTGCACCTAATCTTTCCAGCAATACTGAGGCTTTGGAGTTAATATTAGAAGCCATCGATAAATCTGGCTATATTCCAGGAGAAAATGTTTTTTTAACTTTAGATGTGGCTGCTGGTGAATTATTTGAAGATGGGGTATATTCATGGGAAGGGAAAAAGATAAAAGGCACAGAGCTTTTAGAAGTGTATAAGAATTTAATAAAGAATTTTCCACTAGTTAGTATAGAAGATCCTTTTTATGAAAAAGACAATGATTGTTGGAAACAGCTGACAAAATTTGTAGATAGTAATTGTAATGTTGTTGGGGATGATTTGTTTGCTACTAACGTTAGAAGAATCAAAATGGGAGTTGAGAATAATTTGGCCAATGCTGTTCTGATTAAATGTAATCAAGTTGGTACTTTTAGTGAAACTTTAGATGCTGTTAGGTTGGCCAAAAAAAGTAAGTTTTCTACCATTATGTCTCATAGGAGCGGAGACACTGAAGATAGCTTAATAGCAGATTTAGCTGTGGGATTTTGTTGTGATCAGATCAAGTCTGGAGGTTTGTGTAGATCAGAGAGGATTTCAAAGTACAACCAGCTAATAAGAATAGAAGAGATGATCCACTAAAGGTCTTAAATTCTGTCAAATCTTTGCTAGTGTAACGGTTAGACTGTATCAGACCAAAATTTAAAATTAAGTAAAGCTTCTATTCGCATTAAATGTTTTTTTTGTTCTGCAATATTTTTTTCTAGCTCAGCTATTTTTAGATCTAATTTTAAAATATTGATATTGTTTTCGATACCTTTCTCATCCAGCTCTGGTTCTTGTTCTGCAAGTTCATCCATCGCTATTTTTCTTTCTATCTTTCTTTGTTCTATAAGTTCCTCTGTTTCTACAATATACTGTGGTATATCTGAGTTTAATAGTTTTTTCATCATACGCCTATTTGGCAGATGGTATACCTGCCTGACGATAATATCTGCTGATCTAATAAATCTTTCACCTATAGTCTTTGATAGATGAGGAGCTAGTCTTTCTATTCTCATTTCCATGATAGTTTGTTCATTTTGTAGCACTAGTGTTTCGTATCCTGTCTTTGTAACCATGTATTTTATGATTGTGTGTTCTGTGACTGCCTCTTCAAATCCTGAATGTTGTTCTGAAAGAGTAATCAATTCTGATAAATCTATCTCTATTTGTCTTATGATTTGTTTTATAATTTTGTTATGTTGTTTATAAAGTTTTATTATTTTCTTTGATTCTCTTAGATCAACTTCTCTAACTCTATTAAGTCGCATTTGTTCAGATTCATTTGAATCTATTAAAGCTAGTTCACTACGCCATCTGCTTATTGCTTCGTTAGTTTTGTTGTGTGATGTGTCTAATGCATTAATACATTCTTTAATTTTGTCTGCTTGTACGCTCGGGGTCAATGTAAGACAGAACAAGCATACTATACTAGATAGACTAAGTTTCATCATATGCTCCTTGGTCTGATGCTTTATAACATTAATTTATATTATAATATTTAAAATTTTTCTGGATGTATTATTTTCAGAATTAACATTCAACCTAAGCCAACCTTCGGCCCAATCAATTTGCCAGCCTTTGGCTTGCCACTGTGCTAATCAAACATTTGATAAAATTGAAAACCCCTAGGTAATTCTTTTGTGGTCTACCTTGAACGTTGCACAACGTTTTTAATAAGCACACGTTAGCTACACTTTGACCTTCGGTCGGGCCGTTTCGCTATGTGTGCTTATTAAAAACGAAGGGCCTTAGGTAATCTGTTGTAGTCCACCTTGAGAGCTGCACAACTTTTTTAATAAATGCCCCTAGCTCCGCTAAGACCTTCGGTCTAACCGCTACGCTAGTGCACATTTATTAAAAACGAAGGGCCTTAGGTAATCTGTTTATAGTCTACCTTGAACGTTGGTTAACATTTTATCAAATGTTTTCATAGCTACGCTTCAGCCTTATGGCTTGCCGCTGTGCTAATCAAACATTTGATAAAATTGAAAACCCTTAGGTAATCCTTTTGTGGTCTACCTTGAACGTTGCACAACGTTTTTAATAAGCACACGTTAGCTACACTTTGACCTTCGGTCGGGCCGTTTCGCTATGTGTGCTTATTAAAAACGAAGGGCCTTAGGACCTTAATTTAGAATTTTAAATCATACCCACATATTTTAGATCACATAATGCATTTTTATCTAAAACTGTTCTAAAGTTTAAATATGAAAGTTCTAGATTTTATGCCCGGAATACCTCCAGAATACGAAGCCAAAATACTATCAACAGTATTGATTTTTGCCGTTATCCTGGCCTCTAGATGGATTATCTCCAGAGTTATATTTAGACATATCGAAAATCACTCAGCTAGATACTACTGGCAAAAATCCATATCTATAACCAGTAACGTTCTTATAGTAGTATTTGTAGCCAGAATCTGGATCGAAGGAGTCGATTCAGTTGCAACATATTTTGCTTTCCTATCCGCAGGTCTAGCTATAGCACTTAAAGATCCTATCGCAAACCTAGCTGGATGGATGTTCATAATGATAGGTGGGCCGTTTAGCCTGGAAGATCGTGTTGAAATAGGAAATATAAAAGGCGACGTTGCTGATGTCAGGCTTTTTGAATTCACCTTACTAGAAATAGGTAACTGGATAAACGCAGATCAGCCAACCGGAAGGATCGTACACGTACCAAATTCTAAAATCTTCATCCAACCAATATACAACTACAACAGAGGATTTAAATATATATGGCACGAGATCAGCGTGATGATCACATTTGAAAGCAACTGGAAAAAAACAAAAGAAATTTTACAAACTATCTTAAAAGATAAGAATTTTAACCTGGACACTTACGCAAAACGCTCACTTCGTGAAACCTCAAAACAATTTATGATACTACACAAAAACTTATCCCCTGAAGTTTATACAACAGTTCTTGATAGTGGAGTTATGTTTCATATGAGATTTTTGTGTGAACCCAAAAAAAGACGGGTGATCACTCAACTTATCTGGGAACAAATACTACATCAATTTAGTTTAAATGATGACATATCACTGGCTTACCCTACTCAAAGATTTTATTCTGCAAACGAACAATACGCAAATTATCCAACATCCAAACCTCCACAAGCAGAAATGACTAGGTAGAACTAATTTCTTTCCAACAGATTTGTAGCATCATCCAGTATTGCAAGGCTGGATGGCAACACAATAGTCGTCAAAATAGAACCTACACAAATTCCCCAGCCTAAAGCCATAGCCATAGGAACTACAAATTTATCCAAACCTCCTATACCATAAGCAGTTGGTAATATACCAAAAGCCGTTGTGATAGTGGTTAAAAATATGGGCCTTAACCTAACCTTACATGCCGCAATTATACTGTCTAACTTGCCAACACCTTTGAGCCTTGCATTGTTGACAAAAACAGTCAACACGATCGAGTTGTTCACTATTACACCAGATAAAGCTATCAAACCTAAACTACCTAAAAAAGTAATCGGCAATCCATGTACAAAAAAAGCCCACACTACAGCTATCACTCCCAACGGTATGGTTAGAAATAAAATCAATAGTGACTGTAGTATACTTTGAAATGTAATCACCAAAATTAAAAATATACCAAGAATTGCTACAATAAACGTTCTGCCTAAAGAAGCAAAACTTTCTTTTGTGTCTTTATCTTCTCCACCAAATGAAAAAGTAACATCTTTAAATTCATCTGAGTTTTCTTTTATAAAACTCATTATCTCTTTATTTACACCAAGCACACTATTAATTTTTGTATCAATATCTCCCAATATACGGACTTGCCTTTCATTATCTTGGTGTTCTAGACTAGCCACACTCTGAGTATGCGAAAATTGTGCCACAGAATTTAATGGAATTAACTGTCCAAATCGATTTGTAATCCTTAATTTGCTAATAGAATCTAATGATGACTGGTTAGCATCATTTGGCCACGTTACCTTGACTGCTATTTCTTCATCCAATGTATGTATTTGTGTCGCCTGTGCACCTTCAAACGCTGATCGCACAATTAAACCAACATCTGCCACACTAACTCCAGCTGCAGCAGCCTCCTCTTGCTTTAATTTTACTTGCAATTCTTTTTTACCCACCACATAAGTATCCCTAATATCCGATGTTCCCGGTATTTTATTTACAAAATCTTTTACTGTGTTCACAACAGGTAATATATGCTCATATTCATCTGCATTTATGCCCACACTTATCGGCTCACCTTTGGGAGGGCCTGGTTGTATACGCTCAAAAATTAACTTACTCAAACCTTCTGGTTTTTTAACTTCTGTCCTTAAAGCTTCTATTATTTCTTTTGCTGTTCTATCTCTATCCGGTTCAGGAGTTAAATAAACAATGATTTGTGCCAAGTTGGTACCAATTCTACTTGCGGGGTCATGTACACTAATTCTATGTGTGCCTATAGTTGTAGTAAAAATATCCAGCTCTTCAGAACTCAACTTTGCTATTTTATCCTCAACAGGTTTTATCAACTCAGCTGTTTTATTTAACGTAGTTCCTGTGGGAGCCTCAGCTTTAACTAGAAAAATTTCTACACCATCCGGAGGAAACAACACCACTTTCATAAATTTTGATGATACAAATATGGTGGATATAAAAAGTGCTATTGCAACAGTTATAACATAATACCTATTTTTTAGAGAAAAACGCAAAAATGATTCATACATTATAACAAGTTTAGTATTCCAAAAATGATCTACTTTTTGATAAATTTTCTTTTTACCTTCCTTAGGTTTTGTCTTTTTTAATAAAAATCCAATATGATGTGGCAAAATAAAAAAGCATTCAATTAGACTTAAAATAAGACCGGCTAATACTCCAAGCGGAAGATTAGATACGAATTTTCCAAAAATTCCATCCATGAACATTAAAGGCAAAAATACTACTATGGTTGTTGTTACTGCAGCAGTAACAGGTTGCCATATTTCTTGCGTGCCCACTATAGCACCTTGCAAAGGGCTATGACCTTTTTCTACATACCTCATTGAATTTTCAACCACGACCACAGCATCATCAACCAACATACCCACAACAATAATTAAACCCATCATTGTTAATAGGTTTATGCTTATTCCAACCGCATTGAAAAATATTAATGTACCTAAAAAGGCAAACGGTATTCCAATTGCAGTCAAAATTGCAATTTTAATTGGAAAAAATAAACTCAATACTAATAATACTAAACATAAACCAACACTTAAGTTGTTGATCAATACGTTTAGCCTTCTTTTTATATAATAAGATGCATCGTTTGAGTATTTTGCTATTAAACCTTCACTTTTTATTTCATCTTCAATAGTTGCAGTAAAATTCTTAACTCTGTCTACTAAATCAATTGCATCGGCAGATTCCTTTTTTATAATTGTTAGACCTATAGTATTGTCGTTTAATGCTTTAAATAAAATAGATGGTTTACTAGTTGTCCTAACTACTTTTGCTACATCCTTTATTCTTATGGCATTGGCAATATCATTTGCTCTTATGACGGTATTTTCAATATCATTGGTTGTCTCATACTCGCCTACGGTTCTGACAATAAATTCTGTGTCATCATTTGATTCTATCATTCCACCTGGTATAGATACGTTTTGATTTTTTACAGCTATAATTAGATCATTTAAGGATAATTGATACCGTGATAATTTTGCTGGTATGGCTTCGATATGTATTTCAAGCTCTTCCATTCCAAAAGAATCAACCCTGGCAACACCATCAAGTTTTGTAAGCTTTCTTTCTAAATCTCTTGCAAAGGCTCTTTTTTTTAATTTGTCAGTCCCACCAATCAAAAGAAGCTCTATAATGGGTTGATCTTTACTTTCCAACTCCAATACGATCGGCTTTTCAGCATCCACAGGAAGCTCAGTAAACCTCTCCACTATTTCTTGTGCGTCCTGCTTTACCTCTGAAGCCGTTGCCTGATCAGGGTCTACTATTAAGTTTATATAACTTCTATTTTCGATGGATGTTGATTTCATCTCTTTAATTCCATCGATTTCTTTTAAGTCTTGTTCTAACGGATTTGTAATTAACTTTTCAATCTCGCCAGGGGATGCACCAGGAAATAATGTATTAATACTAACAGCTTCAAATGATACGTTGGGGAATGCTTCCTTTTTTATACTAAAGGCAGCATATGTACCCATGAGGAGCACATATATCAATGTCAAGATAGCGAAAAAACCTTGCCTTGCAAAATAATCAATTAACGATTTCACTTAAAGCTCTTTACCTATTTTTTTGTATTTGTTTTCCAAATCTTTAATATACCCTTCAAGAGCATTATCCATCTTAGCTATTTGCCAACCAACTAGCTTCAGCTCATCTTTAGAATCTATAAAGTCTAAACTTGCTGCCATCTTTTCATCTGCGGTTTGAATTATCTGTAGTATGGAGGATCTACCAATTGAATATCGTCTTTCTTCTAGAGACATAATCTTTGTATAGTTATCTAAAGTTTCCTTTTTTAATTTTATCGAGTTATTCAAAAAGGTAAGTTTAGAGCATAAATTCATCCAATTTTTTTTAATATCCGTTCTTAGTGATGATAATCTAAAACGAGCCTTGGCTTCGTTTGCAAATGATGAGTAAACAGAAGCTTTGGCACCATGATTAAAGAAAGGATATTGTAGCCTAAAGCCAATATTCCAATCACGAGGTCTATCTTGAATTGGCATTCGGTACTGCAATATCAGATCTAAATTAGGTAAGAGCATTAATTTTTTATTTTTTAAATCTAATGCAAAAGCTTGGCTCTGATACTCCAAGGCCTTAACCTTCAATGAAGTCTCAGGTGCTTGATTTTTTTTACATAATTCCAATGATTTTTCAAACATAACATCTGTTTTCATAGGAATTATATTTGGATCAACATTCAGCCACTCAGGCTCTAGCTCGATTTGTAAAGCAATTTCATTCCAAAATTCTTGCAACACTTGCTGCATTCTATTGTATCTGATTTCGGACGCTGTTAAAGAAGCTTTTGCTTTGAATAAATCAATTTGCTCCGCTGTACCTCTTCTTAATTTTACACTTGTTATTCTAACAAGCCTTTGTTTGCTTTTTATATTTTCTCTTAAAGCTTCAGACTTAAGCTTAGCATTAACGGCCTGATAATAAAATTTAACAACCCCAAGCATCCAATCTTCTATAGATTCCTTATGGAAATTAAGTTGCGATTCTGAAGTAAGCTCACCTATTCTTTTTGTGCGTCTAGTAGTGACACCAAAAAAGTCGTTCATCAAAGACTGCGATACAGATAAATCTATATTATCCATAAGCTTATTATGGGTAGAGCCAATTTCTACCCCCGTACCTGTGGATAAATATTTGCTTATACCAACTCTATGCTCTGTCATAAGCCCTCTATCAATAGATAATACTTCTGATCTAGAAATATCTAATTTAGGATCCAAAACTGAAAGTGCATTATATTTGTATGTAGGTATCAAGTATCTATCAGACATTATGATATTGAATTGATCTGAATATAATAAACTCATTGCGATCATAGATTCTGTATCCATACTCCCACCCAACTTATCTAACTTCTGTTTCATAGATGGAGTAAGTGTTGTTATTTTTTCTGCCTTAGATAAAAGCGGAACTAAAAATAACAATGTGGTGACAATTATAAATTTCATTTTGGACAAAGTATCACCTGATATTTATGATTTCAATACGGACTTTTTATTTATACCTATATGACATATTGCAAAGTCATATTTAGTTGGATTTTGAGAATCTAATTTTTTCAAAGAATTAGTTATATCCTCAGCAGTGGTCCAATCTGCTTGGTTTCTTTTTGTAAGTCCTAGAATCTTAGACTGTCTCATAATGTGCGTATCCAAGGGGATAATCAATTTTTTCTTATCAAAAGTTTTCCATAAGTTTAAATCCATTTGGGTATCACCTACCATCCATCTCAAAAACAAATTTAATCTTTTACATGCACTTCTATTCTCAGGTTTTGGTAATAAATACCAGAAAGATTTTTTTCTCACTAAAGCAGGATTAACTTTGGGGTTTAGATCAGTAAAGCCTTTAACGAGTCGATTTAAAAATTCAAAAGCCGTGTCACTTTTTGTCGGCATAAAGTATTGTTCTATAGACCCAGCTTTTTTATAAATAATTTTAAGCAAAATCAAAAGATCGTACAAATCTTGATGATCATTAAATCTATGCTTCCATCCTAAATGGGTATTATATATTTTTTTAGGTGTTGTAGTTATAAGCCACCTGTATGGATTCTTACCCATTGGCTTTATTATTCTATTTACACTTTTTTTAATTTGATCTACTCTGCCATAAGCAAATATTGCAGACAAAAAAGCAACCAGTTCTTTATTGCGTTTGGTGTTAAACTTCAGAACAGGTGCTATTGCATCGTTCGTAACTTCTTTGGTTAGCACATACTCAAGATGAACTTTTTCTAAACGTTCTTTTAGCTTACTTGCTTTGATCATCATTCAAAGTTTTTATTAAGATTTTTTTTGAAATACAAAACAATTTTTGAAATTCTTCGCAGGATAACTCCTGTGCCCTGACATTTTCTGAAATATTACACTCTTTTAAGAAAGTTTGTAGCATAGGCAGGTTGGATAAGATTTTCTTTCTTCTGTTAGAAAAGGAATGTTTTACAAATTTTAGAAATAGTTGTTTTTGGTCAATTTCGATTTGGTTCTTTTTGGTAAAGACCATAACTTCGCTGAAAATTTTTGGTTGAGGATAAAAATCTTTTGGTCCTAATTTAATTAGTTTTTTAATATCCCAAAAACTTTGAGCTATGACCGATAAAATACCATAGTCTTTGGTAGATTTTTTTGCTATTACTCTACCAGCTACCTCTTTTTGAAACATTAACACCATTTTGCTAAGATGATTTTTATCTATAGATCTATCCACTACTATTCTAGAGGCTATTTTATAAGGTAAGTTGCTTACCAAAGTAGTATTTGGCTCTATTAATTTGTTCCAATCTAATTTTATTGCATCGCTATGAATAATTTTTGTTTTACCCCATTGGTTTACAAAATTTTTATCTTTTTCTATTAGAAGTAGATCGTGAGGATGTTTTATTAGTTGCTTTGTAAGAGAGCCTAGGCCTGGCCCAATTTCTATTATTTTTTTAGGCTTGTCTTTGATTGCTTCATTAACAATTTTTGAAATTGCCTTTTCGTTGACCAGGAAATTTTGCCCCAGGTTTTTTCTGGGGATATGATTCAGGTTTTTTAACTGATCTTTAATTTGCATAATTCGGAGTTAGGCTTAGGTGATAATGTTTGTGTTGATCTATACCCTGCATTTAATCTCAAAATACCAGCAAGACCAATCATTGCTGCATTGTCCGTGCAGTATCTAATAGGTGGTATGTTTATTTTAACATCTGATCCTACTAGCTCATTTAATCGCTGTCTTAATCTGGTGTTTGCACTTACACCACCACTTACAACAAGGTTGGTTATATCATATTTTTTACTAGCCATGATAAGTTTTTTAACCAGAACATCCACTACAGCTTCTTGAAATGAGGCACATATATCACATACTGTTTGATCATCCATTTTAAGTGTTTTGATTTTGTTTATTGTGTAAGTTTTTAGTCCTGAAAAACTAAAATCAAAATTATCTTTTTTATTCAAGGCTCTTGGAAAGTCAAATTTTTTGGGATCGCCCATGCTGGCTTTTTTATTTACCAACGCTCCTCCTGGAAATCCTAAGTTCAAAGCCTTAGAAAGTTTATCGAATGCTTCGCCTGCTGCATCATCTAGACATCTGCCAATAATAGTGTATTTAAAGGGCTTATCTACCTTTACCAGTAAGCTATGTCCTCCGCTTACTATAAGTGCTATGAATGGCAGGTTGTAGGAAAAAGCTGGCTTATATTCTTTATCTATCAAAAACGGTGCAAATATGTGACCTTCTAGATGATCTACCCCTATCAGCGGTTTGTTTTTACTAAGGGCCAGTGTTTTTGCTGTCACTACCCCTACAATCAGAGAGCTTATAAGTCCTGGTCTGTTCGTCACAGCAATTCCATCTATTTTATCGTAGGTAAACTTCGTCTCCTTCATTGCTTGTGCTATCAAAGGCAAAAGCAGCTCCAAATGATTTCTACCTGCAATTTCTGGTACTACACCTTTAAATTTGCTGTGTGCTTCAATTTGGTGTTTAGTTTCTACCCATAATACTTTTTGGTTACTTATTATTGCTACAGAGGTGTCATCACAGCTCGTCTCTATAGCTAGTACAGTTTTGAATTTATTGACACCCATAATTAGAAAATATAATATCTAACCATGGATTTGTTACAATTTTTTTATTGTAACTATGAAAAAATAATCGCAAAAATTTAATTTTCATGGAAAGTAAAGGCGTTAGTGGTAGATTGTCGTTAGATATGGGTAAATTATATTTTTGTTTATTGACTTTTTTACTAGTTTCTTGCGGTGATAAGGAGCAGAAAAGTACGGCGGATGACCCTTCCAGAACACCTATCTCAGAATTTGGTTTTGATGATGCTCTAACAGATCTTAGTCGAGTATTTAGTTTTACTGCTAATCGTAATGAAGATACAAAGATTCTAGATAGCAGAGTATCCAGAACTAGGATTAATGGCAGTTGCCTTAGTGAATCAGGTAATAGACTTGATTTTGATGAAATAGAAATTTCATCAAATGAATCTCCTGTGGGTGCAATATTTACCGCAGAGTTTTTGTTAGATATATATAAAACAAATGCAACTTATTATTGTGAACTATATATTCATGCGTTAGATCGAGTCGGTAGACTGGTGCCTGAAACTGAAACTGGTGTATTAAAAATTAAGTTGCCTAGAGATGTACATTTTGGAATCAACCTTAGCAATTATGAACAAATAAAAAATAGCAGATACGTTATGACAGATTTGCACTCAGCACAGGTTGAAGTTAAACCATTTGGTAACTTTGGTGATCCTAGAGAAGAGGTTGAGCTAAAACTTATTTGTGATAATGGTTCAGAGAAATTAGAAAAATCCAGCGTTTTTAGAAAAGGAGAAACAATTACTAATATGTTTGCAGATGAGCCTTTTACCATCATGCGTCCTCTTAGAAATATGTTGGTTATGAGCAGATGGCTAGATACAAAAAATGGTTCATGTATTATTACAAACGGTCTAGAAGGCACACCTTACATGCTTTGGTCACATGTGATAGACTATCTAAACGAAGATAGGTAAACTTAACATTATGAAAGTTGTAGCTAACAACAAGCGAGCTTTATATAACTATCACATTCTACATAAATATGAAGCTGGCATAATGTTATACGGCAGTGAAGTTAAATCTGTTCTTAAGGGCGGTTGTCAGCTTAAGGATTCTTACGTGGATGTAATTGGTACGGAACTGTTTTTGTTTAACGCACACATAAGCACTTACCCTGATAGTAGTTATAATAACCATGAGCCTGAAAGACAAAGAAAGCTTTTAATGCATAGGCACGAGATAGACAGGATCGTAGGTTTTGTAAAGAAAAAAGGTCTGACTATTATTCCAATAAAAATGTATTTCAAAAAAAAATGTAAGTTAGAGTTAGGAGTAGCTAAGGGTAAGAAAAAGCACGATAAGAGAGTGCAGATTAAGGAACGAGACGAAAAAAGAAATCTTGCCAAGGCCATGAAATTAAGTTAGCATCTTCATAGCGGGTTTAGGGAGGTTTGTAATGCTTGGTGAAAAAAATCTTATTAATGAACATGTCAGTAGATACATCAATATGTGTGCAAGGTGTGGTTATCTGATTTTAGCATTGATGCTTGCAGGTTGTACCTACACCGATTCAAAAAAGCAGTCCAATTTTACTCCTGGTGTAGTTAAAGAGAGCATTGTTAAAGGTGTGACTACTCAGAACGATTTAGTTAAGTTATTTGGTTCGCCTAACATTGTTTCTAAGGACAAAGATGGTAAGGAAGTTTGGACTTATTCCAAGCATTCTGCGTCTACTAATTCTAAAAATTCGTTTTTTAGTTTTCTTATAGGTGGTGCTGGCTCTGCTTACGGCAACACTTCCTCTGCTAGCTTTAGTTTGGTGATTACTTTTAATGATAGAAATGTAGTGGAAGATTATTCAATGACAAGCTCTGAGTTTTAAGGAATTTTATGAGATTAGCTCTTGTACTTTTGTTTTCATCTTTGGTGTCATGTATAACTACCGATACTTGGACACCTGACCAACGGCGTGCTTTGCAACAGAAGACTTTTGATGATGTTGGTTTTAATACTGTGTTTAACGCTATCAAAAGTATTTTAAGGGATGATGGATATGTTGTGGTCAATCAGGATGTAGATGGTGGTTTAATTGTAGCTACGAAGGATTTATCTACCAGTATGTTTTTTCGTATGTTTGTGGGTGATTCAGGTGGTGTTATGTCTGGTAAGTCATACAAGGTATCTTTTGATTTGGAGCGGGTAGGTGAAGGTATTAGCACGAGGCTTACTATTAATGAAGTGGTAAAGTATCAGGGTGGTAGAGAGCAAGGAAGTGAGTTACTAAAACCTGAGGTGTATCATTCTATTTACAATGCTCTTCAAGCTGAGGTTGCCAGAAGAAAGGCACGTTAAGATTTTTAGTTGCCAAAAATACTGTATCTTTTCAAGTTATCCAGCATGTTGTTTTGTTTGTTGATCTGGTGGTTTAAGGCCGTGTTGTGTAAAATGTTTTGGTTATATAAAACAAATGGAGTGTAATTTTATTTTACACTCCATTTAGTTTTAATCTGCTTAGTTAAATTATTTACTTATTTTGAAAAATCTCAACTGGAATATTTAGTTTAACCTCAACTTTATGACCACCTAGAGCACCAGCATCAAACTTAGTGTCATATTCTAGTACACCGCCATCACCAGTGCTAGTTCCTCCGTAATTCAAGTCATATCTGTTTGTTAAAAGATAGTTGTACAAAAGACCAAGCTCTACAGCTCCTAGCTTAACATCAACTCCTGCTCCAATTTGGCTCACTATAGAGGCAGCCCAGTTATCTACATCTCTGATCTCTATATCATGTTCGCTAGAACCACCTTCACCTGGCATGTCATCATCACCTTGGGCCTTATAGCCAAGAGCAAAACTGTCAGCACGATCAGCTCTGGTGGTATCTTCGTTCATGTCTACTGTAGTACCTCCAGCCCATCTTACAGGAATACTGCCTTCGTCCCAGTCTATGTTATTTAAACTCAAACCAAAATCCAGAGATACATATGGGCGTATAGATGAAGACTTATCACCAAAATGATAATTACCCCCAGCAAGCAAAGCAACTTTGTTTAAACTAGCTATATCATCATCTGCTTCGCTAATCTCATGCTTGGCATACATTATGCTCGTATCAAAAGATGCATTACTTGTTTCCGGATGATATTGACCAGATATTGTAAATGACGGAGATACCGAACTTATTGGAAATGAACCGGTGTTTATAATAGGGCCTATATCTTCTGTACGATTTGAAGAATAGTAAGTTGTGTAACTGAGCTTATCGTAGAGCAAAGCACCAAGAGATAAACCAACGCTCCATCCACTACCTTTATCATCATAAAACGCTCTGTCATCATAACTATCTGTTTCTTGAGCATGAACACTCGATACAACAAATGATAGTATAGCGAATACAATTAACCTCATAAAAAACCCCCTAATCGTGATTGTGTATTTATTAACTTCCTGTCTATTAACTCCTAAACAAGATAACAACCGTCTTATTAATAACACACCAAGTTAGTGCAAAAAAAAAAAGCAGAAAACATGAAAAGTTTTCACAAAATGTATATGTAATAACCGATTATTTAAGGATTTTGCTCCGATAACCATCTGTAAATACTTGATTCAATGTTTGGAGCTTTTAGGGCTTTTGGGAGTTTTCGGTCTTCTTTATCACAATAGTCACAACTTTAATATATTTTCGCAGTCCAAACCTCCACTAGGTATGCAACTAGCTAAATCTAGTTTCTTGCTACTAAGATTCCACTTTGCTATGCTTATCTGGTTCTGATTATCTGTTCCATAACTTAATAAATTGTCTGTAGGACAATCTAGCAAATTATTTAAACTTGCAGACAAACCTGAACTACTTAACAATATTGAACAAATAGGATTGATTATTTTTGAATAACCTATTAACTGGCTTAAATGTTGTAAGGTAAGCTTTCCAGTCTTACACTCCACTATCACTAACTTGAACTTACTTTTCTTGTATTTAATGATAGAAAATACATCTATCTTTATGTCAAAGCAACTAGAGTTGCAAAAATATTCTTGAAGCTTATGTCGCTTCAAAACGGTGCTAATAAACTTATCAGCTCCTATAACCGTTTTTTGGTTTAGACTTTATGCTTTTGATATTCTTTTCAGAAAGGCCAGTATAGCTAGAAATTGCTTTAGTGTTTAAGCCTTTATCCAACATCTTTAGCATAATCTCATGGTTTCTCTCATGCATGCCTTTCTCTATACCTGCCTTCATACCTTTTTTAAAGGTTTCCTTGTTAAATATACCAAGTACTGGCTCCATAAAAACCTTTCCTCTCCTTGTTATTTTTTAGCTCCGTTAGGATATTTCATAGACGCTTTGATCTTATTGACTTCTGCTTTAGACAAACCAGCGGCTTTAGTGACTGCGTTGAGATCAAATCCTTGCTTAAGCATATTGCGTATTATTTCTTCTCTACCAGCTTCCATACCTTCTTTCCTGCCATACAAAACACCTTTCTTGTGGGCTTTCTCCGCAGCTTCTTCTGCCATCTCTTCTGCATAAGACTTATACTTAATCATAATCCTACTCCCTTTTTTGATATGTTGACTCTCAAAGTTAATTAACTCATCATAACTACGCTTACCATGAAAACGAACATGAGCATCAATAGCTAACTGCATTGCTTCTTTGTACTTACTATCACTTAACAACTTACCTGCTCTTCTAAATAACTCCTCTAACTCTTCCTTATCGATCTTATGACTGCTCCTAAGAGTAGCAAGAAATGGTGCTATTGTCAATTTACCAACTAAATCCAATACATCCAAATCATGTAAATTCAATAACTTATACTTAAAATCCAACACATATTCTTGTAAAAACTCATCACTATTAGATGTGCTACTTAAGCCTAAGCATTCATGAAAACTCAATGGAGCACTCCAATTACGACTCTTACCATGATACAAAACAACCGGTATTACTACATGACCTTCCTTCTGATACCTTTTATAGATAGAAGCTATATAAGACAATAACTGATAGTGTACTTTTTTGTCCTGATTGCTTTTGTGTTCAATTAATACAAATACCTTAATAGCTATACGATCAATAGTAAAAGCAAATATCATGTCTGCTATTGTCTCACCTGACTTATCTACAAATGTACCAGGTTTTAGATCCAAACTCTGTTTGTTGATCTTGGATATAAGAGATTTAGGTAAAATTAAACTAAGTAACTCCAAAGCATACTTAGGACTACTAAGAAAAACGTTCTTAACTATCTGATCGCTGTTTTTAATTGATGTTCGTTTTTTGGTTTTGGCAGTAGGTTTAGTTTTAGCGGCAAGTTTAGTTACTTTAGACTTTTTACTTTTCTTAGATAATTTTTTTGGCACGCTCTAGATCCCCCAGCCTCTGTTAAGAAGGCACACCATAACTTATAGAGATAAACACCGTCAAGCTACCCTACTAATATAGCAGCTTGAATATATTTTCCAATTTTTCCAAAGTTTTTAAGTTTTCCAAATTTTTTTTGGAAATTCTAGATAAAGTTGAGGGTCTTTTGTCTGGGTTGTGACAGTTGACTAAGGATCATTAGCAAATAGGTAAACTAAAGGTTTTTAAAAAAACAAAAGAAGTAAAGAAGAAGGGAATAACAAGTAACAAAAATCATTAAGGGAGTGTTTGAGATGATTAGTTTAAAAAACAACAAAGGTTTGAGTAACAAAAGTTCGAGTAGCAAAAGTTTAGGTAATAAAGGTTTCTCGTTAATTGAGTTAATGGTTGCAGTGGCGATTATAGGTATATTGGCAGCTATAGCCATACCAAACTATCAAACATTCCAAAGAAGAGCTACACAGTCTGAAGCAAAGAGCTTATTAAGCGGGATTTACACATCTCAAAGAGCCTTCAGTGCTGAATGGGGAGGAGGTACTACCAACCTACAAGTAACTGGTTTTTCACCAGAAGGTGCAATGACATATCTTGCAGGTTTTAATCAGGCAACCCAAGCAAATTCAGGTAATGGTAATTGTAGGACAGGTGCTACTACTTCACCTGTTAGGTTTAGTGGTACATTGGACGTAACAGTTAATAATGACACAAATGACCTTTGTGGTGGTACTATTGGTGGAACTGTATTATGTCAAGACTCTGCACAAACTGCTCTAAACGTACCAGCTACTGGTGTAACTTCTGGGATACAACTTGGAGGTACAGCAGTGGCAGTTACTGCTACCACAGGTATCACAGCGAACTGTGCGGACGCCCAATTTGCAGCTGTTGCAAATGCTGACATTGGCGGGGACAATGAAGATGCCTGGCTTATAAACCACGTCAAAGAGTTAAGTAATATCCGATCTGGTACCTAAACAATTCTGAGACAGACAGAAATAACTAAAAAACTGGCTTATTAAGCCAGTTTTTTAGTTTATATCCCCACCCTCCTCCAATGGGTCGTATTCTAGCTAGTGATATTAAGGTAGCACAGAATTGTTTATCACAAGATGAAATTAAAAAGCTGGAAAGAACAGTATCAGGATTTTTTGATTACATAGATGACAAGTTTAACAAAAATCAAGTAATTGAATCAGATTTTGAAAAAGAGCTGCAAAAATATATAAAAAGCAAATCATGATTTCAGAGAAAATTTTTGAATGATTGTATAAAAATAACAAAACATTCTAGCTTAGTCGTAACGTAACTAAAATCGCAAAATTGTTAGGTTGTTAATATGAAAATACAGTGGTATATGCGTGACAAATGGTATATTGGTACCAACATGGATGGATTTGACATATGAATTATGTGAATTATGATGTACTCAGAAAAACTCTAAAAAACCTAGAGACTATGAATAATCATTACAAAGTTAATAAAATTGAAAATCCGTTATCAGACAAAGATATAATTTCAAATGAAGCTTTGGAAGAATCCATCATACAAAGGTTTGAGATTTGCTATGAATGCCTTTGGAAAACTTTGCGGAGGCACATTGCAGAGCATGAAGGGGTTTTGGATATTAAGCCGTCTCCAAAATCGACCTTGCGTAAAGCAGATACTATGGATTTGTTGCCCTCTCCTATAAATCAATGGTTTAAGTATTTAGAGGCTAGAAATAATACCACGCATACATATGATTTGAATAAGGTACGAGAGGCTTTATTTATAGTGGACAATTTCATTTGTGATACTATTAAGTTATATCAAACTTTAACAGGGAAAGCTTGGGAGTAATTTTTTGGGCAAAGGCAGTTTAGGTAAAAGCAATTTAAATAAAGATGCAGATACGTATGTTGATTTGCCTCATGAGGCTAGGCAAATAATACTAAAATTACTTAAAGAGCATATACCTACGAGTGAGGTGTGGGTATATGGCTCTAGGGTTACAGGCACTGCTAAGCACAACTCTGACTTAGATATGGTTGTATTTACAAATTCTGAACAAAGCCAGGATGTGATAGATTTAATAGATGCATTTGAGGAAAGTGATTTGTTATTTCAAGTAGAAGTATTTGTTTGGGACAAAACCCCAGATAGTTTTAAAGCTAATATCAAGCGAAAACACGTTGTACTACAAAAAGCATGTTAGAATACGACCGATAAAAAAAAGACCTAAACACAAATCGTGTTTAGGTCAATTTCTACTAAGAACTCTTTGGTTCTTTCAATTAAGTTTTTATGCCTTACACACCACTCTGGTTATTTTCTAATTGCTTTACATTGGTTATAGTCCAAACGTCATCATCATCCCCACCAATGTCAGCTTGAGCAGCAGCGGTGAACACAGTGTCTGCACAATTTGCTGTGGCTGCAGTAAAGTCTGCATGGAGGGTTAATGTTCCAGAAGAATCTCTACAGTCAGTTATTGTTGCACCAGCAGCAGCACAAATGTCTGAAGTGTCGTCTGATGCGATATTCAATGTACCCGTGTATCTAGGAGGATTTGTATTAGTAACAGTATTACAAGTACCACCAGAGTTGGGGGCTGTTTGGGTACCAAAACCTGCACGATAATTTAAATCCCCTTCTGGTGAAAAACCAGATGCTTCTATATCGGTTGTTCCTCCACCCCATTCAGCATTGAAAGCTCTCTGTGCTGTATAAATTCCGCTTAATAATCCTTTAGCTTCCGACTGTTGTGCTCTTCTTTGGAATGTTTGATAGTTTGGTATGGCTATAGCTGCCAATATACCTATAATCGCCACTGCGACCATTAACTCAATTAACGAGAAACCTTTATTACCTAAACTTTTGCTACTCGAACTTTTGTTACTCAAACCTTTGTTGTTTTTTAAACTAATCATCTCAAACACTCCCTTAATGATTTTTGTTACTTGTTATTCCCTTCTTCTTTACTTCTTTTGTTTTTTTAAAAACCTTTAGTTTACCTATTTGCTAATGATCTTTAACCAATTGTCACAAACACCTCTTAAAAATCTTAAATAAACCTGTAAAGTCTTGGCTAAACTCAATATCTAAGAAGGTGTTTCTCTAACAAGCATGCAGACATTGTGATTCCAAAAATTCCATAAATTCCAATTAGGTTATTCCAACTTTTAGAAATTTGGATCCTTAAACCATCATAAAAGGCACTTTAAATGGCACGATTTTTGCTCCTTATACTATTTAAGAAAGATAAATGAAGGAGTGTATACAATGGTAAATAAACAAAATAATGGTAGTTCTAGTGGTAGTGGCGATAGTAAAACTTACACAAAAAAGCAGATTCATAATGCATTATTCATAAAGCTTTCTAAGAGAACTGATTTTTTAAAAGCGTTAATTACTAAGGCATTATCTAAGAAAGAATTATCCATGTTGGACTTAACTACTTTAAGACCAGAGCCAACAGTATTCTCTAACGATTCTTTTAAAGAAAGAAGAGCTGATGTTGCTGCATCTGTAAAACTCAAGGGAATGAGTGCTAGGGTTGGTATAATGTTTTTGTTAGAACATAAATCAGGTAAATCTAATGATGCGTTCTTGCAGGTGTTAGGCTATCAAACTAACTGTTATTTAGAACAAGGAAGTAAGAAAAAACTTAAAAGTATGCTCTATCCTTACTCAGTGCTAGTATATCATGGTAAAGAGAAATGGGATATTCCAGAAAGTTTTCAAGATGCCTATATGAAAGGATTAATGCCTAAGGATTTTGTAGATACATTTGGTGATAGTTTACTTAATTTTAGGTGTCCTAGTGTTAATTTAAGGAAGATGGATGTATTCGAAGAGTTTAGTGATAAATTTGCTATGTTGGCTTGTTTTGTTATGAAGAATATCTGGCATATGGACGATAATTTGTATGGTGATATGTTGTCTCTTATAAGGAGGCATAAGCTACATAAGGATAAGGATGTTAGAGATTTGTTGCAGTATATAGCAGAACATAACCCTAGATATTCCGATGAGGATGTGATATTAGATATAGAGCGTAAGGCTTTGAAGAAGGAGGAGGTTTTTATGGAGCCAGTACTTGGTATATTTAACAAGGAAACCTTTAAAAAAGGTATAGAGAAAGGTAGAGAAGAAGGCATAGAGAAAGGCATAGAGCAAGGTTTGCAGAAAGGCAGAGAAGAAGGCATGCAAGAAACAGCTCATGAGATTGTGTTAAAGATGCTAGATAAAGGCTTAGATACCAAAGCAATATCTAGCTACACTGGCCTTTCTGAAAAGGACATTGAAAGCATAAAATCTAAGCCAAAAAATGGTAAAATCAAAAACTAAGCTGTATTCAGGTGAAGTTTGAAAGAAGTTGATCTTTATAAACCAGTAAAATCTTGGTTAAACTCACATCTACAAGGTTGTTTCCCTAATAAGAACGTGCAAACTTTTATAGGAGCTGATAAATTTATTAGCACTGTTTTGAAGCGGCATAAGCTTCAGAAATACTTTTGCAACTCTAGTTGCTTCGATATAAAGATAGACGTATTCTCTATCGTTGAATATAAGAAGGGTAAGTTTAAGTTAGTGATAGTGGAGTGTAAGACTGGTAAGCTTACCTTGCAGCACTTAAGTCAATTGATAGGTTATTCAAAAATAATCAACCCTGTTTGTTCGATATTATTAAGTAGTTCAGGGTTATCTACAAGTTTAAGCAATTTGCTAGATTGTCCTACAGACAATTTGCTAAGCTATGGAGCAAATAATAAGAATAGGATAAGCATAGCAAAATGGAATCTTCATACAAAAACTTTAGATTTTACGAGCTGCATACCTAGCGGAAGTTTAGACTGCAAAAATATATCAAAGTTGTAACCCTTGCGTTGGAAAATAAGTAATAATTTAACTTCTGAATAAATTAATTCTATATAAAGTAAAATTTAAGAACCTTAGATATTTTCAAATACAACTATTGTGCCGTGTTCTGCTGCAACTATGCTCCAAAGTTTTCTCTAAAAGTTTGTTTTTATATGAATAATCAGTCGATCACCGGGAGCCAAGATTGGCCACCATCATGGCTAATTATGCTGGCTCGTTTACCCTGCTCCAAATTCAAATCAAGCTGCAAGGTATTCTGCTTATCCTCTAATAGCCTAATATCGGCTATACTCAAAAAACCAACCTTACCTATTCCAGGATACTGAATTGCCTTTAAAGCTAAATCCCACCTTACATAAGGTACAAAAGTTTCGCCATTGTCCATACTCTTATGTTGACCCACATAAATCACACCATTTTTGCCAATAGCTATCGGAAGATTTTTGTCTTCAAAAATATCTATCTTCTTCCAAAGCTTTCCACCATCAGTTGATCTAAACACTCCCTTGGCAGATGCAAATATTAAACCTCTAACCCTAGGACTATTAGCAAAATCAAAAACATCCCTGTTAAATAGCTCATCAGAAGTCCACGACTTCTTACTTAAATATAAATCACTGACCGCTCTAGCTTTGGGCGGCTTAACCTTTCTAGAAACTACCGGTTTAGATACTACTGGCTTAACTACCGGCTTAAGAGCAGGTTTTGTGCTAGCAGGCGTATTTTGACCGGCATAAAGATTACCCACAGGAATTGGCAAAAACCCGGATAATCTAGACACAACCCTACTCTGGCTATTCCTACTAGCCCTAACATTTGCTCTATTTGTAACTATGTAACCAAAATCCCTTCCTGTCGTAACCGCAACAACATTTTCGGTTTTAATAAGCCTATCCTCAGCAGTGATAATATTATTTTGCAGCAAACTTTTTACATCATGCCAAGCTTCAGTCTTTACTCTAGATGCAAAATGAAAACGACTCAAAACAGACCCAACATCAATAAAGTAGTTTTTGTCCTCCCACTCTATCTCCACAAAATTATCGACAAACCTAATAACCCTTATCTTTATACCACTTCCTATTTGACTCACCCTATTTAACGAGGGTTTTTCAATTAAATGCGTTTGCTCTTTGGTGATCACAAATCCTAAATCCTCATCTAAAGGAAGCAGATCCTTTGCCTCGATCCAAAGTACAGTATTATTTTGCTTACATCTAAAGTTATGCCTTCTTGAGCCTAATATCTCTACCTCTGAGCCTTTTTTCAAACCACCTACTGCTGTCTTCAAAGTAGCTTTTGAAGAAAAATTTATGTCAAAAACCAAGATTTCGCTCCTGATCCAACCACTTTTTTTATTTGGAAGTGTTACGCCAACCCATGAGCTTGCCTGCACACCAGTTTGCATAACAATAGAAAACGCTAAAGCTAAGAGCACCATACTTTGCATGTTCTTGCACGGCTTCTGATTCATCTCAAGCATTTGTTTTAGTTATGCAATATGCCATGCCCGCCTTAGGTTGGACAGCTTGCAGATGGATGCATTTGATAAAATTAAGTTGTATGGTACAATCCAAAATACAAATAGAGGCTTTTATGAGGATAGAAAAAATTGGTGTTGTAGGTGCAGGACAGATGGGTAGCGGAATAGCACAGGTCGCTGCAGGTTCAGGCTTTACGGTCTTGTGCTTTGATATAAACCAAGAATCAATCACAAAAGCAAAAAAAACTATACAAAAAAGCTCAGATAAGCTTTTAGAAAAACAAAAGATCACTCAAAAAATAAAAGACCAAATCAATGACATACACTTTACTTCGAGCCTAAAAGACTTAAGCCAGACCGATTTTGTCATAGAAGCAGTGAGCGAAAACGAAAACCTCAAAAAAGATATCTTCTGTTCACTAGATAACCTACTAAAACAACATGTAATCATCTGCTCCAACACCTCCTCCATATCCATCACCAAAATAGCATCCTTTACCAAAAGACCAAGTAAAGTTGCAGGCATGCATTTTATGAACCCTGTTCCGCTGATGAAGTTGGTTGAGATCATCAGAGGCCTTGAGACATCCGATGAAACATTTAACGTTGTGAAAGCAATATCCAAAAAGCTGGATAAAATACACATAGAATCAAAAGATGCTCCTGGGTTTGTTGTAAACAGAATACTGATGCCCATGATCAACGAAGCATTCTACGCACTAAGCGAAAATCTTTCATCAGCTAATGACATTGATGCCGCTATGAAACTCGGAACAAATATGCCAATGGGACCATTAACTTTGGCGGATTTCATAGGTCTTGACACCTGTCTTTATATCATGCGTGTATTACAATTTGGGCTTGGAGAATCTAAAAGACCTTGCCCATTGTTGGTAAAATATGTAGAAGCAGGGTGGTTAGGTAAAAAAACCCTAAAAGGTGTGTTCACCTATGAAAAATAATATGAAAACCTTAATCACCGATCTAAAAGACAACTTTTTTTACATAACAGTCAATAGGCCCAATGCGATGAATGCACTCAACAGGCAAGTCTTTGATGAATTACATCAAGTGCTAGATGAAATAGATAAAGATAAATCCATAAGAGCCTTGATCTTTAAAGGAGCAGGCAGAACTTTTGTTGCAGGAGCAGACCTTAAAGAATTAAACTCGCTGGACAATACACAAATAAAGTCGTTTATTAAGTCAGGACATGAAGTCTTTAGAAGATTAGAAACTTTAGAGATTCCTGTAATTGCCCTAGTGCATGGATTTGCTCTGGGAGGAGGAATGGAGCTGGCCTTATCTTGCGATATTATAATAGCACATCAAGATGCAAAATTTGGTCTGCCAGAAACAAAACTTGGATTAATACCAGGGCTAGGAGGAACACAAAGATTAATTAGAAAAATACCCACCGCAGAAGCCAGCAGAATCATTTTCACATGCGACATGATTACCGCAAAAAGAGCCTATGAACTAGGGCTAGTATCCGAAATAACAAATGATCTAGAATCAAGTGGGCACAACCTGCTAGCAAAAATTAAAAACAATAGCGGTGTTGCAATTAAGCATGCTAAAAAAGCAATAGTAAATGGTATAAATTTAAACTTAGATGACGGCCTGATTTTAGAAAGAGATCTTTTTGCAGAATGCTTTAAAACAGATGATGCAAAAGAAGGAATATCAGCCTTTATATCTAAAAGAAAACCAAAATTTAAACATGTCTAAAAAAACTCCTATAAGAATAGTTACAGCAGCCAGCTTATTCGATGGCCATGACGTTAGCATAAACATAATTAGGAGAATGCTCCAAGATGCTGGATGTGAAGTAATTCATCTAGGGCACAACAGATCGGTCAAAGAAATAGTAAGAGCTGCATTACAAGAAGCAACTCAAGGTATATGCATTAGCAGTTATCAGGGCGGTCATATGGAGTTTTTCAAATATACCCTTGATTTACTCAATGATGCAGGTGCCTCATACATAAAAATATTTGGTGGAGGAGGTGGGGTAATTACACATGAAGAAAAACAAGAGTTAGAAGATTATGGAATAAACAAAATTTTTCACCCAGATGATGGCAACCGCATGGGCTTAGAAGGCATGATAAATTATATAGTCAAGGAATGTTCATTTGATCTTTTAAAAGCAGCAAAAAAAACAAAAGGATCATTTGAAAGAGACCTAGGCTTATCCATTCTAGACGTAGAACTAAATAACAGACCTAATAAAACTTCTAAAAAAATTCCAGTGCTAGGTGTGACCGGAACAGGAGGAGCAGGCAAATCCTCTGTGATAGATGAACTACTAATCAGAATTAAAGAAACTGAAAAAAAGGTGGCTGTAATATGTGTCGACCCAACTAAGAAAAAAACGGGCGGCTCGCTTTTAGGTGACAGAATAAGAATGAACTCTTTAACAAGTGATAATTTTTTTATGAGGTCGGTAGCATCCAGAGGCTCTGGCAGAGAAATAGCAAATGAACTAAAGTCTATTATCAACGAAGTTTCACAACATCAATTTGATCTAATAATAGCAGAGACTTCTGGAATAGGACAAGGTGATACCGCAATAACAGAAGTATCCGATTTTAGCCTGTACGTAATGACTTCAGAATTTGGAGCCGGCACTCAACTAGAAAAAATAGACATGATAGATTATGCGGAC
The DNA here is from genome assembly GCA_965203875.1 of Bdellovibrionales bacterium. GTDB lineage: Bacteria > Bdellovibrionota > Bdellovibrionia > Bdellovibrionales > JAUICD01 > CBDANC01. The sequence continues at coordinate 1,434,403 of OZ241914.1, read as the reverse complement.
TTCATATCGATAAACAAAGCAGATCATAGGGGATCACAGGATGCTTTAAGAGATGTTAGAAAACAATACAGAAGATCTAAAAAACTTTTTGATACAGAGGCAAACAAAGATGATACCTTACCTATATTTTTAACCAGAGCAGCACAGTTCAATGACCCAGGTGTAAATAGTCTATTCTATGCTGTAATGGAAAAACTTAATTGGGACGCAAAAAAATTATCTCAATCTGAAGTCACCAACATAATTCCTCCATCAAGACAAAGTTATCTAGCCGAAATTGTGGACACTATAAAAAAGTACAGAGACAAGGCAAATAAAAATATTAAGCTTGCAAGTAATCTCTATGCATTAGAATCTTCAAAAAAACTAAATAAAAAAGCAGGAGCGTTATTATCAGAAGATATTAAAAAAATTAAAGAGCAAATTGGAAAAGAAGATTTAGAACTACTAGCATCATGGGATGAGACCAAAGATAAATATTCTGAACCTGACTTTTCCTATGAGGTTAGAGAAAACATACTAACGGTTCCTCTTACGACCAAATCTTTAAGTGGTCTTTCTATAAAAAAAATTACATATCCAGATTTAAGTGATTACGGAGACAGACTAAAATTTTTAAAGTTTGAAAATGTGCCAGGTTCTTTTCCGTTTACATCAGGTGTGTATCCATTAAAACGCACCAAAGAAATGCCCCGAAGACAATTTGCCGGTGAAGGTACACCGGATAAAACAAATCAAAGATTTCATTATCTGTGTAAAAACGATAAAGCAAAAAGACTCTCCACTGCATTTGACTCAGTTACACTATATGGCGAAGACCCTGATTTAAGACCAGACATATACGGTAAAGTGGGCGAAAGTGGAGTTAGCATTTGTAACTTAGAAGATATGAAACGCTTGTATAAAGGCTTTGACCTAACAAATCAAAACACCAGCGTAAGTATGACAATCAATGGCCCTGCACCAATGATGCTCGCTTATTTTATGAATACTGCAATAGACTATGAAGTAGAAAAAAAAGAAACAGAACTTAATAGAAAATTAAATTTAGATGAATTTAACAAAACAAAACAAATGGTCATATCCACAGTTAGAGGCACTATACAGGCCGACATGTTAAAAGAAGATCAAGCACAGAACACTTGTATTTTTAGTATCGACTTTGCACTAAAGATGATGGGAGACATTCAACAATACTTTATAGATAACAGTGTTAGAAATTTTTATTCTGTTAGTATTTCTGGATACCACATAGCAGAAGCAGGAGCGAACCCAATAACCCAAGCTGCGTTTACTTTGGCAAACGGGTTTACATACGCCGAGTACTATTTATCTAGAGGTATGCACATAGATGACTTTGCACCTAATTTTTCTTTTTTCTTTTCCAACGGATTAGACCCAGAATACTTGGTAATAGGTAGAGTAGCCAGGCGAATTTGGTCTGTGGTTATGAAAGACCTATACAAAGCCAACGAAAGATCTCAAAAACTAAAATACCATATTCAAACCAGTGGAAGATCTCTGCACTCACAAGAAATAGATTTTAACGATATACGCACAACTTTACAATCTCTGATCGCTATCTACGATAATTGCAATAGCTTGCATACCAATGCATATGACGAAGCTATTACTACTCCTACTGAAGAATCTGTCAGAAGAGCTATGGCGATACAGATGATTATAAATCAAGAATTTGGTGGTGCAAAAAGCGAAAATATAAATCAGGGCAGTTGGTTTTTATCAGAGCTAACAGACTTGGTTGAAGAGGCAGTATTAAGTGAGTTTATGAGACTGCACGAAAGAGGCGGGGTACTAGGAGCAATGGAAAGGCAATATCAAAGAGGAAAGATTCAAGATGAATCAATGTACTACGAACACCTTAAACATAAAGGTACACTACCTATTATTGGAATTAATACCTATGTAAATCCTAATAAATCGCAAGAAGTAAGAGAATTAAGACGTGCCACTAAGAAAGAAAAAGATTTTCAATTAAAAAATCTAGGTGAGTTTCAAAAAATTCACAAAGATAAAGCCGCTCTAGAACTTGCGAATTTAAAGAAAACCGCACTGTCTAATGGGAATATTTTTGCAGCATTGATGTCTGCCTCCAGACATTGCTCCTTAAAAGAATTATCGGGTGCTTTGTACGAAGTAGGGGGCAGCTATCGTCGCCAAGTATAATTATCGTTTGTCATAAACAAACTCATTATCCCACCCCACCATAAGATGGCTTTGTTTATTTTTTTTCATAGCTTTAATATCTGACCAGTCTTCTTTATATATGTGTTTTGAATTAGCTTTTATTTTTAGTGGTTTTGATAAAAATGCAAAAGATTGGTTAGTCATATTTTTTGAATATAACATTTTGTATATATGATAATGCTTTATTACTTTTTTAACATACCCTCTGGTTTGCCTGAACGGAATGTGATCTATAAATTCATCCGTACTCAAGTTATTAAAATTTGTAAGCCATCTGTTTACTCTATGAGGACCAGCATTGTAAGCTGCTGATGCTAGCACAATGCTATTATCAAATTGGTCTAACAGTCGCTTCAAATATCTAGTGCCAAATTTGATGTTCAGCTTTGGATTTTGTAAAACTTCAGCATTAAAAGGTGAGACATCCAACATAATAGCCAGATTTTTTCCAGTGTATGGCATCATTTGCATAAGCCCTAATGCTCCAACAGGAGAAATAGCACCCTTTCTATAATTACTTTCAGTTTTGATAATAGCCCAAATCAATTCTTTTTCTACATTAAAGTCACTCGAGCTGGCTAGCACATAATCTTCATACGCCTTAGGGTAAGTGTTTTCCCAAATACCTCTGTTTGTTGCTACAGGCCTAGAGTTCATATCTTTTTTAAAAAAGATCTCACCTAAGTAACTCGCTCTGTCCCAAGCTTCTATTTTTGTGTAATTGGCCATAAGGGTTCGTAAGTCAGACTGTTCACTTGTACGCCTTTCTATATAACGAAGCTCTGCTTTTGCCAGATCATAAAAACCTAAACTTTCCAGATCATTTGCCCTTTTGAGCCTATCTTTAAATTTGCTAGAAAAAGCTTGGTTATCGTTGGAATTATTATTTTTGCTATAATGAGATAGTATTTCCTTTGGCTTAATTGTTACAGATGATCTTACTTTTTTTAAACCTTCAAGTCTATTAGCTGCGACCAGTGAATAAAAATCGTATCTGTCATGTAATATTTCTTCTAGAATTGCTTTGGCATCCTCTTGTCTGTTGGTGTTTAGGTAAGATAGAGCCAAGTAATACTTAATTTTTCTTATATTTTGGTGACGGTTTTTTATTATTCTATGAAAACCATCAACGGCACTTTGATATTTACCACTTAAATAATTGCCCCAGTATTTATACCACTGAGCATTTTTTATAAAATAATTGTTACTTGTTCTGATCATTAACTCACCAAATTTATTAGAAGCCAGGTCATATTTTTGGTTCTGGAAACTTACAAAAGCACTGTTAAAAATAGCTTTTTCCTTTAACTTTCTAGGTAACCTTATCATGTTCATATAATCATATGTTCTGGTTGATCCTTCATGCGAACCAAGCCTGGATTGAATAGTTGCAAACAAATCAAGGTAGCTATGCTCCATGTGTTTACCGTAGTGTTTTACAAGTAAGTCATGTGATTCTTTTATCATCCCATCTTGCATTAAATAAGCAGCAAGCAGAATATCAAGATCGACCTTAGGTATTGCTTCTGTATTTTCCAAAAGTGCTATTTCTTTTCTAGCTCTTTCTGACTGACCTTCATATTGCAGTCTTCTTACCCTACTTCTTTTATCTGCTAAGGTGGTTTTACAACCTAAGGTTTTACCTTCTATTTGAGCTTTACTTAGATCAATATTCCAGTTTTTGGTTAATTCATGGTTGGGAAACTTTTTATAAAGTATCTTTGCCCATTTACATGCTCTCCAAGTTTTGTTTTGTTTTACATCGATACGGGCCAGTTCCCACAGTATCAAGGGACGAAATATTCTATTATTTCTCATTGATCTATTTAGGCGAATCAAATGCTTTTTTGCTTGTTTTATTTTATTTCGTTTCATCAAGCTTTGGGCTAGATAGAATCTAGCTTCTTCTTTTTTGGAGCTTTCTTCTTTCATCGATATAACTTTTTCCAAAAGGTGTTCTGCGTTTTTATATTTATTCAATTTTAAATATGACACTCCTTCGTAAAAATATATGTAGTCATTTAGGTCGATTTTTTCACCAAATGCTATATCCAGCTTTTTTATAGCCTGCTGGAAACTTCCCATTTGGTAATGTGTGATTCCAAGGGCAAAATTTCCAAGCCCCTTTGGTGAGTGCTCATTTATTGAAGTTATGGCATTTGTATAATCTTTTTCTAGGTAGTGTTTTTTAAAGGTTGAAAAACTGCTTCCAACCCCCTGGCTGGTATAAAAAAATATTAAACACAAAATAAAGTTTCGAAAAAGCATTGGCATTATGGTAACAACTGTTATGGCTACTAAGAAGTCCAAATATAAATATGTTTGCCAAAGTTGTGGTGCCGAAAGGTCAAAGTGGGAAGGTAAGTGCACAGAATGTGGTAGTTGGAACAGTTTGGCATGCGAATTAATAAACTCTGGTTCAAATCATAACAGATACCTTGGTCCAGATAACAATAGCAATAAAACAATAAAATCCAGCCAAATTCTCACAGACGATAGCCTGAATAAATACTCCTCTGGATCCACAGAGCTAGATAGAGCGTTGGGAGGAGGAATAGTCCAAGGTAGTTTTATCTTAGTTGGCGGAAGTCCTGGTATTGGAAAGTCTACATTATTATTGCAGATGTCGGGCAATTTGGCACGCAACAATAAAAAAGTGCTCTACTTATCCTCTGAAGAAAGTGTGACACAAACTGGTATGAGAGCTAAAAGACTTAATGTGTCAGACGATGGGTTGGAGATAGGTAGTCAAAATAACCTAGAGCAAGTAATTAATATGGTCACTAATTCTAAGCCGGATGTTCTGATATTAGATTCTATTCAAACAGTTTTTTTGCCAGACATACCTGCGTCTATTGGTAGTGTGTCTCAAGTTCGTGAATGTGCAAATCAACTTTTAAACGTTTCCAAAAGTCACAATATTACTGTTTTTTTGGTAGGGCATATAACTAAAGACGGTCATCTTGCAGGTCCCAAAGTTTTGGAGCATATGGTAGATACTGTACTGTACTTTGAAGGGGATACTAATTACCAATACAGGCTTTTAAGATCACTTAAAAATAGATTTGGATCGGTTCAAGAGCTGGGTGTATTTGAAATGAAACGATCTGGTTTAATTGATGTAGCTAATCCATCAGAGATGTTTTTAGATGCAAGAGCCAGTAGTGTTGGTTCATCCATCATGGTATCCATGGAAGGGACAAGACCTTTGTTGTGTGAAGTACAAGCGTTGTCTATCAACACTTACGGCACTATACCTAAGAGAACTTCGGTAGGTATTGATCCTAACAGATTGTTTATCGTAATGGCTGTGTTGGATAAATTTTTAAACACAAATTTTGCTTCAAAGGATGTGTTTGTAAGTATAGTTTCTGGCTTAAAAATCAGAGAGCCTGCTGCGGATTTATCTGTATGTGCTGCTCTGCTGTCATCTGATACAAATAGGTGTTTAAAGGACAACATGTGTTTATTTGGTGAAATTGGCCTTACCGGGCAAGTTAGGTCTGTCCCGTTTTCACTATTTAGGTTTAGGGAAGGTAAAAAATTGGGTTTTGATACATTTGTTACATCTTCAAGTAGCAAAAAACAACTTTCAAGAGAACTATCAAAAGATGAGTTAAATTCTATTTGCTTTATTTCTAATATTAAAGAACTAAAAGAGGTATTGTTTTGAAAAATGTGTTTGTTGTAGCAGCTAAAAGAACTCCGTTTGGATCTTTTCTTGGGAGTTTAAAAAAACTCAGCAATACGCAACTGACGGTCAGTTGCAGTAAGGCAGCAATAAAACAGGCTGGTATCAAGCCTGATGTTATAGATCATGTGATCGTGGGTAATGTAATTCAATCTGGCTCTGATGCCATTTATTTACCAAGGCATACAGGACTTCTATGTGACATACCACAAGATAAACCAGCACTTGGAGTGAACAGACTATGTGGTAGCGGCTTTGAGGCATGCTTGCAGGCTGCAAACTTAATTCGTACTGATGATGCAGAGGTGGTGTTGGCTTGTGGAAGTGAACAAATGTCACAGATTCCATACGTTGTCAGAACCGCAAGAGATGGAAATAAGATGGGTAACATTGAGATAGAAGATGTTCTAATAACTTCGCTTACAGACACATGCGCAGGGTTTCCTATGGCTGTTACTGCAGAAAACTTAGCAGTGGAATATAAGTTAAATCGAAATCAAGTAGACGAGTATGCGTACATGAGTCAAGCAAGATACAAAAAATCTTTCACAGAAGGTGCGTTTGATTTAGAAATTTCTAAAATAGAAGATAAGAAAGTTTCACTTTCTAAAGATGAACACCCTAGGTTTGATACAACTTTAGAGGGTTTAAGCAACCTAAAACCTCTGTTTAAAAAAGATGGCGTTGTTACAGCAGGTAATGCATCTGGCATAGTGGATGGTGCATGTGCATCCATACTAGCTTCTGAACATGCAGTGGATAAATATAGCCTGAAGCCAATGGCTAAAATAGTAGGGTATGCCTCTGTTGGATGTGATCCTAAGATCATGGGTATAGGTCCGGTTTATGCTATAAAAAAAGTTTTAAAAAAAATAAACTTGAGTTTAGAAGATATGGATCTTATTGAGGTGAACGAAGCTTTTTCGGCACAATTTTTAGCTGTTAAAAAAGAGCTTAATTTAAACATGGAGATTACCAACGTAAATGGTGGTGCAATAGCAGTAGGTCATCCGTTGGGAGCTACAGGAGTGAGGATTATGAATCATCTAACTTATGAACTCATAAGAAGAGATTTAGAGTTTGCAGTTGGTTCTGCATGTATAGGTGGTGGACAAGGGATTGCTGTAGTAATAAAGAGAGTGTGATGAACAACGTAAGAGTTTTTGATCCTGAAATTTATAACGCCATATCATCTGAAGAAAAAAGGCAGCTATCTGGTCTTGAAATGATCGCATCTGAAAATTACGTCTCCAAAGCTGTTATGGAGGCTCAAGGTTCATGCCTTACAAATAAATATGCAGAGGGGTATCCAAACAGTAGATATTATGGCGGATGTGAGTTTGTAGATGTCGTAGAAAGCTTGGCGATAGAAAGAGTAAAAGAACTATTTGGTGCTAAGTTTGCTAATGTTCAACCTCACTCAGGTTCTCAGGCAAATATGGCGGCATACATGGCTTTGATCAAAAATGGCGACACTATAATGGGTATGGATTTGTCACATGGTGGGCATCTAACACATGGATCAAAAGTAAACTTTAGTGGGATGTTCTTTAATGTGGTGTCATATGGTGTGGATCAAAATACCGGATTAATAGACTACGACGAATTAATGAAAAAGGCACGTGAATGTTCACCTAACATGATCATTGCTGGTTTTAGTGCATACCCTAGAAAACTGAGTTTTGAAAAATTTAGAGAAATAGCAGATAAAGTCGGTGCTAAGCTATTGGTGGATATGGCTCACTTTGCTGGTTTAGTTGCTGGTAGGGTATGTGATTCTCCAGTAGGTATAGCTGATGTTATTACCTCTACAACTCACAAAACATTAAGGGGTCCTAGAGGAGGATTTATCTTAAGTAACGATGAATCTTATGCAAAAAAAATAAACTCCAAAGTGTTTCCAGGGATACAAGGAGGACCATTAGAACATGTGATAGCTGCAAAAGCTGTATCGTTTAAAGAAGCTTTGGAGCCATCCTTTAAAGATTATGCTGCTAAAGTTATTTCGAACGCACAACATTTGGCTGATAAGCTTTTGTCCTATGGTTTTAATTTGGTATCAGGTGGGACTGATAATCATTTAATATTGGTTGATCTTTGTAATAAAAATATAACAGGTAAACTTGCACAATCAGCTTTAGACAAGGTAGGAATTACGGTTAATAAAAACACTGTCCCTGGTGAAACTAGGTCTCCATTTGTAACAAGTGGTATTAGATTGGGTACAGCTGCTTTGACTACCAGAGGTATGGGAGCTTGTGAGATGAAAGCTATAGCCGGGTTAATATCAAGGGTGGTGGATAATATTTCTGATGATTTGGAGCTGGATAAGATAAAACAAGAGGTGCTTCAGATTACCCAAAACTTTGAACTGTTTAAGGCTTAATATAGTTTGTCGTATATAGCGGCCTGTAGTATTGTGATATTGTGAATTATTTTTTAGGAGGGGTAGTGAGAAGATTTTTATCATATGTGTTAGTTGTGTCGTTATGTTTATTAAATCCGCTTAAGTCGGTAGCCGACGAGCCGCCTACCAAGCATCATTGTTTAGCTCAACCATATAAGGACGACAAAGGTTGGGGTACGTTTTATAAGGTGCTAGGCTATGCTTCGATTGTCTCTGGTACTGGTGTTGCGTTAGGAATTTTGGCAGAATCTGACGACTTTGATGTATCTGGGTTAGTGGCAATCAGTATTGCAACTGCACTTTATAGTTCGATATTTATAGGGATAGGAAGTAGTATTAACGGTCCTAGAACACGATATAACTTAGCCTGTGATAAAATTTTGCAAAACCTGAGTGCAGGAGAAACCACAACAGGTTTAAAAAATAGAAAGGCTCAAAAGGGTGTAAGCTTAGTCAGATTTTCCTATGAGTTTTAACACTAAAGGTATGTGTGGGTAAATTAAATGTTCTAGTTGTTTGCGGCGGTACATCGGCTGAGCACGAGGTGTCGATTCAATCTGCCAGAAGCATCGTAAGCCAGTTAGATAAATCAAAATATGACATCGAACTGGTTTGTATAGATAAAAAAGGTGTATGGTTTTGGATAGATGATATAAATTCTATTTTCAATTACCCTGACTACAAAACCATACCTACAAACGAGCTAGGTAAAGTTGCAACTTTACAATTTTCAAACCCTGCCTATCTGTGTTCATCAGAAAAACAAAAACAAATAGATGTAGCTTTTCCTATACTACATGGATTTTTAGGTGAAGACGGAGCTATACAAGGTTTGTTTAAGGTAGCCAGAATTCCGTTTGTTGGCTCTGATGTTTTAAGCTCAGCAGTATGTATGGATAAGAACATTACAAAAATTCTGGTACAATCACATGACATACCAGTGGCAAAATATGAAGTCTTTGAAAAATCAAGTGCTGTGCCATCTTTAGATTATCCGGTGTTTGTTAAACCAGCCAACACCGGCTCTTCAGTCGGCATAAGTAAAGTTAAGAATAAAAACGAACTTCAAGCTGCAATGAAACTTGCATTTCGCTATGACCAAACGGTATTGGTTGAAGAATGTATAGATGGCTTGGAGTGCGAAGTAGCTCTTTTAGGAAATAGTGATGTCAGAGCTTCTGCGGTAGGTGCAATTATACCCACAAAAGGACACGAGTTTTATTCTTATGAAGCAAAATACCTGGATAAAGACGCAGCTAAATTGATTATCCCCGCTGAAATTGAACAACAAGTTTCAGAAAAAATGAAACTTATGGCAATAAAAATTTATAAAATTCTAGGGTGTAAAGGTATGGCAAGAGCCGATTTCTTTGTTAAAGAAAATGGTCAAATTATTTTTAACGAAATAAACACCATACCAGGATTTACACAGATCAGTATGTACCCAAGCCTTTGGTTACATTCCGGGATGAAATATAAAAATCTTTTGGACGAATTAATTACTCTGGCCAGAGCCTAGTTTTTTCTCCCACAGATAGGCAGTTTTGCATATAGTTTCTAGATTATGTTTAGGCTCCCAATTTAATTTGTTTTTTAGTTTAGTTGGATTTGCTACAAGCTTTGCAGGGTCACCTTTTCTCTTGTCAACATGCTCTACCTTAAACTGATTGTCAGAAACTTTTTTCATTGTATCTATAACTTCCAGCACACTAAACCCAGTGCCATAACCACAATTATAAATATCAGACTGTCCGTTGTTCAGACTGTTTAAAGTAGCCAGATGTGCGTCTGCTAAATCTTCTACGTGTATAAAGTCTCTAATGCACGTACCATCTGGTGTAGGATAATCTGTGCCAAATATAAATAGCTTATCTCTTTTTAAAAGAGCAGTTTTTGCAGCCAGAGTAACTAGATGGTTTGATTTTTTATAATCTTGTCCCAGACTTAAATTTACAGAGGCTCCTGCTACATTAAAATATCTAAGTATTACAAACTTAAAGCCTATATCTATCCCCTGTGTGCTTTTAGAAAAATCGACAATCATTTTTTCATCCATCATTTTGGAATTACCGTACGGGTTTATAGGATTAAGCATAGTATCTTCTGATATTTTATCACTGTCCGGCTGACCATATACCGCAGCAGTGGATGAAAAAATAAATTTGTTTATCTTATACTTCATGCACTTTTCTAAAAGCACTAGTGTATTAAAAGAGTTGTTGTGATAATACTTGCCAGGACGATTTACAGATTCATCAACCGATATTGATGCAGCTATATGTACTACAGCATCTATCTTATGCTCTGATAAAATTTGATCTAGTAAGTTTGAATCACCTATATCTGCTTCGTAAAATGTAGTGTCATCCGGGACAGCCCATTTGTTTCCGGTGGATAAATTGTCAATAACTATTAAATTGCCCAGGTTCTTCAGCGTCCTTAAGACTTGAGAGCCAATATATCCTGCACCACCTGTTATAAGAACGTTCATCTTTTATCTCCAGCTTTATTATACCCTTTGACTTTCATTAAGCAATTTTATTATAACTACTACGAGCATTAGCAGCTCTATTAAAAAAGCATTTGATAGATTGAAGGGCCTTGAAGTAAATTCTTTTATAGTCTACCTTGAACGTTGCACAACGTTTTACCAAATGCTTGTCTGGCTATGTTCCAGACCTTTGGTCTTACCACTTCGCCAGCAAGCATTTGATAAAACGAAGGGCCTTTTTTGTTATGAGTTTTTTTTCTGTTGTTTTGTCAGGTGGTGTGGGTCAAAGGCTATGGCCCATATCCAGAGTTGACAGACCAAAACAATTTACATCTCTTTGGCAGCCAAACTTATTTGAAACAACTCTTTTAAGACTAAGTAAATTTGGCAAAATACTTGTTATTACAAACAACAATCTTAAAAACCTAACAATTAATTCGTTGGATAATTGTAAAATCGAGGAAGATATTTTGTTAGAGCCTAGTCCAAAAGGCACAGCTCCAGCAGTGCTGCTAGCAGCTATTACCTTAAATAATAGAGGTTTTGGTGAAAGTATAGTGGGAATTTTCCCCGCAGATCACATAATAGAAAATCAACAAATGTTTGATAAAAATTTACTTTTTGCAAAAAAAATGGCTGAAAATCATCTAGTTACATTTGGAATCAAACCCACATATGTCTCGGCTCAATATGGATACATTAAATACAAAGGTCATGGGCATGGCGATGTGTTAGAGTTTGTGGAAAAACCAAATCTTAAAACAGCAGAACGTTACGTAAACTCCAAAGAATACCTTTGGAATTCAGGAATGTTCATTATCAAGGTGAATCACTTAATTGAACTTTTCAAAAAACATAATCCAGAAACATATAATATGATGAAAGACTTATCTAATTTAGATGAAGTTTATAAATCACTTGAGACGCAGAGCTTTGATGTTTCTGTTGTGGAAAAGGCAAGTAATACAAAGGTTATAGTTAGTGACTTTGGATGGCAAGATGTTGGCAATTTTGAAACAGGTAGTTTATCAAATAATCCATGTGAGGAGCACAACGCTTCTGGTAATAGTTTTTTATCAGAAGATTCTGATAAACTGTCTGTATTTTTAGGTACCAATGATTTATCAGTTATAGATAGCAAAGAAGCTATTCTTATTTCAAAGAAAGGATCGCTAGCGATTAAAGATATTTATAGTAAACTACCTAGTAAATACACATACTCTAGTGCTATTAAAAAGCCTTGGGGAGAGTTTACCACGATAAAGCAAACCTCTTTCTTTCATTTAAAGGTTATTAGAATTAATCCTGGCCAGAGGCTGTCCTATCAATCGCACAAAAAGAGGTCTGAGCATTGGGTTGTTGTAAAGGGTAAAGGTAGTGTTACTTTAGAAGATAAAAAGACTAGTGTAAATGCTGGTGATCATATGTTCATACCTAAAGGAGCAAAGCATCGTATTCAAAATGTTGGTAGTCAAGTACTGGAGTTTGTAGAAATTCAGTTGGGTGAGTATTTTGGTGAAGATGATATAGTTAGGTATGAAGATGACTACGGTAGATAGGGTCTTTTTGGTGACTGTGCACATTTTATAATAACAAAATTCTTTTTTGGCATACGTAGAACATTACCTAGTATTTTATATGAAATTTTATAACCATTTTTGTCAAAATGGCTGGCTGTAAGCCAGCAAACCTGCGGTTTGATCCATTTTTTAGTCACCAAATATCATTTTAATAAGCATCAGCCGTAGGCAAGTAAAATGATCAAACTGTAGGTTTGCAAGCCTCTATCAAAGTATAACAGATTTGGTTGCTTAAGAGGTCCCGCAGCCGTTAGGCTGCAAATGCATCCAACCGCAGGTTGGGTTGACATATAAAAAATCGTACACATATTGTGATTATACAATAAAAGGAGGTTTTGTATGAGAAGTGTTGAAAAAATAGGTTCTACCAGGAGTTTAGCTAGGTCTCCATTTTCGATGTTGGCGGATGTAGCGGGCGATCTGGGTGGTGTGTTTGATCTTTTTAATAGCCCTGGTGTTCGTTCCAGTGCGATGCCTGTGTGTGACATGGTGGAAAAGGATACCCACTATTTATACAGCTTTGATTTGCCTGGTATTGATAAAAAAAATCTGAAGGTTGAGGTGCACAACGCAACGCTCAAGGTGAGTGGCGAAAGAAAAAGCGAGCATAACGAAAGTGCTTATAGTGAAAAGAGCTATGGCCGCTTTGAAAGATCAATAAGTCTTCCGCACGGTATTAAAGAGGACTCTGTTCAAGCACATTATGAAAATGGAGTGCTCACGGTTGCCATTGCTAAATCGTCTGCGAATGGTTCTAAGAAAGTGAACATTGTTTCGGGTAAAAAAGAAGGGGTGTGGGCTAAGCTGTTGAATTAAACACTTTTGGTAAGCAAGGGAGCTTTAAAACTCCTTTGCTTATCTTGTTTGTTTATATCTTTAAAGTCAGGATTTTAGTGTTGGAATTGCTCTGGATTTTTGTCTAAAGATTAAGGGTTTTCAATTATCAGGCCCTTGAGCCGCAGCCTGCAAGAGTGGCTTTGCTGCTCTGAAAGGCTGTGGCCTTGTGCAACGTTCAAAGTATATTCCGAAAGCTTTTGTTCAGAGCATAACGACCCGACCGTAGGTCAAAGTGGAGCTAGTGTGTGCTTATTAAAAGTGCCAAAGCAACGTTCGTTCAAGGTACACTATAAAAGCATTGTCTTAAAGCGTAGCGAAAGGCCAAAGGCCGAAAGTGAAGCTAGGCTATTGTTTGATAAAATGTTTACCAGTTCTCAAAGTATATTCTAAAAAGATGCCCTAAGGGTTTTCTTTTGTCAAATTCTTGATTAGACCTTCAAATAGATTTTTTTTAAATCAAAGTATAATCCTGTAAAGGTTTAATATCTAAAGTACCCTATCCGAATGTTAAGTTGAGAGTCTTTTTTTAGGAGGGATGCTTGAGAGCCTTTAAGGTATATTTATTAACTTTTCTATTTTCAATTTTTGCAAATGCACAGGACAGTTTCCTGGATCAAGGGATGGAAAGTTACACCACCCCTAGTGAGCAAGACTTAGAATTGTTACATGATGCCTTATCACAATGTGGAGTTTTAAATGATGTTGCAAACTCGATTACACACAATACTAGTGTTCCATCGCAAGATATATTAGATGCATTACAAGCAACAGACCAAGATGGAAATTTATTAATAGAGAACACGCAGTGTGTGGATACCATACTAGATTTTGTGTATTCATTGTGCTCTTCTGTTTCTTATCAAAACCAACTGTACTGTAGTAAATTGGGAATACTTCAAGACAGCAACTATAAGTCTTTTGGCAAGTCTGCTATTTCAAATTTAGATTCTTATGATTGGGACCAAGATGTTAGTAGTAAGAAAGAATTTTCATTTTCTGTTGCTAGCTCTTTGCTTTTTTTCACGCCTGTTAGGGGTTTTAAGTTTGTAAAACCCGTTTTAAGTGGTGCAATGTTGATACTTGCCACTATGGGTTTGGCTTCGTGTGATAATATTACAGGTCCTGAGCAAATTTGTAATAGAGGGGACAGCGGTTACATTTTGTTGACCAGGCAAGAAGAAGGTAGCGACGGAGAAGAAGGTAGTGCTAAAGAAGAGGTTGCATGCATAAAACTTCCAACAGCAGAGCTGGAGTTTTTAGTTGGTGGCAAACGATTTAAGAATCAAACTGACGGTGTAATGAGTGTAAACCCATGTACTGAAATTATAATTACTTTTGATGGGTTGGTTAGTTATATAGATAAAAGAGGACATGCACCAATTTCTGTTATGCGTGTACTGGATATGGTGGACATTAGAAGGATCGAAAACTGTGACGATGATAGTAGTGATGATTATTCAGATTGTGAGCTTAGTGACAATAACTTATTAGGTAGTGATATAACGTTAAATAAAATTACTGCCGGTACTGATATTAATAACAATTCTTATATTAGGATAAAGCCTCCAGAGGATATGTATAGAACAGATAGTAGTTATAGAATTGAATTTGAAAACTATGTATATTCAAAGGATGCACCATTGGCTTACCAATTTATAAAGGACAGTGGCGACGGTGGAAGTGGTAATGAAGACAGTGGTGGAGATCTGTTAGCAGAGACACTATCGCATGCTTACTTTCATGTGGAGTCTACACGATGCGGTCCATCTACATAAGAATTTGTAATTCTGATGTTTGTCTAATTGAAACGGTAAGCTGCTGTGTGTGCTTATCAAAAACTTTGAGGCCTTAGACAATTCTTTTATAATCTACCTTGAGAGCTGCGCTCTAATATTCTCCTAGCTACGCTCTAGGCCTTACGGCTTGCCGCTGCACTAATCAAACATTTGATAAAATTGAAGATCTTTAACCTTTATACTCGACAGGTACACCAGGGCCCATTGTAGAAGATAAAGTTACCGACTTAAAGTACACACCCTTGCTATTAGAAGGTTTTCCTCTATGAAGAGTACCCAAGAAGCTAAGCAAATTTTCTTCCAGAGCTTCCTTACCCATACTCTTTTTTCCAAACGCTCCATGCACTATCCCAGATTTGTCAGATTTAAAACTTAACTTTCCCTTTTTTTCCGCCTTAATAGTCTTTTCTAAATCAAAAGTTACGGTACCAACTTTCGGGTTTGGCATAAGACCCTTAGGTCCCAATATCTTAGCCACCTTGGATACAGATGCCATCATATCCGGAGTTGCGATTATTTTATCAAAATCAAGCCAGGAATTTTTAATCTTATCAATCATGTCGTCAGAACCCACATGATCAGCTCCAGCGTTCTTAGCCTCCAAAACTTTCTCACCTTTAGCAATCACCAATAATTTTATATTTTTGCCCAAACCGTGCGGCAAAATAGCAGAACCTCTGGCTTGATGCTCTGGATTTTTCACATCTATACCCAAACGAACAGCAACATCTATAGACTCATCAAATTTAGTATTAGACGAAGATAAAACGATGTCCAAAGCTTTGGCCACAGGATGAGGCTTATACTCCAACTTGCTTTTCAAATTCCTTATTCTCTTACCGCCTGACTTTTTCACATTAACTTCCTTCTAACTCAATACCCATACTTTTTGCCGTGCCTATCACCTGCGATATTGCAGATTCAACGGACAGACAGTTTAAATCAGGCAACTTTTTTTCTGCAATGCCTTTAACAACATCCATCGATATTTTAGCTACTTTATCTTTCTGTGGCATCTTTGATCCACTAGCAAGATTAAGTGCTTTCTTGATCAAAACAGATGCAGGAGGTGTTTTAGTGATAAACGTAAAAGTTCTATCTTCATAAACAGTTATTACTACGGGAGTTATCATGTCCATTTGAGATTTAGTTTTATCGTTAAATGCTTTACAAAAATCCATTATGTTAACGCCGTGCTGACCCAACGCCGGACCAACAGGCGGAGCAGGATTAGCTTTGCCTCCAGGAATTTGTAGTTTAATAAACCCCTTTACTTTTTTTGCCATACAAACTCCTTTAAGTCTTTTCTACTTGTATGAAATCCAACTCAACTGGTGTAGGTCTACCAAATATGCTAACCAAAACCTTCACTTTCCCTTTTTCAGCATTCACATCTTCCACGGTTCCGTTGAAGTTATTAAAAGGCCCGTCTACAACCACGACAGAATCTCCTTCTTGAAATGTAATTTTTGGTCTAGGCTTAGTAGCTCCTACTTCTATTTGCTTTGTCACTCTCTGCACTTCCTTGTCAGATATGGAAGTAGGTTTGCTTACACCACCAGATTTACCCACAAAACCAGTTACCTTATTAGAACCTCTGACCAAATGCCAAGTTTCTTCATTTAAATCCATCTCAACAAAGATATAGCCAGGAAAGAATTTCCTAGACTTAGTCTGTTTTTGATTCTTAACAAGCTCAACGACATTTTCAGAAGGCACAAGTACTTCGCCAAATTTATCTTGTAAATTGTTCTGTGCAATTCTTAACTCAATAGAAGCTTTTGCCTTAGCTTCACATCCAGATTGAGTGTGCACAACATACCACTTCTTTTTAGTAGAACTTTGCTTTTTTTCTTTTTGCTTCATAATTTTCTCTGCCTTATCTCTATAGTCTTTTACATCTCTATTATGTATTTCACTAAATAATTGGAGACCAGATCAAATGCCCCTAACAGTATGCCAGATATTATCAACATAAATGTCACAACTATACTGGTCGCCACAGTATCTCTTCTAGATGGCCACACGATTTTTTTAACCTCTACAATTATCTCGTCAGCCCACTTAACAGTTCTGGGGTTAAACTGCAAAACCATAAAACAAATCAAACCTACAGCTACAGGAACACCATGTATGACAAGATCACCTTGAACATACCTAGCAGCTAGGCCCCAAGTTGAAGCAAGTGCATCCAACAATATTTTGGCAACGTAGGCAACACAGCCGCTACCTATCACAAAACAAACAGTTATGTACTTGCCATTGTTCTCAGACACTCAAAACCCCGGATTTCTCGTACCTTGCAACACGTAGCACAATAAAGTCAAACAGTTTTTAGAAACTGGATTATCTGTCCAGAACGCTCTTTTGTATCTTTGTAACCAAGTTCAATTAATTTTTTACAATAGGTAGGATCAAATAGTAAAAAACTTACGATGTCTGTAACTTGCTTATCAGGACCTAATCCTTTAAGTAGGTAGCGTATAACTCTAGGTAGTTTTTTATAGTAAGATAAGGCTAATTCACCTATGTCCTCAGAAGGGCTTATCCAAAGATGCTCAATATGTCGGTATTTTTTTGACTGATCCTGAAGGCGTTTAACAACATGATTGATTTTATCCATTCTGACTATGTCTATCTCTATGGAATCTAACAGAACGGCATTTAAAATTACACCTGCAATGTGTGCTACAGAAGGTGTGGGTTTTTTATCTTTAGATTCTGTAACATAAGTTCTTTTTCTAACCCCAACAGCTAGGATTTTTTTTGCACCAAGGTAGATAGCAGGGCTTAAGGGCCATGTGTTTCTAATACACCCGTCTCCAAAATGCCGTCCATCTATCTGGACACTAGGAAAAAAGATGGGGATGGATGAAGAAGCCATAAGATGCTCTAAACCAATGTCAGCGTGTTCACCCATCCTCCTTGTACGCCTCCACATCGGAACATCTTTTTTAGCTTGAACAAATGTCACTGCATTTGATGTATAATAGTTTGTTGCGGTTACGGTTAGTGCTCTCAAATACCCAGCGTCTACGTTCTGCTTTATTCTGTGTATTGGTATGTGTTTAGCCAGAAGTTTTTGTAAAGGATCTGTATCTAGCAGAGACTTAGGGGAGCCGCCTCCAGTAATACCGCCCAAAGAAAGATCTTTAAGCCATTTCATGCCAATACTACTTACCGTTCGTATGTCGGTTCTAAAAACGTTGCTTGAGGTTACATTGGTCCAAACTGCTTCAAGTGTATCTATTGCATGTTCAAAGTTATCGGCATGTGAAGCTAAAGCTGCGGTGTTTATAGAACCGGAGCTTACGCCACATAAAACATCAAAAGGAATACGCTTGCCCGAATACAGTTCTTTTAAAGCTTTTAGAACGCCAACTTGATACGCCCCTCTAGCTCCTCCAGCAGATAATACTAGCGAAATACTACTCATAATAAAACTTGGTGCGCCCGGCACGATTCGAACATGCGACCGCCAGATTCGTAGTCTGGAGCTCTATCCAACTGAGCTACGAGCGCAATGCACACTTCACTTAAACCACATTAATAATACTTAGAATTACACAAAAAATAGTTTTATGCCACACTACTTTGTGGGTATGTGGCGGCCACAAGCTATTGTCTTACGGTACACACTTCAACAGGTAAGGTTGTCCACCATTCAATGGACTGCACTATAGGCTCTGGGGGGCCAAGATATGAGAGTGGCTTTAGTATCTTGTTTTCCTAGTGAATTTTTTTCATAAGAAACATGGTCACTGGTAGCAAGGATCAGAAGAGATAGACTAAAGCAAGAAAAGTTGATCAAGCTTGCTTTTGCCACGTTGCTAGATGGCAATTTTTGGTTTATGAGCAGAATATCAGTAGTATGCGTCATTGCAGGTTAAGTTATTTGACATACATAGGCCATTCTGGCTTATAAAACCCCAGATGGATATCCAACAAATAGCTAGAGAAATGGACGAAATTTCAGATGCCATTGAGCTTTTCAATGAAGGTAAGCTTGATCTTTACGAAGAGGAGTTGGACGAATTAATGCAGGAAAGAGAACGGCTAATCAAAGATTATTACAAATTCTATTTTCCTGAAAATGTTATCCCGCTTATTCCAAAAGCCTAAGACGACTTTGTCGTCTTTTTTCTTCTGTCCTTTCTTTTAGGTACGACTTTTCTTGATCTTTCTAATGCTTTTTCAGGTTTGCTTTTGGAGGTATTTCCTGCATCCCTGATAAGATCGTCACTTGGTATAAGACCGATTTCCAATCCTTCTTCGTTTGCAAGTTTAGCAACTTCCTCATGAGCCGTTCTTGAAAAACTCATGGCAATAATAACTCCCTTCCCGTTGCCTTGTTTTACATTTTTATAAAATTATCGATGACAGGTCTTCCTACATTTTTGGACATCTTCACCTGTATAGGTCTGTGATCGTGCGTCCAGCCGTCGATACCCCTGTCCCCAGTCTGTTTGGTATTAGGCGTTCCTCCTAGCATTTCCACCATCTTCTTTTCAAATTCAAGAGGCTTTAGCTTATAGATTTCCTCCCTAGTAAGCTGGTTTGTATCGACAACTTCAACTTTAATATTGTGTTCTCTAAGCATCCTCCCTTTAATAACAGCAATAGCGTCTGGAGAAATATCAGCACCCAACCATTTGCGACTGAGATTTTGAGCTGCATCTAGAGTTGTACCGCAGCCGCAGAAAAAATCGGCAACAATATTTCCTTCGTTTGTAAATGCTGTTACTATTCTTTCAAGCAATGCCAATGGTTTTTGCGTCGGATAACCAAGTCTTTCTCGTGCTTGAGAATTGATATAAGGAATGTCCCAAACATCTCTCATATTAATCCAACTGAAAACTCCATTTTTATCTTCAAAAAATTCTGCTTCTCCTTGACCTAGGTTTACAATACCTGCCTGCCTATTTTTTGCCTTTGTATAAGATTTTTCTTTTTGTACATTATATATCCACTTATTCGATTTAGAGTATATCAACAAAACATCATGCTTTCTTGCAAAAAATTTTTTTGAATTTCCTCCAGTTTTGTATTGCCATATTATTTGGTTTAAGAATTGTTTGTCTCCAAAAATTTTATCAAGTTCAACCCGGGCATAGTGAACACTTCTCCAATCCAAATGCAAAACAAAAATTCCGACATCTTTTAAAAGCCGGTGACACTGACGAAGTCTAGGGACAAGCCATTTGATATAGGAATGGATACCACCTCCCCATTTGTCATTAAAGGATATTTTTTTACCCCAGGCTTTTGATTCCAAAACATTTTGAGCACAAAATGGAGGGTCGATATAGATCAGATCGATTTTACCACTTTCGAGGGATTTCATTATCTCTAAGTTGTCCCCAAGGTAAATTCGGTTACTCTGTATTTTTTGGGAATGCATTTTCTTGGCATCTTCAATTTTTTTACGAAGTCCCTTTCTCATATTACCTCGTTACGGTCAAACTACTTGTTGTCTTTAATACTTAAGATAAAAACTATTCATGAGAACAGGATGTTTGGCAAAATACTAGTCTGAAAGCTTGGTATGTTTGGATAAAAATAGTTTTATGCCACACTACTTTGTGGGTATGTGGCGGAGGGGGAGAGATTCGAACTCTCGGTACGGATATAATCCGTACGACAATTTAGCAAACTGCTGGTTTAAACCACTCACCCACCCCTCCTATCTAACCAGTATACTTAAATAAGCTACGAAATAACACCGACCTTAGAAAGTAACACCACAGGCCACAAAAATCAGCAAAATAAAAATAGGGAAATAGCACAATGGCTAAAAGGTGGTAACCTTTTAGCCATCATAACAGAATTTCAATTTTGTATTAGAACGAACCGTTAAAGTTCAGAACATAGTTGGTGTAATTTTTGTTGTACAAGAAGTTCTGACCTTCACCTCTTAAATCAGCACTGTCCATTATAGGTCTGTACTCAACCGCACCTATACCAGCTTTGTAACCAGTATCGCCTATGTCAGTTAGCAAGAGAGTTTCATTGTAAGCATAATGCTGGTCATGACCATCGGCAGCTTTCGTACTTCTAAATCTTAGACCATGCCAAGTGTAAAACGAAAATGGACCAACTGATCCAGATATTGAGCCATACAAGGTCAACCGATGATTGTCACGAGTATCTGCCTCACCTTCAGCTCTAGTACCATCACCATTGTACGCATAATGTCTTAGCTCAGCATTCAAACCGACCATCACGCCATCAGCAGGAGTAGTAAACTTAGCACTTACAAGTGCTCTCAAATAAGAGATCCTGTCATTGGCCAAAGCATCGTGAGAAACAGGGATGTAATACCTTAAATAACCGCTCAAATTCAATGATCCTGCCTGTAATAGGTTTCTGCTATACATCAAGTAAGGATCATCCACTATGTAGTCACCATCGTTTAAAAGCTGCATAGCTAAAGCAAGCTTAGATCCGTCATCTAGCGTACGATATGGACGAAGAGTCAAAAAGTAACCTGGATTTCTGTGAATACCGTGGCGTCCTTGAACATTGTCTGTCTCAAGTGAGTTTGACCTCGGCAATTCAACCCAGTAGTCTATGAGGGTACCACTAAATAACCCTTCAGAATCTCCACCAGAATCCATACCTGCCGACTCTTGAGCTGCCGGCTCCATTCCTTCTGCTGCATCCTGGGCATTTACACTTAACGCCAGAAAACAAAACACAAATACTGTTGATACAAACATCCTCATAAACTATACCTCCTAAATGCGGATAAAATGCCACGGATAAATGCCCGAATAGCGGTCGGAAACTAACTAAAAAAAATACACATGTCCACATTATTTTTACTATTTCTTTTAATTTATATTTTCTTTATAAAAAACAACACCACCTGCCACCAAACATAGAAATAACAAATAGCGTTATTTTGGGATTTTTGGCCAAAGTAAATTTAGCTTTTATTTGATACCAAAGGTGTCTATATTATTCTCATGGATTTTGAGGATTTTAAGCTCAAGCCTTTATCCGAAGGTTTGGGGTTTCATAAGAAAAAGGTTGATCTGGATTCGGAGGTCAAAAAAGCCGGCTTTGTTGATAAAAAGCTGGCTTTGAGTATGCCAGATTCTGAGTCTAATCCTTTTGGCACTAAAGAAGATTATATGGATCAAGATTTACCTGATAATTTACCTGGTATAGGCAAAGCAGGTGTGGGTGTTAAAAACAGGCCGGGCCGTTATGTTCCAGCTTTAAAAAATCCGCTCATTCAATTTGATACCACGACTGAAGAATCTAAACAGCCTACAGCAGAGGAAACTAACAAAGTAGTTGAGGTCAAAAGTTGCCACAGTCTGGTTGCACTATTGTTTGATTTTTTTATTGTGTCCGGGTTGTTTCTTACAGCGTCTGTTGCACTTTTTGTTGTGACAGATTTAAATACCAGCGTGTTTTCCACAAACATTATGTCTGATCCTATGACACAGGGGATGATGGCCGTTTTGTTTGTTTCAATCTCCATGTTTTACCTTGTACTTTCTAGAAGTGTAACATTTTGCACTTTAGGTGAGTGGGCTGTGGATATGAAACTTGGATACACTAAACACCGAAGTAGCATGTTTTATCCAATCAGAGTATTTTTTAGGTGCCTGGTTATGACCATAACAGGAGTGCTGCCAATTACTTTGCTTAGTATAATCAGAAGAAAAGACTGTCTTTCAAGTATTATACCAATCGTAAAAGTGAAAGACTAAGATGGCTTTGTTTCAACCTGGAAGCCTTAAAAAAACTGATACCTCATATGCAACAAAGATGAGTGTGAGACTTGAAGCGGAGCCTTCGAGTCATTTGAAAATGAAGACTTTTATTCTTCCTTGTATTGCTCTAACAATTTGTTGATTGAGCTGTGTGCATCCTGAGCAGAGTTTATAATTTGTGTATCCTGTTCTGATCTAGAAATGCTTTCTATCTTAATCGCAATTTCTTCGTATATGGCAGGATCTATAGCTGCTTTCACGCTGCTAAGTTCTCTTACAGGTCTTCCCATATTATCTACAGACTCTGGTTCTTCTTCCGGTTTAGAAGTATCATCTACAGATGCCAGGCTTCTTTCGGCCGACTCTTTTCCAATTTTTATAGCCTCCAATTTTACATTAGCATCTTCATCTTCTAGTACTGTGTTCACCACGTTGGCATGTCTATATAGAGTGTATAACTTTAGAGATCTATCTACTTTACTGGTTGCACCCTCATACTGAGAATTATTTTTAAATTCTACCAGTTCTCTAAAGCTTCTTGCACTTGGGGTTCTGGATAAACTCAAAAGCCCGTAGTGTCTGACAAGCCTATTGTCATCTTCTAACATGTTCGATACTACCGAATAAAAAGTGGCATCGGATATACTGTTGGATCTGTATGCATCTACTAATTTTTCCAAATTACTTAATGATGGTGAATCCATCAATACGCTAGTCCAATAATCCGGATTGTTGGTCGGATTACCAAAACCCATGGAGTTGTCTGTGGCAGCAGGATCCATAATACCACCTCCTGTTGCAGCATAGGGAGCAGCTGGAACAGGATTATTGGCTGGAGAATCCTCATTAGCCACTGCACCTGTGTTGTCCTGAGATTGTGCACCCTCACCTACCGGACCACCACCCATTCTTACCATTACTGGCCCTTTCTTTTCAGCGTCTTTTTTCTTGGCATTTTTTTTTGCTTTTTTCTTATCTTTCTTAGCTTCTTTTTTTTTAGGTTCTGGCTTAAGTTCTGGTTGTTCTTCGATAATTTCAGGCTCTGTTTCTCTGGTTGTTTTTTTAAATGAGATAGCTTTATTTAACCAAACAGTATTATCTCTATTTGTTCTTTTACCTAAGGCTCCTAAATATCTTTTGTCGTCATATTCTTCTTTATCTCTTCCGCTAGAAAAAATCATACCAATCACACCAACAACCAAGGCTGTTACCACAATAAAAACTAATTTTTGCTTGTTAGAAAACATACTTAACCGACAAATACAACCTAAGTAGGCCGACCATTAAACTCCTCACCAATAACAGGATCATATAAAGCCAAAATTTTCTCAACAGGCCTTACGTCCTGAATCTAAGATCGGAATACTTGTTAAATTCTGTAGTGTTAGATACCTAGGCTTTTTACAGGCTTCGTGGTATTATTCCGTGATGTTAAAAGCTTTAGATTTGCTATGTAAAGGAGCCTACAAGGATCAAAGAACATTTTCTAAACTTTTGACATTCATTGAAAACACAGGTCCTGAGGTACTTAATTCACAGTATTTATTAAAACCCAAGCACAATGCATTTAGGCTGGGCATTACCGGCCCTCCTGGCAGTGGAAAATCTAGTTTAATAAATTGCTTCCTACCTCACTTGGATAAATTTAAAGTAGGTGTGCTGGCAATAGATCCTACCAGTCCTTTTTCAAACGGAGCAGTGCTAGGAGATAGGATTAGGTATAAAGATCATAAAAACGTATTCGTAAGGTCGATAGGTACCAGAGGAGATATAGGTGGCATTTGTGCCATAAGCTATTTACTTCTTCGTGCATTTGACTGTGCAGGTTTTGACATAGTGTTTGTAGAGACAGTCGGGGTAGGTCAGACAGAATGGGAAATCATGTATGCTGCAGACAGCGTAGGTGTTGTATTGACGCCTGAAAGTGGAGACAGTATTCAAGCTATGAAAGCAGGGCTGATGGAGATAGCCTCTTTTTTTATAGTAAATAAGTCAGATAGAGAAGGTGCATCATTGTTAAAAAATGAGCTTACAGGAATCTCAACCAAGAAAACTGTAAGAGTTTTTGAAACATCCACGGTTTTAAAAAAAGGCATAGATGAGGTAGTTAGCTACATCATATCGAACGTATCTAAAAATTTTAAACGGTACACCTCAGATAAAATTCAAAAAGAAGCATATGCACTTTTAAGATTAAATGTTATGAATAATCTTCTAGAAAAAACTAAAGACATAGTAGATTTAGAATCCTTAAAAAAATTGCCAGAACTATATCGAAGGTATTTATGAACTTGCCTTCACAACATAAAGATAATACGCACTACATTCACAAAAAATTAACAGAAAATAACTTTATAGTATATCTGGCAGGAGGATGTGTAAGAGATACCATAATCAACAGACAACCATACGACATCGATTTTGCAACCAACGCCAAACCTGACGAAGTAGAAAATATCTTTGAGCATACATCCAACATAGGAAAAAGCTTTGGCACAATAACGGTCAAGCTAAACAGTATCCCCTACGAAATAACAACTTTCAGAAAAGACTACAACTATGATGGCAGACATCCATCCAGAATAGAATTTGGCGACCCCAAATCTGATGCATTAAGGAGAGATTTTACCTGCAACGCTCTATTCTTTGATCTTACAAACAATAAAGTAATCGATCACGTAGGTGGCATTCAGGATATACAAAAAAAAATAATAAGAGCTGTAGGTGATCCTATAGAAAGATTTACAGAAGATAAACTAAGAATACTCAGAGCAATAAGGTTTAGCTGTCAACTGAACTGGAAAATTGAAGAAGAAACATTTAAGGCAATAAAAACTTTAAATAAAGAAATCAAAAACGTTAGTAAGGAAAGATTCGAACAAGAATTTCACAAAATAATCATGTCCAATAAGGCAGAACAAGGTATTAAAACTCTATCAGCATTAATACCGGAAGACTTTGTCAAAAACGATGTAAAATTATCGGGTGATCTGGAAGCCAGGCTTGCCATTTTACTTAGAAGAGGTGTTATAAAAGAGTATTTTTGTAATTCAAAAAAAATAAAAAAAACTATAGATGAGCTTTGCAATGGTGCTAACAAAGATTTGTTAAATGAGGAATTATACACATTAAGAAATCTAGTTTTGACAGATTGGTACAGCAGCTTAATAGACATTTTAAAATCAGAAAACAGAATAAAAGAAATAGAATTACTAACTGAAATTAAAAAAAAATATCCTTATGAACAACCGTTGATAAACGGTGATGACCTAAAGGCACTCCCTATATCAAATACAAAATTTGCAGAAGTTCTAACTTATATAAGGAAAGCACAATTAAACTGTAAAATTAGTACTAAACAAGAGGCCATCACACTGGCAAAAAAACAATTTACAAGATAGCATATATCAATGGTTTATCTTTTTGACAAAAGTTCTTATTAATTTATCAAAATTACTAGATATAGATTGACTCACCTTACATACATCTTCATGGCTAAGTATTTCTTTTGTAGTGCCTGGGGCAGCATTGGTAATGCAACTAATTCCAGCTACCTTTAAACCCATTTCGTTGGCAGCTATACATTCATTTACTGTGCTCATTCCAACCGCATCCGCACCTATAATCTTTAAAAGTTTTACCTCAGAAGGTGTTTCATAACTAGGACCTAAAACACCACAATAAACACCTTTTTGATATCCCAAATTCAAATCACTTAAAGAATCCTCCAGCTTTTTGGTTAACGAAGGATCATAAGCATAAGTCATGTCCAAAAATTTAACTCCGTCTTTTTTACCGACGAGCGGGTTTGTGCCGGTTAAATTTATATGATCTACAATGACCATAAAATCCGATTTCTTCAGCAAAGGATTAATTCCTCCAGCAGCATTAGAAAGGATTAACCTGTTAATACCTAATGTTGCTAGTGTCCTAATAGGATAGACTACTTTATCCACACTATATCCTTCATAAAGGTGAAGCCTGCCTCTTAAGACTAAAAATTCTACTTCATCTAACAGGCCAAAAACTAACTCACCTGGATGGCCCTCAACACTGGTAGGGATAAAATGCGGAATATCTTTAAACTTAATACTTACAGATTTATCCAAATT
Organism: Bdellovibrionales bacterium; assembly: GCA_965203875.1. GTDB lineage: Bacteria > Bdellovibrionota > Bdellovibrionia > Bdellovibrionales > JAUICD01 > CBDANC01. The sequence continues at coordinate 1,407,554 of OZ241914.1, read as the reverse complement.
AAAGGAGCCAAACCCAGAACCTAGAACCAGAGCAATCTTGGGCCTGTATTTGGTTTTAGATAATAAAAATTGGGACGTTCCGGCCAACTTTTCATCCAAACCCAAGGGCATATTAAAAACTCCATCAAAAATAATGCTTACTTGTCCAGCTCTCTTACGGTAGGTCCTACGTATTTTCCTCTAGGTCTATATATTCTGTTGTTAGAATATTGTTCCAAAATATGTGCTAGCCAACCTGAAACTCTGGAGGTAGCAAATATAGGGGTATATAAATCAGTCGGAATCCCCATCGAGTAATATACGGTCGCAGAATAAAAATCTACGTTTGGCAAGAGCCTTTTCTTTTCTTTTACTATCTTTTCAACCTCTTTTGAAATTTCAAACCAAACAGATTCAGATTTTTCAGAAAGTTTTCGACTCATTTCTTTTAGCACACCAGCTCTGGGATCACCGTTTTTATAAACACGGTGTCCGAACCCCATGATACGCTCTTTATTCAAAAGAGCTTTTTCAACCCAAGGCCTAGCATTGGAAACACTTCCAATTTTCTTTAACATAGACATAACTTGCTCATTGGCACCGCCGTGTAAAGGTCCTTTAAGTGTGCCGATCGCACTTGTCACTGCGGAATATATGTCACTTAATGAAGAAGTAGTAACTCTTGCAGCAAAAGTGGAGCAATTTAACTCATGATCAGCATGTAAGATAAGACATTTATCGAACACATCTACCATATAATCTTTTGGTTCTTTTCCACTAATACAGTACAAAAAATTCCAGGCTATTGTCTTATCCAATCTAGGCTTAATCATATCTTTAGAATTTCTTAATCTGTCAAACAAGGCAACCAACATTCCCATCTTAGCTACTAGGTTGTAACAAGATTGGAGTTTATCTTCATTTCTATCAGCATGAAGTGAAATAATTGATACAGCAGTTGTTAAAAAAGACATAGGATGGCAGTTAGTAGGCAGCCTCTTTAGTTGGCTTACCAAAGAATCATCTAAGGTTATTTTTGCTAAAAGAGATTTTTTAAATGTTGCCAACTCTTCTGAAGTGGGTAATTTGTTATTCCATAGTAAAAAAACTACTTCTTCAAAAGAGTAGGAAACTAGGTCTTCAATCCTATAGCCTCTATAAGCTAAGTTGCTGGCCACTATCGAAGAAATAGACGTGGTACAGGCAACCACGCCTTCCAAGCCTCTATCTATGGCTTTATCATAATTCATAAAACATATCTTGTATTAAAGGTACGAGACCCAATATCAAACATAGTCAGGTTTTTGTCAACCATCAGTTACTAACCTGAGTTTGTACTGTCTTGCGTCCTCTTTTACATCAACTATAACCAAAGTGGCATCTCTATTAAAATCACCGTTAGTGTGTTTGTGTAAGGCAAATAGAATCTCATGCTTTAGATCATGTGCATTTTTACCTTGACCTTCCGCAATCATGCTTTCCATCTTAGTTACTCCAAAAGGTTCGCCAAATTCATTAGTACACAAAATTAAACCATAACTAACAAGTATCACTCTTGAACCAAAGGATATTTCTTCTTGAACATCTTTTGGAAAAGTAAAGTTATCACCAGAGAGTCTTTCTCCCAGTCTAGCCAGCCTAACCAAATTATCTTCCGTCTGAATCCAACCCACGTTATCGCCTACGTTGCAATAGCTTAAACTGGTTTGTTTCTTATCGATGAGCATCAGCATGATACTCAAGTTATCCTGGGGATTCATCTCCTCCTGCAGCCCAAGGCGTATGTGATTTACAATAGAATCACCGTCCTTTTTGGCGTCAAAATTTATAACCCTTCTAAGTAACATGGCCGCAGTGGAGTGGTTTGATGCAGCACTGAGCAAAATAAGCACTGAATTTTTTATTTCCAAAACATCAAAATAGTCCCCACCAGATACAGCACTTGCTATATGTCTTGTACTAAAATCAAAACCCTTTATATGAGGAAACTCAACTATGGAGCTTAGTTTTTGAATATCCTTGGCTAACTGGAGCTGTTTTTCCAGATTTGACTTTAGCCTATTCAATCTATCATCCAGATTTTTAATAATATCTAGGTTTTTTATATCGTCCATCATATTCCTTTGGCCAAAGTTTGCTCACAGTAAGGCACAAATGTACAGTATTTCTTGCAACATTTGAAAACAACATATAGATAATGAGCATAAAACTTGAAGGTTCTTATGAAAAATACCAAAAATTTAACAGAGATGGACAAGGCTTCACTAATCAACGGTGACATAACCACATTTGGTAGTTTTGCAGAGATCGGTGCCGGACAAGAGGTAGCCAGATGGTTTTTCAAAGCAGGAAGCTCTTCTAACACAATAGCAAAAACTATGTCTGCATACGACACCACTTTTAGTGATGAAATATACGGGAGGGAAAAATCAAATCGCTACGTATGCGAAAGTCGACTTATCAAAATGTTGAACCATGAATACCAACTAATGGAAGATAGACTTGGCAAAAAAAGAGGTCCGCAAACTAGGTTCTTTGTCTTTGCCAATACGGTAGCTACAAGCAATAACAAGATAGCTAAAGGACATGGATGGCTTGGTATAAAATTTCAGCACAAGCCTCTTTCCAAGCCCAGCGAAATAGTTATACATATAAACTTAAATGATCCTCATACCAACTTACAGCAAGAGACTGTAGGACGTGTAGGAATCAATCTTGTATATGCATCCCTTTATTTTTATGAGACTCCAAAGCGTATGCTGGAATCTATGGCTGACAATTTATCTACAAGTAATGTTGAAATAGATATGATCAGATGCACAGGGGAAGCTTTTTTAGACGTAGATAATAGATTACTCAGTTTAGAGTTAGCCAAACTGGGTTTGTCCAAACTGATTTTATTCGGACCTCAGGGCAAGGTATGCCAGCCTTCAGATATGCTGTATAAAAAAAATGTTCTAATTCAAAGAGGTGATTTTAGACCAATTACAAACACGCAAGTAGAGATTCAAAACAAAGTAGCGGATGTCTTTTTAAAAGATCACAAAGTTCGCAAAGAAGATGCAATTTCGGTTATGGAAATGACTATGTCAGATTTAAAAGAAACCGTTAAACTAGAAGCCTCTGATTTTTTAGCCAGAACAAATATTTTAAGTAAATTAGGTTTTAATGTAATGGTGTCAAACTACAAATCAATATCAGATTTAGGATATAGGATGCAAAAAGAAAGAGCCAAACTCTACGCATTTATTCTATCAGATAGAAGGGTGGGGCGTATGTTTGCTAACGATTCAGACCGTGGGTTGATGTATAGAATAGGAAAGTTTTTAGGAAGTAGCGGCTATGTGTACATGTATAATACTGGTATTAAATTTGAGGTATCTCAAAAAAAATTGTTTGATTATCTAGTCAGTGTAAAGCAAATAACGTTTTTAGAAAATCTCAATGTTCCAAAAGACCAAGACATAATTTCAAAAATTAGATCCAATGACTCATCTTGGACCAAGCATGTGCCAAGTGAAGTTGTAGGGATTATCAAAGACAATAGTTATTTTAAAAATTGAACATGTCATCCGAGTTTACGCATCCTAATCAGCTGCCTAGAAATATATTCCATGTGATATGTGTGTCCTCTATTGCATTCAGCGTCTGGTATTTGGATTTTCATCTTGCAGTAACTTATCTAGGTACTTTTTGTTTGATCTTAATATTTCTGGATTTTCTAAGAAGAATGGTACCATTTCTTCAAAAACTTGCAGAAGTTATGTTTGGTAAACTTATAAGAGAAGAAGAAAAGATGCAGTTATCAGGAGCATCATATGCTCTCATGGGTAGCTTTGTCAGCATGTGTGTTTTTCCCAAAGAAGTAGCTGTCATTTCGATTTTGATGCTTGCATTAGGAGATCCAGCTTCTAATTTTGTTGGTCTTAAATATGGCAAAGACAAGATAGTGGGTAATAAAAGTTTGCAAGGCAGTATTTCTTGTTTTTTAGTATGTGCACTTATTTCATGCCTTTGCTTAAGTTTTTTAGATAAATTTTCCTTTGAAAGACTGATAGTTATGGGTTTGTTGGCTGGATTAATAGGTGCAACTGCCGAACTTGTTTCAATATTTAAGATCAATGATAATTTTATGATGCCTACTTTAAGCGGATGTGGTATTTGGATTTTATTTAAATCTTTTGGAGTGATGTGAAAAAAGAAAGCAATATTCATTACATGGATAAAAAGAACACCAAGTCTTCCATGAAGGCCAAAAATACGCTGGCAGGTACCAGTGTGTCTGTTTTACCTAACTTGCTAACCACTGGGAATTTGTTCTTTGGCTTTTTTAGTATACTATCTTCTATAAATAGTAACTTTAAAGTTGCGTGTTATTCTATAGTTATAGCAGCCGTTTTTGATCTTGTTGATGGAAGAATTGCAAAGCTAACCAACACAGATTCAGATTTTGGTGCACAGTACGATTCATTATGCGATTTGATAAGTTTTGGACTGGCTCCGTCTTTGCTTATGTATTTCTGGGCATTAAAGCCCTTTGATAAATTTGGTTGGATAACAAGTTTTTTGTACGTATCTTGTACTGCTTTGCGATTGGCAAGATTTAATATAAGTAGATTGAATGAAAGTAATTTTCGTGGGCTGCCATCCACCATGGCTGCTGGAGTTATTGCCTCGGGAGTGCTGTTTTTTATAGAGAATAATATAGAGATGTATAAGCAGGTAGGACTGATCTTTTTAACATTTTTACTTGCGTTTCTTATGGTATCTGACTTTAGCTATGGAAACTTTAAGGGCATGGTTTTAAAAAAACGATCTTTTTATCATCTAGTGGTCGGAGTATTGTGTTTTATTCTGCTAGTTATCCACCCTGAATTCATGCTACTGGCCTTCTTTTCAGCTTATATGTTGTTTGGATGGATGTTTAATAAAAGCAAAGGTTAGCTCTATGAAAAATCTAGCAATTGTTGGAGCCACTGGTCTGGTTGGACAAGAATTTCTAAAACTACTAGAACATAAAACTCACAATAACGTTAAACTTTTTGCAAGCCCAAAATCCAAGAACAACAAAGTTATACTAAACGGCAAGGAATTAAAAATTGATGTACTAGAGCCTGGCTGCTTTGACAAATTAGAGATAGCATTTTTTTCAGCCGGTGCAGGTGTTAGCAAAAGATGGGCTTTGCAAGCTGTAGATTCTGGAGCTTTTGTAATTGATAATTCGAGTGCTTTTAGAATGGATAAAAAAGTACCTTTGATTGTTCCTGAAGTAAACGGTGATATATTGAATTCATTAAAAAAGCCTTGTGTAATATCCAATCCCAACTGCTCCACTATACAAATGGTGGTTGCATTAAACAAGATACATAAAACTTTTGGTGTTCGCACAATCAAAGTTGCCACATATCAATCAATAAGCGGAGCTGGCTCAAAGAGAACAAAAGATTTGGTCGATATGTCGTTGGACCAATTAAACAACTTAGAATCTACAAAAGACAACCTGGCTTTTAACAACATACCTCAGATAGGAGATATGTTAGAAAACGGCTGTTCTAGTGAAGAATTAAAAATGAGAAACGAAACTAAAAAAATACTTGATCCTAAAATAACGGTAAGTGCATTTTGTGTAAGAACTCCAACTATGAAAGGACATGGTGAAGCTGTATGGTTCACATTAAAAGCTAAACAAAATAGAAAGGATATAGTTAAAGTACTACAGTCAACAGAAGGAGTTGTATATTTGGATAAAGGTTTTCATACCAACAAGTATGCTTCAGGTAAACCTGAGGTTTTTGTAAGTAGGCTGCGTCAGGATGTAGACGACCCTTATACATGGATAATGTGGGTTGTGTCGGATAACCTACAAAAAGGTGCCGCACTAAACGGTTTTCAAATAGCAAATAGATTAAGTAATGGCTCCATATAATCCAGAAAAAACATATTTTAAGAATCTACAAAATGTAATCTGCAATTGGGTTCAAACAATAGAAACAAAACCTTTTGTTATAGATAAGTGGAAAAAACCAGAGATTACAGGTGGTGGAGAGACCAGAGTTATCGAAGATGGCACTTTTTTAGAAAAAGGATGTATTAATTTTTCTGAAGTACAGGGTAAGCTGGATGCTCAATTTGCAAATAAGCTTAAACTCGGAAGTGGCCTTGATTTTTATGCCACAGGTATATCAGTAGTAATGCACCCTAAAAATCCATTTGTTCCAACAGTTCATTGTAACTATAGGTTCATCAAAAGAGGAAATGATACGTGGTATGGTGGTGGTGCAGATCTAACTCCTTACTATATTTTTGAAGAAGATTGTAAACACTTTCATAAAACCTATCAGCACGCCCTTTCTCCTTATGGAAAGTACGATATATTTAAAAAACAGTGCGATGAATATTTTTACTTACCTCATAGAAATGAAACTAGAGGAATTGGTGGGATATTTTTTGATTATCAGCAAGCTAAAGATGTGTTTAAAATGGTACAATCCTGTGGAGATTCTTTTGTAGATTCCTATGATGCCATTGTAAAAAAGAGAAAGGATATACCTTATACCAAACACCACAAAGAATTCCAGCAATGGAGACAAGGTAGATATGTTGAGTTTAATTTGCTCTATGACAGAGGAACACTATTCGGATTGAAAACCAAGGGAAGAGTTGAATCAATTTTAATGCCTTTACCCAGACATGCTAGGTGGTATTACAGGCATGAAAATAATATAGGTAAAGAAGAAAAAAAACTTTTTAAGTTTTTAAAACCCACTGATTGGGTGTCTTTGTAAAGATGAGAATTTTAAAGGCTTTATGTGAATCTTTTGGAATATACCTTGAACGTTGCACAACTTTTTATCAAATATTTTCTTAGCTACGCTTTAAGCTTTCTGGCTTACCGCTTTGCTAATCAAATATTAGATAAAATTGAAGACCTTTAGCAAATATTTTGGAGTATACCTTGAGAGCTGGTAAACATTTTTAATAAGTATACATAGCTACACTTTGACCTACAGTCGGGCCGTTTCGCTATGTACACTTATTAAAAATTGAAAACCTTTAAACTTGCTTCAACTTTTTTCTTTTGATCTTTTCTACCAAGGTGGTTCTGTTCAATTTTAGTAAGCTGGCTGCTCTGTTCTTATTCCAATTTACCTTATTTAGAGCATCCACCAAAAGCATATTTTCATACCTAGCAATTGCTTCATTAAGATCTATCCCTGAGTTAGGAACATAAGTTAGCAATTTATCATCTGGATTTACTTTTTGGTTGGTTATGTATTTTGCAGGTATATCAGCTAATTCAATTAATCCATGATCTTTTATGATGACCAATCGTTCTATTAAGTTTTCTAACTCCCTTATATTTCCAGGCCAAGGATACGCACACAGTTGATCCATAGCACTTTTGCTAATTCCATTTATTTGTTTGTGATTTTGTCTTGTAAATATTTTTAAAAAATAATGTGTTAATATGGGTATATCTGATGGTCGTTCTCTTAGAGAGGGCATTTTTATTGGTATGACATTTAGCCTATAATATAAATCCCTTCTAAATCTATTTTCTTTTATCGCACGCTCTAGATCTATATTTGTAGCCGTTATTACCCTTGCATTAAATTGTCTTGGCCTACTATCACCAACTGGTTCAAATTTTCTATCCTGCAAAACTCTCAGCAGTTTGGCCTGTAGGCTAGGACTCATGTCCCCTATTTCGTCTAGAAATATTGTGCCCCTCTTTGCTTTTTCAAATCTACCCACTCTATCAGATGTAGCACCAGTAAATGCACCTTTTACATGTCCAAACAATTCACTTTCTAATAGCTCCGATGGTATTGCGGTGCAGTTTATTGCTATCAATGGTTCCTTGGATCGTTCGGAATTGTAATGAAGTGCTTGAGCTACCAACTCCTTTCCTGTTCCACTTTCGCCTGTGATTAGTACATTTGCACATGAAGATGCAACCCTGTCTATGAGTTGCATGACTTTCATAATAGGAAGGCTTTGACCTATTATGCAATCCAATTTATATTTATCAAGATCTACATTTATGTTTGACACAATTTCCTCTTCAAGCTAACAGGTTAATTTAGGACAGACTCATTTACCAATTTCACATTAAAAAATAGTCAAAAGACCACATGATAACTAACCTAAAGACTTTATTTTCTGTTGAAATTAATTTGTTCATGAATATAATACCAAAGTTCAATTGATATGATAATAAGACCTAGAAGAAACAGAAAAAATCAAGTGGTAAGGGATCTAGTACAAGAGACCAGACTGCATGTTAAGGATCTAATCTATCCTATATTTCTTACTGAAGATTCTAAAACACCAATACCTTCGATGCCGGGTATATTTAGATATGGACCAGACGAAGCGTGTGAAGAGATTAAAGAATGCATGAACCTTGGGATCAATGCTTTTGTTTTGTTCCCATTAATTCCTGAAAACAAAAAAGATAAAACAGCAACTCTTTCATATAACGACAATTTTTATTTAAAAACTATTGAGAAAATTAAATCAAAAATCCCTGATGCACTGATAATAACAGACGTTGCTATGGACCCTTATAGTTCAGACGGACACGATGGACTTTTGGTAGAAGATAAAATTGATAATGATAAGACTTTAGAAATCTTATCCAAAATGTCACTTGCACAAGCCAGAGCAGGTGCTGATATATTGGGGCCATCTGATATGATGGATGGTAGAGTTTTACACATAAGAAATCATCTGGATAAAAATGGTTTTAGCGAAGTATCCATAATGTCATACACCACAAAGTATGCCAGTTGCTTTTACTCTCCTTTTAGAGACGCCCTTCAGTCTCAACCTAAGAAGTATGACAAAAAAACTTATCAGATGAATCCTGCTAACAGGAAAGAAGCTGTTATGGAAGCTCTTCTAGATGCTAAAGAAGGTGCAGATATCCTGATGTGTAAACCTGCTTTGAGTTATTTAGACATTATTTCTGATATTAAACAAAATACCCGTCTACCAGTAGCAGCTTATAATGTAAGTGGAGAATACTCCATGGTAATGGCAGCTAGCCAAAATGGATGGATAGACCGTAACAAGGCTATGAATGAGATTTTACTGTCAATCAAACGAGCTGGGGCTGATATGATTCTGACCTATTTTGCAAAGGTATGGGCAGGCCAACAGTCTTGATTTAGGCATACTAATTTAACAAAAAAATCAATTTTTCCGATCGTACGTGATAGGATTTTATCATGATTAAACTCAACACACTTTTTCTAGGCCTTTTTGTAGTAGGGCTACTTGTTGGCTTTGTTGCATGTTCAGATGTGGAATTTACTAGCTCTATTCAATATAAACCACAAAATTATGAACAAACAATACCACCAAATATTGTCGATATACTTGTTGTTTTAGACAACTCAAGATCTATGCTAGATGAACAGCAAAAATTAAAAAATGGTTTTAGAGGTTTTTTAAACAGGTTATCTAACTTTGACTACAAAGTAGGTATAATAACAACATACCTACATGAAAACCCGCACAGTAACCCTGATAATAACACCAGAATTAGAACTGGAGATTTTTACCAAATCATTCAAGACATATCCGATAAAGAAACAAACTCAAATGACATAAAAAAGAGATACCTCTACGGAGATGAAAAAGGCATAGAAAGAGCTATAGCAGCCATAGAAGGAAATCAGGGATTTTTTAGATCTGATGCAGAGCTTGTAGTTCTATTTGTCAGTGATGAAGACAGTGGTTGTAAAGCTGCTGACTACGAGCAAACTTTCACATGTATAGATTACAACAGTGGATACAAAGATGCAGATGACCTAGTTACAGCTGTACACAGAAGATTTGGAAAACAAAAACACTTCACGGTACATTCTATAGTAGACACAGGAAAACCAAATTGTCGTAGGAGTTTATTTGCAGATGGAACTGCTAATCCAAGCGTAGGAAAGTTGTACATGGAAGCATCAGAACAAACAAATGGATCAGTAGCATGTATCTACTCTAGTAACTACAGAAATATTTTAGATAGAATTGCAGAGGATATTGCTATTCAATCAATCCAGTTATCATGCGAACCTTATGAAAACAGGAATGAAGATAAGTGCTTTGTTTTAACTTTGCCTGACACTTATGTAAGCGATGAGGGCCATCCATACTTACAGGGTAGTAAGCTGTTTTTTAGCCCGCCATTGTATACAGGCCAAGTTGTTAGCGTAGGATACTGGTGTACTAACTACACACACGATTATAACCCTGATGTTGAACTGGCCGAAGAGCCATGCAACTAACGAGTAACAGAGCATATATAACAAACGTACCAATAAAACCTAAGTAAATACCAAGATACGCAAAGGTTATTAATGGTAACAACAATATTCTGCTAAATATCTTTAGAGCTTTGTTTTTTTTTATAAATTTTGTCATGTATGGTGAGTAGCTATAGTATGCATCTACTATACTTCTACCCAATGTGTTTGCCATAAGTTTTTTGTCTCTGAATTGTCTAAGTGTGCTGACGTGTGGATACATAGAGCTGCCCATAGCTGTTTCAACTATAAAACATTTATTTGAACCAAGCATGCCGTACACGTTGTCTGGTGTAGCTATATGATCACTATTGCAAGCGGCATCAGGCGTGAATAGTCCTATATTACCTGCTTCATCTACTAACGCTAATTTAAATAAAAATGTTTTTTTATTTTCAAAGTTTTTAAAATACTGATGTTCCACTTGAAACTCTTCTTCACTGGTGAGATCTAAAATTTTGGTTGAAACATATCTAGATGTGTTGCTAATTTGTGTAACGTCACCGCATCCACGATTCGTCTCTTCATAGTATAATCGTATTTCCTCGAAGGTAGTTGTGCCATTATAGTAAGGGAAATTTCCATAGGGCAACATACCATCTAATAAATAAACTTTTTTGTCACCTGGATAGACTTTAAATTCACCTATACCATTTTCTTGTCTAATCATGTCTACAGCACCTTCCATTCCAGATAAGATCACTATATTCATCGCTATGCTTTCTTCCTCAGAACCTAGTATTCCATCTTCATTTTTGTCTATACCAACATAGATTGTTCCATCTCCATCTCTAGAGTCACAGTTGTTATTTGAAATTATATGCTCGCAAAGTACATCCCACGGTATAGCAATGTAGTAGGTGCCATTTTCAGAATCAGGTCCAATAGCTAAATTAGTAGTTTTGTCATTATCTGTAATTACAGGTGTGCCATAAGTAGGACCACGAAATTCAAATGATAAACTCCCTCCTTGATCATTAATGCGTTTTGCATTACATGCTTCTGGAGCTAGCTTATCTCCCCAGCCTGTACAACTATCACAAGTACTTGTATTACCTCTACATTCTTCTCCAGCAGTACCTGCAAAAATTTTATTTTCACCTGGTATGTACTTTGATACACCAGATACATACATGATTTCTAAGTCAGCTTTTACTGTTTGTATAAAAATCAAAAATATAATTAATATCACCTCAGTACTTCCTTTTATGTTTTTCTACTCGTTCTAACTTAGGCTTATCTCTATTTAAAATATGAGCATTTTTCTTAAGGTTAGCTTTAATAAGTTTGTTTTTTACTTCAGTATTTTTTTGCTGATTTTTTCTTTGTAAGACAAAATCTTTTCTTAATTTTTTATGCTGTTCAATTTTAAGTAACTCTTGTTTATTATGTAACTCTTCTAATTTTGAATCATCTGTCTTGGGTCTAGAAGATCGAAGTTTAACATGCTCTTTTATTGAGTTTTTGTATAGTTGCTCTGTTTTTTTTCTTAATAGCGTATGTTCTTTTCTGGCTACGCTCTGTTTGTTAGCACGTAATTTTTCAGCCTTTAGGTGCTCTATATAGTTACTATCATTAATAGCTCTAAGCTCTTCTTCTACATCATCAAATTTGAAGTCTGCAAATGCATTTGGCAATGACATACTTACTATCAACAAAAATCCCATAAACTATAATATACCATGTAGGTTTTTTCTAAGCCAACTAACATACAGTACAAAAGTCTAAAAAATCTACAACCTTTTCTAACTGTTTTAAAGTGGGATATTTAACCTGGAGCACTTAAATAGATTGAGACAAAGATTTAACATCCAATAAGCTTCTCAACCGAAGGGTTGGATGAATCTCCATGATAGATTGAGCTTTCAAGTTTTCCGTTGTTGTATGAAACTACATAATTACCTTTTGTGATTTGTCCAGATATCATTTGATTAGCTACAAAGGTTTCAAGCTCTCTTTGTAAAACTCGTTTCAATGGTCTTGCTCCATATACGGGATCGTATCCTTTTTGTAAAAAGTGTTTTTTAGCACTTGTGGATAGCTCTATATGTATATCCTTATCTTCAAGTCTTTTCTGAATTTGATCTACAAGCATATCTAATATTTGTTCCAACTCTTGTTCATTCAAAGGAGTAAACAAAACTATTTCATCTATTCTATTTAGAAATTCAGGCCTAAACTCTCTATTAAGCTGTTCAAAAACCTCGGCTTTTATACTGTCTGTTATTGTGTTTTTACATTTAAGTAGACTATGTGAACCTATATTGGATGTCATTATTATCACGGTATTTCTAAAGTCTACTTCTCTGCCTTGAGAGTCTGTAACATTTCCATAATCCAATATTTGAAGTAATAAATTTAGTACATCTTTGTGAGCTTTTTCCATTTCATCAAACAGTATTATTGAATATGGATTTCTTCTCACAGCTTCTGTTAGTTTGCCTCCTTCATCATAGCCAACATAACCTGGAGGTGCACCTATTAGTTTGCTTACTGAGTGTTTGTCCATAAGTTCACTCATGTCGATTCTAACAACTTTTTTTTCAAGCTCTGCTGCTAACACTCTGGCAAGTTCCGTTTTTCCAACACCAGTTGGTCCTAAGAAAATAAATGACCCTATTGGTCTATTTGGATCTTTTATGCCTGATCTAGCTCTAATTATACTGTCTGATACAAGTTTTACAGCTTGATCTTGGCCTACTATTTTTTGGTGTAGTTTTTTAGCTAACTCTAATAATTTTATACGCTCTTTTTTTAATAAGTTGGTAACAGGTATACCTGTCCATTTGGACACAACATTTGCTATATGGTTTTCTGTCACAGATTCAAAAATTAATTCTAACTTTGTTTCTTTTTCTGCATTCTCCAAATTTTTTACTAAGTTCGGCAATAGACCAAATTTTAGTTCGGCTACTTTTGCTAAGTTATACTCTCTTTCGTATAGAGCAATTTGGTTTTTTACACTCTCTATTTTTTTTCTAAGATCTCGTATTGCTTTTAATTCTTTAATTTCTTTTTTCCATTTGTTTTCAAGTTCGACAGCTTGTGCTTTTGTTGATTTTAACTCTTCTATGACATCTTTTAACCTTGCTTTACTTGCCTGATCACTTTCGTTTTTTAACGCTCTTTTTTCTATTTCTAACTGCATTAGTTTTCTATTTTTTATGTCCAATTCGGTAGGGCTTGAATCTAATTCTGTCCTGATCATTGCACACGCCTCATCTATGAGATCAATGGCTTTATCGGGTAAAAATCTTCCAGTTATGTATCTATCAGATAACTTAGATGCAGCTACAATTGCAGAATCATGAATCTTAACACCATGATATACTTCAAATCTTTCTTTTAGTCCTCTTAATATCGAAATTGCATCATCTACGTTGGGTGGTTCAATTTTGACAGGCTGAAATCTTCTTTCAAGTGCAGCATCTTTTTCGATGTATTGTCTATACTCATCTAGTGTTGTAGCACCTATGCAGCGAAGTTCTCCTCTGGCAAGCATTGGTTTAAGTATTTGTCCGGCGTCCATGGCACCGTTTGTCTTTCCAGCTCCTACTATTGTATGTAACTCATCTATGAATAAAATAATTTGACCATCTGCATTTTTGACTTCATTTAATACACCTTTTAGACGCTCTTCAAATTCACCCATGAATTTTGCACCAGCAATAAGTGAGCTTACATCTAAAGAAAATACCTTTTTATCTTTTAACCCGTCTGGTACGTCCTCTGCTACAATTCTTTGAGCTAATCCTTCTGCAATGGCTGTTTTTCCAACACCAGGCTCTCCTATTAGGACTGGGTTATTCTTGGTTTTTCTGGATAAGACTCTAATAACTCTTCTTATCTCATCATTTCTTCCTATAACCGGATCAAGCTTACCTTTTGAAGCTTCTGCTACAAGATTGCGTCCGTGTTTTTCTAAAAACTTCTTTTCATCACTCATGTAGAAAACATGTGTATCAATGTAACAGGTGTCAATACCTTATATGTATTAAATTGCTACAACCCCTGCGATATCAGGCAGATATTTCTTTAAAATTCTCTCAACTCCACCTTTTAAGGTTTGTGTTGAGCTAGGGCACCCTGAACAAGCACCTATAAGATCTAAATACAGTATCCTATCCTCATATTTTTTAAAAATGACATCTCCACCATCCATCATTACAGCAGGCCTGATGTACTGATTTAAAACATTTTTTATGGTTTTAACTTCATCAGAATCCGTTGCTAATACACTATTCTCATCTTCGGTTTTTATAGATGAAGTGATTATATCCTCACCAGATTTTATGTGATCTAATAAAATCTGTGAAAGTGGCTCTTGAATTATTTCCCAATCAACCCAATCTTGCTTACTGACAGATACAAAATTTGGTCCGATCATAACAGACTCAGCCCAGGGAAAACCAAATATCTTCATTGCTAAAGGAGAAGGTGCTGCCTCTAAAGCTTCCTTGAACTCAAAAGTTTTTTCAGATATAACCTTGCTAAATAAGAATTTTTTTGTACAAGGGTTAGGGGTGTCTTCTATGCTTATTTTGATTTCAGATATTTGTCTCATTGCACTGGTAAGACTAAAGTATCACTATAGCTTTTGACAAGCTATAAATGCAGCTTGATAAACCTAGTTAAAAGACATCTATAATTGTATGGCTTAAAAAAAGATTTGGTATTGTATCAAATACATACTGTTTATAGGTCTGGTCCAAGTATCAATTTTTCTCTTATTTGATAGTATTTATTGAGAGTTAAGAAATTATGAAGCGTATATTTTTATTAAACCTAGTGCTAATACTATCTTTGGTATTTCCAAACTGTGCAACAGATCCAAGCTATAGCGTAGTGTATGTGAATCATCAAGCTTCAGAAATGGATTGGAAATTTTCACAAACAAGACCTGCTCTTAGACAATCACATACAAGAACTCTTAGTAGATTAAGATCAATGCAGAATAAACCAAAAGGTATTAGTAGACCTGCAACAAATATTATGCATTACACAACTAGTACAACTGATAGTAATCCTATAATAGCTCGTCCTAACATAAAATCATATGAGGAACTTATGCCTCAAGATAAAACCAGAATAGCTAGGCCACCTATGAATGATGCACCAGATTTGGATAGAAGTGAAAATATTAACTCGATACTTGGGCTGCAAATTATGGAGTACAGCAGAGCACTACAAACAATGTCGGAGGGTTATAAAAGTTATCAAGTAGTTAAGGTTAAAGTTTTTCCTATAGAAAAAATAAATAATCGCATTTATGAACCATACCCTTGGGTTCCTAGACAACATTTAAGAAATGTCACGTTAGAAAACTACAACGGATTTGATGTCAGCGAAATGGATATGTCTACAGGTGACATTGTAAAAGAATTTGGTAACTTTCAAAAAGTGGATCTCACATTCGGACAGCCAGCTGATCAACTTTCCGGTACAAATGTAGCCACATTAACAAACAAATCTGGTAATAGCACAACTGTTAGTTTAAATACATTAGCAGATGGGTCAGGTGCAAACAACACCAACAAATATAAATCCAGATCTCTAATAATTACACCCACCACTAGACCAAATGAAGAAGGAATCGATTTTGACGGAACAGAGGAAGAAGATGAAGTATATCTTCAAGCAGGTTTTACAAACGTAAAATGGCAAGGCAGCTTTAACAGAAATGGATCAGATGTACAGGAGCACAGTTACTTTTATAGAGGTGACTTTGAAGTTGCTTATGCACATAGATATAGAACTAACCCAAGGTATAGAATATGGTCGATTATAAATCTAGTTGACATGGAAGATTACGTAACTTCCGTTTCATCTAAAGAGCTGGCAAAATCAGCCGTTGATAGAGACGGCTATGATCAAGCAAGATCAGCACAAGTAATTGCAACTAGAACATATACTGTGGGCATAGCAGAGGTAGCCAGGACGGGTAGAATACCCAGACTATGGGATGTTCTACCAACAACAGCTAATCAAGCATACCTAGGAGTCAAAGCTGAAATATCACATTTTAGACAGGCGGTTATAGACACCAGGCACGATATACTAGCGACAAAAAATACAGATGGAGATACAAGACTAGTTGCCTCGGAATATTTTGGTTGTACAAACGAAAGAACGTTGTATCCACCAACCTGTAGACAGAGTAACCCAACAGTATGTGCTCCAGAGTTAACATCTAGGATGGTGCCAGAAACTGTAAACTGTAGATATTCTAGAAGTCAAATGAGAGTTAAAAAAGATATGCTGGGTAGAGTAAGAGCATACGGGCATGGTAGAGGAATGTGCCAAGAGTGTGCTATCCACCTGGCTACCAGAGGTTGGGATGATAATACAAAACGTCCAACAGAAGAAGCCACTTATCCATCAAACTATACAGCACCTTGGAATCACAGAGATATACTACAGTACTTCTACAATGAATCTAATATCTATAAACTAACAGATGCTCTGGACTAAGCCCAAAGTAAGCCTTTAGTGTAGACTTGTTTCAAAACTTACTTTTAGATGTGTTAAAATTTTTGTTATGAAAAAACTAGCACTTGTTGTGATTATTTGCTCGATCATAGTATATTTGAAAATAAATCAAGACGAAATAGTTATACCAGAAGATACTTTAAACTACATAGATAGTCTGCCTGAACTAAGACAATCCCACAAAAGTAACATTCTAAAACTTATAAGCTCACAAATAGGTTTAGATATTTCAACAGAACAAGTTGAACAAGAGGATGAATTTATAGCTATGCCAAAGAACAATGAGAATTCTATACTAAAGAGTGAGCTAAATAACAAAAAACTTGTTTTAGAAAAAGAAATTAAAGAATTAGAACGTGCAATCAAAACATTAGATGGCGGTATAAAAGAGTACCAGACTATCAGAGTAAAAATTTTTCCAGTTGAAAGAACAAGTAGAATAAAAAAAGGTATCAACCAATTTACCTCGATAGAAAATAATAACCTATTAAACGTGCAAGAGATCGATTGGACAACCGGCAAGGTAGTTAAACAGCACGGTGAGTTCAAAAAAATAGAATTTTATTTTGAAGATCCAACAAATTTACTTTCTGAAAAAAATAAGTTGATGCTTACCAAAGATTCATTCAGTAACTTAGGTAAAGAAGAGTTAAGTTTAGGAAAATTAAAATCATCCTCGAGCTCAATACTAATAAGCCCTACCAACTCATCGAGATTAGAATCTTTGGCACATGGTTCAACCGATGATCAATATTTTAAAGCAGGATTTAGCAAGGTCAATTTTGGGAAAAATAATAACCACTTTTATCGCGGTAGTTTTGAAATAAACTATGCTCACAGATATTTAACCAGTAGAGCCAGAATATGGACGGTGGTTAATTTGGTTGATATGTACGACTATATGCACTCGGTTATCTCCAGCGAACTTAGAGAAGGGAGAGGAAATACTGAAGCCAAAAAGGCACAGGTAATAGCAGCCAGAACATATGCTGTGTTAAAAGCTAGTGAAGCCAGAACAAAAAAATATAACCCCAGAACTTGGGACCTTTTGCCAACAACAGCACATCAGGTATACCCTGGTGTTAAAGCTGAAATAAAACTTTTTGAAAAAGTCGTTAGAGACACAAAGAATAAAATTTTAGTTGTGGAATCTGAGTCAGGACTAAGACCTGCCTTTACCGAATACTTTGGTTGTACTAATCAAAGAACTTTAGATGATCACAATCCGCCCAGAAAAGATGTACTTATTGAACAAGAACCTAGACAAGTTCCTTCATTGGTAGATTGTCAATATGCCAAAGGCAAGATAAAAACAAAAAAAGATGTCGGTGGAACAATACTAGCGTATGGACATGGCAGAGGCATGTGCCAAAAATGTGCGATACATTTGGCTCACAGAGGATGGGACGATCCTAATAAAAAACCAACAGAAAGTGGTGCGGTTGTACCTTATGATATTAGATCGCCTTGGATGCATAATTCAATATTGATGTATTTTTATAACCAAACACGCATAGAAAGTATGGATGAAGTACTATAAGTGTGGATATTATAATTTATCAGTTAAGATTTTTAGATAATTTTTAACACCGTCTGAAATCTCCGAATGTTCCAGGCTCATTCTAATGTTTGCCTTTAAAAAACCTAACTTATCACCTACATCAAACCTTAGGCTTTTACATTCTTGTGCAATCAAATTCTTTCTAAGAGCTATAGTATTTAAAGCTTCAGCCAAACCAATCTCTTCTGAATTATTGGTAGGAAGGTCATTTATAATATCAAATACTTCACTGGTAAAAACATACCGGCCGGGTAAAATCCAGTTGCTTTTGCTAACTTTAGGTTTTTCGACAACCTTTGTGACCTTGTATAAATCATCCTTAAAAGGTTTGACATCAGCAATTCCATACTTGCTTGTCTCAGAAGGATCTACCTTTAAAACTGAAACTGTATGCTGTTCGTATTTTTTATACACTGAAATGAGTGCTTTGGTTGTGTTATGTTGGATCATTATTTCATCTGGCAGTAGGACGGCAAATGGCTCATTTCCAATCACAGGCCTGGCACAGTAAACAGCATGCCCTAGTCCAAGGGGCTTTTTTTGCCTCACTGACACAATATCAACTTTGTTGTAAATATCCTGAATTGTCTTTAAATAGGAAAGTTTTTTTGCTCTTTTTAAACTATGTTCCAGCTCGAACGATACATCAAACAGATCTTCTATGGAATGCTTACCACGGCCTTGCACAAATATTATGACATCAATTCCAGCTGCCACCGCTTCATCAACCACATAAAGAATTGACGGCTTGTCTACTATAGGTAGCATTTCCTTTGGGATGTTTTTACTGGCAGGCAGAAGCCTAGTCCCTAAACCAGCAACGGGAATTATGGCTTTCATAAACCTTAACTACAACTAAGAAAATACCAGAGTCAAGGAACTTACAAGAATTAACTTGAAAGTATAATTATGGTTTAATATAAATTAGTTTTTTGGTTCGGTAGCTCAATTGGATAGAGCATCTGCCTTCTAAGCAGAGGGTTCCAGGTTCGAGTCCTGGCCGAATCACCATCTTTATTTTATGCGTATATTATTTATTCATCTCACAAAAGAAATATTATATAATTTCACATTATCTATGGGTCCAAAATATTTTATTTTATGTATTATGTTATTTTTGTTTTACATAGTTGAAGCCAAATCTTCCATATGCAGGTCAGAAAACATAGACACAGATAGTACCGTTGTAAGCAAACTCAAACAAAGGTTTATAGAAGAGATAGGTACGCATTACAATAACTTGTCTATTTCAAGAAGGCAAAAGGACAGTTATATTAGAAGATATAGTAATCCTGATATTACTGTTTGTACAAATATCCACAAACCTAATCAAAAAGTTGTATATATGGAATATGATAGAAATTGGTGGGGAAGTCTTTATTTTGTAGTCATAAAAGATAAAAAAATACTAACGTGGCAAAAAATAAACACTCATGGGGCAATAACAAAGTATATCAGATGGAGAGATGACAAAAGTTTTTTCTATGAAGACTCCACTCATCAAGGGAGCAGAACACGTAAACTATGTAGCTTCCAAGATAGCTTTGTAAAATGCCAAAGCAGCTTATCATCAAGGTAGACTCCAAAAAATTTTTTGGAAGTTTATTACTAGAACAAAGATGGGTGTATGGTTTGTCGAGGTACGCTGCTCTTTCGAGCAGCTTGAAAGCCTCTCTAAACCATACACCCATCTTTTATTGTTGTAGCTTGCATATTTTAGTCTGCTTAATATGTCGTGGTTACCTTTTTGTAAATGAAAGGTACTGTATCAGAAGGTACTGTCTCAATGTGATAATTTATATGTGTGTGAGGGGTATTTTTCTGGACTTAGTTTTGTTTTTCTTTGTGAAAAGGGTTTTTTGTCGTAGAATTTAGAGTTTGGTAAGTTTGGTTTTAAGTTTTAGGTTTTTATTTTGTTTTTTTTAAGATCTTTATTTATTCGTTTTAAAAATACTTTTCTTTTAAAGGGCCGGCTGAAAGCCGGCAGATTGATTGGGCCGAAGGTTGGTTTTTATAAAGCTCCGCAGTCGCAAGTTAATTTTTCGTTTAAGAGGCTGGCCGAAGGCCAGCAAACTGATCCAACCGTAGGTTGGCCAGCAAATGCGTCCAGTCGCCATGGATGGTTCAAAAGCTTATGTGAATCACGAAAAACTTGGTTACTCCGAAGTTCTGCAGCCGTTAGGTTGCAAAAGCCTCCAACTGAAAGTTGTTATCGAACAATAGGTTTTCGTAGTTTACTGTTAGCTTTTGTTCAAGCGGCTGGCTGTAAGCCAGCAAATGCGTCCAGTCGCAAGACTGGGGGATTTACGATGTTGGAGACATTGATAGGATTGGCGTTGGTATCAGCTACAGGTTTTGTGGTTACGTTTATGTCGGCTAATATGATGACTTTAACTCAGAGGAAGCATGATACTTATATGTGTTCATCTGTAGCTGGTAATGTATTGGCTCATTTTTCTAAGAATGGCAGTAAGGTTTCTCCTAAGAAAGAAGTAGCTACTATATCTACTGTTTCTACTACCTCTACTACCCAAAATTTGGGGGGGGGGGGGCGACCAAAATTTAAGCAAGATTGGTCATAATACTTCTGTAGATTCTCCATTAAGTGCTTCATCTAGTGGAGTTACTTTACATTTAGATAGGTTATATGATGGTTCAGATGTTGGAGTTTTGGAGGACTTGTATAATAAGTATTTAAAGACATCTTCTACTAATCCTATTTCTATATGTCCATCAGATGCTCAAATTAGTAACAGTTCAGCTTTGACTTTTGATCTAGTGAAGATGGAGTTTAAGTCTCATGAGTCTTCTGCTCCTTTGATAAAGTTAGGTGATTTAGACAAGTGGGTTGAAGAGAATCCTAATAAATATCGTAAGCTTAAGGATGAAGATAAACGGACAGCTCATCAAGGGCTAGCAGACAACAATGGTTCATCTTCAGATGGATATAAGTGGGATAGGTTGACCGGAGAGTCGTTATTTTTGTTAAGTGAGCGTTTATCTGATATATCGTCCTTATCCTTTGGTCCAGTTGAGCCTGTGAGTAGTTATACTCCTGTAAGTAATTACATAGCTAAGTCTAAGTATGATGTTCGTATTGGTATAAGGCCTTGGGATATAAGCAAGAATGAGAAGACAGATAGTTGTAACAGGCATAAGAGTAAGGCTATACATCCTATTTTTGTTCGTCCTCGTTCTGTTTATGATAAACCTGAGAATTCAGATAAGAGTAAGTTAGGTTATAAGCTTGCTTCTAGTTTATCAGGTTTGCCTGAGGCTAATATTCGTCATGATCTTGGATTTAAGTTATTTGTGGAGGTTGAGGAGAGGAAGGCAGTATCTAGTTATGATCCTATCAGATGCAGAGCTGAGAAGGTATTTTCTTATTCTCAGAGGTATGTAACAGCACGCAATAAGACAATAGTAAAGACTACTTCAGTTACTACGACTCAACCACCTGATAATAGCTTTCAAGCTAATTTAGCTAGTAACAAAAATAACAACAAGTTAGTTAGTAGCAAAGCTAATAACAACAAGTTAGTTAGTAACAACTTAGTTAGTAATCTGGCTAATAAAGCTAATAATAAGCATAATCCATCTACAATATCTCTATCTTCTGTGTCTAATTCTGAGGCTGATTCTTCAGACAGTTCATCAACTTCAACAACGACCACTACCCTTCAATGTACTACAAATTCTGATAATTCTACGACATGTAGGTTTAAGCTAGAAGGTCGTGTATGGGATAGGGGTTATAGGTGTCCAGATGGTAATGATGCAGGATATTGTTTAAATTCCAGTTTTAGTAAGGGAGTATTTTTATGTCGTTTGAACAAAAAGATTAGTGGTATAGATCATCCAGTTGGAGATTGGTTTTTATGTGATGATTTATCTGGTAGTTCCTTTACTATTGGTGATGATACACATCCTGTGACTGCCCAGCTATATGCGAGTGATCCTAGTGATCCTGAAGGTGGTGATCGTAGTAAAGATAGGGAGTTACATTTAAGATTTACTGAGTTGCCTGCACCTGATTCTAGTATTGAGTATAGTATAGAGCTTAGGTTAGTGGACGAGTATGGTAACTACTCTCCATCGCCTCAAGAAGATGCACTTATTTTCTCTACGACTACTACAACGGATCCATGTGCTGGGGTAACATGCACTGGTATTCAGAGGTGTAATAGTGCTACTGGCCGTTGTGAATGTCCAGCTAATCATGCTAGTTGTCGTAATAATGCTATTTGCTGTAATCCTGGTAATATTTGCGTAAATAATGGTTGTGCCTGCGATAATGCTGCTTGTGCAGCACTTGGAAAAGTTTGTTCAGCAGATACAAGTCTGGCAGATCGATGTGTAAGTCAACATTCCTGTAGTGGTCCTTCAGATTGTAACTCCTGCCAAGAGTGTGTTGGAGGTAAGTGCATAGCTCAAGCTGTAAACTGCTCAAATCATCCTACTCATAAAGAAAGTAGTTCATCAGCCTGTACTGATGATGGTAAAACTCCTGAAGCTATCGGTGTATGCGATACATATTGTTACAAGTGTAAATCCACTGGAGGCGGTGGAAATACTGGTGATGATAGCGGCGTAGATGATAGCACTGGTAACGATGACAGCACATTATCTGACCCAGACCCTGACCCAGAAACTTGCTATCGTGGAGGTACCGATTACTGCACAGCAGACACTAATAATTGTATGGTATGTCCTTCTAACGGATGTGGTTCACCAACTAATAGATGCATTGCTCTTAACAAAATTTGTAATGGAAGTGGTAGGTGTGTAGATCCTCCTCAGTGTAGCGGACCCTCAGATTGTACTGGTACATGTAACCTCTGTGTGAATGGAAGCTGTAATAATGGGACACCTTGTACTTTAACTACTGAAGATAGAAATGCATGCAAGAAATGTCCTTCTGATGGATGTGGATCACCAACTAGCAAATGTACTGGTGGCAAAGTTTGTAATGGAAGTGGTAGTTGTGTAGATCCTCCCCGGTGTGATTGCAATCCTTGTCAAAAATGTAGTGGTAACAGTTGTGTAGCTAAAACAGCACGTGAAGTATCTTGTCCAAGTACTCATCCAAATACTTCACAACAAACTTGTAATAGTCGTTCAACCAGAGTATGTGGTGTAAAAACATGCTGGAATGGAAGCGGTCCTACCTGCATCCCAAATGATTGTTATAAGTGTAATCCTGATCAATGCGGTACACGTGTAGCTAAAACAGCAAGTGAAGTATCTTGTCCAAGTACTCATCCATATACTTCAAAACAAACTTGTAAGAGTACTAAAAAAACACCGCTAGTATGTGGTGTAAAAACATGCTGGAATGGAAGTGGTCCTACCTGCATCCCAAATGATTGTTATAAGTGTAATCCTGATCAATGCGGTACACGTGTAGCTAAAACATCAAGTGAAGTATCTTGTCCAAGTACTCATCCAAATACCACAAATCAAGGTAGTGGCAGTACTTCAACAAGTGTGTGTGGTGTAAAAACTTGTTGGACTGATTCTGATGACCCAGAGACTTGTCAAGACGTTAATAGAAACTATCGAAGTGAAGTTGGGAATAAAAATTGTGGATACAGAACTCATAATAATACAGCAGCTGGAACCTGCTACAGTGGAGGAGTAATCTGTGACTCAGATGATAAAAATACATGTGGTGCATATTGCAGAAGTGGTCGATGCACAGGTGGAACAAGATGTAGAGGCCAAGGTCAATGCCATAGTGGAATCTCATATGGAAGAAAAACTTGTGGAATTTCTGCTAGTTGTGATAGAAATAGTGACTGTTGGTGGACAGACTACAACCGTTGTCACCAACAGACAGGCACCTGTTATTAGTAGATGGATAAAAACTTGATCACCTTAACCTAACATGATCCTGAACCACAGTGATACTTAGAGGCATCCTCTATTGTGTACTGCAAAGCCTCCGAAGCGTCTGCTTGCTCATCACCTAAACGAAGCTGTTCATCAGCTAGTTTATCGTAACTGGCTGTACAAAATCCACCGCCAAGTTTATTGTCGTACCTGTCTTCGTCTATACATAATTCCTCTTTTGTTACCACTTTATTAGCACTGAAAAAAGGCACGTCGTCTATACGAATCGACATCACTGTTCCATATCTTAAAGCTTGTCCGTCTATTGCATTAGCTGACCCTATATATCCATACCCTTTAGGATGAAAAATGCTCTCAACAGGGAATGTTTCATAATCTTCCTTGTTATGAAGTAATCCTAGGTTATGGCCCAGTTCATGTGTTAGGACATGTATGAATCTGTACTGTTGATCAAACATGTCAGGTATTTCTTTGTTATGAGAACCAGGATCTACCGTACCACTAGTGGCATATATTCTGGCTTCCTCCAATGAATGATCATTAAATCGAACAGAAGCAAACCCAGCAATTCTTGTCTCTTCTTCAAAATTTTGTATTGTATAAATCAGATCAACTCCATGATTCTTTCGTATTATAGAAATCAAATCAAAATTAACACGGGATATAGCATATCTATTATTTAAATCTAGAGCATCAATCTGACAGCGTATATAGTGCCTATAATCTTGAAAAGGTACAACACTTTTAGCTCTAAATTCTACGTTAACTCCTGATCTTTGATAAATATCATTCACATGAGTAAGCACATGGTTCGTTATAAAATCATCCCAACCAGGTGTAGAATATCTTTCGGACATTACAAAGCCAATATCTATTACATAGGTTGTATTAGGATCAGCTCTTCTGGGTTGATAATGGTGATGTGCTGCTATAGCTAATTCAGGTGGAAGTTCATGCACATAGGCTCCACAAAAAGATGGCTCTTGGTGTTCGTCTTCAATAGATGTTGTAGGCATATAACCTTGAAATGTTTCTGATCCACAGGATAAGTTAGAGACAGCATCAATAGAAAACTCTGTACCACTACTACCTTTTGCGGCATCTAGATAATCATCCAGTGCGTTGTTTTGAATCACTATATCAATATCTGATCTTCTAATATAATTACTAGCAGAAAGCATGTAGTTACCAGCTTGATACAACCCAATTTTATGTACCTTGCGCCAATGCAACCCAGTGTTAGGAGGATCTATTTCAATGGTGATGCCAGTATTTGTTTTGGTTACGGTGATTTGTTCCTGATCAATAGGACCATCTTCTACTAATAAATCGCCAGTATAAATCGTATAATCAACATCAGTACCAGTATCAACAGGATTGATGGCTAGCATGTCTAAAATATTGTTGTTATCTATTTCAGACCAACCGTTGTTGTCTATGTACACAACATCAGAATCAAAGCTTATGTTTAGGATAGCTTGAGGATCATTATTTTTACTAAAAGTATAACTTATATTAGGTATTAGGTTTTCACATCTAGCCATGTTGTTAGAATCTCTAAAATAAAAGTAACCTGTTTCGCCTCTAACACATGGATTATTGCCAGTAACACTAAATGAGGATTCTTCTTTTATACTTTCAAGATAAGTATTTATATTAGTACTTTGTTGTACTTTTGAAGCATCTGTCTTTGGAGCATAGTTTTTGGTTAACATAGAATACTCCCCAGCATGATAGATTTTGCCATTAGAACTATTTGGAGGTTTTATAGTTATAACTGTATTAGAGCTTTCTGTGGTTATGGATATGTTATCCTGATTTATAGAGCCTTCTGGGGTTGTAAGATCAGTTTCTGTGTTATTTTTTTTAATTTCCAGCATTTGTAAGACATTTTCTGGAGTTAGTTCTTGCCATTCGTTGTTGTCTATAAAAACAACTTCTGAATCAAACTTTATTCTTATTGTAGTGTCCGGATCACCGTTTGAAGAATCCGATTCTTCGCCTGTGCTAGTTAAAAAAGAATAAGTTAGGGTAGGAAGCTTTATACAAGCAACATTAGCACCTGATAATTGAAAATAACCACTTTCTCTTCTAGTACAAGGAGTATCTACTACAGTTGGAGGTTTAACTGGCTCAGGACCTGTAGCATCATTACAAGACGATAAACCTAGGGTAGCCAATACTAACAATGCTCCGTTAAGAACAGGTTTTATTCTAATAGCTAAGTTCTTACCAACGAATGAAGCAACTCTAAGCTTTTTTACAGGACTTAAAGAAAATAATGTACCAGCTGCCAAAAACTTAAGCTTACTTTCTTCCCGTTGATCTTTTTCATCTAAACTTGATTCAAAACTTATATCGTCTGATAGATCTATACCTAAATTATCTATAGCCGACTGACCAAATTTCTTATAATCGCTTTTTTTATAGTCGCTTATACGATCAACTTCATTACCATTAGTATTATCATTAGTACTAGTATTAGCACCTTCATTTGAGTCGAAAGTACTTTCACTTTTCTTAATCCCTAATCTTTCACAATAAAGATTGTTCTTAGAAGAACTAGAAGTGCATAAACTTTTAACAAACTCTAAAATACTTTCTCTACAAGCTTCATCGTCTATTAGAAGATCCCCATCTTCTGTTCTTTGTAGTTCAACAAAAACTTTAGTAGCTGGGATGTCTTCAACCTGACTATTTTCACTAATAACATCTTGTAAGACTCTGCAAGAGGAGACAGCTTTATTAGCTAATCTTAGATCATCCAAGCTAGGCTCTGTGTAGGAAGTAGTTTGAGCTTTAGCGTAAGTAAAAACACTAAGTACACCAAATGTTATAAAAAATGATGTTACAGAAAATAAAAGTACTTTTGTCTTAACAACTTTCTTAAAAGTACTTGCTTTTTTAATATGTCTAATAAACTTGAGTTTCATGGATATCGTGTTGCTTCTTTAGAGAGTGATATTAGCATATTTGTTTATAATTTAGTTAAAAAATTCAATTTCACTATAAAAATGTAGTATTTATATGTATTAAGTATTCACAATTTACTGCTTATAAGAGGGAGAGTTTAAACAAATCTAAGCATAGAGCTTAGAGAGGCTTTCAAGCTGCTCTGGGGAGCAGCGTACCTCGGCAAGCTCTATGCTTAGATTTGTTATATTAAAAACTTTGGATCTTAGAAAATTTGTTTGGAATATACTTTGAACGTTGCTTTGGCTTTTTTAATAAATGCCCCTTGGCTCCACTTTCGGCCTGATCTTTCTGCTATGAACAAAAGCTTTCGTAATATACCTTGAACGTTGGGCAACATTCTATCAAATCCTTGCCTAGTTCCGCTACAAGACCTCCGGTCTTTCCACTACACTAGCAAGTATTTGATAGAATTGAAGACCTTTAATTCAAAAACGAAGGGCCTTATTAATTGAAGACCTTTACTTAAACAACCCTTTGAAAAATGATCTAACACCTCTTAAGCTAAAACCTTTACTCTGGCTTCTCTCTTCAAAAGCGGTAACTATACCAGGCACTGCACTCTTTTGTGCCAAATCAAACACAGTCTCACCTTGGTTATTTTTTAAACTTAGATCTATTCCTTCCACCCTAAGAAGCATATTTGCCGCTGCCTCATTACCTTGCGACACCGCAGCCATGATTGGAGTAACACCTCCATTAGATTGCTTATTTACATCTATACCAGATTTTGCAAGCAGGGTATTAAGCACTGTAGTATTTGATTTACTGTAACTTGAACCTGCTGCTGTAATCAGAGCGGTCTTACCTGCTCCGTCATTTTTTCTGGCGTTTATATCTATACCAGTGTCTAATGCATTGGCTATTGAAACTACGTTACCACGTTCTACTGCACGAAATAACTTGGCATTATCTCTATCGATTTTGTCTCTTAATAATGTGACTATTCTAGAATTATTTTTCTTTTCTGCAATATCTATGGCAGCTAAGCCTTCTTGGTTTTTGTGGTGTACTTTAATATCTTCTCTATGTACAATTTCAAAAAACAATTCCTCGTTCTGAACTATCACCGCATGCATTAAAGGAGTGTTTCCTCTATTATCAGCCAGATTTACGTCTATTCCTGACTGAGCAAGTAACCATCTAGCTGTGTTAGGACGCTCCCAAGCTATAGCCGATATTAAAGCCGTACTTCCTTCCAAGGATTCTTTTTTGTTAATATCGAATTCTGCCTGTTTTGCAGCAAAAATACTCTGAACCCTCGATAGGTTACCCTGTTTTGCCGCTGTTATAAATTCTGCTTCAACAGCTAATTTTTCCACCGCACCTTCATATTGGTTAAACATATCTAATATAGCTTGCCTGTTTCTCATACTCTCAACATTATATGTGCTAATCATATATCTAGCTGTTAAACCTCTATTATTCTCTAATCCTATATCGACACTTCTATTATTTAAAATTTTGTGCACTATTTCTACCTGACCACGAGCAGCAGCCCACATCAAAGGAGTATCCCCATCCTTATTTTGAGCATTGATATCTATGCCTTTATTACCAAGAAAATAAGAAGCAAGCTGGGTATCCCCACTACCTATGGCATGATGAAGAACCGTAACTTCTATTGAACCATACCTTTTATTTATATCTTCACTAAGAGGTGCTAGGAAAGTAGCTATTTCTCTGTGGCCTTCCTCAACTGCTAAAAATAGAGCGGTTTTATCCTCACCATCAACTTTATCTACATCCAGGTCATCTCTTTTTTCATGCAAAAATCTCACCACTTCAATTTTGCCAGACATAGCAGCAACCATTAGAGGAGTTTTATCTGCGTACTCACCTCTTTTGCCTGTCATATTTACATCAAAATCAGGCTCAGTAAACCTATCGACACAATCCAGATCTCCGTCTTTTGCAGCTTCAAGCAAAGCTACATTGACAATTACACTGTCGTCTGTTTGGCAATTTTCCTTGTTAGGATCTGCAGCATGCAAAAACCCAGCTGAACCTAAAACAAATACTATCAATAAATAAAATTTATACACCTTCAATCCTCCTTGCTTCTAGCCAACGGCCATACAAAGGTCATACACAAAACAGCCTGCTCTAGGCCGTAATGACCCTGCGTATTACCACTAAACGGTTATTTTAAAAAAAATCTTAACCCTTACCTGCTACTTTGATCCTTTAGCTTGAATTTAAGGTGTGCTTGATTGTAGATAGATTGGAGTGGTCTATATAAACGAGCTGGGAAATTACAAAGACAAGGAAATAGCACTACATGGGTGGGTGTATTCCTTGAGATCTTCAGGGAAAATACGGTTTTTGCTCCTTCGAGATGGAACCGGAATATGCCAGTGCGTATTTTTGGCCACCAACTGCAGTCAAGCCAACTTCGATAAATTTCAGGAGCTAACCCAAGAATCCACAGTAAAAGTTACTGGAATAGTCAAAGAGGATAAAAGATCTCCAGGAGATTTTGAGCTTTCTGTCACCAAACTAGATATACTCAGCATAACAAAAGATTACCCAATAACACCCAAAGAACATGGAGTTGAGTTTTTGATGGACCATAGACACCTATGGCTTAGATCAAAAAGACAACACTCCATAATCAAAGTAAGAGCTTGTGTAGTTTCTGCAATCAGAGAATTTTTCAATGGCAGACATTTCACGCTCGTAGATGCACCTATATTTACACCAAATGCATGCGAAGGTACTTCAGAGTTATTCAAAACCCAATACTTCGATGAAGAATCTTATCTGTCCCAAAGCGGACAACTATACATGGAAGCAGCCGCCGCAGCGTTTGGTAAAGTGTACTGCCTAGGACCCACCTTTAGAGCTGAAAAATCCAAGACCAGAAGACATTTGATAGAATTTTGGATGCTAGAACCAGAAGTAGCATTTTTAGATCACATAGGCAATATGGACCTGGCAGAAACAATGCTAAAGCACATACTTAAAAAAGTTCTACAATCTTGTGATAAGGAACTGGCTGTTCTAGAGCGAAATACCGATAACTTACAAAATTATTTAAATGCTGACTTTGAAAGGGTTTCATATAAAAGAGCTTGCGAGATTATACAAGACAAACTGCCTGAATTTAAGCCCGGCAGTAGATTTGGTGCAAAGGACGAAACTTTAATAGGGGAGTATTTTGGAAAACCCGTATTCATACACAACTACCCTTCTAATATAACTCCATTTTATATGAAAAAAGATTTATCCAAGAAAGAAACCAAAAACTGTGATCTAATAGCACCAGAAGGTTATGGAGAACTACTTGGGGGTAGTCAAAGAGAAGACGATCTGGATGTTTTATTAAAAAGTATAAAAGATCATAAACTAAGTTTAAAACATTTTGCTTGGTACATAGATTTAAGAAAGTACGGATCATTTGTTTCATCTGGCTTTGGCTTGGGTATAGAGCGTACGGTTGCATGGATTTGCGGCCTGTCACACGTTAGAGAAACCATACCATTTGCCCGGATGTACGGGCGAAATTACCCTTAACGGAGGAATAATGGATAGTACCAAGTTACTAGACGAGCTTTTAGAAAAAAATAAACTTGCATTAGAAGGTGGCGGAAAAGAACGGATGGAAAAACAAAAGTCCGGTGGACGTCTTACCGCACGTCAAAGATTAGACGTGCTGCTAGATGCAGGCAGCTTTGTTGAAGTAGACAAATTTGTTACACACAAGTGCGAAAACTTTGGCATGAAAGAAAAGAAATTTTTAGGTGACGGTGTAATAACCGGACATGGAAAAGTAAACGGTAGAGTTGTATTTGTGTACAGCCAAGATTTCACCGTATTTGGTGGCAGCTTATCCAGAACCCATGCTCTTAAAATTTGTAAAATACTAAAAATGGCTATTACAAATGGCTGTCCTATTATAGGCTTGAACGACTCTGGTGGTGCCAGAATACAGGAGGGTGTAGAAGCACTAGGTGGTTATGCCGATATATTTTTGCAAAACACCATGGCCTCTGGAACCATTCCTCAAATCAGTGCGGTGATGGGACCTTGTGCTGGAGGTGCAGTGTACAGTCCTAGCATTACAGATTTTATTTTCATGGTAAAAGACACCAGTTATATGTTTGTCACAGGCCCTGATGTTATAAAAACTGTCACACACGAAGAGGTATCCAAAGAACAACTGGGCGGTGCAGTAGCTCATTCCACCAAATCTGGTGTTGCTCACTTTGCAACAAATGATGATAAGCATTGCCTATTGATGATAAGGGAGCTTTTAAATTTTCTTCCAAGTAACAACTTAGACGATGCACCTACCTTTAAGACAAACGATGATCCAAACAGAACAGATGAAAAGCTAAACTCATTAGTTCCATCAAGTGCTGTAAAACCGTACGATATGAAAGAGCTTATCAAGATCATTGTGGACGAAGGATTTTTGCTGGAAGTACACGAGCATTTTGCAACAAATATCGTTGTAGGCTTTGCTAGGTTCAACGGCAGAAATGTTGGAATAGTTGCAAACCAACCGCAAGTACTGGCAGGGTGTTTAAACATTGAAGCTTCAATTAAAGCAGCCAGATTTGTAAGATTTTGTGATGCGTTCAACATACCACTAGTTACTCTAGTAGATGTACCAGGGTTTTTACCAGGCACAGATCAAGAATGGAATGGTATTATAACCCATGGAGCTAAGCTACTTTATTCCTACGCAGAAGCCACCGTGCCTAAAATAACTGTTATTACCAGAAAAGCATACGGTGGAGCATATGATGTTATGGCATCTAAGCATTTAAGAGCCGACGTAAACTTAGCCTATCCAACTGCAGAAATTGCAGTCATGGGTGCAGAAGGTGCGGTAAATATTATTTTTAGAGATAAAATAAAAAATGCTAAGAATCCAGAAAAAGCCAAGGCTGAACTCACAGAAGATTACAAAAATAAATTTGCAAACCCATACTGTGCTGCTGATCTAGGATACATCGATGAAGTTATAGAGCCTTCACAAACCAGAAGAAGAATAATACAGTATTTGGATATGCTGGAAAGTAAAAAACAAAAAAATCCATCTAAAAAGCATGGAAACATACCCTTATAACAAATAGTCTTTAATTTTTTGTGGAGGTAATTTTTGTCTTTTAAAAAAATACTAATAGCTAATCGTGGAGAGATAGCAATTAGAGTTATTAGGACATGCAGGCAGATGGGTATAACAGCAGCTGCTGTATACAGCGATGCGGATAGAAAAAGTCTACACGTCTTACTTGCTGACGAAGCCTATTATATAGGAAAAGCTCCCAGCAGAGAATCATACCTAAACATAGATTCTATACTCAGAGCTGTATCCAAATCGGGTGCAGACGCTGTTCATCCAGGATATGGTTTTTTAAGCGAAAATGCCTCGTTTGCCAGAGCACTTAAGGATAACAATATAACCTTAATAGGTCCATCTCCCGAATGTATAGAGCTTATGGGCGATAAAATGCTGGCTAAAAAAGCTATACAAAGTGCGGGCGTACCAACTGTTCCAGGAAGTACTGATGTCATAACAGATTTAGATGAGCTAAAAAAAGTCGCCAAAAAAATTGGTTATCCAATAATAATAAAAGCCTCTGGCGGTGGCGGAGGTAAAGGCATGAGAGTTGTTCATAACGAAGGTGACTTGAAGATCAATTATAGGTCTGCAAAATCAGAAGCTAAGCAATACTTCTTAAATGATGATGTTTATGTAGAAAAATTTGTACAAAGCCCTAAACACATCGAGATTCAAGTATTTGGCGACCAATTTAAAAATGCGGTACATTTTTTTGATAGAGAGTGCAGTATTCAAAGAAGACACCAAAAAATAATTGAAGAGGCTCCCAGCATAGCGATTGATGATCATGTACGAAAAAAAATGGGCGAAGTTTCGGTAAACGCTGTCAAAAAAATCGGATATGTTGGTGCTGGAACTTTTGAGTTCATATTTGACAATGTTACCAAAGAATTTTTCTTTATGGAGATGAATACCAGGTTGCAAGTGGAACACCCAGTTACTGAAATGATAACAGGATTTGATTTGGTAAAAGAACAAATAAAAGTTGCCGCAGGGAACAAGCTAAGCGTTGAACAAAAAAACATAAAAATGAGCGGCCACGCTATAGAGGCCAGAGTTTGTGCAGAAGATCCTAATACTTTTTTGCCCAGCCCAGGTCTTATTAAAAGATGTAAGCTTCCGTCCGGACCATTTATAAGAGTTGATACCTATGCCTACGCAGATTATAAAATTCCCATTTACTATGACCCTATGATAGGAAAATTAATTGTTTGGGGCAGAACCAGAGATGAAGCTGTAAATAGAATGCAGATGGCTTTGGCTGAGTTTAATGTTTCTGGAGTTAAAACCAATATCGTTCTTTTAAGATCAATTTTGAAAGAAAAGAAATTTTTGGATGGAACATATACAACTGAATTTTTAACAAAAGATTTTGATAAATCTAAACACTTATTCCATTTCGTCGATGATAGGGCGTTCTTAATTGCCGCTGTTATTGAAAGTTATGAAAGCTCGAAAAATAGAAAGTTAAACAACAAGCCAAGTCGTTGGAAATTATCAGGTAGGGAAGATGCTTTTTAAAGCTGAGTTGAAAAACACCACATACGAGATAGATATAGTTGAAAAAAAGAACTCCTGGGTTCTAGAAATGCTGGACGTTAAAAATAATAAAAAAGAAATACATGAAGTTATGAAGTGGGATTATATAAAGGTAGATGATGCAATTAGTTTTTTATTTAATAACGTATCTTACATGATCAACGTAGTTCAGAAAGGATCGTCCACTAAGGTTTTTACCAGAGGTTCTTTTAGAGAGATACTTCTATACAATGAACAGATGTTATTACAGGAAAGTATTAAGGGTGTAAGTAGCATAGGCGGTCAGAACACTTTAACATCTGGCATGCCAGGAAAAATTATAGATGTGTTGGTCAAAAAGTCAGATCATGTCAAATCAGGCCAGCCTATTTTAATAATGGAAGCTATGAAGATGGAAAACGAAATGAGAGCACCAAATGATGCTGTTATTAAGGACGTATTAATTAAAAAAGGACAAAATGTAGAAGCAGGGGAAGTATTAGTTTTATTTGAAAACTAATGCTGGAGTGTGTTTTTTACTTCTTTAAATATGGATAAGATGGATTCAAATACAAAAGATAGTTTGCCAGGCCAGTACCCGTACTTAAGAGGCATACATAGTTCTATGTATCGTGGTAAACTTTGGACTATGAGGCAGTATTCTGGGTTTGGAGATGCTGCTAGTAGTAACAAACGCTATCTTGATCTTTTAAAAAAAGGTGCAACTGGCTTGAGTGTTGCATTCGACTTGCCCACTCAAATGGGTTACGACTCGGATCACATAATGTCCACAGGTGAGGTGGGTAGAGTAGGTGTTGCTATAGACACTATCCAAGATATGGAGATATTATTTGATGACATACCATTAGATAAGATTTCTACCTCTATGACAATCAATGCTACGGCTGGTATTTTGCTTGCTCTTTACATTGCTGTAGCTAAGAAAAGAAGCATAGATATTAAGTCTTTGAAAGGCACTATACAAAACGATATTTTAAAGGAGTATATAGCTAGAGGCACTTATATTTATCCGCCAGAAGCTAGTCTTAGAATTATCACTGATATATTTAAGTTTTCAAAAAATATACCTAACTGGAATACGATAAGTGTATCTGGGTATCACATAAGAGAGGCAGGTAGTACTGCTGTACAGGAGTTGGCGTTTACCATTGCAAATGCCATTACTTATGTTGATGCTGCATTAAAGGCTGGCCTTGATCTTGGTTTTATAAATAGAATGAGTTTTTTCTTCAACGTGCATAATAATTTTTTTGAAGAGATAGCAAAGTTTAGAGCGGCCAGGGTGTTGTGGGCAAATACTGTAAAAAATGAATTTGGTTCTAGTGATGAAAATATTTGTAAGTTGAGGTTTCATAGTCAAACCGCTGGTTCTACTTTGACCTCGATGCAACCTTTGAATAATGTGACCAGAGTTGCACTTCAGGCGATGGCTGCTGTTTTGGGTGGTACACAGAGTTTGCATACCAATTCGATGGATGAGGCGTTAGGACTTCCCACCGATTTAGCTGCTACAACTGCTCTTAGAACCCAGCAAATTATTGCACATGAGACTGGAATTCCTGAACACGTAGATCCTTTGGGTGGTTCTTACTTGGTGGAAAAAATGACTTCGCAAATTTTAGAAGAGGCCAAAGGCTATATTCAAAGGATTAAGAATTTAGGTGGTGTGGTTAGATGCATAGAAACTGGGTGGCTCCAGAGTGAGATACAGGATGCCAGTTATAAAACTCAAACTGCATTAGAAAAAGGAGATCTTATACAGGTTGGAGTTAATAAGTATGCTGATAGTAGTGCTAGTAAAATAGAGCCGTTGAAATTGGATAGTGAGGTTAGCAAAGCTCAGATAGACAGAACTGTTAGATTTAAGAAAGCTCGAGATAAAAACAAAGTTTCAAAAGCTGTGGAAAAGGTAAAAAATGCTGCTCAAAACGAGAGTAATTTAATGCCAGTTTTTATTGAGGCTGTGGAGGAAGGGTTAACGCTTGGTGAAATATCTGATGCGTTAAGGAGTGTTTTTGGCAAGCACAAAGAAACTGTGACTATCTAAAGGTCTTCAATCATAAAGGTTTTCAATTTTATCAAATAATAGCTGGCGTAATGTTCAGACCAAAGGTCTTAGTGAAGCTAAGCTATTGTTTGATAAAATGTTGTGCAACGTCCAAGGTAAGCTCCAACAGCTGCTGTTTATAGCTACTGATACACCAAACCCCAGCTCTACACCTATCTTTGTTGCATGCTGAAATTAAAAAATGTTAGGTTGGTTAGCCTGTGCTGGCTTGTTTTGTTTTGAATACTTTTATTGCCAGGCGGCTTATTTTTCTGGATGCTGTTTTTGCTTTTAAAACACCTTTAGATTTGGCTTTAGAAATTTTACTGGTATAGGTTCTTAGTAGCTCCTCGGCAGGAACTCTGGTTTCAGAGCTGATAGCCTTCAGTAATTTTTTTTCCAAGGTTCTAACGGCACTAAGGATGCTTTTATTACGCATTCTTCTTGTTAAATTTTGCCTTGCTCTTTTCTTTGCAGATTTTATGTTTGGCATCGAAACTTCCTCAAAGTAAAATGTTCAAGACAAGCTCTATCGCAACCAAGACAAATAAGCAAGGTTTTTAGGTGGCTAAGAAAAACATATTCAATATGGCCTTTATCGTTGGTGGAGGCACGTTTTGCAGTAGGATATTTGGCTTAATCAGGGATGTACTCCTAGCCAGTTTCTTTAGTAGGTTTACTACTGACGCATGGCTTGTGGCCTTTAGAATTCCCAATATGTTTAGAAGGCTCTTTGGTGAAGGTTCTATGCAAGCTAGTTTTATTCCGGTTTTTGTCGAACTAATATCCAGCAAAAATACTGGTGAAGCTAAAAAGCTGGTCAACGTGGTATTTAGTATACTTCTGATAATTCTTATAACCATCACTATACTGGGAATTATCTTCACACCAGAGGTAATAGGTTGGCTTACTTACGGTCAGAACTATTCCAGTATACCGCATAAGGTGGATGTAACCATAGATTTTGCCAGAATAATGTTGAGCTTTGTTGTTCTGGTATGCATGTATGCATTTTTTATGTCCATACAAAACAGTTTTGAAAAATTTTTGACTCCTGCGTTTGCTCCGACACTATTAAACTTGGCAATCATAGTTTTTATATTTTTGCCATCCGAGTGGTTTTCTGTTGAAGGCTCCAACTTAGCATGGGCTGTGATAGCAGGAGGTCTACTGCAACTAATGGTGGTAATTCCATATGTATATAAGCTGGGTTTTTTACCAAAATTAGATTTTGATCTAAGATTTGTGCATGCAAGAAGAGTTTTCTTAAAATTTCTTCCATCTCTTGTAGGATTGGGCGTATTACAGTTGACCGTGCTGGTTAATACCAGGTTTGCTAGTACATTGCCTGAAGGAGCTAATTCATGGTTGTTTTGGGCTGATAGACTTTTAGAATTTCCATTATCTTTAGTGGCCGTCAGTATGGGGACCGCACTTTTGCCGGTATTATCAAATTACTACGCAAAAGGAGATTTACACAAACTATCCAGCACCGTGCAAGAGGGATTAAGGCAGGTGTTATTCTTGGCTATACCTTCAGGTGTTGGTCTTTTTGTATTATCCGATCTTTTAGTCAGTACAATTTTTATGAGAGGTAACTTTACAGAGCATGATGTGTATAACACCAGCCTGGTCTTACAAGTCTATGGTGTTTCTATAATATTTTACGCTGCTATAAGGGTGTTGCAACCTGTGTTTTATGCCATACACAATGTATGGCTACCTGCCTTAGTGTCTGCCGCCTGCCTAGGTATACATATCACAATGGCAGGGTTTTTTATTGATAGGGCTGGTATACAAGGACTGGTAATATCATCAGCAATAGCTGCATTTATAAATGTGCTGTTGCTTCTAATGGCTTATAGATTTTTAGTTGGCAGCTTTCAAAGTAATTTTGTTTTATTTTTTTTAAAAAGCTCTATTGCGGCTGGACTCATGGGTGCTCTATTATTTTTGATAAAAAATCAGTTTGGTGTAGATAATTTTATACAAAGGGCATGTCTGTTGATGTTTTGTGTTGCTATTGGTACCTGTTGTTATTTTGTATTGTCATGGTGGGTGAAGTCAGAAGAAGTTTCTTACTATAAAATCAAGCTATTTTCTAAGCTTAAGCATGGTAAAAAAGACAACTCCACACAAAGCTCCACCTAAATGTGCACCATGACCTATTAGGTGCCCACTTCCCTGGGTCTGTAGGGTAAGTCCCCAAATGTCGATACCTACAAATGCTAAAGCAGCTATTATTGCTGGCATTGGAATTAATCCCAGTATGTAGAGTTTTTCTTTTGGGTACATTAGAGAAAACAGTAAAACCAAACCCGATATAGCACCAGAAGCTCCTAGTGCCATGGAGTCTGGAGACTTTAGCATGTAGTATGATACCATGCAGTGGCTAAGTGAGCTGACAATGGCAGCACAAAAATAAAACAACAGGAATTTTTTTCTTCCCACTAGAATTTCTATAATTGGTCCAAAGCTAATCAGCACGAACATATTTAATAAAAAGTGCCAAAGAGCATTGTGCGAAAAGGCTGCCGTTATCAAGTTCAACAACAGTCCTTCTTGCAAATGTAAAGGACTTATCAAAAAGTTTGATAACATAAACTTATGTACAGGTGGTTTAAAAGTCAGTTGCCATACGCAAAATACCAAAAGGTTTGCAAATAAAATGAACTTTACGCACTTGGCTCTTGGATCTACAAAGGAGCCTAACATTCTTCCAACTTTTTTTGATCATTCCAAGTTTTTAAAGCTTCTTTTGGAGTGGATATTTTTTTATCTGAGAACACGTGTGGATGTCTGTGTATAAGCTTTTTACTTAATTTTTCTATAACGTCATATATGTCAAAATTACCTTCTTTTTTGGCAATTTCTGCATTCAACATTACCAAAAGGAGTACATCACCTAACTCTTCAATAATGTGTTCAATATTGCCAGACTCTACTGCCTCTACCAGTTCGTTTGATTCTTCTTTAATATATTTAGTCAAGCTCTTGTGAGTTTGAGCCTTATCCCAGGGGCAGCCGTTTGGACCATGTAAGATTTGGAATATCTTCACTAGAGATTTGAAGTTTCTTAAATTTTTAGGTGGAGTTTGCATTTAGAGCTTAGCATAATCACTTCACAAACCACATGGTCAAGAATAACTTAAGGTTAGTGGAAATATTTGTGGTTAATCGGAGCGATCGCAATGTCTCAGATACTATAATATCTTGGCATGCGACTAATATAACGGTGGTTTTAAGGAAGCTGGGCGTTGAGATACCTGATAAATTTAGAAGCCTAATAGTAGTATTTAGTAATAAGTCCGACATGGCATATCTTAATAAAAAATTTAGGAAGGTAGACGGACCTACAGATGTGCTGAGCTTTGAAGGTATAGAAGCTGGATCACTGGGAGAGATTGTACTGTGTGTAGATGTTATAAAAGAACCATTTATAAAAGAGGTAGTGTTTTTGATGTTGCATGGAATATTACACCTTCTAGGTTATGAACATGAGTGTGGTGGTGAAAAAGAAAAGATTATGTTTGATATTCAGAAAAAAGCGTTTGATTTAATTCTAGAAGAATGCCCAGATTTGAATCTTTTGTTTTAATTATAGTTTAATCATATGTCTTAAGTCATTGTTGTTGACACCACATGTAGTTTTTGGGTAGAACCCTTGCTTGATGAGTAATTTTAAAACTTATAGTGCAAGGGCTTCTGAGTACATAAACAAGCGAAAGTGGTACTTGGTGGATGCCAGTGGTCAAACTTTGGGTAGACTTGCTACCAAAGTTTCCAATGTTTTAAGAGGAAAGGATAAGCCTACTTATACTCCTCATGTAGACACAGGGGATTTTGTTGTTGTAATAAATGCCAGTAAAGTAAAGCTTACGGGTCAAAAGTTAAAAAACAAAATTTATTACACTAGTTCTAGGTATGTAGGTAGTGTAAAGCAAAAAAGTGCAGGAAGATTTTTGGATACAAAGCCAGAGCAAGTGGTGTATAAAGCTGTCAAAGGCATGTTACCTAAAAATAAGCTTGCCAATATGATTTTTAAAAAACTAAAGGTGTACGCTGATAGCGAACATCCTCACAAAGCACAGAAGCCGGCTATTTTAGGATAGAGTTATGACTACTAGAAAGACTACACAGACATCAAAAGAAACTACCAAAACTTATTACGCAACTGGTAGGAGGAAGACCAGTTCTGCCAGAGTGTTTCTAAAAAATAATCCAGGTTCTATGACCGTTAATAAAAAACCTATGGATCAATATTTAAAGAGAAAAACTTCGGTGTACCAGGCTCTGGAGCCTTTGATGTTGTCTAAGCTGATGGGTAAGGTGGATATAAAAATAACAGTATCTGGGGGCGGTGAATCTGGGCAGGCTGGTGCTATAAGACATGGTCTTTCTAGAGCGTTGGTGGAGCTAGATCCTGAGCTTAGAGGTGAGTTCAAAAAAATGGGTTTTTTAACCAGAGATGCCAGAATGGTGGAGCGTAAAAAATACGGTCTGCGTGGTGCCAGAAAGAGATTCCAATACTCTAAGCGGTAATTTTGTATTTGATAAATAACTTGGTTGGCTGTATGGATTATGCATGGGTAGTTCTATAGCTTCTGATCCTCTAGGTGTATTCATTTCCACTTATGGTTGTCAGATGAACGTAGCTGACAGCGAGAGGATGTATTGTATTCTGGAGATGGAAAATTACACTCCTGTTACGTCACCTAAGTTGGCCAGCTTGATTATATTAAATTCGTGTAGTGTTAGAGAAAAGCCTGTTCATAAGATTTATAGTGAGATTGGTAGGTATAGGGAGCTTAAATCTAATAAGCCTGAACTTTTGATTGGTGTTGGCGGGTGTGTTGGGCAGCAGGAAAAATCCAAACTTTTAAAGGACATTCCTTTGTTGGACTTTGTATTCGGCCCTGACAACATAGATGAGCTGCCTTCAATTATATGTGATGCAAAAAAATCCAGAGTATCAAAAGCCAGGCTACATAATCGGGATAAGTATACTACGTCTACATTGATCAGAAATCCTGGTGTAAGTGCGTTTGTGAACATAACCAAGGGGTGTGATAATTTTTGCACTTTTTGTGTGGTTCCCTTTACCAGAGGTAGATTGAGAAGCAGATGCGAGATGGAAATCGTGGATGACATAAACGCCTTAGTAAAAAGAGGGATTAAAGAGGTAACTTTACTTGGTCAGAATGTTAATTCCTATCTTTCTGAAAATAACAAAAACTTTGCTAATTTATTAAAACTTGTGTGTGAAAAAACCAGCGTAGAGCGAATCCGATACACCACTAGTCATCCTAAAGATTTTGACCAAGAGCTGGTCGATGTAATGGCTGAGTACAGACCTAGAATTTGTGATTACATACATCTACCTGTTCAATCTGGAAACTCCAAAGTTCTGGATAGGATGAACAGGGGTTATACCAGGCAAGAATATATGGATAAAGTTAGTATGATTTTAAAAGATCTTCCAGGTGTAGCCCTGTCTACTGATATCATTGTTGGATTTCCTGGAGAGACAGATAGTCAGTTTGAAGACACTCTTAGTTTGTTAGACGAAGTGCCCTATGAAACTTTATTTGCATTTAAATATAGTCCAAGGCCATTTACTAAAGCTAGGCTTTATGATGATCAATTAACGGATGCGGACAAATCAAAACGATTATCAAAGCTCTTTGAAAAGCATGATCAAATTGCACAAAAGATTGCTTTAGATTATCTAGATAAAACTTGTGATATTTTAGTAGAAGGTGTTGACAAAAAAGGTAACCACTTTGGCAGAACCACCAAGAATAAAATCGTTCATTTTAAAAGTGATAAAGATCTTATAGGGCAAACCGTGCGAGTTAGAATTGATAAATCTCATTCACATAATGCAAAAGGAGTTTTAATTGCAAGCTAGCAAAGTCTCTAAAAGTGCTTTTGTGGCAGACACGGCTCGGGTGATAGGAGATGTGAGCATAGGTGATGATTCCTCTGTTTGGTTTGGTGCGGTTTTAAGAGGTGATGTTTTTCCGATAGTTGTTGGTAATAGAACAAATATTCAGGACAACTGTGTATTCCATGGCACTTATAAAAAATGTGGTGTGGTACTAGGTGATAATGTAACCGTAGGGCATGCTGTTATATTACATGGGTGTCAGGTCAAATCTACCTGTCTTATAGGTATGGGCAGCATTGTAATGGATAATGTTGTGATTGAGA
Source organism: Bdellovibrionales bacterium (assembly GCA_965203875.1). Lineage (GTDB taxonomy): Bacteria > Bdellovibrionota > Bdellovibrionia > Bdellovibrionales > JAUICD01 > CBDANC01. The sequence continues at coordinate 1,365,519 of OZ241914.1, read as the reverse complement.
AAAACTCTATTGTAGGTGCTGGAAGTTTGATAACTCAAGGAAGTGTTTTTGATGAAGGTGTTTTAATTTTGGGTCGTCCTGCTAAGGTGGTTCGTAAGTTAAACAAACAAGAGTTAGAATTTTTAAAAAAATCTGCTGATAACTACGTAATGTACTCTTCGTGGTACAAGGAGAATAAATTTGGATAACTTAAAAAATACTTTAACGTTTGATGATATTTTACTGGTACCTCAATATTCTGAAATCAATCCTTCTGAAGTGAGTACTAAGGTTAATCTTGCAAAAGATATATATTTAAATGTTCCAATAATTTCTTCTGCTATGGACACTGTGACTGATCATAAAATTGCTGTTGTTATGGCTCAAAATGGTGGTTTTGGTGTGATACATAGAAATTTGGGCGTAGAAGAACAGGCTTTGGAAGTTTCTAAGGTAAAAAAATACGAAAGTGGAATGATACAAGACCCTTTAACTTTGCCTCCAGATGCACCAGTCTCTGAAGCTTTAAACTTGATGAAAGAGTATAAAATAAGTGGTGTTCCTATAACAGTAAAACAGAACTTGGTAGGTATATTAACCAACAGAGATTTAAGATTTGAAACCAACATAGATCAACCTATTTCAAATGTTATGACCAAGGACAATCTGATTACAGCTAAAGTGGGTACTACTATTGTAGATGCAGAAAAAGAACTTAGAAAATACAGAATAGAAAAATTACCTGTGGTAGATAAAAGTGGGAAGCTTAAAGGTTTAATAACTGTAAAAGATATAGAAAAAGCTCGTAAATATCCAAATGCATCTAAAGATACCCACGGACGTTTATTATCAGGTGCTGCGGTTGGAACTGATCCAGAATCGTATAGCAGGGTAGACGAGTTGATTAGCGTAGGCAATGACATTTTAGTTATCGACAAAGCACACGGCCATTCTAAAGCTGTAATAAAAATGATTAAATATATAAAAGCCAAAAGCAAAGATGCAGTGATCGTGGCTGGAAATGTTGTAACCAAAAATGCAACTAGTGATTTAATAGATGCTGGTGCAGATATTATCAAAGTTGGTGTAGGCCCAGGTAGTGTGTGTACCACAAGAGTTATAGCTGGAGTTGGTGTACCTCAAGTGTCTGCTATTTGTAATTGTGCAGGTGTTGCAAAAAAACGTAATGTTTCTATTATTGCTGACGGCGGAATTAAGTATTCTGGGGATATTACCAAGGCACTTGCTTTGGGTGCTAATGCGGTAATGGTAGGTAGTTTACTTGCTGGAACAGATGAAGCTTTGGGTGAAACCGTTCTTTATCAAGGTAAAACTTATAAAGTGTATCGAGGTATGGGGAGTGTAGGTGCTATGAAAACTGGTGGTGCTAATAGGTATAACCAAGATTCTAGTGTTGGCAAACCTATTCCTGAGGGAATAGAAAGTCAAGTTCCATACAGAGGTTCTGCTAGCGGTGTAATACATCAGTTAGTTGGAGGTTTAAAATCAGGTATGGGTTATTTGGGTGCCAAAACTATTTTAGAACTTCAAAGCAAAGCTGAATTTGTACAGATAAGTCACCAAGGTTTTATTGAATCTCATGTACACGATGTGATGATAACTAAGGAAGCTCCAAATTACAGACAAGGTATAAACTAGGTGGAGGTTCATTGGTTCTAGTCTTAGATTTTGGGTCTCAGTATACCAGGCTAATATCCAGAAGAATTAGCCAGCTTGGGGTGCATTCAGAGGTTATTCATCATAACTCCTGGTCCGATAATACTTTAGATAAACTAAAACCGGAGGTAGTTATATTAAGCGGAGGCCCTGGTTGTGTTTTATTAGATAAAACCATAGACATAAAAGAATTGTGTAAACGTACTTATGTGTTTGGAGTTTGCTATGGCATGCATTTGATAGCAAAGCAGTTTGGTGGTTCGGTTGAAACTGGCGGTAGTTCAGAGTTTGGTATGCAAAGAATTATTTGGAACCTTCAGCCGCCTAAGGGAGTACCAAAGGAACATAATGTTTGGATGAGTCACAGAGATAGTGTAATTAATATTCCCTCTGGTTTTGAAGTTTCTGCCAAAAGTCAAGATGGAGTCATTGCTGCTATGACAAATGGCAGGGTTATGGCTGTACAATTTCATCCAGAAGTTACCCACACCGAATATGGTTCTGAGGTACTAAAGTATTTTTTATTTGAAGTAGCAAAAATAAAGCCAGAGCAAAACATCAATCAAAATATTTATAAAAAAATAGAACAGACCGTTAAACTAGATGACAAAGTTCTGTGTGCGGTGAGCGGTGGCGTTGATTCCACTGTCACTGCATGTGTACTTAAAAAAAAGTTAGGTAACCAAGTATCCTTTGTATTTGTAGATAATGGCCTTTTAAGAGAAGGTGAGCCGGAAGAAGTTGTAGACATTTATAAGAAGCTAAAAATAGATATTCACGTGATAGATGCAAAGAAAGATTTTATTCAAGCTCTTAGAGGTGTAACTGATCCAGAAGAAAAGAGAAAAATAATAGGCAAAACTTTTATTGACACTTTTAAGAATTTTACAAAAGACAGACACTATAAATGGTTGTCTCAGGGAACATTATATCCTGACGTAATAGAAAGTGGTGGTGCAGTTATAAAAAGCCACCATAATGTAGGAGGTTTGCCTAAAGTTTTAGGTATCAACTTACTTGAGCCACTAAAATCTTTGTTTAAAGATGAAGTGCGTAAACTGGGTCTTACACTTGGTATACCTAACTGGATATTAAAAAGGCATCCATTTCCTGGCCCCGGCCTTGCTGTAAGAATACCAGGTGAAGTGACTTATGAAAAATTATCTATTTTAAAAAGAGCAGATAAAGTTTTTATAGATGCACTTAAAAAAGATGGTTTATATGATAAAATATGGCAAGCTTTTTGTGTTTTGATTCCTGTCAAAACAGTGGGAGTTCAGGGCGATAAAAGATCGTATGAGTATACTATTTGTATCAGAGCTGTTGTATCCGATGATGGCATGACTGCTGATTGGTATGAATTTGATCCCAAATTTATGAAAAAAGTTTCTAACCTAATAGTAAATAATGTACCTGGCATCAACAGGGTTTTATACGACGTAACATCCAAACCACCAAGTACTATAGAGTGGGAGTGATATGAGTTTTGTACACCTGCACACACATACACATTATTCATTATTAGAGAGTAGTTGCAGAGTTTCTGATCTAATAGAATTATGTGAGAAATACAAAATGCCGGCAGCTGCCATTACTGACAACGGAAATATGTTTGGCGTGATTGATTGGTATAACTCATGTAAAAAGCATGGGATTAAGCCAATAATAGGCATGGACGTATATATCGCAGTTGATGGTCGTTTTAATAAAAAAAATAAAACTAATACCAGATTAGTTTTGCTTGCTAAAAGTTATGAAGGATATCAGGAGCTATGTAAGATAAGCACCACTGGTTATAGAGAAGGGTTTTATTATAAACCTAGGATCGACTATGAAACTTTGCAAAAATATTCCAAAGATTTGATATGTCTAACAGGTGGCATGAGAGGGGAAGTTGTAAGTAATTTTTTAACCTGTGGCAAAGATCGTGCTCTTGAGAGAATAGACTTTTTAAAAAGCGTTTATCACGACAATATTTTTTTAGAAATGCAAAACATTTCACCAGAGAATAAAAAAATTAATGAATTTCTTTTTGAAGCATCGGAGTCTAAAAAAGTTCCTTTGGTAGCTACCAATGATGTGTACTTTACTAGTAGAGAAGATCATCTTGCCAGAGACGTGCTCTGTTGCATAGGCACTAACAGAACTCTAGATGATCGTGATTCTAGGTTTGGAATTTCTAAGGAAAATTATTTTAAATCTCCTGATGAAATGAAAAAATTATTTTCAGATTTTCCCAAAGCAACTGATAATTCTCTAAAAATAGCCAATATGTGTAACTTTGAAATTGAGTTTTTAAATAAGGACGGATCGATTAAATATAACATGCCTACTTTTAAAGTTAGCGGTAAATCTACAATGTATGAAGCGTTAAAAAAGTGTGCGTATGAAGGTTTAGAGAAAAGATTTGTTGAGGCTGAAAACTTGCATGAAAAAGTAAACAACAAAGATATTTATTATGAAAGGATGGATAGTGAACTTAAAATTATAAATTCAACAGGATTTGTTGGATACTTTTTAATTGTGCAAGATTTTATAAATTGGGCTAAGCAAAATAATATTCCTGTAGGTCCTGGGCGGGGTTCAGGTGCGGGTAGTCTTGTGGCTTATAGTCTTATGATAACAGATCTTGATCCCATAAAGCATGATTTAATATTTGAGAGATTTTTAAATAGCCAAAGAGTTTCTATACCTGATTTTGATATAGATTTTTGTAGAAAAAGGCGCAGTGAAGTAATTGAGTATGTTGTGAACAAGTATGGTTCTGATCGTGTATCTCAAATTATGACTTATGGAAAATTACAAGCCAGGGCTGCTATTAGAGATGTGGGTCGTGTGTTGAGCATGGAATATGCTGATGTAGATGATGTAGCTAGATTAATTCCAGAAGAGCTGGGTATCACAATAAGTAGTGCTTTAGAAAAAGAACCAAGATTAGTTGAGATGATGGAAGAAGATCCCAAAATCAATCAGTTAATTAATACAGCACTACAGATCGAAGGTTTGAATCGCCATGTGAGCGTGCATGCTGCTGGAATTATAATATCTAATATTTCTTTATTCGATCATGCTCCACTTTATAAGGGTAAGGAGGGGGAGACCATCATTCAGTATGACATGAGATCATCTGAAAGTATGGGACTTGTAAAGTTTGATTTTCTTGGTTTAAAGACTCTTACCTATATCAACAGAACTTTTGAACTGATTAAAAAACACAAAGGCAAGGATATAACCACTAAAGATATTTCTTTACACGATGAAGGTATTTATAAAATGATATCAAGTGGTAGTACTGCTGGTATTTTTCAGTTTGAAAGTGCTGGTATCACCGAGTTGATTTTAAGAGTTAAACCAACTTCATTTGACGACATAACCGCAATTAATGCTCTGTATAGACCTGGGCCTATGCGTATGCTGGATGAATACATTAGCAGGAAACATGACAATAGAAAAATTAAATATATGTTCAAGGAGCTAGAAGATATTTTAAAATCGACCTACGGAATTATTGTGTATCAAGAACAAGTTCAATTAATAGCTTATAAAATTGCCAATTACTCACTGGGTGAAGCTGATATATTAAGAAGAGCTATGGGTAAGAAAAATAAAAGAGATATGCAAATTCAAAAAAAGAGGTTTATTAACGGAGCATTACAAAATGGCTACAACAAACAACTGTCTGAAGAGCTATTTGATTTAATGGCTAGGTTTGCTGAATATGGTTTTAACAAATCTCATGCTGCTGCTTATTGTGTAATTACAGCTCAAACTGCGTGGCTAAAAAAATATTATCCTTTAGAATTTTACACGGCTTTGCTTAGTGCAGAATTAGGTAACATAAGTAAAATTATTTACTATATTAGAGATGCTAAACAAAACGGTATAACAATTAAACCACCTTGTATAAATAAGTCTGAGTACGATTTTTCTATTGTGGATAATGAAATTTACTTTGGTTTAGGTGCTATCAAAATGGTAGGTAAGTATTTGGCTGATAAAATAGTAGAAACTAGAGAGAAACTCAAGTTGGGTCGTTTTAATGATGTAATGGAGTTTTTTGAAAAAGTTGATCCTCAAGTTATGAATAAGAAAAGTATTGAGCAGCTTATTTTATCTGGCTCATTTGATTGTTTCGATACACCTAGAGACGAGCTTATGGATTCATATACTCATATAATGTCTAGAGCTGATAAAAAAATGAAAGATAGGCAAGTAGGACAGGGTAATCTTTTCGATGGTGAAAATACTAGTGATGCAGTTGTTGCAAAAGAAAAAGATAGCCAAAGATGGAGCAGGTTAGATACTCTTTTAAAGGAAAAAAATTCGTTAGGGTTTTTCTTTACAGATCATCCTCTAAAAGGGTTTGAGAAGATTTTAAAAAGATTTGCAAAAGACGACATTTCTAAATTAAATTCAAGTAACAACAGTTCTGTGCGTATAGGTGGTATAATTACTAATGTAAACGAGAGAGTTACAAGAAAAGCTAAAGTCATGGCTTTTGTCTCTGTTGAAGATTTGACAGGTACTACTGAAGTTGTTGTATTTTCAAATTTATATTCTGAAATTAAAGATAAACTCAAGGATGACAGCATAGTATTTTTTGAATCACACACAGACGATGAAGGTGTAACCTCTAAGGTCATAGCTGACAAATTTTATACCTTAGATCAAGTATTGTCAGATACTTCTGGTTTATGTTTGAACGTTGATGCTAAAGATAGCACTAAATTTGTGGAGATAAGGGAAATTTTGAAAAAACATAAAGGAAGTAAGCAGGTAGTGTTTAGACTGTCATTGCATGGCCAAACGGTGGATGTTGTTTCAAATAATCCTGCTGGTGTTGACACAAATAAAGAATTAATCAATGAATTGTTTGCATATATTCCCAGACTGGGAGCAATTGATGTGTTTTAATTGGCTCATTTTAAATGAAGCCAATTTAAATCTTTTTATTAGTTACACAAAATGTTAAACATCCGTTGATACCTAGGTAGTGATGTGATAGAACAATAAAGGTAATTTTGGTCATAACGTTTTATGAGACTGCTTGGTATAATTTTATTATTTTGTTCTAATGCACATGCTTTAGAGACTGTTGCACTTCAAGGTGTAAGCAAACTTGTTGACGCTTCTCTTGCTAAAGCTGAGATACAAAAATCTATGACACAAAAAGTTGCATCCGAAGCCATATTAGATTTGGTAGGGGTAGATAAATACAGAAGCAACCAAAGTGCAATTAAAAAGATTATAGAAAAAAAGGTTAATAGATTCATACCGGTTATCAATAATGGTAATTTGTTAAAAGACGGTGATGAATATAAAATGGTTGTGTCTTTTAAAATTTCTTATGATGACCTAAGACAAATTTTAAAACAAGATGGTCTTTTTAAGATAGATAACGGCCAGCTTAGTGTCTTGCCAATGATTAGTGTTACCGATGCAATAAATGGGCAGGCTCATGCATGGTGGTTGAATTCTGAGGATGATTTATCAAAAACAGTTGTAGATATTGTTAAAAATAAATTTTCTGATTCGAGCGGAAAAATTCAAGTATCCAGTCCAAAAAATGACAAAAAACTTCAAAAATTAATCAAACCTTCATTTAGTACTAGTGATTATATTAAACTGGGCAAGGAATTTGGATACGATGTAGTAATGGTTGGAAATTTGAAATTTGCCAGCAATAGCAAAAAGCGAAATCAATCTGTCATCAATAGTAAATTTTATGCCATTTCTGTTGTGGATGGCAGAATAATTGGGGAGATTTCTAATAGAACACAAGTTTCTAAAAATAAAAAGTCAGTTGTCAGTAAAGACGTAGTATCTAGGATATCTAATGACATTTCAGATTCTCTCGTAAAGAAAGTAGTAAGTTCATGGAATAATGGTGAAATAGGTGCTGATATAATCTACTTGCGTATAAATGGTGAGTTAAGTTACCCCAAGGTAGTAGAATTAAAGCAAGCTTTTAACACTTCATTCCCTGGAGTTTATAGTTTTAAAGAGCATATTTTTAGAAAAGATAATATAATATTTAAATTAGAATCCAACCGTTCTCCACGCAGAATAGCAAACCAGCTGTCAAACCTTAAACTTAAAATAGGAAAACTAGGTAAAGTGCGAACTTTTGGTAATAGAATTAGTATAGCTTTTAAATAATGAATCATAATTTGCACGCTCATTGGCTTGGAAGAGTTGACTATCTAACTTCGCTAAATAGACAAAATGATTTTGTACGCTTGGCAACAGAAAAAAATATGCTGAGTATATTGGGGGTTGAGCACAGCAGTGTAATAACATTAGGTCTTCGTGGTATGCGTGATGACATTTTGGTTGATGAATCTGTACTAGCAAAAAAAAACATACCAGTTTATAGAGTTAGAAGAGGTGGTATGGTAGCTGTACACAGCTTAGGTCAAACTTTAATATACCCTATAATTCCTATAAGAAAGTTAAAGATCAAAGCGAAGCATTTTGTAGATATCATTATTAATAGTACGGTACAGACTTTAAACTATTTTGGTTGTATAACTGAGTTTGACTATGATAGGAGAGGTTTTTATACAGATCGGGGTAAGATAGCTTTTTTGGGTTTACAGTTTAAAAGAGGTGTATCTATGCATGGAGTTGCAATCAATGTTAATAATAATCTAGATTTGCTCCGAATGATAAGGCCTTGTGGGATAGACAATGAAAATTTTGATAAACTATCTAATTATCAACAAGTTAGTCTAACTCAAGTGTTTGGCAAGTGGTTTGATAAATTCACTTCATTTTTAGATATAAGTCAATAACAGCTTAAACAGTTTATTTTACTAAACATTATACTATTTGCGTTTTGTAATTATGCGGCAAGCCTCTTAATATCATTTTTGCCAGAAGAAGTAAAATCATTTAGTTTAGGATATTGTTTATCTGCATTTCTGGTAAGATAATTTTCTTCTTTGCTTCCTAATTTATCTTTATTTTCATGTACAACTAAACTAATAAATTTTTTTTCAGCTTTCATAAACTCTAGCAAAGCTATAGCAGCATGGTGTGCTTTATCTTTACTTACTATACCAAATAGATAAAAGTCATGGTTTTTCCATTCTAATTTCCAATCTACTTTAATAATCTCGGGAATAAGTTCTATATCTGGCTGTGGTTTAAAATCATTAAAGTCATTTAATATAACTTTTTTTAAATCTTCATAAAAAACAGACTGGACAGTTTCTTTACCCCAATAATCCATACTACAAACTTTCTGAACGCATCCTACAAATTGCAAAATGCCTTCATAAATTTTATCTACTGGAGTATCTAAAAACAAGTTACCGTTATCATTTGTGACACCATTGTTATCCAACATACTTTCTAAAATTTGTGACTTAGATTTAGTGTTTATATCATAGTTATAAGAAAGACGCATCAAAGACATACCAAAATCGCATATACGAATATATCTGTTACCTTTTGAACTGTTCTGCAAATATAAATCTACCATGTCACCGTCTTCGTGCAAGAACGGAGCCATCAGTTGGTGTTTCCCTTTTCTTCGCTCATAGATCTCAAACTTAGTTGAGGATGTATTTAACAAATTTAATACATTTTTAATATCCATAACAATAACTCCATAATTAAAATAACTTTAATTGTTCTAACTCTGGAAAATATTCCTGCCAATTTACAATGTTAGTATCTTTGATAAAAGCCACAAGCCCTTCTTCAAAAGTGCTGTAATTATTTGCTAGTTGTATATCCATTAGTGGAGCTTTTATTGTATCTTGTTCTATTTGTTCTTGTTTAATTTTGTGTATGTGGGGCTTTTTGCAGTGTTCTATGTTTTTTCTTGGATCGTGTGCTCTGTTGTAACGAATAATATGTATAGATTGCTTAAATTCTGGTCTCCTATACATCAATCCAATAGAAAAATTTTCTATAAAAGTTAAATTTTGACGAATAAAAATACCAAAACTCATTTTAGAATCAATATCACTATTTAAGGATAAATTACATCTTTTGTGGTCATTTTCTGTTTTATATCCACTCTTAGGCTCTCTTTTTAATATTGTTTTTTTAATTTTTATTAAATCTTTTACAGTTGTCGTCATGAGTTATAGCTCAGTTCGTTTTGGATAGTAATGTGTGTTGTGTAATAAAGTCAAATGTATCCTCAGTAGGTATTATAGCAGTATAGTCTTAGTTGTGGTGAACCTATGTAGGTGCATGGATTTTGGTCCTGTTTTGTTTAAGAAAGCCTTTTATTTTTCATAAGCAAACTGTAATGATCCGATTAATGTACCATCTATGATTGATGGAAAATGTCATCTTATAGCAGTAGTAGGTGGTAAAGGTGGAGTCGGCAAAAGTGTATTTGCTGCCAACTTTGCTGTAGCTACTGTAAAAGAACTAAAACAGCATACTTTGTTGATAGATGCAGATGCTCTATCATGCGGTGACCAAAATTTTATTCTAGGCACCAGACCCAAAAGAACTTTGGGAGATTTAACCAAATTTACCGGTCAAATTAATGCAAGAACCATACCATCTCTTATAGCAAAACATGCATCCGGTATTTTCTACGTAGGTGCAGTTAAATCTAAAGATGAATCTTTAAATGTAGAGCCTCAACTACTAGCACGTCCGTTGAATGCATTAAGTACCATGTTTAGGTATATAGTTGTTGATGTTGGTTCAACCATATCAGATCTTCAGCAAGAATTTTTAAACCACGCAAGTTTAATATTAGTAGTAACAGGCTCAGATAGCATTGCTGTGAATCAAACTTCAAGATTACTAGGAGACTTTGCAGCTGCAACTATGCCAGGCGATTTAACAGGCGTGGTTGCTAATAAAGTTAGTGCAAACTCTCTATCACCTCAGCAAATTCAAAACACCCTAAAGAAAAATCTTCTAGGAATAATTGAACAGGATGATAAATTGTGTGCAATGGCTTTGCAAAGAGGGGTACCATTTGTAGCCTTAAACCCGCAGGCAAAAGTTAGTATATCCTATCACAATCTAGTAAGAAAAGTTACAAGTGGAGGTAACTTAACCAGATTGAAGCAGTTAAACAAAGGAGTTTCCAATCTTAAACCAAGAACTGTTTCTGGTGATGGTCAGAATAATGAAACTGTTATAAAGGGCCAAAGAGCAGAAACTGATCCTAGAAATCTATTAAAACTTAGATTACACCAAGAACTTATACAAACCATGGATCTAAGAAAAAGTGAAACAGATACAAAAGGTGATCCAGAAAAAGAACGTGCTCTTAGAAGAAAAGTTCAACAAATAATATCTGGATTAGTAGATAAGGAATTAAAAGGTGGATCTAGGGAAGACAGAAGCAGCCTTATAAAAGAAATTCTGGATGAATCTTTAGGTTTAGGCCCTTTAGAAAACTTACTAGAAAATGATTCCGTAACTGAGATAATGGTAAATGGTCATGGTCAACTGTTTGTAGAGCAAAGTGGAAGGCTATCTTTGAGCAAAACTACTTTTACTTCTAACTTCCATTTAAAAAAAGTAATAGAAAGAATCGTAACACCGCTTGGAAGAAGAATTGATGAAACATCTCCGTACGTAGATGCAAGACTAAAAGATGGAAGCCGTGTTAATGCAGTCATTGAACCAATTTCAATAGACGGTCCGTCATTAACCATCAGAAAATTTTCAAAAAAACCTGTTACAATAAAAAATTACGTAGAATGGGGTTCTATAACCCAACCTATGATTGATTTTTTAAAGATTTGTGTAGAAAACGGATTAAACTTGCTTATATCTGGAGGAACAGGTTCTGGTAAAACAACTCTGCTTAATACATTGTCCAGTTTCATTCCAGCAAGAGAAAGAATTATTACCGTAGAAGATGCAGCAGAGCTACAGTTAAAACAAACACACGTGGTTAGACTAGAAACCAGGCCACCAAATTTGGAAGGCTCTGGAAGTGTAACCATAAGAGATCTAATTATTAATAGTTTAAGAATGAGACCTGATCGAATTATTGTGGGTGAATGTAGAGGAGGCGAAGCTCTGGATATGCTTCAAGCCATGAATACAGGCCATGATGGTTCTATGACAACGGTCCATGCAAATAATCCAGTTGAAGCAGTAAGTAGAGTAGAAACATTGTGTTTAATGGCAGGCATGGAATTACCAGCAAAAGCCATTCGAAAGCAAATTGCCAATGCGGTCAATTTGATAGTGCAAATATCTAGAATGTCAGACGGCAGTAGAAAAGTAAAGAGCATCACAGAAGTTTGCGGCATGTCTGGTGACAATGTGACATTAACAGAAATATTCAAATTTAAAGAAGAGGGTTTTGATAAAAATAGAAAAATTATTGGTTCATTTCAAGCTCTTGGAAGAATACCTACTTTCATAGAAGAGTTTGAAAAAAAAGGTGTGAAGATTCCTAGAACATTATTCACTGGTACAAGTAAATCAAATCAACCGGCTAAAAAACCTAATGTTAGACCACAGGTTAAACCGCAGATCAAGAAGGTAAGCTAATGGCAGTAATTTTTGGTGAGCCATTAATTGTATTCCCAATAGTAGGAGCTATAGGTTTCATGGTGGCATATTTCTATTCTGAAAGAATAGTAAGTTGGCTGCATGACAAAACTTTAGGTAAGCGAGAATATATTTTAGAAAAATTTAAAATGATGTTCGTAGAAACTGATCCTGGAAAAGTTACTCTGATTATGTTGGCTGTCAGTGTAGGGCCTGGATTTCTAGTAGCTTTTAGCCTGTTACCTAATTTAAAAACAGGCATACTTTTGGGTTTAATAGTAACGGTTGCAGGTTGGCAGATACCAAAAATAGCAGTGGATATTCTATTTAAGAAAAGATGCAGTCAATTTGCTGATCAAATGGTAGATGGCTTAACTTTGCTTGCAAACGGTGTAAAAAGTGGACTTACAGTAGCACAAGCTATGGAGCGTGTGGTTGACAATATGGAAAATCCCATCTCACAAGAATTTGGATTGGTTTTATCAGAGCTTAGGCTTGGCTTAAGTCTAGAAGAATCTCTTAACAACTTACAAAAACGAATCAGCATCCCTGACGTAAATATGTTTGTCACCGCTGTTAATATTTTAAAAGAAACTGGTGGTGATATGTCAGAAACATTCTCTACTATAGTCGAGACTATTAGAGAAAGACAAAAGGTGCAAAAAAAGATAGAAACTCTAACAGCTCAAGGTTTAATGCAGGGAATAATCATAACAGCTGTGCCGTTTGTGATATTAATCGTTACTGCTTTACTAGACCCAGGTTATATTAAACCTATGTTCACCACTGTTATTGGCGTAGTTATGCTGGTATTTATGCTAGGCTTGCAAATAGTAGGTGGACTAGTCATTAAAAAAATTATTACAATCGAAGCATAAGCTTGTTCTTACCAACCTGACAAAAAAGTGTTGTCGGAGAAGTTGTATGCTAAAAAAGATTTTTTACACTATACTATTTTGTTTGTTGTTTTCTAACCAAGCACTGTCCATTGTAGATGTCAGGTTAGCTAACTATTCAGATACCTGGAAGGACCTTGAAATACCTGGTTCTGGGTATACTTTTGAAGTTAAGCGAACTTACAACAGCAGATCTTTATTTGACGGAATGTTCGGCTTTGGTTGGTGCTCTGATTTTGAGACTAAATTTACGATTCAGCCAGATGGTTCCATAAAGTTAAAAGAGTGTGGTGATGGTAGAACAGTTGTGTTTAGAACAAGCGACTTTACAGCTTCAGACACTAAAAATGCTATAGCTAAGGTGTTAAGCAAAATTAAAGAAACTAATAGATCATTTAATGCTAGAAATCTAAAAAGGCTAAAAACAGCAATGGAAAATGATCCTAAAATTTTTGAAAGCTATGCAAAAAGATATGGAGTTAAGTCTCAGATCAGGGCAAACACTGTTTATAGATCTGTACAAGATAGAAATGAAACTTTGGTCAAAACCAACAAATTTTTTGAAAGAACTACGATAACTGGTGAAAAGCAAAGATTTAATTTTAAAGGAATGATCACACATTTTTATGATCCTGATGGAAACTACCTGCATTTAAAATACAATAAAAGGGGCAGGTTAATTAAAATAGCTGACAATAATAAAAGACAGTTAAACTTTACCCACTATCCTAATGGCAAAATAAAATCTATATCAGGACCTGGTGGTATGAATGTTTCTTATAAGTATAAAAGACAAAATGATCTGGTTCGGGTAAAAACAGCCTGGGGAAACAGTTATACATATACATATGATCAGTTGCATAACCTAACCAGGGTTACTTATCCAGATAAAACGTTTAAAGCTATCAAATATGACACTGATAAGGATTGGGTGTTGGGATTTACAGGTAGAAATAAATGTACTGAAAATTTTAGATATCAAATGTCTCCTAAGAATCCTAGAGGACATTATTGGGTTAATGTAGTAAAAAAATGTGGTCTTAGATTAGATAGTAAAGCAAAATACGAATTTTGGTATAAAACTAAAAACACAGGCGGTAAATATCTAGCCCGTGCAAAAAGTGTAATTAACAACAGTTCAATCGATATATATTATTCTGGTGTTTTTGAAAAACCGGTTAAGACTATAAAAAATGGTGTTACCACCTTGGTTTCTTATTATCCAAATGGACTTGTAAAGGCTAGAAGAGTTGGCAAAAAAACAATGAGATTTAAATACAATAACAAATTTAACAAAGTTTCAGAATTAAAAGCTGGAAACCTAAGAACAGTATTTAATTATGGACCAACAGGGAATTTAATAAATGCTAAATCTACAGATGGAAGAGAAGTAAAATTGAAGTATGACAAGCGAGGTAGGGTGATAAGTTTAATTGATCAAGCTCACAGGGCTGTGAATATAACCTATGACAATAGATTTGGTAAACCTAAAAAGCTATCCAGACCTGGCGTAGGAGACCTGGTTGTTCAATACAGATCTAACGGTGATTTACGGGATGTAAACAGTAATCAGGGGCCTGTTGTTGCTACTCAAATTGCATCGACATTCAATGGGCTTTTAGAGATTATCTCTCCATCTGGTATCAATTTGGGTATATGATCTGCCCTCCATTAGCCATTTTATTTCATATTATAAAACTTCTACAAATACCAGTTGGTACTGGTTGATAGGCGACCGGTATCATGGTAGAGCTAAAAAGACATTGTATTATAAATGTACCAAATTTAATAAAGGCAAACTTAGTGCAAACAATTATGCCACTAGCTATTGGGTCGTTGTCATGAAAAATCTTTTTTTTGCTGTGTTGTTTACAACTACTAGTACCGTGACGGTTACCACGAGTAAGGGGATTTCGTCCACCACTACCGCACAAGAGTTTCCTGAAAATGTCACAACCGAAGAGGTACAAAACATAGAGTCTCAAAGTGGTAAACATAGTCTGGACGAAATAGATTTATTTTCACCAACAGCTGCACCAGAAAAATAATGTATACTTACTTTACAGTCTGTATATAAGTTATCCAACAATTTGTTACTAGCCAATGGTTTGTTGTGTCTCATATTGATACGGACCATCGTATAATCCTTTGATATAATTGTTATAAATTTGAATGGTACGATTTTAGCAACGTTTATTGGTTGTGATTAAGTGTATGGTAAAATAACATAAAAGATGGGGGAGATGTTATGAGGGTCCTATATGTGTTTTTTGTAGTGTTTTTGTATACTTCAATTGGTAGTACTAATACTGCAGAATGCAGTCAAAGTGCAGACCTATCTTCGATATTTGAAGATACAAAAGAACAAACTACAGTTCGAGCTAGTGCTGAAGAAGATCAAGATACTGAAGGTATTCAGTAGATAACTTATTTTGGCAGTAATAATTGATATGCTAGTGCTTGTTAAGGCACTGGCGTGTCCTATTTTTATATCTTGTAAGTCTTAAAATATTTTTATATATTTGCCTGTTGCTTGGAGCCTGGTAAACCAAGGTTCTGCGGAGGTGGTATGAGAGTTGCTATCAATGGTTTTGGTAGGATTGGAAGATGTGTTTTAAGAAATTGTCTTGAGAGAAAAATAGATGTTATAGGTATCAATGACCGAGCTAACATTGAGATTTTGTCACATCTTTATCAATATGACTCCACGTATGGAGTAAAGCCAGATATTTCGTATTCAAAAAATAATTTAATTACTAAAGATAAGATCATTCCTTTTTATACAGAATGTGATCCTGATAAACTTACTTGGAATGCAGATGTAGTATTTGAGTGTACTGGTGTTTTAAAAAAAAGAGATGATCTAGAAAAATTTTTATCAAATGCTAAAAAGGTAATAGTGTCTTCTCCATCAGATAGTGCTGATATTACTGTTGTGATGGGTGTGAATCATATGAATTATAAAAAAGAACATAATATAATAAGTAATGCATCTTGTACTACTAATTGTCTAGCACCTGTAGTCAAACTAATGGATGATAATTTTGGTATACAATCGGGTTTTATGACTACGGTACATTCTTATACTAATGATCAAAGGTTGCTTGATAGTCCTCATAAGGATTTTAGAAGGGCAAGAGCTGCTGGACAATCAATGATTCCTACTACTACTGGGGCAGCTAGGGCGGTGTGTGAGGTTATTCCTAAATTACAGGGTAAAATTGATGGTATTTCTATTAGGGTTCCTACTCCAAGTGTTAGTGTTGTAGATTTTGTGGCGACATTAAATAAAAAGACTACCAAATCGGAGCTTAATCAAATTTTTGAAGATGCATCAAAGGAAAAGTTAAAGGGTATATTAGCTGTTGAGCCTAAACAACTTGTAAGTTGTGATTTTTTAGGTAGAAAGGAAAGTTCGATAGTGGATTTATCTTCCACTATGGTTTTGGGTAATAGTGTAAAGGTATTATCTTGGTATGATAATGAATATGGTTTTTCTAACAGAATGATTGATCTGTTAAAGGTTTTCAATTTATAAGGCCCTTCGTTTTTAATAAATGCACATTGGCGTAACGATTAGGCCAGAGGCCGAAAGTGAAGCCAAGGTGCATTTATTAAAAAAGTTGTGCAACGTTCAAGGTATATTACAAACAGACTTACTTAAGTCCCTAAAGTGTTTGATCGATCTTTTAATACAACAAACTTGAGTACTGAGCTTTCCGAGGTACGCCAGCCTACGACTGGCTTGAAAACCTCTACAAGCTCCGTACTCAGGTTCGTTACATATCTAGTGTCAAATTTTTCTTGAAGCAGCTGGCCGTAGGCCAGCAAATTGATCGGGCCACAGGCTGACTAAAACAACTTATCAAAGTTTACTATAAAAGAACTGTCTTAATGTTCTTGGTTTATGTTGTTAATCAACTAATCATCTCTTTTAAAGATAGATATTAATCCAATTACTGCTTTAGCAGGGACTTGTAGTATGCCAGTCCATACGCTGTTGTGAGTTCTAGCAAAGTATCTGCGTCTACATCTTTCTATATTAGTATCGTTACAACGATCAAACGCTTTGACTAAACTATATGCTAATATACCGGCTTCAACTAGCAAGATAGAAGCTAGGAGCCCAATTGACGCTCCACCGGCAGCAGCAGAAAGACTGGCACCCTTCAAAATACTCCCAACGTTTGCGCTCATCAGAAGCTCCCAAATTCCAGCTCCTAAGCTCGCTGTCCCAGCAGTTATCCCAAGTCCGACTCCAAGTTTTCTATCTAACTCATCATCTTTTTGTTGCTGTTGTGATAATTCATAAGATTGTTCTTGTTTTCTAATTTCATTTGTCAGTTCTGTTATAGTTCTTTGTACAGTCGCACTATCAGCAGTTTGAAGTTGTAACATAGCAGCATCTACCTGTCGTCTTAGTCTAACAGCTTCACATAATGGATCACTATCATTTGTTCCATCACATACAACTTGAGCCAGAGCAAAAATCTTATCTTTACAATTTGGATTTCTTAACGAAACATTTCCTTCGGCATCCGTAATTAGCATTTCTTGTTTAAGATCTTCTAATGATACTTGAACTTCTTCTTGTCTATTTTGTTGTTGTTCTACTTGTCTCAAGATTTCATCTACGGCTTCACATGATGAAATAGCTTGATCTGTTAGAAACATTATTGCACTTTTCTTTGCATTGGCTTTTGCATCTGCACTTGCGATCCATCTTCCTGTTTCTGTATGGCTGTAGTTATTGGACTTTGGTGTAGTTGTGCAGGCTATTAAGAATATATTTGTGACAAATATTATAAAGTATTGATTTTTCACTTCTTCCCCCTTGTAAAAAAAGCTAGTTTAAGCTTGAGTTTACCCCCCCCCCCCCACAAAATCAACTAAAAATGTCAAGAAAAATTAAGATATTTAGTTTTGACGAATGTTAAATAGCATAGCAGTAAGTTTAGCGGTCTAAATGGAGCCAATGTGTGCTTATTAAAAATACCAAAGCAGCTTATCAAAGTAGACTATAAAAGAACTGTCTGAGGTTTTGAAGTTTTTGTATTTAGGGTGTATAGCTATATATTTTTCTAATCAATCTCTTGTAAATACAGATATCAGACCTGTCATTATCTGAATAGGTACTTCAAATATACCAACCCATATGTTGTTGTGAGTTCTGGCAAAATATCTGCGTTTACATCTTTCTATATTATTAGTATTTTCACAACGATCAAATGCTTTGACTAAACTATATATTAATATACCTGCTTCAATTAACAATATTACACCTAATACCAACGAAACTCCACTACCTAAGAATCCTCCTGTTGCAACGATGGAAGGTAAAAGTGTAGGGTGAAGGGCACGCAAAAATACACTACCCATAGATAGTGCTCCAATTGCTACTGCAGAAGTTCTTCCAATTATCCTAGATGATTCATCATCTGTTAATTTTTGTTCTTGTTCTCTAATTTCACTTTCCAATTGTCTTATGGTATTTCTTAATGCATTACGTTTTGCTGAAGCCATTCTGGCTCCTCTGTCCTCAGTTCCCAATTCTTGTTCGATTTCTTGTGTATGTGCATCAACGGCATAAAATTCTGATATAGCACGATCTACTTGTTGTCTTAGTCTAACAGCTGCACATAGTGGCTCATCGTTATTTTTACCATCACATACAACTTGTGCTAGAGCAAAAATTTTATCTTTACAATCTGGATTTCTTAAAGATATTCTTCCTTGGGCATCGGCTTCTAGCATCGCATTTTTTATGTCATCTTCTGACACTTGAACTTCTTGCCCTGCATTTTTTTGTTGCTCTATCTGTCTCAAAATTCTATCTACAGCTGTACATGATGAAACTGCTTGATCTGTTAGAAACATTATTGCACTTTTCTTTGCACTGGCTTTTTCTTTGGCACTTGCGATCCATCTTCCTGTTTCTGTATAGCTGTAGTTATTAGCTTGTGGTGTAGTTGTGCAGGCTATTAAGAATATATTTGTGATAAATATTATAAGGTATTGATTTTTCATACATCTCCCTTAGCTCAAAAACCGCTGAGTGCAGAAATAAAGCCTTTCGTATTAGAGCTTAATTTTTACACTATGGCAAGTAAAACTGCTGTTTAACGTTCTACTAGAAGAAATTTTCTAAAATTGAAGACATTTTTAATGTAACTGTTATATAGAAAGGAAATGATTAAGTCTGTAAGAGAAGTAAACTTGAATGAAAAAAGAGTCTTTCTCAGGTTAGACCTAAATGTTCCCATAAAAGACGGGATAATTTTAGATGACTATAGAATCAAAAGAGCAATTCCAACAATTGAATTTCTATTAAAAAATAATGCCAGTGTAATAGTGGCTTCTCATTTAGGTAGACCAAAAAAAAATGACTTTAGGTATTCACTAAGCCCTGTGGCAGAGTATTTAGCTACGAAGATGAACATAGAAGTTGTTATGATAGATGATTGTGCAAGTGATGCTCCTAAAGCTTTAATCAAGCAGGCAAAGCAGAATAAAATATTAATGTTGGAGAATCTCAGATTTAATTCTGGTGAGATGGAAAACTCAATATCATTAGCTTCTCATTGGGCATCGTACATAGACGTATACATAAACGATGCATTTGGAGTAAGCCATAGAAAACATGCCAGCATTGATGCGATCTGCTCTATTGTAGATACCAAAGCTATGGGCCTGTTATTTGAGAATGAAATTGAAATGTTGGATACAATTAAAAATCCACAAGAACCCTTTTTAGTTCTTTTGGGTGGTTCTAAAGTTGTGGATAAAATAAAGATATTAAAAAACTTGGTAGATAAAATTGACATAGCTCTTTTGGGTGGAGTATTGGCATTTACATTTTTGGAAGCTTCTGGTTTTAAAACTTACGGTAAGCGTGAGGGTATATCTTTAGCAAAAGAAGTAATTCAGGCGTTTAAAGCTAGGGATAAGTTACTATTATTGCCAATAGATCATGTAGAGGCTATCAATATAAATGATATTAGTAGTGTTAAGGTGAGCAAAAACATAAGCGAAGGTTATCGGGGTTTGGATATAGGACCTGAAACAATAAAACTTTATAGTAGGCATATCGATAAGGCTTGTACTATATTTGCTAACGGCCCTGTGGGTATGTTTGAAGTGAATGATTTTTCAAATGGTACGGTTAGTTTGTTAAATAGTATTTCAAAATCTAATGCATTTAGTGTTGCAGGTGGTGGTGATCTTGCACATGCAGCTGTTAAAAATAATATAGATATAAATTTATCTACTGGTGGAGGAGCTGGATTGGAGTATCTTGTAAAGGGAAAACTTAGTGGATTAAGTGCTTTGGAGATAGAAGTATGAAATTTGTGTGTGCTGCCAATTGGAAAATGAATAAAAAACCAGATGAAGTTTCATCCTTTATAGAGGGGCTTTTGGGTAGTGACTTGATAAAATCTGGTTTGGATTTTGAAGTTATAATTTTTCCGCAGAATTTTTGTGCGTTTAAATGTTCAGAGCTTTTGAATAAAAGTAAGAAAGTTGTGTGGGGTGCTCAGAATTGTTATTTTAAGAACGAAGGTGCATTTACTGGGGAGAATTCACCTGAAGTTATTAGGTTAATGGGTGCTAAGTATGTGTTAGTTGGTCATAGTGAGCGGAGGACACTTTTTAATGAAGACAATTTATTGATCTCAAAAAAAGTCAAAGCTTGTTATGATGTGGGATTAACTCCAATGCTTTGTGTTGGAGAAAATCAAGGTGAAGACTTTAAAAAAGTTTTGGTAAAGCAACTTACTTCTATTCCGCAAGAAGTTAGTAGAATTGTGATAGCGTATGAGCCGGTGTGGGCTATAGGAACAGGGCTTAGCGTAACTCCAGAGAAGTTGTCTGAAGTTAATTCATTTATAAAAAGTATTACAGAGTCTATGAATATGTCGGTTACTTTGTTGTATGGGGGTAGTGTTAAGGCTCAGAATGCTGGTGAGTTGGGTGGTATACCTGGTTTAGATGGGTTTTTAGTGGGGAATGCATCTTTAAAACTTGACAGTTTTCTAGAGATACTGCACATACTGCATGACGTGAAGGGAAAATAATGTACTTATTCTTTTTGATCAACTCTATTTTCCCAGACTGACAAATTTGACAACTGGTTTGCGTGTTCTATCTTTGCATCTTCATCGATATTGTTAGGTAAAATAATATTGGCATGATATTTATTCTCAGGAGTGGGATCTAATTTAATTTTTCTATCATCTCCTTTAGCATTGGCCACTGTTAGTTTGGCCCAGCCATAAAATTTTCTAGGTTTTTCAGCGTTAGCAGGGGTTCTTTTCTTTGCATTTTCGTCCTGGATACAGGTTAATTCGACTAAACATTTTGGATAAGGTTTAAAAATATCTACAGATATTTCACTAGATATTTCTGCCTTATTATTTTTACATCTTACTATAAAATCATGAGGTTTACCCTTGCTACTACTCGAAAAAATTGCTCTGCCTAGTGACTCTTTATCATCAATTTTGGAAAGCATAATTTATTTAGGGAATTTGGTTGATGTTACAAGATTATATACAGCAATACCATCTTCTAATTTATTAAATATAAATTTTAGATTTTCTTTTATGTTTTTAAAACTATCGTGCTTAAAAATAAAACTTTCATTCTCAACACTCAGGTAAAAAGATATTTTTCCATCTGATGCAGACAATATTAGCAATGATCTTCCAAATTGTGGTTTACAATAAATTGCTATTTCACGATCTTCTGTAGGATATACACAATATTCATGGGCAGGGAAATTTTCTAACAAAATGTTTATAATTTGTCTTGCATTTTCTCTAGCCTTTTCATCAAACATTTCTAAACCTTCGTCTTCACATTCTTCATGTATGGTGTCTAATGACTGATTCAGCTCTTCAAATTTATTTATAGACGACCAGCGACTACACATTTCTTTCATAAATGAGGTTAGATAAGAAGTAGTTTTAAGTTTTGATGTTTTGCTTTCGATAGGAAAATCACAAAGTTTATATTGTTCACATTTTTTAAAGGATGTAGATAGCATTGAATGAATGTTTTGAATGTACAAGTTACTAGTTTTAACTGTTGTGTCATTTTCCACATATTCCAAAAAATTCGAGTATGCAAGTGTTAAATAATCACTTGGAAAAAATTGCCTTACAACGGCTGTGGAATTCTTCATATTCTTTCAAACCTATCGGCAAATTTATTGGCCAGATCTAAGTTTTCTGGCAACTCTTTGATAATTGAAGCTTTATTATTGGAATAATCTTCAGGATAATGAACATTGACATTTAAAACAGGGATTTTTTTAGAACCTTCTACTTCCTCCGATCCACTTATAGATACGTTAAAATGTTTTCCTTTAATTTTATAAAACAGAGTTAGGTTAGAGATCACACCTTTTTCGTCACCAAATTCAAATATCATATCAACATCTGGTTTAACTAAACTGTCAGTACACAGTACATAGTCTACATTCTCCTTTGCAAGCATGAAGTTTATACCAATTTCTGAATAATCTACGTGATTAAATAAGCTAAGACAATTAGTAGCTATTTTTTCAAGAGAAAATATGCAGTCTTTTTCGTTTCTTCCAGGCTGATGCAAATATTGAATGGTCATTCTATTAGGCTCAGTTGATATGCTAAAGCCATTGTTATAGTGCGTCTGGCTAGCTGGAGGAATGCTGAAAGAATTAGGATTTGGCTGATTAAAACCACTATCTTCTTTTGGAATAATTTCTCTTGATTTAAGTAGATCATGATTCACAGGAGGAATCGTACATCCTTTGCGTGCAACCAATACCACGGAACTGCTTTGTAGTGTAGCCTTCATAAACAACACCTCTATACGATATGCTATCACATATAGTCCATTATTTGTCATGTAAATTTAGCATTTGTGAAAATAGGTGAGTTGGGTGGTATAGATGGTTTAGATGGCTTTTTAGTAGGTAATGCATCTTTAAAACTTGACAGCTTTCTAGAGGTACTGCATATACTGCACAATATGAAGGGCACTAAAGGGTAGATAACTTGGGATTTTTGACTGTTTTACATATTTTTGTGGCACTAATTCTAATCTTGCTTGTGTTGGTGCAAGATTCTAAAGGTGCAATGGGTAGCACATTTGGTGGCAGTAGCTCAGGCACTCTATTTGGAGCCACTGGTGCAGACAATATACTTACCAAAATGACCAAGGGCTTTGTGGTTTTGTTTGCATTAACTTGTATATTACTAACCAGGCTTTCTGCTCAAAATAAAGAAAGTGTGCTAGATGTAGTGGGACCGGGTGAACAAGAAACTACAGAAAACGTAGATACAAACATGGATACAAGTTTAGATACATCTGTTACAGCTACAACGTCATCTACAAGTACAACTTAAAACCTTTTTATGACAAGGTACTTGTTACCAATTCTACTTATTTTGTTAGGCATACTGGCTTTAATTTTTAGATCAAGCTTTTGGGATTTTTCCAGCACAGATCCTCTAGTGAAAGTTTTAAACTCCACTCATGATTCAGCACAATTTAGATCTAGGATAAGTGTAGAATTAAAACCAATCAAAAAATATCTAGGCCACAGAGATATATTGATAAGTAACAGCTCTACCGTATCTCTAGAAGTTTTAAATTCTGATTTAATGTTGGATGTTCTAAAGGATTCAATAGTTATTTTTAAAAAAGTAGATTCTAATTTAGTTATGACTTTCTTAGAAGGTAATTTTATGGTTACAAGCCAAGACTTTGATAATTACCAGGTTAGCACTGGTGATATAATAACTCTTACTATAGATACAGACAGTACCAACCAGATTTATGAATTGGCAGATGATATTACGGCAGAAACTGAACCAGAGGATCCATATATAAATGGTGTAATGAGCCGTCATTCGGACCTTTTTAAAAGGTGTTATCAAAGACTTTTAAAAAATGATCCAACGCATGAAGGTGGGTATGTTAGTATGGCTTTTGTTGTTAGTTTATCAGGGTATGTGTCCTATATTAAATTGGCGGATTCTTCTATACCCGATTTTGAGTTACATAAGTGCGTGGAAAGGGTGATAAAAAGTATCAGATTTAAAAAGCTAGAGCATGATCTTTTTATCACTTACCCAATAAAATTTAAGTAACACATCCCAAGGCTTTACAGACGAAAGTTTAATTGCTCTTCATTAATTGACCTAAATCATCTTTCCAAGTTTTTTCCATTAAGATTCTAAATATCATCTTTTGTTCTTTATCTGATGCAACTTCCATATCGCCTACATCAATCGTTTTATCTGCTATGGCATCTTCCAAGGTTTTGAAAAGTTTTTTCTTGTATTCTGTATCATCATTTCCTTTTAGATGATCTCCTTTAGTTTCTAATACAGAAAGCTTGCTTATTTTATTATCAGGGCTAATAAAAGCTAAAAAATCAGGATACACCTTACCTTTTTTCCAACCCTGTAAGTGATAATCCTGTTTTGCTACCATCCTATGCCAGTATTTAACTGCTGATTGTTCGTCTAAATACCAGGCTACTTGCTTTTCTAGCTCGTTATAATGAGACTGATAGGATTTATCAAACAGTGCTAACTGAATATTACCGTCATCCTCTCTTCTAAATTGCCTATCTTTGGTAGGCACTATAAAATCTATTTCGGTCCCCATGGACCAATTTAGATCAATTTGTGTTTTAAATATTTTAAAGCACAGAGATCCATTTTTTACTTTGTCAGTGAAGATCTTTTCAGAAGCTTTTTCTGTTTGCTCCATTATATCTTTTTCCATATCTTCTAAAAGATAAGCTCGATTCAAATAAATTTGTTTTTCTGAAATATTTTTAGCTTTTAGAGCTGTAAGTGTTTCATCAAAAATTCTTCCAGCTTCCCATGGATGACGAATAAAATTACATAATCTTTTGACCATGAATACATAATCTATCTCTGTAGTATTTTGTTTTGTATTGGAACTAATATAAGGGAGCTCTAGCTTGTTAGCTTTGTTATCTATATCTATTTTTATAGAATTAACTTGTAGAGAATCTATATTTTCAGGTGTCCAGTTATCTTTTTTGGTATAAGATATTTTTGAAAAATCTATTTCCTGCAAAATATCGTGAGCATACATTAGTTTTCTCCATCCTGTTTTAGTTTTACATAACACTCTTGGAAGAAAAATTTTTGTATCTTTAAACTTTGGGTTTCTTTTTGCTGTGACTTTTTCAAAGTCTTTGTCAGATGTTTTTATATAATTGGTTAGGTCATCCATTCCTTCCTTTTGTAAGCCTTTTTTAATATCCGAAACAACATCCTCAACAGTTTTGTTATAACAAAAAACATAACTTTGATTTAGAGAATCTATGTCTGTTGTTTTTGTATAAGGCTGTCTTAAAATTCTGCCTATTAGCTGGGTTAAAGCTAACTTAGATTTGGATTTAGATAAAATTGCTAGTACATAAGCAAATGGACAATCCCACCCTTCTTGCAGGGCTTGTTTTGTGATAATAAATTGTGTTTGTGAAATATCACTTAATAAATTTTCATCTTTTAATTCATCTTTTCCAGATACTTTAATTTTTATAGCATTTTCTAAAATACCAAGGTGCTGTATTAAATAGTCTTTTACGTCTTCAGAGTGAAGAAATTTACTTGTTTTTTGATCTTTGCCTGTCCGTTCTACTTGAATTAACATAATAGGACGAATGTATTTTTTGCTTTGTACTTGATGTGCCTTACAGTCGCTTTCCAGCTCTTTTAATTTGTCATATGCTTGGCATAGAGTTTTTTTCCAGTCGCCTTTTTTAGCGTTAGTGACGTTTATAGGAAGTTTGATCATTTCTGCTTCTTTTAATCTTGCACCTGAAATACTTACTAGCACATTACTCAAATGTTCTTTCATATTAGGTGTGGCAGACAACTCTAACATAAATTTTGGATTAAGACCAGAAAGAGTGTCTCTTGCTAGTTTTGAATAAGCTCTGTGTCCTTCGTCCATTACAACAATAGGGCGAGCAATTCTTATAGCATTACCTAGGCTATGTTTTACAGAAATTCTTTTAATTCCTCCAATAGAGTTATTGTTACTGTATTTATCTAGGTTAGGTATTTGCGATAGAAGTTTTTCATTAGCTAGATGGTTTTCAGACGATGGAAAAAAGGAAATAAATCTACCTGAATCTTTAAACATTCTCAAAGATTCTTTTGTCTCTCTATTTGCTGAAGGTAGCATCAAAAGCATTATGCACAGATGTTCTTGTAAGTCTTGTAGAGAAAAAGCGTTAGTTTTTTCAAGGATTTTAACTTTTTTAGCCCCAGCTCTATCTAGAACTTGTCTGTAGAAATGATTTCTATCTTTAAAATTTTTAAGAGTTTGGTTATATATAGCTGTGGTAGGAACAATCCACAAAACAAGACCAGTATTTTGCTTGAAATAATCAAAGTTGATTTTTTCAACCGCAGAAACACCAATTAAAGTTTTTCCTCCACCAGTTGGAACTTTTAAGCATATGTTGGGTATAAGGTTTTTTAGGCCATCATATTTATTTTGGTAAGGCAAATGTTTGAACTCACCTTTATTGTCTTTGAATTTAGGAAGCTTTTCTTCGCTTTGAAGTTTATCCCAAGTATCGTTGCAATATCTGGTTATTGTTTTTTCTCTACCTTTGGTTTTATGAAATTCTACTTCTTGCGTTTCTTCTACAAAATTTTGTTTTAATACTTTCAAGTAATAATCTAATTTATCTAAGCAAAGTTCTTGAAATTCTTTTAACTCCATTAAACACCTGCTATTTTATAAATGGAAAAGGGAAGTTGACAAAAAATAATTCCATCATTGGCCAACTCATCTGCTGAGTCAAAATAATGAACAGGTGCAAACACAATGGCTTTTTGTACTGATTCTTTTTTCATAACTTTTTGAATTTGCTCTTTTCTGCTAAGGTTTAGTGCGGATTCTTGGCTTCTTAAAAACTTTAAGTCTGGTTTATAAATCACAAAAAATGCCTGGTTTTTGTTGGATTTTCCTACATAAAAATCGGCATTTTCTCTTACTTGATCCAGGGTGCTACCTGTTGCTGTATAGTAGACATAGTTTGTTAGAGCTTTGTAGCTTGGAAGAGATTTTCCTTTTATCATATTTTCTTCGTTGATTTCGTTGCCTATTGCACAATAAGTAAAGGAGCCACCTAAGCCTTTTTTGAGTTTTTCGTCTTTGGCGATTGGTACACCTTTAATGACTCTTCTAACTCGTTCTGCTGTTACCTTGTCCGCATAATCCTCACACTCTACCAATATAAACTTTCTGTTACCATTATCTTCTTTGTTTAAATCTAACACTGCATGTGCAGTGGTTCCACTTCCTGCAAACGAATCCAATATTGTATCGTCTTTACTGCTTCCTAGATTAATAAGCTTTTTAATTAGCTCAGGACTTTTAGGATATTCAATAACATTGCTTTTTTGAGAAAAAAGTGATTTTAAAATAGCGGTGCCATGTTCATTTCTCATTTCTTTTTCGTCAAAAATAGACCTCTCTCTTTTGTAGCTAGATCTGTATTTTTCTACAATCATAAATGATCCATCATTTTTCTTTTTTGCTTTTATATTTTTATTGAGGTGCTTTTTTGATTTATCTTTGCTCCATCTCCAAACAGTTTGTACCCCTTGTGATTTTAGTGGTAATAATTTTAGAAAATCTTGTTTTCTGTCCATAGATATTTCATGCAACCCATCTTTATCTACTGTATTCTTATCAATATAGAACGGATAAACCAAATTTGGTCGGTTTTTTACATTAAATTTAATATTTCTGTTTCTAAGCTCTCTAAGTTCAAAATCACCTCGTTCATCTCTATAGGGAAACTTTTTGTTTGTGTCTAAAGTTAGATTTAAATCTACATTTAACTGTTTTGAATAAACTAGTACATAGTCATGAGTTAAGGCAATGCCTCCATAATCCCTTCCTCCTGGATTACATTTAATGATTAATTGTGCCAAAAAGTTTTCTTCACCAAAAATTTCATCCATTATCAGACGCAATCTATGCTGTTCATTATCATCAATAGAAATAAAAATTACTCCATCATCTGAAAGCAATTCTTTTAACAACTGTAATCTTGGCCACATCATACAAAGCCATTTATCGTGTCTTTCTAAATCGTCAATACCTACACCATTTTGTTTTAACCATTCCGTGATCATTGGGCTATTGACCTTGTCATTATAGCACCAACCTTCATTTCCTGTGTTGTACGGAGGATCAATATAAATACACTTAATTTTTCCAGAATACCTGGGCAACAACGCCTTTA
Source organism: Bdellovibrionales bacterium (assembly GCA_965203875.1). GTDB lineage: Bacteria > Bdellovibrionota > Bdellovibrionia > Bdellovibrionales > JAUICD01 > CBDANC01. The sequence goes on along the minus strand of OZ241914.1, from coordinate 1,337,172 downwards.
AAGCATGTAAGTTGTCACCATGAATGATCAAATTATCATCCAAAGATGGCTTTTTCTTTTTTTCTGAAAGAGACTTTTTTGCATCAACTTCTAATGAGCGAAAAGGCACTCCTAAATGGTGAGAGTAAATGACTGATTTACCTTTAAAATCTAAAACTGGCAATTATCCCCCTTTGCCCATGAACATAACAATAGCCGGGAGGATGTAGTATATTTTTGCAACATTTACGGTAAGTTTTATACCCTGTTTGCTAGTCTAAGCATAGAAATAACCAATGATTGAATAAAATATCAATCACTTGATCAGAGCTATTATTGATTATTTTTTAGGCATTTATTCTGCTTATTAACATAGCATTGTAGCTATAAGTTGGGATCTATTTCAAGTGCATTGAGCAAAGTTTTTTAACTTCTATAGATATTCAGACAAAAATCTTTGAACATCTTCTGACATTTTCTTAACATCTCCTAATTTTATCTCTTTAAATCTACCATGGTCAGCTTGGTTTCTAATTGCTGTGCAGGCGTCAATTTGTTTAAAAGTGATTTTGTTGTAAATCTTTTTATCGCAAAGAAGTTTATTTAACTTAGATAAACTGGAGCGACTTTCTTTTCTTATGTGAATATCATTTTTTTTACAAATTTTTCTAAGTGAATCTTCCAATACAGCTCCAAGCAAAGAAGCAGCTGGATGATGATATTTGTTATCTAGTAAATGATCTGCCATTTCAATAAAATCTGAAAAAATATCGGCAGCAACTATGTCTTCAAATTTCTGAAGGTAACCAGTTTCAATATCATCTTTAAATGCTTCTAGAATCCCAAGGCCTTTTTTGACTTGATAAGCATAATCAGTGCTACAGCGTTCTTTAAATTCTTTGTAAGAATCACTATTTTCTCCTGCTATTTGAGATAGAAAATTAAGCGAACTTGTTCTAAAATTGGCCATAGCTTGCTCATCAACATATGGTCCAGACAGACTTGTTATACCTTGTGGAGTATAAGAAGTAGATAATGCTTGATTGCCTTTATGTATTAAGTCGTCAATTCTTTGTATAATTTTTTCTTTATCCATCATATTTTTTACTTACCTCTTACAGGTTATTTATATCCTAACGGCATAACATAAACTTGAATATCATTGGAAATATGTCCAATGCAAACTTTACTTTAACTTGATAATTTGTGAATAACTCTAGATTTTAGTGTTATACTCGTTATCTATCTCAATAGCTATTTCTTTTAATTCTTTTGTTGTATTACCAAAACAATCTATTGCATCATCAATATTTAAACCATCCCAATTGTCAATAACTTTTTTGTTGGAAAAATAATCTTCTAAAATCCATGAAGCTTCTTTTAATTTTTCTAGAAGAAATTTTATATGTTCGTTGTTTTCACATTTCCTTTCTTTTAAACCTATTTTAAATTTTTCTACGCACTTGGATAGAGTTTCAAAGCTAGCTTTGGCTTCTGTGCTGTTTGATACTTTTTTTACTTTAGTTTTGATTTTTATAACCTTGCTAATAAGGTCATCAGTGTCCTTAGTAAAACAATCTGATAATTTTTTATTTTTAAATTTCTCTCGATGTTTATTAATTCGATCTTTTAGACTAGAATTTATACTTCGTACATAATCCATAATTATTTTTCTCTGTTCTTTTATTAACTCAAAAGGTTTTACCTCAGTGCTCTTTTCTTTTTCATTTGGATTTGATTTTTTGCTAAAGTTACTGCTTAGAAAATGAAAACTACTGAGATTAAGATCGTCTCTGTATAGCATATTTGTTCTGTTGAGGTGCTCTCTTATTGTTGGATGACCAACTACGTCGTTACGTATTTCACGAATGCACTTTAATTTTTTCTTGTCTAAACGAGGTACTTTCAAGCAGTCAGCAATATTGTTCATAGCATCTTGTTGTACGTACATGGATTGAAACAATCCATAAATTAAAAGATATTTTTTCCCTAAATCAACTGTCCCTTCAATTTTTTGGTAAGTTTCATAGGACTTAATTGACAATACGGTGTCGCCTAGTGCATCTATAGAGCTGGTAATGATAAACCACTCCTTACGATCGTCAAACAGCTCCTTCATTACATCATTAATCACACGATTAACTAGGTCTCTTAGTTCAGAGTAAATTTTTTCTTCATCAGTTTCTTTTTCGTTCATAATAAAAAAATTATCGGAAATTATTTATCAAATTGACTATCTCATATGTAGCATTGGTTGGTTTTTATATGGGCTGGGCGTTTAGTACTTTGTACTTCAACAACTTTTTTATCTCTTCATTATGCCTAGAATAAATCATAACACAACCACCACCCCCAGCACCACAAATCCTAACCGCACTGTCTTTAAACTCACACACTATGTTTTCAATATCAACAATGGCATCACTAGTAAAACTCTTGAATAATTCAGACCTAACCTTAAATTCATTCTTTAACAGATCACTTAACCCATCTAAGTTTTTATTTTTTATAAGCTTGTAAACACTTTTGGATATATCAGCAATTTCCTCCAAGCCTCTTAGAATTTTTTTGTCACCATTTACCGCATCAGAAAATACAGACCAGTTATTAATGCCAGAGTTATGCGGTTTACCAGTATAGACCAACATAAAATTATCTTTTAGCTCCTGAGGAATATCAAACGTTTCATACTCTATTCCTCCCATAGAATAATTTATGGCCACAACGCCCGACTTTAATATCGGTGCAAAGTAATCTTGCGTTCCAGCAGGCCCACCTAAAACAAACGACTCTATATTACAAGCCAACGTAACTTTATCCAATACATCAAGACGCACATCTGTCGTTTGTTCCATGCACTCAATAGCAGATATTATCAAACTAGAGCTTGCACCCAGGCCACCCCCCAACGGACTATACGACTTTGTAGAAAGTTTAAAAAAACCATTAGGCCTAAAATATTCAAGCAACTTTATAAAAATCTTAATTCTATCATCTTTACTATTTAGTAATTCCTCTAAAGTATTAAATTCTAAAGTTAAATCTAAATCTTGTACATCAAGTAGAATTGACTTATTTGTTTTAGTACATGTAGTAGAAGTATAAATATCTATAGCAAAATTTATGGTATAACAACTTTTGTCTATCAATGAGTACAGTGGCCATAAATCTAAGGTGCCACCTGATATATCTACTCTACACGGACACTTAATCTGAGTCATTAGTACTTGTTGTAGTCTGCTGCAACAGCTCTGGTAAAACAGGCGTAGTAAAATTTTCTTTTGATATTGTAAAATTCAATTCGGATTTTGAACTAAACGCCTCTATCCTATCACCTGCTTTCCAATTTAGCTTATAAATAGCCTCGTCGTCTTTTTTAAATTCCAAGCTATCACCTGTAGAAATTTTTTCTTTTATATCTGCATCTATAAATTCATCTATCTCTAGGCTGGATACATTTTGAATTAAATTAGCCACTTTATCAGAATCCACCGCAAAGCCATCAGCATTCCACTTATCACCTTTTTTTATAAAATTAGTAACCGTACCAGCTTCTGTTAAAATTATGGAAGATATATCTTTTGTTTCAAATTCAAACGCACTTTTTTTATCTCTTAAGTCTGACAATTCTATCATCAAATCATCAGTATAAGTACTTAACACTCTGACCAAAGATTTTTTTTGAGAAGAATATACTAAGGCATACCTACCTTCAATTTTATCACCAACTTTTAATATGTCAGTTCCATCTTTAGAGTGAATGGATATAGTAATTTTAGGTTCTGTTATGTTATCTTCGGTACCTAAAAAATCAATCGCTTGCAAAAACTCCATCTTTGCCATGTAGGCATCCACCTGGCTTGCGGATAACTCAATCCCAGAGGATATCCATCTGCCTTCCGATTTTTCTATAGCAAAAGTACTATCATATGCTATTTCTATTTTTTCCACATCTTTAGAAAGATCAATGACAGACTTGTCTCTAAATTCAAAATATTTTTTTTGCAGTTGATCTTGCCAATCAATGGATGAAAGATAAACTTTATTTTCCTTTTCAAGATAAGTATTTGAACCTAACGGTTGTACACTACCCACATTTATCTTAACAATGTTGTTAGCACTATGTAGTTCAAAATATCCGAGCGGTTTATCTAAACCATATTTAGAAATATCTCCAGCGTCCATAAGCTCTTCTATTTTTAGAGATGTTATAAGTTCTAGAAACTCTTCAACTGTGTTTGAATCAGCTTCGTACTCATTTGGCTTTAACATTTTCCAATTATCATTTTGTTTAATCAACTCTATCGAATTATCTTCTTTTGATATGATAATTTTTGAAACAGCAGTTTTATCCAGCTCTAAAGCTTGAACCTTGTCATCTGACGAAGTTTTTTTATACTCATAGTAAGCATATGCCGCAGTTAAGAGCACAATAGGTGCGAAAATTTTCAGGTTTTTCATAACCCTTTCCTTCTATAGGATAGGACTATTCCGGATATAATCAGGATAAGAGGAAATAAAGAAAACGGAATTATATTAAACAACTTATACTTAGTGGATGTAAAAGCGGCCATCACAGTCTGAGCAGGAGTTTTAGGTCTTATGTTAATTAGATCTTCATCCTTTAGAAGAGCCGAAACAGTATTTAAAACCAAGTCTCTATTCAACTGCTGAAAAATTCTGGCGTTGGTAAATATATCACTGTCACCATACAACACTGTAAAAAACTTAGTTTTATCTTCTGTATTTTCAGAATCGTCTTGTTGTTCGTCTGTAGATTCCGAAAAGCTTCCGGAAACAGAGTAGACCACACTAAAAGGTCCTCTTCCAGTCAAACTAACTTCTTTTTCTAATTTTGAAGTCGAAACAGTGCTAGCGTCTGTCTGTACAACTTGATCATATTCAAAAGAAAGTCCTGTACCTTCTTTTACGTCAAAACCAGATACCATATAAAATAACGATGCCGCACCAGGTGTTAGCTTTTTGGTAATTGGACCTTCAGAATATCTAACACCTAAAGCAGTCACAGGAACGTCACCTAAAAGAGCAGCCATCCTATCAATTACATATTCATTCTTAAACTCAATGCCCAAAGTATTTAAAATTTCATCCGTTCCATGATTGGTGCCAGGATCTATGGCTAACAACAAACTGCCTCCAGATTTAATGTAATCAGTCAGTGCTTGAACTTCCCTTTCTAAAAGTGGTTGGGTAGGCCCTAATACAAATACAGCATCTGCATCTTCTGGCAGACTGCCGCCCGTTTCGATAAAGCTCAATACCTTAACTTGATAACTCAAAGCCTCCAACTCTCTTTTTAAAGTCAGTCCACCTCTTGCGGTATCAGATAAAAGATCCACTTCCCCATGGTTGGTCAAAAAATATAATGTTTTGTCCTTATCTCTTGTTACTTTTATTATGGCATTTGTTATATCTTGCTCTGACATACTGGAATTAGGCATCATTCTACTAGATGCCATCAGATCAATTTCTGTTTTCTTATCCTTGTACTCTACAACTATTGCACCTGATTCATCCACATCGTATTCTTTGCTCAACGCAGGCTCAATATGCGGATTTATGTAACTTACATCAATATCACCAGCTTGCTTGTAAAGCCTAATCTTACTTTCGAATGCATTTCTTATATTATCGTGGTTGGGTCTGCCTTTTATCAAAAAGCACTTAATCTTTACAGGCTCGTCCAGTGTTTTCAAAACTTCCAGCGTTTGATCAGATAAAGAATGTAATTTTTCTTGAGTTAGATCCCAAGTTTTGTTGTTTTTAAAAACTATAAAATTCAAAGATATTAAAAGAACAAAAAATAATAAAATGTATACACCAATACTTATCCCGTGCTTTGTAGTCTTCAGTACAAAAAATTTCTTATAAAAACCAAAGTCCAACACTACAGAACCCAATACACCCAATATGCTTAGATATAGAGGTATGTAATGCTTAGCAGTCAGAAACATAGATAAGTAACCAACAACAGCAAATATGAATAAAGATAACAGCGATAGAATTAGGCATAGCTTGCCAAGCCGGCTCATAATATTTCTACCCTCCCTTAGAAGATTCTAAAACCTGGACACTTAAAAAACAAAACATACAAATAATGGAGATCAAAAATACCAAACTCGATATCTCAAAACTTCCGCTATTAAACAGCACGATGTGCTTAGTCAGAGATATGTAATCTATGACTTCTTTTGCCTGGGCATTTTGAACAAACATACCAATCCAAGATATAACCCATAAACTAAAAAAGTTCCCTATGACACCAGAAATAGCCGACCAAATAACTGACTCCGTAAAACTAGAACAAAAAAGTGCAATGGCAGTAAACACTCCTGAAAGTAAAATCAAACCAACATATGCTGAAAATAACTTACCCCACTGCAAATCAATCGAAAACAACAGTGTACTCAAAGGATAAATCAAAGTGATCAATACCATAAGTTTAATAGCAGACATTGCACCTATGTACTTACCTAAAATAATTTGAAAGGAAGTTACGGGACTTGTCATTATCAACTCAAATGTGTTGAGCTTTCTTTCTTCAGCTAATAATTTTGACCCCAGCATAGGTACAATAAACATAAACAAAAGTATGCTACACCACACAAGAGGCAAAAACACTGAGTCGTGTATGTTGATTTCAACGCCAGCCATAGGGTTAAAGTTTCCACGACTTAAACTCCTATGAAAATTGGATAGAAAAATCATATACGCCATGGACAAAACCAAAAAGAAAATACCACCAACTATAAAATAACCAGGGCTTTTTAAAAACCCTCTGTATTCTTTTCTAGCTATAGCTATTATTTGTCTCACTTATTTTTCTCCGCTATTTTTATCAGATGCCTGCGTGGTGGTATGTTTGGTAAACACATCTTCTAAAGATACTTTGCTGGATGAAAATTCCAATAAACCTACACCAGATTGCACCACTAAACTAGCTAGTTTTTCTTGTACACTATCATCTTGTGCTATATCCACACAAAACTCTGTATCATTAACCTTACGAAAATTGCTTAACCCGTCAATCGAAGTTAATTTATCTTTGAAGTCTACAACTGGTCGTTTAGTTTTTACGGTAATACCACGATGCCCTGCCATCATACCACTTAGATCATCCAAGCTGCCCTGAGCAACTATATTGCCTTTGTTTATAATTATAATTTTGTCACAAGTCTCTTGGACTTCAGGCAATATATGAGTGGAGAGAATTAGAGTTTGATGATTTGCCTTCGTAGACTTGATCAAATCCCTGATATCTCTTATCTGATTAGGATCAAGACCAATGGTCGGTTCATCCAGAATTAATATCTCAGGGTCGGAGACCAACGCACCAGCAATACCCACCCTCTGTTTATAACCCTTGGATAAATTGCCAATTAATCTATTCTGTACATCTGTAATATTAACTTTATCCAAAACGCTGTCGATATTGCCGGATAAGTCCTGCTTATTCACATCCTTTAGTTCGCATATGTATGCTAAATATTCTCTTACCCTCATGTCCATGTACAAAGGAGGATTTTCTGGTAAGTAGCCAATTTTCTTTTTAATTTGGAGTGCTTCTTTGAAGATATCCGCACCATCTATCGAGACACTTCCAGATGTAGGTGCTAAAAAACCCGTTATGATCTTCATAGCTGTAGATTTTCCAGCACCATTAGGGCCAAGCAAACCCACAGTATCCCCAGCTTCAATCTTAAAATTTAAGCCCGAGATGGCTACATTAGAGCCATAGTTTTTGGTAAGGCCTTTAACCTCTATCATAAATCCCCTTAACAAAAGACTAAAATTAATTAGTACCCTAGGGATGTGTCAACCTAACAGAGCGTATATATGGAGCGTTAAATTAGGTGACTATTAGATCTTGTATGCTACAATTTATCTAAGATGAGCAAAAAAGTTATTTTCTTTATCGTGTGTGGTTTTTTTATATTTCTTATTTTTCAGAACATGACCTACACGGTTGTTGAAGAAGTGGACAGATCTAGTTTGGATAGCTTTGAAGAAGTCAGGTGTGAATTTGAGTTTGAACCTGGAAGTAGACTATTTTTGCTAGCAGTGCACGACATTGAAACCAACACATCCAATTTAACCGTAAAGCTCCTAGATACACATGTTGTGGAAGATGTAACCTTACAAGGCACCAGGGTTGAAGACGAACAAGGGTTTGTAAATTACATCACCACTAGCTACGTGTTTAGGTTCAAATTAGACGCTTCAACAGGCATACCCACCGCAAAATATGCTATCTTAGAAGGCACAGATCAGAGCTACGACCTTGGTAATAGCTGTCATATAAATTAACCCTTGTGCCGTGCAAATGGTACTGATATGGCTTTTTAATTAATGATTAATCTTTCCAAGGCCAACTTTAAGGTAGAGATCCTTGCAGGACTGACCACATTTTTTTCGTGTGCATACATTATTGCGGTTGTACCCAGCATTTTAGCAAACACCGGTGCATCCGTACCTGCCCTGATTACCAGTACAATTTTAGCAAGCAGTGTTTCCTCGATAGCTATGGGGCTTTATGCAAACAGGCCGTTTGTGCTAGGCCCTGGTATTGGAGTAAATGTGTTTGTTACTTTCTACATGGTGGGTGTTCAGGGTGTGGCATTCGAAGTAGCGTTAGGTGCTGTATTCTATTCCGGTATTTTATTTTTACTACTGTCTATATTCAAAGTCAGAGAAGCCATCGTGATGGCTATTCCTAAGTCATTAAAACTGGCAATTGGAGTTGGGATTGGTTTTTTTATTACTTTTATAGGTTTTATAAATTCTGGCTTGATAGATCATCATCCAACCACCATGATAACACTATCAAAATTTGATGTTAAATCTCTAACGATTGTGCTTGGTCTGTTTATCACAGCATATTTATTGATTAAACGAACTGTGGGCGGGCTGTTAATTTCTATTATTGTGCTGACTATTTTGTCAATTCCGTTAGGTAGACTTTGGGGTGATATGAACCCGGTTGTAACCTATAACGGCATTATATCGCTTCCAGATACTTCGTTGATTATGGCTTTAGATTTTAAAGAATCGCTTAAATGGACATTTCTGCCAGCATTTTTCTCCATTGTTTTTGTTGATCTATTCGATTCACTTGCTACCTTTATTGGTGTGTCTCATGTAGGCGGTATGGTTGATAAAAAAGGAAATCCAAAAAAATTAACCCAGTCATTACTAGTAGATGCTTTTGGTAGTACAATCTCTGGTTTATTTGGAGTTACTGCTGTTACTACCTACATAGAATCAGCGGTTGGAGTTTTGCAAGGTGGTAGAACAGGATTGACCGCTGTTGTGGCAGGGCTTTGTTTTTTGCCATTTTTGTTTATAAGTCCAATAATATCATCTATACCAATGATGGCATCAGCTCCTGTTTTGATTTTAGTAGGCAGCTTTATGATAAAACCCATCTTGGATATTAACTGGGATAAAGTAGACGAAGCAATTCCAGCTTTTCTATCTATAGTTGTTATTGCCTTTACCTGCTCTATCACTAATGGAATTATAGCAGGATTTATATCTTGTGCTCTATGCAAAATCTTTGCTAAAAAATCCAAAGAACTTACCATTACATTTTACATAATATGCGTAATATGCATTGCATTGTTTGCCTTGGAACAATTCCAAACTACTGGTTAAAAAACTTGCACTAAGTATTAACTGTAAGCTACTATGTTTAGCTATGGTCAAGCAGTACATTTTGCAAAACTTAATGTTTCCAAACCAAGATTTTATTGATCAAGTAAATAACTTATTTTCATCAAAAGATAAAAATATAATTCCGATCAATATGTACTTTAGCATTAGTGGTGATGCTTACTATGCTGCTACAGCTGAGCAAATAGCCTTCCCAACAAAAAATGGGGGGGGGGGGGGGGGGGACCGATACATTACTCAACGGCTTAACTACTAGATATTTTAAAGAGCATTGTGATATTCAAGATGTAAGTTTATCATTAGCCGGTGCAGGGAAATTTGAATTACAGTTTGAGATTTTCTACCATAACAAAATTAGCATTTTATCTAAACAAATTATAAGCTTACAAGATAAGTTGCAAGAATTTATTATACCTAATTGGCAGCAGTTACCAAACGGAATTTTATATTTTAGATTATTGCCAGTAACTAGTGGATATATAAAATCCGGATTTTATTCTACCACAACTAAACCTAGAAGATCTGTTAAGTTAGCTTTGGTAATTTGCCACTACAATAGAAAAAATATTTTATTACCAACTGTTAAACGTTTTCAAAATTTTATAAAACAAAATCCTAATGTGGAGATAATAATTGTAGATAACTCGCAAAATATATCCCAGACAGAAGCAGCAGGAGCAACTGTAATACCTAATAGTAATTACGGTGGCTCTGGTGGATTTATGAGAGGACTGTTGTATGCCAAAGATAGCAGGTTCACACATTGCCTTTTTGCAGATGACGATGCTGTTTATGAACCTGAATCTGTTTATAGAACAAAAGCTTTTTTGGATTTTTCAAAAGATGACAAACTTACTGTACATGGAGCAGTACTATTGGTTAATACACTATCTATATTACTTGACAAATTTGTCACTATTGACACTATGACTATGAACGTGTGTGATAGAGTGCGTGCTCACTATAAAGATATGCACTACATAAACACAAAAAAACAATTGTTAGAAATAGAAAGACCACTTAAAAAACCTAGCAGGCATCAAATAACTTCATCGTCTTGGTGTTATTTTGCATTCCCTATTAAATATATAAATAACTTTGGCCCACCATTGTCCAAATACTGGGATGATGTTTTGTTCAGCATTATGAACAATCTGCCAGTTATCGCTCCTAACTCTGCGGTAGCTTACCATGACAATAGGCAAGAATTTGATGAATTGAAATTTTATCTTAATACAAGAAACATGTTAATATTATTGTTATCCATAGGTCATGTAACTTTTTTAAATTATGTAAAGTTACTAAGGGACGTAGCTACATTTATTTTTGATCATATTCTTTTGTACCATTACGACAAAATAGCAATAATGAGACTTGCTATTGAGGATATTTTAAAAGGAAAAATTTCTTTATTAGAAAACTTAAATGTCCAAAAGTTAAATAAAAAATTACAAACTATCAACCACAGTACGTTGCTAAACATAGATGATTTCACAGGCACAAAACAAGTAACCAACCATATCAAAAATGAAAGTAAACTAAAAAATATAATAAGAAAAGTGACGTTAAACTCAATATTACTGCCTTCATTTTTATTAAAAAAACAAATTGTAGTGTTGCAAGAAAACACAGATAAACATCTAAGGCAAATCTTTAGGTTTAAAAAAGTTCTTCACATAACTAAAGGTAACAAAAAGATATTAACCGAACAAAATAAACTACTCATCTTTAAAGAAAGTATTGTGTTCTTATGGTTACTTATTAAGTTATTTGTAAATTTTAGACAGCTTAAAAAAACTTGGGGCAGGGATATTCTAGAAATAACAACTGAAAAGTTCTGGCGAGATGTTTATCAAATAGAAGGTAAATAATGCAAAAAATTGCGGTTGCTGGTGCAGGGTTTGCTGGGTCAGTTATAGCACATAAATTGGCTCATGCTGGATATGAAATAGATGTATTTGAATCCAGATCACATATAGCTGGCAACTGCCACACTATCAGAGATTCTAAAACACAAATTATGCTGCATAATTACGGCCCACACATATTTAATACCAACGATAAATATATTTGGGATTTTGTGAATCAATTTGATGAATTTATGCCATTTATCAATAGAGTAAAAGCTGTTGCCAATTCTAGGGTATATTCGTTCCCTATAAACCTATTAACTATTAATGCGTTCTATGATAAAACATTTTCTCCATGTGAGGCAAAAGATTTTATATCATCCATATCTGGTCAAATAAAACATCCTGAAAATTTCGAAGAACAAGCAATTACTCTGGTTGGCAAAGATTTATATGAAACTTTTTTCAAAGGATACACCAAAAAACAATGGGGAATGGATCCTAAGTTACTTCCAAGCTCTATTATAAAGCGTATACCGGTTAGATTTAACTATAATGACAATTATTACTATAGCACGTTTCAAGGTATACCCAGGAACGGATATACACATGTCATTGGCAATATGCTAAAACACCACAATATAAGCGTTCACATAAATACTGCTTTTGAAAAACAACTCTTAAAAAATTATGGTCATTTATTTTACAGTGGTCCTATTGATTCATGGTATGATTTTTGTAAAGGTCACTTAGGGTACAGAACTTTGGAGTTTAAAATTGAACATCATAAAGGAGATTATCAAGGAAACTCCGTTATTAACTACTGTGATGAACATATTCCATATACAAGAATTACAGAACATAAACACTTTGCTCCTTGGGAAGATCACAAAGGTACAGTAATATATAAAGAAATTAGCAAACTTTGCGGTAAGGATGATATTCCCTACTACCCAATAAGACTAGCTAAAGAAAAAACACAATTAGCAGAATATACAAAACTTGCTAACAAAGAACAAAAGATAACCTTTATAGGTAGACTTGGTACATATAGATACCTAGATATGAGTACCACAATATCCGAAACTCTCAAACAAGCTGACCAGTTTATCAAATCACATGCTGGTTAGTGATTTTTTCAAATTTATTCATATCAGATAAAGTGGTTTTGATAACCAATAGCAACATTGTTACCTTGTGAGGTATTTAATAGCTAAGAGCATTTGTGCGATGCATTGTTATTGTGCTAAGTAGCATGATAGACAAGATGTTTTTTTGTATAGATGTAGATGATGTTTTGGATTGTTAAAAACATTTTTTTTCAGAGAATATCTTATTCGATTTATATCTTGTTAATTCTGTTAGTTCTGGCGTTTGAGATTTCTGCAAACCAATTCAAATGTGCCGAAGCACTTAGAAGTTCGGATAACTTTGATCGCACAAGAAATAAATTTATAAATATAAATCAAGCTGAAGTAAACAGAATACAAATAGATAGCTTTCTTAAACGAGCAAGGGGTGGTTTTAGCAGCAGAAAAGAGGATCAAATAAGACCTAACTACAGATTACCAGAAGTTATTCCTAACCTAAAGGAATTTGCGTCCTATAAAGAAGGCATACATTATATTTGGTTTGGACATTCCACAATTCTTGTAAACTTCGATGGTGTGATCATACTATTTGATCCAGTTTTTTCCAGATATGCTTCTCCTTTTTCTGTTCCGGTTGCTGAGCGATTTCAACCTTCAATTATTAACCTGTATGATTTACCAGACATAGATTATGTTTTAATATCACATGATCACTATGATCATTTGGATAAAAAAACCATTGATTATTTTGTTAACAAAGATACAGAGTTTATTGTCCCACTTGGACTATCCTCATACTTAATATCAAGAGCAATAGAAGAGGATAGAATTAGACAATTAGATTGGTGGGAAGAAGTTTTAATTCAAGACACAAGATTTGTGGCAACCCCAGCTCAACACCATTCCGGTAGAATGAGTTATAATTCAAATAAAACTCTTTGGGCATCATGGGTTGTTCAAAATAAAGATCACAAAATTTATTTTAGCGGGGACTCCGGTTATCATCAACATTTTGAGGAGATAGGTAACCAACATAGTCCATTTAATATTGCATTTTTAGAAACTGGCCAGTACAACCTGGCATGGCAAACTCCTTTTCATATGATTCCAGAACAAACAATACTGGCGTTCAAAGCATTAAAGGCAGACCGACTTGCACCTATCCACTGGGGCATGTTTAGCCTGTCTAATCATAGTTGGTTTGACCCAATAGAAAAAATCAGCAGGCTTGCCGAAATGGAAGACATCGAACTGCTTACACCAAAAATAGGGGAAACAATAAGTATGCCAGATTCTAATGGCACGGTTAAATGGTGGAGACGGTTAATAAGAAGATAATACGCCTTACAGATATTTTGGACTATCTTCTCCTCTAAACACCGATTTTTTATAATAAAAAAACACAATTATTCCGATAGTGTGTACCAGGGCTGTTTTAAGTATATTGACAGCCGTTTGAGTTGGCTTTTTAGAAGCAGTTGAACGGGGGTGAGACTGTGAGTAAAGTAAAATTTGTAGCTTATGTTGTAGCCATAGTTTGTACTTTTGCATTATATCAAAATTGTTCTGACACATCATTTACCTCGATCCAGTCTTCATCAGCAGAATATTCACTAAGTATGAGTCCTAGTTGTATAGGGGAAAGCAATTTAATAGTACTTAGTATCGATCCAGTGATCGATCTAGAATCAAATGATGAAACATTACTTAGGTGTAAACAAAATGATATTGATTCTGTATTTGTAAATTGCTCTGACTATAGTCTGGATAGCGGTAGTATCAGTGTATCTGATAACAACGTTGTTTTTAATAGACTTTCTGGTGATGCTTACAGTTTCGTCATACAGGTTATAGATACAAACATAACGCCTTCCGGATATGATCAAGTGACAAGAAACACATTTAACATAAACTTTGAAAGATGTGAAGATAATACCACAACTACGACTGCTACAAACAACACAACTACTACCACTATATCCGCAGCTACAACTACAACTACTACATCCACAACTACTACATCCACAACTACTACATCCACAACTACTACAACCACAACTACTACAACCACAACTACAACCACAACTACAACTACTACATCCACAACTACAACCACAACCACAACCACAACTACAACCACAACCACAACCACAACTACAACCACAACTACAACCACGACTACAACTACAACCACAACAACTACGGACCCATGTGCTGGTATAACATGCAGTAGCCACGGTTACAGCGATAGTAGTAGTTGTGGAGCTACAAGACATACACCTGGTTGTGGCCTTACCTGCTACAGTGGAGGTGCAACTTGTGATAGAAATACTGAGACTTGTATAAACGGAAGTTGTTTAATAGCATCATGCGGTGGCAACAGATTTTGTAGTGATGGGGGGTTTTGTGTAAGAGGAGTTTGTAAGTATTCATGTGCTGGCATAACATGCGGTAGTCATGGTTATAGCGATAGCTATAGCTGTGGAGCTACAAGACATACACCTGGTTGTGGCCTTACCTGCTATAGTGGTGGTGCCACTTGTGGTACAGAGGAATCTTGTGAGAACGGAAGTTGTGTAGCTACCACCACCACTACAGCGGGTGGTGGTCATGTTAATTGTGGTGAACGTCCCAGCTGTCCTTCTGGATGGACTACAGATGCACCTTGTAGTGGTGGGAAATCACAGAAAGTTACAGGAGGGTTATGTACCCGGCCAATAACTTGCTATAAAGGAGGTATTAAATGTTCTAGCCCTACCCCCTATTGTGTCGGCGGCCGTTGTGTAGAATGCTTTGGTAACTGGCACTGTCGTCTACTTAGAGCACCTTATTGCAACAAGAGCGAGGGCTTATGCGTACGATGTACTCAAGACTCAGATTGCTCAGAAGGATATAGGTGTAACGACAGCAACAAATGTGAACCTACATGACCATGTACGGACAGAACCATTACTTGCGGTCGGCAAAATGATGGTGGTGAGTATGATATGACTAGTTATACGCACGCACTAGAGCAAGATTGTAACAAGAGTTCAAACACAAAATGCAACACCACTTGCTATGGTGGAAGTAGCCAAACTTGTACAGTAAACGATTGTTACAAATACCCTAACGATAAATGTGGTTCACGTCAAAAGAAAACATGTAGTGAAATTGACACTAGTTATAGAAACTCAATCGGGACTAATAATTGTAAAGTGATCGAGCATACAAATGCTGGAGGATGTGGTGTTACTTGCTATAGTGGAGGAGTATATTGTACAACTGCTAAAGAATGTAAACTTAAAGACAATACATGTGATAACGTCAGTTGTAATTCTGGAATTATGTCGTCTTATGCTGGACATGCTGCAAATAAAACATGCGACGATGGTTGTTCATCAGGCCCACGCAATTTGGGATATATTATGGTGAGCCGCCCAGGACTCGAACCTGGGACCCTCTGCTTAAAAGGCAGATGCTCTAACCAACTGAGCTAGCGGCCCTTGATTTGATAACTTGTGACCTTTTCCCATAAATACAAGCAGTTAGTCAAAAGGAAAAATGACATCCCTTCTACCTGGCCCTGTTCCTACCAATTTAACCCGAACATTAGTGTACTTGCTTATAAAATCCAAAAAAGATTTTGCATTATCACACAAACCATTCCTTATTTCTTTCCAACCAGAAAACGATTTTAGAATTGGCTTAGCATTTGAGAGCTTCCCTGGTGAAAGAGGAAAATCAGATGTTTTTTTACCATTAATTTCGTATTGAGTGACTACAGACACAGTTTCAAATCCACTCAAAGTATCTAGCTTTGTAATGGCCAAACTGGTTATACCGTTTACTCTCACTGCATGGCTTAAGGCTACTAAATCCAGCCAACCACATCGTCTTTTTCTGTTGGTAGTAGCACCAAACTCATTACCTGCTATACCTATTCTATCGCCAATTTTACATTTAAGTTCACTAGGAAACGGACCACTACCAACTCTAGTACAATAGGCCTTTATAACACCCAATATTTTGTCTGTTTTGGTTGGTCCGATGCCTGCATAAATACAAGCTGCACCTGCTATTGTAGAAGAGCTAGTTACATAGGGATAAGTACCGTGGAATGGATCCAGCATTGTACCCTGTGCACCTTCAAATATTATTTTTTTACCTTTTTGCTTATATTCATGTATCAACTTTGAAGTATTGTCATGCGTATAGCTTTCTAATTTTTCTGCGTACATCAGAAGTTCTTCATATAAGCTATTAATATCCACTTTGGGTTTTTTATAAAATTCCAATAAAGCGTTTTTTTCTTTTAACATATGAGCAAGCTTATCTTTTAGTGTACTAGGATGAAAAATATCTCTGAATACAATGGCATTTCTGGACACTCTATCTTCGTAAGCAGGCCCAATGCCTCTTTTGGTTGTGCCTATTTTATTTTGAACTTCTCTGGCAAGGTCGATTGTTTTATGAAAAGGTAAAAGCAATGTTGCATCGGACGAGATTAACAAGTTTTTATCCTTGGGCAAGGTTTGTAGTAATGATATTTCATTGGTAAGTATCTCTAAGTCGAGTACAACTCCAGAGGCTATAACGCACAGACAGGATGGATTTAATATTCCAGACGGTATTAGGTGCAGTATGGTTTTTTTACCATCCACAATCAAGGTGTGGCCTGCATTTGCACCACCTTGATATCTCACCACCATATCTGCATCTTGTGCCAGAAAGTCTACAACTTTTCCTTTTCCTTCGTCGCCCCACTGACACCCAACAATGATCACAAACTATCCTTTTTAATTGATCTTAAAACACAGGCACTATTATTTTACGACTATATGATTGGTACTGTATTCACCTTTAATTTGTTAAGGAAGTGTCTTTTAAACTTAATATCCCATATTATCAAGCATAGATTAGTACCAGCAAAGTTTCACTAAAACCATATCTGTCCGTTCTTTGACATGACGCAAGAATGAAAGGTTGGCTTGTAAATAGGCTGGTAGGGATCAGGTATATTTTGATGTACTATTGACTAGTGTATTGCGGCCGATATTATTCATTGTTAGGTTCTCTCAAAGCGTTGAATACCTTTACTCTTTCAGAATAATTGTCCATGTCACTTTGTTCTACACCTTTTAGTGCAATTAAGTGTGCGGAGTGGCCTTCATTGTTCGTTGCTTTTTTGTCTGCACCGGCTTTTACAAGGATGTCTATAATTCTAATGTTACCTACAACTGCTGCATACATTAGAGCTGTGTTGCCGTCATTATCTTTATCATCCAAATCTTTCTTAGAAGAGGCTGCTACTAACACTTCTACAAAATCTGTTAGCTCGTGTGCAATTGCCAGCATCAAAGGTGTGGTGTTTTCATATTCAATGTTGCCGTTGTCACTTTTCTTGACATAGTCGCCTCTAAAATTTACATCTGCACCTTGCTTTAAAGCTAACTTAAGCTCATCTATATCACGTTTAGCTATAGCCGTGAATAAAGAATATTTTTTGGCTTTCAAAGCATCAGTGCAACTAGCAGAGACTAAGTCTGAAAAAGCAAAAGTAAATACAAATATTATAACAGTTTTCATCTACATAGTCCTCCTCTGTGTTGTTGATTTTCTGACATCAATCCGGCATCAGTTGAATTATCAATATCCAAGATCGCCATTAGAGCCTAACAAATCGAGTACTTTCAGTCTATCAGAATAATTTTCTATATCACTTTGTTCTATCTGTTCTAATGCAATAAAATGTGCTGACTTGTTTGCGTTATTTGTTGCGTTCTTATCAGCACCTGCTTTAATAAGGATGCTTATAATACTAATGTTACCTACGGCCGCTGCAAACATTAAGGCAGTGTTACCATCAGTATCTTTAGCATTCAAATCTTCTTTAGTCATTGCTTCTACTAACACCTCTACAACATCCGTTAGTTCGCTAGAAATTGCTATCATCAAAGGTGTAGTATTGCTAGGTCCAACTCTGACATTTATATTTACACTTGGTAGCTTTACGAATTGCTTAAGTGCATCTATATCACGTTCATGTATAAAATGAAGTAGAGTTTTATCTTCAGATGTCAAAGCGTCCAGTTTAAGTGAACGTTTTTTATCTTCAAGTGTCGAAGCATCAACTTTTAAAGCATCGACACAGTCAGCAAATGCCAACTCTGAAAAAGTAAAAGTAACTATGAATAATACAACGGTTTTCGTCATTTATCGTACCCTAAGCCAACCCTTCTACAAAATTTTTAAATAGATCACAACTAAACAAATGAGAAATGAAATTTTGACATAGGTAATTTGTCATAGATACATGTGTTTAAACCTGCATGCAATACCATTTGTCTTTAGGAGGCAAAGTATTTTTTGTAAGACAGCCTTTAGCAACAAATTCTCTTACAATATTCACAGCATCCTGGGATGCTCTCTTTAGTGATTCATGCGTACGGCCACCTATGTGAGGTGTTAGTATAAAATTATTGAGATGATTACTGTCTGGTTTATCATCAAATACGTCTAAAGCAAATTTTCTGTTACCTATGCTGTTTAAGGCATTCTCGCTTATTACTTGTGCTCTAGATGTGTTTATCAAAATTAAGTTAGGTTTAGTTTTTTTGATAAGATCTGTGGTTACCATATTTTTAGTTTCTTTTGTTAGTGGTACATGCAGGCTTATCACATCAGATTCTAAAAACAAATCTGCAATTTTATCTTTCATTGTTACATTTAAAGGTTTTTCTATATAAGGATCAAACACAAGCACTTTAACATTGAATGCACTAAGCATATCTAAAAGTTTTTTTCCAACACGTCCTAAACCAACAATTCCCCAAATTTTTCCACTCAACTCTCTGCTATCTAAATCTTTGCGGCTCAAGTTTTGATCCATATGCATAAAAGCTTTTTTTATATCTTTAGTTGCTATTAGAGCCAGGGTAAGTGTCAGCTCTGCTGCAGAAAGAGCATTTGCATCTGGAGTATAGGCACACAATATATCTCTTTTTTTACATTCGTATAAATCTATGTGTTCAAAACCAGAGGTTGTACTGATAACTAGTTTTACGTTTGGAACGAGATCTAAAAACTCAGAATTTATCTTGGTTTTAGATCTGGTAATGACTATATCAATGTCTTTTAAAGGCTGCCTGTCGTATTGGGTGCTTATGGTATGGCCATCTGCAATTAGCTCGTCTTTGCTTGCAAAATGATCTGTGATTAGAATATTCAAAATTTACTCCAGTATTTTTTTAGCTTTTGTAACAATATTATTTTTGCTTTGTGAAATTTCGCAAAGTGCTTTTAATAAAGTTATTATGTGTTGGTTTTCTATATGTCCCATATGACCTATCCTGATAACTTTGTTTTCTATACTACCTTGTCCAGATGCAACTATTATTGAATATTTTTTATATAGAAAATCTCTTACTTTGTTGCTGCTCATGCCGTCTGGCGTGAGGGCAACAGTCAATGATGGACTTGGGTTGTTGGCAAAAGCTTTAAAGCCAAGTTCATAAATTAAGCTTATAGCTTGAGATATTTTTTTAACTCTATTTATTTGTTCATGCTTTTTTATGTTATCAAGCATCCATCCAATTGATTGGATAATTGCAACTGGTGGTGTGAACCTGGTAAGTCCTATTTTGTTACTCTGCAATTCGTGTGATAAATCAAAGTAGTATTTATTAAAGGTGCTATTTTTATTTGCTTCCCAGGCTTTATCACTTAGGCAAATTGTACTGACTCCAGGTGGTGACATAAATGATTTATGCGAGCTAGCAAACGCTACATCCACGCCCCAACTGTCCATTTCAAACTCCATTGCACCTAGGGCTGATATGGTGTCTACTATTAGTAGTACTTCTTTATTTTTAGTTATGCTGGCCAACTCTTTTACTGGGTGTAGTGCTCCGGTGCTGGTTTCGGATAGTTGGGTGAGTATGGCTTTTTTGCCATCTAAGTTTTTTAAAACTTGATCTACTTTAAAGCTATCTCCCCAGGGAAGTTTTAGTTCGGAACAATTCAGCTTTAGATTTTTTGCGATTTCAAACCATCTGTTGCCAAATTTACCGGAATTAATTACTAGCACCTTATCGCCTGGTGAAAGGGTGTTTACTAGGGCGGATTCCATAGCACCACTTCCAGTTAGTGTTTGTGGTATTACTGGATTTTTCGTTCCAAAAAATGTGGATAGATTGTTTAGTGTTTTTATAAAAAATTTTTTAAATTCGTCTGATCTGTGGTGCATGGGTTGGTTTGAGAGGATTTTTTTTATTTCTGGAGGTATGGCAACAGGGCCTGGTGTTAGTATAATGGGCATAGTGTACTATATTAAGGCTTTCTAATTTTATCAAATGTTTGATTAACATAGTGACAAACCCTAAGCTTTTAAACGGAGCTATGAGAACAAAGGTATACTACAAAAAAAATGTCTAAGACTCTTAATTTATGTTGCTAACCAACTAATCATCTCTTTTAAATAAGGATATCAAACCTATTACTGCTTTAGCAGGGACTTGTAATATACCAGTCCATACGCTGTTGTGAGTTCTAGCAAAGTATTTGCGTCTACATCTTTCTATATTAGTATTGTTACAACGATCAAACGCTTTGACAAGGCTATATGCTAATATACCTGCTTCAACTAGCAAAAGTGCACCTAGGAACACAAGGGTCGTCGAACTTATCCCGAAGGCGGCGGCAACACCAGCACTGGCGGAAACAGAAGGATATAGAAGAAGTCTTCTGTTCAATAGGTACGCCATAAAACCACGATAAATTCCAACTCCTAAGGCTGCTGTCCCAGTAGCTATCCCAGCTCCTACTCCAAGTTTTCTATCTGTCTTATCATCTTTTTGTTGCTGTTGTGATAATTCGTGCAGTTGTTCTTGTTTTCTAATTTCATTTGTCAGTTCTGTTATAGTTCTTTGTACAGTTGCACTATCAGCAGTTTGAAGTTGTAACATAGCAGTATCTACCTGTCGTCTTAGCCTAACAGCTTCACATAATGGATCACTATCATTTGTTCCATCACATACAACTTGTGCCAGAGCAAAAATTTTATCTTTACAATCTGGATTTCTTAACGAAACATTTCCTTCGGCATCCGTAATTAGCATTTCTTGTTTAAGATCTTCTAATGATACTTGAACTTTTTCTTGTCTTCTTTGTTGCTCTTCTACTTGTTTTAAGATTTCATCTATAGCTTGACATTGAGAAACTACTTGGTCTGTTAAAAACATTATTGCACTTTTCTTTGCATTGGCTTTTGCATCTGCACTTGCGATCCATCTTCCTGTTTCTGTATGGCTGTAGTTATTGGCCTTTGGTGTAGTTGTGCATGCTATTAAGAATATATTTGTAATAAATATTATAAGGTATTGATTTTTCACTTCTCCCCCCTAGTAAAAAAAGCTAGTTTGAGCTTTAAGTTTATCCTACCCCCCCCCCCCCCCACAAAGTCAACTAAAAATGTCAAGCAATATAGAGTTGTTTTTTTGATTTTGAAAAGATATGTTGTTTGCCAAGGTTGAAGATATGCCGGTAGTTAATCAAAGAGAGTTTTTTAAGCGTGTAGATAAGGATATTGAAAATCTTTACTTGATATATGGTGAAGAGAGATATTTGGTGGATCATAGTGTAAAACTGATAATATCCAAGGCACTTGGGGGTAACAAACCTGATGAAGAGAATCAAAGCACCGGTTATAGTGATGTTGTACCAAATGATTTTAACCTAGATATTTTTTCTAAGGATGCTAAAAAAGAGGATGTTATATCTGCTCTAGGTACATTACCTATGATGTCGCACAATAGGGTGGTAGTTATAAAGGACGTTGATTCGTGCAAATATCTAGATGACCTAAAAGATTTTATAGAAAATCCAAACCCTACAACAGTAGTAATTTTTGTAAGCCACAAGATTGATCTTAGAAAAAAGTTCTTTAAAACTTTGGTATCAAAAGCATGTGCTATAGAGTTTTCTTATCTTAAGGAGGATAGGCTAGCGGACTGGATTGCTAAAAAACTAAAAGCCTGTCAGAAGGTAGCGGATCGCAAAACTTGTTTAAAATTGGTGGATTTGGTTGGTTGCAATATGTTGAACTTGCATAGTGAGATGATGAAGTTGGTAAATTATGTTGGGGACAGGGAAGTTATAAGCAAAGAAGATGTAATTAAGCTTACACCTAAATTAACATTAGAGAATGTTTTTAGTTTGTCTAGATGTTTGGCATCTGGGAATAAAAAAGAAGCTTTGAGGTTGTTTACAACGTTGATGTCGGAGGATTCAAATCTGTTGGGTATGTTGGCTTTGATAGCGAGGCACTTTAGGATACTTTTGATCGTAAAGAAGGTAGGAGATGTTGGTGTTAAAAAAATATCCAGCATGGTAGGTGTACCACACTATTTTGTGGGGCAGTACGTGAAGGATAGTGATATGTGGAGTATGCAAAATCTAGAAGCTATGCACAGCGTAATCTTACAAACTGATAAACATTTAAAGTCTTCCAGTGTGCCTGATCATATACACTTTACAAGTCTAATATTAAAGGGGTTATCGCTTAGAGGTCGCTAGTATTTATTCTGTCTTCTCTATTACAACCCTCTGAGGATATTCATAAGAGTAGGAGGATTATCACTAGGCTCCCACTTACTATAAAACATCTCTGCTGCTTCCGGATTTCTACCTAAGTATTCGGCTAGCTCCGGATCTTCAACGTTAAAGGCATGCCAGTTAAAGCTATCAACTTTTTTTAATAACTCTATTAAACCTGGATAGTTCTTATGTGCTGAAGCGGCTCGTATTGGTGTGATAAACGAACCAACAGGTCCAATTGTTTCATCAACTCCTACAGCACCTTTTTCAAGTAAAAGTTTTAGGTGTTCTATGTATTGTGTAGATTGGGCATGCTAGAAAACAAAGAGTTTGACAAAAATGGGGGGGGGGGGGGTAGCATACTTTTTGAGCAGCTTTTTTTGCTACTTTAAGTCTTTACAAGGGGGTAAGGAATGTTTTTAAGTAATTTACTAAAACTAGGTTTATACAAGTCATCTTGTATATTGTTTTCATGTTTGTTCTTTGTATCGTGTAATACTGTTAGTAGTAAGCCTACAGAGGTTGTATCTACTGCTGGTAGTAGAAAGATTGCAAGTGCTAGTGCTGCTGCTATGGCTGTAAATTCTAGTGCATTTTTAGCAATGCAAGCTTGTCCTGTGATGGCTAGTATTCAGTCTAGGATCCCATCATGGAGGGGTACTCCTGATCGTGATGAACATATTAACCGCTACAACGCTGAATATGTTATGAATATGCTAAAAGAGACAGACAGTCAGGGTAGAACCTTGCACCAGAGGCTTATGTTGGAATTATCTTCTGATAGCGATTGTTTAAGTCGTATAGGTGATCTTAGAGAAAACATATGTTTTTACAGAGAGTATAGCCAAGCTTGCGAAGCTTTATATGAGATCGACAAGCTGGACGGGGAAACTATTATACAAGAGTTTGAACAATTTGCAGGAGCTTCTATAGAATCTATTGATCCTAGTCAGTTAGCAGGAAAAATTGATGAGTTTATGAGACATGGGTTGCTCAATGAGTTCAAAAAGGCTTTTATAAAAGAAGACAGAAAGGCAGGACCTATTTTGATGGGACTAGCAGCAGTTGGGGTGATAATTCCATATGGACTAACAGCAGTTGGGGTGGCTGCAGTAGCAAATGCAGCAGCAGGGCCAGCAGCAACGACAGGGGCAGCAGCAGCGACAGGGGCAGCAGCAGCGACAGGGGCAGGAGTAGCAGCAGGGGCAGCAGCAGTATTCGGAGCAGCAGTAGTGATCCTGGCTGTTGGTGGTGCAATTTGGTATGCAACTGGTGGATATGACAAGAGAATTAAAAATAGAAGAAGACCAAGAAGAGAATAATGTTAATTTTTAGTGTCGGTCATCAGTCCTAGATTCTCACGTGTTATCAGTTGCTGCTTAACATGGATACACGCTACTAGTCGATAATTGGAGCCTGTGGGGCCGACCCTTTTTTAGACGCTGCATTTATAATAAGTTTCTGCTATGAGGGTTATAAGTAAAAATATTATTTACGATTTTCAATCGGCTCGTCTACTCCACTAGAAACCCCTTTTTCCACATTCAATTTTTTCATAATTAAATCTAGTTTACCAGACAGGTCTTCTATGACTTCTACATGTTTACCAGACAGTCTGCTTGTGGTATGATGGCGTCACCTAGTAATGTTTTAGGGCATCTTCCTTTATTTAGTTCCAATGAAAGTTTAACCAAGTCTGAAATATGCGAAAACGATCCTTTCATAAATCAGGGCAAAATAGCGAACACAGTCTTTGGTTTTTGTCAAAGTCAACTGCCAGGATCGTATCGTATTCGTATAGGTGATTCTGTGGCTAATTCATCCGAAGCTTTACAATACACTATCGAAGATGCTTCTACTTATTCTTCCTACCGCTTAAGGTTTACTGAAGAAAACTAGATTCTTGCACAGTTCTAAGGGACGCCCGGACTTTTTTGCACTTCTAAAATGTGGTTATCTATTTACGTCATGGAATGCATCGATGTCTACTTGATTGAGCTTACCTGTGTCGTATGCCGTAACAAGAGGAATAATGTTGGTCAATTCTGCGTTCATAACGCTCTTACTAAGATCACTATGTTTAAGCATCAGAGCGTGTCCCATCTCATGCAGCATCACAACCATAAATTTTATCATTGTGCATTTGTCATTATACGCCTTTAAATCAGCCATATAATTTTTGAGATACTCAGGCCTAAGATAGCTCGCCAACGAGCCACACAGCCAGTTTGTATTATCCTCTATATAACGACCATTCATCAGTATATCAGACTCAATGATTCGTTTGCTTAACTTAGAATTAAAAATCAAAGAACGCCAATTTAAATCATAAGCAGGAAACGCTGCCCCTGTAAAACCTCTTGGAAACCACGGCCCTGTTCTAGGATCAAACCCATAATAAATCATCGATACTCCATCAAACCTAGGTTCTTCATGCTCAGGTTCATATACAAAATCCTCCGCTGCTTCAGACTTAGGTTGCATGACATACTTTCTAAAATGTCGAACGAGTGAATTTCCGGCAGTTCTGTAAAGATACGACATCAGCGGAGTTGATTGCTTTTCAACAATAGATTCATCGAAGAAGTCATGTATGACAAAAACTTCTTGCCCTACACTATTACTCCAAATCTCATTTGCCTTGTGTATTACCTGCTTAAAATATGCTCCAAGCCTGTGGTTGTGAATGCTCTCATGTATGAACATAGTCAAAGGTTTATTACTATTCATATCAGCTATATTTTTTAATCCATCAACCTCTTTGCTATTTAATTCAATATCCACTACAGCATCGTGTGATCCTTTGCTACATTCTTCAAAATGTAAAACTTTTTCGAAATTGTGTTCTGTGCTTTTTGCAAAGCTAAAACCAGGGAAATTCATAGACAACAACAATGCTATAAGTACTAAATAAAGGTTCACATTTGCAGCGTTTTCCAAATCTATTTTGTCTTTACTAAAATCAACTTTGGATTCTGCAACAGACAGACAACTCAACCCTGACAGAGTTAGAAATGCTGTAAAACCTGACGGTTTATTAATCATCTTTGGACTTATCCCCCTATCCAAATTCCCTAGCAGAATTTCTGTGGCGTGATTGCTTTAACACAACTACTTTAGTACAACGGCCCCAGGTGACAAAGTTATACGGGCGATGGATAAAAAAGTCAACCCAATTACAGCATCAGGGGTAGTTGCACAAAATGCTGAAAACTATGGCTAGAGTATAAGGAGGCTACCTTCTATGGCTATCCGCCAAATATTTCAGTATGAGCATACAAAAAAACAAATCGTTTGTACTTAGTGAATTTGACAGTGGCATAATTCGTCTAAGATGTGCCTCTGATAGAGGAGGATATTCTCGTAGTCTTATGATGCTACCTATGGCGTCATGTATTTGAAAACATGCAGCAGCAGAATCTTCATTTCCTTCTGAACTTGCCACCTGTCTGGTGTTTGATTGTTCAAATTTAGACGATGTTGTGCAAGATGCTAAGAACATGCCTAAAACAAATACAAATATTATAGTGAGATATTTCTTCATGGTGACCCCTTGTTGTTTACACGTGATGATACTACCTCTCCTCTTGTCAATCCAAGCTGTTTACCATTTGCTCACACCAAAGCTCTTACTGGGTTTGTTTGACCCCGTATGTTTGGCTTTATAAATTCAGATGAAGGTAAAAAATACTATTGACCTTGCAAGGTTAGAGATGTAGGTTTGCCGTTGGTCGACGAAAAGGTCCCCTAAAAGCGGCTGCATCCATAAACTTCGGGTGCATAGGGCTTCAAGCTTCAGCCGTTTTGTTGGACTTCGCTCTGCAAAATCTAAATAGCTTGTAATAGTTTTTAAGAAAGAACTGTCAATTTTATTTTTATTTTTTAGCCAGAACTTAGGCGTCAGGTTTAATTACTTGATGCCTTAGAGCAAGGTTTAAACTTTTTTAATTGAAGAGTTTGATTCTGGCTCAGAACGAACGCTGGCGGCGTGCCTAATACATGCAAGTCGAACGAAGAAATACCTTCGGGTAAAGTAAGAGTGGCGAACGGGTGAGTAACACGTGGATAATCTGCCCTTCAGTGAGGGATAACTTATCGAAAGGTGAGCTAATACCTCATAAGACCACAGTGCAAATAGCACAGGGGTCAAAGATTTATCGCTGAAGGATGAGTCTGCGTCCGATTAGCTTGATGGTGGGGTAAAGGCCTACCATGGCGATGATCGGTAGCTGGTCTGAGAGGATGAGCAGCCACACTGGAACTGAGACACGGTCCAGACTTCTACGGAAGGCAGCAGTAGGGAATATTGGTCAATGGGGGAAACCCTGAACCAGCGACGTCGCGTGTGTGATGAAGGCCTTAGGGTCGTAAAACACTGTTGTGCGAGACGATTATGACGGTATCGCATCAGAAAGGACCGGCCAACTTCGTGCCAGCAGCCGCGGTAAGACGAGGGGTCCTAGCGTTGTTCGGAATTACTGGGCATAAAGCGGATGTAGGTGGATGTTCAAGTCAGATGTGAAATCCCAGAGCTTAACTCCGGAATTGCATTTGATACTGTTCATCTTGAGTGTTTGAGGGGGTAGCAGAATTCCTGATGTAGTGGTGAAATACGTAGATATCAGGAGGAATATCGGTGGCGAAGGCGGCTACCTGGCGAATTGCTGACACTGAGATCCGAAAGCGTGGGGAGCAAACAGGATTAGATACCCTGGTAGTCCACGCCGTAAACGATGAACACTTGGTGTTGGAGGTATTGACCCCTTCAGTGCCGTAGCTAATGCGTTAAGTGTTCCGCCTGGGGAGTACGGTCGCAAGATTAAAACTCAAAGAAATTGACGGGGGCCCGCACAAGCGGTGGAGCATGTGGTTTAATTCGATGCAACGCGAAGAACCTTACCTAGGCTTAACATCCCAACGACTGCTGTAGAGATATGGTTTTCCTTCGGGACGTTGGTGATAGGTGCTGCATGGCTGTCGTCAGCTCGTGTCGTGAGATGTTGGGTTAAGTCCCGCAACGAGCGCAACCCTTGCCTTTAGTTGCCAGCATTTAGTTGGGCACTCAAAAGGGACTGCCGACGTTAAGTCGGAGGAAGGTGGGGATGACGTCAAGTCCTCATGGCCTTTATGTCTAGGGCTACACACGTGCTACAATGGTCGGTACAAAGGGCTTGCTAAATCGCAAGATCATGCTAATCCCAAAAAACCGATCTAAGTTCGGATTGGAGTCTGCAACTCGACTCCATGAAGCAGGAATCGCTAGTAATCGCATAACAGCATGATGCGGTGAATACGTTCCCGGGCCTTGTACACACCGCCCGTCACACCATGAAAGCTGGTGGGACCAGACGTCGTTTATGCTAACCCTTTTGGGAGGCAGACGCCCAAGGTAACACTAGTGATTGGGGTGAAGTCGTAACAAGGTAGCTGTAGGGGAACCTGCGGCTGGATCACCTCCTTTTTAAGGAGAACCTGGCTTTTGACTTTTATGGTCTTAAGCTTATACTATGGTCAATCTGTATGGTCTTTTGATCATATAGCAATGGCATTTCTTTCTTGGAGCTTTCAAGCTATTTAGTTTTTCTGGAGCGAGGTGCTGTATTAGAGATTGGGCCTGTAGCTCAGTTGGTTAGAGCACACGCTTGATAAGCGTGGGGTCACAAGTTCAAATCTTGTCAGGCCCACCATTGATTCTTTGTTTGGTCAATGCCAGTGTAAAACCTAGAACATTTTTTAAGACAATGAATAAAATTGCATCTGAATTGGAAAAACTATTAGAGGCAGCTGCCAGAGAGGAAGCTCTTCATCAATTCCTATATAAACATTCTTATCTGTTGGCAGAGTTTGGCTATGGAGTGAAGAAGGTTTTTTCAAAACCTTCTTTTGGATCTGATTTTAAGGCAGATTTCGCTATGGTTGGTTGGGGCAATTATGAATGTTGGACTTTTGTTGAAATAAAAAAGAGCACTGATAAGTTATTTACAAAGGAAGGTTTACCTAGCAAACAATTAAACAAAGCTATTTCACAAATTAATAACTGGTGGATTTGGATGTATGATCATGGAGGGCGTGCTGGAGATTTTCACGGTGATTTAGTAGGTGAACAGACAGCACTTATAGTCATTGGTCGAAGACGTAGTTTATCTAAAACAGATTTGAGAAGGCTTAAGCAGTTCAATGCTACTCAGTTAGCTGGAAAATTAAATGTAATTACCTTTGATGCAATCTTAGATTATGCAAAAAGCTTGAATTTTTCAGATATACAACGACTGGAAGAAAAATGTCGTAGTTTAAATGAATTTAAAAGCGTGAAGGATTTCAGAAATAGAATATAAAAATAATTTGTGTGATCAACTCAACATTTAAATATAGTTATTTGCGGTTACAAATTTTTTGCTAATGTAGTGGAATTGTGGCTTTAATTTCAGCTAGCTTTGATAAAAATGTTGCTCACCGTTTTAAGTGAGTTATCGAAAGATTTTGTAAGGATATTATGTTAGATTCTATAAAGAACACGATGAAAAACATACTAAAAGAAATTAAAAACTTTTTTGTATCGCAACCCGTGACAGTGAGAGTACTCCTATTACTCCTACTACTGTTGATAGCTGTTAGAGTTTGTGAAGGGTTGGTATATGGCCTGAACTTTATAAGTTTTGATGGTATGTTTAATACTATATATGCGGTAACCGCTACTTTATACATAGCACCTATAATAGCCATATACGGGTTATACAGAAAATCCTCTTTTTTAGTTCGAGCACATATTAAAGACCAAAATCTACATCATAAAATAATTGGGATTGCTTTTCTGATAGCCATTGGTCTGAGTAGTCAATACCCATCTTATCGAGCATTAGTAGCATTTGTGTTGCTGTGGGAACTAATTTATATATCTCGACTATTAAATAATTTAGTAACAGAAAATTTATTTGATGTAGCACTGAGATATTTAGCAAAATCAATTGAAAAACCACCCGATAAGGCTGGGGAAACAGTTAAAGCTTTTAAAAAATATATAAAAGATTTAGAGCCAAACATTCTTTATCTTGTAAAACAAAATAATTTCCCTCAATTTAGAGAAGAATTAGAACGGACCATATATATCTTAGACGAAATTAAAGAATCAAAACCCATGGATATAGAACTGAGTGATTTAGTGTTCAGCATAAAAAAAGTTGTTAAACCTACAACTGAGTTTAGGCAACATAAATTTTTAAAAGATGAATTATTTAAATTTTGTATAAGATTATTTGAAACATGTACTGATTCTAAAAATAACCAGTACATGGAGACGATGTTTGATTTAATCATTGATTGTTTTGAAGCTAATATTTTTAAAAGCTGTAACGGTAATGAGAGCGATTTAAAAAAGTTTGAATGGAGAATAACTTCTGTTATAAATTTTGGTGAGCCTACAGAGAATTTCTTCACCAGCTATATCAAAGTACTAAATAAATTTGTGAAAGAAAATATGGGAAATCCTAAAAATACTAATAAGTTTGATAGGTTTGATTTTGCAGCATCATTACTTGGTAATTTGTCAGATGATCTAAAAGAAGACAAATTACATAATATAACACCAGAGCTTAAATCGTATCTACAAAAAACCCTTATATTTTTAGCAGCAATACTATTGGAAAGGGACAAAAATTCAAACGGATATGAATCAGAAATTACTAATTTTATTAAAAGAATACACAGTGACCAATTGATGGAAAACTTACACGAGCTATTCCATCATAGTCTACCAGAATTTAATCCTTTATACCAACTTAGATCATTCATGCCGGAACCAAACAGACATGGAGTTTCGTCATATTCTATGATAGGAAATAATAGTCCTGCGGAACTTTATTCAATTTTTCTTAGAAAATATATAGAGCATAATCAAAAGTTTCTAGAGCAAGTGCTAGAACAAGTAAAAAGTGAAATCCACAAGTATTACACATTAAAGCCACTTTTTAAATCTTTATTAGAAAAGGTAGATGAGAAAGATAATGTACATAAAGGTATCGTAAGCGAGATAATAAAACTGTGTGATAATATAGAAAAAGAAAAAATCATAAAAACCAGCTTATCAAAAGTTAGGATTAAGGAGTTTATAAATGATCTACATAAATCTTATGAAGATGTAGAGAGAATATCAAAGTATTGTGCACAAAGTTGTGAAACACAAAAAGCAGAAAACTTTTTCTCAAAAAAGATGGAAAAAAGCAGGTTGGGTATGAGGCAAGTTTACCCTAAAGAATGGTTTATAGATGATCCTTCATACAATATCTCTACTAAAATGATTAGCCAAGATATTGGACGAGGTATGGTTCAATATGAAAATCATGTGATATTTAACCAACTGTATGAACATATGAGAAATAATAAATTTCAATATAGAAAATTGAATAGAAATGACTTTGATAAAGAAGATATATTTTCCAAATGGAAAGGAAAAGATAAATCGTACATCATTTTGACCAACGATAATTTGTACGCCTTTTCAAACATTAAAAATATACCAAAAGTTCATTATATAGACTGGAATAAAAAACTTGCCCCAAGACGTTTTTGTATGCTGGTTAAAAAAGATACTATCCACTTGGATTTTGTGTTGTGGAAGAAAGACCCTCATTATCCTAAGCACGAACAGCTTGAATATTACGAAAACATTTCTTATAAAATAACTGATCTAGCAAAAGATGAAGAATTTATGAAAGATATAGTAAAAAACAATACAAAATTTTCAGAAGATGGGCTTAGGAGTAAAGTTTTAATAGCTGTCTACCTGTGCCCAAAAGTAAATACAGAAAAATCAAATTTTAAAGAGATAGAATTAGTTGAACTAACTGACCCACAGCAAACTTAACATCAAACACCGGACTTAACATCGAACACTTCTGATTGGCTGTAGGCCAGCAGTAAGGTCGTAGGCTGTCTGTTCGAGATGTACACAAATTTGCCTTTTAATCAGAAGTCACAACCACAAAAATTCAACGACGAACGACGTTGGAAATTTATAAAAAATTAGTAATATCAAATAATTAGACCTATAATTGACGAACTCACAAAATCCGACAGTACCCCGAGATGAGGACAGTAGTAAAACCTAATAATATCAGCTAGTTATGTTGTATAACAATGCATAAAAAGGCCTATTTTAAGGCGACAGTAGTCCGACTTGCGAACTGTCAGGTAATTTTGTGCAAAATTACCTCACTCTTTCAGGCGGTCTATTTAGGTATACCAAAATTTGCCTTTTAATCAGAAGTCATAACCACAAAAATCCAATTTGGAATCTTGAACAAATTATTTCAATTTTTGGAAATTTGGATCCTTAAACTGCATTAAACCGCACTTAAAACTATGGCATGATTTTTGCTTACATATTTGTAGATAACAAGATAAATGCTAAGGAGCGTGTAAAATGACAAATAAACAAAATAAAGCTGATTCTAATTGTGATAATTCCAAACTTAGGAATAATAAATTAAAAAATAAGAAAAGCAAAAAGAGCAAAAAACATCACATTCACGACGCTGCTTTTAAAAGAAGTGTTGCTGACAGAAGGCATATTTTAAAAGAAATTATAAAGGCTTCTTTAAATAAAGAACAGCTTAAGCTTATAGATTTGGATAGTATACAGCCATTGTCTACAGACCTTGTAGATGAAGAGCTAAAGACTAGTAGACCTGATATACTTCTGTCTATGAAGTTAAAATCAGGCGATGTGGTGATAGATATATTTGTGGTTTTAGAGCATAAGTCTTTTGATGATCCTTTGATGTTAAGGTCACTTTTAAAGTATAAGTCATTTATCTATAATAGTTCTGAGTGTATAAAGCTTGGTGTTATTCCTATTGTTTTAGTTGTGTATCATGGTGATAGTATATCTGATCCTGTTGTAAGGTTTCAGGATTTGATTTTAAAAAAGGTTCCTAAGCAAGTTACTGAGGCATTTGGTGCTAATTTTATAGATTTTACCTGTTTGTTATTAAACCTTAGAAAAGTTGATGTATTGAAAAAGTTAGATAGTGCAGATGCTAAGTTGTTTGGTTTTGTTTTTAAGAACATAAAGTGTATGGACGATGAGACATATAAGGAGTTATTGCATTTGATTAATTCTTATGCTAATAATTTAGATGATTCATTAGTTAGGGAGTTGTTGCAGTATGTTGGTGATAATGATGTTAGGTACCGGGATAAATCAGTTATTGAGAGATTAGAAAGGGAAGTAATTAAAGATAAGAGGAGTAGGTTTATGACATATCATTTTACAGCTTTTACAGAGGAAGGCCATAAGAAAGGAATGAAGGAAGGTTTACAGCAAGGCATTGAGAAGGGTATTGAGAAAGGTAGAGAGGAAGGTAGAGAGGAAGGTAGAGAAGAAGGTTTTAAGGAAGGTAAGCATGAAATTGTGTTAAAGATGCTAGGTAAGGGTTTGGATGCTAAAACCATCTCTAGTTACACAGGACTTTCTGAAAAAGATGTCAACAGAATAAAGTCTAAGCCAAAGAACGGATCTTAGAAATATTTTGCTTGAATAACCTCGTGCTTTCTTTAAGAGAACTCAGCATTTCTCTGATTTGTTTCGTTATATCCTCAGGTTCAGTTGTCCTTTTGTTCTCATTTATTTGAGTGCTTCTAGATTCCCTTTAACAGAACCTTTGTCTGTACTAGTAATACACTCAATGTATCAGTCTTAGCCGCTTGTAAAAAACAAAGAGTTTGACAAAAATTGGGGGGGGGGGGGGGTAGCATACTTTTTGAGCAGCTTTTGTTTTGCTATTTAAGTCTTTACAAGGGGGTAAGGAATGTTTTTAAGTAATTTACTAAAACTAGGTTTATACAAGTCATCTTGTATATTGTTTTCATGTTTGTTCTTTGTATCGTGTAATACTGTTAGTAACAAACCTACAGAGGTTGTATCTACTGCTGGTAGTAGGAAGATTGCAAGTGCTAGTGCCGCAGCTATGGCTGTAAATTCTAGTGCTTTTCTGGCAACGCAAGCTTGCCCTGTTCTGGCTAGTATTCAGTCTAGGATCCCATCGTGGAGGGGTACTCCTGATCGTGATGAACATATTAACCGTTACAACGCAGAATACGTTATGAATATGCTGCAAGAAACAGACAGTCAGGGTAGAACCTTGCACCAGAGGCTTATGTTGGAATTATCTTCTGATAGCGATTGTTTAAGTCGTATAGGTGATCTTAGAGAAACTATATGTTTTTACAGAGAGTATAGCCAAGCTTGTGAAGCTTTGTATCAGCTCGATAAACTAAAAGGGGAAACTATTATACAAGAGTTCGAGGAATTTGCAGGAGCTTCTATAGAGTCTATCGATCCTAGTCAGTTGGCAGATAAAGTTAGTGAATTTTATATTAATATAGTAGGAGGTCCTCTTGCACCCCTGAAAAAAACGTTAGCAGCAGTAGCAGGAACAGTAGCAGGAGTAGATAGGGAAAGGGAAATGGGTAGAAAGCGTATAGAAGAACAACCGCCACTAACACTAGAATCAATGGTGGCATCTCTACCAGCTGCTGGTATAACACTGGCAGGACTAGCACTAATAGTTAAGGCAGGATCAGCAGTAACAGGAGCAAAAGTAGCAGCAGCAGCAGGAACAGTAGCAGGAGTAGCAGGAGTAGTAGCACTCTCAGCAGTAGCAGTAGCAGCAACGGCGATTGTTGGTGGTGCAATTTGGTATGCAACTGGTGGATATGACAAGAGAATTAAAAATAGAAAAAGACCATAATGCTAATTTTTAGTGTTGGTCATCAGTCCTAGGATTCTCACGTAGTTTTCAGGGATACCCAGCTTTTCAAAAATTCTCTTTAGTATGTGACTACCCTCTAAAAAACAGTAATGCAAACTATTGAAAAAGCTCTTTTTGTAAAGCAATAAACTGATTAATAATTCTCTGATTTGTTGTGACTAGCTGGGCACAAACATACAATGGTGTGTGAAAATTATATCATTACAGCAAAATACGTCAGCTGGCATTGAGATCTCTCAGCAACTCTGGGCTATGCTATACGACAGTAAAAATAAAAAAGATTTGCTCATAAAAGCATTCAGATAAGGACGCTATCTCCTAGGTTCAAAATGCATAAGAGCAAGGCTGTAAACTGATCGAGTGCTTAAGGATGCAAGCAATACTAAGGTGTATGATGAAATAAATTTTTGGGCATGTCTGAAAGTTCTTCATCTTCTGACCCAGTGTCTTGATCAGTGTCGGACAACTTGTTTGGTTCCACATCTTTATCTTGATCATTGAAGAAGTTGTTGATTTTTAACCACAACCCAATGAACATAAGTAACACAACTGCTGGTAGTTCCCAACCCAATACTTTAGATTTTGCATCTTCAACATATTCATCATACTCATCATCTACACCTTCATCCAACTGACTCTCAATGTCTTCTGAAGTTGAGGCTGGCTTATTAACTACTTCCTCTTCACCACTTACAGTAGCCGTTCCATCTTCATCCACCACTTCATTTGCTGCTCTTTCATCAGGCTCCAACGCATTCAAACATTCATAAGTACTTGCCTGTGCACTAAAAGCAAATGTAACTAAAAACACCAAAGCTTTTTTAATAATGTTTGTAATGGTACGTTTCATTGTCAGGCAAGCCTTTCTAGGTTCTTAAGTCACCAGTTACGTTCTCGTTCCTTAGGTTCTATATCTTCTACATCTACTGCTTCATCATACATAACATCTTCATCTGCTGCATCCACCACTTCGTCATCTGCAACTTTGGTAGGACTAGTGTTTTCTGCGTTCTTCTGTTTGGGATTTTCCTTTTGTTCACTAAGCCGAGCATTCTGCGTGGCGAGCAGTGCTGACTGCTGCTTGGTAAGTTCTTCTTGTTGTATCACTATAAACTTCGACTTTAACTTGATGAGTTCTATTATCTGTCGAGTCAATAGCCCTATACGCTGCTGAATTAATCCCATACGCCGATTGATAAGCCCATTATATCCACCACGCAATTGATCCATAATTCCAGGTTGTCTAGCAAGTTGTATGTGTTTGCTTATAAGTTTTATCTGTTGATCTATTAATTCTTGCTGTTTTTTTAATACTTGTTTTCCAACTGCTAGTGTTTGTATTCCGATAGGTGTAGGATTAGTCAGCTGGTTCCAATTTTTTTGTTGTTTGATAAGTTCTCTGCGTTTCAAAATAAACATTTCTCTTTGAACAATAAGCCTTTGCCGTTGTTCGACAAGTTTTTCATGTTGCCCTATGAGTTCTGGTTCGTGGTGGGAAAGTTCAATTTCTTGTAAGATAGCCGCTGTCTCTGCTTCGATCTCTTGTTGAATCAACTCAGTGAGTCTTTTTATTTCTTCAACATCGTTTAAATCAGTAATTCTAACTTGGTTAAGTTTACTTGCTGCTTCTTTGTACATTTCCAATGCATCCAGACAACCAGATATTTCAGCTCGTGCATTCAAAGTAAATACAAATGAAAGTGTTAAGATTTTTACGATATAATTCTTGTTCATGATACTGCTCCTACCCCAGGTGGTATACCATAACCTAACCAATAAATCCTTTTAAATTTATTGAGTAAAAATTTTTCAAATAAAAGTTTTTTAAACCAAATAATCTTGGCACATAATCACCATAGTTTAGCTACAACTCTACTTAGTGTAATTTTTATGAAAAAAGTGTATTTTATTCACTCATGAATTTTGGTATGGGCGGTCAATCTCTTTTAAAGACAGATATCAAACCTGTTATTATTGCAGCAGGGGTTTGTAATATACCAGTCCATACATTATTGTGGGTTTGAGCAAAGTATCTGCGTCTACATCTTTCTATATTAGTATTGTCACAACTGTTAAATGCTCTGACTGCACTGTATAGTAATATTCCAGCTTCGACTACTAAGAGAGCACCTAATGCATAAAGTGCACCAGTTCCTATAAGAGGGACAAGAGCACTAGCTGCATACCGTAGACCTGCGGCTCTACTGACGTAAACTGGACTCTTCTTTGCCATACGCTTCCAAGTTTGAAATCTAAAAGTATAACCTGCTGCACTTCGTAAAAAAGAATTAATAGCTAGTGCTGATGCACCTAAAGCTGTTAGAGCTGCACCAACTCCTATTCTTGTGTCAATGCTTTTGGAAGCTTCATCATCTTTTATTGATAATTCATACAGTTGTTCTTGTTCTTCAATTTTACTTGTTAGTTCCGTTATAGTTCTTTGAACAGTTGCACTATCAGCAGTTTGAAGTTGTAACATAGCACTGTCCATTTGTCGTCTTAGTCTAACAGCTTCACATAATGAATCACTATCATCTGTACCATCACATACAACTTGTGCCAGAGCAAAAATCTTATCTTTACAATTTGGATTTCTTAAAGAAACATTTCCTTTGGCATCTGTAGTTAGCATTGCCTGTTTAAGATCTTCTAATGATACTTGAACTTCTTCTTGTCTTCTTTGTTGCTCTTCTACTTGTTTTAAGATTTCATCTATAGCTTGACATTGAGAAACTACTTGGTCTGTTAAAAACATTATTGCACTTTTCTTCGCACTGGCTTTTTCTTCTGCACTTGCGATCCATCTTCCTGTTTCTGTATGGCTGTAGTTATTGGACTTTGGTGTAGTTGTGCAGGCTATTAAGAATATATTTGTTACAAATATTACAAGGTATTGATTTTTCACTTCTCCCCCCTAGTAAAAAAAGCTAGTTTGAGCTTTAAGTTTATCCTACCCCCCCCCCCCCTAAAGTCAAGTTGTCAAGTAATATTGAGACCTTTAATAGAATGTTGCCCAACGTTAAGTCCTTCGTTTTTTAGTAAGCACATGTAGCGAATAGCCAGACCGAAGGTAAAAGTGGAGCTAACGTGTGTTTATTAAAAACGTCAAAGCAACTTATCAAGGTGAACTTCAATAGATTTTATTATAGGTCTCTTTGCACGGTGTTCATGATATACTACCATATATCAACTTCTGTATCTTCTCCATCTCTGGTATTATCTTTTGCGTCGTAATTAGTACTTTTTTCAAGAAGTGAAATTATGTTTTCTATCTCTATTGGATTCCATCTCCCATTGTTAAGAGGCAACTTTTTAGCGGTTAACCCAGCATTGACTAAAATATCAATAATCTGTTTACCCCTTTTGTTAATACTCATAAAATCTTCATAAACATCTAAATTGAACCGGATCAACAAGATCAAATGCCCTAAAGGCTCTGGCTCATCACCATCATCTATGGTAGAGAAATTAAAGCCCATTTCTATAAGTGTCTTTAAACTTCTAATAGCATGATCGCCAATCTGATTTGCGTGAAATGCTACAAGTGCAGTAAAGACAAGTATATCGTTTGATTTTGCGTTAATATTGTAACTGTCAATAACATTACTACTAAATTGGTAACCATGATCTTTTTTATTAAGCCATGGCTTTGCAAGATTTTGTATTTTTCCTGTGTCGCCCTCAATTATTGCTTTGCTCAGTGTATTTGCCGCTTCTTGATCCAGTTCCACAGGCTTTTTCAATGCATCCGAGCAGTTGGTTTTTGCCTGTGCTATTGTACTTAAAAATATGCAGAATAGGTAGACCAATATTTTAGTGTTCAATAAATATTTCACTACTTGCTTCATAGCTTACCTTACTTGCCTAATGCTAAATTCAATTCCTGTTGTATTTCAGATGGAGTTGTTTCAAATAGAGTTTTGTTCGTAACAGCATCTCTACTACTTTTATCCATAACAAATTTTGGCACAGCTCCTTTTTTGATTAATAGCTTAACCATTGCTTTGTTTCCTTGTAAAGAATGCCATTGCAACAGGGTGGTTCTGGCATTTCGGTCAGTATCAAGTTTAAACTGTAGGTTTATGTTGTTTTGTGTAATTAGGCCTGAGTTAAAAATAGTTTCAAATTTATCTTGATCTGATGTCAATAGCGATTGATGAACTGGAGATTGGTACTCCTCCAAATATAATTTTTCAGCAGTTAATCCAGCATCTAGGAGTATAACAAAAGTTTGTTCTTGTATTTCATCACGTTCATCACCACTTAGGTAGGATTGAAAAAAGTAACCCCATTCTTTTTTATTACTTAATTTTGTGGTAGAAATTTTAAAACCCATCTCTACAAGAGTTTTTAGACTGTTAATAGTGTTGTGACTATACCACTCGTTTGCTGCAACAATTGCAGCAAATAAAAGTATATCGTTTGTTTTCAAAAAACCTCCATCGCTACCAAATGTATATTCATGATTCTTTATGTTAAGCCATGGTTTTGCAAGTGCTTTTACCTGCTTGATGTCAGCTCTCATAATTGCATTACTAAGTCTATCTGCCGCTGTTTGATTCAGATATACAGATTTTTCCAATGCATCCAAACATCCAGATATATCTGCTTGTGCATTCAAGGTAATAAGAAAAAATGAAAGTATTAAAGTTTTAACAGCATGCTTCATTACCTGGGAATATACTATAATTTACACCACTTATGTCTTGAATTTTATAAAATAGAAAATATTATATATTTAACTTATTAATTGTTTTATCTCTCTGTGTGATAAGTCCTGAATCAAAAATGGCTTCAAGGTTGTTAGGGTTAATGGATTCTGACATAAGTATTTCATTAGCTATAGATTTGTTATCATTAAGATATAATTTTTCGTCTGTTAATCCAGCAGCAACCAATATAGTAAGAATTTGTTTTTGCATTGCACTCATGTCATTCTGTGTTTTGCCAGGCACTGCACGAAGAATCAATCTGGGTAAGATCACATACCCCCAAAATCTTTTTTCATCATCATTCAAGTTAGTAATCTCAAAGCCCATTTCCACAAGAGCTTTCAAACTATTAATTGCATGTCTAGTTTCTGAAACAGTCTTTGGATCTTTAATGATAGAGGCTCGTCTGCTGTTGTGTACTGCGACCAATGCGGCAAATTCTAGCAAATCATTTGATGATACTATATTGTAATCACCTACATTGTAATAACTGAATATATAATCATGATGTTTTTGGTTAAGCCATGGTATCGCAAGATTTTTTACTTCCTCAGTATAGCCTTTAACAATTGCTCTGCTTAGCTTATCTGCCGTTTCTTGATCTGCTTCTTGATCCACCTTTACATGAAGCT
The DNA here is from genome assembly GCA_965203875.1 of Bdellovibrionales bacterium. Classification (GTDB taxonomy): domain Bacteria; phylum Bdellovibrionota; class Bdellovibrionia; order Bdellovibrionales; family JAUICD01; genus CBDANC01. The sequence goes on along the minus strand of OZ241914.1, from coordinate 1,296,872 downwards.
TCAACGAACTTAAGCAGTCAAAAATTCCTGCCTGTACATTAAAGGTAAATGAAAAACAAAAAAGGAAAATTTTAAACGCACCACATGTTTTCAATACATACGTTCCCAATACACGCCCCTAGTACGCCAAATTCTTTTTAAAATCTTTTGGCCATAGCGAATTAATAATTGCTAAACTCTTTTGGTATTCTTCTAAAGTATGTCCTTTGACCGATATGTCCATCTGTATATCTAAAATAGTTCGTTCATGTTGTACTGAATCATTCATGTCATCGGGTTTTCTTTTTTCTTCCTTTTTTAACCTTTCTTTTAACCTGGCTATACTATTATCCAAAATATCTATTTGTTTTTCTATGGTGCTTACTGCACTTTCACCATACTCATCCAACATATGAGGGGATGCCCCAAAACCAATTAGTTTTTTTACTGGTTCTATATTGTGTTGACTAGCTTTGAATAAAGTCTCTTTATCTATTGCCCAATGAAGTAAAGAACGGGTATGATATTCACCAATCTGAGCATTTATATTAAAATCATCTCTACTTGCTCCAGCTTTCAACAGTTCTATCACAGCAAGATAATTTGCTGCCGTTTGGGCAGCCTTTAAAGGAGTTTTTCCCATGGGTGCATAAACATTTTCTTTATCTATAATATCAACTGTTACATTTGGGTTAGCACCCTTTTCAATTAATATCCTAACATTTTCTTCACTCCATGCTGCATTCCAGTGCAATAAAGTGGTCTTTACGTTATGAGGATATCTGTCACCTCTTCGCTCGTAGTTTTGATTTCTAGGGTAGAACGGCAAGTCTACATTATCCTCTGTAATCAACCCTGAATCGACAATAATATTAAATTTATATTGATCGCCTAAAAGCCTTGATTGGTCCTGATCATTTATCGTCAGCAGTGATTGATGAACCGGAGATTCCCCATCAGCCCAATATAATTTTTCAGCAGTTAATCCAGCTTTGACCAATTCACCTAAGACTTGTTCTTGCGTTCTTGTTATGTCTTCAAACCCAGCAATACCAAACCAGTATAAATTAGCCCACTTTTCTCGATCAATCATATCGTTAGCTGCTATACTAAAACCCATTTCCACAAGGGTTTTTAGACTGTTGACAGCATCACCACGATAACTTTTGTTGCTAGTTGCGGCAAGTGCGGCAAATAGTAGTAAGTCTCTTTCCGACTCTGACCCATACTTATTTGTAAATAAAAGATCATGATCATTTTTGTTAAGCAAATGACTTGCAAGTTTGGCTACTGTTTCTATTTCACCTTCAATAATTGCTTCACTCAGCTTATCTGCTGTTTTTTGATTAAAACCCACAGGACTTAATGCACTTACACAGCTATAAACCTCTGCCTGTACATTTTGTATATTGAAAAATACACAGTACGATAAAAAGGCCAATCTTGGTATATTACTTGCTTTCATACTGTAACACCTTCTTGACAAGGTATGAGGAGTGTACCATATTTACATTCTTTTTGATTAAGCTATGTAAAGTTTATCAAGACCTTTTGTAACACTAGCATTTGGGTTTGGTACCTTCCTCTTGATCAAGTATTTGAACGCCAAGTATTTACACGTTTAGTCGATATTAAGATTGAGTTGATATTGGCCTTCCGCTGTCTTAGGTTTTCTAAGTTGTTTCATTATTAGGGTACGGTAGGTTTGTATTGCAGCATTCACATCTAACCCTGCATTAGACAAAGCACTAGTAATTTGTGCCTCCTGTTGTTTGGTCATAGCAAAGGGTCCTGTAGCATATCCTCTTAGATCACTGGCAATTGTGCCCCAGGCTGTTTTCTTGCTGTCATCGGACGCATCAACTTTAAAACCCATTTCTACAAGAGTTTGTAAACTTTTGATAGGTCCTTCAGGGAAGTCAATTTGTATTGCAAGGTTTGCAGCATATACGAGTATATCACTTGATTCTACCGAAGGATGACCAAGTATATGCAAGTCAACATTTGAGAATTTGTAATCATGATTCTTTACACCAAGCAATGGTCTTGCAAGTTTTCTTATTTTCTTTACATTACCATAAACAATTGCTTTGCTTAGCTCATCTACATCCCTTTGAGTTAGGCTAAAAGGCTCTTTTTTGAGTGATCTTGCACAGTCAAAAATCCCTGCTTGTGCACCAAAGGTAAACAACAAGCAAAACAAAAATGCTAATCTTTGCATTAATACCCCCGTCACATAGTAGAGATATATACACTATTTTTTTGTACAGTCATAGTTGATAGAAATATTTTCAGGGCTAGGATAATTGTCTCACTCCTAGTTTTTCAAAACTATCTTTGACTTTGTCTTGCCAAAAGTATTTGGTCTTGCCAAAAGTATATTGCAGTATTAACGTTCAACCCCGCATCAAGTAGTGCACTGTAGATTTGTTGTGCTTCCTGCCTGGCCATAACGGCACTCTCAGCATAGTCAGCTAGTCGACCACAAATTATACCCCAACTTCCTCTCTTTTCATCGTCTAGATCATCTAGATCAACCTTAAAACCCATTTCTACAAGAGTCTGTAAACTTTTGATAGGTCCTTTAGGGTAGTCAATTTGGATTGCAAGATCTGTAGCAAACATAAGTAAGTCCTCAGATACTACTGAAGGTGCACCAGTCTCATATTTATACATACCATTACTTCTACTTCGGAATTTGTAATCATGATTCTTTACACCAAGCAATGGCCTTGCAAGTTTTCTTATCTTTTCTACATCGCCATAAAAAATCGCTTCGCCTAGCTTGTTTGCATCCTCTTGATTTATTCTTAAAGGCTCTTTTTTGAGTGATGTTGCACAGTCCAAAACCTCTGCTTGTGCAGTTAAGGTAAACAACAAGCAAAATAAAAATGCTAATCTTTGCATTAATACCCCCATCATATAGATCATACAGCTAGAGGTTTATACACCATTTTTCTGCACAATCACAGTTACTGAGAAATATTTTCTAAAGCTTACACTAGTTGAATTTAAAGGCCTTAGGTAGTCTGTTGAAGTCTACCTTGAGTGATGCACAACGTTTTTAATAAATGCACCCTGGCTTCACTTTCGGCCTCTGGTCTAACCGTTCTGCTATGAATACAATCTTTCGGAATGTACCTTGAACGTTGCACAACATTTTACCGAACATTTGCCTAGCTTTGTTTCAGGCCTGACGGCCTTGCCACTCCGCTAGCAAATGTTCGATAAAATTGAAGGGCCTTAAATTATTTACTTGAAATTAGCTGAAAACCCAAATATCCTCCCCAGGGATTTTTGCCCTAGGCTCGAACCATAAAGGTTGCCTATCTTAAGGTCAATCATCTAGCTTGTGCCCATAAACCTAGAGATCTTTAATGGTTTATGGACCGTGCTCTGAAAGAATTAAATAGAATTAAAAAAAGTTTTAACTTTTTTATTTATTATATAACATGAACGACAACTTAATTGTGTTGTCGTTTTGTTAGCTTTGAAACATCAAATTCAATTTGATGGTTTCTTTGCTGAGGTAAATAAATCAAGCATTATTAGGTAAAAAGCTACTAAGGGCTTGTGGAGGATACCTTGGCTCTAAAGAGCGATGAAGGACGTGGTAAGCTGCGATAAGCTTCAGGTAGCGGCACACACGCTTTGACCTGTAGATTTCCGAATGGGGAAACCCGAGAACTTTTAAGTTCTCATTGCCTTTCGAATTCATAAGAAGGGTAAAGCACACGAGGGGAAGTGAAACATCTCAGTACCCTCAGGAACAGAAATCAAACGAGATTCTCCTAGTAGCGGCGAGCGAACGGGGAACAGCCCAAACTCAGTATATGTGATAGGTGCAAGCCGTTGTATATTGGGGGTTGTGGGACTTTTCTCAAGGCTTCTTGCAGAGCCTTGCAAAGTTACAAAATCTTGTCTTAGTCCAATAACCTGGAAAGGTTAGCCATAGAGGGTGAAAGCCCCGTGGATTAAAAGGCTCGATCTTTGTGGAAAGTATCCCAAGTACTAGGGGGCACGAGGAATCCCCTAGGAATCTAGGAAGACCACTTTCTAAGGCTAAATATCTTTAGAGACCGATAGTGAACTAGTACCGTGAGGGAAAGGTGAAAAGAACCCCGCAAGGGGAGTGAAATAGAACATGAAACCGCAAGCTTACAAGCAGTAGGAGCATGCCTTTTGGCATGTGACTGCGTACCTTTTGCATAATGAGTCAGCGAGTTATGTTCATAAGCAAGATTAAGCCGTGTAGGTGTAGTCGTAGCGAAAGCGAGTCTGAATAGGGCGTTTTTAGTTTGTGGACATAGACCCGAAACCCGGTGAGCTAACCATGGCCAGGGTGAAGCACGGGTAAAACTGTGTGGAGGCCCGAACCAGTGTAGGTTGAAAACTACTTGGATGAGCTGTGGTTAGGGGTGAAAGGCCAATCAAACTGGGTAATAGCTGGTTCTCCTCGAAATATATTTAGGTATAGCCTCAATTAATTTTTTAGCGGAGGTAGAGCACTGAATGGGCTAGGGGTTTTTTATAAATTACCAAACCCAACCAAACTCCGAATGCCGCTAAAACAAAATTGGGAGTCAGTCGCAGGGTGAGAAGGTCCTGTGACAAAAGGGAAAGAGCCCAGACCGCCAGCTAAGGCCCCTAAATGTATGCTAAGTGGAAAACGTTTGTGGAGCTGCTAGGACAGCTAGGAGGTTGGCTTAGAAGCAGCAATCCTTTAAAGAAAGCGTAATAGCTCACTAGTCTAGCGGCTCTGCGCGGAAGATTCAACGGGGCTTAAGCATACTGTCGAAGCTGCGGATTTTCTAAACCGTTTTACGGTATAGAAAATGGTAGAGGAGCGTTCTGGTTTAGGCTGAAGGTCATCTGTGAGGATGGCTGGACGAACCAGAAGTGATCATGCTGACATAAGTAGCGAGATGGAGGTGAAAAACCTCCACACCGTAAACTCAAGGGTTTCTGGGCCAGGGTTATCCACCCAGAGTTAGTCGGATCCTAAGGCGAGGCCATGTGGCGTAGTCGATGGACAAACGGTTAATATTCCGTTACCGCCTTTTACCTTTGACATAGGAGGGACTAATTAGGATAGACCAGCCTGTTATTGGATTCAGGTGTAAGCATCCTAGGTGGTTGTGTAGGTAAATCCGCACAGCAACACTGAGGTGTGAAGCGAGAGATTAAGTTCTCGGAAGTGGTTAATTCCATGATTACAAGAAAAGCTTCGATGTCTTATGGGGTAAAAGGTGTCCGTACCGCAAACCGACTCAGGTGAGTGGGGTGAGTATCCTAAGGTGATTGAGTTAAATTTGGTTAAGGAACTCGGCAACTTGACACCGTAACTTCGGAAGAAGGTGTACCACCGCAAGGTGGTCGCAGTGAAATGGGGGTAGCGACTGTTTATCAAAAACACAGGGCTGTGCTAATTTGGATAAAAAGAAGTATACAGCCTGACGCCTGCCCGGTGCCGGAAGGTTAAGAGGATTTGTCAGCCCTTTTGGGCAAAGCAGAAAATCGAAGCCCCGGTAAACGGCGGCCGTAACTATAACGGTCCTAAGGTAGCGAAATTCCTTGTCGGGTAAGTTCCGACCTGCACGAATGGCGTAACGACTTCCCCGGTGTCTCAACCAAATGCTCAGCGAATTTGAAATCTCGGTGAAAATGCCGAGTACCCGCAGAAAGACGGAAAGACCCCGTGAACCTTTACTGTAACTTGACAGTGATCTCTGAGGTGATTTGTGTAGGATAGGTGGGAGACTGTGATATTAGGACGCTAGTCTTAGTGGAGTCATCCTTGAAATACCACCCTTGTTATTTTGGAAATCTAACCTTGCCCCCGAGTACAGGGGGAGGGACATTGTCTGGTGGGCAGTTTGACTGGGGCGGTCGCCTCCTAAAAGGTAACGGAGGCGTGCGAAGGTTCCCTCGGCCTGATTGGAAACCAGGCTTTAGAGTGCATTGGCATAAGGGAGCTTGACTGCGAGACATACAAGTCGAGCAGGTGCGAAAGCAGGTCAAAGTGATCCGGTGGTCCTGAGTGGAAAGGCCATCGCTCAACGGATAAAAGGTACTCCGGGGATAACAGGCTGATCTCCCCCAAGAGTTCACATCGACGGGGAGGTTTGGCACCTCGATGTCGGCTCATCACATCCTGGGGCTGAAGCAGGTCCCAAGGGTTTGGCTGTTCGCCAATTAAAGTGGTACGCGAGCTGGGTTCAGAACGTCGTGAGACAGTTTGGTCCTTATCTTCTGTGGGCGTAGGAAAATTGATGGGAGCTGTCCCTAGTACGAGAGGACCGGGATGGACGAACCTCTGGTGTTCCTGTTGTCACGCCAGTGGCAGTGCAGGGTAGCTATGTTCGGAAGTGATAACCGCTGAAAGCATCTAAGTGGGAAGCACACCCAAAGATAAGTTTTCCCTGGGGGTTTACCCCCCTGAAGACTCCTCGGAGACTACGAGGTTGATAGGCTGGAAGTGTAAGTGCAGTAATGTATTCAGCTTACCAGTACTAATAAGTCGTGAGGCTTTATTACCTATTGAATAGAAGTTGTTTAGTCATTGGCATTTTGTGTGTTGGTGATTTGTAGCTTTTGTTTGGTTTTTAAAAAGTTGTGTTTATTGTACTTTAGCGAAGGGCCGTCAAATTGAGTTTTCAAAGCTATGATGTTGTAAAGTTAGAATGTAAAATTTAAAATGTAGAATTAAAATGTAAAAGTTAAAACATTGAGAGTGTGTAAGTGGTAGTGTTGTAGTGATAGTGTTTTAGTAAGAATGTTGTGCGGTCATAATGTTTTGGTGAAGATATATTATTGAGTGTTTATTAAGTATGGAAGTTTTTAGTATGCTGGTTTCTATAGCGATGGGGGTACACCTGATCCCATTTCCGAATTCAGAAGTTAAGCCCATCAGCGGCGATTGTACTGCAGTTTTAACTGTGGGAGAGTAGCACGATGCCAGCTTTTTTTAAGGTCTTTGTTTTGACGGATGCTTGCTAGCGGAACGGTTAGACCGAAGGTCTTAGTGGAGCTAGGCAAGCATTCGACAAAACATTGCCCAACGTTCAAGGTAGCCTATAAAAGAACTGTCTAAGGCCCTTCGTTTTTAATAAACGTGCACTGACGGAACAGTTAGGCCAAAGGCCGAAAGTGAAGCCAGGGTGCATTTGTTAAAAAAGTTGTGCAACTTATCAAGGTACACTCCAACAGATTGTCTAAGGTCTTCAATTATTTCCTTTGTCCTTTTTCTTCCCTCCATGCCTAAGCGTTTTTAATACTTCTGCTCTTCGTCTTATCTCTTTTTCCTCTTTCTTATCTTTTTTTACTCTTAGTTTTTCTAAAAATCGACGACTAGCATTTACTAAGCCACTGTCAAACCAGTGATCGTATCGATCAATTTTCACGTAGTAGATCGTCTCTAACTTTTCTATAATATCGTATAATAACCTACGTTGTACTACACTATGTTGTACAACAGCATGATGCTCTTCTATCAAATCTTTAATTAAGTTTTTAAGATCTTCCATTGGTGCAGCACGTCCGGTATGTAACGTATCTCTGGTATGTGTCGGAACTATGTCATAAGTCACGTAATTAGGACTATAAGCAATATTAGGAAGATAAGCAGTGTTAAAATGACCCTCAATTATGTAATCAATATGATCAACAAGATGGTAAAGTACATTCCTATTTTTGTGAAGTATAGCATAATCTAGTACGGTCCTTCCTTCATCATCTCGACAAAATACATCTGCTGTGTGTTTTGTATTGCCTTGTGTTGGATACCGATTGATGTAACCAAGAAAATTTCCTGTCCGTGCATTGGCAAGCATAACAACTGTTCTATTACGACCTCTTCGACTGCTTGTAAAACATTTATCAATAAACCCATCAGAGGGGGCAGTGCTTAAACTGTTTGTGGCTGCAACTTCTCTTATACTATCGTAAGAGCTATGAGTTTTTCCGTATAGTTTACCTGTGGTATTACAAGATGCAAAAAACATGCATGATAGTAATACAAAAAGTGATCTTAACATATAACCCCCAATAAAACGTTCGATCTGGAGAAGATAATCCCACTCAAACATTACAACAAATTTTTCATGAACTGGTTTATCCTTTAAATACTCTAAAGAAGTCCGAATATGGTAATGATGCAGATCAGCTCTATCGTTATCTTCAAAAAAAGAGGATCCTTGCTAAGGAAAAATGGGAGGAACTGGAAACAGAATGTAAGTTCCAGTTTAATTACCAAGAAATAAAGCAAGGCAACCAGTTAATTGATAATGAAAGCATGAAAAATGTTTATGAAAAAGAAATGCAAAAATTTATAGATTCTAAAGATAAGAGCAACAGAAAAATAACAATTGTAGATAGGATTGTAAATATTGTTAAGGATAATAAAGATGCTCAAATTTTATATTTTGGTGTTTCAGTAAATGATGCACGCCTTGTGTCGATGTTGTTAAGAATTGAAGGAATTCCTGCACAGTCCATAGATGCAAAGACAAATCCAAAGGTTAGAGAAAGAGCAATTAATGATTTTAGAGAAGGTAAAATCAGAGTTTTGTGTAATTGTAAGGTTTTAACTACAGGATTTGATGCTCCTTTGATTACTCATATCATCTTAGGGTGGCAAACCAGTAGTGATGTACTGCTAAATCAAATGATTGGTAGAGGTTTAAGGGGTGTTGAGTTTGGAGGTACTCCACTATGTCATATTATTCAAGTAAAGGATGATTTGGATTTGAAAGGTACTGGAGGTTGGAAACCTAGGTCTTTACGAGGTTATTTCGATATGTGGAAAAAAGGACCTAAAACTCAAGTATCAGACTAAGTTGTTTTCTTATAATATTCTAATATACTTACCGATATTGCAATTGGTATCATGGTAGTTTTATGGGAAGATGTGTTGCACAATATCCAAAAGATAAGCACCTAGATATTCGTCACTTCAATGACATTTCTACCTGGGGACGCAGCGAGTTTGAGTGGTCTGGTACAAGAGAAAAATTCCTGGCATACCCTCCTAATGCCTCCGATTCGAAATATGAATATTTAGTCAAATTTCCAAAATATGGTGAAAATGAGACAGCAACTGAAATTTTAAATTGCCATTTGGGGTTAAACTTAAATCTGGATATGGCACGATATTTTCCATGCTCTTATCATGGCAGAAAAGGTGTTATTACTAGAAGCTTTCTAACAGAACATGATGCACTATGGGAGATGAAAACATTAATATGTCGTCATACTAACCGTGCAAATTTAGCAGAGAAAAAAGGTAGGCACGAAGATGTTTTGCTAGAGAACGATATAAACAATATATTTCTAATATTAGATAATGAATTCGATCACAAAGTGTTACATAAATTTTTTGCCATGATAGGTTTTGATTGTCTATTAGGGCATGGAGACAGGCACTGGAGTAACTATGGTGTAAAATTAACATTTAAGAAAGAAACATTACACTATACATTTGCACCTATATACGACACAGCATCTGGTTACCTATTGGAAGTAAAATGTGAAGACTTAAAAAAATACATAGAGTCTGGTTGTCTTGATGATGAGAAGTGGCATAGGCCTAACAAGAAGGGTTTGTGCAAAATAACGTGTAAGAAAAATATCAAAACAAATCATATAGGCTTGTTTGAATATATACTTGGCAATAGTAATTTTAAACGCTACATTCCTTCATTACTTGATCCGATAAGGAGGTTTGATATAAAATTAGTAAGGCATTTGTTGCGTAACAGTTTTCCAATAAAACATGTGTCAGAGGACAGAAAATTTGTTATTTTAAAGATATTAGGTACTAGGAAGAAGATATTGGATTCAATAATAAGACAAAAACTAAGTAAGGAAATATAGAATGATTAGTAAAATGAAAAAGATTATTGAAGATATCAGAGGGGGTTTGCCCAGCACTCCAGATGAGCGTAATGATAATATTGTGCTAGAAATATTAGCCAAGAAAAAAATTATAGCATATTTGTCTACTGAAAATAATGGTGAACAATTTACTCTTAGATATACAGAACATTTTAAAGAGTCAGGGATTCCACCATTCAATATGAAATATTCTGACATGGATAAAGTAGAAATAGGAAAAGTGTATAAAAGTAAAGTGTTGTGGAATGAATTCGCCATGAGAGTTCCAAATCCATCTAGACCTGATTTTGATCACGCAATTAAATCACGTGGTTTAACCGGAAATGAATCTGTGTTAGAACTAATTGGAAAAATGTCACAAGTAAGTATATCTAAGCCTTGGACTATAGAAATAGCAGAACAAAAGGGTAAAAACTCTCCAATTATTAGTGCAAATAATAGAGGTTCAATTAGGCCTAGAGGTGGGATGCCTTTTAATGGCAAGAGATCATCTGTTACTAATTCAAATGATGGTGGAGTGATTGTTTCGGATGTTCATGTTGTCCCTTCAAAGTCTGGTTGGGCAGTCAAAGCTGATGGCTGTATTATATCGGTACACGGGACACAAGAAGAAGCTAGGCAGAGTGCTGTTGTGCGAGCCAAGTTGTCCAGATCAGAAGTTGTTATCCACGGACGAGACGGTAAGATGCGTTCTAAACTTTCTTATGGAAATAATCCTTACTATTCTTCAAGAGGGTAGTTTCATAAGCTAGATTCTTCCTTAACGCTTCATTTCTCTGTGCTTGATAGCCAGCACTTTCTTTAGATAATTTAGTTATTCTATCTTTTTAGAATAATTGAATCATTATCAGTAGATTTTCTGGCTTCTTTTGTCTCTGGTGAAACCTATTCAGCAGTATACGTTTCAGTTGCTAAGTGATGTGATATGCTAGGGTTGGATACCCAGTGAAGCCCTAACGCTTACACGTTCCATTGGTTTCAGTTGCTAAGTGATGTGATATGCTAGGGTTGGGTCTTTGTCCCAGGGGGTGTGAGGGTGGGTTGGAAGTTTCAGTTGCTAAGTGATGTGATATGCTAGGGTTGGAGTAGAATCAGTTGTTCTAGAACCTACAACCGGGTTTCAGTTGCTAAGTGATGTGATATGCTAGGGTTGGAAAACTAGGGTTGATTTTTGATAAATTATATTATGTTTCAGTTGCTAAGTGATGTGATATGCTAGGGTTGGAGATATGTTATTACTCCGCAGTGGCGAGTACAATCGTTTCAGTTGCTAAGTGATGTGATATGCTAGGGTTGGCGCAAATGATACCATCATGGCCGCAATTCAAGCAAGTTTCAGTTGCTAAGTGATGTGATATGCTAGGGTTGGAGACAATAGTCCAAAGCCAAATGCAAATATTCTTGTTTCAGTTGCTAAGTGATGTGATATGCTAGGGTTGGGGGGAACCAAACCGTTAGAGAAGTCGCATTTCTATTGTTTCAGTTGCTAAGTGATGTGATATGCTAGGGTTGGAACCCCATATCTCGTAGTGCAGAGGATCAGTTATTGTTTCAGTTGCTAAGTGATGTGATATGCTAGGGTTGGCTGGAAAGTTATATAGTTCACATGAAATTGAAAAGTTTCAGTTGCTAAGTGATGTGATATGCTAGGGTTGGATGTCACAAGATGTTGTTAATTGGTTGACGCTAGTTTCAGTTGCTAAGTGATGTGATATGCTAGGGTTGGCCGCTAGGCTTGCCACCTTCAGTTTTAGGTTTAGGATGTTTCAGTTGCTAAGTGATGTGATATGCTAGGGTTGGCTATAGGCACTATAATTGTAGTACCTGAATCAACGTTTCAGTTGCTAAGTGATGTGATATGCTAGGGTTGGTGTTTAATTCGATCATTATCTCTTTGCTGCTTGGTGTTTCAGTTGCTAAGTGATGTGATATGCTAGGGTTGGTATATTTATGAGATTTTAGTCATGAGTATAGGGGTTTCAGTTGCTAAGTGATGTGATATGCTAGGGTTGGTTAACTCCCATACGCATTCCATACATATTTCGGTTGTTGTTTCAGTTGCTAAGTGATGTGATATGCTAGGGTTGGGTGCCATAAGTTTTTTTTTACCTCATTTGTAAGTTGTTTCAGTTGCTAAGTGATGTGATATGCTAGGGTTGGTTCTACAGAAGCGTTGACTGCGGGAAGTTTTAATGTTTCAGTTGCTAAGTGATGTGATATGCTAGGGTTGGAAACACCAACAATCAAGTAGGGGTATACCATTATGTTTCAGTTGCTAAGTGATGTGATATGCTAGGGTTGGCCACGTATGTTAGCTTATCTACAGGCGATCCAAAGTTTCAGTTGCTAAGTGATGTGATATGCTAGGGTTGGTACTGTCACAAGAAATAACTAAGAAAGCTACTTTTGTTTCAGTTGCTAAGTGATGTGATATGCTAGGGTTGGTAATAACTTTTAATAGGGACATTAAAGCAACCTCATGTTTCAGTTGCTAAGTGATGTGATATGCTAGGGTTGGAACACTAACTCCAGACCATCTTTTAAATCTTCACAGTTTCAGTTGCTAAGTGATGTGATATGCTAGGGTTGGGATAGGATTACCTTATGTATATGGTGGAGATCTAAGTTTCAGTTGCTAAGTGATGTGATATGCTAGGGTTGGAAAAACGAGTTAAATAAGGCTATCAACGGTATAGGTTTCAGTTGCTAAGTGATGTGATATGCTAGGGTTGGAAAATGTGGAAAACTCTGTGTGATGCATTGCATCCTGTTTCAGTTGCTAAGTGATGTGATATGCTAGGGTTGGCCGATTCTTGGAATAAAATTAACTAAATAAAAGGAGTTTCAGTTGCTAAGTGATGTGATATGCTAGGGTTGGGGTCAGCAATTAAGCTGCCAGAGGACGGTGAAAAGTTTTCAGTTGCTAAGTGATGTGATATGCTAGGGTTGGCTACCCTGCTTTGTGAGTGATTGTAAGTGTTTAAGATTGAGAATTTTTCGTGTTTTTTCGAAATTCTCATTATTGAACAGAAATGGTGGGTTTTTGCGAATGGTTTTACTATTTGACATGTTAGTAGTATACTACCAGCATACAGTGGCAAGCAATAGCATATCACATTACTATGCTCTGTAATCACCGAAAGGTATTTTGAACGGACCTCTGCTTAGCACGTCTGATTAAAAAAATAAAAAAGCTGATTGGCCAATCAGCTTTTTTATTTTTTAACTTGCATATAAATTAAGCAATAATAGCTAAAGCCTATCGTTACAAAAATTTACGTACTCGCATGCACTACATTGTGTAACTGAAGCGTCGGAGTCTGGCTTGTTTCCATGTATGAACATCTTTTTTATATCCTTGATTACATTTGCAACCTGTTCTCTTTTATCTTCATCAAAGAAAATTTTATGCAGTATATTTCCTTTACCCACTAAAAATCCTACCTCACACTTTTTACCAAAATGATCTTCACAAAGCATTGCGTATGAAGCAAGTTGTAGCACACTACCACGTTGTGCATTTTTGGTAGATATTTTGAACTCTACTGGATAGATACTGTCTGATGTTTCGATAACCATGTCAGCTATGCCGTGCAAACCTAATTTGTCACTTCTCATATTAACGTTATGATGTTTTGTTCCTTCAGATAAATTAAAGCGTGATAGGTCACGTCTTTTCCATAATTTTTCTTCCAACTCATGGAACTTAGTACCTTGTTTAACCCAACCGGGCGTTTCAACTTTTAATTCAAGTAGTTTCATATAGTACACTACTCTTGGGCAGTAACACCATTGTCTAATCAAATTTATTGGAATACTAGATAACATCGATTTCCTCCCAATCATCAAAGTCTTCTTTTTTGTGACCTATGTAGTAGTTATGCCCGTGGCTGTTAAAGTTGCTCTTGGATATGAATGCTTTGTCTGAAGCTGTCGTGATATTTAAACCGTACTCAAGATTTCTTTTTACTTCCATAAGTTCAGCACGGCTCAGGTAACCCCAGAACACAGATCTTTGAACAGGCTTAAGGCCGAATGTTAGCAGGTTGTTGTAAATACTGGTTCTGATTTTATTGTCTTCTATATCGTAGGCTATTAAGTATTCTTGTCGTAAATCTCTTACTTTTTTCATAGCATCACCATTTAAACAGGTAGGGTTTGTAGTTTTTTTCTCCGCAAAAATGTCCACATAATCTATAGACTTGTCTTTGAATAATGTGTTCTAGTTTGATTCTTTTCCCTCTGTAATTATATCTTTTGGCACATGTTTTTTGTATCTCGCTGCTAAGAGTGCCTCTTAGCGATTTGTCTAATTCATTCTTTCCTTCACTTTGTTTACGAAGTTTTATGACAATTCTATCTACAACCCAAGCACGGTATTCTTCCATTATGTCTAGTACTAATGATCTTTTGCCAGGTCTTGTACCGTGTAAAACTCCAATGTAAGGTTCTAACCCTGCATTTATAACAGCACTAAAAACTTTGCTTCTTAGAATTGCATACCCATAGTTCATCATGGCGTTGTTGATTTCTTTACTACCACGACCTTCTCTTCCAGCAAAGCTGGATGAGAATAATTCAGATTTTGTTAATGCATTAAAGTATGCAGCGGCACTGGCACCTTCAAAGCCAAGGAGCTTTTCATTATTCTTGGCATTTTTAGCTTTGGCTGCATGTACTAGTAATTTCTCTGATGTTTCAGTAAGCATGTCATGTTTGTGGTATTTGCTAAAGTAATTGATAACTGCACGTTGGTTTTTTATTTTGCCAGTTACAAATTGGATTGCAAGTTTTAGCTGCCCTTCTGTTTTGCAAAAATCATACTGTGCCATTCTGACTGATACAACACCATGTTGAGATTGACTTACAAGGGCGGTCGGTGCAGCACCTCTTCCACTTAAAAAGAAAAGTTTTATCCCTCTAAGGCTAAGTGCTTCTATTAAGTCACTTGAAATGGTAACACCTTTCTTTGCTACCAAGATAGAGGATAATCTATTGAGAGGAAAATTTTTTTTATCATCGCCTTGTTTTACTACTAAGTTGCCACTTCTTAACCCTAAAAAGCTTCCGTAATCATTTATGGTTAAGTGCTTCACAAAGTTATGCTCCTATTTTATTAATATAATTTACGCATAGGCTTCTAGCTATAAAAATACATTGGTGATATGAGAATACTTGTTCTGGTAGCACAAATGCTCAGTCGAATTTAAATATCACCTTTTAACCACCTTTCAATTTGTTTAATTTTGCTTATTGTAAATTCGATAGTTGTTTTTTCACCTTTAGTAGTAAGAGTTATATCATTTCTATCTTTTGGAAATGTAAAAGGTTTCTTAAACCATTTAAATTCTTCTTTCAAACAACGATAGTTATATTCATCTTTTTCTTTAGCTTTTTTGAGTTCATCTTTAGTGTTGTGAGTGTATATCTTGCCTTTCCAATTATTCCTGTCTGGAATAGATAGCATACTTCTATCAGAAGCTTTTATAGTAATTTTTGTTAAACACCTTCCAGCATCTTTGTGTTGTACTTGTACACTTTGCACTTTCTCGCTTAATTTTTGTAACTCATCTTTAGGAATATCGGTCCATTTTCTTTCTTCTGTTGTATAAGGTAAAGATTGTAGGCCATCGTAATGTCTTTTAGGTATTGAATTTTTACTCAGTATCGTGTGAGGTCTACTGTTACTTGAGAACCCATATTTTGCTAAACCTTCATCTGCAACTACTTGAACAATTCTATTATCATGCCATGCTTTTCTTCTAACTCTTATATTACCTATAGTGCTTTTTATAGGTAGGGAAAAAACTTTTCTGACTTTTTGATGACAGATACTTTTATTTGCAACATTTTCTTTTAGGAAGTAATTTTTTAAGCAATCTTGTAAAGATGTGTTGGATGATTGTTTTTCTAAGTATTTTTTTAAGTTTTGCCAATCATAATAACAAGGCAGTCGCACACCTGACGTTAAATAGAAATATTTTTTACATTTTTTCTCTATGCATTCATCCCATCGTTCTAAAGCTTCACCTGCGTTATTGGGTGTTTTGTTATTTTTAATTAGCATGCTAGAGATCTCTTTTTTTATTGTAGCATAACTTAATTTATCAAGTACTTTTGCTACTGGTTTTTTTGTAATGTTCCCAGTAGTACCTATTTCTAGTAAAAAATCTTGTGCTTTTTGTTTATCGACTATATAAATTTGAATATCATTTTTGCCCTTGGATTTTTTTAATAGATTTTCATTTTTTAACAGATTGAAATCTTTTTGATTATACGATATAGAATTTTTTAAATTAAAGCCTGTTTTTATAGATCCATCTTGCAATTTTAGCAATGGTACGAATCTTTCACCAAAGTTTGTATCTCTATGTATTTGATAACTAATTTTGCTATTTTTACCTTTGTTTAATAATAGTCGACTGTGTGTTTCTATAGTATATGCTTTTCTTCTCTCTAAACGATCTATGTTCATGTCGATAGGTGAGATATTAATTTTATCAAACATGGTGGCAGGTAATTCACCAGTTGTTTTATCAAGAGGTTCCAATTGTATATTGTCGTCAATTTTTAGTTTAAAGCTACCTTCGTTTTTATGTTTGTTTAATGTAATACAAAAAGCAAGCTGAGCATCTATTAGATGTGAATATGGTTTTTGTCCACCTTCTTTAGAAAACTTACTTA
Source organism: Bdellovibrionales bacterium (assembly GCA_965203875.1). Lineage (GTDB taxonomy): Bacteria > Bdellovibrionota > Bdellovibrionia > Bdellovibrionales > JAUICD01 > CBDANC01. Next base: position 1,280,315 of record OZ241914.1, on the reverse strand, counting down.
TTATGTCATCATTTGCCTCATTAAAACTTTTTCTTAAATCACTTGTGCTATCACCTGCAGAGTTATACGAAGCTTCTACGCCAAAGTAATCAAATGAAAGTAAGTTTTCATATCCTAGTTGCTTTGCTTTTTTATACAAGCTGTTGGCTACAACTTCTGCAAAATATCTTTGGGTGCCATTTACAAAAGTTCTGGTTCTATTATCTATTGCCTTTATTATCTTTTCTCTTAAAGGATCTCCAATTAAAAACAAGGCATGTCTAAATGCCGTTTGATGATCTGGGCTCAAATTAATAAAACTTTTATATTGTCCAAATTTAAAATTTTCACCTTCTCCATTGCCAATTTGTTCTTTTATCCATTCTGTAATCTGTTCATCAGTTTTGTTATCAAAGAGCTTTCTTTTATATTTCTCACTTAAATGTTCAAGAGAACATTGTTTATTGCCTTTATCTTTGTTACCTTTTTTGCTTGCATAAATTAAATTAGCTTCGTCATTTAGAGTGCCATATTCAGATGCTCTTGGAATAATATGATCTAAATCGCCTTTTTCTCCTATTTTATCACCAGCATAAGGGCAAATACCTTGAGATGAAGTTTTTATTCTTTCTTCTTTTTTATCAAATAATCCTGCATTACTGCCTTCTTGTTTTTTCTTTTTGTTCTTCAATTCATTTAAAGCAGGTTCAAATTCAAAACTGTTGGATTCTGTAACAATAGGCACACAAACTTTTTTACCTTCCTTTAAATCTTCTTCTATTTCGTTCCATTTATCTTGTGCGATTCTCCTTCCGATAATTCTAGCCATACGCATTACAGCACCATCAATTAATCTGGTTGATATTGCAGGCAATCTTTGTGCTTTCACAAAGTCGTCAAATGTTGTCATACGCATAGAGTTGTCTGCACTACAAACTGTACAGGTTTTTGCATTACCGCTGCGTTCTTTGAAAGCAACATTATTAATTTGTGCTAATAGGTAGATAGCAGTGGCAGGATTCTTGTCTAAATCTTGATTAAATGATTCTTGTTTAGTTCTATCATAAATATCTTTGGTTAACTCTAGTAGTATATTTTTAGCTCTAACACAAAAATTGTATAGCTTGAAAGCTTCATTAATTTTAGATTTGTTAAGTACCTGTTTAATATCTTTTTGTTTTTGGGGACTGTCATTATATTTTAAAAAACTAAATACTGTAGCTACGTCAGATTTTAAACTGCCACGTCGGTTTTTTTGTTCTTTTGCTGCTGTTGCACAATTTGTCTTTAGCCCTTTTATGCTATCTAGCCAGTAAAATAATTTGTTTTCAATAGTTTTTCCTTCTTTATCAGTTACATGTTTTTTGAGATGCTCAGATGATACTTGTAGCACAGCAGCTAAATCTTTGAGTACTTGATATCGTTTTTGACGAGGCTTGTGATTGCAATAAGTAAGCAAATGATTTTGGCTATCAAATCTACCAGTATTTTTGTATCCTATGCCGCCTACTTTGTGATATTCTGGGTGAATAAAAATTCTTCCATCACGTGCTTTTTGCCTTAACTTATAGTATTTACAAGCTAGGTGTAACAATGAACCTTCTTCAAAAATATCATCTCGGTCAAAATTAGGTTTTGTGTTTAATTCATCAGGTAGATTGCTTTCTTTTAATACTTTCTCTAATTTTTCTTGTTGTTCCTCTAATTTTTCTTTTTGTTCGATGCAACCTTCTTTGTCACGTTTTAGTTGCTTTATTTTTTTAGCAATAGAATATATTTCGTTAAGTTTTAGAGGATCATTTTTTTTAGCTCTGTCAAAAATAAATTGTAACACTCTTGCATCTAAATCTGCTGTAGTTCGTTTTCCAGAATCGGCTACCAATTCTCCTTTCATTGGGTGGCTAAAATAAGATTTATTTTTGCCACTTTTCAAGTTTTTAAGTTGTTCTTCAAAATCGTCAAGGTAGTCTTGGCAAGTTTCTTTTACACTAGTAAGCCAGTTTTTCCATTTAGGATATTTTTTGTCCAAAAATGTAGGGTTTAAAATTAAACTCTGGCATTTCTGAGGTCGTCTATTGTTGTTATCTTGATAGGGTGGAACAGTCCAATCAGGGCAACATTCAAGATAAAAATCAATTATAGAACCAGATTTCTGTTTTATTTTTTGCTTTAGTTTTTTATAATCATATTCTCCACCTGACTTTTTCTTTTTGTTTTTTTCTGGGTTGACTCTCCATTGGTTTAATATCCAGTGCTCGTAAACTTTTGTAAGCTTTTTTTCTTCCCATTTGTCACCATCTTTATGATCCACTTTATTAAAGTATTTTCTTAGCGGTTTTAATTCAAAGTTACTTAAATGTCCTATTAAATTGGTAAGAGAATTAACATTTAGAGGTTCAAAGTTCTTTTGTTTTAATTTAGTTGCAAAATCTTTTATGTATTTGTGACTGCTGTTTGTGTCACTTAGAACTTCTTTTACTTCTTTAAAATACTTTGTTCTATGTCTTCCACCAGACTGTATTTCATTTAATGACTTTTGAATCGCAAATATAAAATGAATTATATGTGCAGATATCCATTGATCTTTGGATTCTTCATCTTCAGGTATATCAAATAAGTCGTCATCATTTGCTTTTTCTAGCGAAAAATTATTAGGTGTTATTTTAGGTTTTTTGCCATTGAATTTCCATAGTGTTGTGTCTCTTCCTTTTTTATCTTTTTTTGTAACGGTACTAGAGTATTCTACTTCAAAATGTGATAGCATAGTCTTTAACTTTTCTTCTGCCTTGTCATTTTCTAGCCAAGATTGTAAACAATAACTTAAATCATACTCATCTGGATGTGGATTATCATCACCTATGCCTTCACATTCTTTCTTTACTTTTTCTGGTAGTTCATCGAATATTTCTTGTGGAAATCGTCTTAAAATTTCTAGATCGAATTCCTCCTGAACAAAGCTAAAACCACGCCTATTAAATAAAAAACCTACAACTTTTTGAATATCCTCATTCCAATCCAACTTAAAATGTTTTGTCCAAATTAGCTTAAAGAGCCTCTTTACCAACTGCCTTCTGTCATGGCCACGTCTTTGATGACGGTTAGCAGTTCTATTGGCCATCAGCAGAGTGTAGCTATTTTTGTCAAGATTATAAACTTTGCCCTGCCTATTTGATTCATCTTTACTGAAATCATCTAAGGAAATTCCAGCTTTATAATGGGCAAAATAAACACCTGTATTCTTGGCACCTAAATCTATGGATATGGGGCTTATGAAATCAGCTTTTTTCCCCAACAATATCTCCTTTACACAATTAAGTTTAACACCAAATACCTAATCTAGAGTGCTAAGCATTAAAGAACTAAAGAGTGTACAGTATGTACAGCAATACGTGAAGTATGGTAACCACACATACTCCAGTAAATTGCCCAAAAATGCTTTTGTAAAAAGAAATTTAGAGTATTTTAATCATGTATAACATATTGAATAAACTAGTATTTTTACCCAAACTCTGTTCCAGTGAAATTTATTTTGGTTTTTACTCAATTTGAGACACTTCTAAAGGCCTCAAATACACACCTAACTGCATCAGGCCTATGATATTCTCTATGCTAGCTAGTGTTTGATAAAATTAGGTCTCTAGTCTAAAAAGGCGAAATTTGGGATTAAATTTAAATCTGGAGATTGCACGCAGCTTTTGTTTTTTAAAAGAAACTTTTTAGTTTAAGTATAAATTTTTTGTAAGGTAGAATCAGTATTCCATCTTCAGTAAGTCTTTCTTTAGTTTCAAGGCAAACTATTATTCTATTTTTTATATTTGGGTGTTCCTTTTTTAATTCTCTTAAACCTTTTAGATGTTGCTGTGATATTTTAGTAGTTGCTTTAGCTTCTATAGCAAGTTTTATTTCTTCTATAATAAAATCTACTTCTACTCCGCTTGATAATTTCCAGTGAGACAAGTTGAATTTGTTTTGTGAGTAAGAATTTCTTGCAGATATTTCATGAAATACCCAATTTTCAAAAGCTTTTCCAAAAAGAAAGGAGCCTTTTTTCAAAGAACTTCTTTTTGCTAAAAAGTTTACGACTCCTACATCATTAAAATAAAACTTAGGTGCTTGTATAATTCTTCTTTTGGGTCTTGATGTGTAAGCTGGAAGTAATTTTCCTATCAAAGTGTCTTCAAGAATTTGAAAATATTCTCTTACTGAGTGAGAAGATATGCCACAATCTCTTGCTATGTTAGAAAAATTCACTAGTTCAGCATCTGATAGGGCGGCAGCGTCTAAAAAAGTGGAAAAACTTTGAAGATTTCTGGTGTAACCTTCAGCAGCAATTTCATTTTTTAAATAATCAGAAACATAGGCTTCTAGCATTGGGCTTGGTCTGTTACTTTTGTAATGACGAGGAAGGTATCCGTGATTTAGCATTCTCTCTAGGTTAAAATCCTTCTTCAGTTCTTCTGATACAAGTCCAAACAATTCATACCGAATTGCTCTTCCTCCTAAAAGATTAGCTGAGCTACGTTTTAGTTTTCTAGCACTAGAGCCGCACAGCCCGAAGCGGATTTTTTTGTTTTCTATTAACCAGTGCACTTCATTTAGGATATGTGGAACTTTTTGAACTTCATCTATAATTACCCACTGAGGTTTATTTTTAACAGTGAGTTCTTGTCTTAGGTAATCTGGATTTTTTAGGTATCTAGAAAATTCATCTGATTTTAGCAGATCAATCCATACAGCATCAGGAAAAAGTTTTTTTTAACAAAGTTGATTTCCCCACTTGCCTAGGTCCCCATAGAAAAAAACTAGAGGGCGACAAAGTAAGTGAGTCAAGCATTCTTCGGTACATGCCAGATATACTATCATGTATATTTGAAGTAGTCATTCAAATATTCATGTATATTTGAAGTGCTGCTTCAAATATACATGAATTCTGAATAGGTATACACTCTATTTATTATAAGTGGTTGGATATAAAGAAATTAGCAGGAAACTATCTACATAAAAATAAGCACTCGATACAAATCATCAAGTACTTTACTGCCAGATTATTTGGTGATGATGATGCTAAACTTACAAGACAAAACATGTACTTGAGGGCGTTATCTACTTTACCTAAATTGGAAATAGTTTATGCGACCATCTTAATATCGTCCTTAGAAATTGAGTTCATGATAACCCAGCTACGGTCTAGTTTTTTATTCAGCAACACCGTTTGATACATGCTCTAGGTGCTTTTTTTCGTCAATAGTCCAGACATCTCTTTTATTCTTGTCGGCAGCACCTAAATAAGCGACTGCTATCGCTTTAAATCCACTACCGTCACAATGAGCCGTGTATGTCTTCACAATGTCAGAGGGTCCTTCGTTTAGAGGAACACCATTAATTTCCATGTTGTCTTTTAGCCATTTATCATATCTGGCCCCCGGTGCTACACGACCTGATTGTTGGCCCGTAAAGCCAGAATCATTGGTACACCAAATAATGGTACTACCGTCTGGTTCAATTTCAGGTATTGGGCAAGTAACATGTGTTGTTCTTTTGGTTACATCCAACCTGGTATTTGGAAAAACGTCATCAATATTATTATGTGATGACATGGAGGCAAAAGAAGCAACACTACAAGGCTTTTTTATGCTCCAGTTACCGCAAATTGGATGAGGTGACTTAGCAGAACATTTTCCATCAGAATCTAACGTTACTGTTGAAGGCATAGGTTCCAGTTCAGTATCTGTACCAAAACCTACCTTATAGGTTAGGCTGCCCACTGGCCTAAACCCAGTGGCAACTAGGTCGGTTGTGTATCCACCATATTCAAAAGCAAATTGTTTTTGTTTAACGAAAAGTTCAGCCAACAATGCTTTTGCTTCGGTTTGTTTGGCTTTGTTTTGATAATTTTTAAATTTGGGTAATCCAATAAAAAATAAAGAAATCCCTATGAACATTGCAAGGGCCATCTCAATATATGAAAATCCTTTTGCTTGCTTGCTTGCTTGCTTGCTTGCTTGCTTGCTTGCTTGCTTGCTTGCTTGCTTGCTTGCTTGCTTGCTTTTTTTGTCCATGTTTTTAGTATCGGTTTTTAGGTCGAAAACTCTAGGCATAAGTCATGCTATCTAGAATTACATATCTGGGCTAGAGTTTTCTCAAATAAGCCTATTAATGAGATATACCTACGGTCGGCAATGACAAAAAATAGGGCACTGCATTTATAAGGCTTTTTTGTGTATTTCCTATAGCAAAAGGTTGAGGTATCAAGTTTAAGTTCTGAGTAGAAAGGCCGATCGTATTAGAGCTTTGTCACTATCTAGTCTGTATAATTTTGTAACACAATTTTTTTATTCCAGTATATAAAGAAAACTATCTACTTAGTATGTACCAGAAGGTTGTATGGCAAAGAGTGTAGGCAAGTTAGATTCTGATTATGACAATGAGTTTGGTTATGAACATCTTATGTTACAGTTGCGTCAAACTCATCTTTCAGGATTAGAAATGTTGCATACTATGAGAGAATTCGATCCAAAGCATGGGTTTGACTATATTAAAGAAAAAGACAAAAGCATTTTTTGAAGAATTTTGCTACGTTCAGAAAAAAGTAAGAGAGTTACTAAAAGAGTTAGATACTAAAACCTATTAAGCTTTGCCCAAAATTATCATAAGATTTTCATTAAGTATTCTTGTATCCGATATAATATAGGGGCTATGCTGTTTATTGGATATAGCTAGCTTTAAACAAGGGGATAGGATGTTTTTAAGTAATTTGCTAAAATTAGGTTTGCATAAGTCATCTTGTATATTGTTTTCATGTTTATTCTTTGTATCGTGTAATACTGTTAGTAGTAAGCCTACAGAGATTGTATCTACTGCTGGTAGTAGAAAGATAGCCAGCTTAAGTGCTGCTATGGCTGTAAATTCTAGTGCATTTTTGATGATGCAAGCGTGTCCTGTACTTGCTAGTATTCAGTCTAGGATCCCATCATGGAGGGGTACTGCTGATCGTGATGAACATATTAACCGCTACAACGCTGAATATGTTATGAATATGCTGCAAGAAACAGACAGTCAGGGTAGAACCTTGCACCAAAGACTTATGTTGGAATTATCTTCTGATAGCGATTGTTTAAAGCGTATTGGTGATCTTAGAGAAACTATATGTTTTTACAGAGAGTATAGCCAAGCTTGTGAAGCTTTGTATCAGCTCGATAAACTAAAAGGGGAAACTATTATACAAGAGTTTGAACAATTTGCAGGAGCTTCTATAGATTCTATAGATCCTAGTCAGTTAGCGGGCAAAATTGATGAGTTTATTAACAACAGCAGTGGTTTTTTTAAAAAAACCTTTAGAACATTAAGAGAATCAGTAGATAAAGAAGGAATAGTCGCAGTAGGAGCATTAGTATCAGGAGCAATAGCCCTAGTAAGAGCAACAGCAACATTGGGATCAAACGGCTTAGTATCAAAAACAGCAGCAGTGGGGTTAGGAGGACTTGTGGTAGCAGGGTTCGGAGTAACAGGAGTAGCAGGAATAACAGCAGTAGCTTTAACTATTGGTGCCTCTATGTTTTTGTATTCTTCTAATTATGAAAAGAAAATTAAAAATAGAGTTAGACGACCAGAAAATCCATAATGCTAATTTTTAGTGTTGGTCATCAGTCCTAGATCCTCACATGGTTATCAGTTGCTGCTTAACATGGATACACGCTACTAGTCGATAATTGGAGCCTGTGGGGCCGGGCACTTTTTGTCTGTTCCTAATTTTTTGCAAACTTAAAAAAAGTGTTTTGTCTCAAAAACAAAAAGGCAATGAGGTAAATTATACTATTATTACGACAAAATACGTCAGGTATTCTAGTAACACAGGACAAATTATGCTATAAGGTAGCGTTTAAACGCTTTTTAAAGTTGGCATAGTTTTTGCTTACTAAATAGTAAACAAGTGAGTTTTTCTAATATTTTGTAGGGGTGTAAAATGATTCATTATCAAAAAATCAAAATAGCATTGATTTGTCTTTTTTTTGTCAGTGGTTTTTCTCTAGAGGTGTTTGCTAACTCTAATAACGTTGTTAGCCAGAAGTGTATTCAAGCACTAAGTAAACCTAAACATATAGTTTCTTTAGTTAAGCTTGCTGTTACAAACCGTAAAGCATATAGAGCATATAGAGAAATTGAAAAAATAGCTTCTGAATCAAATATGTCACTCGTGGAGTATGTGATAAAGAATGCATTTGATGCAGACGACTTTAAAACCAAATTTGAAACGTTACTAAAAGCTGGTGTTGAGATCCCTCAACAGTTCTCGGATGGTACATCACTCGTGGAGTATGTGATAAAGAATGCATTTGATGCAGACGACTTTAAAACTAAATTTGAAACGTTACTAAAAGCTGGTGTTGAGATCCCTCAACAGTTCTCGGATGGTACATCACTCGTGGAGTATGTGATAAAGAATGCATTTGATGCAGACGACTTTAAAACCAAAATTGAAACGTTACTAAAAGCTGGTGTTAAGATCCCTCAACTGTTGTTGGAGAATTTGACATTTGATGCAGACTACTTAAAAACCAAAAGGGTTCCATCCTTTAGCAACAAAATCAAACTTGAAATATTGAAAGAAGCTGGTGTTGTTCCCTTAGTACGTGATACACGCTACTAGTCGATAATTGGGGCCTGTGGGGTAGGCACTTTTCGTCTGTTCCTAATTTTTTGAATAACTGCCTTTAAATTTGTTAATCTCACTTCTTAGAAGCTGTCTAAGAAGCAAAAAACACAGTTTTAGTGGTTTTTTTTGGTAGTTATATGAATGATATAAAGGACTTATCGAACACTTAAAGGAGCTTAGAGTAATTCGTGGGACCACTGTAAGAAATCTAAAGTAATATCTTTTGTTGATGTCAAAGGAGCTTAGAGTAATTCGTGGGACCACTGTAAGAACTCGCTAATGTTAAACACATGTAACAGTTTTTCATGTTTTGACACCTGATTTTTCAGCCATTCTATAGCACCTTCTTTATAACCATCTCCGTCAACTATTATAATGGAAGGACATGGATATTGATATACTAGGTTTAATACTAAATATGGAAACTTTTCATCGACACTACCTGGAGACTGCTGCCATTTACATTCCAATGCCAGGTATTTACTCCATTTTTGCGGATGATATAAAAGGAAGTCACATTTTATATCGTGTCCATATATTGATTTAGCAATCTTAAACTGAGTTGTATATATAAGCCTGTCACTATCACTGATATTAACTTTTTTTGATGTTACACGATTGTATCCTGATTCATTGAGTTGATTTTTAATTAGCGACTCCATATTCTTGCCATGTTTATTAGCTAACGAGCCGCCTTGTTGTTTTGTAATTTTCATGTTTGCACCAAGTTATCAAGTTAGTTCGTTACAAAGCGTCAACCTCTACGGTCTAGTTTTAGATGCTAATTTATGTGTTTGCCAAGACAAGAGGTGTTATCCTATACGTACTTGTGGTGAAGATTTTTTTTAGGTTAGACTGGGGCAAGGTATATGGGTAACCTAGACGCCAATAGCATTTTGCAATTAAGTATTGGTAGTGATATCTTAAGAGACACTTCTAAACATCAACCGAAGCCTTTTGTAAAGTGGCCTGGAGGCAAATCTTCACTTTCAGGCAGTATCATCTCAAAATTTCCGCAATCCATAAATAATTACTTTGAGCCATTTGTAGGAGGAGGTGCAATATTTTTCAAAATGACAGCACGTAATTTAGAGTTTTCTCAAAAGAATCAATACGTCCTTGCAAAAAACAAATCTACAAATTATTTCAAAAAAGCATTTCTAACTGACATAAATGAAAACTTGATAGAATCTTACAACGTAATAAAAACTGACGTAAAAGCTGTTATACAAAAACTAAGACGTCACAGTAATCTTCATTCAGAGAAGTATTATTATGAAATGAGGAACTTACATAATTTGAATTCCCCGGTTGAGAGGGTGGCACGATTTATCTATTTAAACAAAACATGTTTCAATGGTCTTTACAGAGTTAATAAAGACGGCAGGTTTAATGTACCAATGGGTAGTTATAAAAAACCTAATATATGTGATGAGCACAATCTGTTGGTGGTAAGCAAAGCTCTATCAAATGTTGTTATTGCTAGCAAGTCATTCGAGAGTATAAAACCTTCTAAGGGAGATTTTGTTTACTGCGATCCTCCTTATCATGATTGTTTTACTAGTTACACTAGTGATAACTTTGGAGAGGACAAACAAAAACTACTAGCCAACATGGTTGCTAGATGGAGTGAACAAGGAATAAAAGTTATGATATCAAATTCGGATACAAAGTTCATAAAAAAGCTTTATTCAAGATTTAATTTTCAGGGAGTCACTACTAGGAGATATATCAACTGTAATGGAAACGGTAGAGTGAAAGAACAAGAATTACTAATCACTAATTATTAAGACTATATAGTTTTATATTACGGACAACATAATTGATTTCCTTATATAATCTGCTATTATGCATGAGTCAAAATGCCAGAGAACTTATTAAAAACTTTTAATACTATTTTTAGTGCAGATATATCAGCATCGGTACCAGCACTGCTTTTGTTATTAGTACCTGGCTTTATATGCGTACAAATACAAAATAGATACAGAGGTCATGATAGGGTAGAGTTAACTGGTACATCATACGTTTTATTTGTACTTATTGTATCTTGCGTTTTGATCACATTTTTTTGGTTAATGCATCAGCTTTGCCTAAGGTACAATACACCGTTCCAGTCAATGTTGCCCACAGCACTAACGTTGTATATTGCCTTTTGGCACTATGACCCATACAAGGTCGTAAAAACTCCAGACACATCTAGTGATCTATACAAGTATATCTTAGACAACTGGATTCTAGTTTTAATAGACTTTGGATTATTAATACTATTTGTGTTATCGTTTATGTATTCATGGAAATTTGCTTTGTTGTGTACTTTGTTATATATCATATCGCATCACTGTTTGCACAATTTTATTTTTAAGTACTTAGTCCCGCAGGTAGAAGATGTGTTTTACCACACATTCAAAGATTTGTATGAGAACAAAAAGCCTGTGTTGATGACATTAAAAAATGGACAAGTTTACGTCGGACGTGTTTTAGAATATCCTAAAAATCTTTCAAAACCTATAGCTGAACAATCTGTATCGATCATGCCGTTTCTTAGTGGTTATAGGAGCGATACTGACAAAACTATTAAATGGATTAATAATTACAGACCATTATATACAGATATAAAAGACGGTGAACTAAAAATTTCTATCTCAAGAGCAAAAGTAGTTTCATTTGGGGAGTTTAATCGAACTGTACATGAATATTTTAAAAAATTTAAGGAATCTAATAACTCACCAAAAACTTAGGCTTACAACCGGAGTACAACAACGTGAGTGAACTATTGGCTGAGTTCCGTCTGATACACTATTCTAAACTCTGCCTGAAAATGGCTTTATTTATCTTTTTCTTGTTCCACGAGCGAGCTAAGGTCCCATTCTGACACACTATCTCTAACCTCCTTATAAATTTCTTCTGGAGAACGCCAAGGATCGGCTACTGTCTTTGGATAGTCGTATTTGTATTTAATGACGTGCTTTATAAATGGAAGTGGAGCTAATAACACTGCCCAAGTAGGTGGAGCGTTACTGCCTACCGAAATCTTTGAAGAACCCATACCTCGCTAAATTCTAATATAGCATTAATATATGTCAAGAGAATGCTAGCTGTAGGTCTTAAATTGTAAATTATGTCATACTATTATGCATCTTGTTGTGCTCTTGCGATCATGGCGACAAACTTGCTTTTAGATGTCTCATTAAAGAACAATACTTTGTTTTATAATATAGAGGTAAATAAGCATCATTATTTAATAGCAAATCACACATATTGATCTTAGCACAGGCGTTAAAAAACAAATAGCAGATATTAACGGTTACCTAATTAGTTATCCAATAAGAGTTTAATATTTCAGTTATTTTAGATAATTTTACCTACAAATTTTCTTTGTTTAAAAAGGATGGCATATCGAATGTTTTTTCTATTTGTTTTACCAGTGGAATTTCGCAAAAAGGCTTAGCTAATTCATCATCTTTTTTTGTTTCCACTGCTTCTGTTTCTTTGAGTTCGTTCCAGTATATGCTAGCGGGCACATGCATTCTGTTGGCAAATTCTCTCATCATACCTTCTATCTTTTTAAAGTGGTAGCTGTCTACTTTTAGTCGATAGTAGGTATTTTTGTCTTTTTTGTAGGTGCCGGCACAAAATTTATATAGCACTTCATCTCCGCCATGTTCGTTCCAGGGTGTGTGCACAAATGGAATCAAAAACATTTCTGTTATTGATAGTCTTTTATTTTCGGAGCCGATTGGTATTTTGCATAAAACAAAACGTTTATAGACAGCCTTGGTTACAAAATTAATTTCGATAGCATTGCCACTTAGAAAGTAAATAATAAATGGTACCATGGAAAGAAAACATAGAGGCAGTCTGGCAGCAATGGAATCAAATTCCAGTGATACTTCACTGAAAATTTCTAATTGTATTAGGAGCCAGAGGCAGATCATGCAAATAGATATGCGAAGGCTTTTGACTAAAAATTGTTTTGTTCTTTGATTTTGTCTCATAAATTTTGTATCATCAACAACAGCCTTTCATAGTTTCTATCGACCAAGCATGCCTAAGTACTTTAGCTTTAAATATTTCTTCCTCATCGTTATCTGTGTAAACTTTTATTATACGATATGCTCAGGTAGGGCAGTAGTGCACAAGAAAAGAGTTTGACAAAAATTGGGGGGGGGGGGGGGTAGCATACTTTTTGAGCAGCTTTTATTAGTTGTTAAATCTTTAGCTAGAAGGATAGGATGTTTTTAAGGTTTTTAAGACAGTTTGTTGACTTAGGCCTATATAAGTCATCTTGTATATTGTTTTCATGTTTATTCTTTGTATCGTGTACTACTGTTGATAGTAAGAAGATGGCACGTTCCAGTGCTGCTGTTGTTAACCAAGGAAAGTGTATTCAAGCACTAAGTAAAACTAGATCATCTAGATCATATAGAGAAATTGAAAAACTAGCTTCTGAAGCAAATATGTCAGTCGTGGAGTATGTGATAAAGCTCGTGGAGTATGTGATAAAGTATGCACATATAGATCAATTTAACTCCTATTTTGAAAAGTTGCAAAAAGCTGGTGTTGAGATCCCTCGACAGTTCTCGGATGGTACATCACCCATGGAATATGTGATAAAGTATGCAGAACAAACCGATTTTAAAACCAAAATTGAAACATTACTAAAAGCTGGTGTTGAGATCCCTCGACAGTTCTCGGATGGTACATCACCCATGGAATATGTGATAAGGCATACGACGTATAAACCCGATTTTAAAACCAAAATTGAAACATTACTAAAAGCTGGTGTTGAGATCCCTCAACAGTTGTTGGAGTATTTGATAAGGGTTCCATATGGAAGCAACAAAATCAAACTTGAAATATTGCAAGAAGTTGGTGTTGCGATCCCTTAGCACTTGGTGGTGATTTTTTGGAATGCAACTGGTGTATTTGAATATGACAGGGAAATTAAAAATAGAAGAAGACCATAATGCTAATTTTTTAGTGTTGGTTATCAGTCCTAGATTCTAACGTGTTATCAGTTGCTGCTTAACGTGGTACACGCTACTAGGACGATAAATTGGGGCCTGTGGGGTCGGCCCTTTTTAGCCTGTTCTAATTTATTGTAATGGTATTAAAAATTATTTTGCTTGCGTATCACGTGAGAATTTAGTGGGTTACCTACATACAGCACCAGTGGTGCAACTAGAATAATCAGAGGCATCCTCTATTGTCCATTGCAAAGCTTCTGATGCATTTGCATCTTCGTCACCTATACGGATGATGCGTTCTCCTGATATTGCTGTATTCCAACTACAGTATCCGGGGAATGTATTATCGCTTTCATCAAAAACATTATCTTGGCATATTTGAGCCTTACTCATTTTTTTATTAGCACTGAATAAAGAGAGAGCTTGATCATGACGGGCATATGACATGATTGTTCCGATCTCTAAGTTACTGTGATGACCTCCGTAGCCATAACCAGCATTGTGCCAGTTGTGTGGATCAGGATATGCTCCTCTTCCAACCTCTGATTCACGTAAGGTATCTTTATCATGGCTAAGCCCAAGGTTATGGCCCAGTTCATGTGCAAGTGTTAGTGTGAAAACATTGCGATGAGCATTATATCTTGTACTCCCTACAGTTTGAAAACGTGCAGCAGTAGCTATATGTGAATTTTTCAACCTTTTAGATGCAACCCCATTAGGTCCATCAGCTCCATACATTAAAATTCCATGTACCAAATCAGCTCTAGACTCTCTTCTAAGCCTAGGTGTAAGTTCTTTTAAGATGCTAAGCCCATCGTATCCTGACAATCCATCTAAAGATGGAACGTTTTCTGAGCAAGCAAGATGCCTTCTATAATCAGAAAAACTTTCAACCGCAGCAACTCTAAATTCTACATTAACCCCAGAGTTTTGGTACATCTCATTTACTTTTGGAATATAATAATGTTCTAGTTCTTTACGCCAAGTGTTTAAACTCTGTGCCGCAAGAGCATCTTGTGAAACAATAAATGCTACATCTATACGATAAGTAATTTTTGGATCAGCTTTGTCATATGCCACCTGTGCTTGCATACTTGGGTCAGTTGATAGATGACTAAAAAGCTCCAACTGTTCTTTTGTTGCCTCATCCGTTCCGCATACAAACCCTCTATCCTCTTGATCCCCCTCATCTGCCAACATAGGGGCTGTATACTCTAAGTTGCTGCAAGATATGGATACTGTAAAAACTTTTTGTTTGCGTATACTATCCAAATAACTAGAAGTATTTGTAGCTCTAAGTATTTTTTGAACATCTTGGCTTTTTACATAGCTTCCTACTGTGAGAGTATAATTACCAAAAAATATCCTGTAATGTACCTTGTCACCATTACCAAAAATATCTGGAGCCTTCATTGTAATAACCGTTCTGCCATTTGTATTACTTACCGATATTGAATCTTCGTAGTATGTAGTAAAATCATTATCCAAAAATGGCCAAAATTCACGGTCAGCGTCTGACCAAAATTCATGTCTAACGTCTAACATCTCTAAAAGCCTTTCTGTAGTTAGGCTAGACTGTCCAAAACCATCAAAAAACACTATTTCAGAATCAAATTCTATTTTTATTACCGCTTCAGTTCCTGTTGGTAATACTGCCTTACTAGACCCATTAAAAGTATAGGAGGTTATTTGAGGCAGCTTAATACATCCATCACTTACCCCTTGCAGTTGAAAATAACCAGCTTCGTTCCTATCACATGGAGTTGGTACATCTTCTTCTTCTTCAATATTAAAAGAGCTGCTGCTTCTAATTGCATTTAGATAACTAGCTCTATTTGTGCTTAGAGATACAACACTAGAGTTTTCTATTTTTACAAACTTGCCTATTTGAACAGTATAACTGCCTTCTTGATATTGGTTGGAGTTAGGTGGTTGGATAGTGATCACAGTTCCAGTACCAGCATGAGTGACTGATACTTGATTTTCACCGATAGCCCCACCTGTTACAGCTAAGTCTGCTCCATTAGATCCTCTGATCTCTAACATGTCTAGCAGAGCAGCTTGTGTTATATTCCTTGCGTGGCCAGAGGGGGGCAAATACCTAACATTTGAATCAAACTTTATTCTTATAACAGTTGTAGGGTCCCCATTTGGTGTGTTGGATTCAGCACCACCTTTAGGGGTAAAGGTGTAATTAATCCTAGGGAGCTTTATACACACCACAGAGGGACCACTGTTTAACGAAAAGTAACCAGCTTCGCCTCTAGTACACGGAGTATCAACTCTATTAATAGCTTTAAAGGATGTTCGTTTTATAACAGCATTAAAGTAACTGGATTTGTTAGTACTTTGAATTATTTTAGCAGTATCAGCTTTGTTTGCATAATTTTTTACTAAAGCTGTGTAGCTACCAGGAGGGTAGGTTTCCCCATTAGGAGGTTGTATAGTAATTACTGTATTTCCACTGGAGGTAAACGAAACCTGATCAGGACCTATAGGACCATTAGAAGTTACAATATCAGCTCCACCATTTAATTTTATTTCTACAATGTCTAAAACATTTTGTGTGGTTAAATTAGAAAATGATCCAGAGCTATTTATAACCATAATCTCTGAATCAAATTTTATCTTTATAGTAGTACTAGGATCTCCATTTGGTGTGTTGGATTCAGCACCACCTTTAGGAGTAAAGGTATAATTCACTTTAGGAAGTTTGATACATCCGTCATAAATGCCTAACAGTTGAAAGTAGCCAGACTCACCTCTAGTGCAGGGTGTTTCAATCCTCTTAGCCGTAAAGATTATCTGCCTTATAGTGGTTAGAGTGTAAATAGACTTATTAGTACTTCGAACAACCTTGGATGAATCCTGTCTTTTTACATAATTTTTTACCAAGACTGTATAATTCCCAGGGGTATAGTTTTGCCCATTAGGAGGTTGGATAGTGATCACAGTTCCACTACCAGTGTGTATAACCGATAGTTGATCTAACCCAATCGAACCTCTTACAAGATCACTTACACCAGCAGCTTTTACCTCCAACATGTCTAATAATTCAGTTTTTGTGGCGTTCCTTGCATGACCAGACTCATCAAAATACATAACCTCTGAATCAAACTTTATTCTTATAACAGTGGTAGGATCTCCATTTGTTGTGCTGGACTCATCCCCACCTCTAGGTGTGTAGGTATAACTCACTTGAGGTAATTGTATACATCCATCATTAACACCTTCTAATTGAAAGGAACCAGGCTCACGTCTAGTGCATGGAGTATCAACTTTAATAGCTTCAAAAGAAAATTCCTTTTGAGTCTCTAATAAATAATTGGCTTTATTGCTGCTGTTTAATATCGCTGCTGCATGTGACTCTGTAGCATAGTTTTTTACATTAACATTATACCTGCCAGCCTGAAAAAACGTATTAGGTGTTATTAAAACATTAAAGCCACCTTCTGTGCCTATTTGGACATTCCACCTATTTGCATCCTTTAGAAGATTTGGTCCTGAGCCTGTTGGCTTGATCTCAAGCATTTGGGATATATTTTGGTTGGTTAAAGGTTGCCAGTTCTCTTGACCAAGAACGCCCACCACAGAATCAAATTTTATTTTTATAGAATGATTTGTAATGTCGTCTGATTGAGTTTGTTCGTTACCTTCTACATCTATATAAGAAATGTTCACTTGAGGCAGTTTAATACATCCTGTAGAGCTAACACTTCTATTTAATGAAAAGTAGCCAGCGTCACCTCTTGTACATGGTGTTTCAATCGGAGCCATTATATCGTCATCATCACTACAAGCCAAAAGTCCACCTAATGAGGCTACACCTAATGTAGCCAACCTAAGTTTTTTTGTAGGGCTTAGTAAAAGTAAACCGCTAGCAGCTAAAGCTTTTAATCTATTTGATTCTTTATCTGTGTCGGTTAAATTTAACCCTGATGGGTCAAATGTTATATCGCCTGTTAAATCTATATCTAGGTCATCTATAGCCGATTGTCCAAAATCCTTATAGTTATTGGTATTAGTATTAGAGACAGGGCAATAGCCTGCCTCCTGTGCTTGGGCGTAAGCAGGTATGTTAAACAATGAGAATACAAAAAGGGCTTTTAAAAAAAGGTTCATAAGCGGTTAAACTAACATAAGTCTTAAAACATCAGGGGACAAAGTAACTTCTTTGAAATTTTTACCCTGGTATCAGAGGTGGAATCTCATTAGAAATAATAAGGTTTTTGGGGCCTGTGGGGTCGGCCCTTTTTGCCTGTTCTAATTTTATAGAATACTGTTTGTGTCCGATTAATTAATACAGAGGTTGTATCGTTTGTATATAGCTAGCTTTAAACAGGGGGATAGGATGTTTTTAAGGTTTTTAAGACAGTTTGTTGACTTAGGCCTATATAAGTCATCTTGTATATTGTTTTCATGTTTATTCTTTGTATCGTGTACTACTGTTGATAGTAAGAAGATGGCACGTTCCAGTGCTGCTGTTGTTAACCAAGGAAAGTGTATTCAAGCACTAAGTAAATTTAATAAACAATATAGAAAAATAAAAAAACTAGCTTCGAGAGTAAATATGTCACCCATGGAATATGTGATAAAGTATGTACATGGAGATCAATTTAACTCCTATTTTGAATCGTTGCAAAAAGCTGGTGTTGAGATCCCTCGACAATTCTCGGATGGTACATCATTAACTAGAGCAATTTTAGGACCGTTATTTTCAGTTGAGATCCCTCGACAAATCTCGAATGGTATATCACCCATGGAATATGTGATAAAGTATGCAGAACAAACCGATTTTAAAACCAAAATTGAAACATTACTAAAAGCTGGTGTTGAGATCCCTCAACGGTTCTCGGATGGTACATCACCCATGGAATATGTGATAACGTATGAAGAACAAACCGATTTTAAAACCAAAATTGAAACATTACTAAAAGCTGGTGTTGAGATCCCTCAACAGTTGTTGGAGGATTTGATAAGGGTTCCATACGGAAGCAACAAAATCAAACTTGAAATATTGCAAGAAGTTGGTGTTGCGATCCCTTAGCACTTGATACACGCTGCTAGCCGATAATTGGGGCCTGTGGGGTCGGCCCTTTTTGCCTGTTCTAATTTTTTATAGTTAAATTTTAAATGGCTAATCTATCGATGATGGACTGCATTTTATAGAATGCTGTTTGTGTCCGATTAATTAAGACAGAGGTTGTATCGTTTGTATATAGCTAACTTTAAACAGGGGGTAAGGAATGTTTTTAAGACAGTTTGTTGGCTTAGGTTTACATAAGTCATCTTGTATACTGTTTTCATGTTTATTCTTTGTATCGTGCACTACTGTTAGTAGTAAGCCTACAGAGGTTGTATCTAATGCTGGCAGTAGAAAGATAGCAAGTGCTAGTGCTGCTGCTATGGCTGTAAATTCTAGTGCATTTTTAGCAAAGCAAGCTTGCCCTGTACTGGCTAGTATTCAGTCTAGAATCCCATCATGGAGAGATGCTTCTGGTCGTTCTGAACGCAGGGAGCTTACTAGCCGCTACAACGCTGAATATGTTATGAATATGCTGCAAGAGACAGACAGTCAGGGTAGAACCTTGCACCAGAGGCTTATGTTGGAGTTATCCTCTGATAGCGATTGTTTAAGTCGTATAGGTGATCTTAGAGAAAACATATGTTTTTACAGAGAGTATAGCGAGGCTTGTGAAGCTTTGCATGAGATTGACAAGCTAAAAGGTGAAACTATTATACAAGAGTTTGAGGAATTTGCAGGAGCTTCTATAGAGTCTATCGATCCTAGCCAGTTGGCGTATAAAATTGACGAGTTTATTGAGAATAGAAGGTCGTCCTCAGATACAATTACAAAAGTATGGGCCAGTGTAGCAGGTGTAGCAGTAGTAGCAGGAGCAGTAACAGGAGGTGTTGCAGCAGCAATAGCAGAAGACGCAGTGACAGCGAAATTAGTAGCAAGGAACACTACGGCAAGGGTTGTTGTTGCGGCTGGTGTAGCGGCTGGTGTAGCAACAGCAATAGGTGTAGTAGCGGGGGTAACTTTGCTTATACTTGCCATTCAGTATGGGGTTAGTTCCCATCACGAAAAGAAAGTTAAAAATAGAAGAAGACCAAGAAGAGAATAATGCTACTTTTTAGTGACGGTCATCAGTCCTAGATTCTCACATGGGTATCAGTTGACTTCTTGACGTGGGTACATGCTACTAGCCGATAATTGGGGCCTGTGGGGTCGGCCCTTTTTACTGTAGCTGTAGCTATTTGATGGTGAATTTTAGTTCAATTTTGTGCCCTGATAAAGCTTCTTCGATGTGTTTCACTGATTCACCGCTTGGGTATATCATTGGGACTTCGTATCCATCTATTAGCATATAGTTATATAGTACACCTAAAGCTACTGGTCCTAGGTTTACATCTATCCCACCACCTGCTTGCCCTGCAAGTGTTACAGTATTATAGGAATCACTCCATCTGAAAGGTTCATTAAAACTATAATCATATCCGTTTAATTGTACGTTTAAAAAATTAATTGCAGCACCAATGTCTGCGGTCAGGTAGGGTGTCACAGACTCTCCATCCAAACTCCAATTTCCACCAATGAACAAGATAAGTTTTCCTGTACTGCCTGCATCTCTATCTAGTAAAAAACCATAATTCTCATTTTTTTCTGTTATGGTTTTTTCTGAAAGTTCTCTCTTGTGAGAAAAATAAACTATGGACGCATCAAAAGAAGAGTATTCAACAGGTTGATATTGAAAGTGCAGAGCCACTGCTGGCACATGCATTTTTAAAGTTCCAAGGTAATCCCCTTCTTCACCAGCAGGGAGGGTAAATAATGGGTATTCTTTTTCAACCCCTGGGAAAACAATCCCTGATGATGTAGCAAAACTCCAGTTGGGGTAGTCTTGAGCGATCGCATTGGTAGTCATTAGACATATGGTTAATATTAAAATTCTCATAGTGCCCCGTACAGCTTGCCCATTGTAAGACCTAGCTGGACAAAAAACTAGCGAACACAAGTTTAAAAAAAAAAATTACACAAAAGAGACAAAAAGCGGCAGTCGAGCACAAAAAATTTTATGCCCTCAACTGTAAAAAGCTGTACTCTGTTTTTGTAAATTTGGGGCTTGTGGGGCCGACCCTTTTTGCTGTTTGTTATTTTTTATAATTTTATTATCAGAAGCTTTTGCCGCTTCGTAGTCTCTGGTAAAACCTGTTTACAGGGGCATTGCTAGTTTGATTGTAGCATCCCAAGTCGACTATTTAGTTTCTTATGAACGTCAGCTATTAAACTTTTTAGTACCTCAACTGTTTTTTTATTAATTTCATCAACAGTATTATTTTTTGCTAGATTATACTTCTCGATTAAATGTTCTTGCATATAGCTTATAAATGTCCCCAAGACTGTATGATTTTTCAAAAAGGCTATTTGATTTTTATCATTTAATTTAGCTTGTACTTTTTTAATAAACTCTATCGCTGCTTTGAGATCTGATACATTTTTTCTGTAGTTTACTCTTCTTTTTGTTCTTTCTATTTCTTCTTTTACTTCTATTTCCAGTCCGTCTAATAAAACTTCAGCAATAACCTCTGGTTCGTTATGGAATACTTTTTCTAAGGTCAGTTTCGCAGCAGGGGTTGCACCTGTAGTCATAATGCGGCCAAAGTAGCATTCTTGATCCTCTATAAAAAGGGGAATTTTTCAAAATGATACGCTGCATTTATAAGTTGTTGTTACTGGTGGAAAATTTACGCTTAATATCACTTATCGCATTAGAAAGGTCTGTATTCTTTTGAGACAAGCCTTCAAGGTTTATATATTCTTCGCACTCAAGGCAGAAGTCCTTAACATTATTCATCACATGAGAAAGGTGGCTACTCCTTTGAGCCAGGCTCTCAATGGCTTCACGTACGTACCGTTCATTTACTACTATTATGGCTAGCGACACGCAAGACTGATAATCAGCTCTGGATTTTCTACAATCAGAAGGTCTTTGCGGAGGTTTTTGCGGATCGATGGCTTGTGTAAAGCCAGTGCTAGGGCTACCAAAAACAAAAAGAAAGGCCATTATTGTTAAGAGGTTTTTCATACATAGACTCCTATATTGTTAAGAGGTTTTTCATACATAGACTCCTATCGGCTTTTTTAAAGAATACTAAAGAAAAGTGGTGATCGGGCACAAAATCTAGACCAAAATCCATTAGTCTCAAAGTTTTTTTTAATTTATCGGCTTTTTTATAGAATTTAAGATTATGTACTACAAAGTAACACTTCTTATCCCCTTATTAGCAGCACCTGCATATGCCAAGCATAGCCTCAATTACTGTTCCTACCAATAGCTCCATTTTGGCCTGCACTGGGCAAGTTTTGTTGTATGCACTTATCAAAAATGAAGAGCTTTAAGCTAAAAAGGCCAATTTTAGTCATTTTAGTTGAAATAACCTGCTAAATGTGAAATGATACTTCGTATATGGCAGGTTATATTGACCGTACTATTATGGCAGAATTGACAGAATCGCTCAGCAACAACCCAGTGGTTGCTCTGCTTGGTCCCAGGCAGGTGGGTAAGTCAACATTAGCAAAGAAATTTTTGGAATCTGAGACATCGGTCTATCTCGATCTGGAATTAAAAAGTGACTCTAGCAAATTGACTGAGCCTGAACTGTACTTCGAACATCATAAAGATAAACTCATATGCTTAGATGAAATTCAACTAGCTCCAGAAATTTTTAGAACAATCAGAGGAGTTGTTGATAAACGAAACACGCAATTCTTGATACTAGGTAGTGCCTCTAGAGATCTCATTCGCCAAAGCAGCGAATCCCTAGCCGGCAGAATAGCATACATTGAGATTATGCCCTTCTTATTACAAGAAGTCGGCCAAAACAATTTTAAAAAACTTTGGGTTAGAGGAGGCTTTCCAAGAAGTTTTTTGGCAAAAGACGATACCACTAGTACCAAATGGCGTGAAAATTATATCAGAACTTATTTAGAGAGAGATATTTCTCAGTTAGGATTTAACATACCAAGCAAAAATCTGGAGCGTTTATGGATAATGCTGGCTCATTCACACGGTCAAATTTTAAACCTATCTAAACTAGCAAGCTCTCTTGGTGTGAGTGCCCATACCGTACGGTCATATATAAGTACACTAGAGCAAACTTTCTTGGTCAAAACTCTCACACCTTTTGAATCAAATATAAAAAAACAATACATAAAATCACCCAAAGTATACATCAGAGATACTGGCCTACTTCACACATTACTTAAATTAGAAAACTTTGAAGATCTTTTTGGAAATAGTGTTTTTGGAATGTCCTATGAAGGATTCGTAATTGAAACTTTAATAAGAGCTTTTCCAAGATGGAGATTTAATTTTTATCAAACAAAGTCAGGAGCTGAAATTGATCTAATAATGTCCAAAGGAAACAAAATATTAGCTATTGAAATTAAAGCTTCCAATGCCCCAAAACCTCAAAGAGGATTTTGGACAGCTACCTCTGATATACAAGCAACCAGAAAATATGTAATTGCAATGGTAGACGAGACATACACTATCCAAAACGACACCACAGTTACAAACCTACACGAGTTTGTTATAGATAACTTACAGTCAGATTGATTTGTCGGTCTTTGGCCGGCCACTCAAATACAATTTGTTTATAGTCGACAGGGAGTGTTGTAGAACTATCTAAACCTGGTGTAAAATTCTTTAATGTTATCATGATCAATATCAGTGCTCTTGGACTTACCCCTAAAAACACCAAAAGACATCATAGCAGCTGACTTCCAATCAAGATCAGTCACACTGGCAGTTATCTCATTATCACCATACTTAATATGCCTGTTTTTAGGAAATAATAATTTTTTAGAAAACTCGGCATAATCCTCAGCAATTACCTGAGAATCTTTTAACTGCACTCTACTGATCACAAACCTATCCTGATCGATCCATAACCCAGGCTTTTGATATTTAAATTCAGCCAAATCAACCAGACTCTGTCTGTTAAGAGGAATATTCAAGTATGTATAATTAGTTCCGTTTTTACCTTGAGTTAAAAATATCCTCTGATTACTGCTAGACGTAGGATTCCAACCCAATGCACTTGAATTAGTAAGAGACCTTCTAACCATTATATTTTTTAAATGCGACAAAGAACGGGTAACAAATAAATCCTCAAAAAACTCACCCGGCCATCTTAACTTTTTAACTTTACCTTTTTTTCCACCTGTTTTTTCATAAACAAAAGGATAATCATAATATCGCTCAACAAGAACGCCATTACCTCTTGCAACAAGATGCATCTTCCGGCCACTTGCTATATTCCAAGTCTCCCGAACTACAACATTATCCTCCGAACCATCAAAGGATAACTCGTTACTGATCCTATAATTACCGCTTCCGTGATTTGAAACTACCATGGATAATATAAAATCAGACCTGGGCACATAAGAATATGCTGTAGAAAATAAAAATAAAAATAACAAAATATTATACATACGCCCACTCACCAGAAGGTAAACCGCCATCAGTGTCTATCAACTAACTCATTTGGTCAAGCACTACGCTGTCTAGACTTAACAAACATCAGCTTATCTGACAAATACAAATAAATTTTACTTAAAATCCTGTTGCCTATAAAAAGCACTTAATCAAATATCATGATAGAACATAAGATAACCTTGTGCTAAAAAAGCTATAAATGAAATCCTTTAAGAACATACATTTTCATTTTGTAGGTATAGGCGGAGTCGGAATGAGTGGGCTAGCTGAATTAGTCCACTTATTAGGAGCTAAAGTGTCAGGCAGTGACGTAATTAAAAGCGAAAATACCCAGAGACTAGAAAAACTTGGAATACAAATCACCTTCGGCCACAATCCACATAATATCAAACAACCAAATACCGTTGTATACTCCAGCGTGATTAAACAAAACAACCCAGAAATATTAAAAGCTCACAGCGAGAATATACCAGTAATCAGTAGATCAGACCTACTAGCTCACTTAATGGAACTCAAAAGATCAATCGCAGTAGCAGGCAGCCATGGAAAAACATCCACAACCAGCATGCTGGCATCCATTCTTATAAAAAGTGAGCTCGACCCAACCGTTATTGTAGGAGGCAGACTTAGCTTAATAAAAAGCACATCACGATTAGGAAAAGGCTCTTGGCTTATCACCGAAGCTGACGAAAGTGACGGAAGTTTTATAAAATTATCTCCAGAAATCGCCATTGTGACAAACATAGATAATGATCATCTGGACTACTACGGTAGCATGCAAAAATTAGAAAAATATATGCAAGAGTTTGTCCAAAAAACAAAACTAGCAATAGTTAATACAAACGATCGCCAAGTCTTTCAAAACTCAAAAAACATAGTAACATGTGGATTTGATTCAAATGGCGATTACAACATCAAACGTTCCTATTCTAAAAATAGTGCACCTTACATTGCTTACAAGGGCAAAAAAGAATTATTTGAACTAAACATTCCAGGAGACTTCAATGCACTAAACGCCCTTATGGCTATAGCTGTATCCCTAGAGATCGACATAGACATTGATAAGGTACATAAAGGAATAAATAACTTTAACGGCTTAGATAGACGATTTGAGTTTAAAGGAGAGCACAACGGAATTTTATTTTATGATGACTACGGACACCACCCCACAGAAATAAAAAGTATTATAAAAGCCCTAAAGTCTGAAAAAAGATTAGTGGTAGCATTCCAACCACATAGATTCTCTAGAACCCAAATATGTTGGGATGAATTTACAAAATGTTTTGATCTAGTAGATAAATTGTTTTTGTTCGATGTATACCCAGCAAGTGAGTTTCCTATCAGAGGAATTACATCAAAAAAACTCACCCATGAAATATTAATTGATGATAAACAATATATTGACAATATGAAAGACGGTGCAAAAGAGGTAGCGGACTGTCTTAGGGCAGGAGATATTTTTCTCACACTAGGTGCAGGGGATATATACGAATTAGGTGAAATGGTAAAAGATGAATTGTGTACAAAATAAGGTGCAAATTTTGGGTGTAAAGTTGTGCGTAAACAAGTAAGCTTAAAAAAATATTGCTCCTGGAATGTTGGCGGTTGTGCAGAGTTTTTTTTAGAACCTGAAAGCCTTAAAGAATTAAAAGAAGCCCAGCTTTTTTCTAAAAAAAATAATTTAAATCTAACCATATTAGGAAGAGGCACCAACTCACTAATATCTGATAAAGGCATAAAGGGATTAGTGGTATGTACTAGAAAACTAGTTGGTATCAAAGAATCTGTAACAGATAGGATGGTACTAGAATGCCTAGCCGGTACGCCAAAGATTTTGCTAAAGAAAAAATTTTTGGACTTTAGATTAGCACCAGCTCTTTTTTTATCGGGTATTCCTGGGGATGTTGCAGGCGGAGTAATTATGAACGCAGGAGTTAGCGAAGAAATCACTCCCAGAGAATTTGGAGAAATTGTAGATTGGGTCGAAATCCTAAAGGACGGAAATTTTTTAAAAATACCTGGCTCCAAAATAGACTGGCAATA
This sequence comes from Bdellovibrionales bacterium, assembly GCA_965203875.1. GTDB lineage: Bacteria > Bdellovibrionota > Bdellovibrionia > Bdellovibrionales > JAUICD01 > CBDANC01. The sequence goes on along the minus strand of OZ241914.1, from coordinate 1,254,168 downwards.
TAGGAGCTCTTTTAATCTGCAATCAGAAATAATATCTCGAGTGTGCGTAAGCTGGGAGATGGACAAAATTGACAACCTCGAAAAAAAAGTACTTGCTGCTACAAAAAATAGATTGTCAAAACAACCATTGGATCAAAAAAGCTGTGGCTCTGTGTTTGTAAACCCTAAAGGAAACAAGGCAGCTCGTCTGATTGAAGAATGCAAGCTCAAAGGATTTAAACACGGACAGGCCATGGTTAGTAAAAAACATGCCAACTTCATTGTAAATTTAGGGGGTGCAACAGCATCCGACATAGATAAAATAATAAAACACATACAACATACAGTGTTTACTAAAGCAAAAATTAAATTAAAAACTGAGGTAAAATATCTAGGCACTTGGCCGAACTAACGATCTTATTTAGTAACAAACTTCAGTAATAAAAACTTTTGTTCCTTTTTAGTTGAGGTTTTTAGTCACGCAGTATAAAATAACTTGATGTTCCGATAAAGCCTATAAAAAGCAAAGCCAGTGCTGCGTAAGGGGCAACGACACTTACTATTGCAAAACCTCCAACAGCTGTCAGTGCTTTTTTTGCCACAAGCACAGTGCCAACCAACATAAGAGCAGTCGTGAGTTTTGGGTAAGCACTATACAGTTTATGAAACTGTTTATTAATTGAATCTCGGAATGCGTCGTGCAGACTATTATTATTAGAACTCAAAAACTCTTCAACCTTAGCTGCTAGTTGTTCGGAGGACTCAAAGGAATCTATACTAGCTCCTGCAAACGACTCAAATTCTTGTATAATAGTATCTGACTCTAGTCTTTCAAGTTGATCTAAAGCTTCACAAGCATCACTGTAGGTTCTGTGAACACAGATGCTTTGTTTAAGTTCATCTACACGACTAAGACAATCAGAGGAGGAAGATAGTTCAAGCAGCAATCTTTGGGTTAATGTTTTGCCTTGCCTGTCTGTTTCTTCCATAATACTTGTGATCTGTTCACTGGTAGGAGTACCACGAGTTCTGGATGTAACACCAATTTTTTTCCCAAGGCGAGTCAAATATCCGCCCCTAGAAGTGTTAGCTTGAATTCTAGATTGGATACTAGATAGTACTGGACAATCTTGCATAACTAAAAATGCACTAGCGTTGATACTAGCCATAGCAGCACTAGCAATATTCCTGCTTCCAGCAGATGTAACCTCTGTAGGCTTTTTACTAACAGTACTGCACGATACAAAAAATATACATGAAAACAACATGCAAGATGATTTGTGTAAACCTAAGTCGGCAAACTGTCTAATGAACATATCCTTACACTCCCCCTTTTTATGCTTAAGAGCAGTTTGTATAATAAGCCTATTTGTCAGTCAAGCAAAATGCTAATAAGCACACACTAGCTTCACTTTGACCTTCGGTTTAGCCGTTTCGCTATGTGTGTTTATTAAAAACGAAGACCTTAGACAATCTGTTTATAGTCGACCTCGAACGTTGCACAACATTTTATCTGATATTTTCTTAGCTACTCTTCAGCCTTCTGGCTTGCCGCTCCGCTAATCAAATATCAGATCAAATTGAAGGGCCTTAGACAATCTATTTGTAGTTTACCTTGAACGTTGGGCAACCTTTTTAATAAACACACATTAGCTTCACTTTGACCTTCAGTCGGGCCGTTTCGCTATGTGTGTTTATTAAAAACGAAGACCTTAGACAATCTGTTTATAGTCGACCTCGAACGTTGCACAACATTTTATCTGATATTTTCTTAGCTACTCTTCAGCCTTCTGGCTTGCCGCTCCGCTAATCAAATATCAGATCAAATTGAAGGGCCTTAGACAATCTATTTGTAGTTTACCTTGAACGTTGGGCAACCTTTTTAATAAACACACATTAGCTTCACTTTGACCTTCAGTCGGGCCGTTTCGCTATGTGTGTTTATTAAAAACGAAGACCTTAGACAATCTGTTTATAGTCGACCTCGAACGTTGCACAACATTTTATCTGATATTTTCTTAGCTACTCTTCAGCCTTCTGGCTTGCCGCTCCGCTAATCAAATATCAGATCAAATTGAAGGGCCTTAAGTTTAAACTTTTTGAGGGAAATTACCGAGTACAAGATGGTATGACTAGGTACCTAACAACATTAACTCTGCTCTTCATGTCATTTGATGCAAATGCCCAGCTTTGTTGGGACCCAAATGACTTTCGTAATCTAGATGGTAGACTTAGAAGTTCAGATCACAGGGTAGGGGATGTCGCTCAAATAGCAAACGAACTAGCTGCAATATCCCCAAGAGCAAGTAAAGAAGTAACAATAACAGATTTCTTTATGGCCGCTCTGATAAAAGAATCACCATCAGGCAAAAATGCAAACAACAACACAATAGAAGCCCTGTTAGACAGATTAAACCTGCTAACTGATTTTAAAAGACACATAGTTAATGAATACAACCTAGGCAAAAACATAGTAAAAATAGAAGATAATCAGATCGTCCTAGTAGAAAAATCAAAATTGGCAGAAAATTTAGAGGCAAATTTAGAAAATGTAGGCATAAGCCCTGAAATGAAAACTCTGTTCAACGAAGCAGAACAAGCTAGAATTTCAGAAAATACAAGAAGAGGAGCCTATGATGGATCACCTTTTTCCAACTCATTCAAAGGGCTAGAACACTTTTTCTTGGGTGCAATGAAAATGAAAGAAAACACTGTGAGTGATTTCCTCACCACAGAAATTGCTGCGACTGGATTACTAGGAATGTTTAGTCGTTTAAGACCTGCTAAAAGACTAGATGCCAAGATAGGAACAGTAAATAAAACCATATCAGAGATAAGAGGCGAAGCTGATAGATTTGGAGTTTTTTCAAAAACTGCATACGAAGACTACGCTCTAGGTAATGGAAAATCCTTTTACTCACAAAAAGGCAACACAACAGAACCCCCTCATTTTTTAAATGATATGGTTTTGCGAATGATCAAAGGAGAATACGGACCTGTACACGTCAGAGCAGATTTAGTTAGGCAACTTGTTGATATACTCTCAAGCAGAAATAAAAACAGTGTAGAGATTAACTCTGAATTTGATGGGGTAGGGAAACGTCATGTTGTACTAAGCCTTGTTAAAATATTGGCTGACATACAAGTAAACGGAAGACAAAGTGAGTACTACGAAATTTTGCCCAGAGAGTTTCATGACATAAAACTATACGAAGCAGATTTAACAGCTTACCTAGGTGCCGGGAACGATACACAATACAGAGGTGCAACAGAAAAAAGTATAACAGAACTAATAAACTTCACTGAAGGTTTGAATGGAAACGCTATTGTTGTATTCAACGAAATGTCAGGCGTCTATAACCTAGGAGCAACAGGCGGAGGACAAGGACAAGGGGGCGGTTCACAAGGATTGGGTCACCAACTAGTCCCACACATAAGTAGAGCTGTGAATAATCCAGAAAGAGGACTAAGAGTCATAGCGGTCACAAACAAAATTACAGGAGCAAACGAAGTTAGTAATACAGGATGGAAACGTTACTTAGAAAGAATGACTATAAGAGAACCTGATCAAAACCAAACCAGAGATATAGCTCAAGTACATTTTGATAGAATTGTGCAAGACAACCCAAGAATCGAAAGAGAATCTCTGAATGAAATTTTTGAATATGCATACCAAGTAGCTCAAAGAAACCCTAACCTAGGGGATAAGATGGAAGCTGTATTCAGAATATACAATGAAATAGAACTACAACTAAAAGATACAGGCGGTAGAGCCACAGAAAAACACGTTCTAATAGCGGCTGTAAAAATACTCAAAGCTCCAACTGTGGAAGGAGGTCGTTACATACCTGCTGAAATGCAAGAAAGTATCGAATCACTAGAAAGTCGTCTTAACAATGTTATACAAGGAAGAGGACAGTTGGTCAATACAGTAGTCAACAGCATCCAAAATGGCCTATTCAAATCATCTAGAATTGTCAACGATGTTGTAAGGCCAGAAGCCAGATCTGTGACCATATTAGTAGGACCCTCTGGAACATTAAAAACTTCCATTGTAGAGGCACTATCTAGCAGATTAGGTTTGGAATTTGATGTGATAGCAGGTTCACAAGCAAGCGTACATTCATTACATGCAATAGCCAAGAAGGTAAGAGAAGGTAATCCATCTAGAATTGTATACATAAACGAAGCTAACTTAGCTGCACAAAGAGGAATATTTGAAGTACTAGAAGCTATGATCGATGGTACAGGGATAATAGATCAAAGTACTGGAAAAAAAACTACCTTCGAAAACGTACACTTCGTATTGGATGCAAACATAAGAAATGCAGAAGTGATCGCTCAGAAGTATGGATTCAGTGAAACGATACCTGAAGCTTTGATAAGGGAGCTAGATGGAATAAGAAACGCTAAGGAATCTCTAAGTAAAATAACAGAAATGAAAGAACAGGGCGAAGCTACATATAGAGATTCAAATGGAGAAAACAGCACTGTCACGATAAGCCAACACCCGCATGGAGTAGTCAAGTTTACCAGAGAAGGTAGAAGGCTCTACAATGAAGCTGTAAGAGCGGAATTGGGAGGCAGAGAAGCTTTCATGGGTAGAGCTGGTGAACCTATTGCCGTAGGATATCTATCCAAGGAAGCTTATAAGTCTGCGGTTGATTTTGAAGTAAAACAAATAAATGATCAGTACAAGGTATCCTATAACGGTTCCGAATTGATCATTACAGATCAGGCCAAAGATTTTATAGCTGAAAAAGCTACCCAGGAAGGTATGGAGACAGGTGCTAGATTTATAAAAACATACATAACAAATGTATTGAGTAATCGCATTAGTCAGGAAGTATGGACCCAGTCTAGAACTTATCGAAAAGATGGTCTCTTCGTTGGAAAATTTGAAGCAGTAATGGACGTTGCTCAAAACGGCAGAGGAATAGAGGTAAACTTAGAACCTGTAAAAACAGCATCTGACTATTGAGTATCTTCAACACGAGGGTTTGCCAATGGTTTTTTGACAAATGCTTCCCAGGTCGAACTGAATTATTTTTATATTCTAATTTTGTGTTTGTGATATGGTTTTACGTAAAATATTCCATCTCTTGATAATAGTGCGGTGATGTGGTAGAATTCAGTGCCAGGTAGCATTTAGTAATATAGGCTAAGATGAGAGATATTTAGAATTAGAAGTGTTGAAGTAGTAAGAGGAGGGAAATATTAATATGTCTTACAACTCACAAGAATTAGACAAAATATCTAATCTGTTAAAAGAAACTGGTCAGAAGGTAGCGGAAATTGAAACCAAATCTGCTAATGCTATTGCATCTATACGTAAACAAACAGAAGAAGAGTCTAAACGTACTAATAGTATAATTGCATCCATACGCAAGCAAACAGAAGAAGAGCTATTATTTCATACCAAACGTATGAATAGAATAGAAGGTAGGTATGGCAATCAGATAGGAGAGTTAGTAGAAGGTTTGGTCGAGGGTAACTTAGTCGAGATATTAAAATCTTGTGGTATAGTTGTAAGTGAGACTGCCACTAGAGTTAAGCCTGGTGATAGGGAGTGGGAGATTGACGTAGTAGCAAAAAATGGACATGAAGTGGTGGCAGTGGAGGTAAAGACAGTTTTAAGACAAAAAGATGTGGATCATTTTATAGATAAGCTCTCTAGAGATGACGTTGTGTTTCATTTTAGAAAGAAAAATAATGGCAAGTCAGGTATAAAACTATACGGTGCCATGGCATATTTGTCTGCATCTTCCGCATCAGCCATTAAGAAGGTGACAGATGCTGGATTAATTGCAATAAAGGTGATCAATACAACTGCTGCTATAGAAAGTGGTACTAAGTCAAAAGAAGAGCTAAAAGTCTTCACCTAAAAAACTTTTTTGTTTCTACTTGGTTTAGTCAAAACTGTAAAGGTTGGGTGTGAAAACAGAAAATGATCACTGGGAGGTTGCGGTTGAGGCTCCAATATTTGAACCATTAACTTATTCAGGTGGTGGTTTAGATTTATCCAAAGGTGTGCCTGTTGAAGTTCCGTTAGGAGTAAGAAAAGTAAAAGGGGTTGTACTAGGCAAATCTTCTAAAAAACTATCTAAGTTAAAAAAAGTAGAGCGTATTAGAGATCTACCAGTATTGAACAAGGCTTACATGGATTGGATCCAATGGTTATCCTCTTATTACGTATACCCCATAGGTCAGATTTTTAAAAATACATACCCTAATTTAAAAAGAAAAACCGACATTGAACAAACAACATCAAGCCATAATACAGAAAACATTCTAAATGAGGCTCAAAGTAAAATAGTAAACTCTATAAACTCCCAAGGCTTTGAGGTTCATCTGATACATGGAATAACCGGATCTGGTAAAACAGAGATTTATCTAAAACTTATAGAAAAAATAGAACATCAAGTTTTGGTATTAGTTCCTGAAATATCTTTAACACCTCAGTTAGTTACCAGGTTTAACAAAAAGTTTTCAAATGTGTCTGTGATTCACTCTCAGATAACCAGTAGGCAGAGAACAAATCAGTGGTGGAGTGTAATGTCTGAAAAAACAAAGATATTAATAGGTGCAAGGTCAGCTGTATTTTGCCCTATACAAAAAATAGGTTTAATCATTGTAGACGAAGAGCATGATCCAAGTTTTAAACAAAACGAAGGCTTTAGATATAACGCAAAACATGCAGCAATAATGCTGGCTAAGCTACACAACTGCCCAATAGTATTAGGTTCAGCTACACCTAGTATTGAAAGTTGGCACAACAAAAAATATAAACTGCATTCTTTGACTTCTAGATTTGGAAATGCATCTCTACCCAAAGTTACGCTGGAAGGTATGGCTAAAAAAAAAGAAGATACCTTACTACCTTTCTGGCTCAGTAAAACTTTGTTTGATAAGATGAACAAACATTTAAGTTTAGATCATCAGGTGGCTTTGTTTTTAAATAGAAGAGGACAATCTTACTTGGTGTGTTGTACAAATTGTGGCCAAGGAATTAAGTGTCCAAATTGTTCCGTATCATTAATCAAACATGGTGATAGGCATTTAATTTGTCACTATTGCAATTATCACAAAAACTATACAAATAAATGCGATGAATGTAACGAAGATACCTTAAGAGCGATAGGTGTTGGTACTGAAGGGATTCATAACGATTTAGAAAAATTATTTCCAAACTATAAAATCATTAGGGCCGATAGGGATGTTGTAAGCACTGGAGCAGATATGCGTGAATTTATACAAACTGTGGAGGAAAATAGAGCGAACATTTTGGTAGGTACTCAGATGATCTCAAAGGGCCTAAATTTTCCAAATCTTACCTTAGTGGGCGTAGTGAGTTTGGATGCAAGCATGAACATACCTGATTTTAGAGCTGAGGAAAAAACATTTCAGTTGTTATTACAAATTTCAGGTAGAGCAGGAAGATATGGCTTACAAAGTGAAGTGGTGATACAGACATTCAAGCCAGATGACGAGATACTTCAAATGGCTGCTGAGTATAAGTATGACAGTTTTTTTGAAAGAGAACTTCAGATAAGACGTACTTTGTCTTATCCGCCATACGGACGGTTGGCTATGATAAGAGCGTCTAGTATTAATGAAATCAGTGCTAGGAATGCCATGGATACAGTAGTGGAAATTGCAAAAAAAATCAGGATTCAATCAAATTGGTTTGAAATATTAGGGCCGTCTCCTTCTCCTATTTCTAAGATCAGAGGCAAGTATAGATTCCAGACATTGCTTAAAGGAAAAAAAGACATAAAGTTATATGAAATTTGCACCAAAATTAATAAATTTTACAAAGGACATAGAGGGGTTAAGCTGTCTTTTGACATAGATCCGGTAAACACGCTGTAGGTCCTGAAAAATTTATATGTAAGCCATACAATTTTCAATAAATGTGCTACTTGCTAAGCACTTCGTTTGGAGGCTATATCGGACTATAAAAAATTTAGTTTTTATTTTAGTGTTTAAGTGGTATAAGGTGTGCTTAGCTGATGTTATTGATTGACAAGTCTGTATGTCAAAAATAGTATCTTGGCTTAGGGTTTGATTGTAGTCTAAGGGGGACTGATGTATTTGTTCAAAGAAGTAAAAAAGATTTCTGAAAAACTAAAAATCCTGGCTGCTTGCTTGGTATTAATGTCTTGCAATGGATCAGATGTTGGTGACAGCAAGGAGTACGATGACGATATAGCCTTGGGTTATAATCAGAAAAAACTCTCTAGAGATGTGCAGGCGGGTAGTCATTACCTACATGAAATATCCGATGCAGACATAGAAAATTATTTTAAAGATGCAGATCTTTCCACAATCAAGATTGTAGAAGGCCCAGACTGGCTTAATTACAACTATGATCGCAGGGACAATCCTAGAGGAAACAGAGCATTTTTCTCTGGTGTTGTACCTGAATCTACTTCTGAAGAGCTTCAGGCAGTTCCTGTCAAAGGCCAGATTTCAAGCTTGGATGGCACGGTTCGTGATTGGGAATTCACCTTAGGTTTGAAGGAAAATACAGCACCTGAGGTATATGTGAAAGATAGACTTTTAACTCTAGGTAGCGATTGGGAATTTGAAATAACAGAAGATATGATAAGTGATCTTACAGATGCTGAGCTTAACGAAGGCAGTTATAGTATAGCGGTTAATGAAAAACCAGATTGGTTGGAAGTAGACGAAGCAATGGGTTTAAGAGGTGTTGTACCTGTCAACGGTTTTGGAGGTAGTGCTATTGTATCTGGTTCCATTGAAGATAGTTCCGGTAATGTTTCTAACTGGTCATTTAATCTTGTTGCTAAGGGTAGTGATTTAGATTTGGTTTCGCAAACTGTAGAGGCTGCCTCTGAGTTTAAATATCAAATAACAGATGTGCCAGACATACAGCAGTTAGATGTAAACAATTTTCCTTGTTGGTTGACTTATTCATACGATAGTGACAGCAACGTTTTAACTTTTGCAGGTATTCCTTCGGATGAAGATGTTGGGCATGACATCGTTGCAGGTACAGTGGTTAATGATTATAATATATCGACCGGTTGGTCATTTGATATTCATGTTACAGAAGATGTGGCACCTGTAATAAAATCCGTTGTACTGGATGACGATGTTCCTGATATGGACAGCACAGACAATAAGCTTGTTCTGCAAGTGGATCTCGATGGAGCTACTCCGGACACTGTCATAAAAGCGTACGCCGATTCTCAATGTAATGAAGGTGAGCTTGCTTCTGTTACTTTGGATGATTATGTTAGTGCAGCTAGTGTGCAGTTGGATACTGAGTTAGGTGAAGGAATGCATACCTTTTATGTTTCTGCCACCGAAGCTTCTGGAAATGTATCAAGCTGTGTTGGCCTTGCAACACCCCATGTGGTAGATACAACGGCTCCTGTTTTATCCGGTGTAGTGGTCAAAGAACGTGATAAAAAAAATAATAACAAAAACCCATTGTTGAGTGTGTACTTTAAAGGAGCTGACTCTGGATCTGTTGTAACTGCTTATTCTGATCCAACTTGTGAAGCACCTATAGATTCCAAAACGCTAGATAGTAGTGTGGATTCTGTAGATGTTCCTTTAAAGGACATTTCACCTGATGGTGGTTATATCTTTTATGCTTCGGTGACTGATGCATCTGGTAATAAATCTGAGTGTACTGGTACGGATGCCTCTTTGCCGTATGTGCTGGATACAGTTACTCCAGCTGTGTTAAAAATAGAATTAATTGCACCAGCTAATAGTATTAGTAGCAACAATAAACCAATACTTAGAGTTGTGGTATCAGATCCTACTGGATCTACTGTAAAGATATACAGTGATAATACATGCAGTAAAGAGATTGGTAGTGCTGATATTAATGGGCGCTTTATGTCCTCTGCAATAGTTGTGGATGATGGTCTTGCTGATGGCCAGTATTTGTTTCATGCTATGACATATGATGATGTTGGCAATAAATCTGAGTGTACTCCTGGCCCTGGAAAAGGTGCCAGTTACACTGTGGATACTTACGAAGAATCTTGTGTTGTAAATGGGTTAGTGGATAGTACTTTTCCTGCAAACTCTAAAACTTTGAATTGGAGCGGTTGTGATGAATATCAGCATATTGTAACTGATAGTAGAGAACCTAACGAAGAATTTGTTTGGAGTGATTGGGGCACGGTTTCTGAAAAAACTTTGGATAGCAGTACTTTAATAGATAAAGAAGGTATGTTTTATTTGCATGTTAGAGGTCGCAATAGAGATAATGTAAGTAATGTATCAGAAGTTTCTCCGATTTCTACTGCACAGGTGTTTATTGACACCAAAAAGCCTACGATTACTGGCATAGAGCAAGATGATTCTGAAGTTGCAGTTTCTTCTAAAACTTGGAAATTGGGATGTGATGATGAAAGAGGTTGTTTTTACCGTTATGGAATACTTGAGCAGGAGCTTAATGCTACTGACACTGCCTTTATTGAATCCTTCTTGAGTGGTCGTAAATATTCTGACATTAATTCTATTAGTCAAAACTGTGGCTCTGGCTTGAATTATTTATTTGTGCAGGCTAGAGATTCTGCTGGAAATGAGTCTGATATTTTTAGAAGTGTTGTAAAACTGGATCCGTCTGGTGACAACTCTGGTTGTTAATTTTTGTTGCTCCTGAAATTAAATAAGCTTCGGGATTTTGTTTATGAACGAGGGGTATTTTGAAGGTTCAAGTAGGATTTTCTATAGGTTTTGGACAAAATCAAATGGTCCAGCTTGTGTTGTAGCACACGGGCTGGGTGAACACTCTGGTTGTTATAAGAGGTTAGCTGACGGGTTAGATGCCAGTGTGTATGCACTTGATCTGGTTGGTCATGGTCAATCTGGTGGAAAACCAGGTGTGGCCAAAAGTTTTCAAAATTTCTTGGAAGACTTAAAGTTATTCATCGAAATTGTTGTGAAAAAACAAAACAAACCAATTATTTTACTGGGTCATTCAATGGGTGGTTTGATTGTTACTAACTATCTGTTGAAGTACTCACAAGGTTTAAGTGGAGCTATATTGAGTTCACCTCTTATGGGTTTTTGCAGTAAAATTCCAAAATGGAAGCAGGTGATAAGCCACTTGACGAGCATATGTTCATCCAGAATAACTTTAAGAACTGGTATTAAGTACAACAATCTTACAAAGGATCAGAATATTATAAGAGAGTATGTATCGGATAGCTTAAGACATGGAATGATTTCTTCTAGATTGTTTCATGAAATGCAAAGGGCGATTGATAATATTTTTGCTAATACCAAAAATTTTTCTACTCCTATTTTGATATTGGAAGGTTTAGGTGACAAGGTGGTTAGTATTAAAGCAATAGATAGATTTTATGATTTGATAAAGTGTCCTAAGATGATAAAGAGATACGAGAATGTTTTACATGAGCCTTTTAATGATATAGAAAGGGATTTAGTGTACAAGGACGTCAATAATTGGTTAGCAAATCAAGGTTATTGTGAATAAATTAAAGGAAGCTTTGGTAGCTTTGATCAAAAAGCATGCTTTAAAAATTGGTAAGGTGCAGTTAGCATCTGGAGCATCAAGCGATTTCTATGTAGATATGAAAAACATCCTGCTACTGCCTCAGGGTATTAACATTTTGTCAAAAATGATACTGGCATTTTTAGAAAACAAGACAGTAATTGGCGTTGGAGGGACTTCTTTGGGTGCCATGCCTATCAGCGTAGGTGTGTCGTTGATGTCTTTAAAAAAATTTGACCATCCTTTAAAGGCTTTTTTTATCAGAAAAGAGTTAAAGAGTCATGGAATGAAAAGGTGGGTAGAAGGAATAGACAACTTTAAAAGAGGTGATAAAGTTTGGATATTAGAGGATGTGGTGACCACAGGAGGTTCCAGTCTCCATGCTGTTTCAAAAGCAGATGAGGTGGGCTTGAGTGTTTCTGGTATCATCACATGTGTAGATCGTCAGGAAGGTGGAGGTGACTTGATAAGATCAAGAGGTTTGGAGTACTGTACTCTTGTAACCAAATCTGATTTATTGAGATAATCGTAAATGATAAGAATAATTTTTTTATTGCTTTTAGGTTGTCAGCACGTAGTTGAATCTGAGGCTGAAAGGCGTAAGTTCGGTAACAGCATATCTACTAGAGACTATGAAGAGCATTTTAAAGACCATACTTTTTATAGAGGTTATTCTGGTTTAGTTAATACATTTCAAATTAGAGCCAAGTTTTTGGATTATAAAACTTTTGAGCTTATAAATAGGAGAAAAGCTTCGTTGTATCAGTGGAGTCTTGATGAACTGCAGGAACAAATCCAGAGCACAAATTCTGATGCAGCAGCCAGCAGTGTTGTGTTTATAAGTTTTTATTCTAGAGAACGCAGTAGTTTAAAGGATTGGCATGTTCGTATAACGGTAGATGATGTCAGGTATGAGGCTGATATTGATACAGCAGATGATGTCGAGCTGTTTCCATTTAAAGATCGTTGGAGTGATGGGTATTATGCTAAGTTTGCAATACCTACTTCTCAGTTGGAATCTCATATAGAAAATTCTGATGTAAAACTGATAGTAAGCAGTGCAAAAGGAGGAGGCAAGGTTACTTTGAAGTAGGTATTGGTCAAATAAGGCCTCTTCAAGCCCTACGTTCACCTTTATTGTATGTGAGTAGGATTAAATAAAAGACCCTTTTAAATCACACGTTAAGCTATTGAATGTTATAAATTCACCCAGCCGCTAGGCTGGCTGGACTTTGGTATTAGGTTTGTTTAATACCTATGTTGTATGTGGTAGTTTTTTATATTGATGAGACTTAAACTAAAGTCCAAGCTGCTTATTTTGTGTTGCGGAATTTTGTCTGTTATTTTTCTGGTTGTTTTGTTGATTGGAAGAGGTGGCTTGGTTGACAATCAATATCAATTTATAAAAAACGAATCACAGAAGATAACGCATATTTTATCTAGCTTGTTAACTGACTCTATAAAAAACAAATCTTCTGATTTGATGAAATTTGTAAAAGATCAAAGGCAGAATAAGTTAGCTTTTTATAATTTTGATGCTGTAATTCAAATTGAAAATAAAAACTCAAAACTTATACAAAAAAGAGTAAGTTCTAAGGTTCCGTTACCTGACGGATATGGAAATGTGATATTGAACAAGTTGAGTTTAACCAAAATTGATCAAGACAAGACTTACTTACAGCCAATAAAATCTCCATACGGTCAGGATTTGATAGCTGTTATAAATCACAGTGGTTTGGATATTTTCATTGCTTTGTTTAAAAATGAATATTCGACTATGATTGGGAAATTTGCGTTGGATCATAGCGATATTGTTATTTTAAATGAAGAAGGATTTGTGTTGGCAGATTCTTCTTTTGGTATAGTTGGTCAAAAAAGAGTGGAAGATCCTGTTGTCAGGGCTATAAAAAATCAAAATGTTAATCCAGACGAGCTATTTTATTACTCTGATAATTCAAAAGAGATGGTATCTAACATATCATCTTTAGCTAATACAAATTTATATGTTTCTACATCTGTCCCCAGGGATATAATCTATTCTTCTGCAAATCTAGTCACCAAAAATATTGTTGTAGTCGGTACTTCTGTTATTCTAATTGCATGTGGTATTATACTGTTCTTATTTGTGTATATATCTGATAACCTAAAGCAACCTTCTGTAAGCCTATCAGAACCAGAATTACCAGAGGAGAAAGTCGAAGATAAGCCCAAATTATCAGATAGCTATGGTATAGATACAAAGTGGCAGAATAAGTATAAGCTTATGGAGCTAACTTCACAGTCTAATTTAGAAAATGCAAGAAAAGAATCTTTTAAAGAATTTAGTTCTTTTATAATTTCAAAAGTTATTCAACCTCTTTCTGGTGCTATTGGATATTTACAAATTATAAAAAATAAAAACACCAACCCAAAATTAGTTAGACATATTGATAATCAAGAGCAAGCTATGAGAGATGTTCAAGATGTTGTAGATAAGCTAGCTCAGTATGTGAATGCTGATTTTAGAGAAAAAGTAGCTTTGAACATAAACAACATACTTCAAGATTCAATAGAGCTTATGGAGCATAATTTAGATTCTGTTAAGCTCAATATAAATCTTAGTAAATCTAAACCAGTATTTGCAAATGCAATTCAATTAAGACAGGCATTTTGTAGTTTATTATCCAAAGTGTGTGATGAGCTTAAAACTGCTGACACAAAAGAGCTACATATACGATGTATAAATTTAGATAGTGCCGTACGAATTGCCATATTGTATAGTGGTAGTACTGATTTTGACTTTGAACCATCTAGTACTGATGGTTTGGACATGGCAGCTTGTGCTGGGATCATAGAGGAGCATGGAGGTAAGGTATACTCTTCTTTTGATAATAACAATGCTGTGATTACTGTTGAGTTGCCTGTTTTAAAACGAGAAGTTTTCTTTGCTGATCATACTAAATTGCCTGAAATTGATCTTACTCAGTCGTCACATGTGTGATATCAAACTAATATTGATTTTTTTGTTTATATTGAGTAATATTATATTCGTTGTTTATGGATAAAGCTTTCTTATCAAAATTAAGAACACTTACAAAATATAGTGATATGGTGGATTATTTTGTAGTTTGCTTAGGTGAAAAGCTAGGATCTAGCGTGATATATTTGGATTATCATAGATCACATAATTTGTTATCTTTATCACATTATGTAGGTAATATCGATTTTAAATATAAATTGGGTATAGAGTGCACTAGAGAGCAAGCTAAAAAAATGTCTTATAATATACTAAGCTTGGATGGTAGTTGGAGTAATGATAGACTTAGCTCTCTAAAGATGTCTTGTAATATACCAGATTTAGGCGTAATAAAGGAGTATCTTACGGCTTCCTACATAGCTTTACCTATTAAGCATAATGATAATTTGTATGGCTTAGTTATAGTAGATCCGATTAAAAATGAACATATATCTTGTCTTGTTGAATTTTATGTTCCGCATTTTTCTGCTTTTATTTATGCATTTAAATTATCAGAAATTAAACTGATGGATCCTGAAACTGGTGTTTACTCTGTTAATTATCTTAAACAGAATTTGTCGAAAATGTTTGATAAAAAAGAACTTTCCTTGTTAGCAATACATTTACCGGATAATTCAGGGATAAAATATATGTCGTCTTATACAGTGTATAAACTCAGGCAAAATGAGTTCGCTATATTATTAAAATGTAATTTAAAAGAAGCTGCTGTAGAGGCAGAAAGAATAAGAAGGCTATTATTAGATCATGATTTTAGATCTTCAATAGGAGTATCTGGATATCCTACAACATGTTACGATGTATACTCTTTGTTGTATTCTGCACAATCTGCCATGCTTGCGGTTAAGAATATGTCTAAAGTATGTGTTGCAAAATCTCTAAATCAAGAGCTTACATTATGAGTCTAGTTATATCGTTAAAAAACCTAGAATACAATATTAATTCAATGAAAAGTTATATAGGTGATGAAGTTTTTTTATGTCCAATGGTTAAGGCAAATGCCTATGGGCATGGAGATGTACCCACCTGTCAAATTTTACTAAAACATAATATAACTAATCTAGGAGTTGCTACTATTGAGGAAGGTATAAGGCTCAGAAAATGTTTAGATACGAATGTGAATATTTTGGTCTTTGGATCAAACTACGATGTTCAAGCTGTTGTAAAATATAGACTTACTCCTGTTATATGTCAAATGTTTGATCTTAAGAATTTTTCAGATCATAAGATAGATGTTCACATAAAATTTGATACCGGTATGAGCAGATTTGGATTTGAAGTAAAAGATGCTCCAATGGTTCGAGATTTTTTATCTAAGAGCAAATTACAGTTGAAAGGCTTGGCGACGCATCTTGCAAGTTCTTTTGATATATATGATCCAGATGGTTATACTAACAAGCAACTTTCTAAATTTAATCAAATTAGGTCGTATTGGCCAGAGAGTATGCCTTCACATTGTCATAATAGTGCAAGTCTTCTTAACAGAAACTGTGATGATCAAATGGGTGCCAGGCCAGGCCTTTGCATATATGGTGTGTATCCACCTAAGACTCGTGAGAATAACTTTAAACTGAAACCTGTTATGAGTCTAACATCACAAGTTTTACATACAAAGATGTTGAGTAAAAATACTTCAGTATCGTATTCGCAGTCATACACAATGGACGTAGAATCTAGAGTAGCAGTAGTAGGATTAGGTTATTCAAATGGCATTATGAGACAAGCATCTAATAGATTAAAAGTTTTAATAAACGGAGAAAAATTTTCTCAGATAGGTTTTATAACAATGAATTCAATGATGATCAAAATAAATGATAGTGTTAGTGTAGGCGATAAAGTAACAATTTTAGGAAGTGATAATGATAACACTATTACTGCTTCTGACATAGCAGACTGGGCACGTACGATACCCAATGAGGTATTGACTAACTTAGGCAATGGTAAGATTAATATATAATATTGGTTGTATAGTAATTGGGTATGTCCAAAAACTTGGTCAAGTTTTCCTTTATCTATACAATTCTTTGATAAATATTAAACCATTTAGATTTAATGAATTGGTCAAGCAGATTGAGTTTGTTGGTAATAGATCTATTTTGATAATAGTCATCACAGGTTTATTTACAGGTTTTGTGTTTGCATATCAAACATGGCTTGGTCTTAGTTTATTTGATGTAGAAAGCATAGTTGGTACTGTATCTGCCTTGAGCACATTTAGAGAAATTGGCCCTGTGATGACAGGAATTATTTTATCTGCTAGGGCAGGTGGAGCTATGGCAGCTAGGCTTGGTACTATGGTAGTTACGGATCAAATAGATGCCATAGAGGTTATGGGGATTAGTAGTAAGAATTATCTAGTCACTCCTAGAATATTAGCTGGAATAATAGCTACGCCTATGATGACGGTTGTATTTAGTTTGTCAGCTATGTTTGGCTGTTATATTTTAGCGGTAAAATTTAACAATCTAGATGGGGCAATATTTTGGAATAAAACTTTTATGTGGTTAGGTGCTAGGGATATTGTGGAAGGACTTATAAAAGCCAATGTATTTGGATTAATATTTTCTACAATATGTACTTACGTTGGAATGAATACAAAAGGCGGTGCTGCTGGAGTAGGGGAATCAACTAATATAGGCATTGTTATAAGTATGGTGTGTATAATTATAACGGACTATTTTATTACCAAAATTATAGGCATATTTTGGGGTTTTATATGAAATATGCAATCAAATGTGAAAAGCTAACAATATCATTTGATAATGGCCAATGTGTATTGAACAACTTAGATCTTTTTATAGAGAAAGGTTTGATCACAGTTATTTTGGGACTAAGTGGGGCTGGTAAAAGCGTACTGCTAAAAAATTTTTTAGGCTTGATTAAACCTACTTCTGGTTCTTTAGAGGTCTTGGGTAAAAATTTAATTACACTCAGCTCTAAAGAATTAAAAGAGCTTAGAAGTAAATACGGTGTATTATTCCAAAATGGTGCACTATTTAACGATATGACAGTTATAGAAAACGTTATATTTCCTCTTAAAGAGCGTCTAGTAGGTGAATCACATGGCCAGTTGTATAATAGAGCATCTGATATGTTGCTTGCTCTTGGTATTGATCGAGATCAATTTCAAAAACTTCCATTTCAAATTAGTGGTGGTATGCAAAAAAGAGTTGCTATTGCAAGGGCACTGATACTTGAGCCTGAGATTTTATTTTATGATGAACCTGTAACTGGATTAGATCCGATAACGAAATCTATGGTAAATAAACTGATTGTAGAGACTCATAAAAAAAACATCGGACTTACGTCCGTAATTGTTTCCCATGATCTACTTTCCTCACTCCATATAGCCGATAAGATAGCGATGATGTATGAAGGGAAAGTTTTACTGCACGCAAGTCCTGATGACTTTAAAAATAGCAAGCTTAGTGCTGTAAGAAGATTTATGGATATAGAAGATGAAAACTCTTGAATTTCGTGTTGGGTTTTTAGTAATAGCAACTTTGAGTATAGCTATTGCCATGCTGTATGTTGTTGGAAGTGATTTTAATACTCTTGGTTCATCTAATAGCTATCATTTTTTTCTAAACGATGCCAATGGATTGACCAAAGGAAGTAAGGTAAAGTTAGCAGGTATAGATGTAGGACATGTAAAGAATATTGAACTTGTTAACAACAAAGCCAAAGTAGAGTTGTCTGTTTCCAAAAGACTAAGCTTGGATGCTTCTATAATTATAAGAGATGATGGTTTACTTGGTGATAGGTACGTCACTATTGCAAATGGAATATCAGATGATCTGTTAAAAGATAATTCTGAAATAGTCAAAGTAACTGATGGTGGTACTTTCGACCAAGCGGTGGACAAAATGGCATCTTTATCCAGTTCAATAGAACTTATACCGCAACTATTAGGTGAATCTAATGGAGCAAATTCTCCTTTAGTAAACACAATAAAAAATCTAGAAACTATGACTTATGCATTAAGCGAAATTACAACAAAGCGTAAAACAGAGATATCCAATATATTAGTTATGATGGATCGTGTAACTGGAAAGATGGATACTTTTTTAGACGATTGGGATGAATCATGGAATAGAATATTATCATCTGTTGATAAGATGGAAGTGGCGTTTAATAACATAAAATCAATTACAGATAAAATACAAAGAGGTGAAGGTGGTTTAGGAAAATTAATCCATGAAGATGAGACTGTAGATAACATTAACACTGCTATTTCTGGGGTAAGTGAATTGATAGAAAGGCAGAGTAAGATGAAGACAGTTTTGGATATAAGGGGTGATTATTTTACATCAGATATTAAAACCAAAACAAATATTTCTGTTATTGCACAACCAGGGCCTGACAGACAGTTTGAATTATCTATAATTGATGATCCTATAACTAACAGTGACAGTAAGCTTAGGTTTAATGCTACTTATGCACATAGACTATATGACTTTACTATCAGAGCTGGGATTATAGAAAATTCAGGTGGTTTTGGTATAGATTATTCACTAGTGCCAGATACGCTAAAGGTTGCGGTAGAATCTTTTAGGTTATCTGAGCGTTTGCCTAGGTTAAGGAGTTACTTACGATATGGCTTTGCTAAGGGTGTATATTTTGCATTCGGGATGGATAAACTTTTACAAAACTCTTCTACTTTTGTTGGATTAGGAATTATGTTATCAAACGATGATTTAAAAACTTTGTTTTTACTACCTTAGGGTATCGTTATGTCTGAAGAACTAAAATGGCTTGTATTAAAAGATAGTGAGGTTCTAGGGCCATTTAGTACTTCACAAATAATAGTTGGCATATATGAAGGACGATTTAAATCAAACAATATGGTCAGTTCTAAGGCAAGCGGCCCGGATGATGTACCGCCTTTTGAGGCTCAATCTGAAAGTTATTTTTTAAACTGGATACAACTAAAAGACATACCTGAGTTTGCATTATTTGACAGCAATGAGCAAGACTATGAAGAAAATACCGTAACTCAATTTACAGCTGCTGGTTCAGAAGAAGAGTACACATACGATCCTGAACAGGGTCATGAGGATAGTAGGGCTAATATAGATACAGCAGATGCTAATGCTGTTAGGGTTAATTATTTATCAAAACGTAAATTCAAGTTGATTATGAATACAGCTCTAGTTGCTATCTCTTTAGTATTTCTGAGTATAATTTTCTATAAAAGGGTGGATAAGGTTTCGGATGAAAATATAGATTGGTATAAGATTGGTTCAGATCAAATAAAGATTGGGGATTATTCCAATGCTATCGTCAGCTTAAGAAGGGCACATGATGAAGATCCTCTAGATATAGATGCTACTCTTAGTTATGCTGAGCTTTTAATAGAAAAAGAATATTTAAGCCAAGCCTTGGGGGCATTAAATGAGGCAAACATTACCAACAGTGTACAGCAAAAAAGAAAATTCAATCTTTTAGGTGTAATAGCATTAAAGAATAAAAATTTAGATGGTGCTAAAAATTGGTTTGATAAAGCATTAGACATTGATTCGTCATATATTCCTGCACTTGTAAATTCTGGAATCGTAAATTTATTAGGAAAAAGATATATGGCTTCTAATAGTAAATTTGAGTTGGCTCATCGAATTGGTTCTAGGGATTCTGTATTATTAATGAGTATGTTCTTAAGTGCTACTGAACTATTTAATCAAACTCAAAATACTAAATTGCTGGAGCACGTAAAGAGAATATTAATACAGGTATTGGATGTTGAGTCGGGGTATGAGATACATTACCATTTGGCTTTGGCTTATCTGGATGTATTTATTGGTAATAATAAAGCTGCGAATGATAGGTTTAATAATATTATGATGTTGGATCCTGATTTAGAGCCTAGTCATTTTGTGCATAGACTTGATATTTTTAAGGATCATGTAAGTTGGAATAACACCTATTTATGGGTACAAAAATACTACGATCTTCTAAACGATGGTCCAGAAAAGGAGGCCATAAAAGCTGTGTTAGAGATAAAAAGAAATAATCTTCAAGAGGCAGAAAAAAGTTTATCCAATGCTATTTTAAGTGATGGAGAAAATGTAGGTATTAGAGTTTTATATGCATATATGAAGATGAAACTGGGTATATTGTCTGAGACCAGAGCTAATATTGGGCTTGTTTCGGATGCTAATTATTTTCCGTTAATTTTATTAAAATCAAAATTATGTGAGATGGGTGTGGCGGATTGTTCTCATCTATTTAAGGCTATGCTGGAGCATGATTTTTATAAACTCCAGAGTATTTCGGGGTTAGCTCAGCATTTGATCAAAGTGGAGAAATATTCTGAGGCTAGGGAGTTAATTAGTACGGGTCTTGAAATTTCGAAGTCTTATATACCGTTATTGAAGTTACAAAGGCAAATCCAGAATATAAACTAAGGCCCTTCGTTTTGACAAATGCTAGATAGTGTAGTGGAAAGGCCATAGGCCTTGCAACGGAACTAAGCTGGCATTTGATCAAAACGTTGTGCAACGTTCAAGGTATATTCCAACAGATTTGCTTAAAGGTCTTCAATTTTATCAAATGCTTGATTAGCGTAGCGGCAAGCCGCAAGGTTTAAAGCGTAGCTATGAAAGCATTTGATCAAAACGTTGTGCAACGTTCAAGGTATATTCCAACAGATTTGCTCAAGGCCCTTCGTTTTTAGTAAGCACACGTAGCGTAACGACCCGGCCGAAGACTCAAGTAAATTTATGAAGAGGTTTTGTTGAAGCAGCCAGCCTACGGCTGGCAAAAGCCTCCAACCGCAGGTTGGTTGTGCAACGTTCAAGGTATATTCCGAAAGATTTACTCAAGGCCCTTCGTTTTTAGTAAGCACACGTAGCGTAACGACCCGGCCGAAGACTCAAGTAAATTTATGAAGAGGTTTTGTTGAAGCAGCCAGCCTACGGCTGGCAAAAGCCTCCAACCGCAGGTTGGTTGTGCAACGTTCAAGGTATATTCCGAAAGATTTACTCAAGGCCCTAGAGTTTTTGATCTTTTTTGTAATACAACAAGGATGGGTGTATGGCTTTCGGGGTACGCTGCTCTTTCGAGCAGCTTGAAAGCCCCTACAAACCATACACCCATCTTCGTTGGAAACTAGGTGATGTGTATTTATTAAAAAAGTTGTACAGCTATCAAGGTACACTCCGGCAGATTTCCAAAGTCCTAAAGTTTTAAATTGGACTTGACTATTTTAATACTGTCCACACATCATATATACTTTTGGTAAAAAGGGGAGGGGTCTTGAAGTTGTATTTGCTGATGTTTTCTATTTTGGTTTGTTCAAATAGTAATGCACAAGAATTAGTAGGTGTTCGTAGTAAAAAATCAGGTTTATATGTACTATCACAGGATAGAATGAACATTTCAACCTTTCCAAGTTTTAGTTCAAAGGCAGGTACAATTAAAAAAGAAGATAATATAATAAACTTATTAATCCATGAGAATTTCTATCAATTAGATTCAGATAAAAGATATGGTAAGCAGCTTGGCAAAAGATATGTAGATCTGGTTCATGATGCTGCTAAAATGTGGAATCGTGCAATAGGTAGAGATGTATTTTCTATCCTAGAAAATGACGATTTATCTGAGGGTAATCTCCAAGGAGAAGCTACTATGATCCAATGGGAGGGAGAAGATTTTTTTGGCACTTTTTCTGACCACCATACTCATGCCGTTGCAATTTTTATGTTTTCAACAGAAAACAACTTTAAAAATAGCATAATAATAAATGAACAATCGATGTTTTATGATAACATTTCTGATGATGCTTCTGTAATCTCACAAGAGTTTTCCAGTAATTTGATCAAGTCTACAGTCAATGGTGAACCAGTAGCAGAAAAAATAGCACACTTTAGAAGTGTAATTGCACATGAATTAGGGCATATTTTAGGATTAGATCATAGTACAGGTGATAGCTTAAGTATCATGAAACGAAACTTTGATCCCTATGAAATAGTAAATGAACCTAGTAAACAAGACGTAGATAGCTATTACTTACTGCAAGAGCATATCAATAGACATTAAGAATTACAGCTAGCTATGGTGTTGACAGTTTCAGTTATTAAGTTTTCATTGTATAGTTTTGAAATTTTGTTTTCTAATTGAACTATCTTTTCTTTATTTCCTACTAGTTCTTTTAATTTATTGCTTAGAAGCTCAGGTGTGAGGGTATTTTGTGGTATAACTATGACAGAATCTCCTAGAGCTTTTGCATTTTCCATTTGGTGATTATTACTTGCTGTAGGTAGAGGGATCAAAACGCTAGCCTTTTTGCTTGCTGCAAGCTCTGCTATGGTACTCGCTCCTGCTCTGCATACTACTATATCAGCCCATTCGTAATAATATTCTATATTATCCAGATACTTCAATACTTCTATATTCCCTAAACTTTCTAACATTTTAAATGCTTCAAACTGCTTTTGGCCTACCTGAAATTTTACTTTTATATCATGTACTAGGTTTTGTTTTAAAATAGAAGCAACAACCTCATTTATAGCTTTTGAACCTTGGCTTCCTCCAAAAATAAGTATATTGTTAAAAGTCCTATCTTGGGGTTTATTTATTTTTGAGATCTCTTGTCTGACAGGAAAACTAGATATTTTGCATTTAGGAAAAAACTTTTTTGTGGCTTCAAATGCTACCCAACAATCTTTGACAAGATGGTAGAGTATTTTGTTAGTAATACCTGGATTTATATTTAATTCCATAATGCCTGTGTTAAGTCTCATAAGACTTGCAGCAAGCAGTACGGGCCCTGATACAAATGCTCCTGTCCCTATCACATAACTAGGTTTTAACTTTAAAAGCAAAATAAAACTTTTTAAAATTGCAAATGGGAGTAGAGCAAAACCAAAAAGCTTTTGTAAAAGAGAAACTCTATTTAAACCTTTTACCTTTATCAGATGTATTTTAAAACCAAATTTGGGTACAATTTTTTCTTCCATACCTCCTTTTGATCCTATAAAGACAGAGCCTATATTTTTTTTGTGTAAAAGTCTTGCCATGGATATCGCAGGATAGATATGCCCACCGGTACCACCACCTACAAACATAACTTTTTTTGTACTCAACTTATTTTTACCTCATCATAATAAAAATCTTTAAATTGCTAACTCATAGATCTTCTGCTTTGTATGGCAAAAAATAAACCAAATAATATACAAGTAGAAATAAGTGAAGAACCACCATAACTTAAAAAGGGTAAAGCCAAGCCTTTTACAGGTAACAGTCCAAGTGAAACACCAAAATTGATAAACACTTGCAAGCCAAAGGTAAATGCCATGCCTAGTGATACAAACCTCAACTTATCGTCCATAACTCTATTGGATAAATAAAGCATACGAAGAATAATAATGCCAAACAGAATAAGTATGATGGATACTCCTATGAATCCTACTTCTTCACCTAAAACAGCTATTGTAAAATCTGTGTGTGCTTCTGGTAAGAAATATAATTTTGATTGACCTTCACCTAACCCAATACCGGTTAATCCACCAGCATTAAGGCCAAGTAAACTTTGTATGGTTTGAAATCCACTAGTCGATTGAGATTCCCAAGGGTTTAGAAAACCTTTTACTCTTTCAAGCCTATATGGAGACTTTATAATAAGAAATGCCAATACTGCGATCAAACTAAGAGTGCTTAATAATAAATATCTTAATCTCAATCCTCTAACAAACAGCATGCATAAAAACACTAATAAATATATCACCAGTGTTCCCATATCAGGTTGTGACAGCAATAGGCTTGATGGAAATACCAGAAGGGATAACAGACAAAGTATAGTTTTTAGATCTATTTTTTTCCAAAATTTGTATAAAAATAATGATGCACAAAATGGAAATGTTACTTTAAAAAATTCAGCAGGTTCTATTCTGAAACCAAAAAAAAGAGGCAGCCATCTATGAGCACCTCCAACCTTTATACCAAGACTTGGAATTAGTGTCAGGATCATTGCAAAAGTACAAATAATAAATAAAAATATTCCAAAGTTAAAAATATATTTATAGGGAATTTTGGAGGTAAAAAATAATACAGCAATACCTGCTAGTACAAACAAAAGTTGTTTTTTGAAAAAAAATAGTCCGTCCCCATATATATCTGTGGCATAGATAAAGCTAGAGCTATATATTTGAACTAATCCAACGCCCATCAGGAAAAATATGGACGTTAGTAAAAAAAGCCCTTTACTCTCTGTTAAGGGATTTGTTTTGATAGTTTTTAATAAGTTTTTTAAAATAGTTACCACGCTCAATATAACTATCGAACAAATCAAAGCTAGGACACCCAGGTGATAGTAAAACCACATCACCTATGCTAGATCTTTGATAGGCTTGATAGACCGCCTCTTCAAATGTTCCCACTAAAAATGTTTCACTGCAACTACCAATTGCTCTGTTAATTTTTTCTTTTGCTTCACCAAACAGAATTAACATTTTAACTTTTTGGTTAATTATAGAAGCTAGCTCCGTAAAGTGTATATTAACATCTTTTCCACCTGCTAGCAAAACCACGTTGCTGTCAAAGGAGCTTAAAGCTCTATGTACCGCATGAATGTTGGTTGCTTTGGAGTCATTGTAAAAATCCACACCACTGGCCTTTCCTACATATTCTATTCTATGAGGGAGTCCAACATAAGTCTCAATAATTTCCTGAATTACCTCTGGTTTTGCTCCGTACTCTCTGGTTGCACACATTGCAGCCATCAAATTTTCTACCAAATGAGACCCTCTAAATTTTTTGCGTTTTATCGAATATTTTTCTATTTCTGGGCCAACCCTTAGGCTAATCTCATTACCTACGCATACAGCCCCACCTATATTCATTATTTGAGGTTCCAAGCCTTTCCTTCTGGAAAAGTAAAAAATCCGACCTCGTTGTACTATAGGATCTCTTGCCATATTCACAATACCATTGTCATCGGCATTTAGTATGCTGGTCATGGTTTTATTGGTGTTTAAAAATATGCGTTTTTTTGCTTTTGAATAACCATCAAAGCTCTTGTGCCTATCCAAATGATTTTCTGAAATATTAGTAAACACAATAACTTTTGGCGAAAAAGTTTTAACATGTTCTAGTTGAAAACTGGACACCTCACATATAATCACAGAATATTTTTTTTCTTCTAAAAGGTATTCAACTAAAGGTCTTCCAAAATTACCGCCTATCCAAACTTCTACACCAGATTTTTTTAAAAATTTATAGGCTATATTGGCAGTAGTAGTTTTGCCATTAGTACCGGTTATTGCTATTATTGGTTCTTCTATAAATTGTGCAGCAAACTCGATATCTCCTGTTATAAGAATTCCATTTTTCTTTACGTACTCAAATATTTTAAGCTCGGGTGAAACTCCTGGGCTTAAAATAAGCAACTCTTGATTCAACATAGCTTTTGGTGTGTGACCACCTAGATCATAATGTATATCCAAATGCTCAACTTGCTCTAGGTAGTCTGAAAGTTCTGCGGCAGACTTGTGGTCGCTTACGGTCACTTCTGCGTTCTTAGAGACTAAAAACTTGATCAAAGAAATTCCTGTCTTAGATAAACCTACCACCATTATTTTTCTTCCAGACAGGTTTTTTGAAATATGGCTTAATGTAACTTTATTTTCGTCTGTCATATGTATATCACCTCAATTTTAAAGTACTCAAACTTAGCACCGCCAATAAAATGGATACTATCCAAAATCTTACTATTATTTTACTTTCATCCATTCCTTTTAGCTCAAAGTGATGATGTATAGGTGCCATTCTAAAAACTCTCTTTCCGGTTAGTTTGAAGGATAATACCTGGGCAATTACACTCAAAGCTTCAACAACAAATACTCCTCCTACTAGTACTAACAGAAGTTCATTTTTAGTCAACACTGCCATCATTCCTAATAACCCACCCATGCTCAATGATCCTATATCTCCCATAATTATTTGAGCAGGATAGGTATTATACCACAAAAATCCTAAACCAGCTGCTGCTGCCATTGCTGTTATAACAGCAAGTTCGCTAGCACCGTTGATAAAAGGTATTTGCAGATAACTTGCAATTTCCAAATGACCAGCTATGTAGGTCAAAATTGCGTATGTGCCCATGGCAACTATTAAAGGTAAGGTTGCTAGGCCATCTAACCCGTCTGTCAAGTTGACAGCATTTGCACAGCCAACAATAACCAAGCTTGCAAATATTAGATAGAAGCTACCAAGATCAATGTTTACATTTTTTAAGAACGGTATATTTACATAAGTAGATAATCCTGCAAATCTTACCAACAAAAAAACCACAACAATCGATAGAGAAAACTCTAAAATAAGTCTCAACCTTCCAGAAATTCCCTTAGAGCTTTTATTAGATATTTTAGAATAATCGTCCAAACATCCTATAATTCCAAAACCAAAAGTTATGGTTAACAAAGAGATCACCAATGGATTTTGTAGATCAGCCCATAAAATGCTGGTTATCATCAGGCTAAACAAAACTAACACACCACCCATGGTGGGCGTGCCTTCTTTTTTTAAATGAGTTTTAGGGCCATCGTCCCTTATAGTCTGAGATGCATTCTTATTAGACAACTGTCTTATAAAATACGGGTACCCTAAATAGCATACGATGAATGAAGTGATAAAAGACAAAAAAGTTCTAAATGTTATATATCTAAATACATTAAAACCAGAAATATCCTCTGAAAAACTATATAAGAATTTAAACAGCATCGAAACCTTGGCTATTTTTTGAAAAGTTCAAAGGTTTTAGATCAAAAACAAGGTTTTCCAACTTTAACCCCCTGGATCCTTTCACAAACAAAATACTATCAACATCTAGCATATCAGCAAGTCTGGCTGCAAGATCAATGTTATAACTATCTGAAACAACGAGATTTTTTTTAAACCCAGATTGTAAAATTCCTCTACTAACAGCATCTTTCATAGATCCTATAAAAAAGATAGCTTCAAATGGGATACTACCGGCAAGATACCCTATATCTTCATGTAATGTTTGGCTCTGATCTCCTAGTTCCAGCATATCTCCTAGGCATAGAAATAGCTTTTTCTTAGTAAGTTTTTTCACATTAGAAAGCATCGAAGTTACGCTAGTAGGGTTTGCGTTGTATGCATCAAACATCACAAGAGCACCATTTGAAAGCTTTACTAACTGATTTCTCCCCCAGATTCCAACACACTTGGACATAGAATTCCATATATCTTCTGGCTTCATTCCTACACACAAAGCAAGGCTGGAAGCAGCCATAAGGTTGTATAAATTATGTTCTCCAAAAATACTTATACGAGATTCACCTTTAACACCCGCAATGGTGCCTGAAATAGTCAAGCTATCTACGTCCATATCTAGAAGTTTAAAAACTACATCAGCACTTTTTATAGAATAGGTTACTTTTTCACCTGTAAAAGAATCGTGCATTTTTTTTGTCCACTCATTATCCAAATTAAATACTCCTATTTTAGCTTCTTGATAAATATTTTTCTTTTCAGATGCTACTCCGCTCAAGCTGCCTAAACCAGCTAGGTGTGAGTTTCCAACGTTAGTTACAGCCGCTATATCTGGCTTCACTATTTTTGTCAGCTCTAAAATATCTCCTTTTTTATTAGAACCCATCTCTACTACTACAACATCTGTATTTTTTTTTATTTTCAATAAAGTATGAGGGACACCAATGTTATTGTTGTAGCTTTTTTCTGATACAACGCAGTTATAAAAGTCTTTTAGTAGATTGTGTAAAAAAACTTTTGAAGTAGATTTTCCATTAGAGCCAGTTATTCCAATAATCTTAGGATTATAGGTTTTGGCCATAAAACTAGCTAGCATTTGGTAAGCCTTTAATGTGTCTTCAACTACAAAAACACCTACATCATTTGTTACTGTTGGTATTTTGTCACGTTTGCATACAACAGCCGAGCACTTGGCCTTGATCGCATCAGATAAAAAATCACTTCCGTCAAAGTTTGAGCCTTCTATTGGGAAAAAAAGTTTGTTTTCACAGTTTTGTCTTGTATCGGTGGATATGCCAGTTATTGGACGTACCACAGGTCTGTGCAACACAGCATCTATGGCATTTTTTATTTGGTCATTACTAATAAGCTTATCTTTTTGCATTTAATATTTTTGTTTTATCGCAAAAACTAATTTTTTTATCCTCTATTATTTGATATTGCTCATGGCCTTTCCCTGCAACTAACACTATGTCATTTTGATTTGCAAGCTCTAAAGCTCTTTCGATAGCCTGACCTCTGTCAGGTATGAATTCTACTTCTTTAAAATTTTTTGTGAATCCAGATTTTACCTGATTAATTATATCTTCTTCTTTTTCAAATCTAGGATTATCTGAAGTAACAATTACATAATCACTCAAGCTCTGTGCTACCTTGGCCATCTTGGGTCGTTTTTCCTTATCCCGTCCGCCACCACAACCAAATACAGTTATAATTCTAGCACGTTTAATTTCATTAATAGCACCAAGGGCTTTAGACAGAGCGTCCTCCGTGTGAGAATAATCCACAAAACAATGTATACCTCTATTAACCACAAGCTCCATGCGACCTGGAACAGGTTGTATAGTAGCTCTTAATATATCCTTTGGATCATGGCCAAGCCCAACACAAGCTGCAAAACAGCCAGCAAAATTTATAGCATTATATTTGCCTACCATATTTAATTTTATCTTGTAAGATAAATTACTGTAAGCAATATCAAATTCAATACCCTGCATTTGAGACTTAATATTGCTCACCATCACATCTGCATTCTTAGTACCGTAGGTTATTATCTTATTATTTACCATTTTAGCCAGCTTCATCCCCCACTTGCAATCTGTGCATATCACCGATAAATTTGAGTTGAAAAAAATTTGGCTCTTTATATTAAAATACTCGTCTATATTTTTATGATAATCCAAGTGTTCTGCCGTAAGGTTGGTAAAAATGGAGCATTGAAATTTAATAGCACTAACTCTGGATTGTACAATAGCATGGCTAGAAACTTCCATAATGCAAGTATCACCACCTAATTTTTCAATTTTGTTTAAAATTTTATGCAGAGTTATTGCATCGGGAGTGGTTAGATTATTTTTGAATTTAAAAGATTTATAATGGGAACCTATTGTTCCAATAACACCAACTTTTATACCAAGATAACTCAATATATTTGCTAGCATGTAAGATGTGGTTGTCTTTGCGTTGGTGCCAGTTATTCCAATACAAGTCATTTTGTATGGATCATATTTGTAATAGACACTTGCTAGTTTACTTAACATAACAGAAGTGTTCTTTGTAAGAATGTTACTATTTTTTTCGGCAACTACTGCTAATGCACCATTTTTTATTGCTTCATCTATATAGTTGTGGCCGTCATGATTTAAACCTTTGATTGCTACAAATAGACAGCCTTTGGTTTTCTTGGAGTTTGTACTGATACCTTTAATATTTCCTGTCAGGCCATTTGTTTTTAAACCACATTTTTGTAGTAAATCTGATATATTCATTGTGCTTTTTTGCCACCTGTTTTTAGAATCGTCAAACTCTCAGTTTGACTATTAAGCTATAGGTGATAATTTAAGGCAATGTTAAATTTGAGTAATGCATATATTGTAATCTCTGATAAGTGGGGATCTATCCTTCAAAACAATAGATTTAGCATAAGACAGGATATACTGGGGTTATTGAATAGACTGAAAATTAAGTGCGATAGACATCTTTTGATGGATACCTCATTAAGGCCAACCATAAAAAAATGTTCTATTAGCATAAGCCATTCGAAGCAATTAGGAGGCTATATCTTGACGTCTGGTGATGGAATCAGTGTGGGATTTGATATAGAACAGTCTAACAGAGTAACAACAAAAACAGTGGAAAGAATAGGCACATCGTCGTGTGGATCATATACTAAAGACAAATTTCCTGATTTAATTTGGGCAGCCAAAGAGGCGTCTTTTAAAGCAGTGTCTAATTCTGGAAAGAAGATAGTATTAAAAAATATTTTTGTAAAAATAGAGTCTACCAAAAGTAATATGCTTTATTACCGGTTTAACGATGTTGGTTGTGGAGTTGCGTTTAGGTATAGGGGTCATGCAGTTGCAATATCAAGTCAAGGCCCTTCGTTTTGACAAATGCCTGCTAGTGTAGTGTAAAGGCCGGAAGGCCTTGTAGCGGAACTAAGCAGGTATTTGATCAAAACGTTGTGCAACGTTCAAGGTATACTCCGAAAGATTCTATTCTTATAAGCAAGATAAGTGCAGAGGTTGCCGAGGTACGTTGCTCTTATGAGCAGCTTGAAAGCCCCTCTAAGCTCTACACTCATCTTGCTGCATACGCAGTGTTGTGTTGCTGGCAAGCCAAAGGCTGGCCAAATTGATCCAACCGAAGGTTGGTTAGAATAACTTGGATACACCTATTCCGAATATACTGTAAGATGCTTTTGTCAGACCAATAGCTAGCTCTGTATAAAACTTAAGTTCAGGTACATGAATAGATTCAATTTCAGCACCCAAGTTAAAACTGACAGGTAGATTCATATCACTAAGAGATATTTCAGAACCAAACAACATAGATGAATAGACATCAAAAGCACCAGTGGCAAACTGAACATACTTAGAAACAATAGGACCTACGTGCATTCCAAAAACATTATCAGAAGATTTATTAGCAGCAAATCTCACAGACGCAACACCACCAATGGCTGGCTGAGTATCGGTGTCAGGATAAGGTATCCACTTATAACTACCACCCAACTGAGCATGAAATGTTCCCATACCCAAAGATACTTTAAAAGACTCACTGTCAGAAACACCAGTGGCAACTTGACCAACCAAATTCACCCCAGCAGACTGATTACCATTTAAAAACTGACTAGATATTATAGCCTCATATTCACCCTTACTTACCAGACTTCCAGACTCAAATAGGGAAGTCATGGCCTGAACATTAACGGGCAACAATAACAATAATAACAACCTCATAACACCTCCAAAAAAGGCAGAAACAACATGCCTATTAGTACAACATTTTATGTAATTTGTATAGATTTTATTACTTTATCCAGTCTAATAACCTGCCCCATCTAAGTTTTACTGGGTTACATAAAAAACTTACAATTGGTAGAGTTTCGTCACAGCTTAGCCATACAAACATAGCTTTACCTAGTACATTTTCCATGGGTACAAATCCCCAATGTCTGCTATCGTTCGAGTTATCTCTATTGTCTCCCATGACAAATAAATGGTCTTTTGGCACTTGTTCTGGACCCCAACTTATGTGGTACTCACTTTTTCTAAGCAATGTTGCATGTCCTTTAGAATCTAGGAGCTCATAAAAGTAATCGTAGTCAAATCTGCCTCCAGGAATATTGGCATCTGTCATCCATCTATAGCCATCTTTTCCTTCTGGAGGTGTGATTTTGAGCACTTCTTTTTGGTTTATATATAAGATGCCATCTTCGTAGTGAATTTCATCACCAGGTGTGCCTACGACACGTTTTATGAAGAATACATTTTCGTCTTTAGGATATCTAAATACAATAACATCATTTTTTTTTGGTTTTTCGAAATTTACAAACCAAGTTTTGCCAAACGGTACTCTAACTCCATACTTAATTTTGTTTACAAATATGTGATCGTGTATTAGCAGGGTAGGCAACATGCTCCCAGAAGGAATCACATAAGCTTCAATCAAAAGCCACCGTACTGATAAAGCTACTAGTACAGCTAAGACGATTGAAAATATTCCTGATAGTGGTGTTTTTTTCATAAAGGTAATTCTGTCAAATATTAACTAGTTGGCGTTCAGCAAAGTATCTACCAGTTTTTGATGCGGACTACAAATATATATTTCATTTTTTTAATAAGATCAAAAATCCTCTGCAAGGTTGGTAGACTATAAACGCATTTGTAAAGGTTTTCAATAATCAATTTAGATTTTTAAATAACCTGTTATACACAGTTAGTAAATAGCTTTGCCTTGACTTTTAGATTTTTTATCTTATTAAAGTTAGATTATGAAAAGTATTGGGTTTGTATATAGGCCTAACAAAGAGCATGTTTACAGCAAAGCTTGCCACCTATCTAGTTGGTTAGTAAACAAAGGTTTTGTTTGCTATCACCATCCAGAGCAAGAAGCCATAGAAGATACCTCTAAATTGACAGATGAAATATTAGCTAAGTTAGATCTTGTAGTTGTGTTAGGCGGTGATGGAACTTATCTAAATGCTGTAAGAATGCTTGGCAAACATACGGAAGTTCCCATTCTAGGAATCAATATGGGTTTTTTGGGTTTTTTGACTCAGGTCAGGTCAGAAAATTTAAAGCAAATAATTATACAGGCTATAGAAGGAAAACTAAGTGTATGTAAACGCTCTATGTTGAAAATCACTCTTATACGCCCTGGTGGAAAAAAAATCAGTACATTAGCACTTAACGACATAGTATTTGAGCGAGGTAATTTTAGTAGGCTAATATCTATGTCAATAACAATAGATGAAACAGTACTTTGTGATTTAAAGGCAGATGGTCTAATAGTTGCTACACCAACCGGATCTACTGCATACAATCTATCAGCAGGAGGGCCTATACTAGCTCCAGGAATACCAGCTATTGTAATAACACCAATCTGCCCGCATAGTCTGACCAATAGACCACTAACAATACCAAATACAAGCCAGATACAGCTAAAACTAACCTACGAAAGACAAAAGGCCATATTCATGATAGACGGATACAGGCAAGTTGATCTAACCAACGAAGATACAATTTTAATAACCAATTCAGATAAGCTTCATCATATGCTACTTCCACCGGAATCCAATCAACTAGAAGTTCTAAGATCAAAACTAAGATTTGGACAACGAGATTAAAACAAAAGTTTTTTTGAAGATACGCTGGAGATCAAACCTAAAGCAAACATAGTAGGTAGTAAATTAGATCCGCCATAAGACAAAAGTGGCAATGGTATACCCACAATGGGCAACAATCCTATCACCATAGCTATGTTGATAGACATATGTATAAAAATTGTCATTATGCAACCCACAACCATAGTTGCAGATATTTTATCTGCGGCCAATGAAGCTATACTGATACCTTGATTTAGTAAAATAATAAAAAGTGAAAGTATTATTACACTACCTATAAATCCATGTTCTTCACTTAATACGCTAAACACAAAATCTGTATGTCTTTCAGGTATAAATTCAAGCTGCGATTGTGTGCCTTTGTGGAAACCTTTTCCATATAAACCACCAGAGCCTACAGCTATCTTAGATTGGTTAGAATTATAACCTGCACCCATAGGATCTCTTGACGGATTAACAAAAGTCATGATTCTTTCTTTTTGATATTGTTTAAGTCCAAACTTCCAAGTCACAGGAAGTGCCATCACGCATAACAATACTGCAAATACTAATATTCTTCTAGAAACTCCAACAAATAAAAGCATAACGGCTAGTATTCCTATGAATACCATACCTGTACCTAGATCAGGCTGCTTTACGGTAAGTACAAATGGTATAACTGTTAATATTATTGGCTTGGTTAATTGTTTTGCGTTAATTTTTTCGGTATATTTAGAAAATACTTTTGCCAGTACTAATACCAAAGCATACTTCATTGGTTCAGATGGTTGTAATTTAAAAAAACCAAAATCTAACCATCTCTTTGCCCCGTAGGCAGTTTCACCCATATACAATACTAAAATAAGTAATACTAGGTTTATAAAATAGATTAAAAATCCAAACTTTAAAAAATGTCTGTAGTCAATCAATGTTACTAACATGAAAGCGATCCACCCTAGCAGTACCCAAGTAAGCTGAAGTATAAATTTTCTTTCAAACTGAAAAAAGGATGTATCCACCTCATGTAAAGCACTCCATAAATTGGCAAGACCTAATATTTGTAAAATAACGATTACTAATACAAACTTCCAATTTACTCTCTTGAGAAAAGTTGATTTATCAATGGCTGGCATATCCTGCATGTCTACTTCCTGTTGTGTTCAAAGTAAGCTTTTATAATATCTCTTGCTATAGGACTTGCACCACTTGATCCTGAACATGAATGTTGTGTTAGGATTGCAACCGTAATTTTAGGATTTTCAAAAGGTGCAAAGCCTGCAAACCAACCGTGATGTCTTAAGTGTACTGGGCGATCCGAACACCTGTCAAAAAGCTCTTTGGAAGATAAATTTACTATCTGACTTGTTCCTGTTTTACCTGCAAATATTATGTCTTTTAGTGAATACCTACTTGATGTTCCACCTGGTGCATTTACGCTTCTCCAAAGACCTTGTTTAACAATTTGAAAATTACTATGAGAAATTTTAATATGACTGTCTGAATTTAACCTTACATCTGTTAAAATTTCTGGTTTATCACCTAACTGCTTGGTTACAAGTCCATCAGCTCTAGTAACTTTGTCCACAAAATATGGAACAAAACTATACCCATTATTTGCAATGTTTGAAAAAGTATTTGCTACTTGCATAGGTGTTGCTAATACAAAACCTTGCCCTACAGAAACGCTCAATGTTTCACCAGGCAGCCATTGTTCATTTTTATTTTGTTTTTTCCATTTAGTGTCAGGCATTAGACCATCTTCTTCGTTTGCAGATGTAACCCCAGTTTTTTTACCTAACCCAAGTTTTTTTGCATACTCGGCAATTGTATCTATACCAAGAGCATTCCCTAGTTTATAGAAAAATACATTGCAAGACTTAGCCAAGGCATCTATCACTCCTATAGGCCCATGACCTCCTTGCTTCCAGCAGTGATATAACCTTCTGCCAAATCTATAAAATCCAGGACAGTCATATGCAGTATTTTCAGTTATTATATTTTCTTGTAAACCTGCCAATGCAACTACGGTTTTAAAAGTTGATCCGGGAGCATAATGATCCTGTATAACTTTATTTCTTAAAGGTTTAAATTCCTGACTTATTAAATCCTGCCAGGCATGAGTACTAATTCTGGGCCAAAACATTTGTGGATCAAAACTTGGAGAGCTAACCCATGCCAATATAGAACCGGTTTGATTCTCCAGCACAATCGCAGCACCTACTCTACCTCTACTGTTAAATGCATTGTATGCAGCATCTTGAATCTTTTTATCTATGGTAAGGAACATGGAATTTCCAGGAGTGGATTCTTTATAGTACTGTTCGTATAGAAAAGAGATTACTTCAGGAGTGTTGATGTCCTTGGATTCCCTACCAAATGCATCTACCTTTACCGGTATGAAACCATCTTTACCTCTTAATTCCTTATCAAAATAACGTTCAATGCCCCTTCTTCCAACTATATCTCCTTGTCTCAGATTTATATCATCCGATCTTAACTCTTCTAATTGTTGTTTTGTCACTTCTCCTACATATCCAAACAGCTGGGCTCCACTTTCACCCATGGTGTAATTTCTTTTACTTTGCATTTCTACTTTCAAACCCGGATTTTCTATTCTGATTTTTTCTAAAAGAGCCACTTCGTCCCGGGTTAAATCTTCTTTTATAACAACCGGCTTAAACAAAGCACCTTTGTTGACCTTTTTAATAATACCCTCCGGATCAACATTTATAATGTTCGCCACAGCATTTGCTGTCTCTTTTAATCTAATTGCATATTGCGGTACTATAACAGCTACAAAACCTGGGTGATTATCAACTAAAATATCACCATTTCTATCGAAGATCATTCCCCTGGTAGCTCTAACAGTCTGAGGTTTGATGTGGTTATTGTCAGACCACTCCTTTAATTCATCACCTTTAATCACCTGAAGATAAAAAATTCTGATTAAAAGAATTGAAGCAAAAGATAAGATTATTACATTCAAAAATTTAAATCTGCTCTTAAGACTTTTAACATCATCTTGTTCATTTAAATAAAGTTTCATAATTACTCACTAACTCTGATATTATCAAATATCCTCATAACATAAAATATTATGGCACCAAAAAATACTGACTGAATTGTTTGTGTTGCTAAATTCTGACTTATGTGAAATGGAAGATTGTCAAAAACATACGCCAACGTAGCAGTAATTACATAAAATGAAAATATAGATAGTATGTATAATCTAATAAAATATATCAGTGTATTATAGAAAACATTTTGTACCACAAATCTTATTGCAAAGATCAATATAATCTGTCCAATTAAAAAATATGAAAGCGAAGAATAAGAGAACATCAAAAGTATAAAACTACTAACATAAGCCCAGACCAAGCAAAAAGTTAAGCTTCTGTGAATAGCCATATAGACCGTAATCGCTAACCATATATGCGTAGTTGTGCCCATAAGATGATGCATAAATGAGGTCTGTGCACCAGCAACCAGAATCAATAATGCTACACAAGCTACAAAGTGTAAGTATATCACAAGCACCTACTAGTCTATCACCACAAAAACCTCTTCCAGTTTTAGTGGATCAACATGTGGTTTTAATTTTACTTCCTGAGTTATTCCATAACTTTTTTTATTAACCAAAGTCACTGTACCAACAGGATAACCTGCTGGAAAAATATCATCTAAGCCACTGGTTACAACCACATCATCAATCTGTACATCATCTGACCTATTCAAATACTTGAGAATACAAAAAGTTTTATTTCCCTGCACTATTCCTCTAGCTCTTGACCTCTGTAAAATAGTATCAACCGAACTTCTACTGTCTGTGATCATCAAAACATCCGAAAAATCCCTGTACACCTTAAGTAAATAACCAACAATACCTTTAGATGTCACTACTGCTTGATACGGTTTTAACCCATGCTTTGAGCCTCTATCTATCCTGACCGTAGAATCAGTTTCAATAAGTAAATCATAAGCAATTACACTGGCTGTAATTAGATTCATCGAAGTTTTTTCTCTAAAATCCAAAAGCTGCCTAAGACGATTATTCTCAATAGTTAGCTCACTCAAAGTAGCAACCATAGCTTGAGACAAAGTAAGCTGACTTTTTAACTCTCTGTTATCCTGCTTAATATCCAAAAGATTAGTGTAATTAGAAACAGTACCAGCTATACTGCCACTAAACCCCACATAGTTTTTTTGGATTACCCCTACAAAATAATTAACTCCATTAATTATATCGGACGATATGCCTTGTTTACGCTGCATGTTAATAGATAGTATAGGCAGTGAGAACACAAATAAGATAATTAGTATTTTTTTGATGTCTAGCTGAAGATTACCCAAGGCTAACTCCTATGCATCAAAATTAGCAAACTCCGATAAGATTTCCAAGTTTGTGAATTTATAAAGAGGTAATTTATGACAAAAAAGCTGGGTGTTGTTTTAATTTTTGGTGGTATTTCATTCGTATTCGTTTTTATGGGTTATAATACTTTTGGCCCCACCACTTCCGGTTATGCTGCAGTTGTCAACAATTCTATCATTACACTCCACGAACACCAGGATTTATCCAATAGGATGATCAATTTTTATTCCCAAACATTCGGAGGTAGCTTCGATATGTCAGAAACTCAAATTAGAGAAATTAGACTTAATGCGTTGGAGCAACTCATAGGAGAAATGGCTGTTGGACAAAAAGCCTCAGAGGAAGGTTTGGTTGTTCTACCTGAAATGATTAGGGACGAAATTATGAGTATACCAGCGTTTTGGTCTGGAGATCGCTTTGATAGGTCACGCTACGAACAATATCTACTCAGTAGCAGACTAAGCCCAGCGAAGTTTGAAGAAAAAATAAGTAGAGCCTTAACAGTAGAGATGACCAACGATCTCATTAGAAACAGCACTGGCCTTACAAAAAAAGAAATTCAAAAACTTTGGATTCTAAAAAATACAAAACTAAATATGGAGTTTGTTAGAATAAATAGAGATTCTCTAAAACTTAAAATGAATGCATCAGATAATGAAGTAGACTCATTTTTGCTCTCTAACACAGAAGCTATTTCAAACTATTATAAAAATAACCCAGACAAATTTCTACGTGGAGAGCAAATTAGAGCACAACATATACTGATTTCTATCAGTGAAAGTATAACAGATGGGGATGCACTAAAACTTGCCAATAATGTACTAGAAAGAACCAAAAACGAAGATTTTTCCGAACTTGCAAAGTCCATGTCAGACGACCCAGGAGCTGCAGCAAATGGCGGGGACCTAGGCTATTTTTCCAGAGGTACAATGGTTCAAGAGTTTGAAGATGTATCCTTCAACATGAAAGTAGGCCAGATAAAAGGACCAATTAAGACAAACTTCGGCTACCACATAATAAAACTCCTAGATAAAAAAGCTAAAACAATACCACCACTTGACGAAGTTAAAAAAACAATTGCAAAAACACTGATCCTAGATAAACAAGTATCCGAGTTTATGTCCAAACTCAGTTCTTATCTAAAAGAAGCCAATAGAAAAGAAGTGGATAAACTAATAGCAAAATACGACCTAAACTGGGAACAAACAGGAGAATATACACTGGATGACGAAGTTATACCCAATATTGGCGAAAAACCCAGCATCATTCGTGCCAGCACAACACTTTCAAAAAATAAACCCCTACACAATGGCCTCATAACCGATGGCAACGACTCCTATGTAATCTTCCTAAAAAATATACAAAGACCCCAAGACTTAGAAGATGATTTCATCAAAAACTCAAACCAACGTTACCAAAACGAAATTTTAGAAAAATTCAAAAATGAGGCAATCAATAACTCCAGAATATCCCGCAATACCAAATCAATAACCTAACCTTTCTTATAACTAAGTAGGTTAGTATCAACTTGCAAGACTTAAAGCTCGCAATGCTAATCAAATCAAAAAGTGATTAATTTCCCTCTGAAGCTACTTCTTGGTCGGTCACAATATCTTCGTTTTCAGTTCCTATTTTCAAGTATGGGTTGTAAATATACTCGTCCATACCATTGACCTTTCTACCAAGATGAGTGTTGACCGCATAAGCCGGGTCAAAGAACCAATCACCTCTTCTTACACGAGCACACTTTCCATCAAACCACGCCCACGGAAAAGATGAAGAACTATTAGAATACTTAGTTCCAAAAAATTTAGCCGGAACCATATGATCGTCAATACCAAAACGACTCCCATCATACTTAAACGGCTTTCTAAAGATTGAATGAAAATCCAAAGCATTATCTATCTTGTCAAATAACTCTGTTTTTATATCCAAAAGCTTGTACCTCAAATGTCCCTGAGTCATATTCTCTGTCGGCGTTTCAGCCACCTCCGAATCACCAGAATGCAAGTAAACCAAATGGCCATCCCCAGAACTAAGAGCCTGTCTCATTAACTCCTGATCCCTATCATTAACATCCAGATCACCACCTCCACATAGATGGTTTACCTTATACCTATCTTCTTCTAAAACATACAAATTATGATCCTTGGCTCTACTCCACAACGCCAGCCTGTTATGAGTACCATGTACCCCTTTTTGATAAATTAAATTAGGTTGATAAGTATAAAAGTCACCACCTATAAATGTCTCTACTAAATCAAGCTTGCCCCAATCGGATGCATCTTTTTTTACAACCAACAACACTCCAGAAAAATCGTTCTCATGACATGTGCCCAAAAACATAAAGCACCTAGAGCTGTACCTCCTAGGATGGAAGAAACCGTAAAATATGTAATACGAATCCATAGTCTCAGACACGGAGTAGTAAACATACGCCCTCTGGTTATACACAGATGCATTATCCCAGTTGTTGTTGCCTACAAAGTCACCATCAAAATCATAATTAGTTATGTAGTCTGAGTCAGAACGGCCTTCGTCTGTCTGCTGAAATATCACAGGAGCATGATACTTAGCCAACTCATAATAAAAATCATCATCTCCGAAAGCAGAACTAGAAAAAAGGGGAACCAAAGCCAGTACCAATGTCCAAGTCACAGACAAAAAGAACCTAGCAAACAGTGAACCTGTCATACATACCCTCCCCATTCCCTTTGCACTAAATAAGTGCGTGATAAAGTTGTTATTGTATAGAGGCAAGACTCCTAAGAAAAAAACTCTTAGTCAACCCCACCCCGAACCCTAAATGTGTATATACTTTGTGTATATAGTATGTATTTATGTTTGCTTATCTTGAGTTCAAATATAAACTATTATTTTGCTTTGTCATATATAAAAAGGTTCGCTTTGCATCATTTACCAAAATTTTTCAAGTTGAGTATGTGGGTGGGTGCTTTTTAGGCTAAAGACTCGGAGGGGGTTGATGAGTACTATATTTACAAAAATAATAAACAAAGAGGTGCCGGCCAAGGTGGTGCATGAGGATGAGTTGTGTTTGGCATTTGAGGATATTTCTCCACAGGCTCCTGCACATATTTTGTTAATACCTAAAAAGCCTATAGCTAATGTACAAGAGATTGCAGACTGTGATAAAGATCTGATGGGCCATATGATGGTGCAAATACCACACATTGCAAAGAAATTAGGCTTGAACCAAGGTTATAGATTGGTGGTTAATTGTAAGGAGCACGGAGGCCAAGAGGTAGATCATCTGCATATACATATTTTAGGTGGCAGACAAATGAATTGGCCTCCTGGTTGATAGAGGTATATTTGTATGGATGAGTTTAATTTAAATATAGGTGGATACAGTCTTAGGTCTATTCCAACAGGTATATTTGGCCTAGACGGCGGTGCGATGTTTGGTGTGGTGCCTAAGAACCTGTGGTCTATCTATCACAAGCCTGACGAAAAAAACAGAATTGCATTGGAAGCCAGGGCATTATTGTTGATTTCAGATAAAAGAAAAATATTGATCGACACAGGTAATGGGGGGAATTTTGTTACAAAGCACGGTGAGCGTCTAGGTTCAAAGTTTGCCAAGATATATAATATATCTGATTCACTATTGGTAAGTAATTTAGCAAAGTATGGTTTAAGTGTTGATGATATTACTCATGTTATTCTGACTCATCTACATTTTGATCATGCAGGCGGTGCTACCACCTCCGGTAAGACCGGTTTAGTACCTACATTTAAAAATGCCAAATATTTTATACAAAAAGGCAATCTAGAAACGGCTAAAAATCCCAATGCAAGGGAGAGAGCTAGTTATTTTGGGACAAACTTTGAGCCTCTATTAGAGCATGGTGTACTTGATGTGTTGGATGGAGATGTGGATATTATGGATAATATATCCGTGTCTGTTCTAAATGGTCATACATTGGGTATGCAAATTGTAAAAATACAAGATGATAAAAACACTTTGGTCTATTGTGCAGACGCCATACCTACATCCACTCATGTAAAGCTTGCCTGGGGTATGGGATATGACATTAACCCTTTGTTAGTTATAGAGGAAAAAAGAAAACTTTTGACAAATGCTGTGGATAAAAAGTGGTATCTTTATTTTGAACATGATCCAAAGATAGAGTGTGCTAGGGTTGTACACAACGGCAAAGACTTTGAGACGACAAAGGTCTTCTGATTTTGTCAAATGCTAGAGTGTGCGGAAAGACCGCAGGTTGTAAAAGCTTCCAACAGCTAAGCGGTTATGTATTGATGTGGTTTTTGTTGCTGATACAATCTTTGTGATTTTATTTTGCATTCTCTTTTGATCCTTTCTTTAGATAAATTATAATACTTTTCTTCAATTTCTATTCCAAAAGCTTTTCTATTATTATTAATTGCTTCTATTAAAGTTGTTCCACTACCAGAAAAAGGATCAAGCACATTGTCTCCGATGTAAGAAAATAATTTAATACATCTTTTTGGAAGTTCCCTAGGGAAGGGAGCTTCATGGCCTATTTTTTTTGCTTTTTCTCCGTTAAAGCTCCATATGCCTAGTACCCAATCTTTGAATTCATCGGCTGTTATATCTGAAATGCCTTTATAGTTTTTTTTCCATTCATCTTTATATAATACAATTATAACTTCAACAGGTGCTATTATATGAGGAGCAGAAGCCGATAACCAAGAACCCCAAGCTGTCCTTTTAGATATATTTCCTTCATTCCATAAAATTGTAGCATGATATTTCCAACCGCAGTTCATTGCTATCGTAGTTACATCTGCACACAAAGGTTGTTTTCCAAATTTGTTTTTATCTATCGAAACATTTATACAAAGCCTGGCCGTTGTTTTTGCCCAATAAAAACAGTTAGCTATCCATTTTTTTGTAAAGTTCGCATACTCTAAAGGTGATAAACAATCACTTTCATTTGCTGTGTTATATTGTTTCCCAACATTATAAGGAGGTGACGTTATGATTAAGTCCATGTTAGATTTTTTAAACAAACTTCTTTTTGTCGCATCACCCTTAATCAAAGTGTAGTCTTTCATGTCTTATAAGTTTATATATGATATCAAAAATAAATAAAAGGGTTATTGTAGGTCGTCAAATATAGCTAACTAACTCCCATGTTTTGCTCCATATTCCTTCAATAAGATGACTGCTTCAGCCAGATTTCTTTGGGTATTTTCTCGATTTCTTCGGATACTTCCCAGATCGACCGCAATATCTAATGTAGTTTTATCTTTATAACTTTTGGAAATAGCAAGAGCATTTGGATCTGCACCAGCTTCAAGAAACATTTCTAATTGTTGAGGAGTAGCAGCATCTATTGCCATATATCTTAAAATATATTCGATAGGTGACATGCCATTTGAGAAGTACTGATTGACATCAGCTCCAGATTGCATAAGTAGCTTTAGTTTTACCCTGCTATTGTTGCCAGATGTATGTGCTAACACCTGTTCAAGAGGAGTCAAACCATTCGAGGGAGATTGATTGACATCAGCTCCGGCTTTTATCAACATTTTTAATTTTACTATAGAGTTTTGTCCACTTGCGTGTTGTATCAGATATTCGATAGGTAACATGCCAGGTAATATGATATCATCTGACATGGGATGATTGACATTATATCCACTGTCTATAAGCAGTTCTAAGTCATCCATGGAAGGGGTATAAGTGTAATCTTTTATGAAACGTTCAAAATGTTCTGAAGTTAGTGCCTTAGTACAGCTATTCCCAGTTTTTGCAGCACTAGTAAGTTCTGTTTTACTATATGCTTCAAAAAAAACAAGCGTGGATAAAACAACAACTAAATATTTTATACAATGGATCATTAAGCACCTTACAAAGATTCATGGATCTGCACACAGATATTCAGATTCTTTTACTAACATGTAAGATTAAAAATAAACAGAGCTTTGTATTTTTTCTAAAAAGGCCAGTGCTTACTTAATAGTGTTTTGTCAGTTGTATGTTGGTCGTAAGGCTGGCTAACCGTAGGTTGGTCTTAATTTGTTCGTGTATTCTAGACAAGTAGTTATTTTTGCAAATACTATCATTTAATATGTTTCGTTTACACAAGCGACTTCTCATAATAGTTTTTCTAGGGCTAACTATTAGTTGCCAAAGGAATGCCAGATTTTCTTCCATCATGGGTAGCATAGATGACAACAAATCTGTGTCGGCACCAGTCTGCTCAGAGATAAGTAGAGGTGAATACATGCTTGAAGAATGTGTACCTAACGAAACGCAAAAATGTCTAGGTCAAAAATACGAGGATGTGGTTTGTTATAAAATGGTGAATAGAACATGTTCGGAATTCGATCTATATGCATCTCTATCATCTTGTGAGAATCAAAAACCTAGAATAGAGATGTGTAACGAAGTTAAAAAGAGCGAACAAATCACTTGTTGGGATCGCAGTATAGATCAAAGGTTGTTTGTTTCAGAGCAATTCCAACAACCAGTATATGTAAGACGCAAAGTGGACGTACTTTTCGTAAACGACAATTCTGTTTCCATGTACGAAGATCAAACAAAATTGTCACAAAAACTTAATAGTTTTCTTTCAGGACTGCGTGGTGTAGATTGGCAAATAGGTATCACAACAACAGATTTGAGTGACGGTCCTTATGCAAGTCATGGTCGACTTTTAAATATGTCAGATTCTACGGGAGAAACCGACATAAAATTTATAAACGAAAATACCTATAATAAAGAAGAGTTATTTAGATTAACAATTCAAAGACAGGAGTCTGTGGACTGTTTTGATAAAAGGAATGAAAACTGCAAAGGGCTTCCATCGGGCGAAGAAAGACCTCTAGGTGCATTTATCAACGCAATAAAATTAAAAGATACTTACAACAAAGGTTTCTTTAGAGATGGAGCTGACTTAGCGGTAGTCATACTTACCGATGAAGATGAGTTTGTACCTGAAAATAAATCTGAAATAGCTTTTGAGCCAGACGATGTGTTATCAGCTGTACAGGATGCTTGGGGTGGTAGCAAGAAGCTATCGGTACATGGAATCATAATTGAGGATGGAGATACCAGGTGCTTCAATGAACAACAAAATGCGATAGAACAAAAGTTTGTGGTAAGTCATGCATCCATTGTGACTGACTTAGTAAATGCCACTGGAGGATTAACGGGTAGTATATGTGATGATGACTATGGTCCTAAACTAGCAAGTATAGGAGCAGAC
Organism: Bdellovibrionales bacterium; assembly: GCA_965203875.1. Taxonomy (GTDB): domain Bacteria; phylum Bdellovibrionota; class Bdellovibrionia; order Bdellovibrionales; family JAUICD01; genus CBDANC01. Next base: position 1,209,240 of record OZ241914.1, on the reverse strand, counting down.
ATAGTTGAGAAAAAGAATATGGATAGAGTTGAGTTAGCAGACTATCCGGTAGCACAAACAGTATCTGTAAGTATCAGAAATAATTCCACGGACCGCAAACTAGAATCTTCAGAATTTATAGTTAGTCGAAAAACAGTTGTAATTCACACACCAATCATTCCTGGAACTTCAGTAGAAGTTACATATATACCAAATAATTAAGGTGTTGGTGGTTTAGGCGGCTTGGGCGGTGGAGCATTGCCACCAGTAGCGGCGGCATGCTGTTGCGTTTTAGTTTTATCTTCATTGTTGGGATGTCTGACTGGCACCACAGAACCAAAACTAAGTTGTTTATCTCTTACACTAGTTTCTAACAAAACCTCAACAGCATCTGGAAATCTGTTAGATGTTCTACTGTCTTGCGTTTGATCTGAAATCCAGTCCTCTAGCCATTCTTGTATTTTATTGTTATAATATTTGAATTCTAAGTTTGAAACATTCTCTAACAATACGGTATCAACTCCTCCTTCGGTTACATCATCATCAATTATTTTAGCAACCCTTCTCCAAAGGCATGTTGAAGTTTCGTCTGGTTTGGTTAGTTTTCTACATTCTGCTGTGTAATATCCAATTTCGTTCTGGTCGCTTTCAAACGAACCTTCGTATATTCTAGCATTATTTAGAGACGTAAAATCCAATCGGTCTTTTGTACCTTTAAACACTGTATGGCCTATTTTGTCATTGTTTGATGCAGGAGGGGTATTACTGTGAGGACTATTGGGTATGTTGCTTGATATTAGATCGTTTATTCCTCTGTGATGAAAAGCCATTTGTATATCTCTTTCAATAACTTTAAATGCTGATCTTAGTTCAGAAGATCTTTCTAAGTTGTTTTGAATCTTTGTTTTTTGTCTTACAGCTTGTTGAATAGACTGCTGTGTTAGCAATGACAGAACTGCCAGTATGCTTACTGCTATTACAACTTCAACTAGTGTAAATCCGTTCATACTTTATATCGAAAGTGTTTGGTCAAAATTCACTATATAAGTTGTCACACTGTAGTCCTGTATTTTATCTTTAACATTCCAAAGTACCGACACTTTCATTTCCTTTACAGCTTGTGACATAAATTGTGTCATAAGGTTTGTAACCATCAGGGTTAGCTCATCAGCACCTTCGTTTTGGTTTATCAAAAGTGGGCTTAGATCTGGAAACTGTTTATCCTTTACCACTACCTTCCATGACATGTTGGCAAAATCTTGTCCAAAGTCTCCTACTTCTTCTAATTCATCCGATGGAAAATTTTCTTGAAATTCTAATTCTTTTTCTGTCATTTTTTGTTGTAGCAAATTTATAATAATATCTACTTGTCTACCTCTTCTAAATGCCATCATACTGCCTGACCAAGCACTAGATAGAGCCACAATGGCTCCTGTTAGCAGCATCATGGCAACCAAAACTTCCAACAATGAAAAAGCTCTTTGGTTCATCTTCCTCGTATATCTTTCAAACTGACATGGCTACTTATAATTTGCCCTTTTCCAACTAAGGTATTATAAGTAACCGTCCAATTCAAGTTATCTCCATTAGATATATGTATTGCAACCTCTTCAACCAATCCTTGAGGAAAGAAGTGCACATATGCTATGCCTTCTTCTATTTCACCCTGAGATAATTCTATTCTTTCAAAATACAGGGGATTTGGAAGCGTTATTTTATTTTTCATAATTTTTTTATCTATAGTAAATGTTGGAGTGTTTTGTGTATCGTCATCATCTTTGTCATCTTCATCTTCTTCTATATTTTTGGAAATTAGCTGTACACCAGGGGCACTTTCTACATAGAAGCTATGAGGTTCATCTTCTGGAAGTTCAAATACAATTCTGTATGTTTTGTTATAGAGCCTGGCATTATTTTGTAGCTGTTTACCTACAACGGATAGGTTTCTTACTACAGATTTGACCTTGTTATTTCTGGATCCCATTCTGGGAACGATCATAGCTGCCATTGCACCTAGAATGGCGAGCATAACCATCATTTCAACCAGAGTAAAACCTTTAGATCTACCCATAGATAAAAGTTAAAGATCGTCTGATGAGATATCTTTATCGAAACCAGAACCGCCTTCTCGTCTATCAGCTCCTAAGGATACTAGTATGTAATCTCCACCATCAACATCGTAGACAAGATCACTATTCCACGGGTCTTTAGGTAAACGTTTTAAATATGGGTCCGGTCCCCAGTTAGAACATGAACCTGAGTCTTCAATTAATTCGTCTAGACCAACATCTGGCTCTGGATAATTTCCGCAGTCTGCTAAGTACATATCAAGGGATTTGCCCATTTCCTTTATAAGTATTTTTGCCTCATTTACTCTGGCTTTTTTAAGCTGTGAGTTCACCTGCGTGATTAATACGCTGGCAAGTCCAGCGATGATGACTAGCACGATCATTATTTCCACAAGGGTCATACCTGTTTGTTTAAGAGCTCTATATTTCTGTGTATTTTTCATAAATCCCCTCCATTTGCTAAGATACAGTAATAGTGTTCTTGTGTAAAGTCTAAAGGTCTTCGGTTTGTCACTACTTAAGTTAATCAAACATTTAGATAAAATTTAAAAACCTTTAGCCGCTTAGGTTAGACATTTCAAATATTGGTATCATAATAGCTACTACTATTATGCCTATAACTACACCCATAACAACTATTAGCATTGGCTCAAGCAAGCTGGTAAGACCTGATATTTTGGTCTTTACTTGGAAATCGTAAGAGTCTGATACGTGAGATAGCATATTTTCTAACTCACCTGTTTTTTCACCTATATTGATCATATGAATCACCAAAGGTGGTATCTGTTTAGATTGTTGTAGTGGTTTTGCTATTGTTTCACCTTCGCTTATGTTATCCCTAGCATTTTCAATTGCAGAAGACAGTACGTAGTTGTTCACTACATTTTTCACAATATCCAATGCCTCTAACATCGGAACACCACCATTTAGCAGCGTGGATAAAGTTCTAGTAAAACGGCTTACCGCAACCATTCTAGCTAGCTCACCTGTTACAGGTAACTTCAAAGATATTTTATCCCATTGCCTAGAGCCTTTATCTGTTTTTTTCCAGGTTCTAAACAGAAAAATAATCGAACCAAATACAACTATAATTATGTACCAGTAATTTACCAATATATCGCTAAACCCAATAATTGCCTCTGAATACCAGGGTAATTTCATATCGGCCTGTTCAAATATGGTTGTAATTTTTGGAATGACATATACAAACAAACCTATCAGCATACCAAAGGTAAATATCAACATTATTACAGGGTATAGCATGGCGGACTTTATCTTTTTGTTTAATTCATCTTGTGCCTCTGCAAATTCTGCTAATCGCATAAGTATAGAATCAAGTGTTCCTGACTTTTCGCCTGCTTCACACATATAGATATATATTTTGCTAAAAAATTTAGGATATTTTGCCATGGACTTAAACAAAGGTTTTCCTTCGTTTACCTGATTTCTTATTTCTGTAAGTGCTTCTTTTAGGTTTGGATTTTCTATCTGATCTTTTACAGCACTTAGAGTATCTACCAATGGTATATTTGCTTTTAATAAAGTAGCCAGCTGCCTGGTCATCATAGATATATCTTCCGTAGAAGCTTTACCTCTAGATGCTGCGGTCTTCTTTTTGCCTTTGTTAGAATCTGTGCTTTTTATATCGGTTACAAAGATTCCATCTTTTTTGAGTCTGGCTTGTGCCGCTCTAACGGTGTCGGCATCTAGTTTACCTTTTACATCTTTACCTGTTTTATTAATGCCTTTGTATTCAAATGTTGGCATTAATCATCCACTTGTGAGTTACTCAAAACTTCTTCAATCGTAGTGCTGCCTTCTAGAATTTTTTGCACACCGTCTTCTCTTATGGTTTTCATCCCTTTAGCTCTAGCTTCTTTTTTGATAGTATTTCCATCTTTTCTTTGTAAAATCAATCTTCTGACTTCGTCTGTTACTAGTAAGAATTCTGAAATAACACATCTGCCTTTGTATCCTTTTTGGTTGCATTCTGCACATCCCACAGCTTTGCAAACTTTTCCACTGTCTGCTGTTTCACGTGTAATTTCTAATTCTTTTATATCTTCATCGGTTAAGGTGTAAGGTTCTTTGCAGTTATCACACAATAGTCTAATTAATCTTTGAGCTATGATTCCTAGCAGCGAGCTTGAGATTAAAAAAGGTTCACAGCCCATGTCTACCAGTCTGGGTATTGCACCTGCAGCATCATTGGTATGTATCGTAGATAGCACCAAGTGACCTGTTAACGATGCATTGATTGCAATTTCTGCTGTTTCTAAATCTCTGATCTCTCCTATCATGATTACATCAGGGTCTTGACGTAAAATTGCTCTTAAACCATCTGCAAAGTTTAAACCTATCTTGCTGTTAACCTGTATCTGTCCAATTCCGTGGATTCTATTTTCCACCGGATCTTCTACGGTGATGACATTTCGTTCAACGCCATTTATTTTCATAAGCCCAGCGTACAAGGTTGTGGATTTACCGCTTCCAGTAGGTCCTGTTACCAGAATAATTCCATGCGTTTTTTTGAATTGACCGGATAATGAATCCAGCGTTCTTTTTGGAAAACCCAGTTGTTCTAGTTCAAGTACCACATTTGATCTATCTTGAAGACGCATGACTAAACGTTCGCCATGCACAATTGGAACCGTGTTAAGCCTTACATCTATTGATCTTCCTGCTAGCTTTAGTTGAATCCTTCCATCTTGAGGCAGCCTCTTTTCAGCTATGTTTAAATTTCCTAATACTTTTATCCTAGATATTATGGCATTTTGTAACCTTTTAGATGGCTTAAATACGTCGTACAAAATGCCGTCAATTCTAAAGCGAACAACCACATCTCCTTCGTACGGTTCAATGTGTATATCAGAAGCTTTTTCCTTAATTGCTCTTGAAAATAATTTGTTTACAAGTTTAATTACAGGAGCGTCGTCTTCTCCTACATCAAGTAAGTCGGCTTCTTGTTGTTCTAGGTCGTAGTCGTCATCTTCATCAATCTCGTCAAGGCCTTCAAAAGTACCGGCACTTTTTTCATAAACTTTGTTGACTGCATCTTGAATCTTTGTGGTGGTAGAAACCATGGGGGTAATTTTTTTTCCAAACAATACTCTTAGATTACCCAGAGTATTTGTATCTAGTGGGTTGCTTGTCAGTACTGTTACATGTGTGCCCTCATCTTTGAATGGCAAAATATAATTATCCGTTGCATATTTGAGAGGTAAATTTTTGATAAGATCGACCGGAATGTCATTAATAGGAATGTCCTTCATGTAAGGAACTTCGATCAAGCCACATACGTGGCTTAGTATATCTTCAGCGTTGTCGTAATTTTTACCTTCAATTGTACTCCAAATAGTTTTGTCATCATCTAATTTATAGTTCATCAAGCCAATGATTTCTCTTTTGGAAATCTTGGTATTTTTTAGTAAAAATCCTTCTATGTGTTCTTTTTTCATAATTAAATAGTATCACTTTCGTTAGCATCTATGTCCAGAGTGTCATCATCTTCTATATCCAGATCATCGTCCATAGTTTCTAATTCTTCGGATGGTTCTTGTGTTGATATTTCAATGTCCTCTTCATCTAAGCTTATATCATCATCAGAGCTTGTGTCGTCATCCAGGTCTATATCGTCAATGTCGTCTGCTTCATCAGCGAGGTCGTTTAGCATTATGTTGTCAGTTCTATTGGACTTTCTAATTTTTTCAACCATTCTGCCATGTGCATCAACTCCACCCATATTGTCTTTAATAAACCGTAGTCGCTCTCTTAATTTGAGATCGGATAATTCTCTTGCGTCAACCTTGGTGCTTACAATCCTAGGAGTTAGAAATACCATAAGGTTTAACTTTTGTGTGTCTGTCTGTTTTGATTTAAACAACCATCCTAAAATAGGTATGTCTCCTAAAAGAGGAACTTTTCTCACACTAGGAGAATCTTGATCTTTTAAAAGTCCACCTAGAACTACAGTATCTCCGTTTCTTACGACCACATTTGATTTCATATTTCTTTTGGTCAAGGTGACTGCTGCATCGGCTAGATCTGCTGCGGTTATGTTTCTTTTCGAAACTTGTTTGATTGATTGGTCAATCTTTAATCTGATAGTTTCTTTATCCGGACTGATGTATGGAGTTAGGGTAAGTTTTATTGTTGCGTCTTTAAACTCTGTGTTTGATATTGGAATTCCACCTGCTCCAACATTGGAATTTTGTGCAACTGGTACTTCTTCCCCTACTTCTATTAGGGCTTCTTCATTATCCAAGGCCAGTATTTGTGGAGTGGAGAGTACGTTTGTATTTGTAATACTTTTTAAAAAGTTTAAAAATCCCATTAGGGATTTTATCGTTACTTCTGCACCTTGAACACCGGTGTTTATGGTAACATTTTGACCTGTTCCAAATCCTAGCACTAGACCTTCTGTTTTTGCCACTTCTACCATTTGTGTTAGGTTACTGATAAATCCTGCTCTACCCATCCCTCCAGTACCTTCTGCAAAGCGAGCTATGCTGAATCCATAGTTGATAGAATCTGTAACTTCCATTTCCATTATTACTGCTTCTACAAACACTTGGTCTCTTGGAATGTCTAACTTTGATATCAAAGATAGTATTATTTCGTAGTCTTGTTTACTGGCAGCTATTACAAGGCTATTTGTCTGTTCATCTGCTGTTACTTTTACGTCACTTCCAAACATAGCATCTTGGCTACCCGCTTGGTTTGCAGGAGGTCTTAGTCTGGATGCTCTAGAACCAGCTGCTCCTCTGGCTCTTCTGTCTTTGACACCATTGATGGTAGCAGCGATTAATTTAGCTTCTCCATATTTGACATAATAGACATGTACACCTCCTGATTCATCAGGCCCTATTTCAAAATCTAGCTTAGAAATCAATTCTCTTACTCTGCTAATTCCAACTTGACTACCTACCACTATTATAGAGTTGGTTCTTTCATCGGGGGTTACCAGAGATAGAGCGGTTTTGCTTTGACCACCTGCTTGAGCTCCTCTGAGTCTAGATAACCTACCTCTTCTACCTGCTGGAGCAGAGCCTTTATTTATTATTTTGTCGATCATATCAGAGATGTCTTTAGCTTTTGCAAATTGAATTGGTATTACTGCCATCTGTTCGTTAAAACTTGCTACGTCGATTCTTTCTATAATTCTTATCATTCTGGTTATGTTCGATCCGTAATCTGATATGATGATTGTGTTGGTAGGTTCGTATGCTAGAAAATTTGCATCCCTTGAACTTAAGGGTTTTAAAAATTTGTTTACGTCATTTGCCTGTATGTACTTTAGTTGTATTACTCTGGTAATCATTTGGTCCATATTAGGAGTGTATGCACCAGAATAAATCTCGGTATTTGCTTGAGCTTGTTTTGCGGGTTTGATTTTTAGAAACTTACCGCTAGGTACCACAGCAAGACCGTTTATTGCCAGTGCTGATAAAAATGCCTGGTATGCTTCGGCCACTGTGATCTTTGTAGGTGCCATGATCGTTATCTTTCCACTTACCGAAGGGTCAATGATAAAGTTTTTTCCTGTAAGTTCAGATATGGTGCTTATCACCGTGCCTATGTCTGCGTTTGGAAAGTCAAAATTTTCTATCAATTCAGGGAAATTTTCGTTTGTGATATCTTCTACATTTGCTTCAGAGAATTTCACAGATTTATTATCTGCATTCACATTAATTGTGCCTTCGTTCTGATTGCTAGGCGTAGCTGGCTGGAGGTGTACATCTTTTGAGTACATCAAAACTAGTAAAAAAACTATAATCAACCTCATTGTCTTTACTCCTTTACATAATCGAAAAGTTCAAGGTTTCTGACTTTCCATTTCTTTCTATGTCTATTCCTACTTTGTTATCATTTTTTAGTGCATCGTAGAGCTCCATAGCTCTGGCAGGGCTATTTACGGCCTCACCATTTACCCCTTTAATTACATCATCTCTTTTGATTCCTAGTTTTTCCCAAACACTTCCTTCTTGGATATCTACTATTTTAAACCCACTTACTCTGCCATCTACTACGTTTGGTACAGCTCTTGCTTGCATTAACAGATTTGGCAGATCGTCCATGTATCTATTCAGATCAGTTCTATCTATGTTCATGTTATATTGATCTTGAACAGGTTGTGCACTGGCTGTGGGTACTTTTTTAATTGCTGGTATAAGTGCAAGGCTTTGAGTATCTATTTGGATAAATTCTACTTGATTATTGTTATGATTTTTAAAGATAGCTCTTCTTCTGTCTACTTTTAGTAAAGTTGCCAGCTCCGCTATTTTGTCATCGGTGGAAAAAGGAATGATTTGGTTGTTTTGAACTTGTATGGTGGCTATGGATTTTTTTGGGTTTGCATGAACGATGGTTCCTATTAGTTGTAGTGGCAATGACGACGGTACAGGGTCTAATCCCATGTTTGTTGGGTCGTCTTTTTGTGTCAAAGGAGGGGGTATTACTCCTGTAGAATCAAATATGTTTCTATCTAGAGTATTGTGAAGAGACACAACATTACCTGCTAGCCGGCTTCTTTTTATTGGTTTGGATGTGCCTTGTTCTGGTATCATTTTTGACCTGAGGATTAGTGTGCTTATGTCGGATAAGCTAAAAGCCAAAAGAGCTAAAAATGCATAGATATACAGTTTTTCAAAAGGTGGTTTTTTATAAGAATTTCTTCTTATTCTGGTGCCACTCAAGAACTCTGCACCAGTTTCTCTGATCGATTCACTTAAACTCTTGCCACGTACTAGTGAGCGTTTCTTTTTAAACAGCGAAAATCTCAACATTTACTCCAAATTAAAACCCACACAAAGGTCGCCTGCGTACCACAGACCAAAATCTTATCAAAAAGATAAAAAATTATGTATATTAACCTTAGAAGGTAGGGTTTATTGGCACCTAGGTCTAGAGAGGCAAAATTATTGAAGGCAAAATATTACCATTTTTTGGTCTCTTTTGAAAAAATCTGCCTGTTGGCTTTGACTTAGTTTGTTGATTATTTTTTAAATGTAGTGACTATTTTGGGTATGATACATGTTTAATAGCATAGAAAAAAAAGTTATAAAGACCTTAATTGATTACAACCTTTTGGGTTCTAAAATGATGCTAGGTGTGTCTGGAGGTTTTGACTCCATGACCCTGTTAGATACCATGTATCATATATCCAAAAAATTTAAAATCACACTGAATGTGGCACACTTTCACCATGGTGGTTCTTCTATCTACAGAGAAAAGGCTCTTAAGTTTGTTAGAAAACAGACTGAGCTTAGAGAGATTGAATTTTTCTATAAAAAACATAATAGATCCTTGGTAACTGAGACGGAGTGCAGGTCAAAGAGATTGGAGTTTTTAAATAGTATAGCCAAAAGCAAAGGCTGTGATGTGTTGGTCACCGCACATCACATGGATGATCTTTTAGAGACCAGAATTTTAAGACTTATAAGAGGGGTTGGTCTAGGAGGTTTAAGTGCAATGAAAGTATTCGAAAATGGACTGTTTAGACCATTTTTGAACATTCCAAAAGATGAGCTTTTGTTGCTTAAGACTGTGTGTCTGGAAGATCCTTCTAATTTGGATAATACTAACATCAGAAATTGGGTTAGGAATGTATGGCTTTGTGCACTAAAAAAACGCTTTCCAGAGGGTGTTAGAAACATGCATAGATCTTTGGATTTGGTTAGCAATGCTAAGCGTCTAGATTTGAGTGATTGTGTTAGAAAGCAGGGTTTGGATAGAAGAGTTTTGTCTTCTTATAGTACTGATTTAAGACATCAGGCTATAGCTGACTATATGTTGTTAAAATGTGTACGAAATTATTCATGTTCTCAGATAAGTGAGGTAGAAAAGAGGCTTAGAAGTAATAGAAAAAATTTTAAGTTTAAGGTTGCAAAAAGGTTGTGGTTAGTTGATACAACACATGTAAGCCTGGATGTGAATTAAAAAGGAATGTTATGAAAAATTCGCAAAAAACTCTAGCACTGTGGATATTTTTGGTTCTGATTGTGGTAGTAAGTTTTCAGTTTTATTCAAAAAAGCAAACTGAGTTGGTTGATGACTTTAGTTATCAAAAGTTTCACTCTGCGATTGTGGGTGGTGATATCGAGAGTGTAACTTTTAATGAGAAAACTGGCGAAATCAAAGGCGAGTTTAAAGAAGCAGCTTCAGATAAGTATGGGGGTAAAAATTTTAGTATAATTGGTAACACTGGTGATGAGAGCTTTAAGTTTTTAAGGGAAAATAACATAATCCCTAACTATGTAAGTAACGACAAAAAAACTTTTCTACAAAGTATGTTAATAAGTTGGCTTCCTTTGATCATCATAGTTGTCTTGTTTGTTTTATTTTTCAGGCAACTTCAGGCTGGTGGTGGTAGAGCCATGAGTTTTGGAAAGAGTAGAGCTAAGCTCCTTACAGAAAACAAAAATAAGGTTACGTTTAAGGATGTGGCTGGTGTAGATGAGGCAAAAGAAGAGCTTAATGAAATTATAATGTTTTTAAAAGATCCTAAGCGATTTACTAAGCTTGGAGGTGTTATACCGAAGGGTGTTTTGTTGGTTGGCTCTCCAGGCACGGGGAAGACTCTTTTAGCCAGAGCTGTTGCTGGTGAGGCTGGAGTACCTTTTTTCTCTATATCAGGGTCTGATTTTGTGGAGATGTTTGTAGGCGTAGGTGCTTCTAGAGTGAGAGATTTGTTCGAGCAGGGTAAGAAGAATGCTCCTTGTTTAATTTTTGTGGATGAGATAGATGCGGTAGGCCGCCATAGAGGTGCTGGAATGGGTGGAGGTCATGATGAAAGAGAGCAGACTTTAAATCAGTTGTTAGTAGAGATGGATGGTTTTACCAGTAATGAGGGTGTTATTTTAATAGCTGCTACTAACAGACCGGATGTTTTGGATCCTGCATTGTTAAGGCCTGGGCGTTTTGACAGAAGAATAGTTGTCAACAAGCCTGATATTAAAGGTAGAAAGAATATTTTGGAGGTGCACAGTAAAAAAGTTCCTACTTCAAAAGAGGTGGATCTTGAGACTATAGCTAGGGGTACACCTGGTTTTTCTGGTGCTGACTTAAGAAATTTAGTAAACGAAGCGGCTCTTTTGGCAGCTAGGCACAATAAAAATATAGTCGACATGCAGGACATGGAGTTGGCTAAGGATAAGGTTTTGATGGGTGCTGAAAGAAAGTCTATGTTTGTCAGTAAGAAGGATAGGGAGATAACTGCATATCATGAGGCAGGTCATGCGTTGGTAGGTAAGCTTTTGCCTTCGGTTGATCCAATACACAAGGTTACAATTATTCCAAGAGGTATGGCTTTGGGAATTACACAGACTTTGCCAGAGGAAGAGCGGATGAATCTAACCAAAGAAAAAGCTCACAACATGGTGGCTTTTTTATTTGGTGGAAGAGCAGCTGAGGAGATTATTTTTAAAGATTATACCACTGGTGCTGGTAACGACATAGAACGAGCTACGGAGATAGCAAGGCGTATGGTTTGTGAGTGGGGTATGAGTGAAAAACTAGGACCTCTGGCTTTTGAAAAGCGTGACAATCCTGTGTTTGTAGGTATGCAGACAAATCAGGAGAAGGATTATTCCGACAGCACTGCTAGGGAAATAGATAACGAGGTTAAAAAAATAGTGACCGATGGGCATAAAAAAGCATTGGAGCTTTTAAACAAACACAAAGACACTTTAAAAAGTTTAGCAGGTGCTTTGTTGAAATATGAAACGATAGATGGTGAAGAAGTCAACATGCTCATAGAGGGCAAAACAATAAGTGATATAGACAGTATCAGAAGTAAACGAGAGAAAACTCTGGAAGCAGAAAACTTGGAAAAAGATAGGGATGAAGAAGGCAAGCAACATGCTTCTGTAGGTTCTGAAGCTAGTGTGATAGCATAACACTTATTTTACCAGTTGTTCTAAAAGGGTATTTATGAGTTTTCAGAAATTGGGGCATTCGAAGTTATTTGGTACTGATGGCATTCGTTCTAGGTCTAATAAGTTTCCAATAACACCAGAATTACTTTTGAAAGTAGGCCAGGCAATTGGGCTGGTGCTCAAGGGTATGAAAACTCCAAACAACAAAAGAAGAAAAGTATTAATTGGCAAAGATACTAGATTATCTGGCTATATGATTGAGATGGCTCTAGCTAGTGGGCTTAATTCAATGGGTGTGGATGTGTTGTTGGTAGGTCCTTTGAGCACACCTGGAATTGGTTTTTTGTCTAGAAACATGAGAGCTGATGCTGCCATTATAATATCGGCTTCACATAATCCTTATTACGATAATGGAATCAAAATTTTTGATTCTGATGGATTTAAAATTTCTAAGGATGTGGAAGATCAAATCGAAAAATTGGTTGTGGAAGGTGATTTACAATCCAAAGCTGCAAAGGAGAGCGAGTTAGGTAGAACAAAGAGAATTTATGATGCTTCTGGCAGGTATATTGTATCGGTTAAAAATGTTTTTCCAGAAACTTTGAGTTTAGATGGAATTTCGTTGGTATTGGATTGTGCTAACGGAGCTTGTTACAAGGTGGCCCCTAGGGTGTTTGAGGAATTAGGTGCCAAAGTAGAAGTGATAAATAATAAACCTGATGGTTTTAACATCAATGATAATTGTGGTGCTTTGTATACTGATGGTTTGGTTAGTGCTGTGAAGTCTAGCGGAGCTGACTTGGGTATTTCTGTAGACGGGGATGGTGACAGGTTAATTATGTGTGATGAGAGAGGAAATGTTTTGGATGGCGATCATATAATGGCGATCTGTGCTGTTGATTATAAGAGAAAAAATAAACTTAAAAACAATCAAGTTGTGATTACTCCAATGAGTAGTTTAGGGTTGATAAATTTTTTAGAAGATGAAGGTATAGGTGTTGTAACAGCTCAGGTGGGTGACAGGTACGTTGTGGAGGAGCTTAAAAAAAGAGATTTGGTTTTAGGTGGTGAACAATCTGGGCATGTAATATTTCTGGATCACTCTACTACTGGAGATGGTTTAGTAGCTGCATTGAATGTGCTTGCTATAATGATTGAGCAAAATGTTAAATTAAGCCAGTTGCAAGATTTGGTTAAAAAAACACCTCAAGTTTTGGTGAACATTAAAGTTTCTAAGAAAAAACCTTTGGAGGGTATAGAAGGTTTTAAAGAGCTTGTATCTAGGATGGAGAAGAGATTGGGTAAACAGGGTAGGGTGTTCATTAGGTATTCTGGAACCGAGCCAATTTTAAGAGTGTTGGTTGAAGGTCATAATGAGGATGAGATATTCGAGGTATCCAAAGAATTTTCTGATTTTTTGAAAGGTAGTGGTTTGTGATTCTAGGTGTTAATTTAGATCATGTGGCTACTTTGAGAATGGTCAGGGGGGGTAGTACTTCTTATCCGGATTTAATTGATCAGATGAATAGTGTGATTGCTGGTGGTGCAGATCAGATAACTGTTCATTTAAGAGAAGACAGAAGACACATACAAGATAAAGATGTTTTTGAAATCAAAAAGAACTGTAAGGTTTTGTTGAATCTGGAGATGGCGTGTACTGCTGGTATGCTTAAAATAGCAAGTAGAGTGAAGCCTGATTGGGTGTGTTTGGTTCCTGAAAAAAGACGTGAGCTTACAACGGAAGGTGGTTTGGATGTTTATAAAAGTAAAGCTAAAATTAAAAGGTACGTAAGTCAGCTTCAGTCGTTTGGTATTAAGGTATCATTGTTCGTGGATCCTGTGATAAAACAAGTGATGGCGTCTAGTGAATGCAGGGCGGATGCGGTGGAACTTCATACTGGTAGGTTTGTGTTGGCTAAGAAAAAGTCAGTGATGTGGAGGCGGCTTAAAGCTAGTGCTAGACGTGCAAATGAGTTGGGTTTGTTGGTTCATGCTGGGCATGGTTTGGATTTTAAACACGCAAAGTTGATAGTAAAATTGCCTTATTTGAGAGAGGTGAACATAGGTCATTTTTTGGTTTGTGATGCTTTAAATAATGGCTTAACATCTTCTGTACGCAAGATGAAACATATATTAAATTCTCGTTCTTAATGTCTGTAGATTTTACCTTTGGTATCAATCCATACTACGTAAAACAGTTTACCAATTCTATAACCTATAATTACCTTGTGCTTGCCTCCACCTAGTCTGAAGGCTAAGAAATTTCGGTCGTTTGGCGTATCTTCAGGTAAGGATGGTTGAATTGAGTTTTGATTTATTTTTTCATGTCCAACACCGTGTCTGTTTGAAGATTGTATTTCAGCCCAAGTCATACTGCCTAGGGATACAATTTTTTTAGCAAAGGCTATCTGGTCTAGTTTTTCGCATTTGTCTAGGTTATGCAGATGGTTTAGCTTATTAAAACAAAATGCAGGATGTTCTGAGTTACTACTTCTTTTACTATGGGAACTCTTAATTTTAGGCTGGTTTTTTTGTTTTATCCTGTTCATTAATATCTTGTTCTATTTGTGTTCTGAAGTAGTCTGAGAGTTGTTTATGGGTTATGACTTCGCAGCTTTTTGTATTCATCCAGGTAGGTTCTGTGTGTGTAAATTGTGTTAGCTTCCAAGCTGAATACTGCCCGTAAGAGTTAAAAACTTCATTAATTACTGTTTTTTGTTCTTTTGAAAGTTTTGAAAAATCAGCGTTACGTGGTACTGGTATTGCCATTGTCTTTGAGCTAAGTTGTTTGTATATTTGATAAGCTTCGGGTACAACTGGGCCGTGGTCCCAATGCTCAATTTCTGCATCGAATAAAGGTTTATTGTGTAGAGCTAGGTGAAATCCTTGGCAGTAGTACAAAAGTTTTTGAAGCTTAAGGTTAGAGATAATATCTCCAACTTCTGGGCTACTTAAGCTTAATATGTATTCAGCTACCGTTTTAACTGGTACCATAGCTCCTCCATACTTTGAGTGTAAGTCGGTTTTAGATCAATGACAAGTTTATTGAGCCTGAAAAAAATGGTCTATATTTTTTATACGAATCATTTGGAGATATGGTTTGGATTTTGAACACGCAAAGTTGATAGTAAAATTGCCTTATTTGAGAGAGGTGAACATAGGTCATTTTTTGGTTTGTGATGCTTTAAATGGTGGTTTAAAGTCTTCTGTACGCAAGATGAAACGCATCTTAAATTCAAGAAAAGTTTAAAAATTATTGGGAAAAACTTAGATTTTATATTATAAATAATCATGATCTAGAAAGATTTTTTGATGGAGGTTTTTTAATTTGGGACGGAATAAACCATCCCCTATATCTGCCTTAGGAAATAAAAAACTTATATCTTTTGGTTGGTATGGAGGGAAGTTTAGTCACTTGAATTGGCTCCTTCCTCTTTTACCAAAGTGCCATCATTACTGTGAGCCTTTTGCAGGATCGGCAGCCGTATTACTAAATAGAGAGCCTTCCATGGTTGAAACATACAATGATTTGGATGGAGAACTTGTAAATTTTTTTAGAGTTCTTAGAAACAAAAAGGAAAAACTAATTGAAGCTATTGCTTTAACTCCTTTTTCTAGGGAAGAGTTTGCTCTTGCTTGTGAGATACGTCCCAGTTTAGGTGCCTTTGAAAGAGCTAGGCGTTTTTATGTCCGAGCCAGGCAAGTAAGGACAGGCTTGGCTCAAACAGCATCACTAGGTCGATGGGCTAATTGTAAAAATACGTCAAGAAGAAATATGTCTGGAGTGATATCTAGATGGTTAGGTGGCGTAGAGGCATTACCGGATATTGCCGAAAGATTACTAAGGGTTCAGATCGAAAATAGACCAGCTATTGAAGTTATTAAACTGTATGATTCTTCTAAAACATTTTTCTACTGTGATCCACCATATGTTCATAGAACTAGAGGGGATAAAAAAGCGTATTCTAATGAAATGAACGATCAAGATCATAAAGATTTAGCTAAGGTATTAAACTCTGTTCAAGGGTTTGTAGCCATTAGTAATTATGATTGTGATTTAATGAATGATTTTTATCCTTCAAGAAAATGGTTTAAAACTACAAGTTCAAAAAAGACAATTCATTCCATCAAGGGTAAAAGAGTAGAAAATCTATGGACAAATTATGATCCTAAAGAAGTAACTGAAGTTGGAATTGTTTTAGCAAGTAAGGAAATCCAAAAACGTTTTGATACATTAGAATCAACATTATAATGGTTAAAGAATGTACTAAAATTTTAGGCGAATTATACAAAGAAGCTACAAAAAATGTGAATGCGAGATCTGTTTCTGATCCAATTATTTTTACAAAGATAGAAAACATAACAAAGTGTTTTTCAAATAGATCAATTGTTAGATTTTTAATGGCCTGTTTGCTTGCTAAAATTCATCGTCCAGAAGTAGATATAAGAAAGCCATATACAGAAATAAGTACGGAAGATAGTTTTTCAGGAAGAACCTATGACGAAAAATATTTGACTGATTTTATTAATATGCATGATTTACCTTGTAATCCAACCACTGCTTTTTTAACTCCAGCTTTAAGAAACATCAATAAAGCTTTGACTATTGATACGGAATTAGTTGGACGACCAAGAGATGTTTATAAAGACGTTCTATTCTTGCTGGATAAGATAAATAGAGGCAAAGTTTCAGTTAAGTCTGTCTTTCTTGATTGCATTAGGATACTAATAACAGTAAAAAATAAAAATATTCGTGGATTGAAAACATTAAAATCAGATTCTATAGATCATGTAAGCAAAGTTAATTTAAGTGTTGGAAAAATTGTTAGTTTGTTATCTAAGCATTTTGCTTGTAAGAAATCGTCTAGGCTACCTGTTTTAGCTGTAGTAGCTGCTTATAAATCAGCTCAACAATATTTAAATCAAAAGGTTTTACCTTTAAAACCTCATACTGCTGCTGATAAGCAGACAAAAGCTCTCGGAGATGTGGAAATTACTTTGATTGGTGACGACAATGTGGTCACATGTTACGAAATGAAAACTAAACAAATTACTGAAAGTGATGTTAATGTAGCTTTGCAAAAAATCAAACACTCACTCTATTTAAATAACTACATCTTTGTTACCACTGTACCTGTTAAAAGTTCTGTGATGGATATGGTAAAAAAAGAAGATTTATCAACTGGGGTCGAAATTGTTATCTTAGATTGTATAGATTTTATTAAATATTTTTTACATTTATTTTATGATATTAGAATAAAATTTTTGGATGAATATCAGAAGTTGGTGTTAAATGAGCCTATCAGTACAGTCTCTCAAGAGTTAAAAGAGCAGTTTATTGTGATGAGAAAAAATGTCAAATAGGAATAAAAAATCATCTATGTTGTTATAAAACTTCTGCATTTTTCCCAATAGTTGGATTTTTCTTCAAGCTATGCCTTTGTATACTAATTCTACCATTTTTGGTATTATGGCATTGCCTAGCTGTTTATAACCTTGGACCCCATTACTTACTACATGTTGATCCGGGAAACACATCAATCTTTTACATTCACTAATTGATAATTTTCTTACCTTTTCATCTATTAAATAAAGTCCTGTTCTGGCTCCTACTCCTCCACCATTGGCTGATAAAGTGATAGAATGGCCGTTTATGGAATAAATCCTCTCTCCTTGTCCACCTTTGTTCAAGTAACCAATCTTGATAGGTTTTAATTTTTTACTAAAGTTGTTTTTTCTATTACTATATCTTTTCTATTTATTACTAAGTCTGAGTTTTTATTTTTGTCTAGAATATCTTTGAGGTATTTTGCCTTACAAGATAGTTTGGGTTCTTTATATTGTAAACATTTATCTTTTCTTATACATACAAAGTAAACACGTTCTCTATTTTGGGGTATTCCAAACGAAGAAGCATTTAATGTAGATCGATATAATCTATAGCCGAGTTTGGTCAAATGGCTTTCGATGATATTTACCACTTTACCATTGTCGACAGTCAGTATATTTTTAACATTTTCTAGTAATATAATGGTTGGCTTATGATGTTTAGCTATTCTTATAATCTCATAGAATAGACGACCTCTACTGTCTTTTAGGCCTTTGTGTTTTCCAGATATGCTAAATGATTGGCATGGAAATCCAGCACAAAGCACATCGTGTTTAGGTATATCCTGTTCTTTTATTTTTCGAATATCGCCTGCTGGAGCATCACCAAAACTGTTTAAATATGCTGACCTAGCGTAGGTGTCAATTTCTGAAGAAAAAACACATGTTAAACCTAATCTCTCAAGAGCAATTCTAAAACCCCCTATTCCTGAAAATAAATCTACAAAATATCTCAAAAATAACCCCTTATGGGTATTACAATGTGACACGTGCTACAAGTCAATAGCTCTGCGATTATGTCAAATTGCAATATTGCACAACCAACAGTTGGTCGATAAGTATCATTCGCTAACAGGTTGTGTGATCGATTCTACAATGCCTTTTGTTAAGTTTTTCCAAAATGAAGGATAGGAACTAACAATATCTTGATGCCCTTCTCTTATTGCAATGTCCTTAGCAGTATCACCTTGGTCATTTTCTAATTTTCCATCTGCTTTGTTATCAAATAAAATATTAGCTGTATGTGAATCACCAAGTTTTGCGGCATAATGCAAAGCTGTGTCTAAATTCTTGTCCTGAACATCCAATTTACAATTCGTCCTTCTAGAAATGGTGACACATCTCTGTTCTGACACTAATTCACTTATAACGGAGTTCATGTTACCATTTGTATTGTGTTGTATAGCAAGCATTAGTGCGGTCTGCCCTTCTTGGTTTTGTAATGCAAGGTTTATTGAATCATTTTCGACTAGAGGCTGGGCACAATCCGGCTTGTTGTATTTAATTGCAAACATTAATGCAGTATTGCCTTTTGAGCTTTGTAAGTTTATGTCAGCACTACGTTGAATTAGAGGTTGGATCATGTTACAAGTACCTTGCTTTGCAATTTGCATCAAAGCTGTTAGACCATTGTCGCCTGTGTCTTCTTCTGCAGTTGTACCAGGTATATTTACATCAACACCAAGCTCATCAATAAAATATAATAAGTTTTCGTGTTGGGCATGTTTTGCTATTTCTGATGCTAAACTTTCTAATGAGTTATTTTGTGATGCCCTAAGTACAACGGAATATACAGATGATCTGTCAAAAATTTCTATATAGTCCTTTGCAGTTTTACCTTCTCTATTTGAAACATTATGCCAATCAGGACTGTAATATAAGAACATAAATACCGCATTTATATTGTCGTGGGCTATTGCATAATGAAGTGGCGTATTACCAATGTCATCTCTTGCGTCTTTTTGTGCACCTATACTTTCTAAACATTGTATATCTTCTTTGGTTAAGTCTTCTATTTTTGCTAGTTCAAACAAGGATCGTCTAAGTTTAGTTTGGTATTCTGATATGGTTCTATTGGTGAGTTGGTCAGGTATAGTTGGTGCTCCTCTACATTTTTTCTTGGGAAAAACAAATGATGCAGACGAAGCAGCTATATTTCTTGGATCATCTTTCTTTAATCCATGTTCCTGAACATGTGTGGTGATACACCCTGTCGTTGCAACTAGGCATAAGATAAAAAAAGCCTTAAATTTTCTGCTGTACTGGCAGATAGCCATCAATCTCCTCTTTTTTACTAACTATTTTGTAAGTCTGCATATAAAAGGTACAAGACATAATAAATGTCTGTCAAGTTTGTTGTATGGCCTTTAGTTATAAATAATTAAATTATATATGATGCCACTAACATAGTATGAGATTTTAGAGCTTTAAAAAAAAAGGAGTGTTATGGGTAGAACTGATGGTAGGAAGTTGAGATTAGCTTTGCGTAAAGAGTGTATGTTACTAGATAAGTCTGAGGACTCCAGTAAGCTCATGTCAAATGCGGCTGATCAGCTTTATTTATTTATAACAAATAATATTATGCCTAACTTTTCTTTAAAATCCATCTTGGTTTTTGTAGGCCCTGGAAATAATGGTGGGGATGCTTTGTACATGGCTAAAAAACTTTTGGACTCTGGTTTTAGCAAGGTTACGGTGTGTGTTTTTGAAGCTGGAAACCCTCATTTAGATTCTTTAGATTTAGACGTCATCGAATACGATGGATCTGAAAAGCAAAAAAATAAGTTCAACAAGTATAGTTTAGTTGTGGATGGTATCTTTGGTGTTGGGTTGAACAAAGATATTGAAGGTGTGTATTCTGATGCGATATCCTGCATAAATCAAACACTACTGCCTGTGTTGAGTGTGGATGTACCATCTGGGTTAAACTGTGATACGGGTAAGATTTTAAATGTTGCTATAGAGGCTACCTGGACTTTGACCTTCGGTGTTTCTAAACCTGGGTTTTATATTTGTGATGGCCCTAGATTGGTAGGACAGTTGCGTTGTGTTGATATTGGTTATTCTAAATTGAGTAAGTATGCTAACAGCATTTTTTTATTGGATAGAATTGCTGCTAGATCTTTATTTCCAAAAAGATCTGATATGATCAATAAAAGTTCAAATGGAAAAACTTGTATAATAGCAGGCAGGGATGGGATGTGGGGTGCTGGAATCTTGGCAAGTCGTGGGGCTTTTAGGGTGGGTTCTGGTTATGTAATGTTTTATAGCTTTGATGATCCTAAAAGTGTTTTAGAAGAAACTCCTGAAGTTATTTTGGGAAGTTTTGAAAAGCTTAGTGATATATACGAAGACGGTATGTCTTTTGCGGTTGGACCTGGTTTGGGTATAGATGAAAGGGCTTATCGTTTGATTTGTGATCTGAAAGAAAAGGATTGCAAAGTTATTTTGGATGCTGATGCTTTGAGTGTTTTAGCTAAGTATGATATTAAAGATATTCCTTCTCATTGGCTGTTGACTCCTCATTCTGGTGAGATGGCTCGTCTGCTGGGTTGTTCTTCTTTTGATGTTGAATCGGATCGCATTTTAGCTCTTAAGGATTGTGCTTTGAAGTATGGATGTAATGTGCTGTTAAAAGGTTATAGAACGTTGGTTGGCAATGCTGATGGCGTGGATATTATTAATTCTGGTAATTCTTCTTTGGCAACTGCTGGTACAGGGGATGTATTGTCTGGCATGATTGCAGGTTTTGTCTCTCAGGGTTTAAATGTGTTGGATGCTGCAGGACTTGCTAGTTTTTTGCATGGTCATACTGCTGATGTGTGGATAAAATCAGGCAAATCTAAAAACTCTATGATGGCAAGTGATGTTGTAGATATGTTGCCAAGTGTATTAAAGTACGTTGAATAGAAAAGAATCTTAGATGAAGAAGGTTGAAGTAGTAGATTTGAAAGGTTTGGAAGGTTTAGCCAAAGGATTCTGCAAAAATCTTACCAGAAGTTATATCGTTTTATTAAGTGGTGAAATGGGTGTTGGTAAAACACAGTTTGTAAGGTTTATGGTTCAATGTTTACATGGTGATTGTGATGTAGTTTCTCCTACTTTTTCTATACATAACAGCTATGTGTGTAAGGGATGTATTGTGGAGCATTTTGATTTTCACAGATTAAAAAGTATGGTGGACTTAGAGAGTACTGGATTTTGGGATGTGTTAAGTTTGGCTGTAGATGAGGAGGATTTGTTTAGAGTTGTAGTTGTGGAATGGCCAAATCTTTTAAAGGGTGTGCGGTTGAGTTTGCCCTTGGTAGAGATTTGTATGTACTATACAGACTCAGAGCGTAGGAAGGTATCCATAGCTTATTAGTTGTTGTGGACAATTTTGTAGAATGTTAAGAAAGTATGTGTATTTTTTTGTTGGGGTATAGCCAAGCGGTAAGGCAATGGGTTTTGATCCCATGATTCGCAGGTTCGAATCCTGCTACCCCATCCATAAAGGTCTTCAGTTGTTAAGGCCCTTCTTTTTTAGTAAGCACATATAGCGAAGCAGCAAACCGTAAGGCTCAAGTAAATTTATAAAAGTCTTCGTTCAAGTGGCCGACCGAAGGCCGGCAAACTGATCCAACCGTAGGTTGGTTGCCCAACAACAAGATATTGGAATTCACAAAACCATCTTCTCTAGATAACGGCACATAATTCTGTGCATGCATCACATAATGTATAAATAATAAGCATAAAAAATGCATAAAATAACAGCATTAATTATTTCATGTTTGATGTGTATTTCTGTACACTTTTCTTTAATATTGTGCTGTAACTAGCTAATATTACTGATACTTTTTTTTGAAAAAATATCTTGTAACTTTTTTAATTTTGGTGTATCATCCAGGCCGTTGGTCTTAAGTGACTCAATTTGATACAAAAGGTGAGAAGTGTGATTGTGAAAGAAAGTTTAGGAATTTTTTGCGAGGTATATGTAAATGATGGAAGCGAATGGAAACACAATCTTACCTTACAACAGTAATCAACAAGGTTCAAAGGGCTATGTACAAAAACCTTGTTCCTCTATTGTGTACAAGTCTCAGGCTATGCAACAGTTATTTGGTATGGTCAGCAGGGTTGCGGACTCAGATGCCAACGTACTAATTTTAGGTGAAAGTGGTACCGGTAAGGAATTAATAGCCAGAACTATACACGACAAGTCTAGAAGAAGAAACCGACCGTTTATTGCCATAAACTGTGGTGCTCTTAGAGAATCCCTATTAGAAAGTGAGTTATTTGGCCATGAAAAAGGAGCTTTTACTGGTGCTTACCAAAAAAAGATAGGTTTGGCTGAAGCTGCTCAAGGTGGTACCTTATTTTTGGATGAAATTGGGGAACTGTCTCAAGGTATGCAGGCTAAGCTATTGAGATTTATACAGGAAGGTGAAATCTATAGAGTTGGAGGAAAGACTCCTATAAAAGTTGATATTAGGTTGGTAAGTGCGACCAACAGGAATATCGACAGTGAAGTAAACAGCAACGTCTTCAGAGAAGATTTATTTTATAGAATTAATACTATTACTTTAGCCATACCTCCACTTAGAAAAAGAAGAGAGGATATAGAGTTGTTGGTAAATCATTTCTTTAATACCAGCAAACATAAACATCAGACCAGAGGTTCTGCTATAAGTCCTGATGCTATGGAAATTTTGTGTAAATACGACTGGCCTGGCAATGTTAGAGAACTTCAAAATATCTGTGAGAGGCTACAAATTTTGTCCGATGGTCACACAATAAAACCAGGTGATTTACCTAAGGCAATAGCAAATCCGGATCAAAGGGCTATGATCAATGAATATGATCCTACTGTGACTGTTCATGAGTTAGAGAAACGATATATATTAAGCTCTCTTAAGTACTATGAAGGTAATAAAACCAGAGCGGCCAATGCTTTAGGTATTACGATCAAAACTTTGTATAACAAGCTTCACGAGTACGGTGAGTTTAATAACTTTGCAGTACACCAAAGAACAAAATAATTAGGCATTAGGAAAGCACTAAATAAGATGCTGCCCAATGTTCATTTAAGATGGGGACATACAAAATGAATACAATGATCAAGATAATGCTCAAGCCAGAAATTAAAACAACCTTGCTTATTTTCTTGTCTTTGTTTTCCTTAGATGCGTTTAGCAAGACTGTTTCTCAGAACGAATGTGTTCAAGCATTAACTGCAACTTTGGATGATAAAATGATGGAGAATTTGATAAGGTATCCGTATCCGTTCAAATTGTTGAAAGAATTTGGTGTTGAGGTTCCTAAAACTTTCTCAGGTGGCATGACACCTATGGAGTATGTGTTAACAAATACATATGATGAAGACTTTGAAATTAAGTTTAAAGTGTTGAAAGGATTTGGTGTTGAGGTTCCTAAAACTTTCTTAGATGGTACGACACCTATGGAGCATGTGATAACAGATACATACCATGACGACTTTAAAGTTAAATTTAAAGCACTTAAAGAATTAGGTATTAAAGAATTTTCTGAAGATTTCTTGACTGAGCATTCACCTGTGAATTATGTGAAGGTGCATGCACATGGAGACAGTGACAAGAAAATGAAGCTTGAAGCGTTGAAAGAACTTGAAGCGTTGAAAGAATGAGTAGGTATTATTGATGGATGATAGTTGTATGTCTATAACTCAAAAAACTAAAAGTAACCTATTTGTGTTGTTTACTCTGGTTTTCTTTTTTGCAACTTCCGAATCTAGTGCTAATTCTGCTCAAAGTGAATGTGTTCAGGCATTAACTCCGCTTGAGGGCAAATATGGAAATTTTTTACAAAGCGTAAGGAATAACGATTCAGATGCCGTAAATTTTCTAATTGAGTTGTACGATATAGACGGATCACAAATTGATAGGATGCAAGCTCTTCACCATGCAGCACGATTAGGTAGTGTCGATATGGTAGAGTTACTCATTCAATCAGGTGCAGATCCTGACTTTACAACATTCGGTTGGCAAACTCCTGCATACTGGATAGCACGTAAAACAGGTAATCATGATGTTGCAACGATAATTAGCAAAAACAGTCGTCTGTCTTACGGGGCCGTGCAGTCTAATGATTCATACGATCCTAGTGTAAGAGATAAGTTATCTTTGATATACACCGAATTTTTATTAAATAAACGAAATGTTAATGCTAACAGTGCAGTCTGGAACCTACATGGTAGAAAGGTAACTTTGCTGGAAAAACGCTTGCGGTCAAGCAATGTTACTGCGGGAAGTATTTGGGCCATAATAAAAGCAAAAGACGGAGCTAATGTCAACCAGCTGTTTTCAGATGGCAGTACGTCTATTGAACATGCAATACGTATCGACCATGGAGAATTCTTAATATTAAAACTGTTACTTGAAGCTGGAGCAGATCCAAACCAGCTGTTTTCAGATGGCAGTACGTCTATTGAACATGCAATACGTATCGACCATGGAGAATTCTTAGTATTAAAACAGTTACTTGAAGCTGGAGCAGATCCAAATGTTGTATCTCATTCAGATCGTCATCAAGGTAAAACCATGTTAGAGATTGCGATCACAACAAATAATATTGATATAATCTTACTATTGAAAGGATATGGAGTTTATGTTCCTCCATTTGTTATAGATGACCAGTTAGAACATTATATGCATAATAGTCTTCATCACAGCTATAAATACAAATTAAAACAGTTACTTGAAGCTGGAGCAGATCCAAATCTACATTTATCAAATGGTAGGACGCCTATTGAACATGTAATAGCAAGCGAATTACCAGGCGGTGGAGGGTACGAACTAATAGAACTATTACTTGAAGCTGGGGCAGATCCAAATGTTGTATTAGGTTCAAAAGGTAAAACTATATTAAACTTAGCAGTTGCAACACAACATTTTGATCTGTTTCAACTCTTTGAGAAATACGGAGCAGAAATACCGCATAGGCAACTTGTAGCAGATAGCTTGTAGTTTTTGGAATTTTCTATAACAGTATTTTTGGAAGTTAAAACTATGTTAGCTGTTCGTAGAACAGCCGGTATGTTGTCATTAGTAGTAAATATTATCAAAACAAAAATACAAATTAGTTGTTACTATGTGTTTCGTATGCCCGGATGATTTCTTCTGTAAGAGGGGATAAGCCTGGATCGTTATCATTAAGTAACATAATACCTCTTACTGCAACATCAGCCCAAACGTAAACTTTGATGATTCTAAAACCCCACTTCAGCCCACCTTTAGCTAAACCACCGACTTTTTGCATTGGGGACTTTTTTACTAAACCGCTTTTGAGTTGTTTAGGTTTTATACGTGCTTTGCTTTTATCGGGTGTATCATCTGATACTTCACTATATGAGGAAGCCGCCAACTTTGCACTTCTAGAAACTTCAGCACTAGGTATGTTCACCTGCCCACTAACAGTTGCTCTTAAAAGAAAGGACCCTCCCTTAGGAGGGTAGACATTAAATAATCTACCTAACAGGCTAGTTGTCATGCTGGCTAAAGCTACTTCTGCCAGAGCAAGCCCAGCCTGTCTTACCATAATACTCTCTGTTAATGATTCAATAAATTCATCATACTGAAAGTCACTTTGGTCTATTGCAGTAACACCATATGTTTTATAATCTTCTTCTGCCCCCCCCCTATTTTCTGTCGATCCAACATTAGCAAAAACTGAATAAGAATCATAAGTTGCAGGCTCACTTGCTGCTAATACAACATCCAATAAAGAATTTTCATCCTGAGAAACTGTGGGAAACTGCAGATCAGAGATTTCTGTCTTATCTATTTGACATTCAGATAAAGCATCAACATTTGTGACACAATCCCAATCTTCTATTACGACACTAGAATTTCGAACTTGATCATCGTACATAGAAAGAGAGCTTTGTACGCTCTGTGCATCAGCAATTCTAAAAGTAGCCAAAAGTATCAAAAAAATAGGCACGCTATCCCCCCTCTTCTAAGCTTTGGCAATCATGTGTATTAATTAAAATTCTGACTTGCAAATATAAAACTATTTATTGGAAATAATTCACGGTGATATCTGCTGTGTTCATTCTTGCTTATTAAATGGCTGTCTAACGAGTGGAGCTGAGTATTTATTATGTTTTATTCTTCACCACATGTTCCTTCATCTGCTGTATTCCAATGGCAATAGCATGTTGTACAACCAGTGGGTTTACCACAATCGGCTTTAAAATGTTCGTTCGATAACTTTTTGGTACATGGATCGGGTGCACAACAGCCATGTATTGGATGTGGTTTATTGTCTTTTGTGGGAAGTTGTTTTTCACCACAGGCTTTGCAATTTGTTTTATGGCATCCATTGCTATCATAATCAAAAGAAGGGAGTGCAAAGTTTCCAACTGCAACATTGTAGTACCGGCATGTACCGTGCTCTCTTCTGTGTTTGTATCTATCACCAAGCACATTAGCCCAGGGATTTCTTTTATCAAGTGTACACCACTGATTTTTTCCACAGCTCGTCCGCTGGGTATTTTTTCTGTACAATGCACAGTTTTTTGAAGCTAAATCAATTTTTTTTATTTCTGATACATTCCCGGCTGGATCAACAGCTACAACACTTACCCTATAGTCTACATCTTTCCTCGTATTGTACTCAAACTTAATCTCAAACGACTCATCATCTTTGTAATTAACTTCTATATCTGGCATTTTAGCTGGCCCAGGTTCATTAGAAGTTTCACTTGTAACACTCTTGTTTACATTATTATCAGTACTATTGCCTGATGGTTTACCGCAAACTTCCCAATCCCCTTCAATTAAGTCGTAGACACTGCCTCCATCTGCTGGGGTTGCTATGTAGTTAGAGTCAGCTTTAAATTCTCTATGATCTATTTTGCAATAAAATACCGCAGCATTTAGTTCCTGTGTTTTTTTGACTGTGAAAGTAGATGTAAAATCTTCTTTAGAAGCATGAGGTACAGCACCACCACATACATCTCTATCATTATGTTTATTATGTCTAAACAGGCATGAATACCCAGGTATTGTGGTGTCGGTACTTTTGGATGTTGTATCATCAGTACTAACAGTGTTACCAGTAGAAAGGTTTGTGCTGGTGCAACTTACTCCTGGTTTATTGTGTGCTGTGCTGGATAATTCTACTGGTTTATCTTTTTTAAAAGCTATGCCAGTGACATCAGGAGCATATTGAAAAACCCTATCTAAGGTACACTGCATTTCAGTTTTGTTGTTTGCTGCATCACTAGAGCAGTCCTTGCCTCGTTTACAAACCTTAAGTGATGCTTTTATTTTATAACCTAAATCTGATCTGCCTAAAATGTCCTGCTTGCCACTGTCAGAACACTTGTCTAATTTTTTACCCTCTAAACAAACCGTACATTTATTTTTATCGTTATCTGTTCTACACATTGAACTGGGTTTAGGACAACACGCTCCTTTGCATTTATCTGAGCTATCAACCGTTTCGCAATCTTTGTAAAGTTTGTCTTGGCTAAGATCCCACGCCTGCCTTTCAAATTTTATACGCACATCTTCTAGTGCATCTTCACTACCAACATTAAATTTATTAGACCTTCCTGGAACTGCTTCGTTTAAAATATCTTTTCCTTTAACAAATTGACCGGTGAATATTTTGGTATCTGTTCTAAGTGCGTGCATAATGTCATCTTTTATCAACACATGATTTTTTACTTCTGTACCATTTAAGGCATCAGCTATTAATTTGCCACTGCTGTATGCCTTATCATACTTTTTTTTATATCCAATAGAAGATATCTGTTCCATTATATTTCTTAATATTTGATTGCAATCCATTGAGGTGGAATGGCCCATTTGGCCACTTTTAGCACTGGTGATCATGTATGAAGCAGACAAGCTTACCACAATAGTCATAGCTAAAGCGACCATACACTCTATTAAAGTAAAACCTGACTTATTCAAAGCTACCCCTTTAAAGTTTATTGTCCACTATATTGGCGTTTAAAGCAAGGGATCAAAATAACCAACCTACGGCCCAATCAATGTGCTGGCCTTAGATCAATTACTTTTAGAAAACAATCTGTATTTAGTTTCATTTTGAGCCTTTGGGTTTAGGAGTTTTGCTAGTTTACATTCGTCAAAACTTTATGAACTGAAGTATACCTGTTGTAGTCTACCTTGATAAGTTGCTCTGGCGTTTTTAATAAGTACACATCGAACTCAGCTTCCAATAAAGATGGGTGTGTGGTTTGTAGAGGCTTTCAAGCTGCTCCTAAGAGCAGCGTACCCCGGAAAGCTATACACTCATCTTCGTTGGATTAAAACAACTTGATTAAGAACTTTGGAGTCTTAAGATAATTCTTTTATAGTCTACCTTGAGAGCTGCACAACGTTTTGATCAAATGCTAGCTTAGTTCTGCTATAAGACCTTCGGCCTTTCCGCTACACTATCTAGCATTTGTCAAAACGAAGGGCCTTAAATTGAAAACCTCTAGCAATTCCCATTCTTATCAGGATAACGAATGCATCCGCATGATACACAAGCAGGTTTCTGGCAACTGACTTTAAAATGATTAATTGACAACATATGATAACAACCATAATCCCCGTATCTATTACAGCAACCATTACTGTCCGGTGAAGCACCATCAGGCACATTTACAGGATTGTGATGATCACAAGAATTACCACCTTCGCAAGTTTTGCCACATCCATACCTGTCATAATCAGAAGAAGCATCGCTAAAGTTGCGTACCGCAACATTATAATATCTGCATTTATCATTTTCCCTGTGTTTGTATTTATCGTCAGCCAAATTAGCCCAGGGACTTCTTTTATCAAGCGTACACCATTGGTTTTTTCCACAATACATTTTCTGATTATTTGCTGCATACAGTGCACAGTTTTTTGAAGCAAAATCAAATTTTTTTATCTCTGATACGCTGCCAGCAGGATCGATGGCCACAACACTTATTCTATAGTCTACATCTTTTCTTGTTTCGTACTCAAATTTAACCTTGAATAAATTCTCATCAGGAATAATTTTTAGAACTCTATTTGTTTCACAAATTTTCCAATCACCTTCCATGAAATTTGTCACGGTCGCTTGATAATTGGAATCAGCTTCAAACTCTGTGTAATCTATCTTACAGTAAAATATTAAAGATTGTGCTAATGTTTTTTGAGCTGTGAATACGGCTGTAAAGTAACTTTTTTGATCATATGTTATAGGACTACCGCACTTATTAGTATCATTATGTTTGTTATGTTCAAATAGACACGAGTAACCAGATATTGTCTTGGAAGATGCCGATGTTGTTAAATGTTCGTTGCAGTTGATACCAGCAGAAGGTATTGTGTCATCATTTATTTTAACACGTTCATTTTGAAAAACAATTGGTTTGGAATTTGAAGCTAGCTTAAAAGTTTTACCTGTGTCACATGCATCACTACTTAAGCAGTGTTCAATATGTTTGATGATTTTACTTTTATAAAGGTCGTGTTTACTACTAGTACTTGTACATGAGATAGCTAAGCCAGCTACAACAGCGACAAGTAGAAATTTCATTCTACTGCACTCTAGGAAATAGTGGTTTTGTGTTTTTGACAGTTGTTTTTTGTATCAAACCCCAGGTGCATGCATCTTCAAATGTAGGTTCATTTTTAACACCAATTATGTCTAAAAGTTCTTTTGTTTTAGAGGGCATCACAGGGGATAACAAAATACCTGATATTCTAAGCACTTCAAGTGAGGTATATAGGCACTCTTGGCCTGTTTCGGTTTGGCCGTTTTTTAGAGCTTCCCAGGGTTTTATATCTTCCATAAATTTATTAGTCTGATTTAAAAATAATACAATTCTTTCCAATGCCTCGTTTGGTTTTAGGCTAACTATAGAATTTTTTACGTCTATAGCCAGTTTTTTTGCTGCTTTTTTTAAAATTTCTGTACCTTCTAGTTTGGTATTTTTTGGAGGTAGTATTTGTCCTTTGAAGTGTTTATGTATCAATTTAGTAACTCTACTAAGTAGGTTTCCTAGATTGTTGGCAAGCTCTGTGTTTACCTTGTTGACCGCAAGATCGTAGGAAAATTTGGCATCTTGTCCTAGATTCATGCCTCTTAATAGAAAGTATCTAAGCCCATTTACTCCTATCGTATTTTTCAGATCTAGTGGGCTTACCACTTTGCCTTTGGATTTACTCATTTTTTCATCATCATCTGTAAGCCACCACCCATGGGCAAAAATTGTTTTGGGTAACGGCAGTTCTAGAGCCATAAGCATAGTTGGCCAGTATACGGCATGTGTCATTAGAATATCTTTACCTATGACATGCATAACTTCGGGCCAAATTTTTTCAAATTCATTACTTCGGTTGTTTTTATATCCTACAGCTGTGGCATAGTTCAAAAGAGCATCAAACCAGACGTAGGTTACATGTGATGTATCAAAGGGTACTTCGATACCCCAGGTGAGTCTGGATTTTGGCCGGCTGATGCTTAGATCCCCCAGCGGTTTTTTTAGAAAACTCAATATTTCGTTCTTTCTATATTCTGGCATTATGAATTTAGGATTGGATCTTATATGATCTATCAATTTGTCTTGATATTTTGACATTTTAAAAAAGTAGTTTTCTTCTTTTATTAGTTCTACAGAATGTCCCATAGGAGTTTTGCCATCTATAAGGTCTTTTTCTGGGTAGAAAACTTCTTCACTTTCCGAATACCAGCCTTCATAGCTTTTTTGATATATTTCTTTTTTATCCCAGAGTTCGGTTAAGGCTCTTTGTACAGATTCTTTATGAAAATCCATTGTAGTTCTTATAAAAAAATCTTCTTTTATTTCTAACTCTTTCCATATGTTTTGAAAATTGATGACCATGTTGTCTGCATGTTGTTTTGGAGGTAGGTTTTTTTTGGATGCAGACTTGGCAATTTTCTGACCATGCTCATCCGTGCCTGTTAGAAAAAATACTTTATGGCCGAATAGTCTGTGATACCTGGCTAATACATCGCATAAAATAGTGGTGTAAGCATGCCCTATGTGTGGGTTGTCGTTTACATAATAAATGGGTGTCGTTATAAAAAATGCCATTTTATTTTGGATTTAATATTAGATTTATTTATCAAACCTTAATTTTTTAGTAAAAACTTTCAAATTATTGATTTAGTTCACTACATGGTTGTAGGTAAATGTAGCACATAGTATGTACTGGTTACAAGGCACATTGGGATATTGTGTGCATGGTGTAGGAAACAGATAAGGAGGTATATAGTGGTTGGTGTTAATAAGGTTATGATTATAGGGCGTTTAGGGCGTGATCCGGATAGAATGCAAACTTCTAGTGGTCAGACCATAACAAAATTTAATGTAGCTACTAGTGATCAGTGGAAGGATAAAAACGGTGATGTTCAGGAGAGAACCGAATGGCATAGAGTGGTGGTTTGGAGTAAGTTGGCTGAGATTTGTGCCCAGTATTTATCTAAAGGTCGTATGGTTTATGTTGAAGGTAGGCTTCAGACGAGATCTTGGGAAGACAATCAGGGTGTGAAGAGGTATTCTACTGATGTAGTTGCCAATAATGTAATTTTCTTAAGCTCTCCTAGTCAATCTCAGACTAGTGATGGTGTAGTTGCTGGTAAAGGTGCTGGTGATGCGGCTGGTGGTTCCGCTGAACCTGATTTTGCACCTGATCATTCTAAGGGTGAGGAGATTCCGTTTTAGATTAAGGCCGCCATTTAATTTTATCAAATGCTTGATTAGCGTAGCGGCAAGCCGCAGGGCTTTAAACGAAAGCTATGAGAGCATTTGATAAAATGTTGTGCATCATTCAAAGTAGACTCCAACATATTTTCTTCAAGCTCTACACTCATTTTTGGTTGCATATCATATGTAAATTTTGTTCAAAGGGCTGGCCGTAGGCCAGCAAGTTGATCGGGCCGTAGGTTGGTTGGCTTGACCTTTTTGGATATTTTATGTATGAACTACCTTTGGTTTTGTGAAGGAGTTGTATTTTGAAAGCAACAATAAAGGACATGTTGGAGGCTGGGGTTCACTTTGGCCACCAGACTCAAAGATGGAATCCTAAGATTAAGCCGTTTGTGCATAGTCAGAAGGACGGTATTCATATAATAGATTTGCAAAAGACCGTTGCGGCAACAAAGGTAGCTTTGGGTTTCATAAAAGATGTTGCAGCAAATGGTAAGCGTATAATCCTAGTTGGTACCAAGAAACAATCTATCAAGGCTGTAAAAGAAGCAGCTCTATCTTGCGGACAATTTTATGTCACCAAAAGGTGGTTGGGTGGAACCATAACCAACTTTGTGACCATTAAGGCCAGCATAGATCGCTTTAGAAAGCTGGAGATAATGAAAGAAAAAGGCGAGTTTGAGCATTTTAGTAAAAAAGAAAGGGCAACGGTTGAAAAAGAATTGAATCGTTTGGATGAATATTTGTCTGGTATTCGTGATATGAAGGAACGTCCTGGGGCTGTTTTTGTGGTTGACCTTAAAAAGGAGCACATTGCTGTATCGGAATCTAACAAGGTAGGCATACCTGTTGTGGCCATTGCTGACACCAACACCGATCCTGGAATAGTCTCTTATCCTATACCGGGAAACGATGACTCTATAAGATCAATTAAATTATTTTGTAACCTTGTGGCTGAAGCTTACAAAGAGGGCAGTAAGTTGTGGGATGAAAAGAAAGTGCTCCCAGAAGAAACAACAACTCAGGAGACTAAAAAAGTTACTCCAGAAAAATCAGGTCCTGCTGTAATGCAAATGGCCAGAAGGTTGGTGGCTGCTGGAACTGCCGATGACGTTGAGATCAAGTTAGAATTAGATGAAGCAGAGGATGGCAAAGAGGAGAAAAAAGAAGACGAGGAAGATATAAAGGGCGATGGCTAGTGCACAAAAGGTAAAGCTTTTAAGACAGTTGACTGGTGCTGGCATAATGGATTGTAAGCAGGCTCTGTTAAAGTTTGGTGATAATCAGAAAGAGGCAATAGACTGGCTAAGAGAGAAAAATATGGTTGTGGCTTTGAAGAAGTCTACAAGACAGGCCAGCGAAGGTGTGATCGGAACTTACTTAGGTAGTGATGGTAAAATTGGTGTCATAGTTGAGATAAATTCCGAAACAGATTTTGTGGCCAAAAACCAAGTATTTAGAGCTTTTGTAAAAGACGTGGCCATTCAAATAGCTAAAACAGACCCTTTAGCTTTAGATGGATCTAAGGATTCAAACAGTTTATTAAGCCAGTCCTATATAAAAGAGCCTGGTAAAACTCTAAAGGATGTGTTGACTGAGACTGTAGGGAAGTTGGGTGAAAATTTAGTTATTAGAAGGTTTATCCGCTACAAGTTAGATGATGGTATGATTGGAACTTATATTCATGGTGATGGAAAGATTGGTGTCATGGTTGAAATAAACTCTAAGACAGATACTGTCGTTCAGAATGAAATCTTTAAATCTTTTGTAAAAGATGTAGCCATGCAAATAGCAGCCATGAATCCTTTGGTAGTAAACGAAGCTGATTTGTCTGATGAGGACATAGAAGCTGAAAGGAAAGTTTTAAAAAACAAAGCTATTTCTGATGGTAAAAAGCCGGAAGTTTTGGACAAAGTGGTGGAAGGTCAGATAAACAAGTGGAAAGCTTCAAAGAGTTTGTTAAGTCAACCTTACGTAAAGGATTCTAGTAAGACTTTAAAAGATGTATTGGTCGAAGCTGCAAAAGAGCTGGGTGAAAAGTTAATTATTAAAAGGTTTGTTCGTTACGAGCTGGGTGAAGGCTCTTGAGCAAGAGTAAGTACAAAAGAGTGTTGCTTAAGGTCAGCGGTGAGATACTATCTGGTGGCCACGGTTATGGTATAGATGATCAGGTTTTATCTAATTTAGCTGATGATATTCTTGGAGCTTACAAGTTAGGTGTGCAACTTGCGATAGTTATTGGTGGTGGCAACATATGTAGAGGTAGGAATATCTCACATAGTGGAATGAATAGGGTGGACGCTGATTATATGGGTATGGTTGCTACTTGCATAAATGCTATTGCCATGCAAAGCTCTTTAGAAAGTCGCAATGTTCAAACTCGCATACAGTCGGCTATTACCATGACGGAAATTTCTGAACCTTACATTAGAAGAAGGGCAATCAGGCACTTGGAAAAAGATAGAATTGTTTTGTTTTCAGCTGGTACTGGAAATCCTTATTTTAGTACAGACACCGCTGCATCACTAAGAGCTATGGAAATTGGTGCGGACGTGGTTTTAAAAGGGACTAAGGTGGATGGTATATATGATAGTGACCCTATGGAGGGCAAAAGTTCCAAAATGTATAAAGAGATATCTCATGATTATATGATTGAAAAGAAGCTAAAAATTATGGATGCAACATCGATAACATTGTGTATGGATAACAAACTACCAATTATTATTTTCAACATAAAGACTAAGGGTAATATTGCAAAAGTTTTAAAGGGTGAGCCTATAGGTACTGTGATTCGTAAGGGAGCAAAAAATGGAGTCTGAAACCAGGACCACAATGCAATCTGTGGTAACTAGTCTCAAAGATCAAATGTCCAAGGTACGAACTGGAAAAGCGGTGGCTAGTATGTTGGATGGTGTTATGGTTAATTATTATGGTTCACTCACTCCTTTAAATCAGGTTTCTAACATAACTTGTCCTGATCCAAAATCATTTCTAATTACTCCTTGGGAGATGTCAGCTTTAAAGGAGATAGAGGTTGCTATAGTAAACAGTAATTTATCTATGGCACCAATCAATGACGGTAAAGTTATCCGTTTAAAACTCCCCGCACTCACCCAGGAAAGAAGGATTGAAATAGTTAAGCAAGTTGGCAAAATGGTTGAAGATGCAAAAGTTAAAATTAGAAAATGTAGAAGGGATGCCAACGAAAAAATAAAAAAAATGCTTAAAGATAAAGAAATAGGTGAAGATCAAAGTCATGCCATGCAAAAAACTCAACAAGAATTAACGGATGAGTTTATAAAAATAATCGACGAGTTATTTGCAAAGAAAGAAAATGAATTAATGACTATCTAACAGTTGGTTTATTATATTTGGATGGTTTGAATCACATAGCAATAATAATGGATGGCAACAGAAGGTGGGCTAAGGAGCAGAAACTTTCCTATGGAGCTGGATATAATGAAGGTGCTAAAACCATAAAAAATGTGATGGAGTTGGTATTAGAATATAAAATACCTTACATAACTTTGTACGCCTTTAGCACAGAAAATTGGGGTAGATCGATTAAAGAAATAGATATTTTGATGAGTATATTAGATCGCTATCTAACCAATGAGATTGACGTGTTAATAAAAAACAATATCAAGCTAAATACAATAGGTAATTTGGATAAGTTTGAAAACAATATTAAGTCCAAAATAGAAGATGCAAAACTGAAAACTTGCAAGAACACTGCTGCTACATTGACTTTGGCTTTGGGCTACGGTGCTAGAGAAGAAATTATAAATGCTACAAAAAAAATATGTAAGAGCTATAAGTTGGATAAGGTAGACGTTGATCAGTTGGATGAAAAATTATTTTCCAACTACTTATATACGTTTAATTTGCCTGATCCTGATCTAGTAATTAGAACAGGTGGCGAGCATAGATTGTCTAATTTTTTGTTATGGCAGTCTACCTATGCTGAAATTTTTTTTTGTGAAAAGATGTGGCCAGATTTTAAAAAAGAAGACTTGGATAGTATTATCTCTTGGTTTTTAACAAGAAGTAGAAAACTGACAAAAGGAGTTTAGATGGCGGCCACTAGGACCAGAACAATTTCTGCTTGTGTTCTTTTGTCAGGACTTGCTTTTCTATATCTATCATTGGGTACTATAGGGTTGAGCGTGGGTTTAGTTGTGATGGGTTTGGTAGCTGGCTTGGAGTTTGCAAAGCTTACTTTTGCATTAGATGGAGATCGAGGTTTTTTAGATTACTTTGTAAGGGTTCTTTTTATATTTGGGATTTTAAGTGTTGTGGTTCGAGATTTAATTAACTACGAATACTGGTTTGCTATTATTATTTTGATATACATTCTTAATTTGGTGGTATTTTTTGTAAAAGCAATATCGAGCAATACAATGGATAGGGTTGTATTCAATATGATGAGCTTTTTATTTGGTGTTTTGTACATAGGTTTGCCGACATATTTTTTTATCAAGATGTTAAATGGTACAGATGGTCTAAAATGGTGTGTATCATTGGCTTGTATAACTTTGGCGTACGATATGGCAGCTTATTTTTCTGGCATTAAGTGGGGAAAGAGCAAAATTTCGGTTGTCTCTCCTCATAAGACATGGGAAGGTTTTATTGGGGGTTTTGTTGCTACTGTATTTGGAAGTATTTTTTGTTTTTTTGTGTTAAGCTTGCAAGTTCAGTTTTGGCTGTTTTTATTAGTATGTATTTTTTGTGGTGTTGTAGGTCAGGTTGGGGATTTATTTGAGTCGTTAATTAAAAGAAATGCTAACGTAAAGGATTCTGGCTACATATTACCTGGTCACGGTGGTATGCTTGATCGTATAGATAGTATGCTTTTTTCAACACCTATAATGTTTTGGTTAATAACCCGCTTGTATACTTGATTATTTTTTTGGAGTTTAGATTATGGAATGGTTACTTGGTATAATTTCTCAGACTGCATCTTTTATCTTTCCTTTGGTTATATTGTTAGGGCTTTTGATCTTTGTTCATGAGCTGGGTCATTTTTTGGTAGCCAAGTATTATGGTGTTAAGGTTGAGGTATTTAGTTTAGGTTTTGGTAAGAAAATCTTTCAGTTTAAAAGAGGTGATACTAACTATTGTGTATCTCTGGTTCCGCTTGGTGGTTATGTCAAGATGTATGGCGATGACTTTAACAATATTCCGGAAGCCGATAAGGACAAAGCTTTTTTGTTAAAACCCGTTGGTCAGAGGATAGCGATTGTTTTAGCAGGCCCTGTTATGAATGTTGTGTTTGCTGTATTTTTGTTTATGTTGATTGCTTTTTTAGGAGAAAATGTTGTACGCCCTATTGTGGGTGATGTCCCTAAAGATAGTGCTGCTTATGAGCAAGGTTTTAGAAGTGGTGATACTATTTTGTCTGTAACTAGCGGTCAGGCTGAAAAAAACATTACCACTTGGAATGATGTAAAAACTGTGGTTGAAGCCACCAAGTCTGACAAGTTGACTTTTGTTGTCGAACGAAGAAATTCTGGTAATGAAAGTGTTGTTGCCAAAACTGATCTGATAGAAAATCCAAATATTTTAAGTTCCGTTGAGAAAGTTGGCAATATTGAGGGTTTGGATTATATCTCTGAGGGCACAAGAATTGGAGTTTTACACAACTCTACGGCGGCTAAAGCTGGTCTTAAGAGTTTTGACGACATTATTTTGATTAATTCAAACAGGGTGGAAAGGTGGTATGAGTTAGAGGATGCTTTAGCTCAGGTTACATCTGGTAGTGTAACAATAGGTTATACAAGGAGTTCTATTTCTGGTGATGTAGAAGAATCTAAGGTAGAAATTGTCCCTTCAGCATATCCTGTGACTCCTCAAATGTTGGGCTTTGAAAAATCTGCTTTGTATATATCCAGTGTGGTGGATGGGCATCCTGCACAAGCTGTTGGTTTGCGTGTTGGAGATAAGATAGTAAGTATAAACCAAAGTAAGGTGACTAAGTGGACTGATCTTGTAGATTTTGTACAAGGTCATGGTGATGATGGTCTTAAGATTGAAGTTATCAGGGAAGGTCAACCATTAGCATTTGAACTATTGCCTGCTAAAATAAAGAAAACCACAAATACTGGTGCTAGGGAAGATACTTTTGTCATTGGAGTTTTGGGTGGTGGAGTACTAGCTCAAGATAGAATGGTTTTGGTTAGAATTTTAAATCCTGTAGCCGCCCTATTAAAAGGTATGGGTGATACTTGGAAGTGGACAAAATTAACCATATTAAGTTTTGTTAAACTTGTACAAAAAAAGGTTTCGGCTAGAGCTATTGGCGGGCCTATTATGATAGGTCAGCTTGCCAGCAGGACTTTTAAGATGGGGCTGGATCATTTTTTAAAGATAATGGCTATTATATCTATAAATTTGTTTGTGATAAACATGTTGCCTGTGCCTGTGTTAGATGGTGGGCATTTATTATTTTTTAGCATAGAGGCATTAAGAGGTGCCCCTGTCAGTATGAGAAAATTGGAAATTGCTCAGCAGGTAGGTTTGGTGATTTTGTTGTCTTTAATGATTTTTGCTATTTTTAATGATATTTCTAGAATTGTAGAGTGAAAATACTTTCTATATCTTGTTCTACAAGCTTAGGTAGTGTGGCTTTGTTGGATCAAGGTGATGTTAGTTCTTTTATAAAGTGGTCAGGGCAAAAATCGCACAGCGAACATATAACTAAAGCTATAGATGACTGCTTAAAATCTAATTTGAAAGATATCGATGTTATAGCGGTAGACATAGGTCCTGGTAGCTTTACTGGTATTAGAGTGGGATTGGGAGCAGCTACGACACTTGCTTATGCACAGGATATACCTATATATCCATGTAGCTCTATAAAACTTTTAGCAAATCAAGTTAAGTACAATAATCCTTCATATTCGGGAGATATTTATGTGGCACAAAACGCTTGGAGTTCAAAAGTTTTCTTTGGCAAATATAGGCTATCAAATAACAGCCTACAAGAGCTGATAAAACCATGCTTGATTCTAGAATCCAGTACACCCTCAATGCTAGATACTAAAGAAAGCCTTTTGGTTAGCTCTGATCTTTTCATATTGGAAAATAATAAAAATTTTAATTACTTACACCTACATCCTTCATCTGATACTTTAGCTAAACTTGCTCATAATGCAGAAGATGCCGAGTTGAGTTTATGGCACAAAGTCAGACCTTTGTACCTAAAAGGTTCGTCTGCTGAAGAAGCTTTTAGATAAACACATGTGACATGTATTGTATTCTGCATGTAGACTTTTGGTATGGACTTGGTTGAACGTCGTATATCTGTCAGAAAAAAGCTGCCTTCATATAAGTTGGAAGAAATATATCGAGATATTTTGGACGTACCCAAGGGTGCCACTGGCCATGAGTTGGATGCAGCTTATAGGAGTGCTAAAAATATTTATACTAGAAATAATAGAGATTTACATTTGGTTTTTACTCTCTGTGAGATAGATGAAATATCTAAGTTAATAAGCGAAGCTTACGAGGCACTTAGGTTTAAAAAAAGAGGATCTTATTTAGAAAGTAATTTTACAAAAAAGCCAGATTTCGAACATAGAATTAAGAACCAAGTCAAGTTTGACGGCAGTTTTTTAAAACTTGTAAGGGTTTATAAGAATATAACCTTAAAAGAGCTTTCTGACTTTACTAGGATAAAAATAGATTATCTGCATGCCATAGAAAATCACAAGTACGACGAATTTCCTTCATCAGAAATATACGTCAGAGGATTTTTAACATCATATGCAAGAGCTTTAAATTTAGATGCTTCCAAAGTTGTAGGCTCCTACATGAGTATCAAGGCATCAGGTGTCAGATAGTTTAAATATTATAGCCAGCCAGCAAGACGCTGGCTTAAGGGCAGATGTGTTTGTGTATGAGCATGCTCCTGTAAGTTCTAGGTCAAAGGCAAGCTTATTATTTAAAAAGCAAATGGTTTTGGTAAACAACAATATTTGTAAAGCATCTTACCTAGTTATGCCAGGGGATGTTTTTAAAGTAACTTTTTTTGATAATGATGATATCAATTATCTAAAACCATACGAAATAGAGTTGGATATTTTATTTGAAGATGATGATCTTATTGTTGTGAATAAATGTGGAGGTCTTGTCGTTCACCCAGGAGCAGGGCATATTTCTGATACTTTGGTTAATGCATTAATTTTTCATAAGAAAAAATTATCTTCAGGTTCTATTGCCATGCGTCCTGGAATTGTTCATAGGTTGGATAAGGACACAAGTGGAATTTTGCTGGTAGCCAAGAATGACAAGGCTCACATAAATTTAGCTAAGCAGTTCGAAAACAGAACAATTATAAGATACTACAAAGCTGTGGTATACGGCAGGATGCCTGACAAATCTGGCAGCATCAAAACCAAACTTGCAAGGCATCCTGGGAATAGAAAAATCTTTAGATCCAGCAGTAGGGGAAAGGTCGCAATAACAAATTATGAAGCTATACAAACGGGAGAATTTTCTTTGTTAAAAATTAGATTAGAGACGGGTAGAACCCATCAGATTAGAGTTCATTTATCTGAAATGGGTAATGCAATAGTTGGTGACAAGGTTTATGGCGGAAAAATAAAAATTAAAAACCAAACTATACGCACTATGATAGATAACTTATCTCAGATGGCATTACATGCTTCACATATAAGCTTTAGACATCCAACACACAACACTATATGTAAATTTGATTCTGATTGGGATGGGAGCATGAAACAATTTATAAAAGCAGCAGGTTTAGATTCGCCTAGCTAAATTGTCTAAAAGATCCACATATTTGTCTAAGTTTTTATTTTTTTCTTTAGAAAATGCAACTTCTTCAAAGAAAGTATTTAGTTGTTCAAATTCAGGTTTTAAATCCTTTTTGGAAATTGGTATTAATTCTATAAGTTCTGAGTTTGTACTTTTTTTTGACTGAGTTAAATTTTCCAGTAAATCTGTAATTATACTTAAAGCCGTTAAGGATACTTTGTTTGCATCTTGCAGTGTTTTTAGAGCTTCTATTTTTTCTACAGCTGTAAGAGCAGCAGGTTTTTTTTCTAAGGAGAAGTATCTTACCGTCATGAATATAAGCAAAAAAGCTGTAAGCCACAGTGCAACTGTTTTATTGCTTATCCAATTTTTTTCAAAAGTAGTTTCAATTAATATATTATCTTCTAGTTTTATGTTTTGTTGGTTTAAACTCCAATCCTCCCCTGTGGAGTTTAGTTCAATACTTGGAATTGTTTGTGTTATATATTGTTTTTTTGCAGGGTTAAAAAAGGAAAATTTTAGTTCCGGCAAAGTTAGTGTTCCAGCTTTTTTAGCTATTAGTAGATGATCAAATTCTTTATAACCTTTTCCTTGGTTAGGTTCTTTAGTTTCATAATGAGAATTTTCTACTATGTCATAAACTTCAAATTGTTGGAAATCTATATTAGGTAAGGTTAATTTTTTTGTATTCCCGTACCCTTCAACTACTATTGTATAGTTAAAAGGTGTGTTCGTGTCCACCTGACTGGGCAGTCTTTTTAGGTGTACACTATATTCTCCGACTGCGTTGGTAAAGTTATCGGGCCTGCCTTCTTGTGGCAAAGGAAGGACGTTGATTTTTATCTGATTACTTTCTCTAACATATTCGTTGGTATCTCCTGGCAATAGATTATACCTCGCTTTGTATGTATCTATGGTCAGCTCTGATGATTTTAAAGGAAATAGATCATACTTAAACAATAGTGCTTTTCTATATTGTTTATTATTGAAAATTTCTGTTGAAAAATTTAGCTGCGTTGGGATTGAAACATCTTCCTTCCAGAAATTAGATAGTATAGGGTGTTTTAGATGATCTACGTTATAAATATCGTGTCTTGTATATAGGTACCAAGCTACCTGGACTCTTTCTCCCAGGTAAGTTGTAGTTTTATCGCTTACGGCTTTTATAAATATATCGTCTTTTTGTATCTCTATATCTCTGTTGAAAAAATCCGAAAATATGCCATCATCAAAAAAGCCTGGATGAAACAGCTGCCCAAACCCTCTTCTTCTTTTTCTTGGAGCATCATCTGATACAACAACCTTTAACTCTTCTGTTTTATATACGCTACCATTCACGGTGATGGAATATTGTGGTATGGTAAATTTTCCTTCGGTACTAGTGCCAAATGTATATGTATAGGTTTTTATCTTAGTTGTTTCTACTTTTCCATTTGCTATGATTGTTTGTGTTTGATGGCCTGTTTGTTTGTTTATTAACGATAAGCCAGGTATGTTACCTATAACTGGATCTTCTATTATGGGATTATCTGTGTATTCAACGGATATTTCATATGAAACATGTCCACCGGTTCTAACTTTATTATCTAAAATTTTGGCTTTGACATTTATGTCATTGGCTCCAATTTTAAGTGTATATAATAGAATAATAAAAATAAAAAAAGATTTTTTTTTCATTGTTACCAATCTTTTTGTACTTTTCTAGAAGGCTTATGTTGTC
The DNA here is from genome assembly GCA_965203875.1 of Bdellovibrionales bacterium. Classification (GTDB taxonomy): domain Bacteria; phylum Bdellovibrionota; class Bdellovibrionia; order Bdellovibrionales; family JAUICD01; genus CBDANC01. Next base: position 1,166,751 of record OZ241914.1, on the reverse strand, counting down.
TTTTTCTAATTCTCTGTTCTTGCCTGAGGATTTCATCTAGTATTTCTTGTTCATCATCTGCACTTAGTAGTTCATTAGGTTCATTTTGTGCTTTACTTTCGTCTTGGTTTTGTTGCTCTTGGTTTGGATTTTGTTTAGTTTGAGATTCTTTATTTTGCTCTTGTTTATTTTGTTGTTTTAATAAAAGCTCTATATTGTGTTTTGCTTCTATAAATTCTGGATTGATATCTAAGGCTTTTTGATAAGAACTGATGGCCTCGTCTATTTTTTGTTCATTTGATAGTATCACACCCATATTAAATGCGGCATTATGGCAAGCTTTGCAGTTATTTTGTTTTAAAACGTACGTAAATTGTCTTTTTGCTTTATCTATTTCATTGTGTTTTAGGTATAAAACTCCCAGATTGTAGTGTAGGACGTCCTTGTTATTATCATCCATTAGATCTAAAATAAAACCTTCTTTTACTTTTAAGTTTTTTTTGGATTCTGCTAACCTGTTATGCTTTATTGCATCAAACAGGTTTGCACTAACTAGGATTGTTGCCGTGAGTATAAAATTCCAAGTCATGATGTGGGTCACGGTAGCACAAATTTAATAATATTTAAAGGTCTAAAGTTTTGACAAATATCAGCTAACATATTACCGTTTTAGATAGCTTAAGGGGGGAATCGAAGTTGAAAGCACTGATAAATTCATACTGGCTTGTTTTAGTTTTTAATATATCTTGTACCACTCTTGGTGGAGTAACTGGTGAAAAGAGAGATGTTGCTTCTAAAACTTCAGGATCGTTATCAGGTGCACCTCCGGTGGTTAATAATTGGTTAGGTATTTCTCTAAATGCTGACCATGACACAGAAGATATAACTTATAGCATAGATAGTAGTGGCAGTGATGCTGTAATAGAAATTAAAGTTGAAGTGGAGAGTAGCGATGATGAAGATCAAACTAGCTCATCTGATAATCTTAATTTTGAACCTATCACCATGTTTATAGATGAAACCGTACACAACCATAGGTTAGGAAGGTACTTTAGGCAGCTCATACATAAGGCGGCACAGACGTGGGAAGATAGTATTGGGATGGATTTATTTAATATTCTGGATGCTGATGATGGATCACTTACCCATGATAGGTTATCTACTGCTCTTTGGAGCAAAATATTAAAAATAAAATCAATTAATGATCGGCTTACGGAGCTTCATTTTTCTAATGAGTATGAATACTATGGGAATGATTCAAGTGCCAGCACTAGTACTAGCAATAGCAATAGTGTTTCTCCCAAATTAGATGGAAAATCAGGTATCTACTACTTAGATGATGGTGAAGATAATTTTTTAGGTAGAGCCTTTAGAATAGGTCTTCATGAAGATCGTACTTTTGATAAATTTATTTCATACATCTTCAAGCTTAATGTTAGTCGTACAACTATTGAAGCTGATATAGTACTGTTTGGTAATACGCTAGAGAGGATAGATTACAAATGTTCCACTGCAATGAGAGTGGGCAGTTATAGTTTTTCTAACTATTTTAGCAAAACAGATTTAAGTGTTTCTGACAGATGCAGACTTGCTCAGTTTTTAACAGTTGCAGCGCACGAGCTAGGGCATGTTTTAGGGCTAGGTCATAATATGAACAATACAGACAGCGTTATGCACACTTGGGATTCATGTACCAATAGATTAAGACGTGCTGATATAATCTATTCTGGTAGATTAATTCAATCAGATGTAGACGCATTTAACAATCTACAAAAATAACACTTTAGGGCTTTAGGCGGTCTGTTTATAGTCTACCTTGAACGTTGGGCAACTTTTTTACTAAATGCACCCTGGCTTTACTTTCGGCCTTTAGCCTAATCGTTCCGCCAGTGTACATTTATTAAAAACGAAGACCTTTAATATCATTTATCAAAATTTCGATAAATGCTATAAGCAACGCAAGAGCAAGAAAATATTGATACCTCTCTTTTAAACCGTAGTACACAGCGTCTCCATCTTCATTTGTATCCAACTCAAAGTGTGCATATAGTTCACCTATTTCTTTTGCAAGAAAACTGGTAACATAATGCTGACCACCAGTAACATTTGATATACTTTTGAGTATACCATCTTCTCTTTTGGATAATACAGTATTCCCATTAAAATCTTTTTTGTAACCTTGAACTTGGCCATCTTTTATTATTGGAATAGGAACTTTTATCATGCCCCCTACAGCCATTGTGTGTATTATAATATTATGATCTTTTAATTTTTCCAAAAAACCCAAATTTTGATTTTCATCCGTTACTCCTCCATCTGATATTATAACAATAGCCTTTTTGGTACCTTCAATACTATTTCTCTTAAAACTTTCATAAGCTAATTCTAAAACTTTTGTAAAATTAGTACCTTGTGTATCCACGCTCAAAGTAGAGATAGAATCAGTGTATAACTTTAGAGCTTGAATATCTGTAGTCATAGGGGAAATTACTGCAGCTGATCCTGCAAATGCAATAACACCTATTCTATGCCAATCCGTTCTATCTATTATTCTCTCCAGAGTTTTTTTAGCTAAATACAGCCTAGAAGGTTTGATATCATTGGCCATCATGCTGTTTGAAACATCCACTGCCAATATTATATCCGCACCTATTCTTTGTTTAACTATCCTGGTGGTTGTTCCCATTTTTGGTCTGGCTAGTGAAAATATTATTAAAACTAAAGCTAAGCTTTCTAAAATAATCTTCCATAGTCTTTTCTTTTTACACACGGAGTTTGCTAGAATTTTGAACTTAACAAAGTATTTAGATATATACCTTTGCTTTTTGCTCAAATACCAATAACATAGTGTAGCAATTAATGGGTAAAGAATAAAAAGATAGAATACTATTTCATGTTCAAATTTCATGGCCATACTCTAAGTATCGAATGTTTTAAAACAAGAGATAAAGAAAATAAAATAAGAGCTAAAGTAAGAGGTTTATAAAAAATCTCATTATATTTGATAAATCCATTAGTTTCTATTTCTGTTTTTTCTAAAGAATCAATTTCATCAAATATGCCTGACAAAGCTTTTGTATTATCAGCTCTATAAAATTTACCTCCAGTCTCTGATGCAAGTTTATTTAAAAGTTCAACATTAACTCTGCTGTATATTGTTGTGTATGTTTTATAGTTTCTATTAGTAATTGGATCTTTTTTAATAATAGGTATTGTTGCATCACCATCTTTTCCTACTCCTATCGTGTATATCTTAACTTTGTTCTTCTTAGCTATGTTAAGAGCCAGTAGCGGATCAATCGTACCAGAATTATTTTCTCCATCAGTTAATAATATAATAACTTTGCTCTTGGCATTTGAAAATTTAAGTCTTGCAACAGAATTTGCTATTGCGACACCTATAGCGGTCCCAGCTTTTATCAATAGGTCAGTTTTTATAGAAAAAAGTTTATTTAATAACAGTGCATAGTCTGTAGTGGCTGGCACTTCGGTAAAACTCTCTGCTGCAAATAACACAAGACCCATCCTATCAGAATGCCTTTTATTGATAAAGTTTGATATGGTTTGCTTAGCTGCTTCTAGTCTACTAGAAGGTTGCATGTCTTGAGCTAGCATGGATGAAGATATATCTAGAGTAAAAATTATGTCTATCCCTTCTATGTTTTCTGTAAACCTAGTATCCCTTACCTTAGGCCTTGCTAAAGCTATAATTAAAAACATAAGGCTTAGAATTTTTAAAACAACAGGCAGGCTGGCAAGCCAAGGTTTACCAAACATATTAACTTTGTCAATCGAACTAAATCTTAGGCTACTTCTTTTTATCTTAGAAATAAAAAAACAAGCTATAACTAGAGGAATAATCATCAAAAACCAGAAAGGAGAATGCCAAATCATCTATTGCTCCTTAAAATCATGTATCTCATAAGACAGAACACTGATATTTAATGAGAGTTTATAGCATTCTTTTTGAGACAGTTCATGTGGTTTATCATGATATAAAGCTTGTAGCTCGCTAATGCATAAGTTAATTTTTTTATAGAATTTTTCATAAGAAATAAAATTTTGTTTTTTTAATCTTTTTAAAGATTTTTGTATATCCCATATATGAAATGGAATTTTAAAAGTTATAGATAAAAAAAGTTTCAATTCAACTTCCAAATTCTTTACAAAGTTTATAAAATCGTTATTTAGTAATAAATTTCTTTCGTGATTTTTTATATTGTATTGCAATTCATCTATAGGAGTTCTTATTAATTTAAATTTGTTAATACTATCTATATCTTTTTTTAATTGCCTATGTTTTTTAAAACTAAACCAAGATATAAGTATTATGAAAGTTGCCAATATAGATATACCTACTATATCCCAAACAGGCAATTTTAGATTTATCATTCCTTTAGCTTCAAAAGGCTCATTGCCTTTTACCGAAGTTATGGTTTCCCATGAGAATCCAGTTATTGGTATATTTTCTTTAAAAGTAGATAATACCAACAAGTCTGATGTATATTTTCCTGCAACATAAGATGTAACTTCCATTGTGTTAGATTTGCCATTTAAGATAACCAATGGATATTTATCACCATCGTATAGTAGCTGTGCATTTTCAACATTAATTGTGTTTTTACACTTTAGTAAAACTCTTTGGCCTACTGTTATTTTAAAAGCATCTACTTCTTGACCATCTACTATTGCCTTGCAAACCAAGCTCATAATTACCTGCGATTTCTCCTCTTAAAATATAGGGCTATGGGTAAGAAGAAGTCTTGACCAGTGGTTATGTCAATCAAATCGATTTTTGATCTATTTATCATGTTTGTCTGTTCTTTTAAATGATGTTCCATATTTGCTTTGTAAGTTTTTTGTTTTGATTTATTCATTGTATTTAAAGTTAAATATTCTTTTGTTTCTGAATCTTGAATATTAATAAATCCTATATTAGGAAGTTCCATTTCACTTTTATCGAGCACTCTTATTGCAATTGCATCATGTTTTTTAGCTAAAAGCGTTAGTTCTGTCTCAAAATTTTTATCCATAAAATCGGAAATAATAAATACAACTGATCTTTTTTTTATATTAATAAGCTCTCTTAATGCTAGTTTTAGGTTAGTTTTTTTAGAAGATGTTTTAAGGATACTTTTTAGGATTCTGTATATATTTTTTTTATCTTTTTTAGGTTGGATAAATTCTTCTATTACATCGGAAAATAACAGCATACCTAGTTTATCTCCGCCTTTAATTGCACTAAATCCTAGTAAGGCTGCTATTTTTGCTATTGTGTGATTTTTTAATTCACTACTTCCATAGTTTACAGAACCACTTGCATCAATAGCTAGTATGATTGCAAGATCTCTTTCTTCATCATATTTTTTGACATATGGTTTACCTGTTCTTGCAGCTAGAGGCCAGCTTATGTGTCTTATATCGTCTCCATGGACGTATTCTCTCACATCAGAAAATTCCATCCCTTGTCCTCTGAATGCTGATGTGTAACTTCCAGTGAATAGGTTATTTACTAGTTTTTTTGTACTAATTTCTAAAGCTATCATCTGATCTAATATTTCTTTATCAACGTCAGATGACAAAATATTCTCCTTTAAATACTAACATTTTGTAATATATCTTGGATAATTTGATCTGCTTTGAAACCTTTAGCGTCTGCTTCGTAGGTTAGAATAAGTCTATGTCTGAGTACAGGGTAGCACATTGATCTTATATCATCTGCTGTGACATAATCTCTTTTGTTCAAGTAAGCATGTGCTCTGGATGCTTTGACTAAATTTATAGTTGCTCTTGGAGATGCGCCCACTTGAATTAGATTACTTAGCTGACTTAGTCCAAATGATTTAGGATCCCTGGTGGCCATCACTATATCAATAATATAGTTTTTAACTTTTTCATCCAGATGAATTTTATTTATTGAGTCTTTGGTTTGGTTTAGAGCAGTTTTATCAATTATTGATTCAATATCAATCTTCCTATCAGATGATAGTTTTTCTAAGATATCCATCTCATTTTGTCTGGTTGGATAGTCCACCAATATTTTAAACATAAATCTATCCATTTGAGCTTCTGGCAGGGGATAAGTTCCTTCTTGCTCCAATGGATTTTGTGTTGCCATTACTAAAAAAGGTTCATCCAATTTATATGACACTTCACCTATAGTGACTTGCTTTTCAGCCATAGATTCTAATAGGGCAGATTGTACCTTAGCAGGTGCTCTGTTAATCTCATCTGCCAAAACAATATTGGTAAAAATTGGGCCTTTTTTAGGAGTAAATTCTCCTGTGCTTTGATTAAACACCATAGTACCAATCAAATCTGAAGGTAAAAGATCAGGTGTAAATTGTACACGCTTAAATTTTAATGAAATAGTTTTGGATAGGGTAGATATAGCCAATGTCTTTGCTAGACCAGGTACACCTTCTAACAAAATGTGTCCACCAGATAGCAAGCCAATAATCATATGATTGAGCATAGACTCTTGCCCAACTATTACCTTAGATATTTCCTTTTTTATTTTATCCAACACCATAATCCTATATTATTCAAAAATCTTTGATCAAAGCGGATTTTATCAATCAGTCCAACACTTAGCAAGATGCTTTTTTAATAGCAAAATGTATCCATTTTGAACCTAGCAGTCGGAGGCTTTTGCTAATCATAAGCCAGTAGCCTTAAATTTGATACTTCACATGCAGCAAATCTGAGCGTGGAACTTGAAGGGGATTTTGAGTCAATCGAAGATTAGCGTATTTTGCAAAGCTCTACGCTCAGATTTGTTTCATTAAAAAATAATCGAAGAACATGAAGGCTTTAAAAATTTTTTTATAATTTACCTTGAACGTTGCACAACGTTTTACCAAGTGTTTTCATAGCTACGCTTTAAGCCTTACGGCTTGCCGCTACGCTAATCAAACATTTGGTAAAACGAAGGGCCTTATGCTACTTTTTTTAATTTACTTGAAGGAAAAGGTATTTTGTTGGCTACGATTTCATTCATATAGCTGGGCAAATTTCCGGTTGGCTCTATATGTCCTACCAGCTTACCATCTTGGCCTCTTTTTAAGTTAGTTAGCTCATAAATTGGATTCATTTCATAGCAATTATTTTTATAACACTGTACTTCCATTATACTTTGAACCCTTCTTGAACCGTCAGAAAACCTGGAAATTTGCACTATCAAGTCTATAGCAGAACCTATTTGCTGACACAGAGCTTTTTGACTAATTTTAGCATCAGAACCCATAGCCAGTGACTCCAGTCGCAGCAGGGCATCTTCTGCAGAATTAGAATGTATGGTTCCAAAACATCCTTTATGACCTGTATTCATTGCATTGATCAATTCCAAAGCTTCGGCTCCTCTGACTTCACCTACAATTATTCTGTCAGGCCTTAATCTCAAACTGCTTTTTACTAAATCGTATATACTAACTTCGCCCTGGCCAGTTTCATCTGCCATTTGAGTTTCAAAAAATACAGCGTGCTCATATTCAATGGATAATTCTGAGGAATCTTCAATAATTATTATTCTTTGACCTTTGGGAACTCTTCCAGCTAATAAACTAAGAAGGGTAGTTTTACCAGAGCCGGTACCCCCACTTACCAAAATATTTTTACCTAAAAATACAGATAGATCTAAAAATTGAGCTGCATCAGATGTTAGTGTATTGAATTTAATATAGTCTTTTAGAGTTATTTTTTTCTTAGAAAATTTTCTTATAGATACAGTTGTTCCATTTCTTGCACAAGGTGGTATAACAGCATGAACTCTGTAGTTTTCTGGGGCAGGTAGTCTTGCATCTAACGTTGGGTTGTTTTTGTCTATAGTCCTTCCTACGCTTTGTGCAATATTATTAACTGCAGCCATTAAACTATCTTCATCTGGAAAGGCGTTTTCTACTCTGTTAATTTTACCACCAATTTCTACAAATATTTCATCAAATCCGTTGATCATTACTTCTGTTATGGACTCGTTTTCTAGTAAGTCTTTGATTGGTTCAAGAAAATTATCTATTGCTTCTTTAAATACGTTGCTCACTAGTGAACCTTTTCTCTACAGTAAAAATCGACGTATTCTTTAGCAACCTGCATTGCTAGTAGGCACAATGTGTGGTCATCAAAAGTTTTTAATTCATTAGCTAGATCTTTATAGTTACCACTGCATGTATTGACAGCCTTTATTGCTGAATGGACTTGTTTTTCATTAAAATCTTCGGCTTGCCAGTTTTTTTGTAGTACAGGATCTATCATACCCATGTAGTATAGAGCATCAAAAACCCTCTGCAAATCTCCATGAATGTACACTCTGAGACCTCCGAACCTTCCTATACTTAGGTTTCGGTCTCATTTTGATCTTACTTAAAACTATCTGTAGTTTATAACCATGTCTCCTACATCTATTTTGATCTCGGAGTTCATACTTTTCACAAATTCTACAAAGCTATTTAAAGGGTATCTATTCCATTTGTTTATTAGAAATTCTGCTCCAACTCTATACACACCTTCATCTGTTAAGTGCTGTATGTGAGACACTTTAGTTGTAAATCGGTAGTAAGTATATCCATTTAAGTAAATTCTGATATTGATGATTTCTTTTGGGTTAAAGCATCCATTTTCTTGAGCTATATTAAATGCAATTCCTTTTTTTGAAATATCATATAGAGTAACTTCTTGTAGCCCTTTTGTTGGAACCTGCACATAGGCACTAAAGTATTCTGTTAATATGATTCTTTTATTTCTTCTTCTTTCCTTCATCTTTTTTTCTTTCCTATGTGTCTTTATGTCGATCACATTGTCACGGTCGACATTTGTCTTAACACTGCCACTGGCAGTTTTTCTATTTTTGCTCCTAAAATCAATGGCTACAAGATCACCCATAACTCTCTCCATATCAGATGCATCTGAAAACCAACCCTCGGAATAATATCAGACAAGCTTTAGTATAAATTAAATAAAATTATGTTTGGTAACATAATTTTATCAATTTATTCTTTGTACCGTACGTTATGTCTCAAAATGACACGACTTTTGTCTCTAAGTTAGTAAAATAAAGAGATAATTTTTTTATATTGACTAAATCTAAATAAGATACTCTACTAAAGGCCGTACGTTGTTTGGTGAATGCTTTAGTTTGCATTTGTCCTTATTTTCTTAAATTTAACGTCTTTAAAAAAGGAAAAGTTATGAGTTTTGCTAGCGGCAGCATGTGTGTTGATGTGAGGGTAGCACCTCAGTTTACTCAGGTGTTGATTACTCAAGTGACTGGCTACATGGGGCTTTGTAAGCCAAATAAAAATTGTGTGATAAGTGACGTTGTTAAGTATGGTTATGAGGGTAGGGCTAATTTGATAGATGTTGTAGGTCAGACTAAGTTTAGGAACTTTCAAAACGTAAAATCTTATGTAGAGACTTTAAAAGATAGGTTTTTAGAGGTTACAAATACAAAAGATATAGAGATTTTTAGTTATGATATTGAAGACATAGAGCCTGCTTTTTTAAAAGGTAAGTTGAAGGCTAAGTATAAGTTGTTACAGGATCAGATACAGGGTCAGAAGCAGTCTTTTATTTATTCTAAAGCTAAAAAGAATACTTTGTTGGATAATGGGATTATCAAGACTGATTATAATCTTTTGGCAGCTGAGCTGGAGGCTGAATTAAAAGAGGATCTTGAAGCTGAGCTTAAAAACAATAATTATGAATTCTAAGGCCCTTCGTTTTGGCAAATGCTTGCTAGTGTAGTGGAAAGACCGAAGGTCTTGTAACGGAACTAGGCAAGTATTTGTTAAAACGCCAAAGCAACGTTCAAGGTATACTCCGACAGATTATTTAAAGGTATTCGTTTTTAATAAGTGCACATAGCGGAACGGTCCGACCGAAGGCCAAAGTGAAGCTGTGTGTACTTTTAAAAATGTTTACCAGCTCTCAAGGTAGACTATAAAGGAATTTTCTAAGATTCTTGGTCAATTTTGTGTATCGTGTCGATAAAAGCTGCTATAAAACCTCTGATGTAACTATTTGATATGGAATATTGTAAGCTAATATTTGGTCGCAAATCGTTTTTCAAAACAAAATCAAACGGCTTTTCCTTTACAAATTCTTCTAGTAGTTCTTTTATATCAAGGTTTATAGCGACATGTTCTAGCGTTCCAGTATGATGTTTTCTAACAATTTTTATTAAGTCCAATTGTTTGCCTTCGGAATAACCAATATTTAAATCTATGAGATCAAAAACTCTAGCTTCAATATGAAGCTGTAGTGTCTTAAGTTCTCTTTGATATTTAGATTTTGTTATAACTTTGGCTCTCATATAAAAATGGGAGGTTGCAAACATTCCTAATCCTTGTATCTTTGTTCTAGGGCCCGTTACTTCATATGCCTTCTCGTGTCTTTCGTACGTAGTTTCCGTGTTTTTTAGCACTTTTCTGGCATCTTTGCTAAGCGTATTATATGACAGAAGAGCCGTATTAAATATATTACTATTCAGAGTTTGAGGTGGGAGTATAGCATCATTATTTGTTTTTATTACCGGTTGATTTATAAATAATATGAGTGACTCTGGTTTACTATTGCTGGTCTTGTTTTGAATTATGTTTGCTATTTCATCATTGTTCTCATCAAGTGCTATTTGGTATGGGGTTCCATCGGTTGTTTTAAAGTCAGGATCTGCACCTAATTGCATTAATAGCACTGCTATACTGGTATGGCCTAATCTTGCTGCATGATGAAGGGCTTCCATCTGATCTATTTGTGGTCCGTCTATATTATGTAATTTAATAAAAAACTCTACACCTTCTGGGTCATTATTTTTTACAGCTTTTAAAATCTGGTCTATCTTTTCAACTGAAGTTAATGCTTTAGCACATTCATTTTGAGAAACGGCGTTTGATTTACCAAACGCTTTTGGCAAAATCATGCATGACAAGATAAAAACCAAAAATACAGGTTTAACTTTTGAATAATTTATTAGAAACATCCCCCATTTCCTTGTCAAGATTGTTTATTTTTAGTAGTTCACATCAATCTCATTCTTCTCTATGATCTATCTCTTCTTGTGTCATTACATAGCTAAGAGCTGCTGTAAAACCTCTAATATAGCTTTTTGGTATTGAAAAGTATCTGTTGCTGTTCCATTGCAGGGTGCTTTTCACAACAAAATTAAACGGTTTTTCCTTTATAAATTCTTCTAGTAGTTCTTCTATGTTAAAATGTATAACCACGTGTTCTTCTATTCTAAATTCAAATGGTAAACCTCTAACATACTCTGTGGTAACTTTTGTTAAGTCCAATTGTTTGCCTTCGGAATAACTGCGATTTAGACCAACTTCTGATTTAAATTTAGCTTTGACATAGATTTGTACTGTTTTGACCTCTCTTTGATACTGGGAGTTTGTTACAATTTTAGCTCTCATATAATGATGGTCATCATAGAAAAGTCTATTACCTGATCTTTTTCTAGGGCCTGTTACTTCATATGCCTTCTCGTGTTTATCGTATTGAGTTTTCACTTTTTTTAGAACTTTCTTGGCATCTTCGCTAAGTGTAGATGGCAAAATAGCTGAGCTAAACGGAGTACTTGTAGTTATTGATACAACATCATCATTTGATTCTACCATTGGATTATCTACAACCTTTATAGGCGATTTTAGTTTACTATTATCTTTAATTATATTTGCAACTTTTATATTGTTCTTATCAAGTGCTATTTGGTATGGGGTTCCATCGGTTGTTTCAAAGTCAGGATCTGCACCTAATTGCATTAATAGCACCGCTATACCGGTATGGCCTAATCTTGCTGAATGATGAAGGGCTTCCATCTGATCTATTTGTGGTCCGTCTATATTATGTAATTTAATAAAAAACTCTACACCTTCTGGGTCATTATTTTTTACAGCTTTTAAAATCTGGTCTATCTTTTCAGAAGTTAATGCTTTAACACATTCATTTTGAGAAACGGCGTTTGATTTACCAAACGTTTTTGGCAAAATCATGCATGACAAGATAAAAACCCACAAGATAAGTCTAATTTTTAAATAATTTGTTGAAGACATCCCCAATTTCTCTATATAGATATTTCGTATTTAAAAATGCAACCAACTGGTCTAACTTTGTAGGTGAGGCCGCTTGGCACGCACGTGTAGCACATTTTTGTATACATATAAAACATCCATAAGCAAACTAGTTGATCATAGGTTGGTAAAATTGACATACATTGGTTTCAAATCAGTGTGTTATTACTAACTAGGTGAGAAACACTATTTTTCTTATATTTCGTAACTGGATTGTGGTGTGACAGATGATTTTATTTTCTTTTTTATTTTGATAAATTATCGAATATTTGGTATCAGATAGCCTGGGGTTACTGAGTTGACCGGAAACGGCCAGTGGATTAAAAACCCGAACATGTATTAATAGGGAGCCGTCCCTGATAATGGTGTGCAAGCTTGCATTATTCAGCAAGAAGCCTAAAGTTATCACAATGGCACCCACTTTTAGAGAAGTGGGGTTTTTGTATCTCACATGTGCCAAGGCTGTTTGGTTTCCCCTTTTTTTGCGAGTGTGCTTTAGATGCCAGAGGATCAGCTTAATTTAGATCAGATAACCCAAGAGCCTAAAGAGTCTGAGTTAATTATTACAGTCACTGAATTGAACAGACGAGTTAAGTCGTGTTTAGAAAATAACTTTGCATTTATCTGGGTAAAAGGTGAAATTTCTAATTTTAAAGTGCCTTTATCAGGACACTTTTATTTTTCCCTAAAAGATGAAAAGTCGCAGGTAAGAGCTGTAATGTTTAGAGGTTATAATACACGGCTAATATTTACACCAGAAGATGGTATGGAGGTGTTGGTCAAGGCTAGAGTGAGTCTTTATGAAGGAACGGGCAGTTATCAACTTATATGTGAAAGTATGGAACCTATTGGCCATGGTGCTTTAAAAATTCAATTTGAACAATTAAAAGCAAAACTAGAAAAAGAAGGTTTATTTGATAAAAAGCATAAAAAGCCGATTCCTTCGGTGCCACATAATATTGCTGTTGTTACATCTCCTACTGGAGCTGCAATAAAAGACATACTGAATGTGTTGGATAAGCGGTTCAAGGGTTTGGATATCACCATATTTCCCACAATGGTTCAAGGTGAAGCAGCGGCAAAAGACATTATCAGATCAATAGAGCTTGCAAACAGCATAAACTACAAATTTGATGTTATAATCATTGCTAGAGGCGGAGGTTCTATGGAGGATCTCTGGTGTTTTAATGATGAGCAAGTTGTAAGAGCTATTTACAAATCACAAATACCTATCGTGTCGGGAGTGGGTCATGAAATAGATTTTACAATATCCGATTTCGTAGCAGATGTAAGAGCACCAACTCCATCGGCTGCAGCTATGCTAGTGGTAAAAAATAAACTTGATATAATAAAAGAGCTTCAGACATATAAATTTACTTTATTAAGTTATATTAAATCAAAAATTAAATTGGATAAAGAAAACCTATCTAAAACAGCGTCAATGATTGTTAATCCAAAAAGAAAATGTGAGGAACTTTCTCAAAGGTGTGACAGTTTGTTTGAAAGGCTATGCGATTTGGCACCTGTAAAGATAAATAATCTAAAAAATACTCTAGACATTTTAGGTCAAAAAATTATTAGAGAAGTTCAAATTCTAATGGATAGCAAAAAAAGGTTGATGAATAGACTAGTTGATGTTTTAAATTCTCTAAGTCCCTTGGAAACTCTTACAAGAGGTTATTCAATAACTAGGGATAAAAAAAGTGCTGTGATAAAATCGATAAATCAAGTTGGTGCGGGCGAATCAATAAATGTAATTGTAGCTGATGGAGAGATTACATCTGAGGTAACAAGTTTAAAGGAGAAAACATGGAGTTTGAAGAAAAAATAAAAAAACTTGAAAGTATTGTTGAAAAAATGCAAAAAGGCGAGCTTTCGTTAGATGCCTCTCTTAAGCAATTTGAAGAAGGTATAAAACTATCTAGAGAATGTAATGAGCATTTATCTAAGGTAGAAAGTAGGGTAAAAAAGCTTTTAGGAGCTGATAAAGACAATAATCCTCAGACCGAAGATTTTAAACCATCTTAGATGTATAATTTGATCGAAGCCGAGATCAAAAATTGGCTAAACTCCAGAGCTAATAAAGACAGCACTATCTATAGTGCAATAGAGCACGCTGTTATTCCAGGTGGAAAGCGATTTAGACCAAAGCTGTGTTTACTTACTTCAAAAATATTAAACCATCCAATAGAGTCTGTCCTACCTTTTGCTGTTTCGATGGAACTTGTACATACTTATTCATTAATACATGATGATCTACCTTCTATGGATAATGCTGATACTAGAAGAGGTGTGGCTAGTGTGCATAAAAAATTTGGTGATGGTATAGCGGTGCTGGCTGGCAGTTACTTGTTGACTGAAGCTTTTTTATTGCTTTCTAAACATTATAGCAATGACATTACAAAACTGGTATCAAATTGTACTAAAGATATGATCTACGGCCAGTCGTTGGATATTACATCTGATAGTAGAATTGATATAGAACAACTCTATGAATTAAAATCTGGAAAGCTTATACAATGTTGTGTTCTAGGTGCATGCATGATCTGTAATGCTACCAATGAAGATACTAATAGCTTAAAAAAGTTTGCTCAAGATCTGGGGTTTGCCTTTCAAATAGTGGATGACATAAGGGAAAATAATCCTGATCGAGATAACTTTAATTACGTAAAAATAAAAGGTTTGAAATATTCTAGAAACAGGCTTAAAACTCTATTAGAATCTTCAAAAGAAAATTTAAAATCTTTTACAAACAAAGAAATGATGATAGATATGATAGATCAGGTTTTTAAAGATAGCTTATGATTGAAATAAAAGATAAAAGCATTTTTGAAAAAAGACAAAATGAAGTTGCTAAGATTATCAAAGATGCTGCTTTAATTTTGGTGTCTGGAAAAGAAAGTGTAAGAAATTTTGAGGTTAATAATAAATTTAGGGTTGATAGTAACTTTTTTTATCTAACAGGTTATGAAGAACCTGAGGCTGTGTTTGTATTTAGACCTGGAAAAACTCCCCAAAGAATTTTATTTGTCTTGGAAAAGGATAAGGTAAAAGAGCAATGGGAAGGGTGTAGGTTTGGCCCTGAGTCTGTTGTGGAATTTTTTGCGGTGGATACAGGATCTAAAATATCTGAGTTAGACAGCCAACTATCTGGTTTACTCAAGGGTTGCTCTAAGGTGTATTATCGTTTAGGAAATGCTCACTATGATAAATTAGTGATTGATGCAGTAATTGCTAATAGAAATCTTTCTGGAAGAAGTGGTTTTGGATTAGTTCCAATAGAAGATCCTAGTGCGATAATAGGGGAGCTTAGGGTTATAAAAGAGTCGGATGAAATTGGATGGATAGAAAAAGCATGTGAAATATCCAGTCTGGCCATTACTGATGCAATGAAAACTGTTAAAGCTGGCATGAGTGAGAATCAAGTTGAAGGTAGTTTAATAAATACATATAAAAAGCATGGTTCAAGGAAGGTTGCCTACAATCCGATTGTAGCGTCTGGTAAAAATGCATGTGTATTGCACTATGGGTACAACAACGAAATTTTAGAAAAAGACGATCTATTATTGATAGATGCTGGGTGTGAATGGAAATATTATGCAGGTGATATAACCAGGACTTTTCCGGTATCTGGCAAATTTAGTAATGCACAAAGTGATTTTTATTCACATGTATTAAAGGTTCAAAAGAGCATTATTGATTTGGCTGTGCCTGGGATTTCTTTTGAAGAGCTTCAAGCTAAGGCTGTGGAGTGTTTGTCCAAGTGTTTGGTAGAAATGGGATTTAAAAGGTCACAAGATGAGATGATTCAAACAGGATATAAAAAATATTATCCACATAAAATAGGACATTACTTGGGTTTGGATACGCATGATGCTGGTTTGTATCAGTTAAATGGTAAACCTAGGAAGCTAGAGCCAGGTATGTGTATTACTATAGAGCCTGGGTTATATGTTCAAGCTGATGATCCAGATGCTCCGAAGGAATTTTTGGGTTTTGGGGTTAGAATCGAGGACGACATATTAATAACAGAAAATGGTAATAAGGTTATGACTAGCACTCCGAAGGAAATAGACGATATAGAAAATGTTATGCAAGGCTAACCACCAATCTCAGCTTGGATCAATTTGCCGGCCCACAGACAGTCGCTTTTGCAGTCTTCATATGTAGTTTTTTTTATCAAACATTTATTTAGCAGTGCTAAGACTAGTGTCCTTACTATTTTGCTAACTAAGCTTTTTAAAATATCTAAAGTGTTTTGGTTACTTAAGTTTACCTAGATATATGCCGTATGTTTGTGTGATCTAAAAGGAAGTATATGCGGTTTTTTGTTATAACAGTGGGTGTGTTTATTGTGTCTTGCTCAGGAAAAGATGAGTTCGAAGGATCATCAAGTCGCAATAATAATGTGGCACAAACAGCTCAGTGTGAAGAAAGAGCTTTGACAGATTGTCTTTTAGATTGTTTTCAAGAAGAAACTAATAAGGGAATAGAATGCTTGATGCAACCAAGAATGCAGTATGATTGCCCTACTCAAAGAGATATAGCCAGAAGATGCACAGATACTTGATATGCTTGCAGAAGCAGACACTGTAACTAAGCTATATCAAAACCACCTATCACACATTAATCATATTATTGTAATTTCAAATGGCATGCTGTGTATTGCATAACTTTTTAATATAGTTTCCAATCAGGCTTTGTTTACGCAAAGAATAATTTTGCCCTTTTTGTTAGGCATTTAATAAGCGTGAGCATATAGGGGGATTAGCATGCGATTTTATATTATTTTTGTACTTATACTTGTCTGTAAGCAAGGCTACTCGCAAGTAAATTATCCTTACTTGGATTTAAAAGGCAGTGAGTATTTAGATTTTTTAGATGGTGATGAGATAGTCATGGGTGTGGATAATAATGGAAGGGAAATCAGATACCTTTTATTTATAGAAGACGGTCAGATAATAATACAGGGTTTTGATGTTAATGGAGACAGGGTTAGATATGCTAGGCCATTTACTTCGATAGAAGAAGCCACAAGAAATCTTTTAAACCAACCTCCTGGTTATGGAGTCTCAAACCCAGGTACACCTCAGGTCATGGGCTACAAAACAATGACCAGAGGTCAGTATATAGCTGGTGGAGTTGTAGAAACTCTTCTGGCAGGTCTGGGAATTGGACACTTTATTCAAGGTAGGAATTTATCTGGCAGTTTAATTTTGGTAGGAGGTATTGTCTTCATAGGGCTTGCTGCGGGAGTGGATACAGGTTTTGTAATAGGATATGTTGCTGTAGCGTTAGCAGGATTAATCACTGCATGGGCACCTGGTGATGATTGGATTGTAGTAGATCTAGCTCCACCTGTATATTTTCCTAGGGATCTTCAGTCAGATATGGGCATAAATAACTTGAATAAAAACTACAATAGAATAGATGTGGGTATAAAAATTCCATTTCACTAAAAGTTTTTAATTTTATCAAATAATGGATAGAGTAACTGTTGAACCGAAGGTATTAGATAAGCTATCTATTATTTGGTAAGCGGAGCTATCATATTGCAAACCAGTGTGTATTTTATACTTCACTGATACAGGATACATACCTAGGTTTTATTTACAAAAAAACAAAATATAATCTCTTTTAGATTTGAGAAATTTGCAAAATGTGGAATAATAAACAACCAAAAGAGGAATCAAAGTGAGTATTTTATACATTCTAGTAGCATTTTTCTGTGAACAGGCACACTCGCAAGTAAATTATCCTTACTTGGATTTAAAAGGTAGTGAGTATTTAGATTTTTTAGATGGTGACGAAATAGTTGTAGGTGTTGATGATAACGGAAAGGATATTAGGTACTTTTTGTTCATAGATGATGATCAAGTAGCAATGCAAGACTCTAACGTTAATGAAAAAACAGTGAAATATAGTAGATCATTTTCTTCGATAGAATCAGATTTAAAAAATTTTTTGAATCAATCTCATGATCATGAACAAATCGTGCCCACTGTAAGCCAAAAAACAATGACCAGAGGTCGATATATAGCTGGTGGTATTGTAGGAACGGTAGCTGGTTTAGGGATTGGACACTTTATTCAAGGTAAAAATCAAGATGGCGGTATGATTTTAGGCTCAGAACTTTTTATCATGGGAGCAGCTGCCGGAACTAAAGGTCTTGGCTTTGCAACACTATTTTGGGGTCTAAGATTAATAGAAATAATATCTATATGGACGATTGATGATTGGATTGTAGTAGACCCAGCTTGCATATATTTACCAAGACAAGATTATGATTTGCAGCCTGACATAGATTTAAACAATCTGGATAAAAACTACAATAGAATAGACGTAGGCATAAAGATACCTTTTAATTAAAAGCCTTCAATCCTTACTTAAGGTTGTTATTGCTTAAATAATTAAATTATGCTAGCATGCAGGATGTAGCATATCTTAAAGTTCAAAAGCCCTGATGTGATTTTAATTTTATGTAGGATAAAATGAAAAAAGAGGAAAGACCTAATAAAACAATAGAAGATGTTGAAAAAGAGCTGGAAAATCTCTTTAGAAAAAAATTTGGCAAAAACGGTCCTGTACGAGTTTTTGCTGATGTAGTCTATCCTAAAAAGCCCATGTCGGCTGATGCACCTGAAGTTCAAACACCTAAAAAAAGTAAGAAAGTCACTGAGTTAAACTTCAACCTAAACCCTAAGGAAGTTAAAAATTTTCTAGATAAAAATATAATTCATCAAGACGAAGCCAAGAAGGTGTTAGCGATAGCAATTTGTGATCACTATAACCATGTTGACTACTGCATGAAAAATAAAAATAAATCTACTAGTTCAGATTATGCAAAACAGAACGTATTGATACTAGGTCCTACTGGAGTTGGAAAAACTTATTTGGTAAAAGAACTGGCAAAGCTAGTTGGCGTTCCGTTTGTTAAAGCAGATGCCACCAGGTTTAGTGAAACAGGTTATGTGGGTGCAAACGTAGATGATTTGATAAAAGATTTGGTTACCCAGGCTAATGGAGATATTGAGTTGGCCCAGTATGGTATAATATATTTGGATGAAGCTGACAAGTTAGCTGGTAACTCATCAATTATAGGTAAGGACATTAGTGGGCGAGGTGTACAGTTTGGTCTTTTGAAGTTAATGGAAGAAACAGAGGTAGATCTTAGATCTTCTCATGATATTTCATCCCAGATGAAAGCATTCATGGATCTTCAAACAAAAGGCAAAGTGGAAAAAGAAATCATTAACACAAAACATATTTTATTTATAGTAAGCGGAGCTTTTACTGAACTAAAAGAGATCATTGCTAGAAGACTTAGCGTTGGTTCTTTGGGTATAGGTGGTGAGCTAAAGACAGGCACTAGTGATTCAGGTTTATTTGAAAAAGTAGCTACTAAAGATCTAATAGAATTTGGTTTTGAGCCAGAGTTTGTGGGTAGGCTTCCTATCAGGGTAAATTGTCATGAGCTTTCGGATCATGATTTGTTCGATATTTTGAAATATTCGGAAGGTTCTGTGATTAAGCAGTATAAGCATGCTTTTAAAAGTTATGGTATAAATATTGATTTTGACGATAATGCAATGATGGAAATAGCCAAACTTGCTAATAAGGAGCAAACCGGAGCTAGGGGTTTGGTGACTGTATTAGAATCGGTGTTTAGAGATTACAAATTTGAACTTCCATCCGCTAATGTAAACAAAGTAACTGTTACTAATGATTTGGTAAAAAATCCAAAGAAGGTGTTAGCAAAATTAATTAAATCTGCTAGAAAGAACAAAAAGTCGCCTGCTTATAGAGAGATAGAAAAATTTGAAAAGCATTTTTTGAAAAAGTTTGGATTTGAAATTGACTTTGATCTTGCTGCAAGGGATGAGATTTTGAAGATTGCAGCTAAGGACAAGACATCTACTTTTTGTGTTTGTGAAAAGGTTTTATCTGCTTATGAGCATGGTTTTAATCTCATCAAGAAAAATACGGGTAAAAAATCATTTAAATTGGACAAATCTGTTGTTCAAAATCCTTCAGAAGTATTGGAAGGATGGATCAAACGATCCTATAGAAATATCAAGTAATACCCCAAGTGTATAAGTCAATAGACTAAAAGCACAACCTTTCAAGTATACAGCTAGATATTTGATGTATTAATTATGTAAATCAGGACTTGAAATTCCCGATTTACATAATATAATATGCAAATGGGCTTTATTCCACGCAGGATTACAAAGGAACTGAAGATATTGTTGCAAGAGTACCCTGTTGTAACGATACTGGGGCCTAGACAGTCTGGTAAAACTACTTTGGTTAGAACTGTTCTTAAAAAATATAAGTATGTAAATTTAGAACACCCAGAGCAAAGATTACTGGCCAAAACAGATCCAGAAACTTTTTTAAATAACTTCAGTGGGGCCTTGTTAATAATAGATGAAGTACAGCGAGTGCCAGAACTTTTGAGCTATATTCAAGTAACAGTGGATGAAAATAATGTTCCAGGACAGTTTGTACTAACTGGTTCGCAAAATTTTAATCTATCACAGCATATTACACAATCTCTTGCAGGTAGAGTTGGAGTTTTAACTCTTTTACCTTTATCTATCTCAGAGTTAAAAGGCTCGCATATTACCTACGAAGGTTTTGAAAATTACATATGTAATGGTTTTCTACCTAGGGTACACGACAAAAAACAAAGACCGTTTAATGCGTACGCTAATTATTATACTACATATGTTGAGCGAGATATTAGACAGTTAATAAATATAAAAGAGCATGGATTATTTGAGAAGTTTATGAAATTGCTAGCAGGCAGAGTGGGGCGAGTGTTTAACTATGCTTCATTATCTAGAGACGTTGGAGTAAGTGTTAAGACGATTACAAACTGGCTATCTATTTTAGAGACTTCATTTATTATATTTAAATTGCATCCATATTTTAAAAACTTTGGAAAACGTATCATTAAATCTCCTAAATATTATTTTGTAGAAGTTGGTTTGCTTGCTTTTTTGTTAGATCTTAAGTTGCCTTCTCATGTGACAAGAGACCCTTTAGTAGGTAGTTTATTTGAAAACTTGGTAGTAATAGACATGTTAAAAAATAAATTAAACAATAATTCTGCAACTACATTCTATTTTTATAGAGATAGTAATGGAAATGAGATTGACCTACTATATGAAGAACAATCTTCACTGAAATGCTTTGAGATCAAAACAACTGCTACCTGTAATCAGTTTTTGATAAGTAAACTTAATAAAAAGAAAAGCATACTAAGTAACAAGCACCATCTTAACTTGATATATACAGGCAAATCTAAAAAAATCTCTAAGGAAATTAACCTATTAAACTTTAAATCAGTTACCAATGGTTAATGACAAAGAGACAGACTAATATAAACCTACATCAGTTTTGGTTACAGCTGCCCTGCCTACAGTCAACAAAAGCATCCAACCGTCAGCGTCAGGTTGATTATTTCATGTGCTTGCTGATGAGTTTGGTCATCTCAAACATATTGACCACATCTTTTCCACCAAACAAAGGTTTTAGCTTTTCATCAGCCACAATATTCCTTTTGTTTTTTGGATCTTGTAAATTATTTTTCTTAATATATGCCCACAACTTTTTAACAACCTCAGTTCTTGGCATAGGAGAATTTCCTACAACATTTGCTAAAACCTGGTCAGGTTGTATATTTTTGAGAAAGGCCTTGTTTGGTTTTCTTGTACTTTTACTCATGTCTACTTTTACTCCTTTATTAAATCTTTACATTAATGTACGACTTTATCCATATAAAATTTTAATTCTTCTATACTTTCTTTAATATCATCCATAGACTTATGCAGGTTTTTCTTTTTAAAGTCTACATCAAATAGATGTTTAAATACTAATTTCCAGCTTGTGACATCTAACATCCTATAATGAAGCACTTTTTCAAGTTCTACAAAATGGTTTTTTATAAAATTTCTGTCATGATGTATAGAACTTCCTGCTAAAATGACTGGATCATTTTGAAAATATTTTTTGGTAAGCGAAATCAACTCTTGTTCTACCACAGATTCGTTGCTTCCACTAGGTATTTTGTCAATCAATCCAGTCTGAGTATGTGTTCTTTTGTTCCACTCATCCATATTATCTAGGTACTTTTGTGGTTGTTTAACTACAGCATGGTAAGAGTCAAGTTCTTCCAACTTGGAATTGGTCACTATAGCGGCCACCTCTATAATCTTATCAGATTCAGGATTAAGACCTGTCATCTCTAAGTCCAACCAAAGTATGTGTTTCAAATACAACCTCGAATCGTCACACTGCCACAAATTACCAATTTAACATATGCTAGGCGTCATATTAAAAAATTGCAAACCAAATAATATAAAAATAGATTGTACCCTAGATTTTTTTAAGGAGTAAGCGGTATGCTTAAACAGGGCCTTGCATCTAGTGTGTTGGTGCTGCCTTTGGTTGGTCTGTTATTATTTGGGGTTTCTTGCACCAAAAAATCAAACAACGATAAGATTTTTGTTTTTTGTGCAGAAGGCAGTCCCAGTGCATTTAATCCGCAAATTGCTACAGACGGTGCTACTTTTAATGCCACACATGCTATATACAGCAGACTTGTTGAGTTTGAATATGGTGCCACCACTGTAATTCCTAGCCTTGCCGTTTCGTGGGAAAGCTCTGCTAACGGAAAAGAGTATGTTTTTAAGCTAAGAAAAGGTGTTAAGTTTCATTCTAACGATGCGTTTCAACCTACCAGAGATTTTAATGCTGATGACGTAGTTTTTACCTTTAAAAGACAGCACGATAAAAACCATCCTTACCATAAGGTAAGCGGTGGTGTTTATGAATACTTTCAGTCCATGGATATGGGCTCGATCATTAAGGATATAGTCAAGGTAAACGACCACACTGTTAAATTTATTTTGAATAAGGTAGAAGCTCCTTTTGTAGCAAATTTAGCCATGGACTTTGCCAGTATTTTATCCAAAGAATATGCTGATCAAATGCTTGCAGCGGGCACACCTGAAAAAATAGACAACATGCCAATAGGTACAGGTGCTTTTGTATTTAATAGCTACAGTAAAGATTTGTTAATCAGGTATACAGCCTTTGATGACTACTTTAATGGTAGGGTTAAGCTAGATAGACTTATATTTTCCATCACACCAGATGCCAGTGTTAGATTCCAAAAATTGAAGGCAGGCGAATGTCATTTGGTGCCATACCCTGCACCAGCTGATCTGGAAGCAATGAGACAGTCAGAAGACATTAATTTAATAGACCAGGCAGGTTTTAACGTAGGTTATTTAGCTATGAATGTAACCAAACCTCCTTTCGATAGCCTAAAAGTAAGGCAAGCGGTGAATCATGCCTTAAACAAAGAATCTTACATTAGAGCTGTCTATCTAAATAACGCAGTTGTAGCTAAAAACCCAATGCCCCCTACGATCTGGTCGTACAATGATGAAGTAAAAGATTATGAATACAGCGTACAAAAAGCAAAAGCTCTTCTAAAAGAAGCAGGTCATGAAAACGGTTTTGATACAGATCTATGGACCTTACCTGTTTCAAGACCATATATTCCTGCTGGAAAACAATTAGGCGAGATGATGCAAGCTGATCTTAAAGCTGTTGGAATAAACGCAAAACTGGTAACCAACGATTGGCCCACATATTTGGCTCGATCAAAAAATGGAGAACATCAAATGTTACAACTGGGTTGGACAGGGGATAATGGTGATCCAGATAATTTCCTATACACGCTTCTAAGTTGTGCTGCTAAGAAGGGTGGTTCTAATAGGGCTAGTTGGTGCTTTGAACCTTTTGATAAATTGGTAAAACAAGCAAAAGAAATTACTAATCAAAACGAAAGAATATCCAAATATAAACAGGCTCAAGTCATTTTTAAAGAACAAGCTCCTTGGGTCACTATAGCTCACTCTACTGTATACAGAGCTACTAGAAAAAATGTTAAAGGTTATAAAATAGATCCACTTGGTCGGGATATCTTTGAATACATATCCTTAGAGTGATGTTTAAATTTCTTTTAAATAGAATAGCTATTTTAATATTCACATTCTTAGGCATATCTATAGTCTCTTTTAGTTTGATAAGGTTGGTACCAGGTGACCCTGTATTAACTTTGCTTGGAGAAAGAGGTGCTGACCCAGCAGTGTACAACGAAATCAACCAGTCGTTGGGTTTAGATAGACCAATACTGGTTCAGTATTTCAAATTTATCACTAACGCACTCAAAGGGGATTTGGGTAATTCTATAGTTACTAATGTTCCGGTAGTAGATGAGTTTTTTGCCAGATTTCCTGCAACTTTGGAATTAGGTCTGTTGGGTTTGCTCTGGGCAACTCTTTTAGGCATATCGATGGGAATAATCGCAGCTGTGAAAAAAAATTCTATCTTTGATTATGTCACAATGTCTGGTGCACTTGTTGGTTATTCTATGCCAATTTTTTGGTGGGGTTTAATTTTGATCATGTGGTTTTCTGTCGGTTTAAACTTAACACCTGTGTCAGGTCGTATAGATGTAATGTTCGAGGTGCCAAGTGTAACGGGGTTTTTGATAATTGACAGCTTATTAAATAATAACTTTGATGCATTCTTAAGTGCTCTTAGACATCTAATTCTACCAGCAATAGTGTTGGGGACAATACCTTTGGCTGTAATTGCTAGGATGACCAGATCCAGTATGCTAGAAGTTCTGTCAGAAGATTATATTAGGACCGCAAGAGCAAAAGGCTTAAAGGAATTTAGAGTTATATTACTTCATGGATTAAGAAATGCATTGATACCCGTGGTAACAGTTATAGGTTTAATGTTTGGAACAATCATTACAGGAGCGATACTAACAGAGACCATATTTTCATGGCCGGGTATAGGAAAATGGCTAGTGAACAGTGTAACTTCCAGGGATTATCCTGTTGTTCAGGGTGGTATTCTGATAATTGCAGGTTTTGTTGTGTGCATAAACGCAGCCGTTGATTTTGTGTATGTATTGGTTAACCCAAAGGTAAGAGGAAAGGCTTAGCTAAAGTTTAATTTTGGAGAAAAGATAATGAGGCTTTCTTTTATAAAAGAGTTTTGGATATTTTTTTCTAGCAGTAGAGGGGCTATGTTTGGGCTTTTTGTTGTATTGCTTTTTACATTTATAGCATTGTTTGCTGATTTAATAGCTCCTTTTGAACAAAATAAAATTTTTGATTCTCCAATTAGTCCCCCATTTTGGAGCGGAGGAGCTTACCTATTGGGTACCGATGATATTGGCCGAGACATGTTGAGCAGGCTTGTATATGGTGCCAGAATTTCCATGGGCATTGGATTGTTTGTTGTGTTGTTTTCAATGACCGTGGGTACTATTTTGGGTTTAATATCGGGTTATTTTGGTGGACTTTTAGATAAGATCATCATGCGTTTTGTAGATATACTCATGGCTCTACCAAGTATACTACTGGCTATAGTTATAGTATCTATATTGGGTCCCAGTCTACTGAACACAGTTATTGCTGTGAGTTTTGTAGCACTACCTGGTTTTATTAGGTTGGTAAGAGCTAGTACCATGGCAGAAAAAAAGAAAAAATATGTCACAGCATCTAAGAGTTATGGAACGTCCAATTTTAGGATTGTGGTTTCAAACATATTGCCAAACTGTACTGCACCTTTAATAGTTCAAGGTGCACTTGGGTTTAGCGATGGAATACTGAATGCAGCTGCATTGGGTTTTTTGGGTTTAGGGGCACAGCCTCCTACTGCGGAGTGGGGTACTATGCTTTCAGATGCCAGACCGTATATTGAAAACGCACCTCATTTGGTTACTTTGCCAGGTTTGTGTATACTAATAGTGGTGTTGGCTTTTAATTTGTTGGGAGACGGGCTTAGGGACGCATTGGATCCAAGGCTTAAAAAATAATGTTATTAGAAGTTAAAAATTTAACAATTGAATTTGAGACTATCAGAGGAAAAATAAAACCTGTTGATAATATTAGTTTCTCATTAAATAGATCTGAAACTCTTGGATTTCTGGGTGAAAGTGGTTGTGGTAAAAGCCTTACCAGTTTAGCTATTATGGGGCTTTTGCCTCCAAATGCATCGGTTAGTGCAGACAAGCTAGAGTTCTGTGGTATGGATATTTTGAGTATGCAAAAAGAGGAGCTGAGAAAACTTAGAGGAAATAGAATGGCCATGATCTTTCAAGACCCTATGACCAGTTTAAATCCTAGCTTTACAATACAGTTTCAATTAGATGAAGTCTTAAAGACGCATAAAATTCTGGATAAAAAAGGTTCGGTCATGAACAAAAAAGCTAGGAAAGAAAGAATAACAGAGTTACTAAACTTAGTTGGAATTTCTGATCCTGAGCTTAGATTAAAATCCTATCCACATGAGCTTTCTGGTGGGATGAGCCAGAGGGTTATGATTGCTATGTCAATAGCTGCCCAGCCAGAATTGTTGATTGCAGATGAACCAACAACAGCACTAGATGTAACCATACAGTCACAGATCATATCCTTGCTTCAAAAAATTCAAAAAGAATATAAAATTGGCTTAATTATTATTACACACGATATTAGTCTAGTATCGGAGGTAGCTGATCGTATACAGGTGATGTATGCTGGACATATTGTAGAGTCAGGGTTACGTCACCAACTACTTTTTAACCCTAGCCACCCATACACCACTGGCTTATTAAAATCACTACCTGGATTTCAAAACGTGGTTAATAAAAGACTAAGCAATATAAATGGTGTTGTACCGGATATGCTAGATAGACCAACAGGCTGTCAGTTTCATCCTAGGTGTGAATATGCAAAAGATATTTGTGTAGCCAAAAACCCACCAGATGTAATAAAAAACGATCGACTAATTAAATGTTATTTCCCAATATCGTGATGGTTTATTATGAATAGATTATTATCCATTAATGGAGTTAAAAAATACTATAAACGTTCTCAGCTTTTTTCAAAAATGAAATATCTAAAGGCAGTTGACGGAGTAAGTTTTCATTTACATAAAAAGGAGACCATTGCAATAGTAGGTGAAAGTGGTTGTGGTAAGAGTACTCTTGCTAGGTTGATCATGGGTATTGAACCACCCACCGAGGGAGTTTGTTCTGTGTATGATAATCAACCTATAGACATTTCGACTTTAACAAAAAAAGAACTTTCTAAATACATACAAATTGTCTTCCAAGACCCGTATAGTTCAATTAATCCAAGAAAAAAAGTATGGCAAATAATAAGTGAGCCATTGATTGTAAATTCTGATATGACTTCAACACAATGTCAGGATACATCAATAGAAATGATGGAAAAAGTGGGCTTAGGTGAAGAATATAAAAATAGATATCCTCATATGTTAAGCGGTGGTCAAAGGCAGCGTGTAGGTATTGCCAGAGCATTGATGTTAAATCCTAAAATGTTAGTTTGTGACGAGCCAGTTAGTGCATTAGATGTCTCGATACAAGCTCAGGTATTAAACTTGTTAATGGATCTACAAGATAGCATGGGACTTAGTTATATTTTTATATCTCACGACCTTTCTGTTGTTAGGCATATCGCTGATGTTGTAATTGTAATGTATTTAGGTAAAGTAGTTGAACATGGTAAGGTAGATGATGTGTTTTCAAATCCATTACACCCTTACACAAAACTTCTTATGTCCAGTAGTCCGCAGATTACAAAAAACAATTTAAAAAAAGGAAGTGTATTTCAAACAGAATTACCTAGTGCTTTCGATCCGCCCAGTGGATGTAGCTTTCATCCAAGGTGTCCTTTAGCCACAGATACCTGCAAGACAACCACCCCTGAATTGAGATTGTTCAAGCAAAAAGCTTCATGTCATAATATAATAAGTCATTGATTGTCAGGTTGAATTTTATTTTCGTATTCAAAAGAAAATTTGATATTTTTATCTTGAGCCAATTTAGATATTTTTAGGTGAATATCTTGTTTATCTAGAAGTTCTTCTGCCCAATCTTTTGATTTTAAAAAACAGTATAGCATGATTGTTGGCCCTGAATCCTTCATGCTGTGCAAGGTAACATGAAAATCTTTGTTTGTGTTGGGGTGGTCAGAGATTATTGTTTTAATGCCGTGGACAAATTCTTTTATTGTATCGGCAGGTGTATCATATGTTATCGAATAGAAATGCTTCATTCTTCTAAATTGTCTTTTGCCCATGTTGTCTATATTTGAAGTCGCTAATAAGGCATTTGGTATGGATACTAAAGAGTTATAGAAAGTTCTAATTTTAGTAGATCTAAAGCCAATGTTTTCGACTGTGCCTTCTATATTTGTGGTGATGATCCAATCGCCTATTGCAAATGGTTTGTCCATAAAGATTGTAATTGAGCCAAATAAATTGGCACATGTGTCTTTTGCAGCCAACGCAAACGCAAGTCCTCCCAAACCAAGCCCAGCCATTACACCCATTACGTTTAACCCTAAATTTTGAATTGCTACCAAAGAGCCAAGCACAACAACCGATATTTTGACAACCTGTTTGAATAAACCGATAAACTGACTATCAAATTTGCTAGAAGATATTTTATCTAGATAAGTATCTAATAACCTTTGTGTTACTTTATAGATTAACTTAATTATATAAAAGCTCAATGCTATCTGTACAATAACAGTCAATATTTGTAATAGGATGCCTTCAATTTGTAGTATACGAAAACTTGCCAATATAAATAAAAGTGCAATGGATTTTGCAAAAGGGTCTTTTAATGTTTTGATTATTGTATCATCTAGTACTGTTTTGGTTCTTTTGGTTACAATCAACATCGTTGATAGCAATAGCTTGGTTGAGTATATTATTGGAAAGCTTAAAAGGACTGCCAGAATTAAACCTAACAGTTGCCATAAAAAAAGAGGTCCAAATTTGTTTTTACTCCATTGAGGCACAATCTGTTCACCAAGAGGTGTTTTGTAGCCAGCACCCATGCCTGAATTTTCAAGGTAGGGTAGGTGTTGCACTGTTTGATAAAATCTCTTTGCTTCTTGTACTGTGTTTTTTGAAAATAAATACTTACCTCTATGTTCACCTTCTTGGATTTGTATTATTGTTATATCTGTATCTTTTAATCTCCATCTATGTAGATCATTTTGGTCAGGTATTTTTTGATAATCTATAACAATAACTCTATCGATAACTTCTTTTAAAAAGATGGCAGCTTCTTTTGCTGTTTTTTGTCTTAAAAGTGGTGTAATATCGCTTAAGTCCAAAGTTTTTATTGCATCATTTATTCTATCTTGTTTTTGTCTAACTTTATTTAGAGTGCCGTGTTTGTAGTCGTTCATGGCATCTATAAACGTATTCATTGTGTCTCTTGGAGAGTCGGTTTTAATAGGTTTTAGTGGGCTAGAGTATAGTAATATAGGAAGGAATATAATGGTAATGACGGCGTATTTCATAAATGCCCAAGGTAATATACAGCCCTAGCATTGGTCAAGTTTGAAGTTAATACCTGGGGTGTATCTAGAGCTTTTTGTTATCTTGATATTTTAATTATTTCGTATTACCATTAAAGCTTATCTATGGATAGCTTTAAAACAAAAGACACTGTATCTATGCCATCTGGCAAAAAGTTTAATTTTTATAATGTAAATAAACTGTCATCAAAAAAACATCCTAAGAGTCTTAAAATTTTGTTGGAGAATTTACTAAGACATGAGGGTAACGGAGTTGTTGTAAAAGAGGATGTAGGAGCACTCTTGGATTTTTCTAAAGGTTATGAGATAGCATTTTATCCATGTAGGGTTTTGATGCAAGATTTTACTGGTGTGCCGGCTATTGTAGATTTAACCGCAATGAGAGATGCGACAAAAGAATTAAATAAAGATCCAGAAAAAATCAACCCAACTATCCCTGTAGATCTTATTATAGATCATTCGCTCAGTGTGGATAAATATGCATCGGTACATGCTTTTGATTACAACGTTAAAAAAGAGTTTGAAAGAAATCATGAAAGATACAAATTTTTAAAGTGGGCACAATCTTCGTTCAAAAACTTATCTGTCATTCCACCTGGCACGGGTATTTGTCATCAGATAAATTTAGAGTATTTAGCTAAGGTGGTTTGGAGTAATGATAACCTTTTGTACCCTGATACTTTGGTTGGCACAGACAGTCACACAACCATGATAAATGGCTTAGGCGTGTTGGGTTGGGGTGTAGGTGGTATTGAAGCCGAATCTGCTATGTTAGGTGAGCCAATGTCTATGCTTATACCTAAAGTTGTTGGGGTAAAAATTGTAGGTAAGATGCCTGATGGTATAACCGCAACTGATTTGGTGCTACATATCACAGAGTCTCTTCGAAAATTAAACGTGGTGGGAAAATTTGTAGAATTTTATGGAGATTTAGACTCTCTTAGTCTGGCTGATAGAGCTACTATTTCTAATATGTCGCCTGAGTATGGTGCCACCTGTGGCTTTTTCCCTGTGGATAACGAAACTCTTTCTTATCTAAAACTGACGGGTAGAAGTGATGATTTAGTCAGTATGGTCGAAAAATATTCCAAACTGCAGGGTATTTGGTTGGACGATATAGAACCTAATTTTGATGATGTGATCGAAATAGATTTATCCAAACTAGAGCCGTCTTTAGCAGGCCCTAAGAGACCGCAGGATAGAATTGCTCTTAAGAGTGCTAAAACTGAATTTCAAAAACATTTAAAACAAGATGTTGTGAGTTTTGAAGTTGAGAAGGAAAATTTTAGCCTTTCAAATGGTGATATAGTAATAGCCGCCATTACTAGTTGTACTAATACATCTAATCCGCAGGTTATGATGGCGGCTGGCCTTGTGGCAAAAAAAGCTAATGAGTTGGGCTTAAAGGTAAAACCTTGGGTTAAGACGTCTCTTGCTCCGGGTTCTCAAATTGTTTCAGAGTATTTAGAAAAGTCAGGTCTACAAAAAGAGTTGGATAAATGTGGCTTTCACAACGTAGGTTATGGTTGTACCACCTGTATAGGAAATGCTGGGCCTATTAATGAAAATATAAGTCAGGCTATTAAAAAACATAAACTATCTGTGGTTAGTGTTTTATCTGGAAATAGAAATTTTGAAGGCAGAATATCTCCACACACTGCTTTTAACTATCTAGCATCTCCACCTATTGTTGTGGCATATGCACTGGCTGGAAGTATGAATGTTTCCTTAGACAATATCGATAATTCAGTATCTTTAAAAGAACTATGGCCTAGCAACGATGAAATAAAAAGTTATGTGGATAAATTTGTAACATCCAAGATGTTCGAAAAATATGATCATGTGTTTGACGGCACTCAAGATTGGAAAGATATAACTAAGGCAAGTGGAAGCAAATATAGTTGGGATGCTGGTAGTACTTACATAAGAAAGCCTCCGTTTTTTGATAACATATCAAAACCTTTCAAGATTAGTAGTATTGAACAAGCAAAAATTTTGGCCATATTAGATGACAGCACCACAACAGATCATATATCACCTGCTGGTTCCATTGCACCAGATAGTGCAGCAGGCATGTATTTGAAACGTCTGGGTGTGAAAGATTTTAATTCGTTTGGTTCAAGACGTGGTAACCATGAAGTCATGATGAGAGGAACTTTTGGCAACGTAAGGTTAAGAAATAAGATGGTAGATAAAATGGGTGGGTTTACTAATTATAATGGTAATGAGGCTTTTATATATGATGCAGCGTTAAAGTATAAAAGCCAGAACATACCGTTAGTTGTTATTGCAGGTAAGGATTATGGTATGGGGAGTTCCAGAGACTGGGCAGCAAAGGGTACAAGTCTTTTAGGTGTCAAGGCTGTTCTTGCCAAAAGCTTTGAGAGAATTCATAGATCTAACTTGATAGGTATGGGTGTTTTACCCTTGGAATTTCAACAAGACGTGGATCTAGAGGAATTTGCTAAAGGAGATCAGACTGTTTCAATAGCTTTAGATAATCTTACAGTGGGTATGGATCTAATTGCCGAGTTTAACCAATCACAAAAAATAAAGGTAAAATGCAGAATAGATACCCAGAATGAACTTTTATATTACACAAATGGTGGGATTCTACATTATTTTTTAAGAAAGTGATTTTTTCTTTTTAGCGAGTTCTTTTAAAACACCAGGGTTAGGTGCTAGCATGGCAAACATCTGTCTGCCTTCCATTTTTGGAGCTACTTCTAAGACAGATATATCTTCTAGAGATTTCATTACTTTATCAAGTTGTTCTTTTCCTACTTCTTGATGGGCCATTTCTCGTCCTCTAAATCTAATAGTTATTTTTGTTTTATTACCTTGTTCTAGGAATCTTCTGGCATGTTTTAATTTTGTCTGTAGATCACCTGTGTCTGTTCTGGGTCTTAGTTTGATTTCTTTTACAGTAATGATGGTTTGTCGTTTTTTTGCTTCTTGGCTTTTCTTTTTTTGTTCATATTTATATTTTCCATAGTTCATTATTTTACAAGTTGGTGGCTTACTATTTGGAGCGATTTCTATTAGATCTAATCCTTCGGAAGCCGCAGCATCAATCGCACGATATTTATCCATTATCCCTATTAGTTTGCCATCTGAACCAATTACTCTTACTTCCTTAGCAGTTATATCTTTATTAACCACAAAACCTTTTTTTGTTATTTTTCTAGATTTGATAAAAACCTCCTTGATTGTTTTTGCTTAATTTCTATCTTTAAATTTTTTATGAAGTTTGCTGTTGTAAGATTGGTTGTCTTGTTTATCAAGCTTGATCTTATAGACACACAGTTATTTGCTACTTCTTTTTTACCTATGATAGCAAAATATGGAATCTTGTTTTTCTGTGCATCTAGAATCTTATAACTTAGAGTTTCACTGCGATTATCTAATTTTGCTCTCATACCTTCTTTTATTAGTTTGTTCAATAAAGTTTTGGAATCTGATTCTTGATCTTGGGAAACATTCATTATCACCACTTGTATTGGTGCAAGCCAAGTTGGTAGATGGCCTGCACAGTGTTCTATATAAACACCCATAAATCTTTCTACTGTTCCTAGAATTGCTCTATGTAGCATTATTGGAGTTTGTTTTTTATTAAATTTATCAGTGTATTCAAGGCCGAAGCTATTTGGCATGAAGTAGTCCAGTTGTAAAGTGCCCAGTTGCCAAGATCGTCCTATTGCATCAGTGATATGAAACTCCATTTTAGGTCCATAGAACGCTCCTTCTTCTTTTTCAATAGCAAATTTAACGCCCATATCATTTAATGAATCCATCAATATTTTTTCACTAGAATCCCAAAGTGCATCAGAGCCTACTTTTTTCTTGGGTCGTGTTGCAACTTTCACAACAAAATTTTCCAACCCTAGCGTTGTATAAACTTCTTTTAACAATTCTATAAAAGATCTAATTTCAGCATCCAACTGATCTTCCGTACAAAATATATGACCATCATCCTGGCACATTGTTCTGACCCTGGTCATTCCATGCAAAACCCCGCTTCTTTCAAATCTATGAAGTTTTCCAAATTCGGCTATTCTTAGAGGTAGATCTCTGTATGAATATTGACCCATTTTATAGAACAAGCAGTGTCCTGGGCAATTCATAGGCTTTAAGGCGTATTCTTTATCTTGTTTTATAAAAAACATATTTTGATGAAAGTTATCATAGTGCCCAGAAGTTTTGTATGTATCACAATCATAAATTTGTGGGGTTATTACTTCCTTGTAACCTTTTTGTTTATAAAGATCTCTCATAAATGATGTCAGCTCGTTGTAAAATATTGTTCCGTTTGGAGTGAAAAAAGGACTACCTGGTGCATGTGGATTGAAGTAAAAGAGCTTCATTTGTTTTCCTAAAACTCTATGATCTCTTTTTTTTGCTTCTTCTAATCTTGTTAGGTAGTCTTCAAGTTCTTTTTTTGTATTCCATGCTGTTGCGTATATTCTTTGTAATTGGGGCTTAGTTTCATCGCCTCTCCAGTATGATCCAGCAATAGATAAAAGTGCAAAATGTTTTATTTGTCCAGTGCTTTGAACATGGGGTCCTTTACACAAGTCTAACCAATCTCCTTGGGTGTATATACCTACGTTTTCTAAGTTTAGATCCTTGATTAATTCAACTTTGAAAGTTTCACCAAGTTCTTCAAATTTTTGGATCGCTTTTTTAGTTGGCCATACTTGTTTTTGAATTTTGAGATTAGATTTGATGATTTCTTTCATCTTTGATTCAATACTTTTAATATCTTTTTGTGATAATGAAATGCTTTCAGAATAAAAATCATAATAAAATCCATCTTCTATAACAGGCCCAATAGTCACTTGAACATCAAATAAACTCTGTACAGCCTGTGCCATAACGTGTGCAGCTGAATGTCTTATTATCTCTAAAGATTTTTCGTGCTTATAGGTTACTATTTCAAGATGGTCTTTATCTAATAAGGTATATCTTAAGTCCTGTAATTGTCCATTTACCATTCCTCCTAGTGTATCTGCTGCAAGTTTCGGTCCGATTGATCTGGCTACATCAAGTACACTAGGTCCAGCTCCTGGAGCCACCTTATTTTTGGTTTGAAAAACTTTAGATCCTTTGGGTAAAAATATGGTCAGTGACATTAAGACGCAGGCACTAATGAAAATTCTGGCATGCCCCAGAATCTCATAATAAAAAACAGGTTGTCAAGACAAAGAAGTACGTTCATTTGTAACTTTTTAACTCTTTAAAGTGTTTATTGCATTGAAGTATTGGTTTTTTGCGATATAACTGCCTGATACCAGTATTTGTGCCCCATTTTTAATACAAATATCTTTGGTTTTGTAATTTATGCCACCATCTACGCTGATCATAACATCCAGGTTATTTGTTATGGATTGTTGTTTTATCTTGGATATATTATTTGCTGCATCTGGAATAAAATCTTGTCCTGCAAATCCTGGCATTACTGTCATTACCAACGCTATGTCTGTTTTGTTTAAGTAAGGGAAAATTTTTTCAACATTTGTATCAGGCTTTAAACTAAGCCCAGCCATTATATTAAGGGATTTTATTTTAGTTAAAATCCTTTCAGGGTTTGTTGCAGCTTCTAGATGTATTGTTATCATGTCTGCCCCAGCTTTGGCAAAATCATCTATATACCTTTGGGGATTTTCTATCATCAGATGTACATCAAGAGGTAGGTCAGTATTTTTTTTAATCGCTGATACAAAGCATGACCCCATAGTTATATTGGGTACAAATTTGCCGTCCATTACGTCTATATGTATAAAATCAACGTTGGCTTTTTCTAAAGCTTTCACCTCTGCTTGTAGATTTGCAAGATCAAATGCCAATACGCTGGCTGAAACTTTAATCATTTATTTTTTCACCAACCTTTATTTTAAAACCATTAGTAAACTCAAGGGCACTCATATCTTTTTTAGATTCTGGCTTTAATCTAAATAAGTCAACCGAGCCTTCTTTGCAGGATACTGTTATATGTTCTTTATTAATTTTAAGTATAATGCCTGGCTTTGTAGCTTTCATACTGCTAAGCTTCATCTGGGTTATTTTTATTATTTTTGATTTTCTTTTAAAAAAAGTTTCTGGCCATTTATGAAGGCCTCTGTATATGTTGTAAAGTCTATCTGAGGATGTATCAAATTTTATAAAACCTTCTTCTTTTTTGATAGATTTTGCATAGGTCACAAGGTTTTTGTTTTGTTTAATTGGTTTTATTTCTTTTTTAATTGCCTTTGTTAAAAGTTCATCTACTAGCTGTTTTGAGAGTATTTTTAGTTTATCATGTAGTTCTATGTAGGTCATGTCAGAGTAAATTTCTTGTTTTTTTTGTCCAATAACTGCTCCAGAATCCAATTCTTTTTCGATATACTGCATACAAACCCCAGTCATAGTATCTCCATTCATTATTGCTCTGTGTATTGGAGCTGCACCTCTGAGTTTAGGTAGTAGGCTTGCGTGTATATTTATGGCCGTCGGAAAAGAGTTTAAAAATTTTGAAGATAGTATTTGTCCAAAGGAAATCAATAAAACACAGTCTACATTAAGAGACTTGAGAGTAGTAATAGCTTCAGAAGAGTTTATGGATTTAAATTTGTATACTTTCAGATTATGTTGTGCTGCAAACTTGCTAATTGGATTAAGAGTTTTTTTCATCTTGTATGCTCTTTTTTCAGATTTGGTAACAAGAGCGGTAACTTCTAAGCTCTTGTTATTTATTAAGCTCTCTAAAGTTGGAATTGCAAATTCAGAGGTAGATAAAAATAAGATCTTAGCTATAGCCATGTTTTCTTATGTGTTCTTTGATAGCTCTAGATTTTTGTTTATCAATTCTATCTAGAAATAAAATTCCGTCTAAGTGATCTATTTCGTGTTGGATACAGATTGATAGCAGGCCATCTGCCTTTATTTTTTTCAAACTACCTTCTATATCCAGTCCTTCCACTTCGATGTATTCAGATCTTTTAACTTCTGCGGTATGTCCAGGTATACTAAGGCAACCTTCTTCAAAACTGGTTGTACCTTTTTTGGATAAAATTTTTGGGTTATACATAACAACGGGATAAGCCACACTCTGTTCTAATTTAGTCAATGTAGAGTGCTGGTCGTTATATTTTTCTGACGTGGATACATCAACAATGATAAGCCTAATTGGCTCGCCTATTTGAACCGCTGCAAGTCCAATACCATTTTTGTTGTACATGGTGTCGATCATATCGTTAGCTAATTTCTTATGTTGAGCTACATCTTTAACTTCAGATGCAACCGTTTTTAAAATAGGATCAGGGTAGAGCTTTATATCTAGTAAGGCCATTTGGGGAGTTTAACAACATCACAATTATACCATCAAGCCACATAAATAAAAGCACACACAAAGCTTGTTTGTATTGCAATGCATTGTTAGTCATGGGTATTAAGTGCCTAATGGTGTAACAACTAGCCGTTGACTAGTGTATCGATTAGTTGTTTACTTACGTCTATGTTGAGTGTGCTATTGGCTGATGGCAGTGGTGATGTCTTAAAGGCATTTAAGTTAGGGTTGAAAGATTCTAGGGTTGTATGTGTCACCTCTAATGTAGTGGCTGAGGCACTGGAGTTAAAGCCCGACATAGTATTTGTAGATGTGTTGTTAGAACCTGACAACGGATATGAGATAGCTAGAAAAATTAAATCCGAAAGACTTTTGGAGCATACCAAGGTTGTGATTATGTGGGGTGATTTTCTAAAACTTGATCGAAATCAGTTTTTGGAATCTATGGCTGATTCACATCTTAAAAAACCTTTTAATGCAAAGTCTCTTAAGAATCTTATATCATCTCTATTTCCTGTATCATCTTTTAGCGATAAAGAGATGAGTGATATTTCTTCGGACGGAGGTGTGATGAATGACAGCGATGAGTTTTCTAGTGTTCCTATATCTTCTTTGCAATCTTTGGATCTTGGTGGTGTCAGTAAAACAAAACCTTCTTCGTACAATGGCCCTTCTCTTGGTTTAAATGAATCTTACAGTTTTGATAATAAAGATCGAGCTTATACTTCTCCGGCAGAAGTTCCTGCGTCCAATAAATTAAATACTAGTTACGATTTACAAGGCTTGGAAAATGGTGCTTTATCTAGAAAAGAGCAGATCGAAATTCTAGAAAACCAAACACAAAAGATGATTGCAAAACTTCTTCCTAACATTGTAACTAGATATGTAAAAGAAGAGATAAAAAAATTAATGGCTGCGTCTAAAATCGACGAG
This sequence comes from Bdellovibrionales bacterium, assembly GCA_965203875.1. GTDB lineage: Bacteria > Bdellovibrionota > Bdellovibrionia > Bdellovibrionales > JAUICD01 > CBDANC01. The sequence continues at coordinate 1,129,012 of OZ241914.1, read as the reverse complement.
TAGTCTGATTTCCTAAGAGATAGAAGATGCCTGTTTATAGATGGATTTGCAAGAATGCCTATCTAGAAGATACGCCAGATATGGATATAACCAAAGATATTCAGCTCGATGGAGTATCTGGCATTGTCAAGGTGGTCTCCAATAGTGATCTAATTTTATCTGGAAGCAAGATCTTCGAAGAGTGTATCAGGTACCATGATCCCGATGCCGACATTTCTTGGAAATTTAAAGATGGGGACATTGTTCTATCTGATCAAACTGTGTGTTTGGTAACAGGTTTGTTGGCTAAAATGTTTTGTGCCAAGCAAGTTGCCATGAATTTTTTTTGTCATTTGTCTGGTGTTGCCACTTTGACTAGATGTTATACAGAAAAGTTACCTGCTGAGGTAAGGTTGTTATGCACTGGATTTACGCCTCTTTTAAAAAAACTAGAAAAATATGCAGTAGAGCATGGAGGAGGTGACAGTATTGGAGCTGAGCCTAGCGATTTAATTTCGATTAAAAAACATCACGTGGTTGCATCAAACAATGATCTAGCCAGAGTATTGGATATAATAACCAAGACAGATCATTTACCTATCCAAGTTGAGGTGTTTAACATGGATGAAGCCAATGTAGCTATCAAGTATGACATCGATAGAATTTGGATGATAAATATGTCAAACGCTGATATTGAGAAATTGATCAAGATCATTCCTCCCACAATTCAAAAAGGTGTTGGTGGTGGGATTGATCTTAAGAAGCTTAAAGAGGTTTCTTTGATGGGTGTGGACTATATACGTGTGGGTATAGCTAATAGAGCACCTAGTGTTGACATGTCTTTTCATTTAGTAGATAGGCTAGGTCATTAATATGGCTATAAGCATAAGCAAAATACCGATATGGGCGTTTTTGTTATTTTTTGTGACAATACTAGTATCCTTGGTTTTAACCGTGGCTATCAGTATAGGCGTTTTTAAACGAGTCGAGATCAAGGAAAGTGTGTGGGGTGGCAAGTTTGCACTATACACCCCACATTTAGGAGAATATCACAAGGTCGATCGAAGTATTAGTAAGGTGGAAGATTGGGCAAAGGCTAATGCCATTGACTGTAGCTTAACCTTTGGTGAATACATGGATCATCCAAAAGAAGTTGAGGCTAAAAAGCTCAGAAGCAATGTAGGTTGCTTGTTAGAAACAAATGATGGTTTAGCTGATCATCCATTTAAAACCAAATTTTTTGATAGGAGACAGGTGCTTCTGGTGGACTTTACAGGATCTCCTGCGGTTGGTCCTCTTAAAGTTTATCCCAAAGTTGAGAAGTTCATAGAAGCTAACAACTTACGATTAGTACACAGCCCTATTGAAGCATATAGAAAAATTGAAGAGGGCAGATACCACATAACTTATATATTCAGCATTCGTTAATATTGTGGCATCTAATATGCCTTTTGATAAAGCAATTAGAAATCTGCTGGTAAGAGATCAGTTATTTTTTGTGCACATACAGTATATATGACTTAAGTCTTGACTCATTTAGTCTAGTTTTAATCTATTTAGTTTTCTTATGTTGATCCATGAACAGTTTGTATGCACACTTTTAGTTGTATCGTTTTGTTGGACTTATTTGGTAAACAAGGGGGATGGGGTGCTCAGAGATGTTTTAATAAGGAAAGGGCTTTCGAACAGGGAGGCTGAGGTAGCGGAGTTGGTAACTAATGGTTTGTCAAATAAGGAAGTTGCTAGCAGGCTGTTTGTGACGGAAAAGACGGTTAAGTTTCATCTCACTAACATTTATAAGAAAATGGCTCTTAGGTCACGTGCTCAGTTGATTGTGTGGTGTATGCCCAAGAGGGGGTTTGTGGATACTCCTTCTGAGCAAAGTACCTCTTCCAATGTGAATAGTGATGGTGCGGTGGATAGCCAGGAGCAAATGCCTCAAGGTAGTAGTGTTATCAAGGACACTGCAATTATAAGGTAGCTTTAGATACTGTTGTTCGTTTTTTTTTAAGATTAGCTCTTGTTCATGCTAACATGCTCATATGAGGTTTTATGGGTATAAACATCAGCTTGGGCTAACTCTTTATGAGATACTGGTAGCATCTGCGATAAGTGCCATTGTTGCAACTACCATAGGATCGCTTTTTGTTTCGGTTACCAGGCATTTTCAATCTTTAGCTAGGCAGAATCTAGCCCAACAAGAATTACAACTGATTTCCTATCATTTACATTCAATTTTTGGTCAGTCTTTGAACAATAAAATTGAAATTAAAAAACATGCACATAATACTGGCATAAGCAAAGCACCTAATTCTTCTAATGCTGGTGATAATTACAGTTGTGGCTTTTGGGGTGGTAACTGTGGAAATAAATATGGTGATACTACTCCGGATGGTGATCTAAAAGTTAAGGTCGTATCTATTGAACTGCAAAGGGTGACAGGTTTTTTAACAGCCGATAGTGACATTAGTAAGGAAGAGCCAGAAACCACTTATATTTACTTCATAGAGCCTTTTTCAAATAAACCAGGCGTATTATGTCTGATATTTGATGTAGAAGCTGCAAAGGCCATAACAGACGATAATACCAACATGTGGAAACTACACTCTAATGCGTGTAGGTTATCTAGTGATAGTGCACTTGTGTTGGAAGTTGATCGTTATGCTGTTGGTTTTCAATTATTGGGTTTAGAAATAGAGCTTATAAAGACATCTGATGATGGCAACGAACACAAACTGGCAGATTTTACTCTTCATGATAGGTATTTTCTTTCTTCGTCAGCATCTGGTGTTGACCTAGGATTTAGGTATTGTGGATCTAGCGATCAAAACCAGGAGTGTAAAACTAAGGTCAGTTACAAGGATATGAGTCAAAAAGTTCAAGTTGGACTTAGAAACAACATTTGCGAAGACTGGTCTATGACAAATAAAGATTGTGATGAAATAAAGATAAGGGAAGGTTCTTATGGTAGGATACTGTTTTACAGGATGGGACTTCCTGCTAATTCTTATCTTACAAGGAGCAAAAACTAGTATGTTTTATAAGACTAATGTTAGTAAGCAGCATGATAAAGGGTTTGCTTTGACTGAGTTATTAGTTTCGGCTGCTCTTTTTTCAGTTGTTGTATTGGGAATGTCTGCTATTTATATCTTTGCTGTGGATCAATTTAAAACAATACAGCAAAAAATTAAAAGTGAAGAGAACCATGCATGGGCTTCCTATTACATAAAAACTATGTTGTCTCAGGCCGATGCATTAAATGTTGAAAGTAATATTGATGATAGTACCTTATCAGGAGAAGCTAAGTATAGCAATACTGTTAGAAAAGACTACGAGTGTACTGGTTGTGACAAATGTCCTGATGATGGGATTGGTTCTTGTTTACATAATGATAAACCTGATGTGCTTGCACTTTTTAGCAGAGAAGTTGGTTATCCTAACTATCAGAACGTAATTGAACACAAAAATAAATATCGCCCAAGCGGCATTTTCTTTGAAAAACCTAAACTAACATCACCAGGTACACTACATTTGGTTTATGGAGGCACGAACACAAATACTAAAACTAGTGAGGATAGAACTATTTACAACATTAATTATAGAAGAGAAGACAACGATGACACGGCAAAAGAATTTGAATTTGATCAAAGTGTTGAGATTGGTGATGTAGTGGGAATATCTTTTAAGACAGAAAAAAAAGATAATAATAAGAGGGCCGTAAGTACTTATGTCACATTACAGATCAGGTATTATTCTGATGATGCGAACGATATAAATTTGAGGAGGTTTTGTTCCCTGAAAGCATCAACAGATACATCGGATCCTAAATATAACGATTGCAAGAGCGAAAATAATTTTTGGGACATACAAGATAATGTAGTTGTTAATTATAGAAACAATGATGTATCCAATTTAGTAGATAAAGCAGATATAAATCTCTATTTTTATAAAATGATAAAACCACTCAGGGGATTTTAAGCTATTTTTTAAGCATTAAGGTTTATAATGATACAAATATCTAGTGGAGATTTAATAGATGTTATAGCACCTTCTTCTGGTTGTAAACAGCACCAGCTTACAAAAGCTGTTTCTTTATTACAAAAGAAAAATTTTGTAGTTAGAGTTCAGCATAATATTTTGGAAAAAGATTTTTTATGTGCAAGTTCCAAGGAAAATCGTGCTTTGGGTTTAAAGAAAGCACTTTGCTCTAATTCTAAGGCTGTAATTTGTTTAAGAGGAGGTTATGGTGCGGTTCATTTAGCCTCTAGTTTAAACAAAATTAAAAATATTAAGAAAAAAATATTTATCGGCTCTAGTGATGCCACAATTATACACATGCTGCTAAACGCACGTGGTATTCCGACACTTTATTCTCCTATGCTAAATAGAATATCAATACTTAATCATCGGTCTGAGTTTTATCATTTGATAGACATATTGACAGACAAAATTGATGCCATTAATTTTAAACGATTAAAACTGGTCAACAAAACTACTAATAGATTAATAAATGCTAAAATTGTTGGGGGTAATTTAAGTACTATTATATCTTCTTTAGGAACACCTTGGCAGCTTAAGACCAGGGGTAAAATTATCTTCCTAGAAGATATAAACGAAGAAGCTTATAAAATAGATAAAATGCTTAATCATTTAGAACATGCAGGGTTATTCAAGGGTATAAGAGCCATGGTGTTGGGAGATTTTATTCATAAAACAGACAGAAATATTAATAAGGTCATAAGTTTATTTTTCAAAAATTATAAATTTCCTGTTATAAAAGGATTGCAAGTAGGCCATGGTAAAATTCAAAAAGTTTTGCCACTTAATATAAACTCAAAACTTGTCATAGGTTCCAAAATCAATTTGTCGATACCCTTAAAATGATAACTGCCATAGAAAATAAACTTAAAAGTTTTTTAACTCAGGAAAATGCCAAACTTGCTGCACCCAGTATTAAGATACAAGCTTACTATAAAGGAATAAAGAAGATAGATATGCTTTATGGCCAAGAGTATAAGTTTTATGATCTAGCCAGTTTAACCAAAATTATATTTACCACCACTAGGTTAATGTTTTTAAAACAAGATAAGATTTTTGATGAAACAAAACATCTTAATAAATTTACTAATTTTGATCTAGACTTTGGCTCTGACAAACTTTTGACACATTCTGCAGGATTTAAGTCATCAAAACAGTTTTATAAAAAAATAAACCCTGTAAACAGAGCTTACAACTGGACACAAATCAAAAAACTTATATCATCAGAAAAGGCCATCAAAAGAGGCATTTTGTACAGTGATATAGGTTTTTTAATTTTAATGGATGTATTAGAAAACCTAGATAATACAGATATATATAGCTCTTGGCTTAAAGTAAAAAATGAACTTAATTTGAATGACATTGATTTTAATCTCAAGAACATGATCCTAAAAAATTCTGCACCTTCTGGCATGTGTGCTTGGAGGGGTAGGGTTATAGAGGGTGTTGTGAATGATTGTAATACCTATGTCTTGGATGGGGTTTCTACACATGCTGGTTTGTTTGGATCTATTGATGCGGTTTCTGCTTGGATGTTGGCTATAAGAGCCAGTTTTTTTGGTGATGGTTGTATTGATAAATCTATTTTGCATTTTTTCACTAAAAGACATTTGGGTGATTGGGGTTTGGGTTTTATGAAACCTAATTTAGATGGGTCATCTTCTTCGGGAAAATATCTTACAGAAGATGCTTTTGGACATTTGGGTTTTACAGGGACGTCTGTGTGGTTTGATCCTAAACTTGACATTGGTATTGTGATTTTATCTAATAGATTAAATGCAAAGACTAGAACTTTATTTGCATCTTTGAGACCCAAAATTCATGACAAAATTGTTGAGTTAATCAAGGCGTGAACTTAAGAGATATAAAAAAAGGCTCAACAATCCACATTATGGGCATATGTGGTACAGCTATGGCCAGCTTGGCTATCAGACTAAAAAAATTAGGTTACAAAATTACAGGAAGTGACACAGGTATATATCCTCCTATGTCTGATAAATTATCTGAAGCTGGAATTGGTCTTATGGAAGGTTTTAAAAAAGAAAATCTATTGCATAATCCTGACTTAGTAGTGGTAGGTAATGTCATGACCGCTGATCATGAAGAATCAAAGGCTTTGTTAAAGAGTAACATCTTGTATACCAGTTTTGCAAAATTAATAAGTGATACGTTTATGAATACACAGAATATTGTAATAGCCGGAACCCATGGAAAAACCTCTACTACTGCTTTGATGTCTTGGATGTTATGTTCTTCCGGCAATAGTGTGGATTTTTTTATAGGTGGTGTCTGTAATAATTTTTCCGATCAGCTAAGTTGTAGTTTTGAAAACAAAGATTTTTTTGTTATAGAAGGTGACGAATATGACACTGCTTTTTTTGATAAACAACCAAAGTTTATGCACTATAAACCGAATCATTTGATCTTGACTTCTATTGAATTGGATCATTTAGATATATATTCTGATTTAGACGATATTAAACAGGCATTTATATCATGTTTAAAAATTAAAAAAGATGGTTTTGTAGTAGCATACGCCAGCGAAAATGTCTTGAGCGTGTTAGATGCTGCTAATATTAATGCTGTAACCTATGGATTTAAAAATGCGGATTATATAATTAGCGATATTTGCGATAAGGATCAAGGAGTAGAGTTTTGCATAAAAAGTCGTAACATAAACGACCGTATTAGGATAAATATGTTTGGCAAACACAACATACTTAATGCAGTGGGAGTTTATATTTTATCAAAAAAACTTGGTCTATCTACTAATTTGATACAAAAAGCTTTTTTAAGTTTTAAAGGAGTTAAACGAAGATCAGAAATCATTGGCGTCAAACAAAATATAACCATAGTTGATGATTTTGCTCATCATCCTACAGCAGTAAAGAGCACTATTGATGCATTCCAAAAAAGGTGCGAAGGAAAAGTTATATCAGTATTTGAACCAAGATCTTTTACATCTAGAGGTAGTACTTTTCAGAAAGAGTACGCAGATGCCTTTAAATCTTCACAATTTTGTATTATTTGTGACGTTACCAAAAAAAGTAATGATATAAATTTATTAGATACTCAATTACTTGTTGATGATATTAAAAATTTTAGAGATAAACCTACTTATAGAGCAAAAAATGTAGAAAATGCCTTGTCTATAATTACCAAAAACGTTTGCAGTGGTGATGTTGTTTTAATTATGAGTAATGGTAGTTTTGATAACATTCACAAGAGGTTGTTAGATAGACTATGACTTCAAAGCTTCTTTTATCTTTTTTGCTTTACTTTTACTAAAACCTTTTATTGCAGCTATTTCATTTATCGAGGCACGTTTTAATTCTTTTAATGACTTAAAATGTTTTAGCAGAGTAATTTTATTGGCTTCGCTTATACCAGTTATATCTAGCTCACTTTCTAAACTAGTACTCTCTCTTAATTTTCTATGATATGTGATTGCAAATCTATGAGCTTCATTTCTAATATTAGTCAAAATCTTAAAACTTTCGGAATTAGTTTTAAAAGTCACTGGATTTTTTCTATGAGGTAGAAAAAATCTTTCTTCAGAAACATTGATATCTTTTTTTAAAAAATTACTTTCTGTTCTAGACTTAGCTATTCCAACTACTGGTACTTTTAAGTTAAATTCTTTTAATACAACAAGAGCACAGTTTAATTGTCCTTTTCCTCCATCTACTAATATTAACTCTGGCAACTCACCATGCTTCAGCCTTCTGGTTAAAACTTGTTTCATTGCATCATAATCTGATAATCCTAAAGTTTTAATTTTATACCTTCTATAGTGTTCTTTAGATGGAACACCATCTTTAAATACTGCTTGGCTAGCTACGGTCTCTTGTCCCTGAAAAGTGGAGATATCGAAGCATTCTATTTTTTTTGGAATTTTTGTAAGTTTTAACTTTTTTTGAATTTCTTTAAGGGCGTTTAATTTTTTATCAGATGTTGAAACATATTCTTTAAATTTGTCGTGTGCATCTAAAAGTGCCGCTTGTATAAGTTTACTTCCATCAGGATCAGTAGGGAACCTAATTTCAACTGTTTTTTTAGATCTTTTCTTTAAAGCTTTTTTAAGCAGTTTAGTTAAATCTAAACTCAAGTCAACTGGTATTAGAATCTCATCTGGGATTATATTTTCTAAATAGTATTGGTTTAAAAAAGAAACCAACCAGCTTCTAGGTTTATCATATAATTCAATATTTGAATCTAAGTACGATAAAAAGAAATTTCTATTTCCAACTTTTCTTCCTTTTCTAACATGCAGAGAGCTAATCATGATACCTTGCTCTGAGCTAAAGTAACCTATAATATCTCTATCTACTTTGGAATTATTACTGATTATAGGTTGGTTCTCTAAAAGTTTTTCTACTGCAAATAGACTATCTCTTATTTTAGAAGCTGTTTCAAATTGTTCATTTTTTGCTGCTTCATTCATTTGTTTTTTTATTAAATTTATCACTTTTTTGCTTTTACCTTTTAAAAAATTTAATACTTGTTTAACATCTAATTTATATTCTTCTTCTGAGATCAAGTTGACACAAGGTGCTTTGCAATAGCCCATCTGATATGTCAGGCATGGTTTTTGTCTATTTCTAAAGTCAACATCTTTGCAGTCTCTGATATTAAAATTTTTATTTAAAAACTTAATAGTACCATGCACAACAGAACTACTAGAATAAGGTCCGAAATATAAATTACTATCATTGATTGCTCTTCTTACTATGTAGATTCTAGGGAACTTATCTTTTATGCTGAGTTTTATGTATGGGTATGCTTTATCATCTTTTAATCTTACGTTGTACTTTGGCTTATGTTTTTTAATTAAAGAAGCCTCTAATAGCAGGGCATCTACCTCGGTATTTGCAAGTAAGTAAGTTATATCTTTTGTCTGTGACATCAAAAAAATACTCTTGCTAGATGATTTTAGAAAATAAGATTTTACTCTTTTCTTCAAATTTTTTGATTTTCCTACATATATGATTTTGTCCTGGCTATTTTTCATTATATAAACGCCAGATGAGGTAGGAAATTTTGATGACTTATCTAGGAGGTTATTAGTTTTCATTTTATCTCTAGATCAAGAATTTCTAGTCGCTTTATTTTGTCTCTAATAACAGCTGCTTCTTCAAATTCTAATTTTGAAACTAGTTTTTTCATTTGTTTTTGAAGTTGTTTAATTTGTTTGGCAACATGTACTGGTTGTAATTTGATAGCTTTATCCTCATTGTTAGATAAATTATAAATATCTTGTAAGCTACTTTGTGCTTCTTTTTTTATACCAACTGGCTTTATAGAATGTTTTTCGTTATATTGTTTTTGTTTTTGTCTTCTTTTTTTTGTTTTATAAATTGCATTTTGTATTGAAGTTGTCATGTTGTCTGCATATAGGATTGCTTTACCATTGATGTGTCTTGCAGCTCTGCCAATTGTTTGTATTAAAGATCTTTCAGATCTTAAAAACCCTTCCTTGTCTGCATCAAAAATTGCTACCAAAGATACTTCTGGCAAGTCCAAGCCTTCCCTAAGTAGATTTATACCTATCAGGCAATCAAACGTTCCTAACCTTAGATCTTTTAAAATATCACTTCTTTCAATGGTCTTAATGTCACTATGTAAGTATTTAACTTTAATACCTATTTTTTCGTAGTATTCTGTAAGGTCCTCAGCACTTTTTTTGGTTAGGGTGGTTACTAAAATCCTTTCTTTTTTTTCTGCTCTTTTTTGTATTTCACCTAAAAGATGATCCACTTGATGTGTAGCTGGGCTTACTTCAATCTCAGGGTCTAATAGTCCAGTAGGCCTTACAATTTGCTCCACAATAAGCCCACCTGAATCTTTAATTTCATACTCTCCAGGAGTGGCTGATACATAAAGTGTTTTATCAAGTAATTTATCTAACTCTTCAAAATTTAAGGGTCTATTATCTAGAGCGGATGGCAATCTAAATCCATGTTCTACAAGGGTGATTTTTCTAGATCTGTCGCCTCTGTACATTGCACCTAGCTGTGGCACTGTCTGGTGACTTTCGTCTATTATGCACAGAAAATCTTTTGGAAAATAATCAAGCAGGGTAGGGGGCGGTTGGCCTGGTTTTTTGCCTGTAAGGTGCCTGGAGTAATTTTCGATACCGTGACAAAAACCCATTTCTTCAATCATTTCTATATCATAATAAGTTCTTTGTGTAAGCCTATCTGCTTCTAATAGTTTAATATCGTTTTTAAGCACCTCTAGCCTTTGTCTTAACTCTTCTTGTATCGACTTTATGGCTTTAGCTTGTTTATCTTTTGTATATACATAATGACTTCCTGGATAAATTGATATCTTATCTAGCTCTTTTAACTCACAGTTTTTTATAGGATCTATCCATGATATTTTTTCTATATAGTCACCAAATAATTCAATTCGCACAGCTTTTGTTTCTTCATAGGGTGGGTATACATCTACAATATCACCTCTTACTCTGAATGTTCCTCTACTAAAATCTATATCATTTCTATCATATAGTATTGTAACAAGTTCTTTTAGCAGTTGCTCCCTGGTGATATTTTGATTTGTTGTTAGAATTAATCTTAATTCATTATATTCTTCTGGGCTTCCTAAACCGTATATACAAGATACACTACTTACAATAATAACATCTTTTCTATCTAATAAAGATCTAGTTGCAGAATGTCTCATTCTATCGATCTGTTCATTTATAGATGAATCTTTTTCTATAAATGTGTCTGTGCTAGGGATATATGCTTCAGGCTGATAATAATCATAATAACTTACAAAGTATTCAACCGCATTTTCAGGAAACAAATCTTTAAACTCACTGAAGAGTTGAGCTGCCAGTGTTTTGTTATGTGCTATAATAAGGGTAGGTACATTTAAATTTTGAATTACATGAGCCATGGTAAATGTTTTGCCAGATCCGGTGACTCCTAAAAGGGTCTGCCTTTTTATTCCTTTTTTTATATTATCTGTAATAGATTGAATACTCTGAGGTTGATCGCCTGAAGGTGTTAGGTTTGTTTTAATTCTAAAGCTTATTTTTTCACTTCCCAAAATGTTTCATCCTTAGTATCATGTAATTCAATATCTAGCTTTGCTAATTTATTTCTTAATAAATCACTTTTTTTATAATCTTTAGCTTTTCTAGCTTCGGATCTTTCTTTTACTATTTTTGATATATCATTTCTATTTAGATTTTTTATTTCTAAAAGCATATCATCTAACTTGTTTAAAAAATCTTTAGCGGGCGTTTGTTCAAATATAGAAATAATTTTTGCCTTATTTTTTATAAAGTTATAAAACTGCTTTGTGATGTAAACTAATTCTGGAGTTATTTTTTGACCTATTCTATAATGCTTGTTGAATTCTCTTACTACATTAAATATAGAAGAAAAAAATAATGGTGTATTAAAATCATCATTAAGTGCATTTTGAGACTTATCATTTTCCTCTGCTATTACTTGTATTAACTCACCATCTTGTTTTTTGGGTAATATATTATGGTTCAGTATATTTTCTGCATTAGATAGACTAGAATATACTCTTGCTAATGCAGCTATTGCATTATTTACCATTTGATCTGAAAAATTACTGTGGGATCTGTAGTGTGAAGATAATATCATATACTTGAAAATTTCTGGATGATACTTTTTCATAAATTCTCTGGCTGAAATAATATTACCTAGAGATTTGCTCATTTTTTCTGATTTGAAATTAATAAAATTATTATGCACCCAGTATTTTACAAATTTTTTCTTATACCCACCCTCGCTCTGAGCAATTTCATTTTCGTGATGCGGAAATATCAAATCAATTCCTCCCCCATGAATATCAATTCCGTCTGAGAGTATTTTAGAACTCATAACAGAGCATTCTATATGCCATCCTGGCCTTCCATTACCCCAAGGTGATTCCCAAAAAGGTTCATTTTTTTTAGCCATTTTCCAGAGTACAAAGTCTAAAGGATTTTTTTTTGTTACTCTTACATCAATTTCTCTATGACCTTCTTCTAATGTTTTTAAATCTTTTTTAGATAATTTTCCATATTCTTTAAAATCTGCAACAGAATATAAAACATCACCTGTGTTGGATACATAGGCTTTATTATTGGCAATAAGTTTTTCTATCAAATCTATCATACCATCTATATAGTCAGTGGCTCTTGGTGTATGAGTTGGTTTTTTGATCATTAATGTTTCATAATCTTTTTCGAATTCTTTAATATATCTATCAGCTATTGTTTTAGCCAAAGTATTTTCACCAAAAGATTTTTTGATTATTTTATCGTCTATATCAGTGTAATTATAGACGTATGTTACTTTGTAACCTAAGCTTTCTAGATGATTTCTTACAAGATTAAAAAAAATAGCACCTCTAAAATTCCCTACATGCATTAAGTCATAAACAGTAGGACCGCATACGTATATGTTAACCTTACCTTTATTGATGCTTTTAAAAATTTCTTTTTTTCTGGAGATGGTATTGTATATGTTTAGCATGATTTTAAGCCTTTATTTAGATATAGACTCGTTGCTATGTTTTTTAATACATAAGTTAGCTCTAAGTAACAATGATTTCTTACCAATCAATGGTGCTATTTTTTTAATTTCTACTCCACTAGGTTTTCCTAATATTGCAACTCTTATTGGCATGAACAATTCTTTACCTCTAACCTGGAGTTCTTTTTTTATATTATTTTGAATGATATCAACTGTGTTAGAATCTAAATTATCAACTGTATTTAGGTAATGCACCCATTTTAACAGAATTTTTTTAGATTTATTCCATGTTAAAGTATCTGCCCCTTCATCTGTAACAGCAAATTTATCATCGTCTAATAGGTAATACATTTCTTTTAAATCATTTAGAGTGGTTGCGTAGTTTAAAAAAGTATCCAATGCTTTTTCTATGCTTTCTTCTTTAATATCAGTCCAATTTTTTAAAATGTTTATTAATTTAGCTCTGTCCATACTTTTTATGTATCTAGAGTTGATCCATCTAAGTTTATCTTCGTCAAATACTGCTGGACTTGCATTAACTTTTTCTAAGGAAAAAAGGTTTGTTAGTTCTTCAAGGTCAAATATATCTTTTCCATCAGGATGGCTCCAACCTAAAAGTGCTAGATAATTTATTAGAGCCTCTGGTAAAAAACCATTTTTTTTATAATCTCCGCAGGACGTAGATTGTGTTCTTTTGCTTAGCTTTTTTTTATCTTTTCCTAGTATTATTGATAAATGAGCAAACAGTGGTTCTTTCCAACCAAATGATTCATATAACATTAGTTGTCTAAGTGTGTTACTCAAATGTTCTTCTGATCTAAGTACATGTGTAATTTTCATTAAGTGATCATCTACAACGCATGCAAAACTATATACTGGCAGTCCGTTTGATCTTATCAAAACAAAATCACCTACCATTGTTGAAGGGAATTCTACCTTTTTTCTTACAATGTCGTTTAATACATACTTTTTGTTTAACGAGTTTCTAAATCTTATGGTATGAGGTTTAGTCTTGGCTATTTGTAATGCTTCTTTTTCTGAATAGTTGTGACAAGTTGTACTGCATTTTAATTCTTCTGTTTTTAAAGCTTGGTCACAAAAACAGAAAAAAGCTTTTTTTTGATCAATTAGTATATCTGCATGATTTTTGTATATGTCTATTCGTTTGCTTTGTCTAAAAGGTCCTTCATCATATTTAATGCCGATCCAATTTAGATCATTAATTTGCATGTCTATAGATTCTTCTTTAGAGCGTTCTAAGTCTGTGTCTTCTATTCTTAGCACAAACTTGCCATTCATCTTTTTTGCAAATAGCCAGCAAAATAGTGCAGTCCTAGCTCCACCAATATGCAGGTGCCCTGTAGGGCTTGGAGCAAATCTAACCCTCACCACAGCAGTCCCTTTGGGGCTAGTCATACTCTTTGCCAAACCCTTATTCGAACCCATATTTAGAATCCATGTGTAATATCTTCAGAAAATATCAAGCAGTTAGGCAAACTATCATGCATAGATTGATTGATCAAGTGGCAATATAGTGTTACAATGGGCCGTTTGGTGGATGTCATTTAAACTCACCTTTTAGGTTGTAGCGACTAGTTTTAATTTATTAGGAACAGGTAAAGGATTTATATATGGAAGATATGCAAAAAGAAGAGCACTTTAAGGTAGGTGATTATGTGGTTTATCCTGGCCATGGAGTTGGCCAGATTCTCTCTATAGAGACCAAGGAGATAGTTGGTGAACCTAATCAGTTTTATTCACTAAAAATACTAGATGGCGGTATGATCATTAGTATTCCTCAACAAAATGTAGACAAAGTTGGAATCAGGCATCTTATTAGCAACGATGAAGCTGAGGATGTTTTGGGTTTTTTGAAAAAGCCTATGGAATCGGGCCTAAAGGATACTGTTCAGCTTACTTGGAATAGAAGACATAGAGATTATATGGATAAAATTAAAACAGGCAGTATCTATGAAATAGCCAAGGTACTAAGAGGTCTGTTTCACTTGTCCAGCGATAAGGAGCTGAGTTTTGGTGAAAGGAAGATGTTGGATCAGGCTCATAACTTGTTGATAAAAGAAATGGCGTTGGCAAAAAGTACTTCAGAAAGTGAAATGTCTAAGACCGTAGGCAGAATATTTGCAAAATAGGTAGTAGGTGAGCCACAGGATACTGGTAGAGCCGTAATTCTGCAGTTATGTGCTGCTAGAACTGTATCTGTTGAGCTATTAATGGATTAAATTTCAGGCTTGATTGATCTGGAGCACTCATAGCTGTCTACTATTTTTTTAAAGTCACCTTCTACTCCAGAAAGGCTGATCTGGCCTTCATATTTTTTGTAAAACCTGTCTATTGTATCGATGAAACTCTTAATTCCTGATGAACCTACAAATTCTAAGTCTTTAAAATCAAACACCAGCTTCTTTTTAGGTTGCAAGCTCGATATAGCTTCAGAAAACTGCCCCACAGACTCAAAATCCAAAAAGCCAGTAAACGACAATACTACTTGATCAGAATCTGAATTGATATTTATCCTCACACTTAAATCCTCCCCTGGATTGTAATATATATTGCGTCATGTCGCCACAGTTTGATACAAACCTAGACTATGGAAAAAGGCACTCTATACCTGGTATCCGTGCCTATAGGCAATAAATTGGATATTACTCTAAATGCCATAGAAGTGCTAAAAACGGTGGATATAGTAGCTGCAGAAGATACCAGGATATTTAAAGTGCTTTGTAGTAATATTAGCATTAACTATTTGAAATTAATATCATATCATAAAGATAATGAAACCCGTTCCAGTTTGAGAATTTTGTCTATTTTAAATCAGGGAAAATCTGTGGCTTTGGTATCTGATGCTGGTACTCCGAGGGTTAGTGATCCGGGGCACAAGATTGTAAATTTGTGCCATAATGAAAGTATACCTATAGTAGTTGTACCTGGGCCTTCTAGTGTAACGGCTGCGTTGAGTTTGTGTCCTTTTTTGATCGAACGGTATTTTTTTATAGGTTTTCCTCCTAGTCAGTCTAAAAAAAGAGAAGAGTTATTTGAGAGTATAAGCCAGATTCAGGGTTTGATAGTTGCGTTTGAGGCTCCTCACAGATTGGTGAAGCATTTGCTCAGTGCAAAGAAAAAATTCAACAGGAAGGTTTTTATTGTAAGAGAGCTTACCAAAAAATTTGAAGAAAAATTTTTAGGTAGTATAGATGAACTTATCTTACATTTTGAAGACAAAGCACCAAGGGGTGAATTTGTATTGATATATTCAAACCCGGAAGTGGATGTTTTAAGTTTATCTGAGTTGGAGCAAATTGTGCTTAAAAGTGATAAGGCGACTAAGTCTTTGGCTAAGGAATTAAAAAAGAGGACAGATCTTAGTACTTCCAAACTGTATAAGTTAATAAGCGATATCAGAGCTAAAGATGTTTAAAAGTTTATCAAAAATTTTGCTAGTGGAATGGTAAAAATCGTAGGTTCAAATTCAACACAGATTTGATAGATTAAATTTGGATACTATTAGCATGCTTATTAAAAAGCTAGTGCAGCATTAGGAGTATATTCCAACAAGTTGTCATGAACCAAATAGATAGTTGACAAAAATTGGGGGGGGGGGGGGGTAGCATATTTTTTGATCAGCTTTTATTAGCTGTTAAATCTTTAACAGGTCTTTAACAAGGAGGATAAGATGTTTTTTAGACAGTTTATTTACTCAGCTTTATATAAGCCATCTTGCGTACTGTTTTCATGTTTGTTTTTTGTATCATGCAATACTGTTAGTAAAAAACCTACGGAAGTTGTGTCTGCTGCAGGTAGTAGAAATATTGCTAGTGCTGCTATGGCTAGTATTAATGCTAGTGCATTTTTGGTGATGCAAGATTGTCCTGTGCTTGCTAGTATTCAATCTAGAATTCGAGTTGGCGAATATGGTGGTGAACAGATTATGAATATGATGCAAGAAAAAGACTCTCAGGGCAGAAGTTTGACTCAAAGATTGTTGTTAGAATCTGCTTCTTCTGATTGCTCAAACAGTTTAGATGCTTTTAAACAAAATCTATGTTCTAACAACGTTCATGATGATCTTTGTGAAAGTTTAAATCAGCTCAAAGGTGCAAAACCAGAAACTATTGCACAAGAGTTTGAGGAGTTTGTAGGTACTCCTTTACGCTCTTTTAATTTTCCTGAAATGTTAGACAAAATAAAGGAGTTTTCACGTAGTCGTAGAGATGGCACTGCATCTTCATCTTCTTCTTGGTTTAGTAGAGCGGTCGCTACAACGTTAGATTATGCACATATTGCCGGTACTGGTCTGTGGTTATTTGGTTCTTATGCAGCAGGACATGCTTATCATGTAGCAGAGACAGTTGAAAAGAAGGTGAATGATGAAGAATACCAGCATAAACTTAATGATGCACTCTTTGCTTTAGGTGCACTCTCATCATCAAGTAATATGATGTTTTACATGATGATGTATTAGTCTCGCAACATTGAGCTAACTACAAACCTAGGCTTTTAGCCAGTAACTTTAGATCAAATCTAAAGACCTTAAATGTGCTCTGCACTATTGCAGCATTGTCATATGTAGCATAACATATTGTATATGATTTTTTCAGTTATCAATCAAAAGGGTGGAGTGGCTAAGACAACTACTACTGTGAACGTAGCGGCTTCCTGGGCAAAACAAAATATAAAAGTTTTGATGATTGATTTAGATCCGCAGTCATCTGCAACAAAAGCTGTCTTTGGAGATGATGAATTCGAACACACCATTTATGATGTTTTGGTCAACAAGCTATCGCCTGATAAAGCTATTATTAGCTCACAGAAATTTGGTTTTGATATAATCCCTTCAGAGATTATGCTCTCAGGCTTGGATATTCAGATCGCAACTCACTATGGTAGGGAGCGTTTGTTAAAGAAAAAATTGGATCCAATAAAAAAGAATTACGACACTATTATTATAGACTGTCCTCCCAGTTTGGGTTTGATAACAGTTAATGCTCTTATGGCATCAAAAGAAGTCATTATACCTATATGCCCTGAATACTTCTCTGCCAAAGGAATAGATCTAATACTACAGACTATAAATAATCTAAAAATGGGTCTCGGGCACAGAATCGCTGTAAAAGGCATTGTCATAACCAGGTATAAGCAAAGAAAAATTGCAACCAAGGTAATTGATCAAATAAAAGAAGCTTACGGGATTAAGGTTTTTGAAGACTATATCCCAGATGCCATTGCGGTCGAAGAAGCACACCACGCTCACGTTCCCATAATTGACTATTCACCATCAAATAAAGCGGCTGTTGCTTATAATGAATTATCTAAGGAATTGCTTAAGTGAAAAGTAATCCTTTGTTTATAGATTCAACCAAATTCAAAGGTGAAATTGTCGTAGCAGAGATAGAGCTTAAAGGGGTTAATCTGCATTTAACGGAGAGAATTTTTGCAAAAGTAACTCTAGCTGATAACAGAACATATACACAGGAACTAAAACCCAGAATTAACAAATTTGTAGGTAACATAAGACTATACTATCATCAGCCAGCATGGATTAAATATATCATAATGTGTGGCAGCTACGAAGTTGAAGTAAGCAATGAAACAAAGTTTGTTGTCAACTATACCAATCAATTCAAATGGTGCAGGTCTGTTAAAACCTTGACTGAATTTGAAGCTACTTGCTAGCTTTTTCAATCAGGTTGATCATGTCTTTTTTGCCATGTCTTTTAGCTATATCCAATGGAGTCCTACCCCATTTATCTTCGGCCACTAAATCTGCACCAGCTTGAATTAACCTAGTTGCTACGTCCAAGCTTTGAGATAAGACCGCCTCGTGCAAAGGGGTTAGTAAATTTTTATCCTTTGCATTTACATCAACATCGCTCTTGATAAAAATGTCGGCTGCATCAGACATATCATGCCTTGCTGATTTATGTAAAACAGTTTTACCAGCCTCATCTCTTTGTGTGATATTAGCTCCGGCTTCGATCATTCCTACTAATATGGTAGGATCTCCGTTTGAAGCAGCAAAATGCAAGGCTGTTTCTCCATAGTTAGTTTTTGTCTCTAGATATATAGCTTTGTTATCCAGCAAGGTAGGTACCACATTACTACGGCTATTAGAAATTGCATCATGTAAAGGTGTCCAACCTTCCTTGTCTTTAGCATTCACATCAGAGCCATTTACAAGCAGTATTTTAGTTGTCTCTGCATGACCGCTTCCAGCTGCCCAGTGCAAAGAAGTTTTTCCTTTTTTATCACGTAGATTTAAGTTTGCACCTTTTTCGATAAAGTAAGTTGTGGCATCTTGATAACCTAGATGCGATGTTATGTGTATGGGAGCTATTCCAAAGTTGTCCACAGCGTTTATTTTAGCTCCACTATCGGATAACAGTTTTATTATGTCCATATTAAAATTTTGTGAAGCCCAATGCAAAGGTGTTCTACCGGAAGTGGTAGAGGTATTTACACTATACATTTTATGTTTAATCAACATATTTAAAGCATTCAAACTTCCAACCTGCACAGCCCAATGCAGAGGAGAGATATAATCACTTGGATCAAGAGGTTTTTTAATTAGCTCCTTTTTTTCATTACTTTGCTCTGCAGCAGGAGCAGCCGCTATTTCAGCTTGTTTAGGACTTTGAATTTTTTCTTTATTGTCCGTAATGTTTGATAGATCATTATCTGTTTTATTTGAAGTAGTATTTTCAGACTGCGGATTTCGTGCACCATCCTCCAGGCCATATTCCAAAAGATTGGCCAGCTTTACTAAATCGTAGCTTTTTATTGCATTTGAAATTTGAAGGTCTAAAGCCAGGTCCTTTTTGCTTACGCCAGTAGCACAAGATACATTTAAAAAAAGAAATAAAAGGCATATAGTTCTAACCATCACCCCTCCTAAAGATATTAAAGTATGGTATATTAAGTATACATAAAGTGCAAGTGTCTATTGTCTGTATATTTTTATAAGGTTATTTTTTAATATGGCTATTTGTTCTACATAGCCCTTGATGCTTTCTGATTTTTTATTCACATCTTTTTGCAGAATACTAAGCTCTGATTTCAATCTAGTGTTGTCTTCTTGCAGCATACTGTTTTTTTTACTCAATGATGCTTCCAGTTTTTGCAACTCTTCTTTTTTTTCTATGGAAGCTTCCTTTATATATTTGGTCATCGAATTTATATTTTGTTTTAGATCAGTTATTTTTTCTAAATTTAGTGCGGCTTTAGATTCTAAAGTTTTATTTTTATCATTTATTCTTTTCATATAAGGTTTGATCCATTTATTTACCCTTCTGTAGTATCTTTTCAGTAACAAAAATTCTTTGTTTATGTCATTTTTTTTACATTCTGAATACATAACCGCAAAATTACTCTGGGCATTGGATAGTTTGTTTTGAAGTTCATTTATTTGTTGTGTAAGTGTATTAATTTTTACTTTTTGGTCTTTATTGTCAATTTTCAAGTTATCGTTTTCTTGAATCAAATTTGAGCTTAATTTTTTTAAATCCGAATTGACTTCACAAAGCGAGCTGACTTTTTTTGAGTGTGCTACAACCTTGCAAGCAAGCGTCTTGTTCTGTTGGATTAAGGTCTCTACTGTGGCAATCTGTTCCAAAACTTTTTCCTCAAGAAAAAGCCTAACCTTAATACATAGAAAAGTACAATGCTTAAGTTATACAGGACCTTGGGCCGACTAAAGAGTGTCATAAACTTTATCTAGCATAAACCAGCTCGCTCCACCGTCTAATTTTTTGCCATTAACATACACAGCTGGTGTGCCAGCAATTCCAGCTGCATCTGCCTGCTTTGCAAGGTTCATTATGGCAGTTTTCGTATCAGGTGATTCCATACAAAGATTGAATAAACTTTGATCTAATCCAAATTTTGCTGCTCTATCCGAAAGCTCATCTGTCTTAATTTTACCAAAATCTTCAAATAAATAATCATGCATTTGCCAGCCTTTATCTTGTTGATTTGCACAATGAGTTGCGTAGGCAAATTTACAAGAGGCACCATCTCTAGCAGCGGGGATAGTTTCGTTACAGATACCATCTAAAGGATATGGCATAAATACTAAATGCACGTCTTGTTTAGACTGGGCAAAGTTTTTGATAGGCCCTGAGGCATTTTTACAGTGAATACACTGAAAATCAGCAAACTCCACAATAGTCATCTTAGGGTTTTTATTAGAAGCTAGTTTTAGTGCACCTGTGGTGTCAAAATTATGTCGCTTAGCTGTTTGCCAATTCATAAGAGAAAATTTAAAAGTCTTTATCTGTCTACCTAACATATTTTTTTTCACAACGTCATTAACAACAAAGCCCAAAACAAAACCTATGCCTATGTATATAGAAACTTTAATTAAACATTTATTTGCTCTAACATTTTCCAATATCTTATTAAGTTTAAAGGGTTTATTTATAGTTAATAGTACCAAAGACAAGATGGATAATATGTATGCCAGGATACAAAACAGACATACTCCCTTTATAATGACAAAAGAAATCCAAGCCATCACTATCGATCCTAAAACTGAAAACGCAGCAATCATGATGGAAACGGATAAAAATGCAGCTCTTTTAGCTGCATCAGTAGTAAGCTGTGATAACCCTTTGAATCCAAAAATGAGCAATACGAAGTTTAATATTAAGCTCCATAAACTGACTGGCACGTTCAAAAATAGTGAGTATAAACTGGTATTTACTAAGTCACAGTTGATAAAATCGTTTATGTTACAAAGGCTCTTAGACATTGAACCAAATTTCACGTTGTAGTGTATATAGCTTAAGTAGGCCATATTTATCATTGAGGCTATTTGGGTGATATAGAACAGTTTAGCTGTCATTGCTTTTGCCTTTTGTTAAAAGAAGTTTTTATGTGTTTTTTTGAATTTTGTCTACCTTTCTTTATAGGACCAAAAATTAGTTTTATCAGGCTCAGCTTGAGCTTTACTTTGTAAAATTATAAAAGAATGAAAAGTCTAGGGTATTTAAATGCAGCAGAACTGGTATCACTATAAATTTGGTAAGACTATAGGACCATTTTCTTTTTCACAAATCAAGTTTCAAATACAGACCAATCAGATCTCAAAAGATGATCTGGTGTACAAAGACGGTTCAAATAGGTGGATTAAAGTCGGAGAGATAGAGGAATTTTTGGATGTTACTTGTAAAACTGATCCTAGCTCGTTTGAGGTGATCAAAGATTTTGTCATTTTAAAAGCTGATAAGAACAGGCAATTAGGTCCTTATTCTATGGACATGGTTTTAGAAAAAATACATAGCGGTGAAATTGAATTTCAAGATTATATTTGGCAAAAGGGGATGGTTTCTTTCAAACCTGTACATGAAATTATAGACCCAGACAATAAAACTAAGCTTTGTGTAAAAATACAAGATGATGACGACATAGGTGATGTAAGCAACGAAGAGTTATTGGATAGTGTATTATACCATGATGATTTACAAGACATACCAAAAGAAGCTGGAACCGTAGATTTGTGCGAGCAATTTTGTAACTTTGTAGGCAACACTCAGTCATTTAACAAACCTCTAACTGACAAAAATAATGAAAGCCAAAGCAAAACTATGAAAAATTCAAAAACCCAAGTTATAAATAAATGCCTGGTAGTTTTGCTGTTAATGATAGCCCAACCTATCTCTTCACAAACTAAGCTAAATAATGTAATTTATCACACAGCTCAGGAAGGAAACCAACTAGATATACTAGTTCCTAATGCCGAAAACCAGAAGATTAAACTAATTTTAAGCAGCAAAAAAAATCAAATTTTAAGTAAAAATATATTTTATCATGAGTTTGATCTAAATTTGGATGATGATGCAACCGCAATGTTGAGGTTAGATCAATGGAATTTATCCACAGGGTATTATAAACTCCAAATAGATGTTAAAGGTGCTATTTTTGATGGAGAGTTTTTCTTTGGTGAAGATGTAACTAAATTCAAAACTCAACTCATAGCATTTAACCAAAATTAGAATATGTTAAAAAATATCAAGTCCCGTTTAGCACAATTCATTCTAGACATTGGTGTAGAGGCAAATTTACAGGATATTATATCCATGTTGGAGCTAAAACCACCTCACGCTGACATTGCTCTAAAAGTTTTTAAATTTTCTAAAAACCCAAAGGATTTTTCAAAAGATGTTGTGGATAAAATTAATAAAAGTGACCATTTATTCAAATCAAATTTACATGAAGTTACCTATATAGGAGGTTTTATTAACTTCAAATTTAAATCAGAGTTTTTACTTGAAACTTTGAATGACTCTATAAAAAATAAAACTTCTAAAAAACTTTCTACAAAAACTAAAAAAGTTATAGTTGATTATTCATCTCCCAATGTTGCAAAGCCACTTAGTATTGGACACCTAAGATCAACAGTTATTGGAAATGCACTTTGTAACCTAGCTAGATCGCAAGGATTGGAAGTTATTGGGTTAAATTACTTAGGTGACTGGGGCGTGCAGTTTGGAAAATTAATGTGCGGCTATCTAAAGTGGAAAACTGACTATGATTTTAAAAACCCATTCGAAAGCTTATATGAGATATATGTCAGATTTCACAAAGAATCTAAGAACGATCCTAGTTTGGATAAAGAAGCTATCAAATATTTTAAAAAACTAGAATCAGGCAATGAAGAGGCAATATCGCTATGGAAATATTTTATCAAAATTACAAATGAAGAGAATCAAAAAATATATGATCTTCTAGGTGTTAAATTTGATCTAACTCAAGGAGAATCCTTCTATAATGACAAAATTAATTCGGCCTATGAGTTCTTAGATAAAAAAAATCTGGTGGTAAAAAGTCAGGGAGCTTATGTTGTAGAAGTCTCTGATAATTTACCTCCGTGTATAGTAAAAAAATCTGATGGCTCTTCTTTATATGCCACAAGAGATATAGCCAGTGCACTTTATAGAAGAGATAAATTAGAAGGCGATATACTATTATATGTGGTAGGTTCTGATCAAAGCCTTCATTTTAAACAAATATTCGGTGTTTTGGATAGGGCAGGGTGTAAGTGGGTAAAAAACTGTCATCATGTATCTTTTGGCCTCTATAGATTTAAAGATACAAAAATGTCTACTAGAAAAGGTAATGTGATCTTTATGTCTGATGTTTTAGAAAAAGCCATTGAGATATCTCAAAAAAAATTAGAAGAAAAAAATCCCAACCTATCTGATAAAGAAATCGCTCGTAGTGTTGGGATAGGTGCTATTTTGTTCAATGATTTAGTGAATGACAGGGTAAAAAATGTGGATTTTTCCTGGGATAAAGTTTTGGATTTCAATGGAGATAGTGGTCCTTATGTTCAATATTCAATAATTAGGTGCAGAAGTATTCTGTCCAAACATAAACCTAATTTATCACAATTAGATACTAATGATATCGAACATAATCTAGTGTTACATCTTTTATCTTTTGATGAAATTTTAGATAATTCTTGGTCTAATCTTAAACCACATATACTGGCTCAGTATTTATTAAAAATTTGTAAGCTATTTAATCAATTCTATGGTGCTAAAAAGATTCTGTGCGAAGACGATAGACTAAAAGATAGCAGGGTGACTTTGGTACACTATATAGAAACAGTTTTAAGTAAGGGTGCAGATATATTGGGTATTCCTATCCCAAGTAGAATGTAATCTATGGCTTTTTAGATATCTTTTGATCTTTTATTATTCTACCTTGATTTAAGCTTCCTACAGCTTTGATTCTATTTTTTGCCAGTGTATTAGCAGCATCATTGGTTGAGCAATTTTTATCTTTGGCAATTTTATATATTGTAAGAATGCTATCATAGATTCTATTTACATGTTCTAAGGCACGTTTTTTAGAATAACCTTCTAGCTCCACAAACACATTCATAAGCCCACCAGCATTTACTATGTAGTCTGGTGCATATAAAATTCCTCTTTCTACCAGGGCATTTCCATGCTTTTCTTCAACCAACTGATTATTAGCTCCTCCTGCTATTATCTTGGTCTTTAGTTTGGATATGGTCTTATCATCAAACAGTGCACCTAAGGCACAAGGTGCTAGTACATCACATTCTGAAAATAAAATCTTATCTGTAGATACAACTTTTGCGTTTGTTTTTTTGGCAACAGCTAGAGCTTTTGCTTCATCTATATCGGAGACAATTAACTTTGCACCTAATTTGTGTAGGTGATCTGCCAAATGTGAACCTACGTGTCCTACACCTTGAATTGCTACGGTCATATCTTGCAGGTTCACTTGGTTATGTTTAAAAAATACGCTGGCCTCTATTCCCTTTAAAACTCCTCTTGCAGTGTATGGGCTAGGATCACCTGAGCCTCCAAGTTCCATAGAAATCCCAGTAACCCAAGGCGTTTC
Source organism: Bdellovibrionales bacterium (assembly GCA_965203875.1). Lineage (GTDB taxonomy): Bacteria > Bdellovibrionota > Bdellovibrionia > Bdellovibrionales > JAUICD01 > CBDANC01. The sequence goes on along the minus strand of OZ241914.1, from coordinate 1,104,101 downwards.
GACATAGACATTTTCCATATCTTCAACACGAGTACCTACGTCTTCTGCAGTGATATATCTGCCATTTAAAGAGTTTACAAATTGGCCAAAGGCTCTGAATACTAATTCTGAGTTAAGTTTAGTTCTGTCTCCAATTATTACAGCTTTACCACCACCTAAATTGAGCCCTGAAGCAGCTGCCTTGTATGTCATACCTCTTGATAAACGCAGAACATCGGTCATAGCTTCTTCGTCAGAATTATAATCCCAAAACCGAACACCACCTAACGCAGGTCCAAGAGTTGTACTATGGATTGCGATTATAGATTTTAAGCCAACCTCTTTGTTGTGACAAAACACTACTTGTTCATGTTCTCCATGATCCGCAATTTTATCAAAAATCATAAACACCTCTTATAAGTCTATGTAGGACGAAACGATACTATTAGTTTTTATAAAAATAGTCACCTATAAAACTAGACCAGAAAATAAAATTAATTGGTTCAACTTCAACCAAACTGTATCATACACCATGCTTTTAGGCATCTGTTATATTTTAATCAGTTCGATTTGCTTTTCTTTGGTATTCGTGTGTGTAAAAGCAAGTGACAATATTTTTTCGCTCTACCAGGTAACCATTATAAGAGGCTTGGTTAATGCCATTTGGGCATACTCATACTTAAAATTTTTAAGGGTCGAGCCATTTGTAAAAAGACCCATTGGTATATATATCAGATGCGTTGCTGGGTTAATATCAATGTTGGCTTATTTTAAGAGTTTAAGGGTATTAACTTTAAGTGATGCTGTAACAATTAACTCCACAACTCCTCTGTTTATGACGGTGTTGTTAATTCTTTTAGGGGTGCCTAAGCCTAAGAAGGTATCTTGGTTTTTGGTGGTTGTAGGATTTTTGGGAGTGGTGATACTGCTTAAACCTGAAATGGGTATGTTTAATCAAAATGCCATTTGGGGAATTATAGGTGTCATATTTTTGACCATTGTATTTGTAGCACTTCATCACATATCTAGGGTCTATCATCCGGAGCAGATTGTATTATATTTTTCTATCTTCATATGCGTAACCATGTTGCCGTTTATTTCAACCTTTAGGCTTCCAGAAGGGTGGTTTGAGTGGCTTATTTTATTGGGTATTGGTGTTCTGGGTTCAATTGGACAGGCGTTGTTCACTAGAGGTTTAAAGCTAGTGCCTCTTATGATAGCCAGTCAGGCTATAAACCTGACCATATTGATATCTATTAGTTTTGGACTATTTTTCTTTAAGGAAAGTTTAAGTTATAATTATTTTATTGGCCTTGTGTTGATAGTCATTGCGTGCACGTGGCTATATGCCAACAATAAAAAAGAGCAGAGCAGAATTATGTGGGAAAGGATCTATAGGGCCTTACATATAAACTACAAAAGAAAAAAGCGTAGAAAGAAACGAAGAAAATCATTAAGAGAAAGGGTGGTTGCTGACTCCGGTCAGATAGATATAATAGATAGCTAGTTAGATAGGAAATGAGTTGTGCCTTACTCCGTGTGCACTATTTTCGTAAACACTATTTGCTGAAGTTCTAATAAACCTGGCGTTTTTTCTAAGTTCATCTATGGTTAGTGCGTTTAGATAACTCATTCCGCTTCTTATACCTCCGCACAACTCATATATTACATCTTTTAAATGTCCTTTGACGGGGACAAATGTGGCCTCTCCTTCTGGTGCCATGCCTTGAGGTAATTCTCCACGCCAAGAAACTTGTGCATCTTTAGATGCCATTCCTCTGTATTGTTTTTTCCCATGCTTTATTTCCCCAGGAGTTTCAATAGTTCCTGCAATCAGGCTTCCTAACATTACACAGTTGGCTCCAGCTGCCAGGGCTTTTACGACATCTCCAGATGTTCTAAGTCCACCATCTGCGATCAAAGGAATATCTCCTGAGGCTTCTTTACATATTGCAATTGCGGTTAATTGTGGTATTCCACATCCTGTTATAATTCTGGTGGTGCATATAGAACCTGGGCCTATTCCTACTTTAACAGCATCACTGCCTGCCTCTATTAGATCATATGTGCCTTCTGCTGTAGCTACGTTACCTGATACTACTTTTATATCCGGGTAATTGTCTTTTAAGTATTTGATGGTATCTAGCATGGAAATTGAATGCCCATGGGCTATGTCTACGGTTAGTACTTTTACTTTGGCCTTTACTAATGCATCTGCTCTTTTTTTCCAATCGGCGTTTACCCCTATGCTAGCTCCTATTGTTTTGACTCCAGCCAAGGTAGCTTTTTTAATTTCATCTAGTTGATTTTCAATACTCATGAAACGGTGGAGTATGCCAAAACCGCCTACTTCATTCATTGCTACCAACATATTTGATTCAGTTATGGTGTCCATGTTGGAACTAATGATAGGTATATCTGTAACAAGTCCTTTTATAATTTCAGAAGATAAATTTGGATTCTTTCTGGATCTTACATTAGATTTCGTTGGTACAATTAGCACATCGTCGAATGTTAAACCTTGATCTTGATGTACTATTTCTTTTCTATTAAAAATTAAACTCATGTTCTTTAAGTGTTTCGTATACACTAAAACTGACAAATGCAACAATTGCACCAAAAATTAGTTCAAATGCAGGAAAAAGTAGCATATATGGGACGGTTGGCTCGTTTGTATCATCTGAAAATAGCAAGTCCAGCATACCCAGCCCAGTGGCGTATATTATTACAAAAGCAAAAATTAAAAATATCAGTGAAAAAAAGTGTCCTGTAGTAATTGTGTAGGAGTATTTAAGTGTATCCTCTTTTATATCATCATCTTGTGCAGCTATTGGTGCTAAGAACAATTTAGCCACAAGGTATACTCCAGGTATAATTAGTAGGATAAATCCTACTACAATGAATATCGTAGTTCTGATTGTATCCCACGTCACTCTAAAAAGATGTTTTTTTAAATATTCCGATAAACTTAAATTTGTAGAACCAGATTGATTACTGGATGTATCTACGGTTTCTCTATTAACTCTATTTTTTTTGATTAGGAAAATTATTATGGTATTAAATAGGATAAATCCAATAAAATAATCGGATATTGCGGGGATTGCTTTAAATTCCGTTCCCATCATTCTGTATACTACATATTCAAAAATATAAAAGGGTATGCCTATTTTTAGTATTGCAGCTAGATTTTTTTGTCTGTTGGTTCCGGTAAAAAAGTCGCTAATTTCGTAGATAAATTTGGATATTGTCAGGGAGAGTAACTGCATTACTGGCCAAAGCTAGCATCTTTATTAGCTAGTCGCAATATATTATATATTGATATGATTTTAAAAAAATGGTTGTGTTTTGTAGGTTGCCTGAGTGGCGGAATTGGTAGACGCACAGGACTTAAAATCCTGAGATCGTTACTGATCGTGCCAGTTCAAGTCTGGCCTCAGGCACCATTTTTCAGCACCAGAGAGTTATCCTTTGTGAAAATAAATAAGGTCATCATAAAAAATTTTAGAGGGATTAAAAACGCTGAAATTGACTTGCCGAGACATGGAGTTTTAGTTGGCGATAACAACGTAGGAAAATCAACAATTCTTGAAGCAATTGATCTTGTTCTTGGTCCAGAGAGAATAAGAAAAAAGCCAATTATTGATGAACACGATTTTTTTGCTGGCGACTATTTAAATTTAGAAAAAAGACCAGTCGAAATTAATATTGAATTAATAATAGTGGATTTAAACGAAGATCAAGAGATATATTTTAAAAACCATCTTCAATGGTGGGATGCAAATAAAAATTGTTTTTTGGATGGTCCTCCTCCCAAATCTACAGATGAGGGTAATGTCTCATCAGCTATTCGTTTTTCTTTTGAAGGAAAATATGACAAAGAGGAAGATGATTTTATTGGAGATACATATTTTCAGCATCCTTTAAGAGATGATGGAGAAAAAAGTCCATTTAATTCAAAAGATAAGAGAATGTGTGGATTTCTGTTTTTGAGGACTCTTAGGACAGGCTCAAGAGCATTAAGTTTAGAGAGAGGTTCATTGCTAGATATTATTTTAAATCTAAATGAAGTCAAACTTAATATGTGGGAAGAGGTTCTGAAAAAATTAAGAGAAATTTCTGTTGCCGACAACTCTGAATCAGGAGTGACCAGTATATTGTCTAATGTGCAAAAAGAATTAGACTTATTAGTTACTTCTGACTGGGGAACAAAACCTCAAGTGCAGGTTTCTGACTTGACAAGAGAAGGACTGCGAAAGGTGTTAAATGTTTTTATGGAAACTGGAGTAGAAAACATAAAAGGTAAGAAGCATACTGCTCCGTTTAAAAAGCAAGGAGCTGGAACAGTTAATATGCTTGTCCTTTCAATGCTGTCCATAATTGCAAATCTAAAGCAAAATGTAATCTTTGCTATGGAAGAGCCAGAAATAGCAATTCCACCACATACTCAAAAAATGATAATTAATAGTATTAGAACAAAATCAACTCAAGCCCTTTTTACATCTCATAGTCCTTATGTGTTGGAAGAGTTTGATCCTTCGGAAATTATTGTTCTTACGAACAAACTTGGCTCTATCGAATCAAAACCTGCTACATTTCCGACAAAAATAAAAAGAAAGAATTACAAGCAAGAATTTAGAAAAAAATATTGTGAAGCATTATTAGCTAATAAAGTTTTAATAGTTGAAGGGAGAACTGAATACGATGCAATCCCTGCTGCTGCTCGTCGATTGTATGAACTAAATAGTAAAGAATACTCTAGTCTTGAAGCTCTTGGAGTAGCTATTATTGATGCAGAAAGTGATTCACAAATAGCTAACATTGGGTCACATTTAAATGAACTAGGAAAAACAACTTTTGCTATATATGATAAACAAAATGAGCCTCAAGGAGGCTTAATAAAAGATAATATATGTCATCCGTTTGAATCTCCTACAAAAGGACTTGAAAACATTGTTCTCACAAAAATTCCTTCTCAAACGCTGAAGCGATTTGCTATTAGTATTGTCTCTGAGAAGAATTGGCCTAGTCACCTATCTCATATGGTCCCTGATGAATCCAGTAGTGAAGGTGATATAAAAAATTCGTTAAGTAAATACTTTGATTGGTCAAAAGGTTCTGGAAGCATAGCCAATTTATTAGAGGTATGCGATTTAGACGAAATTCCACAGTTTATAAAAGATACTATTAAAAAAATAAAAAATATAGTCCAGCAAGAGCCTGCTACCAATCATCGAAGTCTTGTAGAAGATAGTAATGGCCATTAGAATATGCAAAGAACGAAAAAAACTACTTTTATCTTCCAATCATTTGATCGTTTTAGGTGGTCCTGGTTCAGGGAAAACTACAATTGCTTTAATAAAAGCCAAAAAAGAGATAGAGTCGTTATCATATGGCCAAAAAATTTTATTCTTAAGCTTTGCCAGAGCTACTGTTGCCAGGGTTATTGAAAACTCTTCTCAATGTATAGACAGAAATTCCTTAAAATTTGTTGAAATCAATACTTATCATGGTTTCTTTTGGAGTATTTTAAGGAGTCATGGATATCTTATTAATAAAAACTATCCTTTCAAAATAATGACTCCTGCCGATGAAACTGTAAGAATAGCAAATATCACATCAGAAGATAAAAGAGCCAAACTTAAAGAAATCTTTGAAAGCGAAGGATGTTTGGCATTTGATTTGTTTGCTTCTTCAACAAAAGAATTGATTTCAGAGTCAAAAAAATTAAGGCGAATAATTTCAAAGTCATACCCCATCATTATTGTTGATGAATTTCAAGATACCGATACTGAACAATGGGAAATAGTGAAATTATTAAGTGAAAACTCTAGAATTATTGCTCTTGCTGACCCAAACCAGAGAATTTATGATTTTAAAGGAGCTGATCCTGCTCGAGTAGAACAATTTATCAAGCAATTAAACCCTGAACAATTTGATTTTAAAAACGAAAATAACAGGAGTTCAAACACCGATATAAATATATTTGGCAACGATCTTATTACGGGAGAAAATCAAGACAAAGAATACAATAATGTTAAAGTTATTTCTTATCCTTTTTGTATAAAAAACCGTCATGAAATGTATTGTCTAAAGACAAAAGCAATGGAAGGAATTGGAAGATTAAGGAGTGCCGATAATTGGTCTATTGCGATACTTCTTCCTACAACACGCCAAGTTCTTCAGGCATCAAACTATTTTTCTTCCTCACAAGATGAACTTCCACCTGTTGAACATGATGTTGCTATTGATTCTGAAGGCCCAGAACTGGCAGGGCACTTATTCGCAAAATTGCTAGAAAAGATTGATTCATCAGAAGAAATAAAAAATTACATTATTATTCATCTGATAGCACACTTAAAAAGAAGCAAGTCTCCTCGAGTAGATTTAACACTTTCAACAGCTTTAGAAAAATTTTTGAATAAGAATAAAAAAATTACTGGTAGCCGAAGAATCCAATTGTTTAAAGAAATAGAGCAAATTTCAAACGAAAGGGCCGGTGCTAAACTAACAGGTAATCCTTTGGATGATTGGTCAAACAATCTTGAGCTATTCAATAATGCTACAGAAAAGCCTTTGACAAACATAAGGGAAGACGCAAGATATGTGAGGCTATTACATAGTGGTTCTCATTTAAGAGATGTATTAAGTCAGTCATGGAGAAAATATGGATACTACCATGATGCCAGCAAAACTTTTCGTGAAGCAATTCAAAAAGAACATTTCTCTTTCACTATTAAAAAACCTTTCGAGGTTAATATAATGACTATCCATAAATCCAAAGGAAAACAATTCAACGAGGTTTTTCTCTTTGAAGGACTTCATAAGGGACGATTCGTAAGGAAGCCAGGTGATCAAAAAAATATTGACCAATCCAGACTAATCTTACAAGTAGGTGTTACAAGGGCCATGAGTCGAGCTACTATATTATCTCCTAATAAAAAACGATGCGAGATACTTTAAAATCTTTCATATTGCTTCTGTTCTATTAATTTACCAAGATATGGAATTCAAACCAAAGGAACTACAAAAGATATTTAGCACCGATGATATTTGGTTAACATACTACAACTTCCAATAATATCATTGATAACTTGAAACATGCTTTGTCCCAAGCCTCGACGATTCCAAAAAGATGGGCCCAGGTGGGAATGTCAATTTGGAGCACTTCGATTTCTTTCGTAAATTCGGAAGCTTTTGAGTTGCCTTCAAAAATTGCCGTTCCAAACTCACTTACTAGGGTGCACCATTTTTAAAATCACTTTTTTGTGTACGGTTTAAAAAGACAACCTTTTTTTTTAGGAGTCTTTTTTCTTGTGACAACCGCAAGATGCCTCTTTGCCTGCAACTTTTCTTTTGTTCTTGCACTTGGCACATGTTTCACCATCACAGCCGCTTTTCTTAGTTTCAGCAAGTGCAACTTGGCAGCCTTTGTGGTTAGTCTTAGCAGTTTTAGTATCTGTTGTCTTACAAGAAACACTAAACAGACCTATAACAATTAAAGATAGAAATAGTCTCATTTGTTACCCCCATGAGCTTTAGTTTTATAACAGTTAAAGAGTCTAACTTATTTTTGGATTTTGATGCAATATTTTATTTTTCTTGAAAAATTTTGGACACAGTAGCTCCCCTTTGGCCCTGATATTTTCCTCTGTATGGTTTTGAGGCTTTTTGATCCATTTTGCAAAACACAAGCTGGCATATTCTTCTGCCTTTTACAAGTTCTATAGGTACCGAATTTGCGTTGAACAACTCTAGTGTAATTTGTCCTTTGAAACCAGGGTCTACCCAGCCAGCATTTTGGATAAAAAGGCCTATTCTACCTATGGAGCTTCTGCCTTCTACAAACGCAGTAAGATCTTCTGGAAGCTCTATATATTCTATAGTGGTGGCCAGTATAAATGATTGTGGTTTTATATAAAAAATGTCTTTATTAAACTCTCTAAATTGTACGTTCGGATCACTCATCTTGAGTTCTTGTATGTTGATATGGTCAAAAATTTTGAAATGACCACCTAGCCTAAGGTCAATAGAAGCGGGTTGAATATGATTATCTTCTGTTGGATCGATAATGAGTTTTTGTTCTTTTAAGTAGGTCCGTATTGTGGCATCAGATAAAATCATTTGGCCTATGTAATAAATCTACAATCAGAGTTTAGTCAATATACAAATTAGTTTTTGATGTTATGTTTGCACTTACCATTTTTCTATAACTCTATAGAGTTGTTTTCTATCCCATTTGCAGTTTTGTGCTGTGGGCACGCCGCATGCATTTAGATGATCTACTATGGCAGTTTTGCTCATGTTCGCCCTAAGCAGTGGCTCTATAATTACTTTCATTTTCTTTGCAAAATCTTGGGCTTTATTTTTTAGGTGCGGATTTCCATTTTTATTGGATTCTTGAAGTGCTCTATATATTTTTGGATTGCTGGCTCCTAGTAGTACTCCCTTCTTTTTGGCTTGTTTTAGTGCGGCTCTAGTTCTTTGTGAGATTAATTCTCTTTCATGTTGAGCTATGGATGCTATTAGATGTATTGTGAGTTTATTGGCATCTGGCATATCCGCACATACAAAATCGACGTTTGATTTTTCTAATGTTGTGATAAAGTGTAGGTCTCTGCTTAATCTGTCTAACTTTGCTACAAGTAACCTAGAGTGGGTCTTTTTTGCATATTCAATGGCATCGTTTAGTTCTGGTCTATCGTTATTTTTTCCTGATTCTATTTCTATAAATTCTTTGATTTTTTTTGCTTTACCAACTGATGTGATGAAGCTGTTCACGGCTTCTTTTTGGGCAGCTAGACCTAGTCCACTTTTGCCCTGTTTTTGGGTTGAGACCCGGTAGTAGATCACATAATCACAACTTTCTTCGTAATCTATTTTTCCCATAGTGATACATTATGGCATCTAACCTACTGTAGTTTCTTTGTTTTTAAAAAATCTGTACTTCATCTGTGCTATAGTCGGTTAGCAGTTGGTCTGTATCAGAGTGATACAAATGTGAACATTATTATTGTACAATAGTCAACTGTCACATTTGCACATTTCTTCAATAGTTTTTATCTCTGTTTTTAGAGAGTGGTTATGCATAAAAACAATAAAAATATGGGCATCCCTGAGAACTACGTGAGAATCTAGGAGTCTTCGTCTTCAGGAGGTAGCGAATAGTCAGAATAAGTAGAAGCATCCTTGATAGTGTATTGCAGAGCTTCGGATGAATTAGCCACAGAATCACCTATACGGATACGATACGATCCTGGCAGTTGACTTTGACAAAAACCAAAGCCTGTATTCACGCCTTTTCCTTGATTTATGAAAGGATCGTTTTCGCATATTTCAGACTTGGTTAAACTTTCATTGGAACTAAATAAAGGAAGATGCCCTAAAACATTACTAGGTGACGCCATCATACTAGCAACATATGTACGGTAATTAGGTCTTAGATTGTGCAAACTTTTGTATCCGTGACCGTGCCCTGTAAAGTTAATAGGATCAGGATAATACTCTGAATTTTGTTCTTCTTTGTTAAGACCTAAGTTGTAACCAAATGCTCTTGCAAGTCTTGTTATGAAATAATTATGACCATCAAAAGACCCACCGGTAGGGATCCTGCTGTGAATTGCAGCCACAGAACTGAGCCGTGCAGCCTGCCCTGCGGATTCATTTTTGGTTCTTCTAAAATATCCAAAAGCATATCCACTACTAGTCCTATGAAATGCATAAACCAAGTCTGCTTCATGCTCTTTTTTAATTACTGGAGCTACCTCTCTTAGTATATCCACCACTTCCGTACCACTTAATCCATCTAAACTTAGAAGTCTTTCGGAGCAGGCAAGGTATCTTTTGTACTTTGAAAACCGTTCAACCGAAGTGACTCTAAATTCTACATTAACTCCAGAGTTTTGAAATATCCTATTAACTCTAGGGATATAGATACGCTCTAACCTTTGTTTAAAACGATCTAAATAAACAATATCTTCCGAAAGAATAAACGCTACATCAATATAGTACGTTGTGTTTGGATCAGCCCTTCTAGATGAAATTATTTGAGCTTGGATATTTGGATCATTTTCTAGATACTCCAGTAACTGCTTTTGTTCGTCATCTTCAATTTCCATCCCTGAAAGTTGTTGCTGCCCCTCTTCCTCTTGTTGATTTTTGTATATCATTCTAGATGTAGTAATTTGTCTGTAGTCACATGTTTTGGACGTTGCGAAACTCTTTTGATCGTACACGCTTTGTAGATAATCAGAAGTGCTGGCACTTTGAAGTACCTTTTGCACATCATCTCTTTTTACATAGTTTCCTACTGTGAGTAGAAAATTCCCAAACCAAAACCATCCATAGTTTCTATCGTCATTTGAGTAGACAAAAGGAGCTTCTATTGTGATAACCGTTTTCTGGTCTATGGTTTTTACTTCTATTCCGTCTGCATAAGACTTCATAAGATCATTAATCCAATATTCATGTTGAATATCCAACATTTCTAAAAGAGCCTCTTTAGTTAATTCAGACCATCCAGATTCATCTAAAAACACTACTTCAGAATCAAAAGTTATATAAATTGTGGCCTCACCATATAATGGCAAGACAGGTTTTGTAGTTTCATTAAACCTATAACTTATCTCTGGGAGTCTTATACAAGCCCCATTAGGTCCTTCTAACTGAAAATGAGTCTCTTCTGGACATAAGTTATTTTGAGCCACAGTTGCTCTATCACTGCCTGCTTCTGCTACAATATTTTCCTCCGTGTTAATGTCTTCTGGTGTATCTACAACTGATGTTATATTCCCTGCATCATCACAGGCTACAATACCCAAAGCAGCTAGCCCTAGTGCTGAAAACCATTTAACTTTTCTTACAGGACTTAAAAAAAACAGAGCACCAGCAGCCAATTTGCCTAACCTTCCTTGCTCTTCTTGAATGGGGTTTGTTATGTCCAAATCTACTAGATCAGTATCTAAGCCCATTAGGTCAATATCTAATTCTTCAAGAGCCGACTGCCCGAACTGTTTATAGTCAGTTTGCTGGGCATATCCAGGTGCTGCCAGCAATAAAGGGATTAATAATGTAAATAGAGTAAAAAATCGCATATTGTTTTTCGTTATAACATAATACGGACAAAAACCTAGACAGCTTAAGAAAAAACTAAAAGTAAAAATCTCTAACTAAAAGTAAAAATCTCTAGTAGTTGGAATAATTAGATGCATCTTCTATTGTGTATTGCAAAGCCTCACTAGAATTGGCTGTAGAGCTGCCCACCGAATGTTTTTCTGAATCTGGTAGATAAGTCGGCCAGTTGTTACAGAGACCAAAATCCTCTATATCGTTAAAAACATCGTTCTGACATATTTCAAACTTACTCATTTTTTTATTAGCACTGAATAAAGGTATCCATCTTCTGCTAGACAACAATGAATCAAAGTCAGAATCATTCATTATAGTAGACAAAGGGAAGTCATGATGTCCAAAACCGTACCCTGTAAAATTCAAAGGACTTCTGCTACGACTATGCTGTTCATGCCAATACATAAGCCCTAGGTTTTCCCCAAGCCGTTGAGTTAAGTTTACTATAAAGCTACCAGGATCGCTATCAGTTAAACTACTAACAGAACCAAACCGTGCACCAATAGAAACAGGCATATCTTTAAGCCTTCTCAATGAATTTCCAACATGGCGGCTATGGGATTGTAAAATCCCGTAGACTAGATCTACCTCATGATCATTTCTAATTTCTGGAACCAGCTCTGCCAAAAGGAAGAGATGCGGACCTAAAAAATCTATAGAAGATACGTTGCCAGGGCAAGCAAGATGCTCTCTATACTCTGAAAAAGGTCTAACAGTCTTGACTCTAAATTCTACATTAACTCCAGAGTTTTGGAATATTTGATTAACTTTGGGAAAATAACGTTGTTTTAAAAGACTATCCCACTCATGTAAACTTGACCTTCTTAACATAGCTTCTGAAACCACAAAACCTACATCTATATAATAAGTTTTTGTTGGATCAGCTTTTTTTAAAACAACTGGTTGTGATTCTATTGAGTCTAATTTGTCCATAATCATTTTTTCCCCACCCGAACCAGTAGAAGGGCCATTGTTACAGGATGTTGATACAATAAAATCTTTTTCTACTTCTGTTAATTCTAGATAATTAGCAAAATTATCACTTTGAATTATTTTTTGAGCATCAACCTTTTTTGCATAGTTTCCTATCTTAAGTGCCCAATTCCCGAAATAAGCCCACCCGTATATTTTTACTCCATAGGGTAAAATTTCTCTTGGTGCTTCTAGTGTAATAACTGTTTTTTGATTTGAATTATCTATGTTGATTCTTTGCTTGTAGTCTTGAATAGTAACGTCATCCCAAAATTCATGTGAAACTTCTATCATCTCTAATACTTCTTCTTCCCCTAATTCAGACCATTGAGAACCGTTCACAAATACTATTTCAGAATCAAACTCTATCTTAATTGTTGCCTCTTCCCTGGCTGGTAAAACTGCATCACTAGATTCATTAAATGAGAAATTTCCCCTTGGAAGCTTTATACATTCGTTATTAGTGCCTGATAATTGAAAATAACCAGGTTCGTTTCTAGTACAAGGTGTTGCTGGAGGATCAGGTTCTTTTTCCTCCTCCTCTTCAGGTTGAGTTAGGCCTCCTGCATCGTCATCACCCCAAGCCATAGTCCCCAACGCAGTTAATCCTAATAATGAGAGCAATTTAACCTTTTTTACAGGGCTTAAAAAAAACAGAGCACCAGCCGCTAGTTTGCCTAAGGTTCCATGTTTTTCTTTAATATGCTCTACTAATTCTGCATCTGATAGATCAGCATGTGGATCAAAATCTAATTCTTCAATGGCCGACTGTCCAAATTGCTTATAATCAGTTTGCTGGGCATATGCAGGTGATGCCAACAGTAAAGCAATTAATAAGGTAGTAGTAGATAGAGTAAAACATTGCATATGGGCTTTGTTATAACATAAACCTGCAAAAAGCATAGATAGTTTAAGAAAAATCAAAAAAAAAAAAAGACCTTGTAAAAAGTGCCAAAATCTTTATATAAAAACTTAGTTTTGTTGTAAAAAATGAAGAGAATTCTCAGATAAATGTAAATAAAACAGGCAAAAATTTTATAAAGTTCTTTTTATTGTATCGATTGATAGCTAGAGGTTCTCGTTGGTCATATGTTTTATCAACAATGCCAATGTCATTATTGCATTACTAATATTTTGTAACGCTGTAGCATTTTCATAATAACTATAACTCTCTGAGGAGCTTATTTCATGTATATTATCCATTTGATCAGGAGGAATAGGAATAGGAGTGCTAAGATGTATCTTAGTTTCATAATAACTTAGCAAGGATTCAATAAGTGATTGATCATTTCCATTTAAAAAAGGCTTATCGGTGTCAGCTCCGGCTGTAATCAGTATATTTAATGCATTCAAAGTTTGTAAGTAATTTTCCGTGTATTCGGATTTTAATCTTACTAAGTATTCAATAGGTGATATACCAGATAACTCGCCAACTGAAAAAGGTTGATTTGGGTCCGCTCCAGCTTCGATTAGCATAGTTAATTTATTTATGTACAAAGAATCAGTACTTAATTTGGTTCTATACAGATATTCTAAGAATTCCAGAGACGACATACCATTTGAAAACGGCTTGTTTACATCGGCTCCAGCATCTATCAATAGTCTTAGATTTACCATATTTGTAGAATGCTCTACATATTTTAACATATATTCAAGAGGCAATTTGCCATCTGAAAAAGGCTTGTTTACATCGGCTCCTACTTGTATTGCAATCCAAACTAATCGTGGTGAATTAGGGTATCCAAATAATGTTCCTATTTTCATGTTTCTTTCAAGTAAACTCATTCCGTGCCAATCGTTACTGTTGGCATCAGTATTTCTAAATACAAATAATTGAGCTTTTGTAATAGATAAGGATATTGTAGCAGGTTTACCAGGAGTGAATGAATACTTTTCAAAGTCAGATATCCAGGATAGAGCTTTTAACGTAGTAAATTTATCATTCTCCAGTGGTAAATGAAACTGAACGTTAACTCCAGCTTTTATAAACAAATCTAGCATCATTGCAGCATGGTTAACTGTTGGTTTTACTAGATTATCTATTTGAAGAAGAGGTACGTATCCCAGTGCGAATTTTATTAAATATTCAATAGGTGGCATACCATTTGAAAATGGTTCGTTTACATCGGCTCCAGCATCTATCAATAGTTTTAATATTTCTATCGTACCCTTGTTATTAGGTCGGTATCGTATTACATATTCAATAGGTGATTCACCAGTTGAAAAAGTTTGATTTGGATCTGCTCCATAATCTAGTAATGCTTGTAACCTATCTATATAAACACCATTTTTATCTTTTAATACATATTCAATAGGTGATTCACCAGTTGAAAAAGTTTGATTTGGATCCACTCCAGTGTCTAGTAATGCTTGTAGCCTATTTATATTGACATCATTTTCGTTTCTTAATACATTCTCAATGGTATTACCATATGATGGCTTGGGTGGCTCTAATGCCTGAATGCACTCGTTTTGATAAAGTTCATCATTGCTTAATGCTTCTAATGCAAACAAACCTAATAGAATAAATATAATCGGTTTAATTGATCGTTTCATATAGAGTTATTATACTATTTTAGGTATTCATTTGTGGAATTACCTGCTGCAATTATAATAATTTCAATGTCTTTCTACAGCTATATAGAGTTAATTAAAATGATGTTCATGATCTAAAGATTTTTTAAAGTGTTTTTTGTATAAATTTAGATATCTAGTAACACTTTTGGCATCGAATATTCGTGCTAATCTTAAAGCGTTTAAATTGCTTTTCTCTGTAATCTCAGGATCAGCTCCTGCTCTCAAAAGTATTCTTACAGTTATAAGGTTGTCATTCATGGCAGCATACATCAGTGCGGTCATACCTGAGTGATCTTTAGTATTTGGTTGTGCTCCTCGACCTATAAGTTGTAAAACAATGCCAGCATAATCTCTTCTGGCTGCATACATTAATGCAGTTAAACCACGGTTGTCTGTGAACTGAGGATTTATCTCTTTTCCTTTATCAAGATGTATAATTCTTTGAGCTGTCTCTAAGTCTTGAGATACAATTGCACCAATCAGCATAATGTTTATAGGAATATTTACAGAGACAATTTTCAATGCATTAATACATGAGCCGGTACCTGCAAACACAACGTTGGAGGTAACAATAATTAGTATGTTTATAATAATTTTTGAAAGCATTGTCATTTGATAAGAGAGTTTATAATTTTTATAAAGAAAGTTATACCTTTTTAAGATCATGCTGTAAAATTGTTAATTTTTGTTACAAAAAATGTTTAGTTAAAATGGATCGTTTGTATACTAGCACTGTCTTTAAATTGTTAAAGATATTTTTATATTATTTTTAAGATATATTAAGATTCTACGTTTTCCATAAAACTCAGCGTATTTATAAACATCCAAGCCTTGGTTGTCTTTAATTGTTGTGTCAGCTTCTCCTTTTCCTATAAGTATAGACACACTTCTTAAGCGACCTACTCCAGCAGCATGCATTAGTGCAGTTCTACCTTGGTCATCTATAATATTTGGATCTGCATTCAATTCTATAAGAGTGGAGGTTATTATAATACGATCTCCTGCAACAGCGTACATTAGTGCTGTCCATCCACGAATGAAATCTTTTATATCAGGGTCTGCACCTGCTCTTATAAGCTGAGGAATAGTTTTTACATTACCTTCTGAAGCTGCATATATCAGTGCCGTCCATCCATCTTTGTCTTGAATATTGAGATCTGCATTGTGGTTTATAAATTCCGTGACTAAGTCAGGACGATTGTTGATGGTAGCGTGCATCAGTGCAGTTCTACCTTGGTCATCTGTAGTATCTAGCTCTGCTCCAAACTTTATAAGTGTTGATACTATTTGTAGGTTATTTTTTTTAGTAGCATGCATCAAAGGTGTCATATCTGATTTCCCTTTAAAGTTAGGGTCAAAACCATAATTTAAGATGGTTTCGGTTTTTTTTAAATCACCAAATTTAACTGCTTTGATCAAACGTACAGCTGTATAGTCGTGGCCTAATGCTTTAAGGCAAGCTTCACTAGCAAAAGCAGTTTTATAGAGTAGCATGGTTAGTATAATTAGTAGTGTTTTTGTCATGTAAATTTTTGTTTCCTTATATAAAAAGCTCATGTGCAAGCACAAGAAACCAGAAGCTCATAAATGCATTACACAAAGGCAGTACAAAATAATCAGTTGTAATAATCCATCACTAATTTTTGTTTGGTCCGTCTAAGAAAATAGATGCCCCAGGCTTTGTGGTATAGCATCTAAATAATTTTTGTGTCAATAAAAACCCTATTTTTTGCCTTGTGTTCTCAATAAGATACACTGTATTGGGTCTTTTTAGGATAGTGTGACTTTTTACCTATCGGATGACAATTCTTTTTTCATTTCATGGTAATTTAATTTAAGTTTTCTACCTAGCAGATAGTTTTCAATTATTGTACTACGACGACTTAAGTCTTTTAGTGTTGTAATTGCTGTCCTTCCTGCCTCATCCATAGAATCTATATCTGTTCCTGCATTAACCAGCAATATCGAACTTAAACGTTTGTTATATCCAACAGCATACATCAGTGCATTTCGTTTGTGTTTATCTAGAATATTGGGATCTGCTCCTGCTTTTAAAAGTTTATGTATTATTCTGGGATTATTCTTTATGTCCATTGCTGCAAACATTAATGCTGTATGACCATATGACAATTCTTGAGCATTTGGATCAGCTCCAGCTTCTAGTAGTTTTGAGACAATTTTTACATTTGTCTTTCCAGCTCCAGATGCGTACATTAGAGGAGTTACTTCATTTTGATCTGTAATATTTGGATCCGCACCCCAATTTATAAGATGTTTTACCGCAGTCAAGGAACCTATATAAGCTGCCCAAGTGAGAGGCGTGTGACCTTCTAATCCTAATTTATTTATTTTGTCTGCATGAGTGAATAACGGACGAACTTTAGCTAAGTTACTAGAATGAATCATTGCAACGACGGTCGAACTTTTAATAAGTTCAGGTTGCTTTTTGAGTGAATCAATACACTCCGTATCAGCAAGAAGGTTACAAGCAAATAAGGACAACAGCACAACTGGTAATACTTTTATAATCATTTACGGACCTCGTTGTAGCATCTTGTGTACACGTGTGCTACCATTTTATATCGATTTATGCATCATTGCATGAACAGGCCTACAATAGGTGTAAAAAATGCTTTTTGATCAGCTTATATTAGTATTGGCGGAGTATTTCTATTACTTCAGTATTATTGTTGTTAATAGCTAAAGTTAGAGAGGTTTCTTTTTCGTTGTTAGTGCTATTAATATTTATTCCTTCCACATTGACTAAGAGTTTTACCATCTCACTTTCACCTCTATAAGCAGCCCACATCAATGCTGTCCATCCATGTATGTCTTTTTTATTTACATCAGTCTTGTGTTCAATCAGAGTCTTTGCAATTTTTATATTGTTACTACTGTCGGTTGTTACAGCTTCCATCAGAGGAGTAATACCAGCTTCATTAGGCTTATCAACATCAATACCTTCTGCGTTGAGCAAAATATCTACTATATCGTAGTGGCCTTCACCTACTGCCATGATCAAAGGTGTATATCCTAAAACGATATGACTCCCGTTAATATCTATACGGCCGCTTTTTACAATTCTTTTAACTTTTTGTGTATCACCTGAATATACAGCTCTAATAAGTTTGCTAATTTTAGGATTAGTGGGAAGTTTTAATAGAGGTAGTTTTTTACTATTAGAAGACTCGTAAGTAGGAAAAAAAATATCATACAAAATTTTTTCCTCTTTGCTTAATGCACTAATGCATTTTGTGTTGGCATAAGAAATAGCACTAAAAACTAGAAGGCAAGCTGCACTTGGTAGTATGATTTTTATTGTTAAATTAAGCATAGAAAATATCTTTCAACTAACTTGAGTATAACACAAAATACGTTTTTATCCAAGTTCTGTTGAGTTTGATGGGTTAGCTGTATTGATTGCATCTATGGTGTTCATATTGGATATACATTGCCCGTTCCAGCTGAGGCTATCCCAAATTTCTGGAGAATCTAAAATAATTTTTGTATTTACTGATAATTTCTTGTCGTAGATAGGAAAAATATTCAAATTTTGTTGTTTGGGTACACCTGTAATTCTAACTTTTTTATTTATTTTTTCTAAAAAAGTTTGTCTTATTTTGTTAGCATACAACATATAGTCTTTATCAGAATACCTTGATGGAAGTCGTAGCCAACAGTTCAGCTCACCTATATTAACTGTCTTTTGTACAATCATTAAATTTTCATAACTCCATGGAAGGTAAATATCTTTTAGATTTACAAAATGAGAAGGAAGCGAATATGCAACTTCAGGCTCAATATAAATTTTATATCTAATCCAATACCATGTAGGCTTAGTTACTGTAGTAAAAATTTTATCTCTTAGTTTTGGTAATATTTGATCAGTTTCATAGGATGATAACATCCATATTAAATCTTTATATTGAATAAATTTATTATTTATATTTAAAGTTTTACTTGATATATCTAAATCATCTATAGAGCTATAGATTTCTATGCCTGATTTTTTTAATTTATTTTTAAAATCCAACATTCCTCTTCTAGAGTTTAATCTAAAATAAAATGGATCAAATAGTTTAGCAGGTGTACCATCATTCAAGCCATTTATGTTTGTTTTAAAAGTTGTAGAGCTAATTTGGTGAGCTAAGTGTGCTAACCAATTTTGGTTAAAATCAAATTCTTTAGGTTTTTCCTTGGGGTTTTTTATATAATCTATGGTTTCTCTGTTTATATTTAAAGTCTTAAATTGGAATTTGGAGATTGAGCCTCTGAATTCTAAGTTGGAGTTTTTTAGCCAGATAGTAAAGCCATTTTCAGCATGTAGCAATGAACTTTCATCTTCCAACCTATCAATGTATGATTCAAATAAATGATTTTTAAAAATTCCAAATGGAGGTTCTATATCTTCTGATGTAAAATTTAAAGTTTCATGTTCAAGATCAACTAGTATTACATAATACCCTAGACGTTTTAATTCTAGAGCCAGCCACTGTCCCCTACCACATATAGAAACTATCACAATATACATTTCTTCTTTTATATAACCTATTTAAACTTAAGACAAATCTTTAATAAAAACTTGAATTTATTGTTCTAATCTATTAGATTTACTCTTAATATATCTATAAGGTTGTATATTAAATAATATTAGGGAGTATTAAATGAAAGTGGTTGTTTATACTAAGACGCACTGTCCATATTGTGATAGAGCCAAGGCTCTTTTAAAAAGTAAGGGCCAGAAGTATGAAGAAATAAATTTAGATAATGACCAAAAACAGTTTTCAGATTTAATGGCTAAGACTGGCATGAAAACTGTGCCACAGATTTTTATAAATGATAAATGTGTTGGAGGTTTCCAAGAATTATCTGCGTTGGATCGCTCTGGAGCACTTAGTGATATCTTACAAACTCAATAATGAATCTTAAGTAAATGAACCTATGTTAATTTCATATTTTTCATATGAAATATATATTCACTATATGGTGTTCTATTTTTTTCGATACGGTTTAGTACAGGCCTTTTATATCTACGAACAATTTTTAGCCCTGCTTGTTCGGCAATTTTTGGATATAAATTATATTTATCATTAGCGACTATAAATATATCAAAATCTTTTTGCATAAATTTTTTACAGTTTATAAAAACCTTAGAAATATCTTCTATATAAGATTGTTGTGCTTGTTTCCCCTGCCCTTTACACATAGGACCTATTTCTAAATCCCCTCTTTTTTTTAAGTTAAATAAATCATAAGAATATTCATGTTGATTGTGATAATCAATAAGCCCAACGTACGGAGGGCTTGTAAAAATTCCTCTAGCTTTTTTTTCTTTTAGCAATTTGTAAAGTTCATAGTTTTTTTCAAGACACTTTATATCAAATGTTCTGCTATCTTGTGTAATTGCATGTTGGTAAGTTTTGGTTTTTAATTTTTCAAATTCTTCAAGACGTTTTATTGTATCTTTACAATACTGTTTCCATTTTTTAAAAATAGATAATACAGGCACACACATTTTTCTATGTTTTTTGCAGTAGTATGGGGTGTGTACTATTTTTTTAAGAGTTCCTAAATCTGAATGAGTGGTTGCTCTGCATGATCTAACAGTTCTGCTTAAAATTATCATAGCTAATTTTTTCAGTTTATCATCTTTAATAGATGATATCATAGGAAGTATGAAGTTAATTTCGTTGCGTATAGGTGCTAGAAACCAAGCATCTAGAAAATTTTCAGTTACCTTGTTTTGATTTAGCTTTATATCATATTTTTTTACAAGTCTTTTAAAGGTTTGTAGAAATTCTTTTGCTTTATTTTGTCCATAGCTTTCATCATCAATTTTTTTATCCAAAATATCTCTTTTGAACTGATATGAGGGAAAATACTTTTTGTTGAACTCAAGTAAGTTTTTTGAAAGCTCTATGTTAAAATCAGTTACTGACTTAGTTTCGATAAAGTTTTGCAATTGTTGTGTTAAATTGTCTAATTTTTTCTTAGCTAAATAAATGTTATAATTTTGTATCTTGGTGTTGCTAATAATTGTATTGAATATAGAGATGTCAATCCCCAAGCAATTTATTCCATATTCATTTGCCTGTACCATAGTGGTTCCACTTCCACAAAAAGGGTCAATAATAATATCTCCTTTATTAAAAAATTTTGCTTTTGGATCTAAAAAATATTCTACCAGTTGTGGTATAAATTTACCTTTGTATGGGTGTAACCTATGTACGTGCTTGGTTGTTTCACTTTCTGTATAATTAGCAAAAGATAGTGATAAATCTAAATTTTCTCCTAATTCTTTTTTTAATAATTTTTCTTTAATAGGTATATTTTTATAGTACTTTTTAAGTTCATTTTTATCTATAAAAGTATATCTACCAAGTTTATATTTTTGTAATCTTCCATATTGTATAAGGTAAGAAATATTAGATTGGCTAATCTGTTTTTTTGACAAATGATTTGCCAATTTCACTGCTTCTTTAATTGAGATTAAATTTTCATTATTATGGTTTATCACAATTATCCTTTAGAATGCTTGGAGTATTATTGCTGAGTTATCATTGATCTTGCAATTTTAAAATATTCCGATAATTTTTCTTCGTATTCTATTTGTTTTTCATTAAATATTTTAGAAATTACTGCTTCCATTTTTTTTCCGCTTTTTGTGTAAGGTATATAATTAACTTGGTGTATATATTTAGGAACATGTCTAGCTGTAAGTTTTTGTTTTATATTTTGTTTTAAAATATTTAGGTCTATGTTTTTATTTAAAATAACAAATAGAATTATTTCTGAAGTTTGTTTAAAGTCAATGCAAATACTATCTACTATTTCTTCTATACAATCTAGAACACCATAAATTTCAGAAGTGCCTATTCTAATTCCTCCAGGATTTAATATATAATCAGATCTTCCAAATATCCTAATATATCCATCTTTTGAAATTTGTACATAATCTCCATGCTTCCAAATACCTTTGTATTTGGAAAAATATGCTTCTTTATATTTTATCTTTTTAGGATCATTTAAAAAATAAATAGGTTGAGATGGAAAGCTTTGTCTACAGACTAGTTCTCCTTTTTTGTTTGTTGTCATTCCATTGTCATCAAAAACATCAATATCCATTCCTAATCCTTTACAAGTAATCTCACCTCTTTTTACTGGTATAATTGGATTGCCTAGCATAAAACATCCTAAAATATCTGTTCCACCTGATATACTAGATAGGATCACATCTTTTTTAATATTGTCATATACAAAATCATATTGTTCATTTTGTAGTACTGATCCGGTAGATAAAATTGTTTCTAGAGAATCTAATTTTAGATTTTTATTATATCCAGATTTTTCCAAAGCCTTTAAGAATTTTGGGCTTGTGCCAAAAATGTTTATTTTTTTTCTATTTATAATATCTAAAAAAGTTAAAAAATTATCACATGCTCCTTCATATAGAGTTATATTTCCAAAAAATAAACCACTTACAAGCCAGTTCCACATCATCCATCCACAGGTTGTATAATAAAAAATATTTTTATCGTTATTCATATCACAATGAAGCCCTAGCTCTTTTATGTGTTGTAGTAATGTTCCTCCTACTGAATGTACAATACATTTTGGATCTCCTGTTGTTCCTGATGAATACATAACATACAAAGGATTTTTAAAATTTACTCTATTAAATTTTAATTTTTTAACTGAAGTTTTAAAGTTCCATTCATCCCCGAGGTTTTTGCAGTTGTTAAACCCTAGAAAATCTACTATTATTATTTTTTTTATGGATTTAATTTCTCTTAAAACAGTTTCAATATTTTCTTTCAAACAATATACTTTGTTCTTATAAGTATATGATGCAGCAGCAACTAAAACTTTTGGTTTTAGATTTTTAAACCTACTAATTACTCCTTCTGCACCAAAATCGCAGCTTATCGAACTAAATACACCGCCTAATGCTGTTGTACCAAGCATTGCTATAACTGTTTCAGGAATATTAGGCATATATGCTGCTACTATGTCTTTTTCAGAAATAACATCACTTATATAATGTTGAAATGCTGCTGATATTCCAGCTATTTCTTTTTTATTTAGAGTTTTTGTTTTACCAGATTCATGTTCAAAATAAATATGCTTACAGTTATTTAATAAATTTTCTGCAAAATTTAGTTTTAATTTTGGAAACCAATTATATTCTATAAATGCTTTTTTATCATAGATATGATTGCAGTCTCCTTCAAAGATTACATTAAAGTGTAATAAAACATCTTTCCAAAAAAAATCCTTCTTTTTATCTTGTTCTATACTGTATTCATATAAATCTTTATAATTATTAAAATTTAGTTTTTTCATAAACCTATACATGTTGCTATTTTCAACATTATTAGGTTTATGCATGATGCTCATTATTATTGATACCTAAGTGGTTTTTTATGTTTTGGTAGAGGTTTTTTATCTTCCTTGACACTATAAATTTGAATTGAGTTTGTAGAGCCTGTTTTAAGTAATGGGAAACCTAGGGTTATAATTATATTATCCCCATTTTTTACTACTGAATTTTGAATCAAAAAATTTTTTATTAAAGAAATAGCTTCTTGAGTAGTTGAGTAAGGTTTTAAAAATAAAGTTTGAACACCCCACATTAGCTCTAATTTATTTAAAGTTTGTTTTTTATGTGTGGCAGCTAATATCTTAGCTCCAGGTCTATATGAAGATATTAGTCTAGATGTTTTTCCTGTATTGGTTAGTGATACAATTGATTTTGCACCTGTTTTCAGGGCTATAAGACATGCACTTTCTGCAATAGATTGAGCTACAGTTTGTTCATCTTTTTTATGATCTTTAAAAGAATAATTTTTTAACATCGATTGTTCCACATCCAAAATAATAGCATTCATTGTTTGTACGCATTTATTAGGATACATACCTACTGCTGTTTCCGCACTTAGCATAACTGAATCTGTGCCATCTAAAACTGCGTTTGCAACATCTGTAACTTCCGCTCTAGTAGGCTTTGGTTTTTTGATCATACTTTCTAACATTTGTGTTGCGGTTATGACTGGTTTGCCCAGATAATTAGATCTAGTTATTATTTGTTTTTGGATAGATGGAAGGTGGCTTTGCCCAACTTCTACAGATAAATCACCTCTTGCAACCATCAAGGCATCACTACATGTAGCTATTTCATCAAGGTTATCCACCGCTTGTAATCTTTCAATTTTTGCTATAACTCTAGTTTCTGGTGATTTTGATTTTTTAATTATATTTTTTAACCTTATTATATCTTCTGCATCTTTAACGAAACTTAAAGCTACGTAGTCAACTTTACAAGATAGTCCAAACTTAAGATCCAACATATCTTTTTTGGTTAAATTAGAATCGAGGTTTTTGCTATTTGGAAGATTTATGCCTTTTCTATTGGTCAATACTCCTTCAAGAATCACTTTACAATATAGTATTTTATTTTTCTTTTTTGTGATTTTTAATTCAATAATTCCATCATCAATTAATATTTTATCACCCACAGAACATACGCTATAAATTTTAGGAAAATCTGAAGGTATTTGATTACCCTTGCCTATTTTAAAAGTGGATGATATTTGTACTTCGCTATCTTTTGTTAATTCCATTTTTCCATTATGAATCATCCCTGCCCTTATTTTAGGTCCTTGCAAATCTTGAATTATACTAATTGGGGCACCAAAATGTTCCGATAACTCTCTAGTATATTTTATAACTTTCTTGTGTTCTTCATGAGTACCATGAGAGAAATTTAGTCTAAGAACATTTACACCTGATCTTATTAGTTTTTCGATAGAAGTTTTAGATTTAGTTGCAGGACCAATTGTAGCAACAATTTTTGTTCTTCTGTCAGCTATCACAAATGCACCATAAAATTTTATTCAAGTTCGCTTATTTGTTTTGAATATCTATCAAACCAATAATCTCTACTATCCTCTAATGTTTTAAGATCTTCTTCAAATAAAATATTATCTAATTCATATAACATTGACAATGTCTCTGTTACTAATCTTATATTAGGCATTTGTTTTGTATGTTCATCTACTTTATAAAAACCCAGTTCTGTATCAAATAACCTACTATTCATTATACGATAGGTATCTGTAATAACAAGCTTTACCAAGTTAGACTCCCACCTGTGATTATGCATTGCCAATAGACCTCTTATAGCTTGCACCTGTGTGTCAAGAGATAAGATATCGTTTCCATAATTTTTATCGACATTATAAGAATCATAAAAACCGCCATATGGCATTTGCAATTTTGATATTAAGAAAAAGCCCAAGCCCAAAATGGATTTTCTTACAAGTTCTTTTATTTCAATAAAAGATTCTTGGTGAAAGATATTAGAAAAATCAGAATCTAATGAGTTTGGATCAAAAGAATCTATAAAATTTAAAAACATGTCAAATGACATAATTAACTTTGCCATATCTTTTGTGCTTACTTTATTGTTTTGTTGCTCAACGTTATTAATATTAATTACATCACTAACAGATACCATAAAAATATCTTTTTCATTTCTTAAATCTGCCATTTGTACTGCTCTATGATCGCCAAATTTATCATATAACAATATACCTCTTTTTTGAAAATTTGTAAAAAATACGGAAGATAATCCTAGATGGAATAAAAATAAAGTTTCCTTTGGAAAAAGTGAAAATTGGTTAATATGATATGAGTTCATAAAAAGATCGAAACTATTAACTCTATCTGGTCTTAAAAAGTTTAAAATTTTAGATAACGCTATAATAAATTCTGCTTGTGCATTCACACTTGTTCTCATTTCAGGTAGAAAAGTTTGTTCAAAATCAATCTCAAATCCATCCTTAACAACTAAAGAATCAGGTATGCCAAAATAGCCTTGATCTGTACCAGTGTAGTAGTTTCTGACATTTACCCTTTCATTTGAAGCACTGTTTTCACCAAATGGCAAAAATAGACCAGTGTATACTTCGTTGGTTTCATCATCAATACTATAACCTATTGAGCTGACCAATTTATTAATTGTTGAAAATAATATTTTGCCATATTCTTCATTTAAACTAGATGATTGGCTGATATGATTTAGACGCTCTATAAGCAAAGGTATTGATGTTGCCAGCGTACGTGATGTGGTTTTATTACTGTTATCTTGTTTGGAAAAAGTAATATTATTACCTTGTGAAAGATTTGTGTGAATCTTATAAAACTCTAAAGCTGGATGGTTTTTTTTGTTAAAAATTATTTTATCTAGATTACTTGCTATAATAGCATGGATATTTTCTTTTAAAGCTACGTCATTAGATATCATATTATTAATTTCAGCATAAAAAATATCTGATATGACTTTAGGTATTTGATCCAAGTATTTTATAATATAATTTGCTTGCTGAATCAAAAGATGTTCGTTGGAAGATTTTACTCTGCCGGCTGTTATTGTGTGCAACAAATCTACCATGTTTCTTTGCAAATTTTTTGCCACACTTCTTTGTGCTTGTATTCCATCGATTAGGTTATTTTCTGTATCGGCTTTTTGAAGAAAAACAGATTCTACATAAATTTTTTCTAGAATATCCAAGTTTTCTTCAAGTGTATTACCTATGTGAACATGTGATAAAGTTTCTTCTAGTTTATTTATTATGGGAATATATTCTGCTTCTATGACGGAGTTAATTGCATCTATAGCAGATCGATTTAGTGTTGAATTTTTAGCCAGCTCGCGGCCAATTCTACCAAGAAAAAATCTTATTTCATTAAAATATGGTCGTAGATTGTAGTCTTCTATCTTAGTTATTTCATTGAATTTGTTAATCTCCATATTTTCAATAATACCCTTTATTTCTAAAGATATATTAGATGCCATGTTTTTTAGATAATTTATTGCAAAGCTTCCATTTTTGGCATCTTCTTCTAGGAAGATATAAGAATAAGGCGTATTTTTAGAATCATAAGACGTATAATTATCTCTATTATTATAAAACTTAGATACTATACTGTGAGCTTTATCTATTATTGCTTTGTCATTTTTTTTAACACCAAGGTTGATACTTTCAGTTAGAAATAAAAATAGATCCTCTGTGTTTTTTAGTAATAGAGACTGTTTGTTTGAATTTAATGGCAAGAATTGTATATCATCTTTTAGGGTTAATGTACTATTGGGGATTCTTGGTTCAAATGATGGTTCTTTGGTTGGAATGGAACTATCTACTTTGCTTCTGGTGCAGGATATTTGACTAAATACTATTAAGCATAAAATAAATTTAATTGAATTTTTATATACACACATTTTTACCTACTTTAGAAAAATAAAAGTATACTTGCTTCTTGCCTAGCTTGCCTTGCTACATTTACCCCTGCTAGCACGTCTGAATAAGTATAGTTTAGCATAAACGGAAAAGAAAAATTTCGTTTTATAAACCAATTGGAAGTAGTAAATGTCAACCCTAGTTTAACTGTAAAACTTTTAGAATTGCTATTATTAGATAGCAATAAATATTTTGATGGAGCAAATTTTTCTCCTGAATAGTAGTCCATGTTCTTAGTACCATAAGATAAATTAGTATCAAACGTTAAAAAATCAGTTACATTGTATCTAGAGTATAAACCTAATGATAATCCATTTCCAATTTTTCTTTTTAGAGTTTCAGTATTTTTTTGCTCAGGCAGTATATCCAGCTCACGTTGTGGGACTCTTTTTTTTACTTTATCTGGTAAATTTAAAAGTACTCCAAGTGATGTGCCAACTACAATTTTGGCATCCAAGTTAAATTCATGGTGTGATTTGAGATCTATATATGTTCTATCAAATATATTTATACTCATTAAATCATTTGGATTTGGATCTTTTCCTGTGGGGAGGTTAAGTACGCTTAAAAGATAAAAGTTCATAGAGTATGTCTTAAAATAGTTATAAATATTTAATACCTGTAAATCTCCTAGAACTGTTTCATTTTTGTAGGTTATGGGGTAATATCCCATATCTTGCATTCTAGTATTAAATTCTTGTATTAAATCGATATTTGTCATTCGATCAAAAGCACTGCTAAATTGACCATCTGTTCCGTCAATACTTGCCTCTTCTTTTGATATCATTTCTCTTATAGTTTTTGTATTATTGATACCTTTTTGTATTATGTCGACTTTGCCCTTTAATGTAACAACTGGCAGTGCTACACCTACGCTCCATTTTTTTGTTACGCCATATCCTAGTGCTGGAGCAAAGTAGAAGATATTAGGGCCTCCTGAAAATTCTAAGCTACCTAGGTTAATTTGATCCCCTATGTTATATCCAAAAGAATATAAATTTAGGACATTAACTAGAGGTTCAAAATCCGAAATATATGTTTTTAAAAAATCAGAATTAAAAGTTTGGTTAAATCTACCTATTGAGTTTAATTCCCCTTCATTATTAAATTCACTAGATATTTCTTTCACGGTTCCAAATATAAACCTAGGGTGCCAGATACCTTCTGGTAGATTGGTTTGTGCGTAAACCTTGGTGGTTATTAAAAAAACAGTAAAAAATAATTTATACACTGGTTGAATAGTACCATTATACGGGGGTTGATTTTAAAAATTTTGACAAGAAAACTATAGATTTTGGTTAGAATCTACAAAAATGAAAAAATTTCTAAAGGTTTTCAATTTTATCAAATACTAGCTAGCGTAGCGGTTAGACCGAAGGTCCAAAGCGAAGCTAGGCTATTATTTGATAAAATGTTAACCAACGTTCAAGGTAGACTATAAAAGAACTGTCTTAAGGCCCTTCTTTTATCAAATGTTTGATAGCGAAGCGGTAAGCCTTGAGGTTTAAAGCGTAGCTATGTGAATATTTGGTAAAATGCCAAAGCAACATTCAAGGTATCTTCTAGAGAACTTTTCTTATAGCTAAATAACCATTAAACTGCTTAAAAATTACACAAAATAAAAGCTTGTTTTCCGTTTTTTAATAGTATTTTTTTATATTGTGTGGTTAGTTTTTGAGCAAATAGGAATCATTTACAGTTGGTAAGTTTAATCTTGCAGCAGAGTAGCTGCAATTTCACAGAATCCTTTTCCACCAGGATACTGTGCAATTACTTTGGGCCTAGCTTTAAGTTTTTCTAGGTATGGTTTTATATTAGACACTGCGTAGCTTTTTTTAAAAAAACCAAAGCAAGGTCCATCATTTGGTGAATCACCTATATAGACACAAGTATCTTGAACATTTTTTTCTTTAAGGTTTTTTAGCAGCTTCTTAATCATAGTCAATTTATTGTAATCTCCAAACCACCCGTTTACATGTATTGAACTTATTTTTGTATGTGCTCCATGTTGCTTGAAGATTTGTTTGATACTATCGATCTCAGAATCTGCAAGCTGCACATCTTCACAAATATCAATAGCAAGATCATATTTTCTACAAAATTGATCACTTGCAAGCCTAGCATTGGGAATTTGTTTTAATATTTGTTCTTCAACATTTTTTAGAGATTTTCTAGGAACTGTTTCAAAGATACACATTTTTTTATCCAAGCTCATAAAAAATGCACCATTTTCTCCTATAACACCAAAGACTGGCCATGTTCTTACAATCATCTCACACCAGGCAATAGATCTGCCAGTGACAGGTACTACTAACATACCAGAATCATTCAAATCCCACAGAGCTTTGTAAGCATGCCAGGTCAACTTACCTTTGTCTGTCAGAGTGTCGTCAATATCTGTAAACACATACTTAATCATAAGGTCCTAACGCCATGCATTTATTATTTATTATTGTAGAATATAGTTTGCTGGTTTTAAATTTTCAAACAAGGTGTGTTGTGTCTAAAAAAGTATTGATTGTAGAATCCCCAACTAAAGCTAAAACTATAAAAAAGTTTTTGGATAAAAACTATGTGGTTACTTCTTGTGTAGGTCATATAAGAGATCTGCCCAATAGTGCTAAAGACATACCTGCAAAATATAAAAAAGAACCCTGGGCGAATCTGGGTGTTAATATCAAAAATAAATTTGAGCCAATTTATTGCATTCCAGAATCTAAGAATAAAATAATCAAACAAATAAAATCCTTATTAAAAGATGCAAAAGAGCTATACCTTGCAACAGATGAAGATAGAGAAGGAGAGAGCATATCTTGGCATTTAATAGAAGTTTTAAAGCCAAAAGTTAAAGTAAAAAGAATGATCTTTCATGAGATAACAAAAAGTGCCATCCAAAAGGCCCTGTTAAATACCAGAAGTATTGATGAGAACTTGGTAAAAGCACAAGAGGCCAGAAGGATATTAGATAGGTTGGTTGGGTACACAATATCTCCTCTATTGTGGAAAAAATTGGCCTATGGATTTTCTGCAGGAAGAGTTCAGTCTGTTGCAGTAAAAATGTTAGTAGACAGAGAAAAGGATAGGATAAAATTTATTCCATCTTCTTATGGAAGTGCCCTTGCAACTTTTTTAGTAAACAACCAGAAATATGAAGCCAAGTTAAAGTCAGTACCAGACAAAACCATAGCTATAGGCACTGATTTTTCTGGCACTACGGGCAAATTAAAAACAAAGAAGACTTGCGTTTTAGATAAAAAATTGTTTGAAAAAATCCAGAAACTAAAATCTAAAACTTGGGAAGTAACCAAAATAAATGCTAAGAAAATCACAAAAAAGCCAAAACCACCATTTGTCACCTCTACCCTTCAGCAGTCTGCAAGCAGACAATTTGCTTGGAGTGTAACCAAGGTCATGAAAGTAGCTCAAAATTTATATGAACAAGGTTTTATAACATACATGAGGACAGATAGTGTTTTTATATCAGATACTGCTGTAAAAACAGCAAGAAAATTAATATCTAAAATAGGCACAAAATATCTACCTACTAAACCCAATACTTATAAACAAAAATCTAAGTCGGCTCAAGAAGCTCACGAAGCTATTAGGCCCGCAGGAAATTTTGCACATCCTGATAAAGCTAACCTACAAGGTGATAACAGAAAACTATATGAACTAATCTGGAAGAGAACGCTGGCAAGCCAAATGACAAACTCTCTTCAAAAACAAGTTAGCCTTGAAATACAACCAGATGGTCTGGATTACACTTTTGTTCTATCAGGAACAATTATAGAGTTTGATGGTTTTTTAAAACTTTATAATGAAGAAGTTTCAGAAACTATCACTTTGCCAAATGTTAAAGTAGGTCAAAAGATCAAATGTGCCAATATTGAATATAAACAGCATGAAACTAAACCTCCATACAGATATTCAGAAGCTATGTTGATTCAAACCATGGAAAAAGAAGGAATAGGCAGACCATCTACGTACGCACCCACAATATCTAATATCATAAATCGTGGCTATGTAATAAAGGATAAAACCTCGTTGGTGCCAACATTTAGAGCTATGATAGTATGTAAATTATTGACAAAATATTTTCCAAAATACGTAGATTCTGACTTTACTTCAGTAATGGAAGAATCTCTAGATAAAATAGCCTCTGGAAAACTAAATCACATTAATTATTTAAAGAGTATATATCTAGGTCAATCTGGACTGCAAAATGAAGTTAATAAGCAAGAAAAATTAATTGATCCAAAAAAATCTAGAACACTTTTGATAGATAAATTAAAAAACTATGAGTTTAAAATTGGTAGATATGGCACTTATGCTTGTACTCAAGTTGGTAAAGAGGAGGTAAAAATTAACCTTCCTGATGACCTCGCCCCTTCTGATGTCAATAAAGAACTTTTGTCAAAACTTCTTAATAAAAGCGATAGCAAATTAGGTGTGGATAAAGAATCTGGTTTAGATGTCTTGGTAATGGATGGTAGATATGGCCCCTATTTGCAACTTGGAAATAAAGATGATCTAGATAAGGATCAAAAACCAAAGCGTACAAGTATCCCAGATCCTATAGACCCAGATTCTATAACACTTAAGCAAGCAATATTTTTATTAAACCTACCGCATAAACTTGGAGTAAATAGCAAAAAACAAGAAGTTAAAGTGGGTATCAGTAGATTTGGAGTTTATGTAACTTGTGATGGAGATTATAGATCTGTACCGAAAGAGCATAGTATATTTGATGTGGATTTAAAACTTGCAATTACCTTGTTGAATAAAGAAAAGAAATCATCTTGGGGGAAAAAGCCCGGTGTAGATTTGGGTGTATATCCAGGAACAAAAGAAAGCATCAAAGTTTATAAAGGTAAATATGGTCATTATCTTAAATTCAAAAACAAAAACTTTTCCATTAAAGACATAAAACCTGATGAACTTAAATTAGAAGATGCGGTTAAAATAATAAAGAGCAAAAAAAAGTGAACAATTCAGCCAAGAGCTTTTATTTTTTTGATCTGGATGACAATATTTTTTATTTATCTTCATGTATCACCATGTATCATAGGGTAACTGGTAAACCTATTCAGGTGAGTACTGGTGAAATTGCTAAAATAGAAAGTTCTAAATTATATGAATCCAAATATCACGACTATGAGATTAGAGAAACTCCAGATGGTGGTAGTTTTATGAGATTTAGGGATCATGGTTTGAAAGTTGAGGCTTTTGAAGAGGATATCAAAAAAGCTATTTCCAGGCCAGAAAATGAGTGGAAAGGTCCGTCTTGGAATGCGTTTGCCTACGCAGTTGGGAAGGCTAGACCGATCTCTATAATAACAGCCAGGGGTCATTCTGAAAATACAATAAAAAAAGGCTTATATCTTTTTTATAAAAAAGGCTATATCAGCAAAGAGCCAAATTACCTGAATATATTTGCTCTAAATAATGAAAAAACTAGAAATTCTTTAGCAAAAGACGATGACCTCTCTGTATCAACGCTCAAAAAATTAGCTGTTATAAGATCTGTAGAAACCGCAATGGAAAAATATGGCTATAATGTAAACCATAAATTTGGCGTATCAGATGACAATATGAAAAATATGAAACAAATATACAAGGCCATGAAGGTTATGAAAAAAAAATACTCCAAAAATGAGTTTTACTGCTTTCATATGGATGGAGCCAAAAAAGTTATCAATATACTGTAATAAATAGAGGAGCTTTATCTTGAAAGTATAGGCTTTATGCTCTATCTTTATCAAACTAACTAAAGTAAATAGATTATTGAAAAGTTAATAATTGATGTAACCTTCAATTTAGGGTACAGTTGGTTGCTTTGATGGGTATACCCAAGGAATGTGTGTAAAGGAACATGTATGAAAGCTATTAAGATTGTTATTGTTTTATGTTTATTTAGTCCTAATCTTTTTGCCAGTGATAGACTAGTTTGTAAATTTGTCTATCCAATTATGCAAGCTATATTGGATAATCATTTCATATACAATAATCCCACTATTGATTTAGAAGTTAGAAGTATCGAAGGATATATAAAATCTGCTGATCCTGGTAAAGTTTATTTTCTTCAAGAGGATGTTCAAAGAATAAATGAATTATTTAGAGGTATTTTTGTAAATCTCAAAAGTAACAAATGCACTAGGTTGCATAGTATACATTACATATATACTCGCAAGATTTCAGATAGATATAATTTTGTTAGGAATTTTTTAAATGAATCTTATGCGATTGACCGCAATGCTACACTGTTAATCGACTACGATGCCATACCTATTCCTACTAATCAGCAGGACAGTGATGACTTGTTTAAAAAAAGAATACATTTACAGATTGCTAACCTTATTTCTGCTGGCGTTGAGTTGAATAAAGCTAAAGAATTAGTAATCAAAAGATATGAAAGGATATTCAACTCTGTAAAAGATATAGAGACAAGTGAGCTTTATTCTCAATGGCTTTATATTTTTTCAAGATCTTTAGATCCTCATACAAATTTTTTATCAGCTCCTGATGTAGACAATTTTCAATTACAGATGAAGCTAGCTTATGAAGGTATAGGTGCTGTTCTTACTTCTCAAGAAGGTTATGTTGTGGTTGATAGGTTGATAAATGGTGGTGCTGCTGATGTATCTGGATTAGTTCAAGCTCAGGATAAAATAGTGGCTGTGGCTCAAGGAGAAGACGGTGAATTTGAACCTGTAATCGATGTTCCACTGGACGATGTAGTACAATTAATAAGAGGCCCTAAAGGTACGACCGTTAGATTAAAAATCTTAAGACAAGAAAGCGGAAAAAGTGTTTCTATGATAATTCCTTTAGTAAGGGCAAAAATAAAACTAGAGGAAGATGCAGCAAAAATTAGATACATACAAAGAGACCAAGTCAAATTAGCCATTTTAGAACTGCCAGGTTTTTATAAAGACGACAGAATTAATGGAAGATCCAGCTCTAAGGACGTAGATAAACTATTAAAAGAAGCAAACAAAAAAAATGTGGATGGTTTAGTATTAGATTTTTCATCAAATGGCGGTGGCTTGTTGGATGAATCCATAAAAATAGCAGGTCTTTTCTTAGCTGGTGGGAATATAGTAAAAACTGTAGGAAATAGTGAAAACAGAACATTACCTGATGAAAATAATAAAATTAGTTTTGAAAAGCCTATGGTGATTTTAAACAGCAGATTTACTGCTAGTGCGTCAGAGATTGTGTCAGGTGCACTTCAGTCTTATAGACGTGCCGTGATTGTCGGAGCCGATCATACTTTTGGAAAAGGAACTTTTCAAACAATGATGCCGTTTCACAATAATATAGGTAATTTTAAAGTCACGTCTGGTATGTTCTATATTCCAAATGGACAATCAACTCAGTATCAAGGAGTGCCATCTGACATAGTACTCCCTACTTTGTATTCAGTTGATAGTATAGGAGAAAAATCTCTGACTCATTCTTTGCCGGGAAAAGAATTAAAACCATTTTTATCTGACGATGAAGTATCTGGAGCTGGTATATGGAAACCTATTACAGAAGAAAATTTGGAAATTTTAAAAACTAAATCTACAGATAGAGTATCCAAAAATGAGAAGTTTGCTGAAATTATAGATGAATTAGCTAATACTAAAAAGGAAATAAAATTATCTGATATTTTATCTACAGAGGAAGAACAAAAGCAAAATAAAGATACTTCGCTTAAAATGAAAACGGATAGAGAATTTAGAGAGAGTCAGTATTTATCTAGGCCTCACCTTCAAGAGGCTTTAAATGTACTGGTAGATCTTATCGAACTTCATGGGAACTAAATTATCAAATGATTTGTTGGTACATATGTACGAACAAATGCTTAGATCAAGACTTCTAGAAGAAAAACTGATCAGAATGTATAAAGGAGGTCAGGGCTATTTTTGGATTGGAGGCCCTGGTGAAGAAGCTTTTGGTGTACCTTTGGGTTTTTTAATAGATAAAGGCAATGACTACTTACATTTTCATTACAGATGTACTCCAACCATGATTGCAATGGGTATGGATATGAAAGAACCAATTAGATTGATGATGAACAAGGCTACAGATACACATACTGGAGGAAGAAATTTTGCATCTCACTATTGCAGTAAAAAACTAAAAGTAATGCCTGTTACCTCACCTGTTGGAATACAATATAGTATAGCCATTGGTACAGCTTGGATCCAGAGACGAAGCAAAAATAAGGATATAACAGTTGTTACTGGAGGAGATGCTGGAACGGCGGAAGGTGATTTTGCTACCTGCCTTATTTGGTCTTCTAGACCTGGTAATGAATTACCTATCTTAATAACTGTACAAAATAATAACTGGGGCATTTCTACCCATTACTCAGAACAACACAGCGAAACAAACATAGCTGAAAGAGGAAAAAGCTTTGGCATAAAAACCTGCGTTATAGATAGCATGGACGTTGAAGACACTTATATTAAATTAAAAGAGCTGTTTGAATACGTAAGAAATAAAAGAAAGCCTGCTTTGGTTGAAGTTAAAG
Organism: Bdellovibrionales bacterium; assembly: GCA_965203875.1. GTDB lineage: Bacteria > Bdellovibrionota > Bdellovibrionia > Bdellovibrionales > JAUICD01 > CBDANC01. The sequence goes on along the minus strand of OZ241914.1, from coordinate 1,068,629 downwards.
TATCTAGATTATATGGCCATTCTTCAGCAAGCGGAGCTAACAAGGTAGACAATGAGCCTGATCCACTAAAAATATTTGAAGAAAAATTATTAAAGAACAACATGATAAAATCTGTATATCTCTCTAAATTATATAAAGAAATCAATGAAGAACTAGTAGCCATAACAAAGTCCGTGGCTAATGAGCAAGACCCAAATCCAGATAGTATTTGGGAGCATGTATATTTTGAAAATGAGAACTCCAATTGGAGAAAGTTTTAGATGGCCAATATGTCTCAAGCTATTAGATTGGCACTTCATTATGGTGAAAAGCATTTGGATGTGGTGGATATTTTTGGTGAAGATGTAGGTCCTCCATTAGGTGGTGTATTTACCGCAACTCAAGGCTTGGACACCAGTTGGAATACTCCGTTAGATGAACGTGGAATTGTAGGGATGGCTATTGGAATTGCCATGACCGGCTCAAGATGTGTAGCAGAGATTCAATTTGTTGATTATATTTTTAATACAATTGATTTGTTAAAAATTGCAGGAAACACTTATTGGTCATCCAACGGTCAAATCAATTTGCCTATGGTGTTGATGACTCCTACTGGTGCTGGTATCAGAGGATCAATTTACCACAGCCATAGTTTTGATTCTATTGCATCTAGATTGCAAGGCTGGAAAGTGGTAATGCCTTCTACACCAATCGATGCTTATGGACTATTAATATCGGCCATAAAAGACAACAATCCGGTCATGTTTTTAAAACCAAAAGCCTTATTAAGAGTACCGGGAGAGGAGCTTTTACCTGGAGAGACAAAGGATTTAAAATCTAGAATAGATGCTCCTGTTGGGAAAAATAGAAAAAATTGGAAGCCAAATTGGCCTGATATGAAACATTATTCAGTACCTATAGGAAAAGGAAAGATTGTCAAAAAAGGCAAAGATCTCACCATTGTTACCTACGGAAGGATGGTTAATGAATGCTTAATAGCATCTAAGAAATGTAAATATGATCCTGAAATTATAGATCTAAGGTCATTATATCCATATGACTGGCAGCTTATAAAAAATTCTATTTTAAAGACAAAGAAAGTACTGTCAGTGAATGAAGACACAGATGTTACAAATTTTGGTGAGCATATTATATACAGAATAAATGAAGAACTATTTTATGAAATACATGCAAGGCCTAAACTTTTAGCTGGGAAAAACGTACCTGGTATAGGTTTGCATAATAATTTAGAAACAGCAAGTGTGCCTGGGGTAAAAGATATCGTAAATGAAATAAATAATATAGCAAGCGAAATGCCCTGATGAAACAGTTTGATAAGTATAAATATTATCTAGAATCTGTGCAAGACCCTGATGCAGACGTAAGCTTTTTTAAATTGGTATGGAACAATCTTAGAAAAAATAAGCCACTTAAAACTTTAAAGGAAGATTTTTGTGGAACATTTGCTGTATGTTGCAAATGGGTTCAATCTTCTTCTAAACACTTGGCTATTGGCGTTGATCTAGATAAAAATACTCTGCAATATGGATTAAACAATTACTATTGTAAGCTAGATAGTGACCAAAAAAAACGAATTACTTTGTATAATAAAAATGTTCTAAACCTTAAAGTGTCCAACGTAGATATAGCTGCCGCCAGTAATTTTTCTTACTACATATTTAAAGAAAGAAAAGATCTTCTACAGTACTTTAAAATGGCAAAACATTCTCTCAATAAACATGGTCTGTTTATTATTGACTGTTTTGGAGGAAGTGAATGTTTTGAACCCAATGAAGATAGCACCAAACACAAAAATTTTACGTACTATTGGGATCAAGGTAGTTATGATCCAATAAATAACTGGGCCACTTTTTATATACACTTTAAATTGAAAAACGAAAGAAATATAAGAAAAAAAGTTTTTACCTACGATTGGCGTATGTGGAGTATACCTGAACTTAGAGATGCTCTACATGATGCTGGCTTTAAGAAAACTCATGTATACTGGGAAGGTACAGACAAGGATGGCAGTGGAGATGGAAATTATAAAAGAGTCCAAACTGGTGAAGCTTGCCAGTCCTGGGTAGCTTATATTGTTTCTGAGAAATAGGCTTATTTTATACAAGACTTAAGTATATTATTAAAAATACAATTATTATTCCGATATAATAATGTGTTGTTTGCACCTAAGATTTATGTATCAATAACTACTGCTGAGATAAAACTATGAGCAAAGTAAAATATGTTTTTTGTATCGCAGCTATTGGTTCTACAGTTTTCTTATATCAAAATTGTGCGGATCAATCATTTACAGTAATCCAATCTTCTGTAGATTATTCAGCAAGCATGTCACCTAGCTGTATAGGAGATAATAATTTAATAGTAGTTAGTATCGATCAAGACATAGAAGGTGACATATCATTTAAGTGTAAAGACAGTAATACAGAATTTGTAAATTGTAATAATTATGATTTAGATGGTGGTGTTGTAAAAGTATCCAATGACAATCTTGTTTTTAGTCAATTAGATAATGATTCTTACTCACTTACGGTACAACTGTTAATCACATCTAACAATGGCGATATAACTAGAGATACATTCGAAGTAAACTTTGAACGTTGCCAGCCTACACCGACTACTACAGAGACTACAGCCACCACAGAAACTACAACAACTGCCACAACAACTACGACTGAATGTACAACCTGCCTAAGTCGTATAACCGATTCTGCTTGTCAAGTATGCTCTAATGCTAATAGCTGTACTGAAACCCCTATTGCTAAAACTATAAGTTGTGGTTCTGAAGGTATGTCGGCCTATCCATTGTCTACCGAACCAACCTGCCCTACTGGTAATAGAATATTATGTAATAAAACCTGTTATAGAGGAGGATCTGCTACTTGCACAGCTGATCCTTCAACTTGCACCACATGTCCTAACGGTGAATGTGGTCAGCCTCAAACAGGACAAACTTGCTCTAGCCGAATAACCGATTCTGCTTGTCAAGTATGCTCTAATCCTAACAGTTGCAGTGAATCACCTGCTGCTAAAGCTATAACTTGTGGTTCTGAAGGTATGTCGGCCTATCCATTGTCTACCGAACCAACCTGCCCTACTGGTAATAGAATATTATGTAATAAAACCTGTTATAGAGGAGGATCTGCTACTTGCACAGCTGATCCTTCAACTTGCACCACATGTCCTAACGGCGAATGTGGACAGCCTCAAACAGGACAAACTTGTGATCAAAGAAGAAATAACAATGCATGCAAAGTTTGTTCTAATCCTAACAGTTGTACTGAAACTCCGAGAGATAAGAGATGTTCAAGTGGTCAGGTTTGTGAAAATGGAGTTTGTATAACTCCTGCTGAATGTAATTCAGATTCAGATTGTAGTGGTTCTTGTAATAGATGTAACAACGGATCTTGCACTAATCAACAAGTGTCTTGTAGAGCCAATCCTGCAACTTGTACCACATGTCCTAATGGTGAATGCGGTCAGCCTCAAAGAGGGCAAACTTGCGATCAGAGAAGAAATAACAATGCATGCAAAGTTTGTTCTAATCCTAACAGTTGTACTGAAACTCCGAGAGATAAGAGATGTTCAAGTGGTCAGGTTTGTGAAAATGGAGTTTGTATAACTCCTGCTGAATGTAATTCAGATTCAGATTGTAGTGGTTCTTGTAATAGATGTAACAACGGATCTTGCACTAATCAACAAGTGTCTTGTAGAGCCAATCCTGCAACTTGTACCACATGTCCTAATGGTGAATGCGGTCAGCCTCAAACAGGGCAAACTTGCTCTAGTCAAATAACCGATTCTGCTTGTCAAGTATGCTCTAATCCTAATAGCTGTACTGAAACTCCTGCTGCTAAAGCTATAACTTGTGGTTCCGAAGGTATGTCTGCCTATCCGTTATCTACAGAGCCAACTTGTTCTACTGGCAGTAGAACATTGTGTAATAAAACTTGTTATAGAGGAGGATCTGCTACTTGCACAGCCAATTCTGCAACCTGCACCACATGCCCTAATGGTGAATGTGGCCAGCCTCAAACAGGACAAACTTGCTTAAGTCAAATAACCGATTCTGCCTGTCAAGTATGCTCTAACCCGAACAGTTGTAGCGAATCACCTTCTAATAGAACCATAACTTGTGGTTCTGGAGATATGTCGGCTTACCCACTATCTACTAGGCCAGCTTGCCCTACAGGAGAACTTACTTTATGTGGTACGACTTGTTATAGTGGAGGATCTATTACTTGCACAGCCAATTCTGCAACCTGCACCACATGCCCTAATGGCGAATGTGGCCAGCCTCAAACAGGACAAACTTGCTTAAGTCAAATAACCGATTCTGCCTGTCAAGTATGCTCTAACCCGAACAGTTGTAGCGAATCACCTTCTAATAGAACCATAACTTGTGGTTCTGGAGATATGGCAGCATACCCATTATCTACAGTGCCAAACTGCCCTACTGGTCAAAGTACGTTATGTAATCAAACTTGTTATAGTGGCACTGCCACTACTTGCACACCTAATTCTGCTACATGCACTACGTGCCCTAATGGCGAATGCGGGCCACCTCAAGTGAGGCGAACTTGTGGTGATAGAGCCAATGGATGTCAAGTGTGCTCCAATCCTAACAGTTGTACTGAAAGCCCTCGCAGAATAAGATGCGGTGAAAGTGTGATGAGAGATCATCCAAATACTGTTAAACCTAGATGCTTAGATGACACTCGAGTAGGTGCTTTTAAACAAGCATGTGGTATTATTTGTTACCAAGAGCCAATGCAATCTAATTGCTGATCAATCTGGTCAACTTACTACTACATAATCAACTTTTAAATCCCCAGCTAGCTGTACAACATTGCTAACAAAGCTCTTAGTGTAGATTGAAAAATTTAGATTCTTTTGATAGTGTATCAAGTTGTATGCGTCAGTAGCTCAATTGGATAGAGCATCAGACTTCGGATCTGAGGGTTAGGGGTTCGACTCCTCTCTGACGCACCAGCCTTAAAGGTCTTCAATTTTGTCAAACTCTAGTTAGCGTAGCGGTCAGACCATAAGGTCTAAAGCTAGGCTAGAGTTTGATAAAATGTTTACCAGCTTTCGAGGTAGACTATAAAATAATTTTGTTGCTAATAAAGGTCATAGGCCAGCCTTCCTTAAGAAAAGTTTTTACAGTTTACTTTGTATATTGCTTTAGAATTTTACCAACTACCTTTTATAGTCCTAAGGTTTGAATAAGTTGCAAATAAATTGTTGTTACTATAAAAGCCAGCAGCCGATAGGCTGCAAATGCATCAAACCGCAAAGAAAATTTGTTTGTAATCCACCTTGAACATTGGGCAACTTTTTTAATAAGCACACACTAGGTTTTATCAACTATCTTTTATAGTACGGAAGTTTTTATTAAAACGGCCGTAGGTCGAAATGCATTAAACCGCAGGTTTGTGGAGCTGATGATAGGAATCGAACCTACAACCTGCTGATTACAAATCAGCTGCTCTGCCAGTTGAGCTACATCAGCTTGATTTTCGTATAAGTTACAACATTTTATTTACTTTGTACATAACATCAAAGGGTTAAAAGCTTGGCATTTAAGTTTGTTGCCTGTTTACTTCAGCTAGACTAATAGCAAGGCTGGCTGCTACGTTCAATGAGGCGTGGTTATTTATCTGTGGAATTCTGATAACTTGGTCTGATTTTTCCATGATTTTGGCTCTTATGCCTGAGCCTTCGGAGCCTGCTATGAGTGCTATTTTTTTATCAAATTTTACATCCCACAGAGATTTATATTCTTTTTTATTATCCAGGGCATACACCCAATAGCCATATTCTTTTAGTTTTAAAATTTCTGGTCCAATATTGGTTACTTTATTTATAGGAACATGTTCAGCTCCGCCACTTGCTATCTTGCATGCTGTAGGTGTTAGATTAGCTGTTCTTTTTTTAGGTACAATAATGCCGTCCACTTTTAATAGCCAACATGTTCTTAAAATAGAGCCCAAGTTTTGAGGATCAGTTACACTGTCTAGAATAATGATTATTGATCGATCTTTTTTAAAGATATTTTGTTCATCAAATTTAATATAATTTTTTATAAAGAGCACAACGCCTTGAGTTTCATTGTTAATTTTATAAAGATATTTTTGAGATACCAATTTAATAGAAATTTTATTGGTCGAAAGTTTTTTATAAAGGTTAAGTAGTCTGGGTGAATTTTTATAATCTTTGTCCATTAAACAAGATTGTATGTTATTAATATTTACAGCAATAGTTTCGGATGCTGCATGTATTCCAATTATTGTCTTTTGTAGGTTCATATTTTTATTAATTATTAGAATCAATACTGTTAAGTAGATTTAGAGTAACTTGTTTAGGTTCAGGGCTATTTATAATTGCTCTACCGATAACTAGAGCATCGGCTCCAGCTTTTATGGCGTAGGTAGCATCTGCTACTCTAGCTTGATCAGCATATTTATTTAAATTTATGCCTGGAGTTATTATGTTGGCATGTGGATATTTTTTTCTAATATGGCTAGCTTCTAGTGGCGAACATACAACTGTATTTAGTCCAGATTTAAAAACGCTTTTAGATAGAATTTCTACATGTTCTTTGGCAGATACAGGTTTCCAGTTAGCAGGTAAAGTTTCATCAAAACTGGTTAGTACTGTTACGCATGCTATATGAAACGGTCTTTCTTTTTGAGATTCTAATTTTTTTAATTTTTTTAAAGTTAAGTCACCACAGGATGCATGTACCGTGACGATGCTAGCCTCTAATTCATAGCATGCATTTATGCTGGCTTCCATTGTGCTAGGGATGTCATAGAATTTAAAATCCATAAAGACAGGTGCAAACTTTAGTATATCTTTTAGAGTTTTTAGTTTAAAAAAAAGTCGTGGTCCGATCTTATAAGCTCCAACCGTATCACCTAGTGTGTTCACTATGTCCAAAGCTTTTTTAGGATCATCTAAATCTAGTGCACAAATAATCGGGTTTTTTAAATTTAACTTCATGTATTTTAGAGGTAAGTTTGTTGGTTTTTAATATACTCTATTATGTTATCTATATTAATAAGCTTTTTAGATAAAGTTTTTCTTTCTATAACTTCTACATTATTTTGAGTGAGCAGTTTTTTACCAACATTAATTCTGTAGGGTATTCCTAAAAGGTCAGCGTCATTAAATTTAACTCCTGGTCTTTCGTTTCTATCATCAAGTAGTGTCTCTATGCCTAAACTTTCTAGCTGTTGATATATATGGTCTATTGTTTCATTTACGCTTTTAATTTTTATATCCAAGTTACAAATATGAACTTGGTAGGGAGAAATAGTCATTGGCCATATAATACCATGTTCATCATGACTTTGTTCAACTACAGCTTGCATAGTTCTAGAAACTCCAATTCCGTAACACCCCATTTCAAAAAAACAAGTTTTTTGATTTTGGTCTAAAAATACTGCGTTCATAGATTTAGAGTATTTTGTGCCTAAATAAAATATATGTCCAACTTCTATTCCTCTTTTAATTTCATACTTGGTATCACAAATTGGGCATGTATCACCTTTTTTAGCACATCTAAGATCAAAGAAGCCTTCTATATCAAAATCTCTTTTATAGTTTACATTTTTTAAGTGAACATCAGTTTTGTTGGCACCAACAATAAAGTTGGTCACATTTTGCATAGAATAATCTAAATATATTTTTACGTCTTTTAAGTCGACAGGGCCACAGTTTCCTGGTTTAGTACCTGTTAATTTTTCAACATCAGTATCAGACATAAATTCTACATCACCATTTAAAAGTTTTTTTAGCTTTAAGGTATTTACTTCATCCGAACCTTTTAACAATACAAGTATTGGATTTTTTTTAGCATCATAAAAGAACATGCTTTTTGCCAACACAGAGTTATTTGCTTTTAAAAATTTACTTAACTCAGAAATACTTCTAATACCTGGCGTATCAAAGCTTTCAATATTCAACATGCCTGTTCTGTTATCTTTTACAGATTTTCCTATAGGAGCTATTTCTAAGTTATATGCATGATTTTTACATAGCATAATTGCATCTTCTCCGGCATCAGCAATGGCATGAAATTCATGTGAGCTACTGCCGCCAATGTTTCCAGTATCTGCCTCCACTATCTTATATTGAAGTCCTACTCTATCAAAAATTTTCTTGTATGATTCGTACATATTATTATAGCTAGTTAATGCTTTGTCTTTATCGACATCAAAACTATAGGCATCTTTCATTATAAATTCTCTACATCTCATTAAACCAAATCTAGGTCTTATTTCATCTCGATATTTAGTTTGAATATGGTAAATATTTTTGGGCAAATTTTTATAACTTTTAATATCACTTCTTATCAAATCAGTAACTACTTCTTCGTGAGTAGGTGCTAGGCAAAACTCTTGATCATTTCTATTTTTAAATTTTAAAAGAGATTTTCCCATGAGATTCCATCTATCGGTCTCATCCCACATAGATCGAGGTTGTACCATAGGCATTAATACTTCCACGCAATTATTTTCATCTAGAACATTTCTAATTATATTCTTTATTTTGTTTAAAACTCTAAGAGCTATATTTTGATAAGTATAAATGCCGTTACTAAGTTTTTTTACAAATCCTGCTTTTACCAAAAGTGTGTCACTAATAATTTCGGTATCAGAGGGGTTGTCTCTTTTAGTAGCTATATGAGTATTAGACCATCTCAAGTAATATCACCTTGTTTATTTATGTTTTAATATACTAGTTTATTTTTACCAACATATTTATAATTCTTCTTTTAAAGTGCACATATCAACAGCTGTTTTAGCTGCATCTATTCCTCTGTGCCCTTTTGCACCACCAATTCTTGCGTAAGCTTGTTCTTTATTTTCTGTGGTTAGAACACCAAATATAATTGGTTTTTTGTACTCTAACTGAACTTGCATTAAACCTGTTTCAAAGCCATTTACCACAGTATCATAATGAGTAGTTTCTCCTCTAATTACTACACCTAAAGCAATTACTGCATCTAGCTTAGGTTTTGTTTCAAATAGCCATTTAGCTGTTAGTGGTATTTCCACAGCACCTGGCACGAAATAGGAAAAATATTTTACTGAGTGTGATTTCAAAGTACTAACAGCACCGTCATAAAGTTTTTTGGTTAATTCATAGTTAAATTTAGAGGTAACAATAGCTATAGAGTATGTTTTTTTCATCATTTAATTATCTAGCATTTTTAATAAATGACCCATTTTTTCTTTCTTACTATGTAGGTATTTTATGTTATGTTTATTTGCAGTGATTTCAATAGGAATTATGTTAGATATTTCCAACCCATACCCATCTAAGCCTGCTTTTTTAGAAGGGTTGTTTGTCATAAGGTTAATTTTTTTAACTCCGATTGTTCTAAGTATTTGTGCACCTATTCCATAGTCTCTTTCATCAGGTCTAAATCCTAAATGCATGTTAGCTTCAAACGTATCCATGCCTTTGTCTTGCAGTGTGTAAGATTTTATTTTGTTTACAAGTCCTATTCCCCTACCCTCTTGTCTTAGGTATAGAACAACACCTTGGCCATTTTTGTTTATTTGTTCAAGAGCACATTGTAGTTGTTTACCACAATCGCATCTTTGGCTGGCGAATACATCTCCGGTCATACATTGGGAATGTACTCGCACTAGAGTAGGTTTATTTTTACAAATTTTGCCTTTTTGTAACACCAAATGTTCGGCATCATCTATAGAGGTTTTAAATACTTTTAGCTCAAATGTCCCACATCCTTCAATGGGCAGTGTGCAATCTGCGGCTTTATAAACTAAGCTTTCATTTTTAATTCTGTGTCTAATTAAGTCAGCAATGCTGCCAATTTTAATATCATGGATAAGAGCAAAGTTTTTTAGATCTTTCATTCGTGCCATTTGGCCATTATCTTTCATAATTTCACATACAACCGCTGATGGGTTAAGGCCAGCGAGCTTTACTAAATCTATGCTACCTTCAGTATGGCCTGCTCTTTTCAGCACTCCGCCTTTTTTTGCTACTATTGGAAATATATGTCCAGGTGACACTATATCCGATGGCATGGATTTTGGATTGCATACAGCTTTTATTGTGGTTGCTCTGTCTGCTGCAGAAATTCCTGTTGTTACGTTTTTGCTAGCTTCTACGCTTATGGTAAATGCTGTATTGTTATGAGAAAAATTAGAGCTTTCATCTACCATTAAAGGCAGCTTTAACTTACTTGCTTGTTCTAAAGTGATAGCTGCACAAACTAAACCTCTTGCATTTTTCACCATAAAATTTACTTTATCTGGAGTTATAAAATCTGAAGCTATAACTAGATCGCCTTCATTTTCTCTATCTTCATCATCTACTAGTATGACCATCTTTTTATTTTGTATATCTTCTATTAGCTCTGGAATTGTGTTTAATGCTTTGGTTCGTCTGGTTGATTTTTTTTGTATATTGGATAAAATAAGACTATCTGGTTCTATATTTACCAGATCATCTTTTTTTAGGTATTTTAGATTTGTTTTGTTAAAAGTTTCTGGAATAATATGTAGATGAATATAATTTTCTTTTATTGCATTAACAGTGAGACTAACTCCGTTTATTGATATACTGGATTTGTTATCTATCTTCCCTATGTTTTTTGGTAATTTAATTACAAGATCTAAAGTTTGTCCGTCTATTTTTGCCTTGGTTATGGTGCCAGCTCCGTGTACGTGACCTGTCATCAAATGGCCGTGTAATCTATCACCGTACTTCACAGATCTTTCTAGGTTTACGTGTTTTTTTAAGATGTATGACTTAGTTGTTTTGAGAGTTTCTTTGGATACGAAAAACCCTATTTCTTTATCAGTTAGGTGTTCTATGGTTAGGCATACCCCGTCTACAGACAGGCTATCTCCAGTTTTTAGGTCATCAAAGGCTACAGGTCTTTGAATGATGAGCTTTAGCACATCAGATTTGTATATTTTTAACACACGTCCGGTTTGTTCAACTATACCTGTAAACATAATTAAGTGAATCCTTTCGTGCAGCATACATACTTTATACCTCAAGGTCTAGTTTTTAGCCTATAATTTGAACATGTTTTCATTGTTTGACAACATTTCTATTAGCTTGTAATAGGAATACATTGCTTATATTGTGTAGAGCAAGAGTCTGTAGATAGGGGTGTGGGATGTCTGAAGATTGTAATACCAAACCTGATACCGATGCCGGTACTCAGAAAGCTAAATCCAATAAAATGAGCACAAAGGGCAAATTTGCCAGTGCCTTTTTTATTTTGTGCCTTACGACTGTCATGATCACCAATCAAAACTGTGCCAAAATTGATACCACTGTTCGTCAGAGAATGTTTGTCAATAATGCTGCTGATCCCAATAACTGTAACGCTGCTTCTATAGATATCGAGTATGTTGGTAGAGTGACAGTAGGAGTAGAAAATATAGCGGGTGAACCTACGGCATTTTTATCTTCTCCGATCCCTAATTTAGGCATGAAAACAAATGCCAATGGCAACATTAACGAAGTAGAAGGAGCAACTTGGCACTTGATGGCTAACCCTCCGACATATCGGGTTGAAATTCCTGTAGATGGTTTGGATTCTGTCAGGTACGAAGGTTTGACAAATCGTTTGCCCAATAAAGTAACAAGGCAAGGTAATTTTGAAAACAGAGGCTCCAAATTATATGGCTTTGACGGAAAGAGTGCGAATGTCAGACAAATAGATATGGGAAATGATCTAGATTCTTGGCTTTATTATCGAAATAGCAGACCACGATCAGTTGGAGTGCTTGTAACTTCTGATGCACTAAATAACCTTCCATCACAGCTTAAGTACATCAATCCTAATAAAGAAATCGAAAAATGTGGTCAAAATGTAGGACATGTTGCTTTAGTAATGATAGAAGATGAAGATGAAAACGATAATTTTCAAGCTGACAACGGTGTGTTTGTATCCTTACGATTGGATAGGCTAATTGATTAAGAGGTAAAAAATGCCAAAAAAAAAGAAAAGAGTGTCTAAAAAGAAAACAAAAAAAACAACAAAAAAATCTGCTAGAAAGCAGATAAGAAAAAAAGTTAAAAAAAAGGCTAAAAAGAAAATTAGAAAACCAGCCAGAAGAAAGCAAGCAAAGAAAGCTAAAAAGAAAGTCAAAAAACTTAGGAAGTTAGTAAGAAAATCTAAAAAGAAAGTCAAAAAAAAGAAGACAAAAAAGCTGTCTAAAAAAGTAAAGAAAAAGGCCAAGCCTAAGCCCAAAGTTAAAAAGAAGGCAAAGAAAGCTAAAAAAGTTATTAAGGTAAAGAAAAAAGTACAGGCGTCAAGATCTAAAGCTAGCAAGCCATCTAGCTCAAAACCTAAGAAGACTTCTTCCAAAAAAGACACCAAAAAACCAACCGTAAGAACTTTAGAAGAAATCAAAGCTGACACAACTACTAGTATACCTTCTAATGATATTTTTCATGCAGACGATCCTAGATATAAAGAAATTCAACATGAAGAATATATAGACGATGCTGGTGATGACGATGACACAGATATCATGAAAACTTACGAACCTGATACTTCGTATGATGACGGTTATAGCTTAGATGATGAATCTGAATTCGGTGAGCTTGATGATAAACACATTCTTTCAGAAGACGACGATGATAATGAAGAAGATTTTATTTAGTTTACAGCCACTGACACCATTTTTGACACACCTTTATCTTCCATAGTTACTCCGTACAGTTTATCACTAAATTCCATGGTATGTTTGTTATGAGTTACCATTATAACTTGAGATACTTTAGACATCTGTTTTATTAACTCATTAAATCTTAGTACGTTGGCATCATCCAAAGGTGCATCTACCTCATCTAATAAACAAAATGGTGAAGATTTCACTAGGAAAACAGAAAATATCAATGCTGCAGCTGTTAAGGCTTTTTCGCCACCTGATAGTAGATTTACGTTTTGTAGTTTTTTTCCTGGAGGCGAGATATTAATATCTATTCCCATCTCATATTTTGGTTTTCTAGAATTTTTAAGGTCATTTTCAGGTTCTACTAACTCAATACTTGCCTTACCTCCTCCAAACAAAATCGGAAATACCTGTTGAAATCTTTGGTTCACTGCTTCAAATTTGTCTTTGAATCTTTTAGTACATACTCTATTAATTTTATCTATTACTTTTTTAAGCTCTTGTTTTGAAGCTAATAAATCATCACGCTGTTCTGTTAAAAATGTGTATCTACTTAATGTATCCTCATATTCTTCTATTGAAGTTAGGCTCACGTCTTTTATTTTTTGAATTTTTTGGTTTAGAGCTTCTAATTCTATTGATAAATCTTCTAGTTGCTCTGCGTTTTTATTTTCTTTTATATTTTCACAGGATAAATCTATTGCATATCTAGTTTCAAATTGCTCTTTTAAAGCTTCAATTTGTAAATTCAGCCTGTCGTATTCTAGCTTGATTTCATTAAGCTTTTTATTTTTTTCCAAACATTCATTATTTAATCCAGTTAGCTCGGTTGAATGATTATCAATTTGAGTTTTTAATGTTTCATAATCGTTTATAATTTTGCTTTGTTTTAATCTTAGTCCATCGGTATTTTTAATAATCTTAGTTAAATCTTCTTTTGCTTTAGAAAGTTTTGCATCATATTCAGTTATAGAAGTAAGATTAGCATTATGCTCTTCGTCCAAAGTTTGTAAGTTATTACTTAATTCTAAAATATTTTGTTCTATGGAATCGATACGAATTTCTTTGTTTTTTAATTCTTGAGTGTTATAAACTAACTTAGTTTTTTTATCCATAATGTCGTTTAACAGTTCTTTTTCTTTTGTTCTATCAGCAGATATATCAAAAAGAGTTTTATTGTGTTTGGAGCTAAATTGTTGATATTCTTTATTGACTGTATTTGCTTTTTGTAACAGCTTTTGTGTTTCATCTTCTAAGTTAAATTTTAAAGATAAAAGTTCTTCTTTATTTTTTAAGGAGGTCTTTTGCTCTTTATCTAAGTTAGCAGCTTCTTTTTTTAGAAGTTCAAGTTCTCTTTCTAGTTTAACTAGCTTGATTTCATTTTCTCGTTCTTTAAATGATAGTTTTTCTTTTTTAACATTTACTTCTTTAAGTTTTTTTTCATCTTTATTAAGAGCTTCATTTGCCAGGTATAACTTTCCTTGCCATTCTGTTTTTAAGTTGGTTAGCTCATCTATTTCTCTTTTTCTTTTTAACATACCAGAATCAGCACTCTCAGGTGTTCCAGCAGTTAGAATCCCATCTGACAGTACATCTCCATCTAATGTTACAAAAGTATGTTCAGGATAAGCCTTATTTAGTTCAATAGCATTGTCCAAATTTTCTACTACAACCACATCATCTAAGATGTCATTTATAGAATTCATATATTTTTTATCAATTTTTACAAATGAAGATAACATTCCTATAATATCGCCTTTGATTTTTTCTTTTGGCATAGCGGTTCTATAACCACCTACAAAACTAGATCTACCTGATTTGTTCTTTTTCAAATAATCTACAGCATCTAAAACAGCTTTATTAGATGGTGCTACTAAGGTTTGCAGTTTTAAACCTAAGCTTGCTTCCATAGCCAGTTCATATTTTTTATCTACTTGAACAATCTCAGCTATAGGCATCATGGAATAGCTACCATCAGCATGAAGTTGTTTTTTCATTAAACTTTTTATACCTGTTCTGTAGCCTTCAAAGTTGTTGTGCATAGTTTCTAGGCTATACAACCTTCCTTCTACTTGACTTAATTTATTTTTAAATTGTTCTACTTCTTTCTTTTTTTTATCAATTTCTATTTGTATTGTTTTGCTTTCATTTTCTAATTTTTCTAAGCGGTCAACTGTATTTTTCTTATATAAATTTTGTGTTAGAGATTCAATTTTAGGCTTTAAATCTGTTTTTTTATTTTTTATTAAAAGTTCTTTTTTTATGATATCTTCAATTCTTCTATTATATTCTTCTATTCTTACATTAGCCTCAGCTAATTTTAGTGTAAGTTCTGATTTTTGTTTATCTAAATCAATAATTTTACTTTGATTATTGGATATAATGTTGTCAGTATCGTTAAGATTTTGTTTTATTTCATTGTAGTGTTGGTTTAATTTATTTAACTCGTCTTTATTAATATCAATCTCGTGAAGCAATTCTGACTGTGCTTTTTTTAAAGGTTCAATGGAAGTTTCTAATTGTTCTTTTTTATCGCAAAGTTCAGGTTTTGTAACAGAATACCCATCTTTTTTTCTTAAAGCTTCATCTAACTCAAAAGTAATTTTTGTTATTTCATCTTCTTTAGTTCTGACTGCATCTTTATTGCTTCCTAAATCAGAGCTAGAATCATCTATGATTCTTTCAAATTCTGAAATTTTCAGTTTTTTAGCTTGGACAAAGTTATTAATAGTGGATATTTTAGTTTCTATTCCTGTAACATCTGTTTGATAATCTAAGACATTCTTGTTGTATAGGGCTAATTCATCGCTCAGCTCTTTGTATTTATGCAGGGTAATGGTTAAATCCAGCTCTCTAGCTGATTCTTTGAGTGTTTTATATTTTTTAGCTTTTTTGGCTTGTCTTTCTAAAAAGTTCAACTGTCTTTTAGATTCATTGATAATATCACTTACTCTAGCTAGGTTATTTTCTGTAGCTTCTAATTTTCTAAGAGCTTGGTTTTTTCTAGATCTAAATTTAGTTATTCCAGCAGCTTCTTCTATTAAAACTCTTCTTTCTTCAGGTTTTGCAACAACTAAACTACCTATAGCACCCTGTTCAATTATACTAAGACCACCTGCACTGGCGTCCATAAATATTTCTTGTATGTCACGCAGTCGGGATGGTTTGGAATTTATCAAATATTCAGATTGTCCGGTTCTATGAAGTCTTCTGGTTAATTGCAGTTCGGATAAATTTGAAAATTTAATTGGAAATCCATCAGAGCCTTGTTCTAGAGTCAAAGAAACTTCGGCCATACCACTGGGTGGATATCCATCTGCACCTTTGAATATAACATCATCCATAGAAGATCCTCTTAAGGTTTTGGCTGACATTTCACCCATTACCCAACAGAAGGCATCCACTATGTTTGATTTTCCACACCCATTAGGGCCTACGATACCTGTAATACTAGAATCAAACTCAATTACGGTCTTATCACGAAAAGATTTAAAGCCAGATAGCTCCAGTTTTTTGATTTTCATAGCAATATAATTATCTTATCCAGGTAATTGACACTCAAGCTTTATTTTTGATTTCATCTATAATAGCAGGTATAGTTAAACGCTTCTGACTCATATCATCTCTATATCTTATTGTTGGTTCACCTTTTGAGTCTAGACCAATGCTATCAAATTTTTTATTTAATTCCAGGTCAATTGGATTATCTCTATCTCTCAGCTCCACACCACCTTTCCCTATTGTATCAAAATCTACCGTAACACAAAATGGCGTGCCAATCTCATCTTGCCTTCTATATCGCTTGCCAATGCTGCCTGTATCGTCATATTGAGCACAACAAATTTCAGAAAGTTTATTACAGAGTTGTTTTGCATAATTCATTAGCATTGGCTGCTTTAAAAGAGGCAGGACTGCTATTTTTATTGGTGCAATATCAAAAGGAAATTTCATCACAACTCTATTATCTGCCTTGGGATCTACAGAATATGCATTACATAGAGCAGCTAATACTAACCTATCGCAACCTACCGCAGTTTCTACCACATATGGGATAAATGAATGGCTTTTTTCTTTAAAGTAGCTTAGATTTTTTTTAGAAAGCTTTTGGTGTTTTTTGAGGTCATAATCAATTCTGTTATGTATACCTTCCAATTCTTGCCATCCAAACGGGAATTTATACTCTATATCAAAGGCAGCTTTTGCATAATGGGCCAGCTCATCTTTTCCATGTTCTTTAAATCTTAAGTCAGAAAAATCTAGTTTTTTATAAAACTCCATCCTGTCTTTTTTCCAATAATCAAAGTATTTTTCATCTTCTCCTGGCTCCACAAAATATTGCATCTCCATTTGTTCAAATTCACGAGTCCTAAAGATAAAATTTTCTGGTGTAATTTCATTTCTAAACGATTTACCTATCTGTGCAATGCCAAATGGAATTTTCAAACGCATAGTATTTCTAACGTTTTCAAAATTCACATATATACCTTGAGCTGTTTCAGGTCTTAAAAAAACTGTGGTATCTTCTAAAGGGCCCATAAATGTTTTAAACATTAAATTAAAATCTCTTGGCTCTGTCAGATCTTCACTTCCACAACTAGGGCATTTGGCAAGTGTTTGCTGAGCTTTATGCCTGTTCTTACAGTTTTTACACTGCACAAGTGGATCAGAGAAACCATCCAAGTGACCAGAAGCTTTCCAGACATCTGGATGCATTAAAATACTAGCATCTAAACCTACAATATCCATCCTTCTGGTCATATGATTCCACCAGAGCTTTTTTATATTGTTTTTTAATAAAACGCCTAAAGGGCCATAATCATAACAGGCATTAATACCGCCATAGATTTCACTGCTGGGAAAGATAAAACCCCTTCTTTTACACAAAGACACCAAGGTTTTCATATTTATTTTCATGCTGTTTATAATATTATCTATCTAATCAGTACTATATAGCAAGCAAATCTTAAACCTTGGCTTTTCTTTTTTACTTAGGATATACAGAGAGATATGGAAAATATTAAAAATATTATTCTAGTAGCCTCAGGTAAAGGAGGAGTGGGCAAAAGTACCATTGCCAGCAATTTATCTGTAGCTCTTTGTAATAAAAATAAAAAAGTTGGATTAATCGATTGCGACATACATGGCCCTAGTATTCCCAGAATGTTTGGAAAAATAGATCAAAAAATTATAATAGAAAATAACAAAATGGCACCTTTAAAACAATACGGTGTAAAGTTAATGAGCATAGGTTTTTTAGTAGAGGAAACTAGTGCAGTCATTTGGCGTGGCCCTATGCTATTTAAAGCCATTGATCAATTTTTTAAAGATATAGTGTGGGGTGAGCTGGATTATCTGATTGTAGACCTACCTCCAGGAACTGGTGATGTACAACTAACCATAGCACAAAAATTTAAAGTAACTACTTCACTAATAGTTACAACTCCTCAAAATATTGCACTTTCTGATGTAATTAAGTCTATTGATATGTTTAACACAGTTAAGATTCCTGTCCTAGGTGTAATAGAAAATATGTCGTACTTCATGTCTGATAGTAAGGATAAACTAGACCTATTTCCAAAGGGAAATCTGGCTGAATTTTTAAACAAAAAAAATATTCCAATAATAGCAAAAGTGCCATTTTTTAAACCAATAGCACAGGGGTGTGAGGTAGGAATACCATATACACAATCTAAATCGTTAGAAGCTTTTGATAAAATTACTAATGCAGTTTTAGCTGTTAGTTAGGAATAACTATCTTACGACCTACAATGATCTTTGCACTTCTATTTAAAGTGTTAGCCTTATATAATTTAGGCAAAGAAACTTTGTATTGTTTAGCTATATCCCAGAGTGTATCCCCTCTTTTTACAATATGTATTTTTTGGCCACTACTTGTAACACTAGCATTCCCATATACTTTTAATTTTTGACCAGCTTTTATAAAGCCTTTTCTATTTAAGTTGTTTAAGCTTCTTAATGATGAAACTCTTGTGCCAAATTTTCTAGCTATATGGGATAGTGTGTCTCCTCTCTTTACAACATACAGGTTATGAGATCTTGTATATATCTTTTTACTAACATGACTTTTATCTAATGCAGCTAATGCCTCTTGGTGTGTGTTTATAGGAATATTTATGTGCTGATCCTTTCTTAATAGTGGCACATAGTCTCTTAAAATGCTTGGATTGACAGACTTTAGATCTTTTATGGATATACCAGAATGTTTAGCCAGCTTTTTTAAGCTAATTGATTTTTTTAATTTTAGTTTTTCATACTTTAGGGGCAGCTTGTGTTCCACATTATAAAAACCATATCTTGTAGGATTTTTTGCTATCAATCTGGCCGCTAAGTACTTAGGAACATAATTTATGGTCTCTCTTGGAAGCTGCCCCTGTTCTACTAAATCCCAAAAACTCCTGGTTTGATGTTTCATAACAAACCGCTTGATCTTATTTTCACCTGCATTATATGCAGCCATACTCAGGTACCAGTCTCCAAATAAACTATATAGACTCTTAAAGTAATTGGCCGCCGCAATTGTAGCCAGCTCAGGATCTCTTCTTTCGTCCATATAAGAATTGACCTTCAACCCATAGGCACGGCCCGTACCTCTAATAAATTGCCAATACCCAACCGCAGAAGCTCTACTTCTGGCTTTAGAGCTAAAACCTGACTCAATAAAAACTATATAGATCAGATCTTCAGGCAAATTGTGTTCTTTTAGAATTGTCTTCATCAAGCTAGAATACTTAGGGTACCTAGCTAAATACATGTTCATGTGTTCTCTTCCGTCGCCTTGAAAATAATCCAGCCATTTTTGTACCAAATTGTTCATATAGTCAGGCACAGGCTGTGAAAAAGGTTTTTCTGTGTTTATAGTGGAGTTAATTTTAACATAGGAGAACTTGGGCTTTTTAGGCTGAAAATCAGTGACATACTCTCTTTTAGAGACAGTTGTACAACTTAATAAAAAAACTGATAAGAACAAAACAGAACGCATGCTTATAACTCCTTAGATTTCAATCCTCTAGAATTCAATGTGAAGCTAGATTGTAGCAAAAAATTAGAGTTTCCAAAAAGATTTTTTAATATTGACGCTTCCATCATTTAATAGCCTATAAATTAGGATTGTTCTTAAAATTGCCTTGACATAAAACCTGGTCTCAGAATATGGCAAGTCCTCAATCCAAACCTCATCAATAAGCTCTACGGAAGGTTTCGGCATAATTTTACTGGCCTTAAGCCAAGTGCGATATCTGCCTATCCCAGCGTTGTATGCTGCCAGTGCTTGAGCTAAGTCATAATCAAAAGCTTTTAGCATGCGATTAAAGTAGCTCATGCCTAACATTATGTTTTGTTCAGGATTACGTCTATCCACCTTTACTTTGAGTAATTTTGCAGATTCTAGCATGGTTTCGTGTGTTAATTGCATCAGTCCCATGGCTCCGGCCGAGCTTACAGCATCGGTTTGAAATAAGCTCTCCTGTCTAATAATACTCAACACCACATCGGTATTAAAAGTGTATTGATACTTACTAATGTATTTATTTATTGTGTTTGAAAATTCATTTGGATAGGTAAATCTAATAACACTGGTATTGACCAGAGAGTTATCTATATTCCAAGCTTTTTGCAAAATTTTTGTGGCTTCTAAAAAATTTCCTGCCATAAACCAATATTTGGCCAGCACTATCATGATCCTTGGATTATTAAAATCAGCAATGGCTCTTATCTCCTCTTGTGCTTCGTCTAACCAACCTATCTGTAATAAATAATGAAGACTATCAAACACTTTTTTTTCCGCTCTAGTTAATAGCACTTTTATAGAAATGTCTAAATTATCAGGTATAAAAGCTTCTATAGTATCCTGGTTATAATATGCTCTTATCTTCATAGAATAGTAAGTTAAAGGATATTCAGATATAATTTTTTTAGACAAGATGTCTGCTCTAGATTTTTTTTCTAACTGTATCAAAGAAACCCATAGCCAATACATGGCATTTAATTCCACAGATTGTATATCACTTCTTAAAAGCAGTTTATCAAAAGTATCCACAGCACTCAGGTAATCTTTAAGTTTGATGGAGATCAAGCCAGACCTATACATAGCCTCTGGTATATGTTTAGAAGCCGAATGTTCTTTTATTAATGTGTCATATACTTCTTTTGCCTTCGTATTATTAGAGGTAGAGTATGCAGCTCTAGCGTATTGGAATAAAAGTTCATCATGATGGAGTTCATTTTTTTCAAAAAGAGATTTTAATAAATTATATGCTTCATCATACAAAAGTGACCAATATAACCGGCTTGCAAGTTTCATTATAAAATCTCTTGTAGATATATTTATATTTTCTAATATTAGCGTTTTTAAATCTTGTTTTAAAACTTCATTTTCTGCACTTTTAAATAATGCCACATACATATCAATGGCTTTTTTACTAGACCAGCTGATATTATAACTTCCTGGAGCTAGCTTAATGAGTTCAAAAAATAACCCAATAAAATTTAAAGGATCATTTTTTATATTTGAAAGTTTTTGAACCAATTCTTTTTCTTCTTCAGATACAGTAGACACGCTGGTTGTTACAATATCTTGCTCCTCTTCTAGTTGAGCAACAGGTTTATGCAGCTTTTCTCTTTGAGATAATTTTAACCTAGCTTCTGCTGTATCTTCACTCTTAAGGCTTCTATGTAAATAAGCTATTGATGAAGGAATATCTTTTAGCAAAAATGATAAGTCACTAGCTAGAGTATATATCCTTGCTTCAATTTTATTGTTGCCTTTCCAATAGTTTTTTTTGTCAAAAAGAGTGCTTAAAATTTCTGATGCTTGTTTATCTTCTGAT
Source organism: Bdellovibrionales bacterium (assembly GCA_965203875.1). Classification (GTDB taxonomy): domain Bacteria; phylum Bdellovibrionota; class Bdellovibrionia; order Bdellovibrionales; family JAUICD01; genus CBDANC01. Next base: position 1,047,106 of record OZ241914.1, on the reverse strand, counting down.
GTAATATATAAATCTAAAAGTTTTATATTAGCTTGGATCCATAATTTTCTAAGAGAGTTAGTATAAGTTCCAAAATTTAAATAAGTATCCTCTATGTTATTCATTATTTGAACGAACCAAGAGGCATCTGTGTTTTTGGAAAATTTTGTACTATCTAAAACTTTTAGGGCACAGAATAATTGCTTGTTTATAATCCAAGGTTTAATCAGAGAAATTTTAGGATCATCACTTTCAATTAAATTAGAAGTTAAACTAATACAACTTGTATAATCCTGTTTTCTGACAACTTTTTCTGTCATCAATAGAGTTTTATTTATACCACCTATACTTTTATAATACTCTATTACACCGTCTTCATCCCACCATCTGACAACAGTGCTATCGATTTTAGATGTTAAATTAAACGATGTTAATTCGGCTTGTGCTCTACTAGCTAGTAAAATAGTTATTACAAAAGTTTTAAATATGAAACTTAAGTTGTCTTTTTTAAAAAATAATACTATTGTTTTGATTTTAATTTTATTCTCTATACAAGGTATAAATGATTTCATTAGTCATACCAGCATATAATGAAGAAAAGAGACTTACAAGATCAATACAAGACTTTAAGGCTTTCTTTAGAAAAATAGATATAGAAATTATTATAGTTGTAGAAAAGTCAAAAGATAATACACTACAAATAGCAAGAGAACTCACAAAAAATTGCAGTATGTTTAAAATAATAGCTAACGATGTGCATAGGGGTGCTGGGTATGCTGTCAAAAAAGGAGTAGATGTAGCACAAGGTGATTATATATTTATTACTGACGCAGATATTCCTATCCCGCTCGCCTATGTACTGAAATTTTTAGTCTATATGAAAGAAAATGAGCATGTGGATATTCTGTTAGGAAATAGAACTAAAAATATAAACAACCCTCCCATAAGAAGTTTTGCCAGTATAGTATTTAACTTTATTGTTCGTAACATAACTAAGATCAAAGTTACAGACACTCAGTGCGGTTTTAAAGCTTTTAGAAAAAAAGCTGCCAAAAATATTTTTAACCATATTACCTGCGACAACCCCGCATTTTATGTTGAGGCTATAATGTTGGCAGATAAAATGAATTTTAAGTATGAAGAAATGCCAGTCACATGGACTGATCCTGGAGATGGATACATAAACTATAAAAACATAGTTTATCATTCTTTGAGCATACTATTTTCGGTTATCAAAGCTTTTATAAGAGTAAAAAAGATGCACACTACCTAGCTAATCTGAGTTGTTTTTTAAGCTTTAAAAAAGTGACGGTTCAGTCACTCCTCCAGGTGGCCCTACCGTAGTTTCTGTAGTAGCCGTAGTTTCAGTAGTTGTTGTCGTTTCGGTTGTGGCCGTAGTTTCAGTAGTAGCAGTGGTCTCTGTTGTTCCTGTAGTGCCAGTTGTTCCCGTTGTTCCGGTTGTAGTTTGGGTGGTTGTTGACATCGTAGTACCTGTGTTACCAGTAGTTGTCTCTGTAGTACCAGTAGTAGTTTCAGTTGTAGCAGTAGTACCAGTTGTGGCTGTAGTTTCAGTAGTTGTTGTCGTTTCGGTTGTAGCCGTAGTTTCTGTAGTAGCAGTGGTTCCTGTTGTTCCAGTAGTATTGGTTGTAGCTGTAGTTCCACCAGTTGCATCGGTAGTATCAGTGGTTTCGGTAGTCTTACATTCTTCTAGTTTTATTGTATAAATTTTGGATGTTTCCTGTGTTTCGTCACCATCTACTAGCTGCGTAACTTTTATTTCAAAAGCATAGGAATCTTCATTTAGGTTACTAAATATTAACATACCATCTTCAATAGTTGTTGTAGCCTCATCATTGTCTAATACCATATCTTCGCAGTTTTGGAATTCAGAGTCTTCAATAGGATCTATCTGTCTGCATTCAAAATTGGTATCAATATACAGATCACTATCTGGAATAATTATCACCTTTTTGGTGCTATCAATGCACTTAGGCGTTATACGAAATGGAGCACTTACGCTATTATCTGTAACCGAGGTTTTTTCTGTCTCTTTTGCACAGTTCTGATAGCTCAAAAGTATCACAACCATTAAAGCAGCAAAAAAATAAACCCACTTGGACACAAATCCCCCAGTCAAAACAAGAACTACAAATAAGGTATCATATAGCTAAATTAATTCAATATCTTTCATAAGATGACATACAGAGCCAACATCAAGTACTTTAATTTCAAAAAAATGCCATTCATCAGATCAATAGAGCTAGAAGTTTAATCAAAACAGGCCAGGCTGTAAGTTATAAAAGTATTACCAAAACAGCTAGCTAAAGTATGGCTCGGGAGGAGGGACTTGAACCCCCGACCAATTGATTAACAGTCAACTGCTCTACCAACTGAGCTACTCCCGAATAATCTGCCTACATACATTAAAATTCTACAAACGACAAAGCAATGTAAGAGGCCTGGCTAGATTGTATAACAATCTGTGTTATTTTAAAAGAATAGAGGCTTTCTTTATAAATATGCATCAATGTAAGAAGGTGGTCCAAGGTCCTGAATAGAGCCAGGAATGCGTTTATTAAAAAAGTTGTGAAAAAATCTCACTCTACGATATCTATAAAATCGCCTTTTTTAGGAGCTAGTTTTTTTAATTCTTTATTTAATTCTTCTTTTAAGTCAGTAGGTTTTTTATTTTGCAAACTCCCCGTATATATAACTATGTTATCTTTTAGCCTAACTTCCTTATAAACTTTGAGATTATCTTCGTAGTACCTGTAATGCCAAATATCAATGCCGTCTTTTCTATCTGACATAAAAGGAGAGCCCAGTTTATCTAACAGCTGTGTTTTATTCATGCCGACAGTAGCTTTATTAAAATTTTTTAAGCCACTAGTAGCACAAGCTACCAAAAGCAGCAGCAAAAAGATTCTACAAAACATAAGCTTATTATATATGGTTTTTTATCAAAGTTTGTAAAGCATAAATCAACTTACTATTAGATGACTTTCTACACTGCTACTGGCTTTGTAAAAAAGAGAAAGGTTTTGTTTTTAAGAATTTTGTTGTATACAGATTTTTATAAAACTTCTTACTCGGCAGTCGTTAAAAATGAAATTTCACGAAATTATAAAGCTTATCGAAAATAAAAGTATAATGCCTAAAAAACAAACATTAGGTTCAATCACATTGGCATTAAAAAACCTAAATATCAAGCCGCCTGAACAAGGCAAAAAGGTTATATTAGTAGCTGGTACAAATGGCAAAGGAAGTGTGGCCAAAACTTTAGAATTTTTATTAAAGTCACAAGGCTTTAGTGTAGGTTTATACACATCCCCTCACCTAGTTTGCACATGTGAACGAATTCAAATTAACTCTAAACCCATTAGTAAAAATTTATTCACATACACTTTTGAGAAAATAAAAAAAGAAGCCAATAGTTTAACGCATTTTGAAACATTAACTCTAATGGCTACCCACATATTTTTTGTTCAAAAACCTGTAGATTGGGGAATTTTTGAAGTAGGATTAGGAGGTATAAAAGATGCTACAAACGCAATACCACATCAAACTTCTATTATAACAACTTTAGGCTATGATCACGAGCACATACTAGGCTACAGTTTAAAAAAAATAGCAAAAAATAAACTTGGTATTGTTAAAAAAAATAATTTAGTCATATCAAGTAAATTACATAAAGATATAAAAAAATTAAAACTTGAAGTTTGTAAAAAAACTAATTGTAGGTGGAAGACAATAGATAATTTTGACTATTCAACTAACATAAAAAATTCAAAATTAAATACAACATTAAAGATGTATAACGAATCTTGGAAATTAAATTTACATGGAAAAAGAGGTGCAGAAAATACTGCACTGGCCTTAACAACTTTTAAAAATCTTGGGTTTAATCCAGCCAAAATCAAAAACTTGGAACAAATTAACTGGCCAGGCAGAATGTCCAAACTTAAAGTAAATTCTTTAGCTAAAATATATCTATCAGGAGATCACAACGTACAAGGTTTAGAAAGCTTAATTGAAATACTACAACTAATGTCATATAAAAAAATATATTTTGTAGTAGGATTAACAAAAAAAAGAGACCCAGATAAAATGCTACCTTTGTTATTTAATCTAAAAAACTCAACAATATATTTAACAACCACTAAATTTATGGGCAAGGCTAAAGAAGACTACGGATTATGGATAAACAAAAGCGAAGGTTTTTATAAACTTTCTATTAACGCACTAAAAGAAGCTATCAAGAGAGCTAGAAAAGATGATTTAATTGTAGTAACAGGATCTTTATATCTAATTGGAGAAATTATTAAAAAATACAAAGCTTAGTGTGGTTATTATGGCATATTATGTTCTTCTAATAGTCTAACTACATCTTTTAGGTAGTCGACCATATTGTCGTACTGGGAATAAAAACTTGTTTCTGATAATCTTTTAGTCATAGCTAATATACTCTCTTGGTTATTTTTAGAGTTTTTAACATTTTTATTAAATTCAGGGTGTGTTAATATTTGGGTTATAACATTTAAACTAGAAAATCTAGTTATAGCATACTCTAAAATTGAAACATTATCTTTATCCACAGCATTTGGATTAGCTCCTTTATCAAATAATGTTTTAACTGCTGGGTAATTATATGCCACCGCAGTATGTAAAGGCATAAAACTATCAAAAGTAGTGTCCTTTGCGTCGATATCGGCACCTGCCTCAACCAACATATCTATCATAGTTTTTTCATAGTTTTGGTCGCTAGAGCTATCTTCACATTCTGAATGCGAACGTTCTTGTTGTATTGTACAATCTCTAGTATCTAGCCTATATCCAATAACCAAGTGCATAGTAGTGATTCCACTAGTTCTACTACGAACATCAGCTCCTTTATTTATGCAACCTTTGATTTTATCTAATAAATCTTCTGTGCTAAGTTGGCGATTATTAACTAAGCCAATAAAAAAACTGGCTAAATTAGTATCTTTTGTACAGATGTCAGTGTTAGCTGTTTGAGCTACAGTTCTGATAGCTAAATAATTTTTATCTCTATAGTTGGCTTTTTCTGTAATCTTACAAGATATGAGTAAATTGCTTAGTATAAGTATTAAAATAAGTTTAGATAATTTCATATATACCTTCATCTAACAAATTGACCTTATCAGGTTAAAAATTAAAGGCCACCTTTGATGCGATCTTCGTCATCCAGCACAGTTTGTACACCACCTTTTAGCTGTGGTCTATGTGCCAGTTCTTCTATACCGTTTATAAAGCTTGCTCCGTTAATACCAGGGGTTTGCCATTCAGGTCCCATTCTGACGGCGTCTACAGGACAAGCTTCCTCACAAAAACCACAAAAAACACATCTAAGCATGTCTATTTCATAACTTATTGGATATTTTTCTACAGATGGATCAGAATGAGAGCTTGCTACTATAGTGATACAATCGGCAGGACAATTTGTGGCACACAACATACATGCAGTACATCTTAGATCCCCGTCTTTTTTTACGGTCAGCACATGGTTGCCTTTAAACCTAGGGCCATACTGATATTTTTGTTCAGGGTAATTTAAAGTTAGCATGCCTTTTCTGCTGACTAAATTATTAATTAACTTAGATATTGTAATGCTCAAGCCTTTTAGTATGCCTGGTAAATACCAATTTTTGCTATCCATAATTTTCCACCTTTGGAACCCCTTCGGATAAAATTGAAGCCACGTCTATTCCAGATAATGCTTTAGATACAATAATGGTTCCCGCATTAATTTTTTGCTCAAGACCTTTATAGTTTATAAACGTACCATTTTTTTCAACAAAAGATTTCATAGGTATTTGCCAACTAAAATCTTTGTAGAGAGCACTTTTGGTAGGAGTCATATACACCACATTTTTTGCCTTTTTAAATAGTTTAACTTTATGAGCTAAATCAGTATAAACTTCCTGATTTTCAGGCCCTAGTACAAATAAGTAATCTATCTTACCATCAATTAACTTACTTTCCAAGTCACTCCACTTGGTTTTAATTTTATGCTCATCTAGCACTTTGCAAAGCCCAGTAGTATTTGGGTTTTTGTCTCCACGAATTAAAATACCGTCAAAATCATCTTTAAAAATGTCCCAATGATAGATGTCAATTTTCATTTTAGAGAAAGTTTCTACTAGAGAATTATATTCTTCCGTAGTGTATTGAGCGGTTAGCACTAGAGCAAAGTTTGATTTGTCTACGTTATTAATTTCGTTATGTAATTGTACTAAAGCTTGGCCAGGAGATAAGCTTACTAAGCCATCATCTGTGTTGTTATAGGCGGTGGCAAGTCTGTTTTCTAAATTGGCAAATTTATAAATAAATCTGCCATGGTCACACATCCAATGAGAATTTACTTTTTCATTATAAGATGGAGTGACTCTATACAGACCATTTTTGTTATAATAAACCTTTATATTACAGCCGGTGGAACAACCTTGGCATACTGTTTCGAAATTTTCTAAAAACCAAACTCTTTGTCTAAACCTAAAATCCTTGGAGGTCAAAGCACCCACAGGACAAATATCCACCACATTTAGAGAATAATCATTGTTTAATGGTTTATCCTTAAAAGTTCCAATTTCACTCCTATCTCCTCTATTGAAAATACCTAGCTCGTGCGATTTAGAAACTTCATCGGTAAACCTGACACATCTGGAACAGAGAATGCATCTTTCGGTATCTAGAACAACATTTTTGCCAAGGTCTACTACTTTTCTCTTTTTGACCTTTCTTTCGGCCATTTTAGAATCGTAATCTCCGTGAGTCATAAAATATTCTTGTAGGCCACATTCGCCTGCTTGGTCGCATATAGGACAATCTAAAGGATGATTTATAAGATGAAACTCAAGTGCCCATTTTACAGCTTCCTTTACCTGATCCGATTGATTTGTAACCACCATGTTATCTGCAACTTCGGTATTACATGCAATTTGAAGTTTTGGGTTGCCTTCAATTTGAACCATACACATACGACAAGCTCCAGCTATGCTCAAACCAGGGTGCCAGCAATAATGAGAAATTTCGCCAGCCGATTTAGATTTCATAAAAGCTTCAATCAGCATGGTACCTTTAGGTACTACTATCTCTTGGCCATTCACTACGACCGTAACTTCTTTTTTTGCATTATTAGACAAACAAAACTCCAATATAAAAATCTATTATAACATTAAAAAGCTTTTGCTACTTTTGATCTTCCATTATTTATAAAATACTCAAATTCATCTTTAAATTTTGTAATAAATCCCACAGTAGGCCAAGCTGCCGAGTCCGATAGAGCACAAATAGTTCTACCTTCCATGTTTTTAGAAATTTGCTCCATTAAAGCTATATCTTGCATACGACCTTTTCCCTCCATAATACTATCTACAATTCTCTCTAGCCATCCAGTTCCCTCTCTGCAAGGAGTGCATTGTCCGCAGGATTCATGGCTATAAAAATGCAAAGTTACTTTAAGCAGATCCACAACACATCTGGTGTTATCTAAAATTATAACAGCACCAGAACCCAGCATAGAACCCATCTTACTTAAGCATTCATAGTCCATAGTGGCGGTTTTACATTCATCGTATGTTAAGACAGGTGCAGAAGATCCACCAGGTATACAGCCTTTGAGTTTACTTCCATTTAGCATACCTCCGCACTCATTGTTTATAAGGTCCATTAAAGGATAGCCTAATTCTACTTCATAATTGCCAGGCTTGTTGACATCTCCACTTACACTAAAAAGTTTTGTACCAGGAGATTTTTCTGTACCGTACTTTAGATAACCGTCTGCTCCGTCTCTGATGATGTACTTAACCGCAGCCAAAGTTTCTACATTATTAACGATGGTGGGTTTATTTAAATACCCTTTAATGGCAGGAAATGGAGGTTTTAGCTTAGGCATCCCTTTCTTACCTTCCAAGGAAGAAATCATGCCTGTTTCTTCTCCGCAAATATAAGCTCCAGCACCTCTGTAAACGTCTAGCTCAAAATCAAAACCACTATCTAGAATATTTTTTCCCAACAAACCTTCGGCATTAGCTTCGGACAAAGCTTTGGAGATTATATTATATGAATCCATGTATTCACCACGGATATAAATGTATCCTTTTTTAGAGTTGGTAGCGTATGCAGATATAATCATGCCTTCTATCAACTGATGTGGAGCTTTTTCCATCATCATGCGATCTTTAAACGTGCCAGGCTCACCTTCATCCGCATTACATAGCAAAAAACGCTCTTCATTGTTATTTGGCAAAAAACTCCATTTGACTCCAGTAGGAAAACCAGCTCCGCCTCTTCCTCTCAAACCTGATTTTTTAACTTCATCTATTATTTGAGCTGGCTCCATATTAAAAGCTTTTTTTAGAGTTTTGTAGCCACCCGTAGCTCTATAACCTTTCAAAGTTCTAAAACTTTCTTTATCATAATGTTCAGTTAGTAATTTTGTTTCCATGATTTTTATTTTAAACTCTGTAAGATTTTTTTTATTTTGTCTGGGTTTACCCTGTCATAATATTTTTCGTTAATTTGTACAGCCGGTGCATTGTCGCATGAACCCAGACACTCGACTCTAGTGATTGTAAATCTTCCATCGGCAGTTACTTCACCTTCTTTAACATCTAATTGACTGCACAAATCTTCTGTTAGTTCTCTGGCTTTGAACATTGAGCATGTTAAATTGCAGCACACTTGGATATGGTATTTTCCCACAGGTTTTTTATTAAACATGGTGTAGAATTCAAGCACTTCGTTTATATGTGCTTCTGGTATGTCCATCAGTTTACTTAAGTATTCAACAGCATCGGTACTAACCCAACCATCGTTTTCTTCTTGAATACGATACAGGCAAGGTATTATAGCAGAATATTTATCTTCATAACGTTCTAGTTCTGTTTTAACAAATTTCTTAGATTCTTCTGAAAGCATTATCTATCCAACTCCCCTGCTATTACGTTCATACTGCCCAGTATAGCTATAACGTCTGATAGTAAGCCTTTTTCTATAGAGCTTACAAAGGATTGGTATATGGCAAAACAAGGCGGCCTTACTTTTAATCTGTATGGCTTTGGCCCCCCATCGCTAACAAGATAAAAACCAAGTTCACCGTTGGCGGCTTCAGTATAGTCGTATATTTCGCCAGGTTTTGGTTTTAAGCCTTTTATAACTAGCATAAAGTGATTCATTAAGCCTTCTATATTGCCATAGACTTCTTTTTTTTCTGGTAAAACAATGTCTTTATCTCTTATGGTGTAATCCCCGCTTGGTACGTTTTCTGCTACTTGTTCGACTATATGTAAAGATTGTCTCATCTCTTCTAGTCTGACCAAATATCTGTCATACACATCGCCATTGGTACCGGTTGGAATTTTGAAATCTAGTTCGTTGTAGCAGTAATATGGCGAAACTTTTCTTAAATCCAAAGCTAGTCCTGATGCTCTTAAACAAGGCCCCGTGTATCCGTATAAAATTGCATCTTCTAAAGAAGTTGCTCCTACGCCTTTAGTTCTTTGGATCCAAATTTTATTGTTGGTTAATAGTTTATCTATTTCTTCTACACCTTTTTTCATTTCTTCTACTGTTTTTAGTACGTCTTTAAACCATCCAATAGGTGGTTCATTTGCCATTCCACCGACTCTGGTCATGGATACGGTTAGTCTGGCTCCGCATAATTTTTCAAAAAGTGAGTACACTTTTTCCCGCATGTTAAATAGGTAGAAAAAGCTAGTGAGGGCACCTAAATCCACAGCCATAGCTCCTACACAAACTATGTGATCAATAACACGGCTTAATTCACACAGTAGCACTCGGATAGCTGCTGCTTTTGGAGGTATTTCTACATCCAGCATTTTTTCCACAGTTTTGCAAAATCCTACATTGTTCATTGGGGCAGAACAATAGTTTAGCCTGTCTGTGTATGGTATGACCTGATTGTAGTGATGAGTTTCTGCCATTTTTTCAAAACATCTGTGTAAAAAACCAATTTCCACATTGGCTCTATTGATGGTCTCACCATCCAACTCAGCCATGATTCTAAGTGTGCCATGGGTTGCAGGGTGTGATGGACCTATATTTATGGGCACTAAATTTTTGTTGTTAGGATCAGGTGGAGCTGGGTAATCTGCCTCTTGAATAGTAGCACAGCTTTGCTGATGGTGTGCTAAGTAGTCTTTTCTTAAGGGGTGGCCTTTGAATTCATGGTGGGTTAGAATTCTTCGCAAATAAGGGTGGTTTTTAAATTTTATCCCAAACATATCAAAAGCTTCTCTTTCGAACCAATTAGCTCCTTTAAAAATATCGGTTACAGAGTCTACACTGCCACCTTCTACAACTTGTGTTTTTATGCGAAGCCTGTTGTAGGTCTTGGATGAAAATAAATGGTATACAACATCAAATCTTTTTTCTCTTTTAGGATAATCTACTCCGCACACATCCATTAAAAAATTAAACTGACCGGTATCTTTTAGGTGCATTATAACATCGTGAATTTTATCACAAGGTACTTGCAATACTTCTGAATCTTTTTTCTTTTTGAAATTGAAATTTGATATTTCAAATTTATCTTTTAGGCATTCTATTGTGTTCATTAGTTTTTAGGTTTCCAGTTGTCTTTCCAAGGTCTGGGTTTTTTATTTGCGATCATTTTTTGAATAACCATTATGCCGTCTAAAACTGCTTCTGGAGTTGGAGGACAGCCTGGCACATAAACGTCAACTGGTATAATTTTGTCGATGCCTTGTAATACATGATAAGCTCTGTAAAAGCCACCTGAGCTTGCACAAGCACCCATGGATAGCACGTATTTTGGTTCTAGCATTTGTTGGTAGATGTTTAAAAGTACAGGGGCCATTTTTTCTGTTATGGTACCTGCTACGATTAGTAGATCAGATTGTCTGGGTGAAAATCTGACAACTTCAGCTCCAAATCTAGCTAGGTCATATTTGGGACCCATTACGCTCATCAGTTCAATTCCGCAGCATGCTGTTCCGTATGGTAGTGGCCAGAGGGAATTCTTACGACCCCAAGCTTTAATTTTATCCAGCCTTGTAGTTGTGACAGAGTCTAAAAAGCCATACTTGTCTGCTTCTACATCTGATATTTGAATGTCTACATTTTCTCTGCTCACAAAAAGCTCCACAGGTACAATAGCAAGAGGTCAAAAAATATCAAGTAAAATCGCACATCAAGCTAGCAACAGGTAAGGTTGATTCTAAACAATATAGTCTAAAGTAAATATTTGAGTTATGTATTTTTTCGTTTGATACAGTCTACAGTCTTGTGTGGTGTAGAATTTTTATATTCCTTTTCGTCCAGAATTTTTTGCGACAGAGCATGTAAGCCGTTTTCAAATTCTTCTTTTAGCTCTTTAAAAACTTCTCTTTGTCTTTGTAGCTTAGTCTTATTGGTAAAGTAGTTACTTACCAAAAGTAGTTTAAAATGAGTGCCTGCCAGTTTCCCAGCTCCGTGCATTTTGCTTTGATCTTCAAGTTCTAGAATGGTTGGATTAAATTTTTGTAGCTTGTTTTTTATTCTATTATAGGTATTGTTTTGTTCCATTTTAGGTTTGATAAGTGCACAGGTTATTTGTGGCGATACATGATTAAGCCGTGGGTTGGGTCGTATGGTGAAACGCCGACTGTGACTTTATCTCCTACCACTACCCTGATGTTAAATCGTCTCATCTTGCCACACAATTTAACGCTGACTTCTACGCCATTTTCTAGTTTGACTTTGTATATTCCGCCCACACCTGCGTCTACTACCTTACCTTCAATTTGTGCTAGATCGTCTCTTGCCAAACTTTACCTCGCTGTGTTTATTGACTTCGGATAGTTTGATAAAATTTTTTAGCTATGTCAAACATTTGATCAAAACGCTAAACCAGCCTCCTACTTAGAATATGAAAATATTGGATTACTAGTGAAACAAATTGGCTTAAAATCTGGTATTATTTGCTCAGAGGTAGGCATTAATATTAGTTTTACAAGTAAGATATTATCAAATGTGAGCTAATAGTTAGCTCAAGCGACTAGATAGACAAACCTAGACTTGTATTTTTGTCAGAAGTGTATGATAAAGTTTACTTTTGTGGGGTGGTAGTTAAGTTGGTTATAACGCCGGCCTGTCACGCTGGAGGCCGCGGGTTCGAGTCCCGTCCACCCCGCCATTTTGGCTTTATTATTATGCGATCAAGAGATACATGCGAGCCGGCATGCTCTTAAATGAAATAACCCATAAATATTTTTAAAACTAAATTTCCTATCACATGTCATGTAAGAATTTTTGATATATCCAGTCATAGATAATTTACCCAAATAAAACGGAAGAGTACTTTAACTCCTCAGCTTTATTAGGTATTTTAATCGCAATTCCGTTACCGATAGTGTGTCAGATATTCAATAAGTGTTTCCCCAGTTGAAAATGCTACACTTTCATCAAGTTCAGCGTCATAAATAAACAGTGCCAATATTCTTCCTTGCCTAATGTCTTCAGAAGCGTATGTGATGCCTTCTGTTTGATAATCTATTTCGCTGCCATCTTTTTTGTATCGTATTATATGTTCCAAAGGTGTTATTCCAGTAGAAAAAGGTTCATTTACATTAGCTCCGGCCCTTATCAACGTTTCTAACATTTCTATTTCCATATCTTCGTTTGATTTTTCTTCTATTTGGCTGTCATATTCCAACCCTATTACATATTCAAGATGTGTTTCACCAGTTGAAAAAGCTAGTTTTGGATCCGCTCCAACTTCAAGAAATAGTTTTAGTGCTTTCAGTTTATTTTTGTAATCCATTTTACTTTTTAACAATTGCTCAACAGGTAGCATATTATTCGAAAAACTTTTATTTGGATCCGCTCTAGCTCCAAATAACATATTCAATTCTCTTAACAAATAAGGCCGCCATCCCTTAGGAAAGGTAACATTTGAAAGTAGTTTGCCTCTAGCTTTACGCATATCTGATTCTAGTGACAAGTAAGGTTGAAATGTAGTTACAACATATTCAAGAGGCGTTTGGCCAGTTGAAAAAATTTGGTTTGGATCTGCTCCGGCTTTAAGTAAAATTTGTAATTTTCGTAGATGGATATTTACTAAGAACCCAAGTTTATCAAATATAACAGGTAATGGAAAATTGTTTTGATCACTCTTACTTTTTAGTAATTGTTCAAGAGGAAACGTGCCATCTTCAAAAGGCTTATTGACGTCATACCCCTGTCCTATCAACTCTTTTAATTTGTCTAAAATACCTTGGTTTTGACTTTCTTCAACAAGCAGTTTTTGTATTAGTTGATCATCAGATAAAGAGGACGCTTTAAGTGCCTGAACACAGTTATCCTGTGAAACTTTATTGCTACTAAATGTTTCTAGAGTAAATAAACTACATAAAGTAAAAATAAAAAGTATTCTTTTGATATAATTAAGATAAAACATGATACCCCCTTATTCTAATTCTCAAATAAAGCGAGAGAGTATTTTAACCCTCCCGTTTTGTTAAGTATTTTAATTACGATTCTATCGCCGACTGTTTATTATGTATTCTATAACTGTTTCTCCAGTTGAAAAAGTTATGCCTTGATCAGCTCTAGCTTCTATAAACAGGTTCAGTATTCTTCCCTGTCTATTGTCATCAGAAGTAAATGTGATGCCTTCTGTTAGGTAATCTATTTCACTACCATCTTTTTTGTATCGTATTATATGTTCCAAAGGTGTTATTGCAGTTGAAAAAGATTGATTTACATCAGCTCCAGCTTTTATCAACGCTTCTAACATTTCTATCTCCATATCTTCATTCAATTTTTCTTCTATTTGGTTGTCGTACTTCAATTTCATCACATATTCAAGATGCGTTTCACCAGTCGAAAAAGGTAGATTTGGATTAGCTCCAGCTTCAAGAAGTAATTTTAGTACACTTAGTTTATTGTTGTAATCCATTTCATTTTTTAACAGGTGCTCAATAGGTAATGTGCCATCTTCAAAAGGCTTATTGACGTCATACCCCTGTCCTATCAACTCTTTTAATTTGTCTAAAATACCTTGGTTTTGACTTTCTTCAACAAGCAGTTTTTGTATTAGTTGATCATCAGATAAAGAGGACGCTTTAAGTGCCTGAACACAGTTATCCTGTGAAACTTTATTGCTACTAAATGTTTCTAGAGTAAATAAACTACATAGAGTAAAAATAAAAAACATTCTTTTGGTATAATTATTATGATAAAACATCGTATCTCCTTGTTACTTGTTAATTACAAAAACTACCCTTCTTTGGTGCAATATCCATGTCAGTTTTAAAAAGCTTTTAAAATCACTTAAAAGCTACAATTCTTGCGTTGTATAAGCTTAACTTATGATACATGACAATTTTTGTCAATAGATGTGGAAGTGTTGACAAAAATTGTCAATATTAAACAGTTATTTCATAGTTAAACTTTTTACTCTAGCAACGGGCATTTTGTAACAAGTCTGGTGGTTATAAGTTCAACTTATAACGAGTAAACTTTCTCTCGCCTCTTTTAGTCAAAATCCCCACTTCTATCAGGTTATTTATGTCCCTTGTAGCAGTAGCACGTGTTGCTTTAGTAATTTTAATATAACTAGATATACCAAATTCACCACATTCATCTGGTCCTTTTTCAAAGATAACTTTTAAATATTTGTTTTGTCTTTCGTTTAAACCTGAAGCTTGTTGTAACAAGTGTCTTTTTTTAATTAAAAATTCAATATAACTTGAGATAAACCTTAATCCTTCCAATATAACTTCAGAAAAATATGACAACCACTCTGTTATATCTAAATTTTGGCTAGCTTTTTCCAACTTTGAATAATATTTTTTCTTGTTCTTATTTATAATCACGCTTAGTGCAATTAATACTGGCTGTCCTAATGATTGAGCCAATACTTTTTGAGATAACAACCTACCTATTCTGCCATTACCATCTTCAAATGGATGAATGCATTCAAAATAAATATGGGTAATACCTGCAAGAATGAGCGGAGGTATATTTTTTGAAGAAGTATTAAACCAGTGGATAAATTGATCCATTTCTTTTTTTACTCTGCTGGCAGGAGGCGCTTCAAAGTGAATTTTTGGTCTATCTACACGGCCTGAAATTATTTGCATAGGGCCTTTTCTATATTTTCCAGTAGGAAAGTTATCTTGATAGCCAAGCAATTGTGATTGCCATCTATACAGCATGGAATGGGTAAGTTTTTTATTAAAAGTTTGAAAAAAGTCACGCATCATTTTTGTTATGCCTTCTTCTTTTGGAAGTTTTTTGTAGTTGTAGCCAGAAGGAGATATTTCGAAATGTTTTCTAATTGATGACTGAAGACTTTCATGATCCAAAAGTTCACCTTCGATGTTAGCTGTATTCATAGCATCCTCGCAGATAAGATTTACCTTGAATGATTCCTGTGCTTTAGTGCTCAAATGTTTATAAACGCCAAACATATATCCAGACAGCCTGATAAATTCTTTCTCCAAATCCATTAAGTACTTGGAATTATAGTGAAAATCAGGCCATTTTTCATGTTGCCATACCCATTTCATGAGTTATAAACCTCTTTTTTATAACTCATAATATACCTATTTTATGAGTTATACAACTTCCTTCTATAACTCATAATTTGTGCTGTCACACTATGAGAGTCGATCTAAATTCTTGTATTATTTGTCACATGCCAGTTTTGACCAAAGTATAAATATCTTAAAAAATGAGCCTTTAGCGTGATACCTACAAAAGAGACGGTGGAATATGTGCTAGGGATTCCTATGGAAATGATCCTTTTTCCCCAATAGGATAGCTATATTTTTGATATAATGTTTGTGCTTGAATGCTTCTCGATGATGTTTCACAAGCTATAGATAAATAAAAGTTTCTGGTATTATTTAAATGATGCTAATACTCCAAGGTTAATATAAATTTTTTGCTTTCCAACTTTGCTTAGCACAAATAATTTAGCTCCTTCATTATTAGATAAATGCTCTGATAAACTCTTTAAATATTTGGAACAGGTTTGCCTGGACATACGCAATTCTGTTGCCATGGTTGCTGGATTAGTACGAGGATATCTGAATATATGCTCTACAATATTTTCTATTCTAGACTCTGCAAGGCCCATTTTTGAATAATTATTATATAAATATCTTTTAATAATCTTTTTAGCCTCTTCAAGGTTTTCAATTATTTTTTTAGTTTTTTTTGCTTGTACTGTATAACTCTCTAACATAAATTCAATGAACTTCCACCAATGCCCGTCTTTAGTAACATTTAACAAAAGCTCTTTATATTTATTATTGTGTTGATACAAGTAATCGCTAATAAATAAAATTGGACCGCTTAGTAACTTGTAAAGGACTAACTGAAGAACCATCAGTATTCTGCCTGTTCTACCGTTGCCATCTTCAAATGGATGAATAGCTTCAAATTGATAATGACATATGATTGTTTTTAATAATGGAAAAAATTCTGGATCATCACTATGAACAAATTTTTCCCAGTTGCTCATTAGTTCATTTACTTTATCCGCAGAAGGCGGAGTATAAAGTACTGTTTGTTCTTGGCCTTTTTGACTTTTAATGTAGTTTTGTTGTTTTCTGTATTCACCTGGGTTGCTTTTGACCATTAAATTTTTGTGGATTGTCTGTATAGTCCTAGTAGTCAAACTATACTGATTCATAGATTTCCATCCTTCCATAATTGCTTGACTGTACCGCATAACTTCTTTGCTAGTATCACTTCTATATTGTTCTGGTTTCAAAGAATCGTCTAGAACAGATGATAACTCTGTTTTTATATTCTCAATAGATGAGCTTTTTATAGATTCTTGCAAATAAAATATATTCAAAAATATACTTGGATTTTTTATTCTGGCGAGCATCCCGTTTAATTCGGATATGTGTTTTTGTGCTTCATGATGAATTAGCATGAATTTTGAAAAACTAGGATGTTCTTGGATATTTATATTAGGTGGCAATAAAGCCAGTTTGTGAGGAATATCAGGGTTATAATTATTCATTACCACCATCCGTGCTAATTTCCTAAAAATAGGTAAAATTGCCGTTTTTTAGCATAATGAAGCTAATCTTATGTTAAAAAATCCGGGATTTTTTAACATGTTATAATTGATATGTTAAGAAATTCTGTATTTTTTAACATGAGAGAGCTGATATGTTAAAAAATCCCAGATTCTTTAACATGACAAATTTAATCTATTGAAATAACTAGTTTTTTCACATGAAATTTGATCGATAATTATAATGAAAATTTACACAAAGCTTCTGAAAATGCCTTAATTTGCTTATAATACTAGTTTATATATGAAAAAATTCTTTTTTCTCAGAAAATCCAATGGTAATTATCACTATCCTTGCAGGGAGCTAGCCAGAATAATAGTAAGTGAACGGATCGTACGTAGAGGCATTGAGAGCCTGGATCAAAATAATAAACACCTTTCTGATGTGATAAGTAATATTAAGCCCGGCTGCCTTGAGTGCAGAGAATATATAAACCTTGAAGGCTTGTCTCAAAGGAGTATAGACCTTTCTAATGAGATAAGAGATATTAAGCGTAAATTTTCCACCAGTAACAACAACTTATAAATGCAGCGTATCATTTTGAAAAAATCCCCTTTTTATAGAGGATCAAGAATGCTAGTTTGGCCGCATTATGACTACAGGTGCAACCCATGCTGCGAAACTGACCTTAGAAAAAGTATTCCATAACGAATCAGTGATTATTGCTGAAATGTTATTAGACGGACTGGAAATAGAAGTAAAAGAAGAAATAATAAAAACAAGAAATACTGCAAACTACAGAAGCAATGTATCAAATACCACAGCAGCGATAGCGTTTATTAAAAAAGTACAAGATAAATTGAATGACAAAAGTCAAATTGCCTTTTTGAAAAATCATACAGTCTTGGGGACATTTATAGGCTATATGCAAGAACATTTAATCGAGAAGTATAATCTAGCAAAAAATAATACTGTTGATGAAATTAATAAAAAAACAGTTGAGGTACTAAAAAGTTTAATAGCTGACGTTCATAAGAAACTAAATAGTCGACTTGGGATGCTACAATCAAACTAGCAATGCCCCTGTAAACAGGTTTTACCAGAGACTACGAAGCGGCAAAAGCTTCTGATAATAAAATTATAAAAAATAACAAACAGCAAAAAGGGCCGACCCCACAGGCCCCAATTATCGGCTAGTAGCATGTACCCACGTCAAGAAGTCAACTGATACCCATGTGAGAATCTAGGACTGATGACCAACGCTAAAAATTAGCATTATGGTCTTCTTCTATTTTTTATTTTTTTGTGATATTTAAGAGAATGTAAAGTATCATAGAGAGGCCCTAGTGTAAACATAATACCTAAGCCAACTACTCCTAGTCCTGCTCCTACCCCTACCGCTGTTACTGCTCCTCCTGCTATTACTGCTCCCAAAGCTGCTAATACTGCTCCTCCTATTACTCCAGTGACCATGAACGCCAATAAATTTGCTGTCTCTACTGGTCCTTCTACTAAAGGTGCTTCTAAAGGTGCTTCTTTAACTGTTTCAAGAATCCTTGCGAAAAACGCTCTACTCTTAATAAACTCATCAATTTTGCCTGCTAACTGACTAGGATCGATAGACTCTATAGAAGCTCCTGCAAATTCCTCGAACTCTTGTATAATAGTTTCCCCTTTTAGTTTATCGAGCTGATACAAAGCTTCACAAGCTTGGCTATACTCTCTGTAAAAACATATAGTTTCTCTAAGATCACCTATACGACTTAAACAATCGCTATCAGAAGATAATTCCAACATAAGCCTCTGGTGCAAGGTTCTACCCTGACTGTCTGTTTCTTGCAGCATATTCATAACGTATCTAGCGTTGTAGCGGTTAATATGTTCATCACGATCAGGAGTACCCCTCCACGATGGGATCCTAGACTGAATACTAGCCAGAACAGGGCAAGCTTGCGTTGCCAGAAAAGCACTAGAATTTACAGCCATAGCTGCGGCACTAGCACTTGCAATCTTCCTACTACCAGCAGTAGATACAACCTCTGTAGGTTTGTTACTAACAGTATTACACGATACAAAGAACAAACATGAAAACAATATACAAGATGACTTGTATAAACCTAGTTTTAGTAAATTACTTAAAAACATTCCTTACCCCCTTGTAAAGACTTAAATAGCAAAACAAAAGCTGCTCAAAAAGTATGCTACCCCCCCCCCCCCCCAATTTTTGTCAAACTCTTTGTTTTTTACAAGCGGCTAAGACTGATACATTGAGTGTATTACTAGTACAGACAAAGGTTCTGTTAAAGGGAATCTAGAAGCACTCAAATAAATGAGAACAAAAGGACAACTGAACCTGAGGATATAACGAAACAAATCAGAGAAATGCTGAGTTCTCTTAAAGAAAGCACGAGGTTATTCAAGCAAAATATTTCTAAGATCCGTTCTTTGGCTTAGACTTCCTTATCTTTAATTACTTCTCTATAAAAAACTGGCTATAACAATGCTTGATGCAGTTTTAAAAAATGACAGACGTAATTCTAATTAGAGGAGCCGTTCTTTGGCTTAGACTTTATTCTGTTGACATCTTTTTCAGAAAGACCAGTGTAACTAGAAATTGTCTTAGCATCCAAACCCTTACCTAGCATCTTTAGCACAATTTCATGCTTACCTTCCCTAAAACCTTCTTCTCTACCTTCCTCTCTACCTTTCTCAATACCTTGCTGTAAACCTTCCTTCATTCCTTTCTTATGGCCTTCCTCTGTAAAAGCTGTAAAATGATATGTCATAAACCTACTCCTCTTATCTTTAATTACTTCCCTTTCTAATCTCTCAATAACTGATTTATCCCGGTACCTAACATCATTATCACCAACATACTGCAACAACTCTCTAACTAATGAATCATCTAAATTATTAGCATAAGAATTAATCAAATGCAATAACTCCTTATATGTCTCATCGTCCATACACTTTATGTTCTTAAAAACAAAACCAAATAACTTAGCATCTGCACTATCTAACTTTTTCAATACATCAACCTTCCTAAGATTTAATAATAAACAGCTAAAGTCTAAAAAATTCATACTAAAAGCATCTCTAACTTGCTTAGGAACCTTTTTTAAAATCAAATCCTGAAACCTTACTACAGGATCAGATATACTATCACCATGATACACAACTAAAACAATAGGAATAACACCAAGCTTTATACACTCAGCACTATTATAGATAAATGACTTATACTTCAAAAGAGACCTTAACATCAAAGGATCATCAAAAGACTTATGCTCTAAAACCACAAATATATCTATCACCACATCGCCTGATTTTAACTTCATAGACAGAAGTACATCAGGTCTACTAGTCTTTAGCTCTTCATCTACAAGGTCTGTAGACAATGGCTGTATACTATCCAAATCTATAAGCTTAAGCTGTTCTTTATTCAAAGAAGCCTTTATAATTTCTTTTAAAATATGCCTTCTGTCAGCAACACTTCTTTTAAAAGCAGCGTCGTGAATGTGATGTTTTTTGCTTTTTTTGCTTTTCTTATTTTTTAATTTATTATTTCTAAGTTTGGAATTATCACGATTAGAATCAGCTTTATTTTGTTTATTTGTCATTTTACACGCTCCTTAGCATTTATATTGTTATCTACAAATATGTAAGCAAAAATCATGCCATAGTTTTAAGTACGGTTTAATGCAGTTTAAGGATCCAAATTTCCAAAAATTGAAATAATCTGGTCAAGATTTCCAATTCCGTTGGATTTTTTAGAGCAAATATGACTTTTGTAAGATATATGCTAATTAAAAATTAAAGCTAAGAAGCATTATTAAGTCTATCAAGTAGGCTCGCAGGATCAGTGTCGTTATCCAACTTAGTAAAATCTTTGATGTTTGATGATAAGAGCATTTCAATAAACTTTTCAGGCTCTATGTGGTACATATCAAAACATCTATCATATTGATTATATAATTGCATCAATCGTTTAATTCCACCATTGTATGTGTACTCTCCTCCATCTTTTCCAAAAAAATGTGAATTTCTATCAATATACAAATCTTTTATCACTTTAATAAAATTTAAGTTACTTGCTACGCTAGGTTTCTTGATAACTTCAAGCAAAACTGACTTATTTGTATTTATGGGATCTTGTAAAAGAAAATTTATATTATCTAAATGTTTTTTATGAATAGAGCATAATCTATATGGAACTTTAA
Organism: Bdellovibrionales bacterium; assembly: GCA_965203875.1. Classification (GTDB taxonomy): domain Bacteria; phylum Bdellovibrionota; class Bdellovibrionia; order Bdellovibrionales; family JAUICD01; genus CBDANC01. Next base: position 1,025,883 of record OZ241914.1, on the reverse strand, counting down.
AACAATGACTACTAGGAGCATAAGAGTTACTAGGTGACAAAAATACACGTGATATATCTTTACCAATTATACCACCTTCTCTAAACACCTGTTTATAATAAATCAAAAAAATATAATTCCAAATTTTGTCACTAATATTACGTCCGCCAAATAACTTTAAAAAAAATTTACCAGCATCTAGTTTGTTTAAAAATTGCTTTGTTTCGTCTAAAGTTATATTTTCTAACCCTTCATCTGGATCTGTTGTTGCATAATCGTCTATATTAAATTCAGGATAAGACATTTCTTTATAAACCTCTAAATCTTTTTCTAGTTTACTTGTTCCACGTTTAGTTAAACTCTTTAATTGAATCATACTTTTATCCAATTGCCTTTAATATTTGTTTAACTGTGTCATGTTTTTTAGAAAAATTTTTGACTATATCGTCTATTTTTTCTATTTTTGAATCAAATTCTCTTGTTTCTTTGATCTCAGATAAATTTTTATGCACTATTCTACTCCACAATTCTTCAACTTCTTCAGAACAATAAGTATCTTTATTTGTCATGTATACCAGTATTGTTTTTAAGATACTTTCTGAAATTACTGGCTTTATTTTATGAAAAATTTCTTTTAGCTCTTGGTTTACAGTAAGTTCTGGTTCCCCATCATCCCAACTTATTTGATATACCTGATCAATGTTTTCAAAAGTTACAGGTAACGCTGATTCTCCAAGTCCAGATTCCTTGACATTTTCAACAACTCCCAATAAATGCGATCTTATAGGATGCACAATTTTTAATCTAAATTTTAACCTACTTCTTTTAATTTCGGGCAAATCAAAATCTTCCAAAACTGTCCTTTCTTTTTCTGTTACAAAAGATTGTACAGTTTTATCTTGCAAAGAAGATCTATAGAAAAAATTCTTATTATATACTTCAAAGAATAGTTTGCAGTTATTCAAAAATTTATATTTAGATAAATTTTTTATAGTGATTGCTACCTTTTGTTCTTCAGATATAATTTTAAAAGATACATCTTTCTTATCAATCTTTTTTCTAAACTCAGGAGTCTTTGTTCGTTTCAATTTTATTAACCTCTATTTTTAATTCTTTTCTTTTACAAAAACCAGCTAATTTTAGAGTAAAATCCTTATTTTCTACTTTAAAACTTAAGCTGTTATTTTTTTGTTCAAGAATACTGCCATTTTTATGAACAATACTTACATCTTTTCCTAAAACAAAATCATTTTTATCGTATTGATTAAATGGATTACCAAAATTAGTTCCATATGCTAGTGTCATTTCTGCTGAGAATGGAACTTTAAAATGCGTTTTATTTATTAATAACTCAAAACTTTTTGGCTTAAAATTTTGTAAACTAATTTCATTAGTATTGGATATAACATCAGGCATAGGTTTATCTTCTGATTCTTTACTATTTCCAGTATGTGTTGAAACTTTTGAATCACTATCGGATATTTTAGGAAAATAATCTGACAACAAATTTCTATCCTGAACACTGTCTCTAGCACTCATATACTTTATGCATAAATGAGGCAATTTAGTGATAAAATTAACAAGTTTTCTAATGCTTGTTTTTCTTCCAAATTCTTTAATTATATCCTCTGAGATATCTCCTGTGTTCCATTTTAAATGCCCTGGATCTTCTAGTTTTCTTAGCAACTGACCTAATGAATCTCTATTGCTAGAGACAAATACTACTATATTGAATTCGTCTGGAGTCTTGATACTTGCTTGCTGTTTAATTAATACATCATCTCTCCAGTAATGAACATTTTCTTTTTTATCGTCCTCTTCTTTTTTCTGTATCATTAATAAAACTCGACCGTTTGTTTGGGATTTTATTAATTCCACGCTAACAAGAATATTAAGAGCAAAATGTTTTCCTAAGGTTGGCAAAGTTTTTTGAATTTGATTTGCTAAATCATGTGTTTTTGATAATCCAGTTTTACTTTTCCAATCATCTCTAGAAATTTTTGTTCTTATTGTTGGAATATTTGGTTTGTAACATTTTGCTGCTGTATGAGCGTGATCAGTTACATTTTTGATTTCTGTAATTTCAGAATGTCCTAACGTTTTTCCATCAACAACTACAATTAATTTTTTTAAGATAATCGGGATATAACACTGCTGCATGACAATTTCATAAATATTATCCATAATGTCTTTTTCTTTTGGATATATAATCGCAATAGATAAACCTTTCTCATCAGGTTTTCTTCTGAATAAACGTGATATAAGAGCATTATTGGAATTTAAATCAATAAACCCATCAGGTCTGTAATCTTCATTATTCAATCTATGAGATTTCAATAATGCCTTGCCTTTAAAGGTACTGCCACCGCTAAAATTTGAATGTCCAAAAATAGCTTTAAAATTGCTACATTCGATAAACACAGCTTTGCCTATGCCGTGGCTTCCCCCACCTTTATCTTTATTTGTTATGTTATCCCCGTAAAAAAAGCTGTGTAATTTATCCCCTTCTAATCCTGTGGTATTGAAATCTTCAATTATTAAAAATTCTACTTCTTTATTTAGTTTTTGAGATAATCCAGAAGATTTAACATGCTCTAAAAGACGATCCAAATGTAGTTCTTTAAGTGAGTCTAACGGCAGTGTTTTCTGATTAAACGTAATTTCAACCGGTTTATCTGGATGATCTTTTGCATCAAGTGAATTTTGAACAAATTCTCTTACTATACTCTCTAATATTTCTTGATCTTTAAAGAATTTTTCACTACTAGAATCACGTTTTACAGAATTTTCTTGATATTTTTCAAAATTCCACATGGGCTAAGTTTCCATCACTAGATCGTATAATCCAAATATCTATAAAATAATATAGCATATAACACTCTTGTTACCATCGGATTAAAAGAGGTTTTCTTTAGGATAAATGGTGGAGGCGGTGGGTATCGAACCCACTTTACGAAAAGTCTTCTTCTAAAAGGTACTACATGTTTAGCCTACGATTAAAAACCCGTTTGGAAAAAGTTCATAGACAAACTCCCACCAAGGTTAAGCTATTTAACTTTAATCTATTGACGTCAGCTTAAAAACTTCAACAAATCTAAGGTCGCTAAATGACAACCAAACTGACAGACACAACCAATCTATCAAAGGTTGGGCAGGCTTAATTAAGCAGCTGCCAAAGAGTAATCGTTGCCAATTACAATTTTTGAGTCTTAATAATGGGAAACTCAACCCAACATGCACCTCAAAGCCTCATCACCTATCGTCGAAGCCAAATTCGCCCCCAAAAATGGAGAACAAAAAACTATAACACAAAATAACAGCCTAGTACATAGGTTCTAGTATATAAGATTCAGGATCAACAGGTATGCCATGCACCCGAACTTCGTAATGCAAATGAGGACCTGTAGATCTGCCAGTATTACCCATACCAGCTATTACATCCCCTCGTTTGACGGTCTGATTTAAAACCACATAGGTTTGAGAATTGTGGCCATACCTAGTAATCACTCCGTACCCATGATCAATACTGATCAATTTGCCATAACCAGAATCATAACCTATAAACGAAACTACACCATCAGCAGACGCCCTGACAGGAGTGCCAGAAGAAGCAGCTATGTCCATACCGTAATGAAAAGCCACATGCCCAGTATGAGGAGATGCTCTATACCCAAACCCAGAGGAAATCCACCCAACAGCAGGCGAAATCGAAGGCGTGCTTCTCATCAAGCTCTTTCGCCTAGACAGGTCATCCCACAGCTCAACCAGCTCGTACTTTCTAATAGAGGTGCTATTCATAGCCTTTGATAGTCTAACACTCAAAGTTGTGTAGTTCTTAGTATCTGATAAGGCCAAAGCATTATTGGTCAAAATAGGCGTTTTTAAAAATACTTGATCTTGAGGCTCTTCCAATTGGCCAGGTTCTTCGACGCTCGCAATCTCTCTTTCAACATCAAATGTATTAGTTTGGCTCATCTCTGGAACACGCAAATTAAAAATTCTATCTTCTGAATTGATGTCGGTTATCGTCCTAAGCTTGGTAGAAAACGTCCTAACATCCTCTAATTCATCCTCAAGCCCCAATAATTTATTCTCAAGTACAACAAACTGACCGTTAAGCCTTTCATTTTCCAGTTTTAGACGCTTATTCTCATTTGTTGTGACAGCTAGACCCATATAGTCCATAAATAGTGCCACCAGCAATATACACGCCACTGCGGCTATAAAAATAGCTGCCTTGATCCTGGCATACGATAGTACAAAACGTCTAACCACGCCTTTTTGGTTGCTCACCATCATTAATGTTATGGATTTTTTCAACCTGCAACCGCCTTTAAAACCAAAACAGTAATATTGTCCTCCCCACCATGATCATTTGCCAAATCTACCAGCTTATCTGGCACGATAGATGTATCCTCAGTGGTCTTTAGCACATAGTTAATTTCTTTGTCGTCCACCATACCATGAAGTCCATCAGAACACAGTAAAACAATTTCACCAACTGCTAATTTACGCTCAAAAATGTCACATTTAATCTCAGCATTGGAAGCTATTACCGCCTTAGTAAGAATATTTTTCTTAGTAAAACCAAATTCTTCATCAATGTTGCCTAATTTGCTAAGTTCATTTATCAGGGTATGATCCTCTGTCAGTTGCCAAAGGCTTTTGTCTTTGTACAAATAAGCCCTGGAATCACCAACGTTTCCTATATAGAGAGTCTTGTCCGTAGGGCAAAATAACACCAACACTATGGTTGTCCCCAACCGTTTCAAATCCTGCCTTTGGCTGGCAAATTGGTTTAGCGAACACCTGGCTACATTATACAAATTTTGAATTATTTCGTGATATTCTTCTCTGGTGTATTCGCCAGGTTTGCTGATTATTTTTCTGAATTCAGCCTTTATAGCACTGATTGAAATTTCCGAAGCCTCACCACCGCCAGGTTGCCCACCCATTCCGTCAGCTAACACATACAGACCAACATCCCCATCCAACAGATAGAAATCCTGGTTTCTAACCCGCTTTTTGCCAGTATTTGTCTTACACCAAGATAATAATTTCATAAGCTTCTAGCAATTTTCTATATCAATATTCAGCCCGCTTAGATAATAATAAATAACTTTTAAAAAAAAGGCGATAATAAATTATGAAAATGAAAAAATCCTTTTTATTATCCATTTTGTCGTCCATGAGCATACACCTCGCTATCGTAGCTCTATCGTGGCTAATAGCTAAAAAATATGCCGATCAACCCTATCATACTGAGCAAATAACAGAAATCATGCTGATAGATGACATAGATGAAGCTAAACAAATTGTGGAGCAAATAGAAAACAACAACATTGCATCTCAAAAAGCTAACTTTTTAGGCAAAAATAATAACCAGACTGAACGAGAAACAATCAAACCTCCTGCTGCTGCATCATCTTTTAGAACTAGAAATGCTGGTGTAGCGTTTAAAAAATCTATTCAAACAGGCGGCACTATTCCTGTTAGATCAAAAGACGTTAATTCTTTTGGCAGAATGCTTGCATCAGCATCAATGCGTGCAGAGGATAATTATTTGGAAGTTGAAAAAGGTGATAAAACCAGTTTGAACACAAAAGAGTTTTTGTATTTTACGTACTACTCGTTGATTAAGGAACAACTTCAAGGGTATTGGGAATATCATATTAGGCAAAAAATTAATCAACTTATTATGACTAATGTAGATCATGTAGAGTTAAACAAAAGAGCAAAGTTATTAATAATTTTAAACTCAGCGGGTTTTTTAAAAGGTTTGACAATAGTAAAACAGTCTGGCTTGCCAGAATTGGATGAAGCGGCAGTTAATACTGTTCAAGAAGCAAAGCCATTTCCTCCTCCGCCAAAAGGATTGGTGCAAGATGGTCAGGTTGTTATAGGTTGGGAGTTTGTTGTGTATGAGCAGAGCCAATACTTTTAACTTTTCTTTTGGAAAATTATTAATAATTTATTATTAATTCAGACTATTAGTTTGTAACAAGCTTAATTTACAAAAGTAATATAAACGCTGCACATCAATATATTTTTTCATGCATCCAAGCTTGCTTATCCTCTGTATATTGTCTACAAATTTCAAATAGTGAGTTCTTAGGGGGCACGATGAATAAATCTGACAAAAAAGACAACACAAGTAATAAGGCAGTTAACAAAGCGAGACTTCCTATCCACGATGGTGCTTTTAAACTATTAATGGAACATGTCGAAATTATTGTCGCTTTTATAAAGGCTGCTGGAAAACGTAGTTGTAATAAAAAACTCGTACCTTTATTGAACAAATTAGACTTAAGCACAGTGAAAGTAACTAAGGGAAGTTTTATCTCAAAATCTCTTAAAGAGTTTAAATGCGATGTTGTAGTATCGGTTAAATTATCAGATATCAATCAGTGGTTTAGGATAGTGTTTATATTTGAACATAAGTCTTATAAAGATTCTAAAGTGTATATTCAAAGTATGGGATATTTGCATGCTTTTATTTCATCACCAGAGCATGATGGTAGATCCGTGCCTATTCCATTTATAATTACTAATGCTCGTTCTAAAAGTAAAGTTCCAACTAGTTTTAAAGAGGCAGAATTTTCTCAACTTCCTTCGGAGTTGAAAAAAGTATTAGATCCGGTGATGTTGGATTTTTCTAGTATTGTGCTGGATTTGAATGATATTGATGTTGATTCGCTAAAAAATCCATATGCTCAGGTTGGATGTTATGCTTTGAAGCATATATGGGATTTGTCGGACAATAAGAAAAATGATACTGTTTATAAGGGTTTTTTGCGTTTATTGGCTAGGCATGGTATCCAGAGGGATGATTTTTCTTTGAGTATGTTAAATTATATGGCGGAATATAATTGCAGATATGCCGATGAAACGTTATTATTGAAGCTGGAGGAAGAAGTCTTGGAAGAAAAAGATAGATTTATGAAGTATGGTTTTACGGCTCTTAATAAGAAGGGTATACAGCAAGGTATACAACAAGGTATACAGCAAGGTATACAGCAAGGTTTGGAGAAAGGTCTTCAAGAAGGTAGGTATGAAAGAGACCATGAAATTGTTTTAAAGATGTTGGGCAAAGGTTTGGATATCAAGACGATTTCTAACTACACAGGCCTATCTGAAAAGGATATTAGAAACATCCAATCTAAACTGAAAAACGGATCATAACTCTAAAGCTAGAGACTGTTGTCACCCAACTCTAACTACAAGGTGTTTCTATTCAAGCCCTAGTGTTGTGCCATCTTTAAATTTGTAACAAAATCGTTGGTCTATAGCTTCTAACAACAAAATTGTTTAGGAGTATTAAATTTTCAAAATAATTTAAGCAATTTATTTATGAGCATTCTACCTCTTGTAGCAAATGTTCATGTTTTGCTTTGCTATATATATTTCCTTTGTAAATATTTTTAAAATCTTGCTGAAGTTTTTTATCACGAGTTACTATTAATGTCACCTTTCCTACTTTTGCATGTGCTAGTATGTGTTTGTCATTAGATTTTAAACCTTTGTTATTATTTAATTCTTTCGTAGTATTTTTATTACAACTCCATAACCACTGCTTATAAGATAAAATCAGGATAACCATCATATTGTGAATCACTGTTAATTCTTTTTATATTTAAGTAACAGAAAAAAGTACACCAAAGGAGCAGGACAGCATTTTGTCTTTTGCTTTTACCTTTAAATTCGTTTAAAGAATGTATAACATAGTCACTAAAATTATCAGCAGATATATTAGCTGCCAGAAGTTTAATAAGTACGGCAGCATTTTTAGGTAGACCAACTTCGACAGAATCTACAATCATTGCGTTTAATTCATTATCTTTATTTTTTGAATCTACCTCTATTGTGGTCATAAGTATTTTGAAAAGTTTTTCTATTAATGGAAGTAACGTATTTAAAGAGGCAACATATTTTTTTGTAACACACAAACCAAATCCACGAGATATGTTCTCTACATCATCCATGGTTATGTTTTCAGAATTATTTAGACGACTCATTAAACTCCTTTCAGGTTTTCTTATGCAAGTCATAACATGTCTTTAAAAAAGAGATATAATTATTTTTTAGCCTTTATGTTTTTTGAATTTTTTCTACTGAAACGGTTACATGGTTTATAGATGTGTAATTTGCATTGATGTAATGTTTTGCACAAAGCAACTTTGTTTTATTTAGTGTTTATTCGATTTATTAACACCATAACACATGGTTGTCATTTATGAGCATTTTACATCTTCTAACAAATGTTTATGTTTTGCTTTGCTATATATTTTTCCTTTGATAATGGTTTTAAAATCGTGTTGGAGATTTTTATCACGTGTCACTATTAATGGTATCCTTCCTACTTTTGCAAGTGCTAGTATGTGTTTATCATTAGATTTTAAACCTTTTGTATTTTTTAATTCTTTTACAGTGTATTCTACTTTCTCTTTGTTTAACATTTTTACTTTTCCAATTTTTCTATAAGCATCTAAGAGATTGAACATCTCTGTATGATGTTCTAATTCTTTTTTAATTTGTTCTTCTGCAGAAAATACAATCTTGCCTTTTGTATCCACCCATTTTTTTACTGGTTTCATATCGGTATTGTCTTTATCTAAATAACTGCTAACACAATTTGCATCTAAAATTATACACATGTACTTATTTAGTCTAAGCCTAATTCTTTGTTGAGTTCATCGATAAAAAAATTACCATATCTATCCGGGATATCAATCATATTGGCCTCTTCATCAAATTTGATATTATGTACCTTGGTTCCATCACCAGTTGATTCCAAATATATAAGTGATACGTCTTCAGGTTTTATATTTTTATTCCTGATTTCAATTCTGGCACGCTTAAGCATATAATCACTGTGCGTTTCTATTATAAAGTTATCTTTTTTACATGCTTCTACAAATACTGAACATAATGCGGCTTGTGCTTTAGGATGCAAATGAACCTCTGGTTGTTGAATGAGAAATAAATGTTTTGGATGTTCTTTGTTATTTTGTGATGAAAATAATCTGACTAGTATAGGTAGAATTTGCCCCACCCCATAACCAACATCAACTATGTTTGATTTATGTTTGCCTATTCCAATTAATAATCTAAAAGGGTTGTTGAATGTACTACCGGTACCACTAGTACTGTCAAATGTTTCAACATCTATATCAGAAAACAATCCTGATTTCTTACCAAACCTAATCAATTCTCTCTTTAATCTTTCCCATTTTTTAGGTTTTGATTGTTTAAGTACTCTAAGCTGTGATGGAATATCAGATCCTTCTGTGTTCGGAATCTCTTCTAATATATCGTATGTTCGTTTAGGTTTAGAACGAATTGGTGCAATACTCATAGGGAAATATGTTTTTCCTACTAGATCACTTATAAGATGAACATTTTTTTTTAAAAACTCGATATATTTAATCTTGTCATTATTTTTTAAAAAAGATTTTGAATAAAGCGATATAATACGCTTAATAAAATGCTCTGAAATTGGACTTGATAATAAATTGAATTGATCTAAAGGTATTTCAAATAAGTTATTAGCATTATCTATCTTAACCTGTTTAAATATAGCGTCTGAAAAACTGGCTTTGGTTTCATTTAAACTTTTTTTAAAAACCAATTTTTGTTTTTGCTCATCAAGAAAATCTAGGGTTATTTCACTAACATCTACTCCAGACGAATTCTTATTCTCTTCCATTACTATATATGTTTTCATCTTTTTCTTCTCATATCCCAAATAAAACCCTATCTCAATTTGACCAGTTGATGATTTTGTTTTAGTAACAATATCTTGAAATGAGCCCATTTGGTAAGGCAGAGCATTAAAATTTACAATCACTGGACCTGGCATGACTTCTATTAATGAAGATAAAATAGCACGTATACTACCTAAGGCAGTGGTTTTACCGGTGCTATTTTCCCCTACTAAAAATGTAAGAGGCCGTATATTGAATGACTGCTCATCCTTAAAACATCTGATATTTTTTAAAGTCAATTCGTTTAGCGTGCTAAAAGGCACCGCTGCTGATGAATCCAGCGTTTTTGATTTATTGTTAGTATTTTCTGATTTCATAACTCCTGTCTCTAATAGCACGATTGCTTTCAGACGCAGTATGCTATCAAGAAAAAAGCCTAATTACAAATAAATTTATTATTTTACAGTAATTTCTATTACAACTCCATAACCACTGCCTATAAGATAAAATCAGGATAACTATCATATTGTGAATCACTGTTAATTCTTTTTATATTTAAGTAACAGAAACAACATACCTTTGTATAAAGTAAGTAGGTTAGCTTAGTGAGCAGAAGAAGTCCTGCATTCTGCAAACTGCTTCTTTGATTTTATCCTGCTCCAACACATAACTCATTCTGATAAACCCATCATAACCAAAGTCAATACCAGGCACCATTACAACATGCTTAGAATCCAACAAAGCTTTAGCAATAGAACTACTCGTTTCTAATTTTAATCCGTTAAACTTTTTATTCAAAAAATATGATACATCAATCCATAAATAAAACGCTCCACCAGGAGGTGCAATCTTCAATCCATCAATGTTAGAAACTAAATCACAAGCTATATCCCTTCTCTGCCTTAAATCCTTAACGACTTTCTTTAAATTTTCACTAGAATGCTCAAGTGCATGAACACTTGCCTTTTGACAAAAACTAACAGCACAACTTACAGATTGACTCTGAAATTTACTCATAGCACTTACAACATCTTCAGGACCAACCGACCAACCTATACGCCAACCCGTCATAGAATAAGCTTTTGACATTCCGTTTACTATAACCACCCTATCCACCAAAGCAGGACAAACTCCTAAAATATGAGGTGCATAACTGTCTTCAAATACAAGTTTATTGTAAATGTCATCAGACAAAACAACAATATTCTTATGCGAGAGCAAAACATCTGCTATCTGTTTTAATTCATCTAAACTATAAACTTCCCCGGTAGGATTATTTGGAGAATTGAGCATAAGCAATTTTGTTTTTGATGTAATATTTTTTTTAAGCTCAGCCGCAGTAATTTTAAATCTGTTTTTAGGATCGGTTTTTACAATGACAGGCTTTGCACCTACCAATCTAACCATATCAGGATAACTAACCCAATAAGGAGCAGGAACTATAACCTCATCCTCATCATCTAACAAAGATTGCAAAGCTGAATATATAGAAAATTTTGCACCAGTAGTTACACTAACATTTTTGGCTGCATAATTAGTTTTTAAGTAAGAATTAGTATCCTGAGATACAGCCTCTTTTAAGTCTAAAATCCCGGAAGCAGGCACATACTTTGTAAAACCACTTCTGACCGAAGAAACTACAGCATCAACAATACTACCAAACGTATCCCAATCCGGTTCGCCCAACGAAAGTGATATAACATTCTTTCCTTCTGCCTTTAGATTTCTAGCAACTTCAGCTAGCTTTAAAGTTGGTGAAGGTTTTAAATTACTTACTTTTTTAGAGAGCATTAAAATTTCTCCACCAATCTATCAGCCACAGATTTTGTGACAAATTGCTCAAGTCTTTTTTTATCTACCCCTAATCCAGCCAATTCTTTTACCATACTAGAAGATGTAAATCTAGATTTGGATAACAAGACAAATGTATCTATACTATGCGAGTCGTCCAGTTTACTGTTAGTATAAGACATCACATCCTCTAAAGCCAAATCTTTATCCCCTCTAATACCTCTAATAATAATCGAAACATCATGTTTAATACAATAATCAACAGTCAAACCATCAAAACTATTAATCACAATCTTATCACTCAACAAACCAGAATCTTTTAATGAAAGCTTAATCAAATCCAATCGTTCCTGCACATTAAACAATACAGATTTAGAGGATTTTTCGGGTACAACACAATGAACAACATCAAATTTACTAATAGCCCTAGTTACAAGCTCTATGTGCCCAAGAGTAATTGGATCATAGTTACCAGGTATAACAACTGTCATAAAACATTATCTACTACAATGATTGCTAGCAATCAATAAAATATGTTTTAAAATTGAGCACATTTTTTAGGCTTGTTATCGTTAATTTTATAATGTAGCTTCTTAAAACTTTATGGATAGATTTGTTGATAGACATATAGGACCTGACGAAAAAGAGATAGCAGCAATGCTAGACTGCCTATCCCTTTCAAACTTAGAAGAGCTTGTGCAAAAAACAATTCCTTCCAGCATACTTAACAATAAACCAATAGATTTACCACCCATGAGTGAATCAGATGCACTAGCCTATGCAAAAGAAAAGTCCAATAAAAATATTTTATATGAAGATTACATTGGAATGGGTTATTATCCAACTATTATTCCAAAAGTGATTTTAAGAAATATTTTGGAAAACCCAGGTTGGTACACTCAATACACACCTTACCAATCAGAAATTGCCCAAGGAAGACTAGAAGCACTTTTAAATTTCCAAACTATGGTATGTGAACTAACCGCAATGGATATAGCAAATGCATCCTTACTAGATGAAGCTTGTGCAGCTACAGAAGCAGTCAACATGATGTTTGATCCAAAGTTACCCAACAACTTACTTGTATCAGATGCCCTTCATCCACAAACATTAAAAGTTTTAAGTACCAGGTTAAAACCAATAAACATAAACTTAGACATTAAATCTATTAACCATGATAAATTAGACCTATCTAAGTATTTTGCCATAATTATTCAGTATCCTGACACTTACGGCAATATCGATACTTACGATCAAATGCTTAAACAAGCACAAGAGCATAACGTAAAAACTATTTTTATAGCCGATCTGCTAGCACTTACTTTATTTAAGCCACCAGGAGAATTAGGAGCAGATGTGGTGGTAGGAAATACACAAAGATTTGGTGTACCTATAGGGTATGGAGGCCCGCACGCTGCATACCTAGCAACTAAAGAAAAATATAAACGAAAAATTCCAGGTAGAATAGTAGGCATTTCGAAAGATATACACGATAATACAGCACTTAGATTGAGTATTCAAACAAGAGAGCAACATATAAGAAGAGACAGAGCTACCAGCAACATATGCACAGCCCAAGCACTACTGGCAATCATGGCAAGTATGTACGCTGTATACCACGGACCACAAGGTTTAAAAAACATAGCCTTTAGAATCCACAAGCTAACCTCTAGGTTAAAAAATGCTTTAAAAGAATCTTTTGATATTGTTACAAAAGCACATTTTGATACCCTAACTATAAAAACCAAATATGCCCAAAAGATCTCTGAAAAAGCCAACGACAATAAAATTAACTTTAGACTTATAAATAAAAATATGCTGGCTATTTCATTAAACGAAACAACCAAAGACATCGATAACATTCTTAAAGTTTTTGATTTAAAAAAAATAAACCTTAAAAAGAATAATGAAGAGATTGATAAAGCTTATGCTAGGACAACCAAATTTATGACTCACAAAGTTTTTAATTCATATCATTCAGAGACAAAAATGCTTCGTTATATAAATAAACTACAATCCAGAGATCTATCATTAATACATTCAATGATTCCTCTTGGCTCTTGCACAATGAAATTAAATGCTACAGCCGAAATGCTCCCTGTATCATGGCCTAAGTTTAGCGATATACATCCATTTGTTGAACAAACTCAAGCCACTGGATATTTGGAAATTATATCCGAACTAGAACATTTACTTTGTAAAATCACAGGATTTGAAGCTGCCAGCTTACAGCCAAACGCAGGATCACAAGGTGAATATGCCGGACTTTTGATTATTAAAAAATATTATCAAGAAAAAGGCGAAAATAGAGATATATGCTTAATACCTAAATCAGCTCATGGAACAAACCCTGCAAGTGCCATAATGGCTGGGCTTAAAGTTGTAGAAGTTGAATGTGACAAAGACGGCAACATAGATATTGATCACCTAAAATCTGTGGCCAAACAACACCAGACAAATTTAGCTGCCATAATGATAACCTATCCTTCTACACATGGAGTGTTTGAAGAAAATATTTTGGACATTTGTAATGTGATTCATAAATTCGGTGGCCAAATATATTTAGACGGAGCAAACATGAACGCTCAATTAGGATTGTGTTATCCAGCTGATTATGGTATAGATGTTTGTCATCTAAATTTGCACAAAACTTTTTGTATACCTCACGGTGGCGGTGGACCAGGAGTCGGACCAGTCCTTGTAAAAAAACATTTAGAAAAATATCTTCCACAAAAAACTCTGGGTAACTCAAAAGATAGTATAGGCCTTATATCTGCCAGCCCTTTTGGAAGTGCATCTATTTTACCAATATCTTGGATGTATATATTGATGATGGGGTACGAAGGATTAAAAAAAGCATCCCAGGTTGCAATTTTAAACGCAAATTATATAGCAAAAAGATTATCAGAGCATTACTCAGTACTATACACCGGGAAAAATGGTTTTGTAGCACATGAATGCATTATAGATTTAAGAGATTGGCCCAAAAGAGCTGGAGTTGATGTAGAAGACGTGGCAAAAAGATTAATTGACTATGGATTTCATGCACCCACAATGTCATGGCCAGTAAGAGGAACATTAATGATAGAGCCAACAGAAAGTGAATCATTAGATGAACTTAATAGATTTTGCGAAGCTATGATTCAAATAAAAAAAGAATTTATAGAGATTGAGAATCAACAAACAGATAATAAAAATAATGTATTAAAAAATGCACCACACACAGCTAGACACATCGCAAGTGAATGGAATCACCCTTACTCCAGAGAAAAAGCGGCATTCCCTTTAGACTACACCACACAAAATAAATTCTGGCCATATGTTGGAAGAGTAAATAATCCGTACGGGGATAGGAATTTATTTTGTACTTGTGCTAAAGATTAATTTTTTTGTTCGTAAAGATCATTTACACGCTGATGGCAAGAACTCATCACGTTTGGAAGATTAACTTCTGCTAAAGTTTGTTCTATTACGTTTGGTACAAATATTTTTAGTTTATATTCTAAATGATATGTAGCTTTGCATTTGCCATCTTGTGGCTCCAACTGCCAAAAACCGGAGTTAAGTTTAAAAATATTGTTATCCTGAACTTCCCATAAAATCTTATTAGGCTCTTCTTCGATCATCCATAACCTGTAAGTGAACGATTTTACAATTTTTATCTCATATTCTACAAGACGCTTGTTTCCTTCTGTCTGTAAAATAACACATTTAGAAATCTCATTTACAAACTCAGGATAACTTTCATAGTCAGATAAAATTTTATAAAACTCTTCGACAGAGCAATTAAAAACTTCAGATGTAGTAATTTCGGTCATTTTATTCCTTAAAGTTTGAAGAATGAAAGGTGCTTATCTTTCTGATTGTACCAGTTTTGGAGTTCATCACTAAGGAAAAAGTTTTTAGCCCGTTTGATAAAGGTCTAACTCCTTTTAATAGAGAGCCATTCGTAACACCAGTGGCTACAAAAGTAACATTACTACTGGTTAGGTCATTTATATTATAAACTTTATCAAAATTTGTTACGCCCATTTTGCTTGCTCTTTCTTTTTGTTTAGAATCTTTAAATATTAATCTTGCCTGCAAGTCTCCATCTAGACATTTCATAGCCGCTGAAGCTAACACTCCTTCTGGAGCACCACCTGTTCCTAACAACATATCTATTCCAGAATTTGTATATGCTGTCAAAATAGCAGCGGAAACATCGCCATCTTTTATAAGTTTTACCCTAGCTTTTGTATTTAAAACTTCCTTAATCAGTTGAGCATGCCTTTTACGATCTAATATTGTAACCGTCATATTTTCAGGTTTTTTAGAAAGTGCTTTGGCCACACTAAGAACGTTATCTGTTGGAGTTTTGTTTAAATCTATGCACCCTTTAGCTTTAGGGCCAACAGCAATTTTATCCATATAGACATCAGGAGCATGCAAAAAACTACCCTTATCCCCTATCGCAATTACACTAAGTGCACCATGACCACCATCTGCACAAACAGAGGTACATTCCAAAGGATCAAGTGCCACATCAACTTTAGGCGAATCGTTGCATGCTGTACCTAGTTTTTCACCAATATACAACATAGGTGCCTGATCTCGCTCACCTTCACCTATAACCACAACACCGTCTATACTAATTTTGGCAAAAGCTTTTCTCATAGCATCTACAGCAGCCTGATCTGCTGCCGTAGCATCTCCTCTGCCCACCCAATCAAAAGCTTTAATAGCAGCTTTTTCTGTGACCTTTACAAATTCCAGTATCAAATTTTTACACACAACTTTCTTTCGTCTAACACACTTTAAGCAGCATAATGATAACTTTCAGACAGGTACTGACATCATATGTCAAAAATAGCTTGTGTAAAAGCCAATTAATTGTAGTGTATTTATATGAACTTTGCTCTACCTAACAAATTTACTCTAGCCAGGGTGTTATTGATCACCCCTATTTTGATTTGTTTATACATAGGCGGTCCGTGGTATCAGGCGTTGGCTGCATTTATTTTCATTATAGCCTCCATCACCGATTACTATGACGGATATTTTGCAAGAAAGCTTAACTTACACACAGATTTTGGAAAAATTTTTGATCACTCTGCTGATAAAGGTTTAATTACAAGCGTTCTTATCATGTTTATTTATCTAAAAAGAGTTGATCCATTTTTGGTAATAATACTGGTGATAAGAGATATACTTGTAAATGGTATAAGAATTAGTGCTGCTAACAAAGTTGTCATAGCTGCGGGCAAATACGGCAAACTTAAAACTGGCTTACAAATGTCCGCCATGCCATTTTTGTTTGTGGACCCTGTTTTTGTAAACTTGGATATTTATTATTGGTTGCATAATGTGGCTTACTACGTGTTGTGGATTAGTGTGCTATTTAGTGTTGTGTCAGGCTTGGAATATTACAAGGTATGGGCTAAATCTTGTAGATAAATAAGCTTTCTTGACTTAGAATTTGCTAGTGGTATTAGTTATATATTTTATCTGGCGCAAGTAGCTCAGTTGATAGAGCGTCGCCTTGCCAAGGCGAAGGTCGCGGGTTTGAGCCCCGTCTTGCGCTCCAACATCTCATAAAACATTTATCTAACTCAGCTGTATATACTCTAATAATTTTTTTTCAAGTTTTTTAGGTTTGAACCAGTGTGGGTCGTTTTGCATTAATACAGTTGGAGTTCTGGGTACAGAATTGTCTGAATTTGCAATTTCATGAGGAAAACATAGTCGCCAATCGTCATAAGCCTTTCTTATTAGCTCTGCATCTGAAGTAACAGAATAATATTTTTTTAGCCACTTAATTGTTTCTTCATTTTTAATTAAAGGCAAACTAGATTCTAAAGATTTTGGAGCAAAAATAGAATTAGAAACATTACAAATCAACAAATCGAATTCACTGACAATATATCTATCGTTAGTTGATTTACTAAGTTTAATGTTGCTTCTAGATTTATGACATTTTACTTTAAAATACGAGTTTTCTTGTTTATATCTAAAACTACCTCTGACAGCATTTTTTGCTTCAACTTTCAATCGTTTACCAGTTCTGGCAAACGTGATACTTATATCTTCATCACTCTTACCTGGCTGTGCATTTAAATTCAACTTATGAACATGCCACTGGCGTTTGTCCAATATCTTTTTTAAAAAGACGGCTGCGATAAATTCTGTAGCTTTACCTCTTATCATAGGCAGAACTTTTTGATCTTCAAGTATATCTACCAGGTGCTCTATTGGAATATTATACTTAACACAATACTCTTTTAGATTGTTAAATATTTGTAATTCACCGCTCATACTACATGTCAATTAAAATCAATGGCATAATTTTTTATTAAAATCTCTCTTCCCTTGTATCTCTGTTGCTTATAGCCATCTTTTTTTTTAATGCCTCTTCTTTGATCATC
Organism: Bdellovibrionales bacterium; assembly: GCA_965203875.1. Lineage (GTDB taxonomy): Bacteria > Bdellovibrionota > Bdellovibrionia > Bdellovibrionales > JAUICD01 > CBDANC01. The sequence goes on along the minus strand of OZ241914.1, from coordinate 1,008,005 downwards.
TGTTCTATTTATAGTGTAATTCCATTCTTCATTTTGAATTTCGGTTGCCCAGGAGTATGTTTCTTTTATGTAATCACTATTATCATAAGTTAGTAAAAATTTAAGTCTAGCACTATTTCTAAATAAACAATCAGCTAGTCTTTTATGATCTGATTGAACAAAGTTATGACAATAGATTTTTTGTTGATCGGCGTTATAATAAGGAGGATCAACAAAAATGAAACAATTATCTGGTAATTGATCTATCAATTCTTCAAAGTCACAACATTTTAATTCAACATCACTAAGTTTATCCGATACTGTACGTAAGTGTGCTGGCCAATTTTCAGGCTTCATTGAATATTTTTGACCAAAGCCCCAATAACAATTTTCAGGCTTCATAATCCCGCTATACGAAGTTCTATTTAAGTAGTACCATCTGAATGATTGTTCTAATTTTGTTTTTGGTTTGTATTCATTTTTGTAAAAACAATGCAACTCTTTTGTAGCAGGAATTCCGCATAACATATCTATCAGGTCTTCTACATTATCTCTTATTTGTATAAGTGTATTTACCAGATCACCATCTATGTCGCTCAATAGTGAATATTTTGCTTTTTGTTTAGCAAAGAATATAGAAGCACCTCCTGCAAATGGCTCACAATAATAAGAGTGCCTTGGTATATGTCGCAATATTAGTTTTCTTGCATAAAATTTACCACCAGGATAGCGAAATGGAGAATTAGATTTGTTTGATCTTGGTAAAACTACTTCCATATATAACCTTCAACATCTGTTTCGATGCGTATTATATCCATTTATGTCTAATTAGAGTACAGTTTTATTTTCATGATATATAGTATCATTTTGCAAAGTTATATAGTTAGTGTACATCTACAAAATTCAAATTTTATAAAAAATTAATGCATAGCAATTTTACTGTAGTTGTTTTGACATACCATAATAAGTTGCATACCATGTAGCTCTGTCGCATTCAGGGATCAATACAAAAACTATCACAGTGTAAAGAGGGGGTACACTATGAATAAGAAATTATTTTTCATGTATTTTACTCTGATAAGCGTAACATCTAATGCTGCCATAAATGATGGTGTGTGTATCAGAGCTATGACTAGCGAAAAACCTTACCTTTCAGATATAGCAAGAAATAGATTGAGGATACTAGGTAATGATTATTATAGCCAACTAAAAACAGATTTAGAAGAATCAAATTTATCCTATCAACTCATGTACCAAATTTTGATTTTAGCAGCAGCAAGTGGAAATATATCTGTAGTTGACCTAATTTCTGAACAACCTAATATAGATACAAACATTCAAGATGAAGATGGATACACTCCTCTCATATGGGCAGCAATGCTCAAAAAACCAAAAATAGTGAAGAAACTGCTTGAACAACCAACCACATATGTAAACTGGCAAGGTGATAAATACAACCTAACCGCACTTCATTGGGCAGTAATTAATGACGACATAGAATCCGTTAAATATTTAATTAAACAGCCAGATATTGATACGACTATACAAGATTCATATGGAGAAACTGCTTATACAATAGCAAAAGAGTTAGGTAATAAAAAAATAATCAATATATTAGGTACACCAAAACCATTGCGTGACGAATTTATACCCTATCTTTCCATTGAATCAATAAAGCTAAGAATTCATCATTGAGCTATTTTATCTATTGACCTTTTTAATATTTTATTGATATTGCATCAAGCATGTACAAAACAACAATGAATACAAAAATGGGAAAATTAACACTTCTAGCCTCAGGTGTAGGCTTAAAAGAATTATATTTTGAAAATAGAGCAAAAGAGAAAAGTATTACTGTTTCTAACTCAAAACAAAATGACATTTTAAAAGAAGCTGTAAAACAACTAAAAGAATATTTTGAACACAAAAGAAAAACATTTAAAATACCGTTCGATTTAGAAGGAACTAATTTTCAAAAACAAGCATGGCTTGCTCTTACAAAAATTAAGTACGGAACTACTGTCAGTTATAAAAATCAAGCCAAGATGATAGGTAATCCAAAAGCCTACAGAGCTGTTGGCTCAGCAAATGGAAAAAACCCTATTCCAATAATTATACCCTGTCATCGTGTGGTAGCAACAAATGGATTAGGAGGCTTTTCAGGCGGAATGCACAACAAAATATTTTTGTTAGATCATGAATCTAAATAAAAACTGTTAGGCTTTATTGTATCAACCCAGGATTTATAGTTATCATATATGTCCTCACTTTCAGGACTAAAGACAGGACCCACATAGACAGTCATCTTGCCACCATATTTTGCAAAAAAACCGTTCTTTGGCCACAGCTTAAAAGCACCGTCTACAAACAAAAACAGTACAGGTATACCTGTTTTTTTTGAAATAATATCTGTGCCTCTTTTGAACCTATGTACCTTACCATCCAAAGATCTTGTGCCTTCTGGAAAAATTAATAGCCAAATTGTTTCCAGCTTATTCAATAGGGACAAGCACATTCTAAAGGTGTCACTGCCACCTTCATCACTTCTATCGACTGGAAAAGCTTGTATGCAATATTTGGAAAAAAAACTAATAAAAGGGTTTTTAAAAAAATAATCTTTAGCCGCAGTAATATAGAGATTATAACTTTTGCTAAAAGGCAACATTGCGGTGATTGCTACAGCGTCCAAATGACTGGTGTGGTTAGAGATAAATAACATTTTTGGATGCTTATCTAATACTTTATTAATATCTCCGACTACGTTTAGTTTTACATAAAACCTAAACATCAGCTTTAGCATCAAAACAAATAAAAATCTTATAAGTAAACTGACAGGATTATGCATGTGATTTAACCTTTATCAATAGCTACATAGACATTGCAATTTTGACTGCGTCATATATATTTAGAATACCTGAACCATAAGTATTGTTAGGGTTTTGATTTTTAGCTTCTCCACAACTTACCCTAGCACTTTTTTTTGTAGCTGATTCTTTTAAAATTCTGGCTGTTAAATCTACTTGACCAATTAAATTTTTATTAGCGGACCATATCAGAGCTACAGCACCTGCCACATGAGGCACAGCCATTGAAGTACCATATAGATCATCTATATAACCACCTCCAGGCATAGACGATCTTATATAAACTCCAGGAGCCACGATATGTGGAACAATTTTGTTGTCATGACCAGAAGGACCTCTGGAGGAAAAATGTCCTATCTCGCCTGTCCTGTGAGATATGGCACCTACAGAAAAAGTATAATCAGAGTGCCATGCGGGCGTGTTATCAATACTAGAACAATTAGGTCCAGAGTTACCAGCAGACACAACCACAAAAATTCCAGCTATTTTCATAACTTTTAATGCATTTAACAGCTCATCTTGATGACAACCTTCGTTCTTTGGGCAACTCCAAGAGTTGGTAATAATATCAGGCGATCTGTACGGATCACCATCTGACATATCGTCATCGTCTTTTTTATAAGGAGCTAGAAAAAACTCAAAACAAGAAAGATAAGTAGATGGATTACCTACACCCATATCCATGTTCCTGCATGCGATCCAAGATGCCTCTGGTGCAACACCAATAAAATTACTGTCATCAGTACCAAGTGTGATTCCTAAAGTATACGTTCCATGATTATTATCATCACAAGGTTCTGTAGAACTATACCCGCAGAGATTTCCATCAGAACCAACCACACCTTTCGTTATAGCATCGTGCCAGTTGTAATCATGATCTGTTTGATCTGATGCTGATTCACTAAAGCCTCTGTATTGTTTTATCAACGCAGGATGATCCCAATCAACCCCAGTATCTTGACTAGCAATAACGATACCTTCACCTTTAGAAAAATCTTGCCATACCTTATCAGCACCTACATAGGATATATTGGGTTCTACATTTTGTTGTAATTTCGTAGACTTTAATTCATCTGATGTAGGGGCAAAAGCAGTTGTGCCGGTATTAGAGCCTGAAAATATCCTTGCAACTTCATCCATTGCAGATAATCTATTGATTATTTCTATAGAAGCTGATCTTACAAAAACAGCATTCATAATATAATGCCTTTTATACAAAAGGTTTTGCCCTTCTAAAAAATTAACTAGATTAAGTTGACTAGTTTTAGCAATGCTAGTTAGTTCATCATACAAAAGTTGTCTGCGTTCATAGATAGGATATGATTTAACCTCTTCTAAAAATGAATCTTTAATTTGATTCTTTAGTTTAACTATAATTGGAACATCACCTAATGCAGCTTTTTCTAAAACTATTTTATCTATTTTTGAATTTTCAAAATAGCCCTTTAGCGGAACTCCACTCAATATGAGAAAAATTAATAGAACGAAAAATTTTTGCATAAGACTAGCTACGGATGCTAAATGATAAGCGGTGCAAGTATTAGAGCCACTATTGACATTAGTTTAACCAAAATATTCATAGATGGGCCTGTGGTGTCCTTGAATGGATCGCCTACGGTATCTCCAGTAACAGCAGCTTTGTGTGCATCGCCTCCTTTAGATTCACCTTCTAGCTCACCTTTTTCTATATATTTTTTTGCATTATCCCAACTGCCGCCTGCATTTGACATAAAAAGAGCAATGACAACACCCACTAACAACGAGCCAGCCAGCATTCCTCCCAAAGCTTCGGGTCCTAAACCAAATCCAACTGCCACAGGTGCAACCACTACAACGATTCCAGGTGCCACCATTTCACAAAGTGCTGCTTTAGTAGATATGTCTACGCATTTTTTTGTGTCAGGTTTAGCTTCACCTTTTAATAAACCAGGTATTTCTTTAAACTGTCTTCTAATTTCAGAAACCATCTGAGATGCTGCTTTACCCACAGAGGTCATAGTCATTGAACCAGCCAAAAGTGGTACAACCGCACCCAAAAAAAGTCCTATTACCACGTTAGGATCGGATATATTCATAGTTAGCATTTCTTCGCCTTTAGCAAGCAGGCCAGAATTAACCGCCTGTGTATAAGCAACAAACAAAGCTAAGGCCGTTAAAGCTGCCGATCCAATTGCAAAACCTTTTCCTATTGCTGCAGTAGTGTTACCTAAAGCATCCAAGTTGTCGGTAATTTTACGAACATCACTGCCAAGGCCAGACATTTCAGATATACCACCAGCATTATCAGCTACCGGACCATAAGAATCTACAGTCATGGTAATACCAACAGTTGCAAGCATTCCTACTGCTGCCATTGCGATTCCATACAAACCTGCTTGATTATAAGATACAAATATTGCAAAACAAATTAATGCTAAAGGAGCTGCACAAGATTCTAAACCAACAGCAACTCCAGTAATAATATTGGTAGCAGGACCTGTTTTTGAACTTTCCATTATTCGGTACACAGGTTTATCAGCAGTATAGTACTCAGTTATTTTACCTATTAGTGCACCAGCCAAGGTACCAGATAAAATAGCCCAATAAATACCTGAACCAAGACCTATTGTTTTTAAAGATATCCAAGCAAATATAAGAAATAAAATTCCACCTGTAATGGTAGAAAAGTTCAAGGCACTTCTGGGGTTTAATTTTTTAAACAAGTTCATGGCGAATATACTAAATAACGAACCACATAGACCTAACACAGACAATAATAACGGTAGTGCTAAAAGTTTTGATCTTAAAATGTCCGTATCAGAGATACCACTACTTAATTTAATCATAGCTTCAGGTGACATGGTAGCAGCTATAGCAATGGATGCGATCATAGCTCCAACGTAAGATTCAAAAATGTCAGCACCCATACCAGCTACATCACCTACATTATCACCTACATTGTCAGCTATAACACCAGGATTTCTAGGATCGTCTTCTGGAATTCCGGCCTCTACTTTACCTACAAGATCACTGCCCACGTCAGCAGCTTTAGTGAAAATTCCACCGCCTACTCTTGAAAAAAGAGCAATGGAAGATGCACCCATCGAAAAACCTGAAATCATACTCACAGTTTTTGGATCACCACCAAAAAGATAAAACAATACACCAAGGCCTAACAAACCTAAGCTGGCTACCGATAGACCCATAACACCGCCACCTTCAAAGGCAACTAACAGGCTTTCTGATTCACCTTTTTCTTTTGCAGCCGCAGCAGTTCTAACATTGGCTTTAGTAGCAGCTTTCATACCAAGCCACCCTGCTAAACCACTACATATAGCACCACTTACAAAACAAATAGCTGTCTGTATGTTTAAAAAAATGCCAAATGCTATAGCCAAAATAAGAACAAAAATGCTCAACACACTGTATTCAGCTTTTAAAAAAGCCATTGCACCTAAGTGAATCTCTTTGCCAATTTCTATCATTTTGTCAGTGCCAGCAGATGCTTTATTAATTTTCAAATACAAAATTCCAGCAAAAACCAAGCCCACAACACCAAAGATAGAAGATACAATACCCATATTAAAACCAGCAGCACCTACCGCAGAAGTAGTATCCACAGCCACCTCCATTTTTACTTTGAAAGTCCAAAACCACTAGGCTAAACACCTAAATTAAAGGCAGTCTATTATAGTTTTTTCAAAACTCAAATAAAAACACAAAATTACGCAACACTGCCATGGATTAAGGATATGCTCCTGTTGCTTATGAGTGCACAATTTTACACTATAGTTCACTTTGTTGGTATGGCTATGTTGCTTTTATCTATTGGTGCTATGATTAGCTTTTCTAGCTCAAATAGCAATAAGAAAACACATTTGATGCTAATGCATGGTGTGGCACTTTTGCTGATTGCAGTATCTGGGTTTGGCTTAATTGCAAAACTGAACGTAGCAATTTCTATTTGGCTTATTATGAAAATATTAATCTGGGTTATCTTTGGTATGTTGGCATCTTTAGTTTTTAAAATTAAACAAAGATTATTTTTATATTTTGCCATACCACTACTTGTAGGTTTGGCTGCTTATTTTGCAAGTATGTTACAGAATATCATACCTCATTAACTTACATGGGATTGTACCATTCAAAAGACTAAATTTTTCGCTCGCCTTTAAAGCTAAATTTCTGGTAAGTTCACTGTTTGAACTCAAAACCCAAGAGGTCCACCCTTTCATTTTATGCTTTAGTGCGTACGACAAATCTTTGTAATCGTATACCAAGTCATCACTTTCCATTCGCTCTCCGTAAGGAGGATTGACTATAACAACTCCTTTATCAAAGTTTTGTTCTAGATCATCTACAGGATGATGTTTAAAATCTATGTACTTGCTAACACCTGCTTTTTTAGCATTTATTATAGATGCATCTATTGCTCTTTTGCTCCTATCAGAGCCATAAAAAGTATAATTCAAAGATTCTTTTTCCATACCTTCTGCATTGTTTACCAAGTTGTCCCATAGATCAGAATCAAATGTTTTCCAATTTTGAAATGCAAATGAAAGCCGTAAAAGCCCAGGGGCTGTATTTAAAGCCATTAAAGCTGCTTCAATTAATATGGTTCCAGAGCCACACATAGGATCTATTACTGGAGATTTTTTATCCCAATTGGATAGTAATAGAATTCCTGCCGCTATATGTTCTCTAAGTGGAGCTTTGACCAATTCTTTCCTATATCCTCTTTTAGATAGGGTAAGGCCAGAAGTATCCACAAACACTTTAAGACTGTTGTGATACAACTTTAGATATATGATTAAATCAGGATTGTCTTTATCTACATCAGGTCTAATTTTAAAGTCTTTTCTGAATCTATCTACTATGGCATCTTTTGCTTTCAAAGATACAAATCTAGAATCTCTAAAAATATCTCCTATTACATCAGCTTCTACTTTTATTGTTTGAGATGGATTTATGTACTTAGAAAAATCTATGTCATGCATGCTTTCATACAGTTCTTTAAAATTTTTAATTTCACAAGATTTTATTATTCTAAGTACTCTAGTGGCGGTTCTTAAATGAAGGTTAGCTAGGTAGCAAGCTTGATTTTCGGTTGCTTGATTGTCGTTTGAATGTTTAAAGTATATTCCGTCCTGGCTTTTTTGGGTTTCGAATCCTAGGATTTTTAGCTCATTATCTAAAACGTCAAATAATCCTTTGGAAGTTTGAGCCAGCAACACCATGTCTTGTGAGTTTTTCATGAAGATTCCTAGCCTTGGTTCAAGTTTTGAAGTTGTGGAAAATGCTTAATATAGCAGCGATTAAACCACAGGTTAAACGCAGCTAGCTATTATCTGTCAAAACTTTAGAGCTTTAGCAAGTCCTTTTTATAATCCATCAACTTACAAGTCACTAATCTTCGGCTCAATTAATTTGCTGGTTGTAGGCGGGGTGCTATAGCCTGATAAGAGCAGCAAAACCACCTTTATAGATTGTAGCTCAAGAGGCTGATAATTAAAAACCTTGATTATTGACATAATATTATTAGAAGCTTAACTTTTGTATTTTACCTAAGGAGGGGTACCAGAGTGGCCAAATGGGGCAGACTGTAAATTTGCTGGCTTATGCCTACGGGGGTTCGAATCCTCCCCCCTCCACCAACTTAATTAGACAAAATACATTAAAAAACATACTTCAAGCTAAGTAAAACGCTATTGACTATTAAAAACATACTCAAAACCCATTATTGGAACTAACGAAATCATAAGACCCAAAAATAGGCTTTTTTGGGTCTTATTTATTTGCATTGCCTGTAAGTAGTCTATATTCGCTGGTTATGAACACTTTGATAGGATAACATTGATATTATACAAACGTAACCTTTGTCTGATTGGTCAAAAGCTTTTCAATTTTTTTTGGAATTTTGATATTCAATAATTTGTAAAAAATCAGTCTCCTAGAACACATCTGTTTAAATTTATCTAACCATTTTTCCAATTCTTCTAGATACTCTTGGTCATTGTTTTTTCTGGCAACCTTACAACGTTCATAAGCTCTCTTTAAAAGATCAAGCTTATCGAGGTATTCTTTCCTACAATCTTTGAAAGTTGGTATATTTAAGTTAAAAATCTTTTCATTAAAATAAAATCTATTCTTATAGTGAGTTTTTTTATATGTTAGAGTTCCGTCTTTTTTAACATCTACATATTTTCCTATATCTTCTTCCCTATAGTTAAAAATATAAAAACATTCATCTTTATAGGATTGTCTATTTTCTGCTTTAGGATAATAATCACCTTTTTTAGAGTTACATTGGTGCGTACAGGGCATTAGGTTATCAGGTTCAACTGCTAGTTCTGGATAATGTTCTATTGGTTTATAATGATCAATAGTTAAAGTGCCACTATCAATTAACCATGAGTATGCACAAAAATTGGGATAAGAATTTTCTTCTAACCATGGATGATAGCCTTTATAAGGTTTATATTTCTTATTTATTTTTGAAAACTTTAAGATAGCCACGATGATATAGTGTTTAAAAACCTACTGATTCTATTTCTTTTATATTTTCTATCAAATTTTCTTTCAATCTGAAGATATTTCTCTACAAGCTTCATACCTGATTCATAGTCTTTTGGTAAATATGGATTAGGAAATTCTAATATTCTTTTTTCAATTACATCGTAAAGAAGGTATTTTTCAAGCCCAGTTATATTTTCTTCTATTTCTTTTCTTCTCAATTCATTAAATTTTTCATTTAATTTATCAACATTATTCCAATTCTCAGTAAGAAAACTTACGTAAGATTCTTTAGGCAGAAAACTGTACTCTTTTTCTAACATAGGATCTGATTTTTCTCTATCTTGATAGGATGAAAACATTTGTGATGGAACAACTGTATTTAACACTTGTAAACAACTATTGCTCATACTGAACCCCCATTATTTTGTTTTTTGTTTCATCAGTCATTATTTCAAAAAAAGTATCTTTTAATTTATCTTTTATAGATTTGATTTTTTCAAAAATGATCAAATCGTTTAACATAACTAGATTTTCTAAAGAAGCCACACCTGTAGTCCGCACAATAGATAGTATAGAGTTCGTACTACTATTTTCTCTAATTTCTTCTTGAAAATGGGTGTTGATTCCTATTATATTGTTTTTGTTGGACCTAAACTCACAATTAAATTGAGATGTCATAATTGTTGGGTTATTCATACGATAAGCAAAATTTATATTCATATATTTTTCCATATCAAATGATCCATTAGGTTGTTTAGGCATAACAATGGTATTTATGTATCTAACTATAATTTGCAAAGTTTCAAAAATATTACTTGAATTAATATTATCTATGATCTCTTTTAAATATCGTTCAAAACTGCTAGCATAACTAACGTACGGATTATTGCGATCAAACAAGGAATGAAATGCAAAAAATTGATGCCCAGTCCTAATGATTTTTATTTTTCCATTTTTGTTTAATCTAATTTCTCCATTCCAAAACGGAGGGCATACAGATATCTGACTAGAACCAGGTGCTACATTTATTAAAACAGGCCTGTTTTTATCAGTTAAACCGTACTGTACTTCATATTTTTTCTCCAAATATTTTTTTTCTAAACCTGCTCTAAGGTTACGAAATAAAGGATATGGATTTGTCGGATCCAACTCTTTAGGCATACCTGTAATTTGCACCCAAACCTCAGTTATGGTGCAGTTTTTACAGCTTATTACGGTCTTTGTCATAAGATACTAGATTTATATCATACTAAATTTTCTATTCCCAGTCCAAAAATAAGCAGTTCACTACAAAATTAATACATTTTTTGAGCAAATTTGACTTATTCGACCTCTGATATAACGTCAGTATTTCATCCATCTCACTAGATTACACATATAGTTTTATTTATAGAGGTGGTTGGCTTTGATATAGTCCACCACGTCCTTATTTACAAAATCATACACCTTATCATCACCCTTAACAATCCACTCTCTAATCTTAGAAGCAGAGATGTCTATGTCTTTTTTGAGTTTAATCTGAGTTATGTCATGCCCTTTCTTGATCTCATACCCAGGCCTGGTAGTAACAGCTACCTTCACTCTTTTTATTATCTCATCATAACCATCCCAATCATGAAAATACCTAAACAAATCAGCACCCATTATCAAATAGATGTCACTATAGATTTTCTTAAGCTCTTTTATAGATAATATAGCAAAACTATCACTCTTTCTTACCACATCCCTATCATCAACATTGATAAAATCATAATCTGCACATGAAACTCTGGCCATATGCAACCTTTGCTCCGGAGTTGGACTTTGAATCATAGGCTTTAAAGGATTTTTATAAGCAGGAATTACAACCACTAAATCTAGATCCAAAATCCGCTTCGCCTCTACAATACAATTAATGTGACCACTATGAAACGGATTAAACGTGCCCCCAAACATTCCTACTTTTTTATTTTGCACTTGTACCTCAAATTTTATAAGCTTGCGTGCGATTCACCGGATATCTTATGTTCTATTACAGGGTATTCGGACAAAATAGTATCCAATATTTTGTGCATCAAATGTTTAATCCCTTTACCGGTGACTGCGGATATGGGATGAACTGATTTTTCAACAAATTTAGCCTTTATGCTCTCAACATAAAACTCATCCACAAGATCAATCTTGTTCAATACAACTATTTGAGGCATACCAGACAAATTAAGTGAATTATTTTTATCATACGCCTTTAATTCATTATTTATGGTATTATAACGTTCAATCAAATCATCCGACACTGAACAATCCAACATATGAACCAGAACCTTTGTACGCTCCACATGCTGCAAAAAATTTATTCCAAGGCCAACACCCTCAGAAGCTCCTTCAATCAGCCCAGGTATATCAGAAATTGTAAAGGATGGACGATCATCAAACGGTTTAACCACTCCTAAATTTGGAACTATAGTGGTAAAAGGATAATCAGCAACTTTGGGACGAGCATTTGAGACAAAAGCTAAAAATTGAGACTTACCAGCATTAGGAAGACCTATTATTCCTACATCAGATAGCAATTTTAATTCCAAAGTAATTTCAAGCTCCTTAGCTGGTTCGCCAGGCTGTGCAAAATAAGGAGCTCTATTTGTGCTACTTTTAAAAAACGCATTGCCCTTTCCACCACGACCACCTTTTAACAAAACAAATCTTGGATCATCCTCCATGTCATGTAACAAACCAGAGTTAGAATTTATAGTGGTTCCGGAAGGCACCTCTATCACCAAATCTTTTCCACTACGACCTGACTTATTAGCACTACCGCCACACAAACCATCCTCTGCAACATAATATTTTTTCTGAATAATATCCATCAAAGAATGCATCTGAGTATTTACCTTAAAAACAATATCTCCACCACTGCCTCCATCTCCGCCATCGGGACCACCTCTTGGTAAATACTTTTCTCTTCTAAAACTGACTTTTCCAGAACCACCTTTTCCAGACTTTACAACTATATTGGCTCTATCAATAAAAACATTAGGCATGAAATTGCCTCTTAATGACTATATACACTTACTCTAAACTTAGATTTACTAAATTTTTCAAATTTAACTATACCAGAAATCTTGGAAAAAATTGTGTGATCACGGCCAGCTTTAACATTTTTTCCAACATGAAACCTAGTGCCTCTTTGGCGAACTATTATAACTCCAGGTTTTACCTTCTCACCACCAAACGCTTTTACACCGAGACGCTTGCTCTTACTATCTCTTCCATTTTTACTACTTCCGCCTGATTTCTTCGATGCCATAATTATCCTTTTGCCTTCACTTTTGATTTTGTAGCTTTACAGTCAATTTTTTCACAAAGCAGTTCAACACACTGTTGCCTATGACCATTTAGCCTTCTATACCTTTTTCGTCTGTGTTTTTTAAATACCAATACTTTGTCCTGCTTAAAAGCCCTGACAACCTTACATTTAACCACCCCATCCACAAAAGGGCTGCCGGAAACAAATGAACCTTCTTTACCAAAACCTAAAACTTTATCAATAGTCACAGAATCATTAGCTTTTAGATGTGAGCTTTGTGCAAACCAAGTTATAAACTTTTTACCTTTAGCTACACGATGTTGACCACTTCCAGATTGTACGATGGCATACATATTAGGTTATCTCCCTTATCTACAAGATAAGTGTTCTCTCACAACATCAAGTATATGTCAATTAAGAAGCTTATCATCTTCTACTATAAATCCCCTGCCCATACAGTTATCACAGGGTTTAGATAGCATTTCTGTTAAACTAGGGCTAGTACGCTTTCTAGTCATCTCAACCAGCCCTAAACTGGTAAGACCTATCAAGTTTGTTTTAGATACATCTTTTTTTAATTCCAGGGACAATACTTCAAGAAGTTTATCTTTGCTAGATTGTTTATCCATGTCTATAAAATCAATTAATATAATGCCGCTGTAATTTCTAATTCTTATTTGAGTACATACTTCTATAGCTGCCTCTAAGTTTGTTTTGAGTATAGTTTTTTCTATATTCTTTTTACCTAGAAAACTGCCAGTGTTTACATCAATCAGTACAAATCCTTCTGCTTCATCAAACACTACATAACCTCCAGAAGGCAGATAGATTTTTTTATAAAAAACACTCTTTAAAGTGTCTTTTATGTCATACTGATCTAGAATATCCTTAGATTTATTGTACAAAGATACATCTATCTTTAAAGAAAGTTTTTTTACAAATTGCTCTATCTTTAATACAGAAGATTCATCATCAGAGTAAATTTTAGTAATACCAGATTTAGCAAAGTTCTTTATAACTCTAATTGGCAACGGATCGTCTTTATAAATTAAACCAATCTGCTTTTTGGATTTTTTAATATCTTTATAGATTTTTTGAAGCATTTTTAGCTCGTTTTCTATCGCTTTAATTTTTGATTTTTTTGCAAAGCTTCTGAGTATTAGCCCGCCTTGTACATTCATCTTGTTTAATTCTTCTGTAAATTTTGATCTCAAGTTTTCATCGTCTATTTCTCTGGAAATGCCAATTTTTGTCTTTGTTGGCATGTAAATTATATTAAGCCCTTGTAGTGAAATATTCATGCTTGATCTAGTAAGTTTGTTTTTGTGCTCAAGAGCATGAATTTGAACCATCAATTTTTGACCTAGATGAAATTTAGAAACATCTATATTTTTCATAAACGAGCTTAAACCACTACCTAAATCCAAAAATATACAACCTAGACCAGGGACGATTTTTTTCACTTTGGCTTTGTATATATAGCCTAAATCAAAATTTTGATCACGGTGCTCGAAGTAATCTACCAGTTTTTTTCTATTGATGACAGCTACTCTTTGAATGCCGTCTTTGGAGGAACTTAATATTTGCATACTATTTTAATTTGCACATGACTTTAAAATCGACAGTAAAATTTTAGAACAACATAAGCTGTGCATAAAAAGCGGTATCATATAGATAACTATATTTCAACTAACATTGTGCTGTTCAAGCTACACTTAAGTTATTGTAAGTTAAAGGTAATTTGGCTAACAGTTCTTTTGTTTACAATTCTTACCGAGTTGTAATTTGATCTCTTTAAGTTATTATAAAAAGCTCTTGTGTTTTTCACAGGTTTTCCATTTAACATTATTATCATATCTCCTTCTTCTAAACCTACCGAACTGGCAATTCCACCTGACCTGATAGATGTAATAATAGGCCCTTTAAAGTCAGAAGAAATGGAGTATTTTTTAGCTAACGATCTGGTGTAGTTAGACAAACCGATACCCAAAGCAGCTCTTGGATCACCTGTTTTTATTTCGTCTCTAGTGGGTTCATTAATGGCTAATTTTTCTGGAGAACCGACTGTTACAGATAGAGATTGTTTCTTACCATCACGAAATAACTCTACCCTAACCGTTTTACCAATACGTGTATCTTTAATCTTGTTTACTAAATCATTTGGAGTCAAGATATTCTGGCCATCCACTTTTACTATGACATCTCCTGGTTGAATACCACTTTTATAAGCTGGTCCGTCTATTTCTACACGATTAACTAAAGCTCCTTCATAACTAGGTAATTTGAGAAGAGTTTTGGCCTGTTCAGTTATCTGTGCAAGGGTAACTCCTATGTAACCACGAATGACTTTACCAAATTTTTCCAATTGCGATCTTATCTTTTTAAATTCATTTATAGGTATGGCAAAACCGATTCCCTGTGCCCTCCTGTCTATTGCTGTGTTTACACCAATAACTTCACCTCTTGTATTGACCAGCGGGCCACCGGAATTACCAGGGTTGATACTAGCATCAGTTTGTAAATAACTAAGCGGCCCCAATTCATTCACATTTCTGTGAGTTGCGGATATGATGCCTTTACTCATACTAAAACTATGCCCAAACGGATTTCCAAAAGCCGCAACCCATTCACCTACTCTTACCTTGTCACTATCACCAAGCCTAGCATAAACAAGTGGTTTTTTTGGTTCTATTTTAATTATGGCCACATCAAATCTAGGATCTTTACCAATCACTCTGGCAGCATAATCTGTCTTGTCAGCAAGTTGCACTCTTAAACTAGCTGCACCTGCAACAACATGATTGTTAGTTAATATTAAACCAGTGCTATCTATTACAAAACCCGTACCTATTGTTCTTTGATAACTTTTCTTTTGTTCTCTGGAAAGATTACGATCCAATGGAAAGCCAAACATTTCCAAAAGTTCTCTAGGGAATACTCCATAAGGGTTAGGAGTCATGGTTTGATCCGTGTATATGTGAACCACAATAGGATTTATCCGTTCTGCCAGACTTGCGAACACATCCAAGAACGCACGATCCACACTAGACCCAACATTAGGAAATAATAATAAAAGAATAAGTATAAGTTTTTTCATCTTTATAAATTGGTTATTTATCTTTTTCATCTTTTAAATTGACGTACCTCATTTGTAAATCAGATATAATTGCTTCAAGTAATTTTGATTCATCTTCTGATAAGTTGCCCTTAGTTTTTTCCCTGATTATAAGTAACAAATCTATGTTAAACATAGCAAGTTTTTTATCTTTTTTTACAGTTTTACCAGGTGTATCTGCTACTCCCATCCACATCAAAGAAGAGGATGCCAAAGACATGATAAGTGCCGAAAATGAGGCTTCTAAAGGCTGATTTGTTGCTTTGGAATCCTTATCTTTGGAATTATTTTCTCTATTTTGTTTATCTGAACCAGTTTCAGATTGTAAATTTTTGCTACTCATTTTTAAGTCCTATGTTTATATTTGTTCTCTACCCAAAAGTTTTTTTATTCTTTTAGCCACAGTGGGCAGGCTAGAATATATGTCTTCGTTTGATAAGGTCAAGGGGTTTAGTATAAATATATGATGTGCTGGTATGGGAAGAACATAGGAGCTGGTGCTGATATATGAGCTAATTTTCCACAAGGCTGTGGATAAAATTTTTGGATCACCTACAACATTACTGGCAAATCTATCGGCATCATAGTCACTTTTTTTAGACACTATTATAAAAAGTATTTTCAATGAGATCAAAAGAAGGAGTTTTTTAAAAACTTCTATTTTTTTTCCAAATGAAAAAAGGGTAATGAACCAATCAATGGCATTACCTAAGGTAAGGAAAAATTGTGTGACTAAAAAGCCTGCTCCTTGCGAGGTGGTGTCCATATTTTTTATATGAAATAATTCATGTGCAAGTACGCTACACAATTCTTTTTCATCCAAAACTATAAAAAGAGATTTGGAGATAACTATACTAGAAGAGTTTTTGGACCTACCAATTGCAAAAGAAAGTGGAATATCTAATGATGTAACAAATATTTTAGGTACGGGTATTTTGAACTTTGTACAAGTTTTGTCTAAAAAAGAAAGCACACCCCAAGGGTCTTTTCCCTCCATTTGGACACACTCAAAGAGCGTTTTAAGTTTATGATCTAAGTAAAAATAAACAAAAAAGTTGATAGAAAAACTGGCTAAAAAAGCTATTACGATGCCAGTTCTACCAGCTAGAATATAGCCTGTTACTAATAGAATACATGAGATTGTGGCTAAAAAAGCAAAGGTTCTAGCAGGACCGGACATTCTGATATTTTTAAAACTATTAAGCCAAGTAATCAAGCATAATAAAATGGCATGACTTTAGAAAGTATGTTGTTTTTTTATTCCATGCAGGGAGCTAAGTCGCCTGAATTATCAGAACACTCCAGAATTAATTCAAACAACAATCTTCTTTTTTGCACGGCTGTAGCGTTTTACACCGATTAGCGGTTATTTTACGATTTGTCCAACCACCAGGTTTTGAACAGCCTGAATTATAACAAAAACCGTCTGGCACCTCATATCTTGGCTCTGACGGCCATTTACAAAATATATTTGATCCTTCTATTCTTACCCAGCATGAAGGGGTTTGACAACTAGTCCAACATGTCAATTTGCCTATTTTTTTAGAACTAGTTAAATTGTCATCACCACATGAAGGTTTCCTTCCGAAAGGATGAGTGGTTGGACAACTGATAGGAGGATCAGTAGTGGTAGTTGTTACAGGTGTATCTACAAAAATTTTAAACGGCTGAACAAAACATGTATCACAATCTTTAAGATCAGTTGATGAAGGAGGATTCTTCCTATCCGCAACATCTATACTGGCAGCAACACATAAAACTTCAGGACTAGAACAGTCTCCAAGATCATCTTTACCACTAAATCCAAAAAAATTACCACAATACTCCACCACATTCTTACCATTACTAGCATCTAAACAAGTATTACAGCTTTCTTCTTTAAGACAAAGATTAGGCTTAGTGCCCCCCCCCTCATCCAAAGTACAGTTATCATAACCAATAGGACAATCCGTACCTTCTTCACCCTGATTTTCTATAACACTCCTATAATAACCAGCCTGAGCCTCTGATGCAAAATCAGACAGAGTATTATACATCTCATTAGCTTCCTTTGCCTTAGCATGAGCTTCCATCTTATTCACAGAATATATGTGCATGGTAGACATCGTAGCCCAAAGTGCAAACGATACCAAAGCCACCATCAATACAACAAAAAAACCACGATCATTGTTTATGCTCATAAAAATATTGTACTAAGCCATATAAACAATGGCAAAGCTTATATTAGTCCGGTATTTGATAGAACCTAGAGGAAGACAATTACTGCTTTTAACATCCGTCTTGATGACAATACACATTGTAGTTAGAGGCATCCTCGATGGTATACTGCAAAGCTTTTGAAGCATCCGATCTTGTATCACCTATGCGAATACAATGATCACTATCTGGAGTCTTAGTACAATCCAGATCTTCTGGGACAGGATCATTGTATTCATTGTTATTACAGTATCCATATGATCCGTATGTACTACCAAAGGCATTTTTATCTGTTTGGCATATTTCAGATTTTTTCAGTACTTCGCTAGAACTAAATAAAGAAATTTGTTGATCATCTCTAGCATGTGACATGATTGTTCCAATCTCAGAATCTACGTTGTACCGACCTCCATAACCGTAACCATCAGAATGGAGGTTATCCGGGTCAGGGTATTCACCTTTGTGATGTAATATAGTATGTATATCATTATTAAGCCCTAGATTAAACCCAAGTTGACGTGCAAATTTTGTAGCAAATATATCAATAGAACTGCGATAATTAATGTCTAGCGGATCTACCGAATTTACGCTTGTAGTATCTAATGTACCCACCGAACTAAACCGTGCAGCCATTTCCCCGGAATAATCTTTTAACCTTCTATACGCTGTGCCACCTGCATCAGAACTGTCATAATGGTCCATAAGCCCATAGATTAAGTCAACCGAATAATCCTTTCTAATTTCTGGGGCTAATTCCAGAAAAACATTCAAACCTTCTTTCGAGTAAACTCCATCCAATGATTCAAGGTTGTCTGAGCAACCCAAATGCTGTTTGTAATGTGAAAAAGGTACGATTCCTTGATATCTAAATTCTACATTCACCCCTGAGTTTTGGAAAATTTTATTAACAACATTTAAAACACTACCTACTTGAGTATTCATAGCACTTTGAGAAGCTACAAATAAGATATCAATATAATAAGTTGTATCAGGGTCGGCCTTGTTATACTCCACAGTTTGCAAATTTGGATCGAGACGCATTAGTTCTAGCAAACTTTTCTGCTCATTAACCAAATCTGTATCATAAAATTTACGCTCTTCTTGTTCCAAAGCATCTACCGCCAAATTAGATGAGGTTTGCGACGAGTATCTGCAAGATGCTGATACAATAAAAGACTTTTCCTTATAAACACTTTCTAGATAGTCAGATGTATTCATACTTTGGGATATTCTTTGAGCATTTTCCTTCTTAGCATATTTTCCTAATTTAAGAGTCAAATCTCCAAGTAATTGACCTGGATAAGCCCTGTTCCCATACTGATCTTCACGTGGAGCATCTATAGTAATGACAGTTTTTGAATCTGCATTAGTTACTGATATACTACCTTCTTCATAATATCTAATAAAATCACGGTAGAAATCTTGATTATCATGAGTGACATCTAACACCTGTAAAAGATTTTCTGCGGTTAAATCGGAGTATCCAGAAGCATCCAAAAATACTACTTCAGAATCAAACTCTATCTTTATCACTGCTTCGGCATTGGTTGGAAGGACTGCTCTACTGCCTCCATTAAAACTATAACTTACTTCTGGAAGTTTTATACAAGCACGATTGGGACCTTCTAATTGAAAATATCCAGCTTCTTTTCTAAAACACGGAGTCCCTGTATCATCTATACTATAAGTAGATTCTTTTTTAACGACGTTGAAATAATTAACTGAATTGCTTTCATGAACTTTGTCAGCGTCCTGTCTTTTTGCGTAATTGCCAACAACTATCTTATAAACTCCAGGAGTATATAAATTTGCCGGAGGTGATACTGTAACTAATGTACCTGCACCTTCCCTGGATATAGATATATTGTCTTGGTCAATGTATCCACCTAATGTTGATAAGTCATCTCCACCTGATCTTGTAATCTCCAACATTTTCAAAACATTTTGATTTGTTAAATCAGAGTATCC
Source organism: Bdellovibrionales bacterium (assembly GCA_965203875.1). Taxonomy (GTDB): domain Bacteria; phylum Bdellovibrionota; class Bdellovibrionia; order Bdellovibrionales; family JAUICD01; genus CBDANC01. The sequence continues at coordinate 988,105 of OZ241914.1, read as the reverse complement.
AGAGTTATCTACGAAAACAACATCAGAATCAAATTTGATCTTAACGGTAGTTTGAGGATCTCCATTTGAAAAATTAGATTCTGCACCATCACTTGCTACAAAAGTATACTCTACCGTAGGAAGCTGGATACAGGTACCTGACCCTTCTAATTGAAAGTAACCTACTTCACCTCTAGTACATGGAGTATCTAAACTGCCTACCCTAAAAAAAGCTGTGTTTTTTATCGCTTCAAAATAAAGAGAGCTGTTAGTGCTTTGATTTATCCAACCAGCGTCCTGTCTTTTGGCATAGTTACCAACAGTTACTGTATAATCTCCAGACTCATATAAAGATGCAGGAGGTGATACCGTAACAAGTGTACCTGTATCTTCCCCAGATATAGATATGTTAGTTTGTCCAATTGGCCCACCTTGTACAGCTAAATCAGCTCCGCCAGTTTTTTTAATTTCTATTATATCCAAGACATTTTGCTCTGTTAAATAATACCATTCAGAGCTATCTATTAAGACAATTTCAGAATCAAATTTGATCTTAATGGTAACCGCAGCATCTTCGTTTGAAGAAGCAGTTTCTACACCATCGCTAGATACGAAAGTATAATTTACTGTAGGAAGCTTTATGCAAGAAGCATTGGAGCCTTCTAATTGAAAATATCCTGCCTCATTTCTACTGCACGGAGTATCTACATTTGCAGCCACTGTAAAAGAAACTTCTTGTTTTACAATATCAAAATAAGATGAATTGCCATCTATCTTATCTGCATCCTGTCTTTTGGCATAATTACTAACAGCTACTTTATATTCTCCAGGAGCATATGGTGTACTAGGATGTATAGTGACCAACGTACCTGTGCTATTTTGATTGGATTTAGATATGGACACATCACCAACAAATCCACTAGCTTGACCATTAGATCCGCTTGATGTTGAACTAGCTCCACTTAATTTTGTAATCTCTAGCATATTTAAAACATTTTGATTAGTTATCTCAGACCACCCAGAGCCGTCTACAAAGACCACATCAGAATCAAATTTGATCTTAATAGTAGTTTGAGAGTCTGAATTGGAAGAATCAACTTTTGCACCATAGCTTGTTAAAAAAGTATAGTCCACTGTGGGAAGTGTTATACATTCGGCATTTTCTAATTGAAAATACCCTTCCTCACCTCTAGTACATGGTGTTTCAACCTTATCAACTTTGAAAGAAAAATCCTGTTTTGTTTTTTGTAAATAAGAGAGTTTATTAGTGCTATTTAGGATTGATAATGCATCTGATTCTGGAGCATAGCCTTTCACTGTGATAGTATGTCTGCCCGCTGGATAAGGCGATACGGGGGTTATCAAAATATAAGAACCGCCTCTAACACCTATTTCAACGTTATATTGATCTGTCTCATCTAGGAAATTTGTACTATCTGCCAGCTTGATCTTCAGTATATCCAGCAAATTTTCCTTGGTTAAAGCTTGCCAATTTTCATCATGAATATAACCAACTACAGAATCAAATTTAACTTGAATAGAGTGGCTGGTAATCCCACTGGATGCAGCCTGCTCATTGCCTGCTTCATCGATATACGAAACAGTAACTTGAGGCAGATTTATACATTTTCTAGAGCCATCATTTCTGTTTAAAGAAAAAGAATGACCATTACAAACGTAAGCTTCAGGTTCAGTAGCATCACTACAAGATGACACACCAAAAGTAGCTAAAAGTAACAAAGCTCCATTAAGTACTGGCTTAACTCTAGCGGCCATATTTTTACCAACCAAAGAAGCAAGTCTAAACTTTCTTATAGGATTTAAAGAAAACAAAGTACCAGCAGCTAGGAATTTGATTGTACTTTGATCTTCCTCTGTTTCTTCTGCTTGTTGAAAGTTTATATTGTCTGTTAACTCTATATCCAGAGCATCAATGGCCGATTGACCAAATTTTTTATAGTCGTTAGTAGGTCTATCAGAGGTTTTTTGAATACCTAGCCTTTGGCAATAAAGATTGTTTTTATATGAGTTAGAAGAACATAAACTGGATACAAACTCTAAAATGCTATCTCTACAAGCTTCGTTATCTATTAAAAGATTTCCGTTTGGATCTTGTTTTTGTAATTCTAAAAAGAGTTTCTCTGAAGGAATGTCATCTTCTACACCACTGTTACTATCAACAACATCTGCTAAAACTCTGCAAGAAGTCAAGGCTGCATGTGCAAGTTTTAAATCGTGAGCACTTGGATCAGTGAAGCTGATATTTTGTGCATGAGCATAATGACTTATACCTAAAACACCACATATAAAAAGTAGAGAAAGTTTAAAACGCATGATCTGAGGCAGCATATCACTAAACAACGGTAATAAAAAATAATAACTTAAACTAAACTTTATTTTGTATCACTTTGATACAAAGTTATATTGATTAATTTTTTAGTTTGGGTTGTTTAGACTTATTTATAGCATGCGTGTTGTTGGAATCACCCTCGATGATATATTGCGTAGTATTCGACTGTGCAGCGTCTGATTGCGAAGCATCCACAGGGCTTGCAGCGGCATCTATATTATCAGTATCAGATTGTATAGTTGTACTACTTCTGGCAGGTGTGCTGTAATTGGAATAATTAGAGGCATCTTCTATTGTATATTGTAAAGCTTCTGAGGAATTTGCATCCGCATCACCTATGCTGATATGTTTTGATCCAGGTACCCCTGTATTGATATTGCAGTAACCATATACACCAAATTGATTATCAAAAACATCATCTTGGCATATTTGAGATTTACTCAAAGTTTGGTTAGCACTAAATAAAGAAAGCTGTTGGTCATGTCGAGAATACGACATTATTGTTCCAACCTCTAAGTTACTGTATCTGCCTCCATAGCCGTGACCAGCACCATGAAAATTGTTAGGATCAGGGTACTCACCTCCTCCAACCTCTGATTCACTTAAGGTATCTTTATCGTGTGATAACCCAAGATTATGACCTAGTTCATGTGCAAGTGTTACTGTAAAATAATTACGATGAGTATCATGACTTGTACTGCCTACAGACGAAAAACGTGCAGAAAGAATTGCAGGTTGATCTTTTAGTCTTCTATATGCAATTCCACCAAGCCCATCAGTACCATACATCAAAACTCCGTGGATCAAATCTGCACCATGCTCTCTTCTGATTCTAGGTGCTAGTTCCCGTAAAATATTAAGATCATCCCCTGCTCCAGCTAACCCATCCAAAGATGGGACGTTTTCAGAACAAGCCAAGTATCTTCTATACTCCGAAAAAGCTTTAACCGCTTTAACTCTAAATTCTACATTAACTCCTGAATTTTGATATATTTCATTAACCTTCGGGATATAGTATTGCTCTAGCTCTTTACGCCAAGTACTTAAACTCTGTGATGCAAGAGCATCTTGCGAAACAATAAAGGCTACATCTACATAATAAGTTGTACCAGGATCAGCTCTTCTAGATAGCACCTGAGCTTGCATACTTGGATCAGTTGGTAAATGCTCTAAAAGCTTCAACTGCTCTTTCGTTATCTCATCCGTTCCGCACACAAACGGTTTATCTTCCTGATCCCCCTCATCTGCCAACATAGGGGCTGCATATCTTATGTCGTTGCAAGAAGATGATACTGCAAATACTTTTTGCTTTGATACGCTACGCAAATAACTAGAAGTGTTTGTAGCATTAAGTACCTTTTGAGCATCTTGGCTTTTTACATAATTTCCTATCGAAAGTGTAAAATCACCAAATAAAGTACTGTAATATACCTTGTCACCATTATCAAATATATCTGGAGCCTTCATTGTAATAACTGTTCTGCCATTTGTATTACTTACCGATATTGAATCTTCGTAGTATGTAATAAAATCATTAGTAAAAAACTCATGCCTAACATCCAACATCTCTAAAAGTTTTTCTGTAGTTAGGCTGGACTGCCCAGATTTATCTAAAAACATCACTTCAGAATCAAATTCTATTTTTATTGTTGCTTCAGTTCCAGTTGGTAATGCAGCCTTGCTAGAGCTATTAAAAGTATAGGTTACTTGAGGCAGCTTAATACATTCAGCATTAGCTCCTGATAACTGAAAGTAACCAGCTTCGTTGCTATCGCATGGATTTTCCTCTTCCCCTTCATCAATATTAAATACGCTGCTGTTTCTAATTGCATTTAGATAACTAATTCTATTGGTACTTTGAGATACAACACTAGAATTTTCTCTTTTAACAAACTTACCTACTCTAATAGTATAACTACCCTCTTGGTATTGGTTGGAACCAGGAGGTTGTATAGTAATAACAGTTCTACTACCAGCATGAGCAACTGATACTTGATTTGTACCAATAGCTCCGCCTTGTGTGACCAAATCAGCCCCATTAGATCTTCTGATCTCCAACATTTCTAATAGATCATTTTTTGTTATATTCCTAGCATTACCGGAGCTATTTAAAAACATAACTTCTGAATCAAATTTTACTTTTACAACAGTTGTAGGATCTCCGTTTGGTGTGCTGGATTCACTTCCGCTTTTAGGAGTAAAGGTATAATTCACTCTAGGAAGTCTGATACATTCTACAGAGCCGTCCCTTTTGTTTAACGAAAAGTAGCCTGCCTCACCTCTAGTACATGGGGTTTCAACACTATTGGCTCTAAAAGAGGTTCGTTCTATAATAGTGTTAAAATAACTGGACTTATTAGTACTTTGAGCTACTTTGGTTGCATCATCTCTTTTTACATAATTTTTCACCAAAACAGTATAGTTGCCAGCCGGATATTCTGCTCCATTAGGAGGTTGTATAGTAATTACCGTATTTCCACCGGAACTAAACGAAACTTGACCATGACTAATCAAACCACCTGAGGTTACAATATCAGATCCACCATTTAACTTTATCTCAACCATGTCTAAAATATTTTGCGTGCTTAAACTAGAAAATGATCCAGAATTATTTATAAACATAACTTCTGAATTAAATTTTATCTTTATAGTAGTACTAGGATCTCCATTGGGTGTGTTGGATTCAGTGCCGCCTCTAGGAGTAAAAGTGTAATTTACTTGAGAAAGCTCTATACATGCACGATCACCACCTTCTAATTGAAAATGACCTGCCTCACCTCTAGTACACGGAGTTTCAATACTATTGGCTGTAAACGAAATTTGTTCTCTAATAGTATTAAAGTAGGCTGACTTATTAGTAGCTCCAGTTACTCTAGAAGCATCATCTCTTTTTACATAATTTTTAACCATAGCAATATAACTACCTGCTGGATAGAACGAACCATTAGGGGGCTGCACGGTAATAAGAGTTCTTCCGCCAGCATGACTAACCGATAACTGACCTAAACCAATAGACCCACTAGATGCTACAAGATCACTTCCACCAGCTGGTTTAATCTCTAACATTTCCAATAAATCATTTTTTGTTATGCTCCTTGCACTACCAGAAGTACCTAAATACATGACCTCTGAATCAAATTTTATTTTTATAGTGGTTGTAGGATCTCCATTAGGCACGTTAGACTCACTTCCACCATTAGGTGTAAAAGTATAATCTACCTCCGGAAGTTCTATACAAGCACGATCACCACCTTCTAATTGAAAGTAACCAGACTCACCTCTAGTACATGGAGTTTCAATCCTATTAGCCGTAAAAGAAAATTCCTTTAAAGTTTCTTCTAGGTAATTAGTTTTATTGATGCTGTTTAATATAGCTACTGCATCTGATTCCAAAGCATAATTTTTTACCTTAACATTATACCTGCCCACCTGATAAGGTTGTATAGGAGTTATTAAAACATAAGATCCACCTTCAATACCTATTTGAACATTATACCTATCTTCATCATTTAGAAAGTTTGCTCCACCATTCTCCAAACTAATCTCAAGCATTTTAGGTAAATTTTGGTTGGTTAAAGCCTGCCAATTTTCATAACTGATAAAACCCACCACAGAATTAAACTTTATTTTTATAGAATGGTTGGTTATTCCATCTGATTGAGTGTGCTCATTTCCTGCTCCGTCAATATAAGAAATAGTAGGCCTAGGAATCTTTATACACCTTTTAGAACCATCATTTTTATCTAATGAAAAGTACCCTTCTTCACTTCTATCACATTGATTTTCTAAAGCAGGCTCTGTCAAATCACCGCACGAAGAAAGGCCCATAGTTGCCAATAAAAGCATCGCTCCACTTAATACAGGCTTAACTCTAATGGCTACATTCTGGCCAACCAACGATAAAGGCCTGAGCTTTTTTACAGGACTTAGATAAAATAAAGTTCCTGCTGCTAAAAACTTCATTTTGCTTTGAGCTTCTTTTATTGTAGGTTCAAAGCTTATATTATCTGATGTATCTATATCCAGATCATCTATAGCTGATTGACCAAATTTTTTATAATCTCTAGTAGTGCTATCATCAGAGCTTTTTCTAATACCCAATCTTGCACAATAAAGATTATTTGTGGGTGAGTCAGAAGAGCAAAGAGAAGACACAAACTCTAAAATACTCTGTCTACAAGCTTCGTTATCTATTAAAAGATTTCCGTTTGAATCTTGTTTTTGTAATTCTAAAAAAAGCTTTTGTGCAGGGATGTCTACTAAATGGCTATTATCATCAACTACATCTGTCAAAACTTTGCAAGATTCCAAGGCTTTATGTGCAAACTTTAGATCATGTACGTTTGGATCAGTGAAACTGGTAACCTGTGCATGAGCACAAGGTGATACCAAAAATAATATTAGAAACCAGTTTTTAAAACGCATAGTCGGCTAGCTTAACACTAATAACGGTATTCAACACAAAAATTTAAAATTATTAATTTTTTTGCCCCACTTTGGGACAGGTTTGTCTATGTACAAGATATAGGTATGGAGTAAAAGTTGATACTAAAGGCCAATCATTAATTATTTAGAAGAGACAGATACAAGTACAAATGACAAAAATACTAACTGAAGTGCAATAAAACCGCTAACATATTCAATGCCACCGCCACCAAATCCATACGAATGAAGTCCTGCTCCTAATATGTAGTTCACACCATACCAAGCCATAATTATCAGTAAAAAACACAAGGAGTTATAAACCAAAAATCCAAAATGCTTAACCCAGCCCACCAGCCTGGAATGTAAGACAGCTGCATAACCCAAAATAGCAATCAATGCCCAAGTTTCCTTGGGATCCCAACCCCAAAACCTGCCCCAAGAATAATCCGCCCACACACCACCTAATATAGTACCAGAAACCAAAAGCACCACACCTAAGCCGGTTGCTCTGTAAGCAAATACAGCTATATCCTTTGCTTTTTTTGGTTTGCCCTTAATGTAAAACCACAAGCCTATGTCTGACAGAATAAATGAAAGAAAAAATGCAGAATACCCAAGTGTGATGGTCATTACATGAACTATCAACCATAAGTTACTACGAAGTACAGGCTGTAAAGGCTGCAAACTCGCATCTAACACTACAGGTGCAATATCTGCTGTGATTAAACAGATAACCGAAACCAAACTGGCTGCAAACACAAAGACATTTGTTCTCTTGAACCATTCAAATATCATAGCAAAAAATACACTTCCCCAAGCAACCCAAACCACACTTTCATACATGTTAGATACAGGAGGCCTTTCAGTTAAATAAATTCTGAGCAAAAAGCCATAAGTATTAAACAAAAAACCTAGTGCCAGAAAGCTCCACGCAAATTTAGGCATATACTTATTTACCTTTGAAAAAGAGATTAAAAAAAGTATTCCAGCTAATAGATAACAAATATAGCTCCATCTAAACGGATGAAACGAATTATAATGTAGCTCTGCCCAAATAACAGCATCACTCGGATAAGATTTACTTTTTTCACTAGCTTTTAATATAAATTCATCAACATAGGTTTCTATATTTTCATAAGTTTCTTCTTTATTTAAATATTTAGAAAAACCAGTAACTATTTTTTCAAAAGCTCTATATGTATCGATGTCAGCAGCCATAATTGGTACCCAGTCACCTGCACCGGATGGAACAATCGGTATGTTAGCCGATAAAATATTGTTAAAAACAGTAAGCTGATAATCTAATCTTTGAACGGCTTTTTGATAATTATTGAGCCTTTCGTTTTGGGCTTTTTTATTTTCAAGCTCTTGTAAGATTAAGCTAAGCCTAGATGCACTGGCAATTTGGTTAAGTGAATAATATTTTTTTTCAGAAAGGCCTAGGTTTTGTTTAAGATCATGTCTTGTGATCTCTATGATCTCGGTATTGTACCACTCCATGGGAGTTATAAACCAAGTAAAAACTACTACAGGTGCACTTTGATCATTATAACTAGATTTTCCATGTATTAATCTTAGACTTTCTTTTGCAAACGTATCAAAGGGCTTTGTTCTACCTTCTGATTGCACTGGAATTTTACCTAAGATTGGGGCTATATCATCTGCATCAAATGCACTAGCATTAGTTAAAGCTAAAAACAGTAAGAATATAAGCTGCATTACTAAGCTTTCCTTTTATAAAACATCATCGCTGTTCCTAGCGACAATAAAATCGCCCCAAAGTATTTAATCTGTCTTGCTGGATCATGATTCACCTGCAAGATAGATATCACAGGACGACCCTCTTCATTTTCTTGATAACTGGCCTGATAAAATGTAAGCCCATTTTTTTTAAAAGGCTCGTTCATGGATATAACATAATTCTTACCTTCTACTTCTATATCACTACGATACTCAGAAGCTCTGCCTCCAGGATATGTTTCTACGGTGAAGTTATTAAGTTTCATATCAAAGCCTATACCTATTTGATCATTAGTATAACTGACAAGATAGATACCATCTTCATACTCAAATTTAGCGTAGCTGTTTAATCTTACCCATTGAGATTGATTTTGAAATTTAATTTGTACAGCTTCTGTTGTAACGTCCGATGGATTTTTCTTTAAAGTATACGAAAATGTTTCAACTGCTTTTGGGAGATACTTTAGCATCATAAGTTTCATATCCATCCAAGGAGTTTGAACAGACATGCCTGGCTTAATCTTACCTATCTTCCTTACTTTTTTATCCAACATAGCATACCCCAATGTTTTATTATCTATTGAGTTAAACACTATTGTTGGCTCGTCTACATCTTCAACACCTTGGGCATTTAAGTAAACCGAAAGTGGTCCTATTTTTTTAAAGCTTACACTATCATCAGAATGAACCAGCCAATCAGAGTGGGTCACAAATTGATTTTGCAACACAAACCTAATAGCTGGACCAGCAAAAGAAGCGTTGGACGTTTTAAACTCTCTGTTAGCAGTAGCGTATGCATAAAAATCTGTAACTAATATATGATCATTAACCACTGGAATTGATAAATGATTTTTTTCTGGAGGGTTAGCAAAAAAGTTTACTTTCTTACCAGCCAATTTGTTTGGCAAGAATAATTTTCCATCATGGCTTTGATATACATTTATATAAGTGTCTTCTGTAATTACCCAATTTTTACTCTTTCCCATCTCCAGTGACATACTGGCATCTAAACCAAATATTCTATCAGCGTAAGCACTTGCCACTATTAGTATGATACCTATATGGGCTAGCAAAAACGGTATGTGTCTTTTTTTCCATGGTAATTTAGTAAACATAGAAAATAATAAGTTTATAACCAGTAATGCCATGGTGAGATATGTAAAAGTCGTGTGATAGACTAAATTTTGTGCTGTTCTTGCATCATATCTGGATTCAACAAACGTACCCCAGGCAAATACAACAATTAGTGCCAATATGGTGATCACCGCCACTTTTATACTGGATAGAGAGCGAATAATTTGTTTTAAACTTTCCATTTCCAGGATTTCTATAATAGGCTGTTTGCTTATACAAGGAAAACATGAAAATCTATACTTTAAAAGGAGATAAGGGAAACACAAATCTACTCACAGGTGAAGTAGTACCAAAATCTCATCCAAAAGTTAAAGCATACGGCAACCTGGACAAACTGAACTCACACCTAGGCTTGTTAATTTCAGAAATAGAGCTTGCCAGTAACAGCTCTAAAGAACTTTTAAAAATAAAAGAAATAATTTGCGATATACAACTAAAACTCTTCCCTATGGCAAGTCACTTAGCATGTGGAAACAATAAGCTTAAAGAACTTCCAAAATTAAATGAAACTTGGGTACTAGAGCTGGAAAGACAAATCGATCACATGCAAAACAGTTTACCTACACTAAAAAACTTTATCATACCAGGAGGCTCCAAACTGGCAGCAATAACACACATAACTAGGACAGTGTGTAGAGAAACTGAAAGATTAACAGTCGATGTAGCCTCTGATGTAGATGGTTTAATTATTAAATACCTAAATAGGTTGAGCGATTTTTTATTTGTACTGGCCAGATATTTGAATAAACTTCAAGGCAGAGAAGATATCATCTGGAAATTGTAGAAATACCTTACTATATGTGATATGGTACCTAAAAATATTGGTATAAATAATATGTTTATTCTAGCTTTATATTTGTTTTTAGATACTTTCAGTGGCCCTCTTGCTGCTTCTACTCATACTGAGTGCACACAGGCATTAACTTCTTATGAACAAAAAGATAGTGCAGAATTGTTTTTACAAGCTGTAGAAAGAAATGATCCAGATGGCGTAGAATTTTTTGTTGAATTGTACGATATAGAAGCTAGCCAAATTGACCAAACTAAAGCTCTTCATCATGCAGCGAAGTCAGGCCATACTGATATGGCAGAATTATTAATTTACTTAGGGGCAGACCCTGACCTAGAAGCAACTGATGGACAAACCCCGTACCACGTAGCACTTAATGCAGGAAATAATGAGACTGCAAGTTTAATTGGAAGCCAAAGTAGAAAAATACAGGTTGCACAATCTTGCACATCTGATCCTAACTTTCCTCAGGTATTCTCGGATGTTAATAATGTTCAGGCATTCTATCTTACATTAGGTATCTCTGTAAATGCGGCACTCGCTGCAACTTCAATAAATGAACTTATAAGACACGGTTATAATGATGTAGGCCTGTGCGTCACTGCAGCGGGATCGATAACAGGTATAATATTATTTTGGGGAGTAATTATTATGGATTATATAGAAAAAACAACACAAACTGATTAAAGGTCATTATTAAATCAAAAGTAGTAGTCATTATTGCTCTATGATTGATCTGGTTTAACCGCAGATTGGATTAGCTTTAGAAGCGATGGGACGAAATAATAACGCACTCCAACCTGAATCACACCATTTTGACTGAGCTTGGCATTGATGCTGGAATCATCTACAAACACAATCTCTAAATCTTCAATCCACACTAAATCACCTTTTAGCTTATCCAAATTAGCCTCTTCATTAACTTTGAGGTTACAAAATTCTTCTACCTGAGTTTTAATAAATTCATCAGACAATCCGCCACCTACCCATGCTGAACCTGCTTTTTCAAAAGATAAGCTAGCATCTGTTGAAACAATATTTATTTGTTTGATGTCATACTGACATATACGCTTATTTCTTTCAGAGATGTATTCATTTCTGTCTTTTGGCAAAGTGCCCTTATCAAGAAACTGAATCAACCAAAACACAAGCACAAGGCCTAAGGCCAAACCTACTACTTTTATAATAATCTTTTTAGGCATTCGTTTAGGCATTTAAAAAAACCTCGTCAGCTAAATGTAGTTTCATTATTATAAGTTGCAATATAATTATCAATAAAAAAATGTTTCTTTATAGAAAATCATTGATTATTTTCAGGATAAATACAATTTTTAGTGACTAATATTTGGAGAAAGTGTTGGACATTGATCATATCATGAAAGAAAAACTTAGCCCCAGTCAGTATAAAGGGGTGAATGTCCTGGATAAAGCAGTTGTGGCTTTTTCAGGTGCCGGATCAGGTAAAACCAGGGTTTTAACTTATAGAATTGCCAATATTATTGCCAAAAAAAAAGCTCTACCACATGAAATATTAGCCATAACCTTTACCAATAAAGCAGCTAACGAAATGTCCAATAGAATTTTTGAAGTGTTACAAGAAGTAAAAATAGATGTGGATTATAGCAACTTTTGGATAAACACTTTCCATGCATTCGGTGCAAAAATACTCAGAAGACATGCATCTTTAATAGGCTATGACACATTCAGTATTCTGGATAAAGCCGATCAGTTATCCCAGATAAAAAGGGTGATGCATAAGCTAAATATATCCAATCAAGTCCTAGAGCCAAAACTTGTGCTTGAACAAATTAATAAGGCTAAAAGACTATGCCTGTGCCCAGATATGTTCTTAGAAGAATTTCCTGATAATGACGAAAGAGTTTTTAAAATTTATAAACTCTACGAACAACACATGAAAGATAATAAAAGCATGGATTTTGCCGACCTACTATACAAACTAATGTTACTGTTTGAACACAAGGAAGTGCTTAAACAGTACCAAGAACAATTTAAATTTATTAATGTTGATGAATATCAAGACACCAACAGAATACAATATTTACTACTAAAAAAACTTTTAGCAAATAATGACAAAATTTTTGTAGTAGGAGATGAGGACCAGTCTATCTATAGTTGGAGAGGTGCTGAAATTGATAATATTTTAAACTTACACGAAGATTTTCCTAATATCGAAGTAGTAAAATTAGAAGAAAACTACAGATCTACAAAAACAATAGTGGCTGCTGCTTCTAAGCTTATATCTTATAACACTGCTAGAACTAATAAAGCTATTTTTTCCAATAAAGAGCAAGGCCAACTAATAAAAGTTAAATCACTAGATAATGAATACGAAGAAGCAAAATTTGTATCCAACGAAATAAAAAAAATGGGCACCTGCTATGACCACTGTGCTGTATTTTATAGAACTCATGCACAATCTAGAGTGTTAGAAGAACAATTAATAAAATTTGAAATACCATATAAAATTGTAGGAGGCCTTAGATTTTATGAAAGAAAAGAAATAAAAGATATTGTGGCCTATTTTAGACTAGTACTAAACCCTGATGATAACATATCTTTCACTAGATGTATTAACACTAGAAGAGGTTTAGGCTCTAGCACTTTAGAAAAGTTAAATCAAATTGCGGAGCAAAAACAGCTATCTTTAATGGAAGCAACATTATATTGCATAAACGACAGATCTTTTAGAGCTGATATAACCAATAACTTAGCAAGTTTTATATCGATAATTTCTTCTATTCAAGAATCTAACACTACGCTTAGTCAAATCTATGAATCTATTTTGGATAAAACAAATTTTTTAGAAAATTTAAAAAAAACAGGGACCAAAGACTCTGAAACAAGAATAGAAAACCTGGATGAATTTAGAAATGTGATAAGGCAATTTGAAGATAGGTTCAAATCAAGTAAACTAGATAACATCAAGATTTTGCAGCAATTTTTAGAAGAAATTTCTTTAATGACCTCTGAGGTTACATACAGTGGCATTAATTATGTGTCCCTGATGACTTTACATAGCTCAAAAGGTTTAGAGTTTCAAAATGTATTCATGGTCGGGATGGAAGAAAATATGTTCCCAGGAGTAAAAGCCGTAACTTCACCGGATAATGCTCAGATAGAGGAAGAAAGAAGGTTGTGTTATGTAGGCATGACCAGGGCATGTGAAAGATTATGGTTTACCCACGCAAGATATAGAAGAGTAAATGCCAGAAGTTTATATAACATACCTAGCAGATTCATAGACGAAATACCAAAAGAATATATGGACAGAGAAGAGCGTCCCAAAACCAGAGTCGTTAAAAGCACCACGGATTATGATGTAGAAGATTACTTTGATCAACAACCAAAAAGAATCAATAAAGGAACATGGGTTGTACATCCTACATTCGGACGTGGCAAGGTTTTAAAACTTGAATCCAGAGGTCAAAAAGTATCTATATTATTTGATGACAGTTCAGTCCGAAAATTTATGCTAAAGTACACAGATTTAAAAATGGTATAGTCAGGCTGAAATACTACGATTCGATTGGATATTTTTTACTTGAGAATTTATACGGCATATTGTAGGCTTGCTAAGTCAGCTGGTTTAAGATTGTTTCTTAAAAAGGAGAGGATATGAAAAAAAGGGTTATGAAAAAACTATATCTTTATCTAGCGGTGCTTCTTGCACCATGTTTATCCTATGCTCAAGTGGTAGAAGATTATCTACCAGAAGATACAACCACTGCTGACTGCTGTAGCTTTTCATTTCTGTACATGAAAGTTGCTGCTGGATATGACCACCCAAATAAATATCTAATACTGATAGCCCCATATTCTCCTTTGGGCATAGATACAGCCATGGATATAGAAACCAAAAGTAAAATTCCAACCTACTATAAACTTGGTATTGGCTATGATTTTGGACGCTTAAGGACTGAACTTGAAGCCAGCACCAGCATGATAGATGTGGAAGACTTTGAATTTACCTACATACAAACCGCAGATGAACAGTTGCTACAAGCTATTAACGATAGTACAGAAACTTATGGAAATCTTTCACACACCAGAATTATGGCAAATGCATTATATGAATTTAATGACGAATATTCGCTATTTCAACCATATATTGGGTTAGGTGCAGGAGCGTCTGTATATGGTATAGGTGTCACTATCAAAAGCAATCTTGAAGAACAAGGCTCATCAGACAGCCTACGAATTGGTGGTAACACCACGTTTATACCAGTTGGACAAGCGATTATAGGATTTAACACAAATATAAATGATGATTTATTTATTGATCTGTCTTATAACTTCTTAAGCTCATTTAAAAATAAGTACATCAATGTTGCCGATATTTACCAACTAGACAGAACAGAACATAAATACTACATAAATTTGGAAACAGAAGACGGCAAACAACCTTTGTTAAATCATATTTTTGAGCTTGGATTCAGAATCCCTATAAGAAAATAAAAACTTTGCTTGGAAGCTTTACAAAATTAATCAGCCACTTCTTTGGGAAACTTGCATTTATCAAGATGGGTGTTTTTTCAAATGCAGGTATATTTTTATTTGCCAAAATTTTTAGAATAAATACTTCAGAAGCTGAAAAAGAACTTTTTGAATACCAATCGATAGGAGAGTTTTTTGTAAGAAAATTAAAGCCAAACTTACGACCTATAGAAAAACCACCACTTCATCCTTGTGATTCTAAGATTACTACCTATGGGAGTATACTAAACTCCACACTAATCGCAGCTAAAGGCATGGAGTACAGCGTAAATAAACTATTAAATACAGATACAAATTACTACTCCTACTTTATCACGTATTACCTTTCGCCCAAAGATTATCATAGAGTTCATTGTCCAGTAGATGGAATAATCAAAAAAGCAACAACCATTCCAGGACAACTTTGGCCAGTTAATAAAATCAGTACTAAATTAATAAAAAACTTATTTATTATTAATGCAAGATTGATAATAGAAATTGAAACTAAAGAAAACAAACAAGTTTGTGTTGTACTAATAGGTGCCACAAATGTTGGTGCCATAAAAACAGTGTTTGATAATGATCTTAACATCAATAAACCGATGGTAAAAAACTACAATTTAAACACGAATGCAGGTGATGAATTAGGTATGTTCAACTTAGGAAGTACAGTTGTTGTTCTGTACTCTGAACAGATATCTGGAATAAAACCAGGATATGTCAAATGTAACAGCTCTTTAACTGACCTTAATATACCAACCTGACCAATCAACTCTACGGCCAGAGTGTTTCGCTAGTGCACGTTTATTAAAAACGAAGGGCCTTAAGTGGGCTTGTTTATAGTCTACCTTGAAAGCTGCACAACTTTTTTAATAAACGCACCCTGGCTTCACTTTCGGCCTTTGGCCTAATCGTTTCGCCAGTGCACATTTATTAAAAACGAAGGGCCTTAATTTATAACTCAACTTCTATAACGGTAAATACATAATCTCTTAACCCATACCTTTCTGCTGAAATCATGTTTTTGCTCCTGTCTGCTTTTTTGTAAATCTTTATTGACTGTTGATAGGCAATACAATCTATCTGTATAATGCCGTTTTGATACCCGGCACCACCACACCCTTTTTTTAGTTCTTCAGGGTTTGTGCTACCTCTCATAGCTGTTATAGAAAGTACTTTATCTTTCATTTCAAGATTTGATACAAAACTATTTTTTTGAAAATGTGGTGTATCCGAATTTTGTACTACCAATATAATCTTCTGACCATAACTCATTTTTTTGTCCAAATATTCAATGACATTATCTCTACTTTCATACGGCATATTTTCTGTTGGAATATCAAAAAGTGCTCTTTGATTTGTTAGAACTATAGCTTCATCAAAATATTTCTTTGCCTTTATACTCTGTATAACAAAACCATCTACAACTTTTAGATCGTTAGAGTTGCTAATGCCTATCGCAACTATTGGATGTTTTTCAATGTCACGAGCCAACTGGCTAAATAACACTTTTCCTACTTCTTCGTAACTTTCAAAATTAGATGGCTTTATAACTGGTTTAGGTCTTGGGCTAATGCCAAATTTTATTATAAAAGTCAGTGGTATAATCATTATCAAGGAGGCTAATATCACTAAATATGAATTTTTCATGCTTATATGTCCCAACGTAATAAATCTTTTGAAAAAATAGACTATTAACTATACATTAAGTTTTATATGACAAGCAAACACATAGTTTTTGGACTATCCGGATCAATAGCCTGTTTTAAGGCTTGCCAAGTTATATCTACTCTAACACAAAAAGGCTTTTATGTGCAAACAATAGCAACCAAATGTGCTTTGGAGTTTATAGGAAAAGCAACTTTAGAAGGTCTGACAGGCAAAAAAATCTTATCAGACATGTATGAAGATGGACTTCAAATGCAACACATTAGCATTTTAGAAAATGCTTCTACTTTAATAATCTGTCCAGCGACTTGTAGCATTGTCAATAAAATAGCAAATGGTATGTGCGATAGTTTGCTTGCTAGCATTTTTATAGCCAATAATTTTAAAATACCAACCATTATAATTCCAGCTATGAATACTGGCATGCTAGAATACCCTGCTACCCAGAACTCTCTAAAGTTTTTAAAAGACAAAGGAGCTATTATTGAGTTAGGCTCTGGACACTTGGCTTGTGGACAATATGGTATAGGAAGAATGCCAGAGCCTGATACCATAGTACAAAAAATTATAGAACATGAAAATATTAATAACAACAGGTGCAACAAGAGAAAAAATTGACGCAATAAGGTTTATAACAAACTTTAGCACTGGTAACACAGGTAAATTTATTGCCTCTTACTTCAGTAAAATTGATTGGAGCGTAACCTTACTAAAACCAACCAGCTTAGATGTTTCTTTTGAAAAAGTAAAAACAGACTCGTTTGTTACTTTTTTAGATTTAAAAGAAAAACTTGAATATTATCTAAAAAATTATAGCTTTGATGCTGTGATACATCTTGCAGCGGTTGGAGATTTTAGTGTTGATTATATAAAACAAGGCGAAACAACTATTCAGCCTCCTGATGAAAAACTTAAAACCTCGCCTAATTTAACTATTGGTTTGAACGCTAACCCTAAACTATTACCAACACTTAGATCTCTTTCCAAAAATCCTAATATTATAGTAGTTGGTTTTAAATTAACATGTGGCCACAGTTTTGAACCAGTGATAGATGATTTTGTAGATATAGTGGTGCATAACAGATATGAAGACATAAAAAATAACTATAAAGCTAAGATTTATACAAAGAGCATTAAGAAAAGTGTAAACAATAAAGAAGAGTTGGCCTTGGGGCTTACCAATATGATAAAAGAGCATTCGATATGATTATGGCATTGGATGTGGGTAATACCCATATTTTTGGTGGTGTGTTTTTAGATGATAAGTTGATTTTTCGTTTTAGAAAAATTTCTAGAGAAGCGTCATCAGATGAGCTTGGGGTTTTTCTAAAGGCAGTTTTAAAGCAAAATAACGTAGATCAGATAGACAACATAGTGTGTTGCTCTGTGGTACCAGATGCACTCCATTCTGTAAGAAATTGTGCCATAAAATATTTTTCTATAGAACCTATTATTCTAACTGCTTCTAATGCCAATATCAAAATACGTTATAAGAATAAGCTGGAGGTTGGCTCAGATAGAATTGCAAATGCTATAGCTGCCACAACTCTATACCCTAATCAGAATATTATTATCGTGGATTTTGGAACTGCTAATACATTTTGTGCCATATCTAAAAATTTAGAATATTTAGGTGGTATTATTACACCTGGGCTTAAATTATCAATGGATGCGTTGGTTGAACACACCGCAAAGCTTCCAAAGGTTGAGATTATTAAACCTGACAATTTTCTAGGAACATCTACTGTAGATAGTATTCAGTCTGGTTTATATCATGGCAGCCTTGCAATGATTCGTGGCCTTATTTCTCAAATGAAAAGTCAACTTTTTAAAAATGCGTTGGTGATAGGCACTGGTGGTTTTTCTAGTTTATTCTCAAAAGAAAAGCTTTTTGATGTTGTAGATCAAAGCCTGGTTTTAAAAGGCTTGTATTTTCATCTAACATCCCAGACCAAAACTTAAGCCTTGCAAAATATAAACCATCGTTACATCTTAGCTTTAAGTCAGGTAGAATTTGTGTATGGTTTTTTTAATCTTATTAGCTTCGTTACAAGTTTTTACTCAGGCTCAGGAGAATATTGAGCTTCGGAAAAATAGCTTAAAATCGGATAATTACTTTAGTGATTTAGAAGCTGTGAGTAGAAAAGGTGTGCATAAGTATAAAATAAACAAGTCTCCTATACGCTCAGCAGCTCAAATGAAACTGGGGCTCCTTACACCTCCTGAGATTGAGTCTAGGTTTGATTACAACAGAGTTTATAGAAAATATGGGGATAACGCTATTTTGTTGGTGGATTATGAACGTAAGCTTTTTAAGCGTGTTGGCCATATGTCTGTCAAGTTAGGTGGCGGGCTGATGTTTGCAAGAGGTGAGGGCATCTTTGATCCTGAAGGAATCAACCAAAGTATTCCAGCTATGGAGCAGTACACGCTATTAATCTGGCCAGTTAGTTTAGGCATTACTTATAAGCTGCAATATTGGAGCACTCAATTTCTTTCTCCATTTTTGTCTGCAGGTGTAGATTTGTTTAATATTATTGAGATTAGAGATGATGGCATAAGGCCTAATTTGATGTCTATGCCTGCGACTCATTTTGGTGGTGGAGTACACTTTATTATTGATTCTTTTACTGGTTCTAAGATAAATCATTTAGAAAAAGAGTACGGAGTGAATCATATGTATATCCTGGCTGAGATGAGACAGTATTTAAATATCACCGCTGACACTGACCTTACTAATACTTTATTTTTAGGCGGTATAGGCGTAGATTTCTAGATCAAAGGTTTTCAATTTTATTAAGGTCTAAAGTTTTTAATAAATGTACACTGGCGAAACGGTTAGGCCAAAGGCCGAAAGTGAAGCCAGGACGCATTTATTAAAAAAGCCAAAGCAACGTTCAAGGTAAACTCTGAAAGATTATCTAAGACCTTTCAGTTTACCAAATATTTGATTAACGTAGCGGATAGGCCGAAGGTCTAAAGCGGAGCTAGGCTATTATTTGATAAAATGTTAACCAACAACCAAGGGTTTTCAATTTGTAATAAGTGTACATAACGAAGCGGTAAGACCGCAGGTCAAGCGAAGTTATGTATACTTTTAAAAATGTTAACCAACAACCAAGGGTTTTCAATTTTTAATAAGTGTACATAACGAAGCGGTAAGACCGCAGGTCAAGCGAAGTTATGTATACTTTTAAAAATGTTAACCAACGTTCAAAACAGGCTACAAACAGATTGCTTGAGATTTTCAAGGTGACAAATCAAATAGGCTATAAAAAATAAAGTACTTAAACTTATCCAACCTTGACCCAGTAATTGAGCTTTGATAAAAGAGAAATCATCTATTTATCAAATCAAACATTAGTAGCTTTTGATACAGAAACCACAGGTGCATATCCAGTAAAATGGGAAATCTGTGAAATCGCAGCAGTGAAATTCCAAAACGGAAAAATAGTAGATGAGTTTTCAAGTACCATAAGACCAGAAGGCGATATGCACCCTGTATCGGAACAAATACATGGATACTCCAAAAAGAGCCTGGATTCTAAACCATTTGCAAAAACTGTTTTAAAAAAATTTTTAGAGTTTTCACAAAACAGCGTCCTAATAGCACACCACGCTCCGTTCGACATAGGATTTTTGTCATATGATCTAGAAAAAAATAATTTGCCAATTCCAAATAATAAAATTATCTGCACATCACTTTTATCAAGAGCAATTTTTAAAGATTCTCCTAACCATAAACTACCTACACTAATGGAGTTTTTAAATCTAAAAAAACGAAAACTTCACATAGCACTAAACGATGCAAAAATATGTATGGATCTAGCCCAAGAATGCTTTAGACATATAAAACCTCTTACATTAAAAAACGTAGAACAAAAAATGAAAATGGAATTTAACTGGAAAGATTTTTCTGTGCTAGAGCTAACCAAAAACCCAGAGTTAAAACTACTCGTAAACTCTATAACATCAATGAGAAAAATAAATATGGTATACAACTCAGGAAGCAGGCCAGGCACCTCTAGAACCATACTGCCAGTAGGGCTTGTCAGAACACCATTAGGAGACTTTATAGCAGGTGAAGAAAAAAATAATACATCACCACCCAAACGTTTTTATCTCAAACATATAACAAATATAAAAAAAGAAAATTAAAATTTTGAAATGCGTCTAAGGTGACGACCACCTTCAAAATCGGTGTTCAAAAAAACTTGTACAATTTCTCTTGCCTGATCAAAACTTATTACCCTCGAACCTAAACACAATACATTGGCATTATTATGCTGTCTTGCAAGTTGCACAGAAGAAGAATCTTGGCATAGACATGCTCTTATATGTTTATTTCGATTCGCAGCCATCGCCATACCCTGACCAGAACCACATATTAAAATTCCAAAATCACCATCTGATATTTTATCACAAAGCTTAGATGCAAAGTCAGGATAGTCCACTTTTTTGTCTTCTGTAAAAACACCAATATCTGTTAAAGTAAATTCATCCTTTAACATTTTCTTTAATAGAAATCCTGCATGGTCAGACGCTACATAGATCATATTTTAGAAAATACCAAACAAGCGTTAGTACCGCCAAACCCAAAACTATTATTCATAGCATGCTTTATGGGCAGCTCTCTGGCAGCTATAGGAACATAGTCCAAATCACAATCTAAAGAAGGATTTTCTAAATTAATTGTAGGAGGTATCATACCGGTATGAATACTCATTATCGCAAATACGCTTTCAACGGCACCAGCAGCCCCTAACATATGACCAGTCATGCTCTTGGTAGAACTAACAAGCAATTTTTTTGGATCTACAAAAGCTTTTTTTATTGCCAAAGTCTCTACCTTATCTCCAATTGGTGTAGAAGTACCATGAGCGTTTATATAACCTATATCCTCCTGAGCCAATCTTGCATCCTTAAGAGCATTAGTCATTGCTAGACGTGCACCCTCCCCTTCACTGTGAGGTGTAGCTACATGACTTGAATCACAAGAAGCACCATAGCCTGCTAGCTCACAATAAATCTTGGCATCTCTACGCAAAGCTCTTTCGTAACTTTCCAAAATTATTATTCCACAACCCTCGCTTATTACAAAACCATCTCTATCTTGATCCCAAGGGCGACTGGCAGCCTCAGGATCTGAATTTCTGGTGGATAAAGCTTTCATAGAATTAAATCCACCTACAGCGACTTCTGTTATTAAAGATTCAGAGCCTCCAACTACCATAACATCACAAATATCATCTCTTATGTATTTGCACGCTTCACCTATTGAATGTGCTCCAGATGCACAAGCAGATGTTATGGAGTAATTTGGACCTTTTGCATTTATAAAAATGGCTACCTGACCAGAGGCCATGTTCACTATAGTAGTTGGAATGAAGAAAGGTGAAACTCTAGATGGACCCTTGGTATCCAGCACCGTTGATGTCCTATGAAGAAAACTTAAATCCCCCATACCAACACCAATCATACAGCCTACCCTAGAAGAAAGTTCTTCATCAAAACGAGTAGGTAGACCACTATCTGTTAATGCACCAACACTCGCCTTTACCGCAAATTGAGAAAACCTAGCCAGCCTCTTTGCTTCCTTAGAAGACATAATACCTTCAAAATCAAAACCATCCACTTCACCAGCAATTTTGGTTTGAAATTTAGACGCATCAAACTGTGTAATTTCCTTAACACCTGATTTGCCGTTTAGTAAATTTGTCCAACACTCTGATAGAGTGTTGCCAACTGGGCAAATAACAGACATGCCAGTTACAACCACTCTCTTCACAGATTTTGGCTCTCTATAAAATCTAGAAGACATAGAAACTCCAGGAGCTTATATCATCACATAATTAATTTTTAGTATTAGCATTAACATAATCTTGCAGCTCACCAACTGTTTTGAGTTTTTCAGCATCTTCGTCTGTGATCTCTATCTCGAACTCATCTTCGATAGCCATGATCAATTCAACACTATCTAGACTGTCTGCACCAAGATCACCAGCAAAAGAAGCTTCAGGGGTGACTTTACTCTTATCCACACCCAACTGCTCTGAAATAATATTTTGCAATTTATCATCAATGGACATAAATTCCTCCTTTATTTAGCACATGTTCATGCCGCCATTAACATTTATAGTGTGACCTGTAATATAACCGGAATCACTACTTAATAAAAAACATATAGGTTTGGCTATTTCAAATACATTAGCAACTCTATTTAAAGGAATTTGAGCAAGTAACTTGTTTTTTAGCTCTTCATCCAATTTTTCTGTCATATTTGTATCCACATATCCAGGTGCCACACAATTTGATCTTATATTTCTAGATGCAAGTTCCCTAGCAAGTGATTTAGAAAAACCTTCAATACCAGCCTTACTAGCAGCATAATTTGCCTGTCCAGATTGTCCAACTTGACCAACCACACTAGTTATGTGGACTATCGAGCCGCTCTTGCACTTCATCATTGGCTTAACAAAAGCTTTAGAAACCAAAAAAACACCTTTTAAGTTTATATCCAAAACACTAGAAAAATCATTTGGCTTCATCCTTAAAATTAGACCATCCTTTGTAACTCCAGCATTATTCACCACACCATCAACTTTTCCTTTAAAAAATTCTATAGCCTTTTCACACACACTGGATATAGATTCAGAATCCTCCAAATTCATTTGTAATGCCTTATGCCCAGCACCTAAATTATCCAATAATTTTTCTGCCTCTTGAAGATTAGTATTGTACGTAAATACCACCTTTGCACCTAGTTTAGCTGCAAGCGTAACGGTGGCAGCTCCTATTCCTCTGCTGCCCCCTGTGACAAAGATATTCATATTTTCTAAGTCCATATTGCCTCAAAATCTTCTGGTGATTCTATATTAAATAATCGACAGTTTTTTAGATTATCAAATTTTTTCATCAATCCAGACAATACTCTACCAGGCCCCACTTCTATAAATTTATCTACCTTTAAATGCCCAAACAACTCAATAGTTTGATGCCACAATACCGGGCTAGTTATCTGTTCTATCAAATGATGCCTTATGGTTTTAGCATCCGAAACTTCTTTTGCCAAATAGTTGGTTATAATACTACCTTTAGGCTCTTGTATATTCATACTATTAATTACCGGTATCATATTTTTCTTTGCCCCAGACATTAATGAACAATGAAAGGGAGCAGATACCTTAAGAGGAATAAGCTTAAGTTTAAAATCTTTGTTTTTTAATACTTGATCTATGGCTTCTGAATGTCCGCTTAAAACAACTTGATTAGGTGAATTGTAGTTTGCAATTTCTAGCACATAATCTTGGTTTTCACTCTGAAACCAATCCAACAGACGCTTTACTTCTTTTACATCTCCAATAGCAGCCACCATTTTTCCCTGGCCACATTCCATTGCACTTTGCATGTATTTGCCTCTGAGTTTTACAGCTTTTAGTGCATCTTTAAAACCTAAAGCACCTAGTGCTACTAATGCCGAATATTCTCCCAACGAGTGACCTGCCATCAATTTTGGTTTTACATGCATACTAAGTATTTTGAAATAAGCTGTAGACACAGTGAGCAAAGCTGGCTGTGTATACTCTGTTAAATTTAACTGATTTTTATCATCCTCAAAACAGAGTTTTTTCATATCCAAGCTTAGTATATCAGAAGCTTGCTCAAATACTTCTTGTGCAGGCTTGAAAGCATCATAAATTTTTTTAGCCATCCCTTTTGACTGACTTCCTTGACCTGGAAAAATACATGCTATCATATTAGCTAATACCGCATTAGTGTTGCACCACTTGTAAAACCACCACCAAAAGCAATTAGCAGCACTAAATCTCCTCTTTTAATTTTATTTTTCCTTACATATTCATCTAGTGCGATAGGTATAGTTGCAGCTGACGTATTGGCTGCATGAGATATATTGACCACAGTTTTTTCCATAGGAAAATCTAACTGGCCCATAGCAGTTTCAATTATTCTGGTGTTTGCCTGGTGCGGAATAATCCAATCTAAATCTTCTAGTTTTACGTTATTGTTATTCAAAATCTCGGTACATATATCGACCACTGACCTTACAGCATATTTGAATAACTCACGTCCTTTCATGTTTACATATTGATGGCCGCCTTCTATAGCTTCCTTCGAACAAGGCATTCTGCTACCGCCAGCTGCAAGGGTAACAAATTTTCCTAAGCTACCATCTGAATGCATCACTGAATCAATTATTACAGATTGTGATTTACTTTTTGACACAATCGCAGCACCAGCTCCATCACCAAACAAAACACACGTTTCTCTATCTTTGTAATTTGTTATTCTAGAAAGTGTGTCCGCTCCTATGACCAGTATATTATTTGATCCAGTTTTTATGAATTGTTCCGCTATGTTTAAGGAGTATACAAAACCAGAGCATGCTGCAAAAAGATCAAAGGCCATTATACTTTTAGCTCCTAGTTTTTCCTGTAAAACACAAGCAGTACTGGGCATAAGTTGATCGGGAGTTAGTGTAGCCACAATTATCATTTCCAGATCTGTGGCAGCCAAATTTGCACCCTTTAAAGCTATAAGAGAAGCTTCATATGCCAGATCACTGGTAGCCTGAGAATCTGAAGCTATATGCCGTTGGTATATCCCAGTTCTGGCAACTATCCATTCATCGCTAGTGTCGACAATAGCCGAAAGGTCCGAGTTTGTAAGGATTTTTTCGGGCAAGTATGAGCCTGTGGATAAAATGCTGGGTTTGCTATTTAGCAAGAATTTCTCGCTTTTTATAGTGGCCACACACACCACACACCCTATGTGACCTAATTACCGCCTGACAATTTGGACACTTAGGACTTCCATGAAGATGGATCGCATTGTGTGAACGTCTCATAGCTCTTCTAGAGCGAGTGGTCTTACTGGTAGGTTCTGCCATAAACTCCTCTTATATATCAATACTCTTTAAAACAGAAAACGGATTTTCAAATTCCAAACCCTTACATGTACAAAGCTCATAATTGAGGTCCATACCACAGCCAGAACATAATCCTTTACAATCATTAATACAAGATACCTGAATTGGAATAGATAAGTTTATAATTTCACGAGCAAAAAGAGGAAAATCCAACACAGGTTCTAGAACAAATCTTACAAACATTTGCGAATTATCATCCTGCACAGACTTGTTTCCATTCAGTAGAACTAGGTCAGAAAATTTTTCTGACACTTGATACTGAAATTTTTTTGTACAAAATGAGCAGTCCAATAAAATCGAGCTCTTCAAATTTCCGACAACCGTACAGCCTCCTTTTACAGGATGCACCCAAGCTTCCAATAGAGGAGAAGATACTCCATCTAAAAGTACGCCTAAATCCTTATCAGATAGACTTACAAATAGACCGCTTTCGGGTATTTCGCTAAACCTTATAACTGACATTAGCTCTTACCTATTTTGGAAACTGCGTTTAGAACTTTGTCAACATGCCCCTTTACTTTCACCTTCTCAAAAATCTTCTTGATCTTTCCATCAGGGCCTATCACAAAGGTTGTCCTTAAAATACCCAACTTAACAACCCCAAATAAGTTTTTTTTGGCTAAAACATTGTATTTTTTACATACTTTACCCTCTTCATCTGCCAGTAATGGAAATGTAATATTGTATTTATCTCTGAATTTTTTATGACTTTCCGGTGAGTCCATACTAATGCCTAAAATTTGGGCGTTATTAAATTGTGTTAGGTTGTTCTGAAAATCGCAGGTTTCCTGTGTGCACCCTGGAGTCATGTCCTTGGGGTAAAAGTATATCACCACAATTTTGCCCAGAAAATCTTTTAGGTGCACTGTCTTTTTATTTTGATCCAAAAGGGAAAATGTCGGTGCGGCAGTATTTTCGGTTAACATTTATTAGGCTTCCTGCTAGCTTAAAACCGCCTGATAGTTGTATTATTTCGATAAAATGGCAAGTTAAAAATGCTGACTGTAGAGGTTATATAAGATGAGTATTAAAGAATTGACAAAAAAATGTTGTTCCTGCTGGGGTGATTGTAGTTGGCTGGCTGATGTAGGTGTGCTGATTTTCAGGGTTTCGGTATCTACAATGATGATGACCCATGGATTTGGCAAACTAATGTCTTACTCCCAAAGAGCTTCATCATTTCCAGACCCATTGGGAGTTGGATCTAGCCTTAGTATGGCTTTTGTTGTATTTGCAGAGTTCTTTTGTCCACTTGCGATAATACTTGGTATTGGTGTTAGAATTTTTTCTATTCCCACAGCAATTACCATGACTGTTGCTGCGTTTGTGATACACGCAGGAGATGCGTTCGGGGATAGAGAGTTAGCTTTAGTATATCTAAGCTGTTTTATTTATCTATTTTTTGCTGGAGGAGGCAGATTTTCTCTAGATCGCCTCATATCAAACAAATGCAAAACTGATAAAAACTAAGAAACCTGATCTTTTCCTGATTTTTTAGAATCATAATGAGCTTTATCTGCTCTGTCTAGTAATGATTCCCAACTGTCGTACCCTGGTTTGAAAAATGAAACACCAAACGAGCCCGATACTTTTATTTGTTTGCCACCAAATACAAACTCTTTACCAGTAATTGCTAACTGAATGTTTTTAGCTAATTTATACACATTATCTTCCTCTGTATAACCCAGAACTATGCAAAATTCATCACCACCCAACCTTGCAAACAAATCATCAACCTGTAGGTACTTTTTTGTTAATCTCACTACTGACTTTAAAACAAAATCACCAGCTTTATGACCGTAAGTATCATTGATGGACTTGAAATCATCCAGATCAAATAAAATTACCCCTATTTTATTTTTCTTAGAATGAGCCACTTTTATCATTTGACCGCCTGTGGCATCTAAAGCTCCTCGATTATGTATGCCTGTTAGAGGATCTGTTAAAAGTTTTTTGTATATATCCTGATGCATGTGACCTGCTTCAAGAAATTTTACTCTAACATTACCAACTTGTATTAGGTCACTATCTCTTAGCTGCGTGTGCATGTTAGGTTTTACATTTGAGCCATTGATTTGTGTACCATTTGTAGAACCTAAATCTGTGTAATGTACAACATCATCAACAACACTAAACTGGCCATGTACTTTGCTCATACTTGCATCGTGTACTGCTATATCTGCATCATGAGTTCTACCTATGGTCACTACATCTTTTTTTAGAAACCAAAAACTATCTCCAAAATGATTAGGTGGACCTGCTACTAAAGCTACAGCTGGAGATTTTTTCTTCAAATCTGACAGTCTAGTTCTAAGTGTCTCTTTTGAAAGCACACGAGTAAATTTCTCCTGAGCATTAGTCTTGAAACTTCTACTTGTGCTTTCTTCTACACCAGAGCTGTCGTCTAAAACATCTGATTCACAGCCTGTAGTTTCTCCTGTGGTTTCTTCTGTATTTTCCTTTTTTCTTTTACTCACAACGTTTGTGGATGACCACCCTCCATACTTATTTATTACCCTAGCATTATAGATACATACCCTAAATGTATCAACCCTACATTTTATTTTTTACTAACAGTTTGAACTTGTCTACTCCCGGCTGAGTTCGAAAATCAATATCTAAAAATTCTCCTAAGACAGCCACAACAACCTCCATTACAGCCACAATATAACCTATAGAACCAACTTTAAGTTCTAAATAGTTATGTTTATCACATGCTCTGATAGTTGCCTCATATTGCAATTTAGTTAGATCGCTTAACTCTAAATCTTTCCAACTATCACCAAACAATGTTTTATCCAGTTTACAACCATGCTCTATATCGGACGATCTAATAAACCAAATAAATTTATCTGAATAACCATCAATAATTTGCTGTAAAATTGAATGGTTGTCCCTTGCTCCCATAAGTACCATAGGCGTACTCACTCTAGGTGCCTGTTTATTATTTCTAGTTGTGGCTTTAGCCAAAGATTCTGACCACAGCTGGCTAAGCCAGTAACCAAAATCAAGCAGAAAATCAGAGTATATCCAAAACATTGTGATCCATTCATTGCGTTTAAAGCTCTGAATAATCTGACATGCTAATCTAAGAATTAAATCCTGGTTGGATAACCCTAATTTAGCATCCCCATGAATTTTAGTAACCTGTACGCCTGAAAAAGCACAAGGCAGCATGCCTACAACACTCAAAACTGAGAATCTTCCACTTAAGTTAGAAGAAATATACAAAGTGTTTACATTCTCATTCAACGCCCATTTATTTATAGAGTTTGGTTCTTTAGCTGTTATAACAGTACAATGCTCTGATAATTTAATACCACGTTTAGAAAGATGTTGGTTTATAAACTGCAACATTGTTAAAACTTCCAAAGTTTCCCCACTTTTAGAAATAAACACCCAGTGCGTTTTATCGTCTGTTAAACTTAGTTTTTTATCAAAAGTGTAGTCATCAAAGTCATCAAAAAAAAATACCTTCTTGTCCACTTCATGAAAGTTAGATCTAATAATCATTCTAGCTCCCATAGAGGAACCACCCATTCCGACTACTGCTAAGCTATTGTACTTTTGTCTGAGAGTTTTGATTTTGGTATTTACTGTTTCTAAAAGAGTTTTGTCATCTATCAGATTAATAAAATCGTGATTTGCTAAAAGAACCTTATCTAAACATTGTTTGCACTGTTTATAAATGACAAGGTCTATTTTTTGTTTATATTTTAGCTCCATAATTATATATCAACATACTCTGTTTCTCTATGACTACCAACCCATTCTTTTAACCTTACTACAGGTTTTTTTATATTTGGAAGATAGTTAATTATACCATATGTAAGTTTTGTTCTTCTGCCTAAGGTTGAAAAATCTAAAGAAGTAACCTCAGTCCAAGTTCCAGTATTAAAATATTCTGAATCATCATTCCACTTTCTATAAGAGTAGACGTGTGAGTGGCCAAATATCACAGCATTAATTTGTTTACTTTTTAGTATTTTTCTTGCTGCTTGAGTTAGGTCAGGAAAAATCGCCGCCTCTCTAAAAATACCTACTACTGTCTTCCAATGCCATCTATGTTTGTCCCGCCTGAATATTGTTTTTAAAAAAAATAAGATGAGCTGTAAAGTTGTTTTTAAAGTAAATGATGTTCTGGTTAACAAACTCCACCTAACCATCTGCTGAAAAGGCCTAACTTTATCAATGTAAGGTGTATGAAATTTTAGAGGCAATACAAAATCTACAAATAGCACTGAACCAAAAGGTAAATTTAAAATAGGTTCTGGCATGTTTTTTCTAAAAAAAAATTTCTTGGGATCGAACCTATTAGCTGCTTCAAACATGTGACCATGTGATATATAAATTCCATCAAATTTGTATTCAAAGTTATAAAATTTAACTTGAGTTTCTAATACCTTGTTTAAATATTTTTTAGTGGCTGACCACAACATTTCTTGATCATGATTGCCTATAATGTAAGTTATCGATCTTAGTGGCGATTTTACAAATTCCTTCAGTGCACTTATAACTATAGGATGACCATCTATCATTTTTTGTAATTTTTCGACAGAAATATTTTCAGTAATTACAGAAAGGTAATGGCCTCTATAGTCGACTTGGAGAAAATTAAATATATCTCCATTCATTATCAATTCAACTTCATAATCTGCATACTTTCCAGAGCTGTAATATTTTAAAAAAGATTCAAACTGATCATCATAAAAAAATTCTTCTAGATTGTTTAAACCTTTGTTTTTGGTGATCTTACCTAAGCCCATATGCAAGTCACTTACAACAAGTTTAATTTTTTTATTCATCAGTTCCTTCTAGAATTCTTAAAGCAGTTCTTAGAGCTTCTACGCTTTTTTTAATTCTTTCGTCATTGGTAATAATTTTGGCTTGTAATATTTTTTGTTGATTTTTATAATTTTCTGCATCAAGAACAACTTTGTCAATCTGATGTTTCAAAGATAAAATAGTATCATCCTTATCTTTTAGCAGAGCTATTTTTTCAGATTTTGCAAGCTCAGATATGTTTTTTAATTCGCTTTCGTATGTTCTTAACTTGGATATTTCTTGGTTTAACATTTTTTCTAATGTTGCAATTTTGCCTTGTAACACGCTTGTATGTTCCTGTTTGTTTAATACAGTTTGTGTCAAAACTTTACTATCCTCAGATAAATTTTCTCTAGTATTTTTAAGACCAACTTCGGATTCCAAGTTTGAACTATCTACGCTAGGCGCTTTATCAATATCTAAAGTGCCAGTAGGTTCATTTGTTGTTTTTACTTCTTCTATCTTTGTGTTAGTTGCGTTGATGTCTTCTGGTATAGGTTGCACATTATCTTCCTGTTTTAATTCATTAGACAAATCTGCTTTAGTGTTATCTTCTTGCGTTTGATCTTTGCTTACTGGTTTTAATATAATATTGCTTCTATCTTGCTGGAGTTTTTGTTTGATATCTGTTTGAGTTTGTTCTTTTTCTATTTCACACAAAAACTCATCCAATTCATTGGCAGCTGATTTGGGTTTTTTATTTGCACTCATCTTGAGGCACTTATCGGAATTACAACAAAAAATGGTGACAGGATTTAGGTCCAGAGGTCAAAAAAGAAGGTTTTTATCACTGCCTAGGCAGTGTTACTAGGCTTATCATGGAAATTCCTGATGATTTTAGCTCCGCTATTACACCTGCTACCACACCATACTCTGTTTTTCTATCGGCTTTGATATAGACTTGCTTATCTACTTTTACATCCATTATAGCCTTTATTTTTTGTGCAAGAGAATCTAAGGCCACTTGGACATCTCCTATTGCAATAGAGCCATTTTTTTTGATATTTATAATCAGTGGGTTTTCGGATGACGGAACAGACAAAACTTCTTTTGTTTCTGGTATATTTATATCCACCCTTTGGCTCATCATAGGAGCTGTAATCATAAATACAACTAACAAAACTAACATAACGTCCACCAAAGGCGTTACGTTGATTTCACTAAGAGTCGTGTGTTTTTCGTTGTTCTTCAATTTTTCTAACCTTTATTGTGTTTAATATTACGTTTGCAAAGTTGTTAAGTTCCAAATTTGCTTCTTTTACTTTGCCCACAAAGTGATTATAAAAGCTAACCGCAGGGATAGCCACAAACAAACCCATTGCGGTAACCACTAAAGCTTCTGAAATTGCAGGGCCAACGGTGGATAAAGTAGCATTTCCAGAAGCTCCTATCCTGTGAAATGCAGTAAGTATTCCAACAACTGTACCAAATAAACCAACAAAAGGAGCAGCACTACCAATGGTAGCTAAATGACCAAGACCTCGTTCTAATTTAAAAATTTGTGTTTCTATTTCAGAAGATATAGCTCTTTGAATATTGGCATCCAATACCTGATCGCTGACAGTTTG
The DNA here is from genome assembly GCA_965203875.1 of Bdellovibrionales bacterium. Lineage (GTDB taxonomy): Bacteria > Bdellovibrionota > Bdellovibrionia > Bdellovibrionales > JAUICD01 > CBDANC01. The sequence goes on along the minus strand of OZ241914.1, from coordinate 956,186 downwards.
TAATTCTCTAAATGCTGACACAAATACAGGAGCAAACTGCCCTTTATTAGCCAAGCCATGCGTGTATACTTTTTCCCACTCATCTACAGGAGTATTTTTAAAAAAATTTAAAAATTTGTTGTCACATGTTTTCAGTGATTTGATTTCTTTATATTTTTTTAATACAATACTAAGTCCGTACACAGAAGAACCTATCAAAACCAATATGGTCAACTGTACAAAAAAACCAGCTTCAAAAAATGCTCTTATCAAATTAAAATCGCTAACTAATGATATATTTTCTTCGTCCATAAACTCTGCCCTCGTAGCTTGATCACGCTATTTCATTATATTAATAATAAATGCCAGGATCAAAACTAAAAATTAATAAACAGCAAAGTATTTCGTAGCCAACCTTCGGTCAGATCAACTTGCTGGCCTATAGCCAGCCGCTTGAACAAAATCTTTCAGAATATACCTTGATAAGTTGCTTTGGCAAACCTTCGGTTGGATCCGTTTTCAGCCTAATGGCTGAAGACTTGTTATAACTAACGAAGATGGCCGTATGGTTTGTAGGGGCTTTCAAGCTGCTCATAAGAGCAGCATACCCCGAAAAACCATACGACCAGATTCGTTGTGTCAAAAACGCAGGGTCTTAGGCAATCTTTCGTAGTCCACCTTGAACGTTGCACAACGTTTTTGATAAACACACATTAGCTTCACTTTGACCTTCGGTCGGGTCGCTTCGCTATGTACAAAAGCTTTCGGAATATACCTTGAACGTTGGTTAACATTTTTAATAAGTATGCACAGCTACGCTTAGGCCTAGCGGCCTTGCTGCTTCGCTGTATACACTTATTAAAAATTGAAAACCTTTAGTTTGCCATGCGTAAAATGGCATTTTTCAACACCCTTGGCCTATCAGTAATAATGCCATCCACTCCCATTTTTATTAATTCTTCCATTTCTTTTTCATCATTTATGGTCCAAGCATACAAAGGCTGCTTTCTTCTTTTTAATTCTTTAATAAGTTGCTTAGATATAATCTCCTTACCTCTATAGCTTTTTGGCAGACAATGGATATCAGATCTTAATTTTAATATGTCATCAATAGCAGCACTAGCAGAAGCTACTCTAAACTTACTCAAAGGTATTAAGTTGTATATAATTTCTGGTTTTGTAGAAGCAAATAACCAATCTGGTCGGCTTCTTCTAACAGAATAAATAGGTATAAAAAACTCACTAGATATAACAAGCCTGCTCGTCAAATTTTTCAAATTTTTGCCATAATTTCGGTTATACCTTGAAGATATACCACCTGATTTTTGCATTAAAGAAGTGATCATTTCAACCAATACACTGACCGCTCTATTTTGTTCTTTAGCATTGCCTTTGATTTCTATAATCATTCTATTGCCATACCTTTTGAAAACATCTTCTAACTTGGGAACCAGAAGCTGTGAGTAAGTAGTTTCCCTATAAGGATACTTGCCGTTGAACTCAAAATTATAACCTGCGTTTAATCTGGAAATTTGTCTCAAAGAGGCGTTGCTAACTTTGCCAGTTCCGTTGGTTGTTCTATCTAAACTTTCATCGTGCATGACAATTAAATGATCATCAGCAGTAATCTGGACATCTAATTCAATGATCGCACCTGGAAAATTATTAGCTACATAAGAAAAAGCCATATGTGTATTCTCAGGACGCTCCAATGCACCGCCTCTATGTGCTATAATCTGTACACCACCTCCACCTGTAAAAAAAAGATGATCCGGATCTGGATAGTCCTTTTTAGAGTAAAACCAGTTGAGCGTAAGAATACTGAGAGTAAGGAATATCAAGCACAACACAAGTAAACCCATTAGCAATCTGATCATTTGTACTATCATGTTATATCAACTAAAGACTGTCTAACCGTCTTAAAAATTGGTCTGCATTCTCATAACCTGTTAGAGTCATATCTTCTCTTAGCCTCCCATCCCTATCGTAAAATATAACGGTTGGTAACCCTATAACTTTTAGCTTATTTTTAAGTGCCTGATTATTTTTTGTATTCAAAGTATTGTCTATTTTAAATAGTAAAAAACCATCTAGAGCATCTATTACTCTATCATCTGAAAAAGTTTGCCTGTCTAATTTTATGCAACTTGGGCACCAGGCAGCCCAAAAATCTAATACAACTGGTATATTATTCTCTAAAGCATTATCAAAAAGACTTTGATCATACTCTTTAAAGATTTCTGATTTTTCAACAGCAAACATTTTTTCAAAACTAGTACTGAAAACCCCTCTAGAAATCATAAGCATTCCAACAGCAAACAGCAGAGTAAGTGTTATTTTTTTTACCTTTAAAGCCACAGTATTTGACTTAGATTTTAAAAGACCAAATGACAACGCAATTACAACTGAAGTAGAACCTGATACGACATAAAAAATAGTACTATTAATAAGAGGTCTGATATAGAAAAAAGCCATGGCAATCATTACCGTGCCAAAAATAAATTTAGCCCCTTCAAGCCAGCCACCAGACTTAGGTAGTTTATTTATAAGCTGTCCAAACATCCCCAGCAGTATTAGCAAGATTCCAAAACCAATTGCAAATGCAAACAAAAAAGAAAATCCTAAAAACATATCTTGTGTTGTAGACACATATAACAACAGCCCGATTAATACTGGCCCTACACAAGGACTTGCCACTACACCAGTCACAATACCAGATAGAAAGATTCCAAAACCTTTGCGTTTATCTACGTTTAAACGAGAGACTACAAAAGAAGGCATTTTGATATCAAATAATCCATACATACTAAGTCCCATGAGTATAAATATTATTGACAGCACAACTATAACTTTTGGATCAGCCATATAAGTACCTAAAATAGAACCAGTAGATGCTGCTAAAACACCTAAAATGGAGTAAGTAGTAGCAACACCTAATACGTAAGTGGAACTTATTAAAAAACTTTTCAGTCTATTTTGGTTAATAACCCCAGTACCAAGTATAGATATAGTGATTGGAATCATAGGAAATACACAAGGAGTCAGGCTAGATAAAAAACCTGCAAAAAAAATGGTAATCAATGCATAAATAAAACCTTTATTCAAAGCTTTAGTAAATTTGTTATCCATCCCTATCGTTGTCTTAAAAGGTATTTCCTTAGGCAATAAACATACTGTATCAGTGCATACTTGATATTTTAGTATAGCATCAATATTTGCACCCTGTACATCAGCAAGAATAGTACCAGATTCGACAATACCGTATTTATTTTTTTGTGTTACAGGATCAACAAAAGATTGAAGTGGATCGGCCTCTATACGTGAAAACATCTCATTTGGAATTAGTTCGAATTGATCCAGATAAGCTCTGTAACCCTTTTCTATTTTAACTTGTAATTCTAGTTGTTGATCTTTTATTTTAACCGAAGTTATTTTTAATGGATCAGTATTTGAGTCTTGTGCAAAGGAGACCTTACAAATTATTAATAAAAAAGTAGTTAGTGCTTTTAACATAAAACCATAAATAGCTGTTACACGCATAAAGTGTGGATACCTATAAACTTTAATGTCTTTTTAAAAATCTAATACCGCCGCCAATAGTAAACATTAGTAACCCTATTACAATCAGGCTTCTAGGAGTTTCTGGTATAAGACCTAACATCATCAATACAACTCCAAACAACGCAACAGAACCTGACTTACCCAGACGAAATGAACTAACCTCTTCAGAATGAGCTGGCACATATGATGCTAAAGCTAGGCCTATAATTCTCTTTTTCATTTTTTCTGCTATATTGTCGCTGGGGTTAGATTCTAGTATTTTACGATATTTTCCTGATGCATAGGTCAATAAATCTTGCTTCAAACACAGTTGAATAAATTTGCTGTGCATATTTTCATCCTCATAGTTTTCTTTTACATCGTTCCATAAAGTTTTGATTTCAAGACTAGCATCCACATCCTGTACTGGTACCACAGTGGTTTCCCGAGGTTTATCGGTATTATCTTGTGCAGGAGGAGTAGCTTGCTTGGGCTTGCCAAAAGTTGGTTCTTTAATCTGATCACTACCCGACTTTTCACTATCCGACTTTAAAAAAGTCTGAATAGGAGTTTTATTTGAGTCTGGTGGCACACAATAAAAGTCAGCATTACATTCAACACATTTAAACTCTACGGCTTTTCCAACCATATCAGAGGCAGCAACCGAATATGGCTGCATACAATTTGGGCATTGTATATTTACTGTTTCCAATTCTAAACCATCTGATGTTTAATCTATAATTATGCACTCTATTGTATCAGGTATTTTGATTGGCACAAGTTATATTCCGTTTCCTCCGTGGGCTATTTTATTTGCTATGGTTCCGTTGTGGTTATTGTGGATTAATAAAAACATGACTTATAAACGAATATTTTTTTATGGGTTTGCTACTCAGTTTATTTTAGCTATCATAGGGTTTCATTGGATTGTTCATACTGTGGTGGAGTTTGGCAGAATGCCGACTTATGTTGGTATTATTGCCTTAGTTGCTTTTGCTGCTACTCAAAATTTACATATTCCAATTGCAGGTATTATTTGGAAAGTTCTTAGTAAATATTTGTCTTTTACAAAACCTATATCGTTGATGGTATTGGGGGTTTTAACAGCTATTTTGGAAGCAATTTATCCTATGATATTCCAATGGAATATCGGTTACACTTGGTTGTATTCAGAGCTTCCTATATACCAAATTGCAGATATGATTGGGTTTCAGGGTTTAAGTTTTTTAACGTTTTTGTATAATGCTCTGTTTGCTATTTGTTTTTTGAATTTGAAAAATTTTAAGAAGCTAATTGTCTATTCAACTTTAGTTGTTTCAAGTTTTATTTTTTTAAATGTTATTGGAATTTTTCAGCAAAAAAAGTGGTCTAGTACTGACTCAACGGTGAGTATAGGGGTTATTCAAGCTAACATCGGTAACATTGATAAACACATGTCTAAGTATCAAAATGAAAGCAGAAGTAAAGTTACTAGAAGACTGTATAGAAAATATTTTGAACTAACACGTAAATTTAAATCTGAAAAAGATGTTGATCTTATTGTTTGGCCTGAGGCCAGCTTTCCAAAAAATTTAAATGGCAGATTTCTTACTGGATATGATCAAAGGCAACTTATACAGTTTATAAAGGATGTTAAAACTCCAATTATTTTAGGTGGTTTTTCGTCTGATCTGAATTTAGATAATTATTATAACAGCATTTTTTTGTTTGATGAAAATGCAAAGCTTGTAGATTTTTACAAAAAAACACATCTATTGGCATTTGGTGAATACTTACCTGGAGTGGGTTTAATTCCTGGGTTAAAAAAATGGCTACCTGAGGTAAGTCATTTTTCTAGAGGTAAGGGACCTAAAGTATCTAAATTTGGTGATCTAAATATTGGGTATCAAATATGCTATGAGGGGCTATACCCTGGGCTGTCTGCCGAATTATCTAATCAATCCGCTAATATAATTATTAATGTGACAAATGATTCTTGGTTTGGTCATACCGTAGAACCTTATCAACATTTATACATGACTATGGCAAGGGCGATAGAAACCAGGATTCCAATAGTGCGATCTACTAATACAGGAATTTCTTCTGCTATATTGGCAGATGGCACTTTTTTAGAGAAAAGCCCTGAGGAGTCAGAATGGTTTCATGAGTTTGTTATAAATTATAGAGCTGATGGTTCATCCACGCTGTTTTCTAAAATATATCAACATATCACTATGTTTGAGTTAATATTTTTGATAGGGCTGTTGTTAGTAACTTTTAGAAAAACTTCTGCGTAGCTTCTGCTGCTAGGTTGCAAATGGATCTGGCTTATGGTTGGATAAAAATAACACATGTTAAGCCTTCCAAAGGTCTTCAACAAGAGAATTATATAATTGATCAGTGTCTGTGTTCCATCGTACCTAACATTCATAGCGAGTTTATTTATTCCCACAAGATTGATATTCAGGATTGCATTTTGGAGGCTCTTCCTTTTTTTCTTCTTGATCTCTGCTATTTTGATCTTCATCTTCTTCATCATCCTCTAATGAATCTAGTGTTTTATTAACTATACGTTCGCCTGCAAATGCAAGTAGCCACCATAAGATAGGTTTCCATGCCACAGTTTTCAGTTTGTACTCTAACTCTAATGCCATGTCGATTGGGTACTTCTGACAGATATGTATTTTCTTGCTGTGCTTGAGCTTCACAAGCTTTTCCAACTAACAATACAGCACTTAACACTATTATAAAATCTATTAAATTATTTTTCCACCTTTCTTTGTTAAACTTTCTAGTGTACACTTTCCCTCCTTTCAATTTGAACCATTTTTACCTTGTTCTAAGGTATACATACCACATCAAAAAAATACAGTTCAATATCAAGTCACAATGTAATGTTGTAAGAAATATACAAGTACGCACCATGGACCAAAAACTTTTATGGAAATACTACAACCTTTATAATAAAATCTTATCCTTAACTAAAGATGTGCTAATATCTTGACATAACATTTTTTATGAAGAAAATAACCATGGTAATCAAATTTATTGGACATATTGAAAAAGCAAGTATTTGCAAGACTATTAGCAGAACAAAAGTATTTTTGTTTTATGTAACATCATTTTTTATAACGTTCGGTGTACTTAGTGTTTTTACTTATGCTAAAGCTCAAAGTGTTTCCTACACAGAGCCTAGTTCTTACGACTTGCAGTTAGCTAATAAGGCTGTCTCCTCTTGCAGAGTCTTACAAGATGTTATTAGCAAAAATAGTCAGGTTGAAGACATTCCAGCTATCGAAGCTTTTATTGAATTACAGAAAACAGAAGATGGGGATCTTTTAATAGATGATCCATCTTGTAGAGAAAGTATTTTAGAGTTTGTTAAAAGTTTATGCACTTCTAGTTCTTCTAAGAACAATCTTTATTGTGAAAGCTTAGGTATTCAAAAAAGTGAAAGTACTAGTGATGATAGTATTAATAATACGAACGATTATAAGAAATTTGGTCAGTCGGCTATAGATAATTTAGGTATAGATCTATCAGACGATATAAGTTTTGAACCAAGATTAGATGAAAAAGATCAAAGTAAGCTTAAGTTTTTGGCAGCTGGTACTTTATTTCATTTAAGTCCTGTAAAGAAGCTTAGAGTTGCTTCATTTTTTGGTAGAAATGTAGCTACTAGAGTGAAGCCAGTACTTAGTGGAGCTTTGTTAGTATTGGCTACCCTAGGTTTATCATCTTGTAGTGATGCTACAGGTCCTGAACCAGTTAAACCTCCTCCCACTGTAGTAGAAACTCCTTGTACTAGAAGAGAAAGTGGATATTTTCAATTATCAGGTGCTAATAACGAATGTATAAAACTTCCAAGCTTAACTTATAGTTTTATAGCAAGCGATGATACAGAATCGACTATATCCAATGGTGATCCGGACACTACAATAAGGATAAAGTTTGATTCAGAAGTTGTTTTTATAGATTCATCTGGACAGCAAGCACTAACCCCAGAAAATGCTCTAGAGATGCTGGAAATCAAAAGAGCTAATGAAACTGATCTTACAACATCAGCTGGTCCTATTAATCAAGATAATATATCTATAACCACAGAAAGCTCTAATACAGTTATTACTATAAAACCTCCAAATAGTTCTAATGGCAAAATCTATCATGTTGGAGAGTATTCTATATTAACCAAAAACTATGCTAAAAAACTAGATGCTACAAAGATACAACAGAGCAATAGTACTTATACCTATATCAACGATGTAAAAAAAGAATCTTCATTTAATGTTACTGTAGACAATCCATGTACCAGAAGCGAAAATGGCTACTTTTATTTTAGAAATGCTGATGGCACTGCAAGGTGTGAAAATTTAATTCCAAATGTAAGTTACACTTTTAGTAAAAACAATGATCCTCAAGCTATCCTAAATATAAGCTTTGATTCTGATATAGTATATATAGATGAATCTGGATGGTCTGAAATAGATGATAACAACATTTTGGAAGTACTGTCTATTAATCCAACTAATGCCAGCTACACTGACGATTTATTAGTAGAAGATGGTCCTATTGATCAGGAACAAATCACTGTAACCAAAACAAATTCAAAAACCACTGTTACAATAGAACCTCCTAATGGAGTACTATATCAAGCTGGTGATTATGTAATTTCGGCTAGTAATTATATTAAAAGATCAAGTGTGGATATAGTGACTAGGCATAATATACTTAGAAATTATTTAGAAACTGTAAAAAGCAATAGCAATAAAGGTTTTAGTATTGATGCTGTAGCAAGTTTAGCTTGTGGAGCAGAGACATCGCAAGGTTATATGACTACAATACCCATTGATGACGAACATAATCAAAAGCAGTCTTTTTGTGGAGCTTATGTGCATTCTCACGATCAGCTGGGATTAGATGTAGGAGCAGATACCAACTGTCCTCGATCAAAGAAAGCTGATCCTAATACAACTTATGTAATAGATATTGGTTTTGTAATGTCCGAAAGATATTCTACACCTGGTTGGGATGATTTTGTGAGAGATGATGTGCTTCCTCATGTGAATGATATTTATCAAAGATCAGGAGTTAATGTAGAATTTAGAGCTGCGGCTGTTGTACCTTTTCAAGACTATAGACATTACTTGCCTTGCCAGATTGATACTTTAGATTTAAACAACAGAGATGCTGAATCTGATGCTAGATTTAACATGGTCCCTGTAATACGCCAGTTTTATGGAGCTGATCTGATTTATACAATACAAAATTATGCAGAGGAAGCAAGGATTTGTGGTGCAGCTGGTCTTAGAGGACAAACAAAATGTTTACTAGATGAAGCAAAAAGACGTGCTGCCTCTGGTTCAGTTGATCCTACTTGTTCTAGTGAAGAAATACCCAATATATCTGATCGTTCACAACATTACACTTTCATAGGAGTTCTTGCTCATGAACTGGGCCATAACTTAGGATTACTGCACAACAAAGAAGATTATAGAACGTTCCCTGTCACAGGTATTTTTCACACAACTGGCTATGGGTATAAAGGAGAGACTAGTAATATCAATGGCATGCAAGTTTCATATGGAACCATAATGTCAGCTGGTATATCCAGAGTACCTTTTTTTAGTTCTGATACGACAGTAAGTAAAGAAAAGTTGTGTTTAGATGAGAATAGGTACGATAATCAGCTTAATGGTGGTTTTTGTGCTGCTGTATATGATCATTTGTCTGATGAACAAATTCGTCTAGGCAACGAGCAAGCAAATGCTGTAGAGGCTTTACAGTATACAATTGAAGATGCTTCTAAATATCACTGCAGTCCAGGCTCTTGTTAAACTGTTCGTGTAATATGTTGTATTGTTTTTTAATAACAATATCCTGTGATTTGATTACGTCCATGTGCATTCAATAGATACAGGGTCATTCGACTGAGATGTAACACACTTTCCTGATGGACAACATTTCTTACCATTATCACAATCACTATTACGCCTACATTCTACACATTTCTCTGCATTGTCTACTGTACGACAATGAGGAGTAGGATTTCTGCAAGTTGATCCTTGAGGTAAACAGGCTGAAGTTTTTGTGTTGGCATTTACGCATACCCCACCACATCCACAATCAGCACTGGAGCGACAGTTTATACATACACCACTGGTGTTGTTGTCATTTGCTCCTAGACAATGTTGTGATGACGTACATTGATAATTGAAGATGCTTCTAAATATCACTGCAGTCCAGGCTCTTGTTAAACTGTTCGTGTAATATGTTGTATTGTTTTTTAATAACAATATCCTGTGATTTGATTACGTCCATGTGCATTCAATAGGTACAGAGTCATTCGACTGAGATGTAACACACTTTCCTGATGGACAACATTTCTTACCATTATCACAATCACTATTACGCCTACATTCTACACATTTCTCTGCATTGTCTACTGTACGACAATGAGGAGTAGGATTTCTGCAAGTTGATCCTTGAGGTAAACAGGCTGAAGTTTTTGTGTTGGCATTTACGCATACCCCACCACATCCACAATCAGCACTGGAGCGACAGTTTATACATACACCACTGGTGTTGTTGTCATTTGCTCCTAGACAATGTTGTGATGACGTACATTGATATTTGCTTGCGTTACCTACACATAACATACAGTTTGCATAATCTGGCTCACAACTACCTACAGGTTCTACACATTCCCCATTTTCACATTCTTCATTTCCTATACATTTCTTACCTCCAGTGTAGCATGATATAGAAGGGCATCCAGCAGGTGAAGCAGTGGTTACTCCGCATGATCGGACACCAATACTATCTCTAAAACCGTGAAAACTACTACATTCTTTATTAGAAGGCCGTGCACTACAACTATTGCCGTTACTACCACATGTCTGGCAAGAAGTTTTTCGCTCGTTACAAGTTTTTCCGCCACTACACCGTCCAGTTGCAGGAACACACGCATTACAAACACCAGGACATGTCACACCAGCACACTTGTCTTTAGGAACACATTTGTTGCCACGGCACGTCTGAGTTTGTTTATTGCAAGCTTTTCCTCCACTATAGCAAGTAACACCACATCCTCCAGCATTTTCATGTGTACTTACTCCACAATATGAAGAATATCCATGATAGCCATTGCTAATTTGACTGCATTTTTTAGATTTAGGTTCTCCGCAATGGCGTACACCGGAGCATGTTTTACACGAATTAGTACCTAGTTTCTGTGCACAAGTCTGTCCACCATCACACGTACCACCCTCGCATTCTCCATTATAACATGGTACACCACATGTGTCTTTTGATTTAGGTGTTGCTCCGTTGCTGCAAGCTGGTGCGGTACTGTCTGTATAATCGTCTGTACGAGTTGAGCAGTTTACCTCTTGTTTTTCACAACTGCCATTGATACACTCATGACAACGATCACATTTTGGAGTACAAGGAGTTGTTGTTGTAGTTGTGGACCGTCTGGTTGTTGAAGTAGTTCTTCTGGTTGTCTGAGTAGTTCCTCTAGTTGTAGAAGTCGTTGTTATAGAAGTGGTAGTGGAAGAAGGACTTACACATCGATCTGACAGACTTGTATCTGCTGAACAAACTTTTCCAAGAAGCCCACAAGCAGTATCATCACAAGCACAACCATTATTTACGCAAATACTACCAGGATCACAGCAAATAGCATTATTACGACAACTAGCATGATTAGCTGGACATTCACAACGGCCAGTAGCACTATTACACCTCTGAATGCCAGTGCATGTTACCCCAGCACATGGATCCGTTGTAGTAGTCGTAGAGAAAATAAGTGCATCTTCTTGAGGCGATGGAGAGTAGTTACCATACTCATCCACTAACCTAAGCTCTATACTATACTCAATACTAGAATCAGGTGCAGGCAACTCAGTAAATCTTAAATGTAACTCCTTATCTTTACTACGATCGCCATCTTCAGGATCACTAGGATCACTCGCATATAGCTGGGCAGTAACAGGATGTGTATCATCACCAATAGTAAAGGAACTACCAGATAAATCATCACATAAAAACCAATCTCCAACTGGATAATTAGTACTAGAAATTCTTTTGTTCAAACGACATAAAAATACTCCCTTACTAAAACTGGAATTTAAACAATATCCTGCATCATTACCATCTGGACACCTATAACCCCTATCCCACACACGACCTTCTAGCTTAAACCTACATGTCGTAGAATTATCAGAATTTGTAGTACATTGAAGGGTAGTGGTCGTTGTTGAAGTTGATGAACTGCCTGAAGAATCAGCCTCAGAATTAGACACAGAAGATAGAGATATTGTAGATGGATTATGCTTACTATTAGCTTTATTAGCTTTATTAGCTAGATTATTAACTAAGTTGTTACTAACTAACTTGTTGTTATTTTTGTTACTAGCTAAATTAGCTTGAAAACTACTAACAGATGGGGTTGTAGTAGTAACTGAAGTAGTCTTTACTATTGTCTTATTGCGTGCTGTTACATACCTCTGAGAATAAGAAAATACCTTCTCAGCTCTGCATCTGATAGGATCATAACTAGATACTGCCTTCCTCTCCTCAACCTCCACAAATAACTTAAAACCAAGATCATGACGAATATTAGACTCAGGCAAACCTGATAAACTAGAAGCAAGCTTATAACCTAAGTCTCTCTGCTTATTTGCTTGATCAACTTTATCATAACTAGAACGAGGACGAACAAAAATAGGATGAATATCCTTACTCTTATGTCTTGTACAACTATCTGTCTTTTGATTCTTAGATATATCCCAAGGCCTTATACCAATACGAACATCATACTTAGACTTATCGATATAACTAGGTGTAGGCCTATAATCAGCAATAGGCTCAGCTGGACCAAAGGATAAGGACGATATGCCAGATAACCGCTCACTTAACAAAAATAACGACTCTCCGGTCAACCTATCCCACTTATATCCATCTGAAGGTGAACCATTGTCGTCTGCTAAATCTTCGTAGACTTTTAGTTTGTTTTTGTCAGTATCATATTCATTAGGATTTAACTTAATCCATTTGTCTAGATAACCTAATCTTGGAGTAGTAGACCTAAAGTCAAACTTCATCTTCACTAGATCAAAAGTCAAAGCTGAAGTGTTACTAATTTGAGCATCTGTTGGACATATAGAAGTATTATTAAGAGGAGATATCTTTAGATATTGATTATACAAATCCTCCAATACCCCAACATCTGAACCATCATATAACCTATCTAAATTTAATGTAACCCCACTAGATGAAGTGCTTAACGGAGAATCTACAGAAGTATTATGACCAATCTTGCTTAAATTTTGGTCGCCCCCCCCCCCCCGATTTTTTTATAGTAGCTACTTCTTTCTTAGGAGAAACCTTACTACCATTCTTAGAAAAATGAGCCAATACATTACCAGCTACAGATGAACACATATAAGTATCATGCTTCCTCTGAGTTAAAGTCGTCATGTTAGCCGTCATAAACGTAACAACAAAACCTGTAGCTGATACCAACGCCAATCCTATCAATGTCTCCAACATCGTAAATCCCCAACCTACGGTTGGATGCTTTTGCAGCCTAACAGCTGCGGGACTTCTAAGTAACCAAGTCTTTCGTGATTCACAAAAGCTTTCGAATGATCCGTTGCTGGACGCATTTGCTGGCCAACCTACGGTTGGATCATTCTGCTGGCTTTCAGCCAGCCGCTTGAAGAAGAGATTAACTAATGACTGCATAGCTTTAGAATAACTAAATATGTTGGACTTCACATTAAACAAAAACCTTTGTAGTACACTAAAATCACTTTTAAAAAAAGAAGATAAAGATCTTAAATAAACTAAAAACAAAATAAAAACCTAAAACTTAAATAAAAACTTACCAAACTCCAAATTCTACGACAAAAAAACCAATTCACAAAGAAAAACAAAACTAAGTCCAGAAAAATACCCCTCACATACATATAAATTATCACATTGAGACAGTAAGGTCTTTAGACAATCTGTTTGCAGTCTACCTTGAACGCTGCACAACTTTTTTAATAAATGTGCCCTGGCTTCACTTTCGGCCTACGGCCTATCCGTTTTACCAGTGCACATTCATTAAAAACGAAAGACCTTAATGCTTTCAAGCCATTCGTAGACTGGCGTACCTCGACAAATCATACACCCATCTTAATTTGTTGTAATAAAAAAATTAACAAAATCTGTTTGGAGTTTACCTTGAGAGCTGGTAAACTTTTTTAAAAGTATACATAACTTCGCTTGACCTGCGGTCTTATCGCTTTGCTTTAAGACAATTTTATAGTCTACCTTGAACGTTGCACAACGTTTTGATCAAATGCTTTCATATCTACGCTTTAAGCCTTGCGGCTTGCCGCTACGCTAATCAAGCATTTGTCAAAACGAAGGGCCTTAATCTAGATAATTTAGTATCAGAAATAAAACTAGCTTCAAAAGCATGTCTGTTGCACACAACAAAATCATCATATGTAAAGCCTAATTCCTCAACAAGCACCTCATACTCACCTAATAACGGACAATCAAAAATCCCAGGATCATCTGAGTTAATACAAACCTTAACCCCACTATCCATAAGTTTTTTTATTGGATGTTTTTTTAAACTAGCAACAGAACTAGTCAAATAGTTGCTAGTAGGACATACCTCCAAAATCACATCGTTCTCTATGACAACATCCTGTGCTCTCTTATCATTAACTATTTGAATACCATGACCTATCCTATCTGCACCTAAAATATTAATTGCATCTATAACACTCTGGGTAGAACCTGGATAAATAGCTTCACCAGCATGTATTGTAATATTCATACCATTGTCTTTTGCTCTTTTAAATAAAGAAGCAAAAGGTTTACAGTCAAAATCTTGCTCGTTATCTGCTAAGTCTATACCAACAAAAGTATTCCTGTTTTTTATAATAAAATCACAAACCTTGTTTGCCAACTCCATTGGATCATTTCTACCTATGATACCAATCAACCCAACTTCCAGATCATACTTTTCTTTAGCTTTTGAAACTCCTGATAAAATAAGATCATGTATCTTTTCAAACTCAAAATTACAGCCACCTTGTATAAATGACGGAGAATATCTAAGCTCTAAAACTTTTACCCCTTCTTGATATGCATCCTCTATATACTCATAAGCCAGCCGCCCAATAAACTCTTCTGATCTGAAACACTCTCTAATAATTAAAAATTTACCCAAAGCTGTTTTTAGATCACTTTCAGGCGTTTTTAGCAAAACTACTTTTTTAAATTTTTCAAAATCATGAGTAGGAAGATCCAAATTTAATTTTTTTGCAATATCAAATAATGTTTCATGCCTAAATGCACATTCAAGATGACAATGAAGCTCTACTTTTGGAATTTGTGCTAGATCAGGTATCATTATTTCCTACAAAATTTTTTGAAGACTATCTCGAACGTTGCACGTTAGGCAACGTTCTATCAAATCCTTGCCTAGCTGCATTTAGACCTATGGTCTTGCCATTACGCTAGCTTGTATTTGATAAAACGAAGGACCTGAAGAAAATTTATTCATAGTCTACCTTGAACGTTGGGCAACATTTTATCTAATATTTTCTTAGCTACACTTTAAGCCTTCTGGCTTACCGCTTCGCTAATTAAATATTAGATAAACGAAGACCTTTAGTCATTGCAGGTCAACTTTATTTTATATATAACCCCCTTAGCAAAGGATAAAAATGTGAAACATACAATAGATAAGCTAAAAGCTCAGGCATCTGTAAGCCGCAAATTAATACTTGAGATGATATACGAGGCAGGCAGCGGACACCCTGGCGGATCACTCTCGGCAATAGACATAATAACCACTTTATTTTTTCACGAAATGAAGTTTGATGTAAAAAACCCAAATGATTTAAAAAGAGATCGATTTGTGTTAAGTAAAGGCCACGCAGTCCCAGCACTATACGCAACCCTGGCATATTGTGGGTTTTTTGAACCAAAAAAAACCCTAAGCTTAAGGACATTAAATAGCGTCTTTCAAGGACATCCAGATAGAGTCAGATTGCCAGTTGTTGAAGCATCTACAGGCTCTCTAGGTCAAGGTTTATCAGTAGCTATCGGTATGGCATTGGCAGCTAAACTTGATAAAAGAAAAAATAGAATATACTGCCTAATAGGAGATGGTGAAACCCAAGAAGGGCAAATCTGGGAAGCACTCATGTGTGCTGGCAACTACAAACTAGATAACCTATGTGTAATACTAGATCATAACAAGTATCAAATAGATGGAGCAGTAGAAGATATAATGAATTTAACCCCTCTAAAAGATAAATTTGAAGCTTTTAAATGGAATACAATTACAATAAATGGGCATGACTTTGAACAAATACTAGATGCTCTCAAAAAAACCAAAACAACCAATAATAAACCAAGCATAATAATAGCTAATACTATCAAAGGAAAAGGAGTCAGTTTTATGGAAATAGACAATAAATGGCATGGTGTTGCTCCTAACAAAGAAGAGTTAAGTTTGGCATTAAAAGAAATAGAGAATAATTAAATGAAACCAACAAGATTAAGCTTTGGTGAAGCCCTTTTAGAATATGGCGGACAAAATACAAACGTGGTTGTGTTAGATGCTGACCTATCAAAAAGCACAAAATCATCAATGTTTAACGAAAAATATCCAGAAAGGTTTTTTCAAATGGGAATACAAGAAGCAAATATGATAGGTGTGGCCTGTGGTATGTCATTTGATGGAAAAATTCCTTTCTTATGTTCATTTGGAGCATTTATCACAGGAAGGTTTGATACAATCAGAGTGAGCGTAGGATATTCAAACGCAAACGTAAGGCTAATAGGAACACATGCAGGTTTGGGTGTTGGAGAAGATGGCACATCCCAAATGGCACTAGAAGATATTGCATGCATTAGAGCACTCCCAAATATAAGCGTACTATCCCCTGCTGATGAAATAGAAACAAAGACAATGATCAAATATTTAATCGAAGAACACTTTGGACCAGTCTACATGAGATTAACCAGACAAAACGTAAACAATGTCTTTAAAAATGACTATCAATTCAAGTATGGAAAAATAATTGAGCTAACCCATGGAAAAGATGCCGCACTATTTACAACAGGTCATCAAACTAGCTTAGGAATCGAAGCCTTTGAATTATTAAAAAAAGATGGGATAGATATTTCTGTTTTTAACGTACACACTATTAAGCCTATCGATGTAGAAACAATAACAAAAGTTGTATCACAATTCAGATACGTTTTTACAGCAGAAGATCATAACATAATAGGGGGTTTAGGCAGTACTATATCTGATGTAATTACAAGTATAGGCTCAAATACCAAACTTATAAAAATAGGTTTGCCAGACATTTATGGCCAAAGTGCACCTTACAATGTTTTATATAAAAAATATGGTTTAGATGGTGTTGGAATAAAAAATACTATAAAGCTAGGTTTATGTAATGGCTCTACAAAAAATTAGAAACAAATCTAGCGGTACAAAATTGCCAAACAACTTAAATATACTCACAGGAGATTGTAGAGTTTTATTAAAAAAACTAGATAGCAATCTAGCTCATCTAGTACTTACTGACCCACCATATTTTATAGACGGAATGGACGATAGCTGGAACAACTCAAAACTTCAAAATAAAACAAAAAATGCCAAGATTATAGGGGGCCTACCTGTTGGCATGAAATTTGATAAGAAACAAGGCATACGATTACAAAAGTTTATCACTCCAGTAGCAGCTCAACTATTTAGAATTTTAAAGCCAGGTGGTTTTGTATTATGTTTTTCTGCACCCAGATTAGTACATAGAATGGCAATGAGTTTTGAAGATAGTGGGTTTGAAATAAGAGACATACTAGCATGGTCTTATAGAGGACAACCTAAAGCCTTCAGCCAAGATCACTTTGTAAAAAAACGTAATATTCCTTATGAAGAAAAACAAAAAATAATTGAAAAGTTGGCAGGTAGAAAAACCGCACAACTGGCACCTATGATGGAGCCTATAATTCTAGCACAAAAACCTACCCAAGGAACACTGGTAGATAACTGGCTTAAATATGAAACCGGTCTTATAGATCCAAAAAACCCTATTATTGAGCCGCACAAGTTTCCTGGCACTGTAATCCCTGCAAGCAAACCTGAACAAAAATATGGTCATATAGCGGTAAAACCTACCAAGCTACTGGAACATCTTATTAGAATATTCTCTGTACAAAACGGTTTAGTTTTAGATCCTTTTGCAGGAACAGGAACTACGGGGATTGCATGTATCAATGCACAAAGAAAGTTTATTGGAATGGATATAGATCAAGAGATAACAAAAATAGCAAAAGAAAGAATTTTAAAGCGTTATCTAGATAAGAAAGTTATCTAGAAGAGTATGTAGATTTATAAAACGGAAGATATCTTTTAGGATCTAATACATTTTTATTATACATCAATTCAAAATGTAGATGGGTACCTGTTACAACACCTGTATCCCCCATTCTACCTATCAAGTCACCCCTAGAAATAAACATTTTCTGTTTAACATTTATTTTAGACAAATGTGCATACAGTGTAGACCACCCTTTTGTACTATCTAAAATTACCATTTTCCCATAGCCGCTATATCCTTCACCAGCGTATATAACATAACCGCTATGAGCTGCTAAAATACGTGAACCATGCTTTCCTACTATGTCTATTCCATGATGTTTTCGATTAAAACCTCTAGAAACTTTTTTTAGACTACTAACAGGCCATGAAATAAGAGTATATTCCTCTTTATCTGACTTAGATTTATTCGATATCTGCTCACCAGCCGTAGTACAGGCAGTTGTAAATAAAACAAGTAAGCTTATTTTAATTAATTTTAACAATTGTTCTCCCCCACGTTTTGCGATCAAGCATGTTAGTAAAACATTCATCTAGATCATTCATAGATATTTCTTTGTACATGTTAATACAATCTGGTTTTAAATTTTTTGCTAGTTTATTCCAGAGCACTTTTTTTAACTCCATATCACAATTATTAGAACTTATTCCCAAAATACTCACACCTCTTAGTATAAACGGCATAACTGTAGTCTGAACCTTATAGCCATGTGCTAGTCCAACAGACGCAATATTACCCCACAAATTTGTGTGCGGTATTAAATTTGTCAATACATCACCACCTAAATTATCAATAACTCCTCCAAATAGCCCTTTGCTTAAAGGTTTTTGTGGACTGTCCAAACCCAACCTCTCATAGGAAGTAATTTTTTTAGCACCTAATTTAGTCAAAAAATCATGGCACTGCGATTTTGAAGTTAAAGCTATTACTTCATAGCCCAGTTTGCTAAATAAGTTTACAGCAAATGATCCTACACCACCTGTTGCACCGGTTACCAAAATAGGGCCTTTATCGGGACTTTGTCCGTTGGCTTCTAATCTATGAACACAAAGTGCAGCAGTAAATCCAGCGGTACCTATTACCATGCATTCTTTTGATGTCAACCCTTCTGGTTTTTTTATAAGAAAATTAGAGTCTATATTTACTATTTCAGAATATCCACCGTCTGTTAACTCGCTCAAACCACAGCCGTTTGCCAACACTTCATCACCAGGTTTGAAGTTATTTACTTTAGACGAAATTACTGTTCCAGAAAAATCTATCCCGCCATTTAGAGGTATTTTTTTTAAAATTTTGCCTTTGCCCATTCCAGCAAGAGCATCTTTATAATTTACACTGGAGTACATTACCTTTACCTGAACATCCCCAACAGACAATTCTTTTGTATCAATGGTGGTAACACGCCCTTTGGAATATAAAGCTTCATCATTATAAATTCTATAACATTTAATTTTCATGGTTTATGCTTGTATATTGAAATCTCTTAACGTGGCATTAAGAGACGTTTTTCTATCTGTATTTTTGTTTCTTTCACCTATTATCATTGCACATGGAATGTGATACTGGCCACTTGGAAAGTCCTTTTTTCTAGTTCCTGGAATTACAACAACATTTCTAGGAACTTTTCCCTTGATGTATTTTGCTTCACTACCTCTTACATCCACAATAGGAGTACTTGCGGTAATTGTCACACCAGCACCTAGTATAGCACCCTCTTCTACTATCACACCTTCAACCAAAATACACCTACTACCAACAAACACATTATCTTCCACAATAACTGGCCTGGACTGAAGTGGTTCCAAAACTCCACCTATACCAACACCACCAGATAAGTGTACGTCATTTCCTATTTGAGCACAACTGCCAACAGTTGCCCATGTATCAACCATTGTGCCGCTTCCAACGTATGCACCTATGTTGACATAACTAGGCATAAGTACAGCACCTTTTTCGATAAAAGATCCAAACCTAACTACAGCATGAGGAACCACTCTTATCTGATCCAATTTTGAGATTTTTTTCAAAGGAATTTTATCATAAAAAGTTAAGTCCCCTGCCTGAATTAATTTTATTTCATTGAGTTTAAAATATAAAAGTATAGCCTTTTTAACCCATTCATTTACTGTCCATATATTATTTATTTTTTCACACACACGAATTTTACCCTTATCTAACTGATCCATGGTAGAAAATACCAAATTCTTTGCTAGCTCAGGTTGATTTAACTCAAAAGCTTGATTAATTTTTTTAATATCAGATTCAGTCATGACTATAGATTTCGTTTATTGAATTAACTAAAGCGGGTAAATGGATCTTCATAATTTTGGTTACCTCAAGGCCTCTTTCAATTTCGTAAGTTACAACAGGTATACCTACCTGAACACCGTATGTGCCAAGGCTACCAGGAGTTGGATACCCAATGTAGTCTTTTATTTCATATCCTGTGTATTTTTGTAACTTTTTAGCCAGACTCATGCAATCCCCGTTGATGTTTATCATAGGATCGTAAGAATGCAGGCTTACAATGATACTTGGTTTGTTTTTGTGTATAAATTTTGTAAGAGCTTTGTTTTCTGACTGATTATTGGGTTTAGTCCCTGGGTTATATTTTGGCTTGATAGCAGTACTACTCCAGTCGTCTGTTGGCAAGTTTCTGTTTAAATCAACTCCATTGGCATTATATCTGGTTTTATTTAGCATACCGTCATAATTAAGCACAGGTATTATGTCTGCATTGACCTTTAGGTTTTGAATTTTTTCTATCAATCCAACCGCTAATGCTATTCCTTCGTACTCATCACCATGAACACCACCTATGACCAATACAGTGGAGGTATCTAAAGAGTGATTTTTATGTGCCATTATGGGTATGCCATTTTCAGTATGGCCAATGATTAAACTTGAGAAATTATTTATCATAATATTTTCAAAAACCTAGATAATTGCATAACCTAATAGAAGCTATGCTTGGGTCCTAACCATTAAGCAGCCAATTTTCTATCTATTTTTAGATAACAAACCTAATATTATTATCAATCTATGTCATGCTAAAACTTGCACTTAATGACAATTTTTGATTAAAAGAACAAATGAAAATTATGGTCAAAAAATTTGGAGGGACTTCCGTTGGCACAATCCAAAGGATTGAAGCTGTTGCAAAACGTATTTTAGAAGACAAAAATTCTCAAAAACCGGTAATAGTCGTCTCTGCTATGTCTGGTGAAACAAACAGGTTAGTGAGTATGGCAAATACCATGTATCAAGGATACCGTGGCCCTTGTTATGATATGATGTTGGCATCTGGAGAACAAGTAAGTGTAGCCCTATTATCCATGGCAATAGAAAAAATGGGCGGCAAAGCAAAACCATTCTTAGCTCACCAACTAGGCATAATAACCGACTCTGTTTTTTCCAAAGCCAAAATTACAAAAATAGAGACAAAAAAAATAGATGAAACGCTAGAGCAAGGATACATCCCAGTAATTGCAGGTTTTCAAGGAATAGACAGCAGCGGAAATATCACTACCCTAGGAAGAGGTGGGACAGATACATCTGCGGTTGCACTAGCATGTGCCCTAAAAACTAACGTCTGTGAAATTTACACTGATGTACCTGCTGTTTTTACCGCAGATCCCAGATTGGTTCCAAATGCAAAAGAAGTCACCAATATAGCAGTGGAAGAAATGATGGAAATGGCAAGCTTAGGATCCAAAATCTTACATGCTAGGAGTGTAGAGCTAGCATCGAAGTTTAAAATAAAAATACATGTTCGATCGACTTTTAAAAAAAGAGATGGTACATGGGTATTACCAAAGGAAAATTGTATGGAAGAATCAACTGTTACCGCTGTTACACATGATACCAGCCTGGCTGTTATTAAACTATATCCCTTACCTCTAGGAGTAGATGTTTTGTCCAAGATATTTGGCAAACTTGCTAAAGAGAATATAGTAGTAGATATAATAACCCAAAGTTATAAGGATGAAAAACAAAGGCTTGCTTTTTCGGTTGCAAAAGAAGACGTACCTTTGTCCTTAGAAGTATTAAAAAAACTCTTACCAGATGTTCAGTGTGTTGTAATGGAAAACGTGGCTAAAGTAGCTATAGTAGGAATTGGCATGAAAACTCATTTTGGAGTTGCCGCAAAATTCTTTAATACATTTTCTAAAAATAACATACCTATACATTTGGTTACAACTTCAGAGATAAAAATAAGCTCTATAATAGACGCAGATCATCTAAAGCTAGCATTAAATAGTTTGCACAAGGATTTTAATTTGTCTTAGGAAAATCACCTATGGTATACAAAAATAATAAACTTTATTTATCTGATATTTGTCTTATCGATTTAGTAGAAAATTATAAAGTTCCTTTGTACGTCTATTCACAAAAAATTATTCACACTAATTTATCAAAGTTTGAGAATGCTTTTAATAAAAACGCCAAAATTTTTTTTGCACTTAAAAGTAACTCCAACAAGCAAGTACTAGATTTTTTAAAAAAACAAAATGTTGGAATAGATGCCGTATCGTTAGGTGAAGTTAAACTTGCACTTCTTAATGGTTTTGCTGCTGATAAAATAATATTTTCAGGGGTGGGAAAAACAAAAGATGAAATTGAATTTGCTATAAAAAAACAAATATACCAAATCAGTGTGGAAAGCCCTCAAGAGCTGGAGCGTGTAGGTTTTTTAGCTGATAAACTTAGAAAAAATATATCCATAGGTTTTCGTTTTAATCCTAATGTAAACCCTGATACACATTCTTATATAACCACAGGATTTAGAGAAAACAAATTTGGCATGGATTCTTCTTTTATTCCTGCATTGAGTGAAATCTTAAAAAAATACAACAGACTCAACCTTAAAGGTGTGGCATTACACATAGGTTCTCAACTGTTGAAAACTGATGCTATAGGAGAGGCTATTCGTAAGACCATACCAATTTACAAACATTTTAAAAGCCTTGGCCATGACTTAAGTAGATTTAATGTTGGTGGAGGAGTAGGAATTAAATATAGAGATGCTGATAAAGAAGTTAATATTAATGAGTATGGCAAAATGGTTTTAGATCTATTAAAAGATCTAGGTTGCGATATTTGTTGTGAACCTGGTAGATATATTGTTGGTAATGCCGGAGTGTTAGTTGCTCAAATTCAATATGTAAAGACAACTCCCTATAAAAACTTTTTAATTACTGATACAGGAATGCATCATTTTTTAAGACCGGCATTATATGGTGCCTACCATGACATAAAACCGCTGGTAAAAACCAAAGGAAAGGAATTAATGTATGATGTGGTTGGTCCTATTTGTGAGTCATCTGATTTTTTAGGAAAGATGAGAGTGTTGACTGGAGTTAAGCAAGGAGACTTTCTAGCCATAGCAAATGCTGGAGCTTATGGATGTGTAATGTCGAACAGTTATAACGAACATCCTAGGCCCAAAGAAATATTTAAAAGCCTTTAGTACGAGTGACCTTAGTAGTGATCTGTATATAGAACAAAAAAATCTAGCCTAAAATCGGTACACAAAAATTAATTTTCAAACCTAAAATTAAAGCTGCTTTAAAAAAGAGGTAGCTTTGGAATTGAACAATGTTGAACATAGTCATGAGGTTGGAAATTCTTTAGGCGATGTAAAAGAGCCTAGGTTGTATGACACGATAGAAGATTTTTTTAAAAACAATTACAGAGGTAATTGGAATTTTGTAAAGTATAAAGGAAGAACTTCTATAATAAATGGAGGTCAGGTAACTGGCATAAGTCAAAATCCATCTAACTTACTTGCGTTCGGTCGTATTGTAGGACATTACTTTTCTGTCCCGTATGAACAACTACCTCAAATTATGATGATATCTGTAACAGATAAAGCAAAGCACTATTATGTGCCTCAAATTATAGAGGGAGTGCAGGTTTATAATTCTGGAATACAGCTATCAGTTGATCTTGTGACAAATTCTCTTTATCAAATTAATAGTACTCTTAGAAACATCCAACAAATAGACCAGTCTGTTCATGTGGATCAGATTCATGCGTGGGAGATCATTACGGACAACTTTAAAGATTCTGTAACCAAATTGGAAAATTCATATAAGCCTGTTATATATTCTGAGTACAATTCATCACAAGCTGAGTTAGCGTGGGTGTTTAAGATTGAGATACATTCACCGCATATAACTGAACAGAGGACTGTTGTAATTGGTGCATCTACTGGATTTATTCTAGTCAATTCCAAGCTAGTCGTACATTAAAGGTTTTCAATTTCTAACAAGTGCAAATAGCAAAACGACCGAGTTTATAGTATACGTCAAAAAGCTATAATAGTGACTGTCAAATACTGGTACCCTAAGTCCAGTAAAAGCATGTGTTCATATGAGGCAAAACTATAATATTGTATTTTTATAAAATGTCGATTAGTATCTTTGATCAATATGAAATTTCTTTGGATCATGATGTGTTTATTTTTTCCAAGTACTTCTTTGGCATATTTTGATCCTGGAACAGGAAGTTTGATAATACAAGGTTTGATAGCTATATTGGCTAGTATTACACTTTTCTATAAACAACTTGTAATGACAATTAAAGAAAGTTTTTTTAAATTAACCAATAAGATAAAACAACTCAACAAGAGATCTGAAACAGAAGATCTATGAAACCACATCCGGCTTCTTTTAGAGATCCAAGTGGCCACATATTCACAGACCAAGATAAACTATACAGACAAATCAACCCAATTTACTTTCAACAGTTTAAATATTTAATAGATTCAGGCTTATATAATGAGCTAACAAGCCGAGAACACCTTATAACACACAAAGAATTAAAAAAAACTGAAGATCAAATAATTATACAGCCTAAGAAAATTCCATTTATCTCTTACCCTACAGAATGGACATTTGAAGCTATAAAGGATGCAGCTCTTTTATGCTTAAACATGAACCTAACAGCTTTGAAATACAATATGATTCTAAAAGATGCATCTATATACAACATACAATTTGTTGGAACAAATCCTATATTTATAGATACATTATCATTTGATTTTTATCAAAAAAACAAACCATGGAGAGCTTTTGGACAATTTATAAGACATTTTTTATGTCCACTTTTATTAATGAAGTATAAGGCAACTGACATGAGCTCTCTATTGGTAAAATTCATAGATGGGATACCGTTAGATATTACATCTTGTATGTTACCTATAAGAACTCACTTCAGCCCATTTATAAAAACAAATATACACATGCACTCCAAAGCTTTGAAGCACAATGGTTACAACAGTAAAAACCCAGAACTTACGAAAAAATCACTTATTAATATAATTAAGTACAATATTTCGTTTATACAAAGTCTAACTTTAAAACAAAAAACTAGCTGGAGCGATTATTATCAAAAGACAAATTATGACAAACAAGCGTTGGATCAAAAAACTAAAATTACAAAATCTTTTTTAGAAAAAATTAATCCTCAAACAGTGCTAGATGTAGGAGGTAACGATGGCAGATTTAGTAAAGATGAAAACCAAGTAATATTATGTGACAGTGATCATTCATCAATTAATAGAGCTTTTTTAGAAAATAAAAAGGCAGATAGAGATATTTTGCATATATTATGCGATATAACTAACCCTACACCTGCTTATGGTTTTTCTAATCAAGAACGGTACTCATTTTTAGATAGGATCAAAGAATATAATTCTGACTGCATACTTGCATTGGCATTGATACATCATCTTTGTATTTCTAATAACTGTTCATTTGATATGGTTGCCAAGCTGTTTTCTTCAATTTCTGAACATTTAATTATAGAATTTGTAGACAGATCTGATAGCCAGGTTATCAGATTGCTAGACAATATTAGAGAAGAACAGCACTTGTTTGACTTTTATAACCATGATAATTTTAAAGAAGCTTTTCTAAAATATTTTAATTTTGAAAGTTTTAAAAAAATAGACAACACTCACCGTACGGTTTATTATATGAGAAGAAATAAGAATATCTAATATTTTATATAGAAACTTGATTCATAAACACTAACCTTAAGTTATCATGAACTATTTTACTAGAATAAAAACTTTGTTTTCTTTTCCTCTGTATTCTTTAGCGATTGTTATAGGTATATATACCGGAATTTTTTATTCCGGGCATAATGCCGAAGAAATTACAATATCTATATTTTTGATAACTATTGTTCTTATAACAGTTTTTACGATCCTCATATTGGCTATACTGAATTTGATATGTAAAAAAGTTTTTCCTAATCAAAAACAAAGAATTTTAACAGGAAGTTTATTTGTACTATTTGCATATTATATGCGACTACCTTTGTTTGGAAATGGACTTTTTGAAGCATACATTATAAAACCTTTACAGACAATATTTTTCTATCTGCCTGTCTTGGGCTTTTTAATTTTGGCATTTTATCTAGGTTATTTACTTACAAAAGCATACAAAAAAATTCAATTTCTAGCTGGGGTTTTATTTGCATCATTTGTTTGCTATATGCTGGTGTTATTTTTTTCAAATGTAACGACCAATATTTATATAAAGCCATTATCTAAAATGTTTATTTATTCAGCTCTGGTTTGTTTAACGTTTTACTTAGGTTGGATATCGGTCAGATTAACTTCAAAAATTGCACAGGTTATACTGATTGTATCCATTGTATCTTTGATTGTTACAGTACCAATAAGCAAGATAATAGACAACTCATTTACAGATAAATGGGTAGCTAAAAATAATCATAGTATACCATCTGATGTATCAAGTTATATTTTTAAAAAAAAGCCTAATATATACTTTATATTATTAGATAGCTATACGAGTGTTGAAGGTTTAAAATTGCTAGGGCTGGATACATCAGATTTTATAAGTAACCTACAAAAAAGGGATTTTAAAGTAAATAGATCGTTTTATGCAAATTATGATTCAACTATGGAATCAATGCCATCCTATTTCAATATGAATATATATAATAATGGAATAAAAATACATGAAATTCCTTGGTTAATAAAACAGCAAATGATCGCAGGCCAAGCTCCTGTGTACGAAGTATTTAAAAAAAATGGTTATAAGATAAATATTATGCATGAAGATAATTATTTAACTGCTGAATATTGTTTTGCAGATTATTGTTATCCGCTACAAAAACCAATAAATAAATTTCTTAAAATATTTGATATAGTTGTATTAAACGATAATTTAGAAATTATCAGTGGCAATTTATATAAAACACTCAAGAAACAACATGTACTGTTATCAGGCGGCCCTCATTTTACCTACCTACATTTTCACTCTCCGGGTCACGCTCTTACTACTGACTTTAGTGCCAATGTTTCTTGCAGAGAAGACCAAGAAAAATATGAATATTCATCTAGAATTGATAAAGCAAATAGTATGACGATTGAGTTAATAGATAAAATAAATGAAAAGGATCATGATTCAATAATAATAATTGCATCAGATCATGGTCCATATGTAACTGATTCCTGTGTAAGAAATGGGTCTTTATTAAACACCAAAGAAGAAATAGTCCTGCGAAATAGCACTTTCTTAGCTATAAAAAATTTAAAGGGGGGGGGGGGTAGACCAAATAAAAAGTTCTGTCAACTTATTTAGACATATCTTTTCTCATTTGTCTGAAAATGATTATTATAAAAAAGCAACAGACGATGCATATTACCTGTATAAAAACAGTTATCAACAAAGTATTAAAGACGGCCAATACCTAGTGCAATGAATTTTACTATGCTGTAGACTCTTGGGCTTTAAGTTTTGGCTTGGTTCGTCTTTTGACTAAAGATAGGGTTGTGGCGTATGGACCATATTCATCTGTTTTAAAATGTACAATAGCCCTATCCCCTAGTTTTAAGGATTTGAAATCGGTGTTTTCAAAGGTTGTCAAAGTATTAAAGAACACATTTACCTTTAGCTCTTTAATTCTAACAAAGCCGTATTGTGTCCTTTCAGGATTGGATGGATCCTTATGTTTCCGATCCATAAGAATAGTAATATTGCCTCTAGCCTTTGTAGTATCTTGTGACTTGTTAGCTTCACCGTTTGTTGACATAACCTTACCTACTTCTTGTTAGCTATATCGAAAAGGAAGCTCCGCAGCCACAAGTAGTTTTTGCATTAGGATTTCTAAAACCAAACCCTTGACCATTAAGCCCACCATCAAACTCTAAAGTAGTGCCAGCCAAATAAAGATAGCTTTTTTTATCTATAACTAGCTTAATATCATTTTCAACAAAAACCTTATCCCGATCTTCATCCACAGCATTATCAAATTTCATTTTATAAGACATACCAGAACACCCTCCACCTATCACCGAAACCCTAAGATTTGAATCAGGCTTTAGATTTTCCTGCGTTCTCAAAAGAGCTATTTGCTTTGCAGCAGATTCTGATATACGTATCATGGTCCTAAGAGTATATTTTTTTATTAGAAATTTCAAGTAGTTTAACCTGTTGTAAATAAACAACTTTTCAAGTTAATGGAATAAAAGTCCGATCTCAAGGTTAGTATGAAACCTTCATCCAAATACGTCATATTTAGCTGCGTACTGGCAGTCTCTTTAATGGTAAGTTTTCAAAACTGCGGCCAGTACTCAGTACTCGAAGAAGAAAGCATATACTTAAGCAAGATGGGACTTGTGGGCGTAAACGCACATGAAGCCAACTGCAAAGATGTATTTATGCCTGTATCTATAAATCTAACCGAACAAAATTTAGATGAATTGGATCTAGATAACGTTGATTATGAACCATTTAGTTTAGTGTTTTTCTGCAAAAGAAAAAAACCAATAAAAGATAAGAATTTTGAAGCATGTATAAATATAAATCTCGATAGAAAATCTAGGCCAGATTACCACCGAGATAGAAATGCACACCTCATACTATCTAAAAATGGCAATATAGTTAATCCTCATTTTTCTTACATGGAGCTATCAAATGAAAACTATGAATTTGATATCTACGCAAGTTTCCTAGAAAACGGTGAAACAAACGAAAATAACAGAGTATACCTAAAAGATAATAAAACAACAATTCACTTTAAAAATAATTGTTATAAGTGATCCATATATGCTTATCAAAAACTTTAGAACCTTATTCTATAACCTGCGGTTTGATCCATTTCCAACCAAAGACCGGCTTTTAAAACAAAGTGATCCATATATGCTTATCAAAAACTTGAGGACCTAATCTACAATTCTAAACGATACACTAATAGGGCCATATCTCTGCCCCCAAGCATCTTGAAAATTGTCCATTGTCAACGTGTACTCCCCAGCCGTCCATCTATATGTTGGAAAGCCATCTTCATTCATACCAGATTTAGGCGGTCTAATAAAAAACGTATGCGGCCTATGCTCTCGATCAAAAATTCTATTATAAGGATACACACCCGGCCCATAGTCTACCGCAATTAAAGAATTACCGTCTATGTAATCAACTCCGCTGCCTTTTTTAGATAGGACAAATAACTCATGTGCGTTGCCGTGGTTCAACCAAACTTCATCCAGGGTATATATTGTAAGATTTGTCCTGACGGTTATTTCTTTATCTATCGGTACGTCAGATTGACCATCTTTTGGATCAAAAGTTATCTCCATATCAAAACGTTTTTTGTCCTCACATCCAGACAGGATAAGCAGCAAAATTGCACTTAAAAAACATTTACCTATTATGCCAACGCACTTTGATCGAAACATATTAACTTGATTATAGTAATAACATAAGTGTTTTAACAAGCTTATTATAGTCCAGTAGAACCAAATCCCCCTGCACCTCTTTTAGATGATGAAAGCTCTTCTACTACTTCAAATTCTGCTTGGACCACAGGACATAAAACAACTTGTGCAATTCTATGTTGATCACAAATTTTGACGGTATCTTGACTATGGTTAATTAAAATAACTTTTACCTCACCTCTATAGTCTGCATCTATTGTCCCTGGTGAGTTTAATGTTGTAATACCAGATTTTATAGCCAACCCACTTCTAGGTCTCACCTGAAGCTCGTAACCAGGAGGGATTTCAAAACTCAAACCTGTAGGAACCAAAATCCTCTGCCTTGGATCAAGAGCTATATTAGATCCATCTAACTGTGCTCTTACATCAAATCCACTAGAAAGCAAACTTTCATACTTAGGCAGTTCACCTTTATAATGCGGTAAAAGTTTAGTTCTAAGTTTAATAGATGTGTTATTTGACATTTTTTTTAATTAACTCTTTGAGTTCACCAGATTCATACATCTCGATCATTATATCACTACCACCTACCAGTTCTTTATTTATATACAACTGAGGGATAGTGGGCCAATCGGAATATTCCTTAATACCTTCTCTTATAGACATATCCTCTAAAACATCTATACTCCTAAAGCCAACTTTTAGTTCGTTTAATATGCCGACAGCCTTGGCTGAAAAGCCACACTGCGGAAATATTTGAGAACCTTTCATAAAAAGCACAACTTGGCTCGAACCTAGAATATGTTCTATTTTTTCTTTTACTTTGTTATCCACAAGCCTCCTCAACAATTATTTCTTTATATCAATGGAAAGTGCATGCATGCTACCATTTTTTAATTCATCAGCAAATATTCTCATAACTGACCTATGCACCTCCAATCTAGATAGATTAAAATTAGCCTTATTAAATATTATTTTAAAATTATTACCTATGCCTGTTTGGTCTAACACCAACACATCTGAAGTTTTAAACTTAGATAACACTTTATCTTTTACTTCTTTTTCTGTCATAAGCACACAGGTAGCATAAAACTTTATCTTTTGACAAGATGCCATTGAATAATTTAAATAGATGATTATGCAGTGTTATGAACCCGCCAGCAAAAGCCACATAAATAAAGAGCGTCAAAAGGCAAGAGCACTAAAACGTTCAAATTGGTGGAAAAATAAAAGCCAGATATGCTATTACTGTGGCAATCAAATTGATAAGCAAGACTTAACTATGGACCATAAAGTGCCAATAGCAAGAGGAGGCAGAAGCTCCAAATCTAATATTGTTGCATCTTGCAAAAAATGTAATAATCTTAAAAAGGCATCTACACCTGCCGAATTAATTATTGATTCTAGCTTTTAGCCTGAGGTAAATAAATGGTAGTATGGCAACAGCTTTTTATAAATTAAGGTAAATCCGTTTTGTATTTCTAAAATGAAAATAGTATCAAGTAGCACTGCTGAATATTTTGCAAAAAACCTACAACAAGTAGGCTTTTCTTCTCCCACAAAAGCCGTACTTACAACCGTAAAAGAAGCAGTCGATAATTCTTTAGACGCCTGCGAAGAAGCTTCTATTTTACCTGAAATAGACATAGAAATTGATTGCTTAAAGAAAAACGCAGGCAAAGGTGCAGACGTGATCTCTATCAAAGTATCAGACAATGGCCCTGGTCTGGATGAAAAAGATGTTGTTAAAGTATTTGGGCAATACCTAGCATCTTCCAAATTTGGAAAAGGCCAGTGTTCCAGAGGTCAACAAGGCATAGGCATATCCGCAGCAACCACATGGGCACAACTGACCAATGCCAGAGGTGCTACGGTCGTTAGTAAGACAAAGAGAATGCAAAAAGCTCTGGTTATGAGAATAGATGTCGATATTAAAAATAATAAAGGAATCGTTAGAGAAAGAAAAACTATTACCTCCAAAAAATCTGGTTTAAGTGCACAGTTTAAAATAGATGGCAGAGTCAGAATTAATGGAGACGGAGGTTTAAAAACTTACATAGAAGGAACAGCATTAGTCAATCCTCATGCCAAGATTAAATATAGGATTTTAGATGGAGAACCTGTAGTAATAGAAAGAGTTTCTGATATTGTACCTGAGATACCATCTGCCACCCTACCCCACCCTCATACTATGAAGTTAGGAGAGTTCATAGCACATAGACAAATATTTGGAAAAATCAAACTAAAACATTGGCTAAAACAGGGTTTTTCTAGATTAACTGATAACGTAATAAAGGACATTGTCAAAAATGGATTATCTAAAGCAATTTTAGAAAAACAATCTATATCTGAAGAAGAAATCAAAACTACGTATAGAATATTACAAAAAACAGAGCTAATGGCTCCCTCTACAAAGTCGGTACTGACAATTGGTCAAAAGGCATTATCAGATAGTATTCAAAGATTAGGAGAGATAGATTTTTTTAGTGTTGTAACCAGAAAACCAAGAGTATGCGACCATAAGCCTGTAGTAGTCGAAGTTGCAATCTCTAGATTTAAAACTTCAGAACCAAAACAAGAAGAAGCGGCAGGGAAAACAAACGAAAATTCTGTGCAGGTACTACGTTTTGCTAATAGAGTTCCTTTACAATTCGACAAAGCATCTTGTGCTATTACAAAAGCCATTGAATCTGTAAACTGGAAGTCTTACGGATTAACACAATCCAAAAATTCTGTTCCCTGTGGACCTTATGTATTTGCAATAAGTGTTGTCTCTCCATTTATAAAATTTAAAAATGCATCTAAAGAAACAATAGATGCCAGCGAAGAATTAGTGGATGAAATAAGAAGGGCATTGATGCAGACAGGTCAAAAATTATCTAGACATATACGAGCCGAAAGTAGAGCTGATGAGCTGGAAAGAAAGGTAAAACATATTGAACAATTTGGCCCTATTTTGGTAGATGGCTTAGTGAGAATCTTAAAAGCCCCTAAAACCAGACGTAATAAAGCAGAAGCTGGATTAATAAAATTGTTATCAAAAGACACTCTAGCTGCTAAAAAGATATTAATGGATGCTAAAAATAAACTATCAGCCCTACAGGCAGATCAATGAATAAAAAAGGTTTAGATTTAATTAGACATTCGAAAAAGATCTGTGAAGTTCTATTAAAAGATCTAGAAAAAGCAAAACGCCCTGTGCTTGAGGCAACAAAGTGTTCCCTAGATAATTCGATATATGACACCAAACTTGGATATTTAACTCCAGCTGGTAAAAAAGTTAGAAGTGAACTAAATGTGGCCTCTGTTCAAAAAATTTCAAGGGCTATTTTCATGTTGGAAATATTGCTTAGAAATATTCAAACCGGAGCAATAAATACAAAAAGAGAACTTTATTATATATCAAAAGGTGAAGTAAAAAATAACCCTAAGTTAAGACCATTAGACTTCCAAGAACAAAACGAAAGTGATGCAACCGTGGATTTTATAACAGAAATGCTTGAAGTATATAGAGAAGAAATGAATTGTTTTGCAAATGATAGAGGTGGTCAAACTTTTTCGAAACAATTAATTGTAACGGAAACTCTACCTGATGGCACAAAAGCAAAAATTGATCTAAGCTCTCTTGGAACCAGTCCTTTTCAACCCAAAAACCGCCCACAAAATCTACAATTGACTTCAAAAGGAAAGATAGATTTTTCTTTAGTAGTGGAATCAGAAGGTACAGCAAATACTTTGGTAAGTAATGGTTTTACTAAACGTAATCGCTGTATATTGATAGGTGCACAAGGTGTACCAAGTAATGCTGTTAGAGGATGGTGTAAATTAATTCAAGATCAACTAAAAATCCCTATGTATTTTTTTGGAGATTTAGATGCATACACACTGCAAAATATTTATAGAACCCTTAAAGCTGGATCTGCCTCATCCTTAATAAGAAATAAAGATTTTTCTGCTCCTAAAGTACATTTTTTAGGCTTACTACCGGAAGACGTAAAAAAATATGAGCTACATGACTATCAGGTAAAAGAAAAGGATCTATCAGAGATAAGAGCTTTAAAAAAAGCAAGAGATGCAATCAATAATGATCCTTTCTTTATTGATAAAAAAAATAAGAAACTAACTAGTATATTAAAGTGGCTTTTGAAAAATAAAAGAAGATGCGAGCAACAAGCATTATTTATGGTCGATCCAAAAGATCCAATTATGCCAGAAAAAATTATTTTAGAAAAAATTAAAAATAAGCAGTTTATATGAACAGCTTATACGCCTGGAATAGGTTTGTTAGTTGTTAGTTTACAGTCAGGTTTATTACCACCCCACCGCCATATTCTAACAACTGGATCGGCCAACATAGATTCCACACAAGACTTGGACTCTATAACATTTGGACCACTTGCCAGTCTATCCTTAGTAGCAAAGTTAGACCACAGTACTGTCCCTAACCTTGTATTTAACAATATCCTACCACTTAGCTCACTTTTAAGTACTATGCCTAATATTTCCCCTTCTGGTATTGTCACATTACCATCAAGCTTAATTTCTACACACAATTCATCTAACTCACATTCGTAAAATGCAACAGCCTCTGAACGTAAATCAGTTATATAACTAAGACCTTTAGTGCCGCTCCAGGTATAAGAAATATTCCAACTATCGCCAACACCAATTTTCTTATCAGGCAATGATAAAATAGGCATATAAATTAAATCATCTTTGCTATATACATGAGCTTTATCATCCAGTTTTTTGGCATCCAAAACTAAGCCACTAGAATTTACAACTAATTTAATTGTCTTATTTAACTCAGGAAAAGCCATATCTTTCAAATTTACGTCACCAACTTTATCAATAGTCTTCATGAGATAGGTCATCTTGTCTTTAGATTTCTTCAACTCATACCTGATCTTAAAGTCAGCATTATCCTTTTCTTCTTTCCTTAAAATAGAGCCATCATATACCTTGGTATGCGACTTATAATTATAATCGACAAACTCGACCCTTTTTCTAGGTATATCAAACAGCATCTTCACAGAATCCGCATCAACAACAATAGGAGCAGATCTATTACGATCTAACGTTGTGCAAGAAACCAACAATAGAAAAATTAATACGTTCCTAATTGAATAAAACATCTTTAAAAACTCTAAACCAAGGTCTTACATTTAACAACAAACTTTGGAACACAACCGTAACAATTTTGTTTGATGCAACGTATTAACAAAATAATCTTGATAAGTGAATAAAAAATCAATCACAATGTATTAAGTAGTTTTATAGGAGCAAACTTGGAAAATCATTTCCCAACACCCGAAAGGTTAGAAGAGATAGAATATCTTGTTATACAGTCAACTAAAGGTATTCACCTACTATTTGACAAAGATACACTTAGAACCAAACTTCAAGACCCAATGAGAAGCGATCAAGATCTAACCAGAGAAAATATACAAAAAGTCCAAGGAATACTTATGGAAATGATTCAACAACCAACCTTGGAAAGAAAAAAGTACTACCTATCCACTCTGGAGGAAGATTCCTACGACCTATTCGTTAGAACATACTTTAATATAGTGGAAAATACAGTATTAGAAGCCACAAGCTACCCACACTAAAGAGATACACACTTTTTACGAACAGACTCTAATAATAAATTGGTCTGTTCTAATTCAGCACTACTTAGCGAAATAGAAGCATGACTTAAAATAGGCATACTTAAAAAAGTGCTGAATAATTGTTCTGATGGAAGAAGCCCTTGAATATGCCAAAACTTTACTTCAAACGTCAGCCTAAATAGCTCTAAGTTTTGGCAGTTTTCTAGTGTCTGAAAACTATTTCCAAGCAAATTAAACAAACCAAAGTTGTCTACAACACCCTCTTGAGCATACATTTTCACAAGCTTTAACATATCCAACGCAAGGGACATCTTATCGAAACTCTGTCTGATACCATCAAAAGACTTTATCAAAATTGCATCTTTTAAACGCAATAAATTGTTACTAGGTTTAGCTGTATATAAAGCTTCTATAAAATTACCCTTATCTAATACTCCACCAGCAAATCTCCTCTTACTTTTAAGTGCACAAGGGGCAAAAAAACTTTGCTTACCTCCATAAGCATTTAATGCAGTTATTATTAGATCAGAATCGCTATAGCGAATCTTATCTAAAATCAAAACCCTACCCTTTTTGGTCACATCTATACCTCAAAGTAATGCAATGTTTTAATCATAAAAATTATCTCTAAAACATGACTTAGTACTATCACAATAGATAAGCTACCAACAGCAGGGTCAAGCTGCAACCTTCTTAAAATCCAAGGAACCAAAACACCCGTCAAAGAAGATAAAAAAAGTTGAACTCCAATGCCAACAGCCACAATTAAAAAAAAGTTAAACTGAGATACATCAAAAAAGCGAAATAATAAATAAACAATCAAAGACAATAGGCCAGTAGCTAATAGTGACAGCAAAATTTCATTCCAAGTATACTGTAAAAGCCCACTGAATTTACTACTTCTAAAATGTTGTACTGCAACTGTCACAGTCTGATTACTAACAGTCAATCCAAGTGTAAAAACCAAAGGAACCGATGCTACAAAAATCTGACTTACAGATAAATCAAATCCTAGAAAACTCCAAACCAAATAGGATGTGACAAGACCACCAACAAACGACACCATAAGCCAAGGGTACCTAGAAATAATCTGACCTTTAAAAGTTTCATTACCTACAGAGCTAGCCTGTCCCATTGCTAACATTTCGTCCTTGTTTTCTTCTCTTATAACATCGATAACATCATCAACAGTAATAGCTCCTAATAACACATTGCCATCCCCTACAACAGGAACTGATAAAAAGTCATATTTTTCTACAATCGCAGCAACATCTTTTTGAGAAGTCGATACATCAACATGTATCGTATCTTTGATCATTATGTTTTTTATGTATTCATCTGGCTTGGATAATAAGATCTGCTTTAAACTGATAACCCCTACCAACTTAGAATCAGCATTCACCACATACGCATAAAAAGTGGCCTCAGCATTATCGACTGAAGTCTGGAGTACCTTGATTGCTTGACTAACGGTCAGGTTTTCATCGAGCTTTAACAGCTCTTTTGTCATTATACCACCAGCAGAATCCTCCTCATGCTGCAATAAGTCCTCGACCTTTTCCTTGTCAGTTTTTTTCAAAGAAAACATGATTTTATCTGACAAATCATCATCAAGCTGCCCTACTAAGTCGGTTAAATCATCAGAATCCATATAAGACACAATATCAACCAGTTCATCATCAGGAATACTATTTACAATAGCAGCCTGCATAGCTTGATTAAGATGACTTATAATTTCAGATTTAATTTGATTACTATCTACTAAATTAAAAACAACTTTACATTCAACAGAATCTAAAGATTCCAGAATATCCGCTATATCAGCAGAATGTGTTTTGCTAAGCAGTTTTTTGATACTTAAATGAGCAGATCTATTTAAAAGTTTTCTAACACTAGTTAATAGAATTTTATGTTTATCAATAGTCATACTTATTTCTAACTTGCTATCATACAACTATCAATCTTTTAATTGGATATACATCACTAACCCAAGCATACTAACTAAAATACCTATCAACTGAAACACAGACACAGTAGCAGGGCCTATATTAGAATCCACCGACATAATACCAAAAAAACCAAGAGCCGCAACCTGCCCTACACCTAAACCTCCAGGAGATATAGGCAGCACAGTAACAATTAAAGTTAATGGCACAGCATACACATAAATCCAAAAAGGAATACTAAATCCCATAAATTCACCTGTTAATGAAAAAAATAAAATATATAAAAAGATTGATCCAAAACTTAGCAAAAATATAATCGAACTCAACTTAGCATTTCCTATAATAAACAAAAAAGACTTATGGATTTTCTTTAGCCACTTACTTTTGGATAAACCCAATTTTTGATAGAGTAAAGTATCCAGAATTTTATAAACAGAATTACTGACAAAAGCTAAAAAAAATATTAAACACAACAAAAATAATCCGCCAGTAAAGATAAGTATACCAAAGTTATGACTGCCTAGTAACAACACAAATAAACTTGTACCTGCCATAGCAAACAGAGCAAAATACCTGTCTAACAATATGCTAGAAGCCAGATTAGTTTTATTACTATTATCTTTTATTAAATAATACCCTTTTACTAAATCGCCACCTAAGCTACCAGCAGGTACAAAAAAATTAAAAAATAAACCTATAAAAGTAAGTTTCATACAACTTAACCAGGAAATAGAAAAATTGTACGACCTTAAAATTAAAAACCATCTAGTATTATTACTTATTAAGAGCAATAGATAGATAATCAATAGATATAGTAAATGAATGGGATTGGATAGCTTTAGTATTACACTTGCATCAAATTTACCACTAGCAAAGAGCCAATAGATCAACAGACCGCTTATCAAAATTTTTAATATATAAATTTTATCTTTCATACTTTTAAAAAAGTGCTAATAGATTTCTTTATCTTTTGATTAAAGTTATCTAGAGAAAACTTTAACGACTGTTTTCTTATTTTATCTGGATCAAATTTTCTAGATTCGAAATCCAAAATAGCCTGCGTTAAATCATCCACAGTTTGATTATTATAGAATTGACAGGTTTCATCGGTCTGAGTTTCATTAAGTCCACCCATTTTTAAACCTATAACAGGTAGTCCAGTTGCATTAGCTTCAACAGGAATTATGCCAAAATCCTCTACACCAGGAAACAGAAGTGCCTTAGCATTGGCATACAACTGTTGCCTCCTATCTGTAGATATGTGACCTAAAAACGTGACATACCTACTATCAGCAATCCTTTTTAAAAAATTTAACTCACTACCCATGCCAGCCACTACCAACTTTCTTTTAAGCTGGTTACAGGCTAGTACAGCTTGATGAGCCTTTTTGTAGGGAACCAACTGGGAAAAAAATAAGTAATAATCCCTGTTATTATGACTACTGATACTAAAGTTATGTACATCCACTGGAGGGTATATAACTTCAGAATCTCTTTGGTAGTATTTTAAAACTCTGTCTTTTACAAATTCTGAGTTACTAACAAAGGTGGTTACTCTATTGGCAGTTAAAACATCATATTTTCTTAAATACCATGCCATTGGCTTGAAAAGTAAACTAGACAGAATAGGATTAAACCTAGAATCTTTTCCAAAATAATCGTCAAATCTGTCCCACACATACCTCATAGGTGTATGAATATAACACCAATGCTTTGCTTTCTTGGTATTGACAGATTTTGAAACTGCCGAAGAAGTGGAAAGTATATAGTCATACTGCCTGTCTATTAAAGACTCACTTGCCAAAGGAAAAACTGGCAAAAAATACTTGTAGAACCTGTGAATTTGGTAGATTTTTTGTAAAAAAGAAGTTTTAAATACTCTTTTTGACAGTGTGTCTGGTACATTGCCTTTATTGTGTATAAGAGTATAAATAGGTGCATCTGGAAACATATTAGAAAGAGCTAATAATACCCTTTCTCCACCCCTATAGGCACAAAGCCAATCATGTACTATTGCAATTCTCATCCTTGTTAGTGACTCTATTGTATTGTATGTGTTAAATCAATAAATAGAAGATATGATAAAACATCCTTTTAACCCACTACTAAAATTTATAGACATACTAACTATTTTGTTGGCATGGGGTACGGCCTGCTACATCAGGTTTAATTTGTTTTCAAACCTAGAGCTAAACGTCAATACAAATATGTATATACTATTTGGCTTATTGATAAGCTTAGTATGCTATTTTTGTATGGAATTATCTGGAGTCTATAAATTAGACATATCCACATCCATATTCAGCACCTACAAAATTGGAGTGTTGCCTATCATAAAAGGGGCCATTGTTGCATTTTCAATATCTGTTATTGGAATACATTTTTTAGCAAGAGACTCTATGTCCAGAAGTGTAATTTTATTGTTCTTTTTAATAATGATTCTTCTTTTGATTGTTCAAAGGTTTATTATAAAGTCTCAAAAAAAATCTCTGCCAAAAACAAAACCCTTAATTATAGGTAACCAAAAAATTGCAGCCGATATTAAAACAGAATTAGAAAATATTGGTTTAGAAGTCGCCAAAATAATTCCATTAGAGAAAATTTCAAGCGAAAAACTGAGTGATATTATCAAAGAACTTCAAATAAAAGACGTACTAGTATGTTTAGACAATGGAGACTCTAGTAGTTTAAATGATATATTAAATCAAACATCCAAAGAGAATGTGTACACTCACATTGTACCAAACATATCACATTTTGCTATATTGGCACTTGAAATTGGTACAATTGGTAGTTTTCCAATTTTATCTGCAAACCAACATGTGCTTTATGGTTTTAACCTAGTTATAAAGAGAGTGTTGGATCTAGTAACATCAGTTGTGGCTTTGATATTGTTTGCACCTATTTTTTGTTGTTTTAGTATTTTGATCAAACTTAGCTCCCATGGACCTGTATTCTACTTACAGGAACGTACCGGAATGGATGGGGTGCCCTTTAAAATGTATAAATTCCGAAGCATGAAATCAAATGCAGAGGCTGACACAGGACCTGTATGGACAACACCAGACGACAGTAGAACCACGGCTTTCGGAAAATTTATGCGTAAAACATCACTGGATGAGCTGCCGCAATTAATTAATGTATTAAAAGGTCAGATGAGTATCGTAGGTCCTAGGCCTGAAAGACCTGTGTTTGTAGAAAAATTCAAGTCTGAAATCTTAAGCTACACACAAAGACATAAGATAAAACCAGGTATAACAGGGTGGGCACAAATAAATGGATACAGAGGCAACACAGATATAAATAAAAGAATAAAATTTGATCTGCACTACATAAACAACTGGTCAATTATCTTTGATCTCAAAATAATAATCCTAACTTTTGTAAAAGGATTTATTTCAAAAGATGCTTATTAACACCACAATACAGGTGTTCTAGTTTGGCCTCTGAGTATAATCGCCCGGTGATATAATATCTCGTGCACTTAATACGACAGCCGTAGACCTTGCAGGAGTAGTTTTAACAACCTTGATAGTTCCAACAGTTTGTTTACTTCTGTTTTGGCCACTGTCTTTTTTGATAACTGACATCATATCACCTACACGCACTCCATCATTCTGCCCTTTATCTAAAAACAATAACTCACTCATGCCAACAAATAGCCTGGCATTGCCTTCAAAACCCGACACAACAGTTGCCCTAATTCCGCTAAGTTGATCTGTACTTAACAAGTTGTATCTTAAACTATCATCTAGTGTTCCTATGTTGGAACCAACGTATATAGGATTAGAAGCGTGCTCCACTATAGCTCTATACAAATTTTTCTTTGGATCGACATGCTCTAGTACTTTAACAATACCTTGTATGCTTACAAGGTATCCAGCTGAAGTAACTCTAGTAGGATGCGATATACTTTCATCATCATTAAATACCAAATAGCTTTCATCTACAGATAAGCCTCTTCCCTCTATGTAAACATGCTGTTTATGTGTTGCAACACTGTCCCATTCTTCTATATCCACAACTCTACCGTATGATGATGGTCTTCTTTCTGTTAAATAGGACCTTATAGGTATTTCGGTACCGAACACATCTCTAAAATCATCAACAGTGACACCAGAGTAAGGTACCCTTTCGAACTTTGGTAAATTTAAGTTCATCCCAGGCAAACTAGGCGGCAGGCTAGAATACCTGGTTTCTTTTGCCGGAGGCAGATCAGGAATACTAGCACTGGTGAACAAACCAGAACTGTCAGCACCTACTTCGTCCTCAGTAACCAAATCCAACCTGGGTGCATTTGACGAACTACCTGGCGTAAATCTAATTTCACCACCAGAAAGTATAAAGTGCGGATTTAATAAGACAGAATTGACTTGCCATATTTTCGGCCAAAAATATCCGCTGCCAAACAAAGTTGAGCTAATATCCCAAAGAGTATCTCCAGGTTGTATGGAGTAAACTTCACTTACACCATCTTTACCTATCATCTCCGACCATCGACTCTGATCCAGTCTGTCTGAATACTGATTAAATACCCTGTCTAGATATGCTTCTAAATTTACATCTGGAGCGTCCACACCACTTGCAACATCAAAGTATTCCTCATCTTCAGACGCAATATCCCTATCCTGCTCCGAAGCCACATCCAAAAACTCCTCATCATCCGATACAACTTCACCATCTAAATATTCATCATCTTGAAAAGTTATGTCTTCGCTAGTTTCTTCAGTTTCCCCATCCTCTGTGGCATAATCGTCAGTGTTATCATCTACATAGTCGTCTTCCACGCTATCTATTGATCTAGATGCTGCATCCACTTCATCTGAGTAAGCATCATCCGTTTTAGCTTCGCCTGCTTCATCTACATAAACAGTATCATCAGCATCTGATACGGACTCATCCTCTATTGCATCATCAAAATCACCATCCTCAACCACACCTTCATCTACATAATTACCAGAATCTAGCTCTTCAAATTCGTCAGACAACTCCTCAAAAATCATGTTGTCCGCATGAGCAGTACTTAGAAATAATGTAAAAAAGACAATGAGCAAACTACACCCCCAGCAAGTAATTTTAACAATTAGTGCATGACAAGGGTAGCCAATTTTTGTTTATCCACACATGGTGTGGAAATACCCGATTTGTCAGCTTCAATTCCTTAACATTACAAGGGGTTAAGTAAGTTGCCAACGAAACAGACAACTAGCTTCTTCCAAAGCATAGCGATCTGTTTTAAAAGCATTCTGATACCTCTAAAATGCCAGTCTTTATGATGTATTTATGACATAAATTTTTTTCATATAGACTTTGTAAACAGCATTCACTAACTAACCATAGTGGCCATTAGTCTAGTTTTATTTTTAATTCTATTTAATATCTTAAAATTAGATTTGCACGATTATTTTGCAGATACCGTAGT
Source organism: Bdellovibrionales bacterium (assembly GCA_965203875.1). Classification (GTDB taxonomy): domain Bacteria; phylum Bdellovibrionota; class Bdellovibrionia; order Bdellovibrionales; family JAUICD01; genus CBDANC01. Next base: position 913,605 of record OZ241914.1, on the reverse strand, counting down.
TTCTCTGCATCAGTTGTGTTTGGGTATGGTACCTGATTCTGAATATACAGAGATATACGAGGCTATTGGTTGTGGCAAAAGAATTTCAAACGTAGACTTGCATAAAATTTTGGTTACTACTGGTTTAGTACATGTGTTTGTTGTATCTGGCACGCATCTAAGTTTTATTGGCAATTTTTTAAAAAAATTAAGAATCCCAACTTTTTTAGAAATAATTATTTTGGGAATTTATTCTATGGCTACCTCTTTTAACCCTCCGGTAGTTAGAGCATTTTTATCATTTGTTATAAGAAAAGTAGATAATAGGCTTAGCCTAATGTGGACCAGAGACATGTTAGTATGGCACGTTTCATTTTTATGCCTGATCTTGTTTCACGGATGGTTTGATTCTTTTTCTTTTATGTTAAGTTGGTCGGCTGCACTTGGTATTAGTTTATCTGGCAAACACAAAAATATACTAGTAAAAAATACTTGTATATACCTGGTTATGTTACCGGTTTTGGCAAATATCAGCACCCCTCACCCTATGGTGATATTGATTAATGCGGTAATTCTTCCAATTTTTGGTATGATTTTCTTTCCTCTAACATTACTTTCAATAATTTTTAATTTCATAGCACCCATTACAGACATTGCATGGTCTTATCTTTTGTCTTTTTTATCTATATTATCAAATAATATACCCCTATTTAAATCAGACCCAAATTTTAGTTACATAACAATATTTTTCTATCTAATAACTTTACACCTGGCCATATTGGCGTATAGGCTCTGGCAGAGAAGGAATATAAAAGTTTGAAAACACTAGTTACACTTTATGTTTTATTATTTTCTGTCACCCTAGCAGACGCCCTGCCAGACAGATGGATAATTTGGAATGTGGGACAAGGTCTAATGGTATCATACGTCTCGTATGACAAATGCTACCACTTTGATGCAGGCGGAGAATTTATCGATAAGGGAAAATTTCTAAAAACATGCGGTAGTAAAGATAATATATTTTCATTTACTCACTGGGATTGGGATCACATAAACCTTACAAGAAAATTAAAAAGACTAACACACAATGCCTGCATGCTGGTACCTCCCAACGGAGACACAAACCCAAAAAAACAAAGATTCCTATTTTTAAATGAATGCCACTTGGGTGTGAAAAAAATCTTACGAGAGTTTACTCCATCAGAATACAAAAACAGCAACCAAGCTTCCAGGGTGTTTTACAACGAAGATATTATAATACCTGGAGATACTGACAAAAAATCAGAGAAAAAATGGATTAACCTAGTAGGCGATCAAAGATTATTGGTACTAGCACACCATGGCTCCAAAATGAGCACATCTGAAAAATTCATCAGAAAGTCTAAAAAATTGAAGATGGCATTTAGCAGTGCCAGGGCAGAACGATACAACCATCCCCATCCGGCTATTAAAAAAATGCTAACCAAATATGGCGTAAGCTTGATCAGAACACAAGTATGGGGAAATTTGGTATTTTATGCTTTTTCAAAATAGGCCTTAGAATCCTTTGGGTTAGGTTTCATAGTCGTACTATTTTCTTTACTCCAATTAGCAGGACATACATCCCCAGTTTTTTCATGAGTTTGGAACGCTTCCAACACTCTAAGTGTCTCTTCAACTGATCTACCAACCCCAAGATCATGAACAACCTGATACACTATTTTTCCCTTTGGATTGATTATAAAAAGCCCCCTAAGAGCAACACCCGCTTCGCTAAGCACCCTGCAAGAACTAGCAAGAGTACGTTTTGTATCAGCCAATAAAGGAAAGTTAAGTTCACCCAAACCTCCTGACTTTCTAGGAGTATTAACCCAAGCCAAATGTGTGTATGCACTGTCTATCGAAGCTCCTAGCACCTGGCAGTTTAACTTTTCAAAATCTTTTATTCTGTCAGAAAAGGCTATAATTTCTGTTGGGCACACAAACGTAAAGTCTAAAGGATAAAAAAACAAACATACCCATTTGTTTTTGAAATCTGATAAAGATACCTGGGTTATTTCGTTATTCGCTACAGCATCCAAAGTAAATTCTGGGGCATTTTGTTGAACAATAGGCAGGTTTTCACTACCGGCTATATTAGTTTCCATTTTTTTCTCCTAACTACTTGAAATATAAAATTTAAAGCTCTATTGCTACACTCTACATACAACATAAGTCAATACCTAGGGTTAAAGCATGATTAATAAATTGACACTTATTGAAGAAATACTCCAAAAAAAATTGGCTCACCTAAGCAAAGATGGGGCTTTGGTAGTCGAAACTGGAAAGTATACAGGTAGAGCTACACAACACAGATACATTGTAGAGAGAAAAGAAATTTTAAAAGAAATAAACTGGGGGAAAATAAATAAAAAACTAGCAGCTGAAACTTTCGAACTACTAGTTAAAAAGATGGAGTTAAAACTTCAAAAACAAAAATGCTATACATACGAAGGGTATATAGGTGGCCTTAAAGTAAAAATCTATACATCTTCGCCTTGGCATGCATTGTTTGCTATAAATATGTTTAGAGAAGAAAGATTGACACAACGATTGTTAAAGACAGAAAAAACGATACATATTTTCCATGATCCATACAAGAGTACCCAAGATTACGGCATAGATACAGGTGGTGATGTAATAATAGCACTTGATTTACTTAACCTGAAGATATGTATAGCTGGTACAGCGTATGCTGGTGAAATTAAAAAATCTTGCTTTACTATGTGTAACTATTTTTTACCCAAGCATGATATTCTACCCATGCATGCTAGTGCAAATTGCCTAAATGATGGCTCTAACTCATGCGTACTATTTGGCCTTTCTGGAACAGGTAAGACCACTTTGTCTACCTCTTTAGATCGTTACCTAATAGGTGATGATGAAATTATCTGGTCAAAAAATGGATTGTCCAACCTAGAAGGTGGTTGTTATGCAAAACTTATAGACCTATCCAAAACAAAAGAGGCAGAAATATTTAAAGCAGCAAATTCCTTTGGTTCTATATTAGAAAATGTTGTGATGGACAAAAACACAAGAACAGTCAACTTTGCCGATAAAACCAAAACAGAAAACACCAGAGGTTCTTATGAATTAGATTCATTGAGTAAAGTTTTTGAACAGTCTCAGAGTGCCCAGCACCCTAACTCTATTATATTTTTAACAGCAGATGCATTTGGAGCACTACCTGCAGTTGCTAAATTAAACAACGAACAAATAATATACTATTTTATTTCAGGATACACAGCAAAAGTTGCCGGAACAGAGCTGGGTATAAAACAACCTGAACATGTATTTAGCTCGTGTTTTGGAGCTCCATTTATGCCAAGACACCCTATGACCTATGCCAAATTACTGGATAAATATATTAAAAAAACCAAAGCCAGCGTTTGGCTTTTAAATACAGGTTGGACCGGTGGAGATTACAAAACAGGCTGTAGGTTTCCAATAGAAGTCAGCAGAACGCTGGTAAAAAATATTCAACAAAATAGAATAGGCAAAGATTTAATAAAACATCCAATATTTGGATTTTATGTTCCAAAAACTTGCAATGGTGTAGATAATAAGTACTTACAAATACCAGAAGGCCCACAAGTAAAAAAACTAGCACTGAGTTTTATCAAAAATATGGAAACTATCTTTAAAGGTGAGACTTTACAAGGTGGCCCTGTTGTCAGCTAAACTTTACCCTGCCTGACCTAGTATATATATACTCCCACCACAAAGTGTAGCAGTGCACGCAGCACTTAGTGCACAAAATATATAGCCGATAGGTTTGTCCGCAGTTTTGTAACTAAGCCAAAGCAAAACAGATGGTATACAAAAAGCAACCAATACAACCAACAAAAAAACGATGTGAAATCCAGCTAGTAAGGCTATTATAAAAGGTACAAATAGCATAACCAACCAGTACAGTGCTATCTCTTTAAGTAAGCCCCAACCAGTATAATCTGAAGCTGGGATTAGAAATAAAACAAAAAACAAACTACCTGAGATTAAATAAGAAATAATAAAAGTTACAGCTAACCTATTTGAAACTTTATCTAAAAAAGATCTGAAGTTAAAAAAATCAAATAGACTAAAATCAGCAGGCATGACTTCTCATCATAATTCAAGTTCTTCATTTTGACAAATGCTTGCTTAGTTTTGTTATAAGACCTCCGGTCTTTCCACTACACTAACAAGTATTTGTCAGAACGAAGGGCCTTAAGTAGATTTATTTATAATCTACCTTGAACGTTGCACAACTTTTTGAGTTTTTTTAGCTCTTTAAACGGCCTGTAAAGATGATGTGTTATGCTAAATCTAGCAGTCCTTATATAAGATTTTATATCTTCAAGCAGTGTTTTACCATTTTGATTCTCTACATGAAGAGAGGCCCCAAAACTAATTAATGTTTCTATGGGTTCGATTCCAATATTAGTACTGTAATACAGTTTATCCTGATAAACGTACTCATACCAAGCCTGCTGAAGTAGAGTGAAATCACTAAACGCACTGACCTTGGCATTTATATCAAAATCTTCTGTATTAGCTCCAGCTTCTAATAAACTTACCGCAGCTAGATAATTATTTGCTTTTTGAGCAGTTTCTAGAGGAGTTCTACCTATAGGAGAATATACATCCTGCTCATCATCAATATCAACTGTCACATCTAGATCAGCATCCATTGCAATAAGAGGAGAAATATCATGTGGAATCCTATCATTTTTCTTTTTACCAACTATCCAATGTAATAAAGTTGTCTTAGTATTATCGTATTGCTTACCTAGATACTTTCTTTGTGAATCAAAATCTCTAGGATAAAACTTCATATCTACATTGTCTCGGGTAATCAAACCAGAATTCAGAATAGTTTTAAACTTATCACTACCACCTATTAAAAGTGACTGATGTACAGGAGACTGGCCATCATCAAAATATAGTTCTTCAGCAGTTAATCCAGCATCTATCAATATATTAAGGATTTCCGTTTGCCTTTGATTCAAAATCTCAGATCTACCAATGTAAGACCAGAAAAATTCGATCCACTTACTTTTGTCACTCTCATTTTCAATAGAAATATCAAAACCCATTTCTACAAGCATTTTTAAGTTTTTGATAGCATCAGCTTCTGGACTGCTACTAGCTGCAACATGTGCTGCAAACAAAAGTAAGTCATTTGTCTTGAATTGCTTTATCGGATCATCTTCCAATGCAATATCTAAAGCTTCTTCGACCGATTCAACAGCCACTACATTTGGTTCATTCCTAAATTCTTCTGGAAGATGACTTAAATCATCAAGGTTTCCTTTTGGTATTATTATTCTGTTACCATACATTAATGCTTCCCGTACTTTATTTTCTACTCCACCTATCCTACGAACTTCACCAAATGAATTAATTGCTCCAGTCATTGACACATTACTTTTTACTGGTTTGTTGGTCATCAGAGACACTATCCCTACCAAAGAAGCTAGAGATGCAGAATCACCTGATGATCTACTGAACATTTTATCAATACGAGATAGTATGCCAGGTGTTTGAGATGTTGGATTATCTAATGGTCGATCCTGTATTATGATATTGCGATTATTAAACCATTTTCGATCGATACCTAATTGTTGTGAATTTGCCTTTATATATTTTAAAGCTGTGTTAAATGATTCCTTAGAATCATTAGTACGTTTTCTAACAATTAGTTTTCCAGTCCCTTTCGTAGCTGTTATTTTAAGCGAACCAATACCTCCACCCAATTCTATCGTATCAGACATCGCTAGTAATAGCAGCTGTAACGATGCTAATGCAGGTGATAATATATAAGCATAATCAAAGTATGGAACAGGTAACAAACTTAAGCCTGTGCTTAGAAATATGACAGATGGTATAGAATGAACAATTGGTCCATGATTTTTATTCTGTTTAATATGTGGAATATTTGCTATGCCTATTTTGTTTTTATAAGTTAGAGATCTACCAGCATAACTAAAGATATTACCATGATCTTGTACTAAAACTGGTCTTGCAAGTTTTTTTATTTTCCGTGTATTGCCTTTGACAATTGCCTTACTAAGGCTATCTGCTTTTTTCTGTGTCAACCCTACAGGCTTGGCCACAATCAATGCTTTTAAACAATCAAATATCCCAGCATGTGCATTCAAAGTAAATATAAAACAAAATAAAAAAGAAAACTTTTTCAAACTACTAATTACTCCTTTGTCAGTTGTTTGACCAAGACTGTCAGCAGTCTACCATACATTTTTATGGCATTTGGTAAGATTGAAATATTTTTAGATTAGATCAATAAATAATTGTCATGGATCACACTTCTTTAGTCTTTACAATTGCATGCCAACAGTATTACAACCTCATGGAGGTTTGAATGGAAAAAGTCATAATAATAGGATCAGGTCCTGCAGGATTGACAGCAGCAATATACACAGCTAGAGCTAATTTAAAACCTCTATGCATTGAAGGATACGGTGCAGGTGGCCAGCTAATGATTACATCTGATGTAGAAAATTATCCAGGCTTTGAAGATAAAATAGAAGGGCCTCAGTTAATGGAAGTTTTTAGAAAACAAGCAGCCAGATTCGGCACCAGATACATAACCAGCGATGTTACCAAAGTAAACTTTAAAACCAAACCCTTCGAAGTTTGGGTTAATGATAAATGCCATAAGTCCCATAGCATAATCATATCCACAGGAGCAAATGCAAAATTTTTAGGACTTCCATCAGAATCCAGATTAATGGGCAAAGGAGTCTCAGCGTGTGCTACCTGCGACGGTGCATTTTTTAAAAACAACGATGTAGTAGTAGTTGGTGGAGGAGACACCGCCATGGAAGAAGCCAACTTCCTAACCAGATTTGCCAAGAAAGTATATGTCGTACACAGAAGAGATAAATTCAGAGCCAGTAAAATAATGGCTCAGAGAGTAATTGATAATCCAAAAATAGAAATAATATGGAACTCAGAAATAAATGACGTCAAAGGGGAAGAAAGTGTGGAAGCAGTCGAATTAAAATCTTCAGGAAAACTTTCTACTCTTAAGTGCCAAGGACTATTTATAGCCATAGGACATACACCTAATACCAAAATTTTTGAAAACCAAATTGAACTAGACGATAAAGGCTATATAAAAACAAAAAGTAACTCCACATATACTTCAGTAGAAGGAGTCTTTGCTTCAGGAGATGTGCAAGATTCTGTATATAGACAAGCCGTCACAGCAGCAGGCAGCGGATGCATGGCTGCTATAGATGCAGAACGATGGCTAGAAAAAAATGGACTATAACTATATAGGAACTCCAACATGCACAAGAGCTATAATAGCATTTCTTTTTATCTCTTTGACACCTGAAAATTTGGACTCAGGTAAAGAGGTTAAACCATACTTATAGGCTACGTCTAAAGATATATACATATTCTCAGAATACATACTACTAATACCGGCGCCAACTAGAAGACCTATGTCCATAGTCCTTTCAAGCTCTACAAAAGAAGACGACTGCACACTATCGTCCTTTAAACAGTTTAAAGCTTGCTCGTTGTAAAAAGATGTTCCACTTTGCTGCTGATGAATATCATAATAAGCTCTACATTGAAGTAAAAAAGATATATTAGCCCCAACTCCAACATAAACAGACGGTGAATGCTGTGTTAAATAAGCTCTAACCATAGGAGATATATCCATGGAAGTTAATCCAACCTTAAAAGTAGGCCCGCCACCAATGCGATTTTGACCAATATTGCCCCTGCCTAAATTTAGGTTATTCATGTAAGGTGAAAATCCTATTGTGTTTTTTAAAAACCCAGCCTGCACATTCAAAGCTAATTGCGGTGTTAATGTTAAGGTCAAACCGGAGGTCAACATCAGACCAGGATCAAACTGGAATTCTTGCTGTATTTGTGTATTCTGTAGATCCCCATAAGAAATAAGATTAATATTGTCAAAAGCAGAACCACCGCCAAACCAAAACGTAGGCTCCCAAGTAACGCCAACACGACATACAAAAAGGACCAATAGTATCACTAAGGTTTTAGATTTCATATTAAAATTACTCCCCCGTTTCCTACAGATACAAGAACAGTCTAAATACACTTAACATCTTAAAACTACTATATTATACCTACAATTAGTAAGCATCAACTTGATAAAATACCCAGCCTTTAGTCCCTTAAACGTGCATTTGACTGCCTACAACTTAGATATTTTATTATATATATCAACAATGAAGACCGTTAATATATTTTTTGATTTTGATGGCGTAATCATAGAAAGCAACCAAATAAAAGCTCATGCTTTTTATGAACTATACAAACCATACGGAAAAAGTATAGCCAACACAGTTCTAGACAACTACACAGCAGAAGGTGGCATATCAAGACAAAAAAAATTTCACAAATACCATAAAAAACTACTAGATCAAGAGTTAACCAACAAACAAGTATCTGCCCTATCAGAAAGATTCTCAAAAATAGTCTTTAAAAAAATTATAGATGCTCCATTTATAAAAGGAATAAAAATTTTCTTAAAAGAAAATTACAAACAAATGCACTTTTCCATAATATCAGGCACCCCGCATACAGAACTTAAAAAAATATGCCAAGCTCTGGAAATAGAACAATACTTTATAGAAATATGTGGCTCACCAAAAAATAAAGTCTGTTGGATAGATGAGCTTACAAACACATACAACTTAAATAAAAGTGAAACCATACTCATAGGAGATTCAAAAGTTGACTTTGACAGTGCAAAAACAGCAAAGATTAACTTTATTCTAAGAGAACACCAACTAAATAAACAAATCTTTTCAAACTACACAGGTCCAAGAATAAAAGACTTTAGTGACATAAAAATAGTGTTAGAAAATATTTGATAAAATTAAAACCTGTAGATAATCTGTTTGTAGTATACCTTGATAGGTTGCACAACATTTTATCTAATATTTTCATAGCTACGCTTTAAGCCTTGCGGCTTGCCGCTACGCTACAACAAAATCTGTTGGAGTCTACCTTGAACGTTGGGCAACGTTTTGATCAAATGCTCGCCTAGTTAAAGTTTCAAAACCTTCGGTTTTTTCACTACACTAGCAAGCATGTGTCAAAACGAAGACCTTTATAATTTATTTATACGCTTAAGACCAGAATGATTTCTCCAATCATAATCAGGGCCAAGAAACCTATTTTTCCATCTATCCCAATAGCTCTTCTTATGATTATGTACAACAGTGCCATCAGGCTTAAATACCACCTTAGGCTTCTTACCAAATAAAAAATCGAGCAGTCCCATACCAGTTATGGTAAACTAAAAACATCCCAAATTACAAGATTAAATGTTGCCTCTAGACAACCTAGATGCTACTTAAGAACAAAAAAACTTAGGATATGAAACTTACGATAGACAAAAAAATAGGTAGACACCACACAGAGCTAGCACGCAAAGTGGTAAAAAATCTACAACTGCAAGAACACAACCTAAAAGTTCTATCAAAAAACGATATTTTACATTTCACAAAAGGAAGATTTGTTGTAAGGATACCTACCAATATGATCGAAAATGAAGCATGGTCTGATATAAGATTTCTATTTCAGTCCATATTAAAATCAGCACCCCAAGTGCTCAATACTGGCTCCGAAAATACATGGGGGCCAGAAGGACCAGATTATTAAAATTTAGGAGGTTTAAAATGTCAGTAACATTAACAGATTTACCCTTTGACCCAAAATCCCTTGATCCATATATCTCAGAAGAGACAATAGAATACCACTACGGCAAACACCACAAAGCTTACGTGGACAAACTAAACACGGCAATAAAGGACACACCAGATGATGATAAAACTCTTGTGGATATAGTCAAATCTTCTAAAGGAGGAACCTTTAACAACGCAGCTCAAGTTTGGAACCATACTTTCTATTGGAATTGCCTAAGCCCAGACGGTGGAGGACAGCCGAAAGGAGATCTACTAAATAAAATAAATAAAGACTTTGGATCATTTGACGAATTTAAAAAACAATTCACGCTCAAAGCAGCCACCACATTTGGTTCAGGATGGGCTTGGCTGGTTAAAGACAAACAAAACAATCTCAAAATTACATCTACACCAAATGCAGGTACACCTATCACCGGAGATGATATACCACTATTAACTTGCGACGTCTGGGAACACGCCTACTACATAGATTACAGAAACGCCAGACCTAAATATATCGATGCATTTTGGGGATTGATTAACTGGAATTTTGTAGAGTCAAACTTGTAAAATGCCAAACCTTGATAAAAACTTCGAGGGCACAGAAAAAAAACTGGAGCTGCTCTTAAAGGACAACTACAAACTTAGATCATGGCCCCAGAAGTACTTTGAAGAAGTATGCAACAAGTCAGGTGCCGATATATTATCTTCAAAAAAGAATGAGTTTGTTACCGCATACCTATTATCGGAATCTTCAATGTTTGTATATGACACATCTGTTATAATGATCACATGCGGAACCACATGCATCCTCGACTCTTTTGACTTTCTACTAGAGAAAATACCAAAGGATGATATAAACCACATTTTTTATGAAAGAAAAAACCCTCTATTTCCAAAAGAACAAAAGTATACCTTCGATCAAGATGCAAAAAGACTAAACAAAATAATTGAAGGTAAGGCATATATGTTTGGTAGCAATCACGAAAACCATGTATGCCTTTTTTATAACAAGACCAATACCTCTTTAAGTTCTATAAACTGTACCTTTGAAATTCTAATGCACAATTTGTCCGATGAAGTTACATCAAAATTTATTGATAAAAATATATCCCAATTAAAGTTAGACAAAATTTTAGAAGGTTTTAATATAGACCAGCATCATTTCAACCCACCAGGATACTCTTTAAACGCCATCAAAGATAAAGAGTACTATACAATACATGTTACACCAAATAAATACTCATCGTATGCAAGCTTTGAAACCAATCATGTCTTTAACTCAGATGACGAATATCAGTCTATGATCAACAATATCCTAAAAGTGTTTAATCCAAATACATTTGATATAGTCCAATACCAACCTAAAAACACACCTAAAAAATATAACTACGACAACAGAAGAAAAGTAAGACATAAACTAGGCAAAGGATGCTATGTAGAATTCTATAACTTCTTTAAACCTGACAAACAGTTTTCTAAACCAATACAAATAGCTATATAAATTAGGAGCTTAAGATGGATACCATAAAAGATATGGAGCTATGGGTCGAAGAACGGCACGAAGATTTCTATGCAACCAAAGTCAAAGTCAATGACGTACTATATTCTAAAAAAAGCAACTTCCAACACATACAAGTAGTAGAAACAAAAGGCTTTGGTAAAATGTTACTAAATGACGGTATAATCATGGTAACCGAACGAGACGAGTGTATCTACCATGAAATGATAACCCACGTGCCAATGTTTGTTCACCCAAACCCTAAAAATGTGCTGGTAATAGGCGGTGGTGACGGAGGAACGGTAAAACAAATACTCAAACATAAAAGCGTAGAATCCTGCGTACTAGTCGAGATTGACCCTCTAGTACTTGAAGCATGCAGAGAGTTTTTAAAAACAACTTCTTCTAAACTAGATGATCCAAAAGTCGAAGTGCTAACACTTGATGGAAGTAAATATGTCAAAGAAACCAACCGCACTTTTGACATTATCATGATTGACTCAACAGACCCTTTCGGACCATCAGTACCATTATTTGGCAAAGAATTTTATAAAAACATACATAACACTTTATCCAAAGATGGTATTGTAATTAGTCAGTTCGAGTCCCCATTTTATAATTCTAAATTTCAAAAAAAAATGTACGATCTTTTAGACTCTATATTTAAAGTGGTGAGAATATATAATTACCACAACATGGTATATACATCTGGATTGTGGTCATTTTCTTTTGCATCAAAAAACCTACACCCAGTAAAAGATTTCAAACTGGAACATGTAAAAAAATCTGGCATAAAGTTCAAGTACTACAATTCAGGTATACACACATCTGCATTTAAACTTCCTAGTTTTATGCTAGATAATTTAAAAGGTGTTGAATGCCAGCCTATAATTAGATAGACTCTCGTTTTAAAAATTCGGAGAATAAGAAAATGGAAAAAGTTAAAGAAGTAGAAGATTCTAATTTTGAGTCTGAAGTACTACAGTCTGATTATGCCCTAGTAGACTTTTGGGCCGAATGGTGCAGGCCATGTAAAGCACTACTACCCACAATAGAAAAGATAGCCTCTGACTTTCCAGACATATCAGTAGTAAAACTAAATATAGACGAAAACCCCAACACCCCAGCGAAATATAACGTAAGAAGCATACCCACACTAATATTATACAAAAATGGCAAAGTACAAGAACAACTAGTAGGAAACATACCGTACGAAAAAATAAAAGAAAGCATTAAAAAAACACACACCTAACCAACCTGCGGTTGGAGGCTTTTGCCAGCCTAGCGGCTGGACGCATTTGTCGGCCTTCGGCCGACCACTTGACAAAATTATTGCAACCAACAAAACAAAAGCCTTCACTAACCGCTTCGACAAAACTTCAACAAGCCTGCACATATCTCATTCATATACTTTTGTAATAATAAATCTGAGCGTATGGTTTGTAGAAGCTTTTGAATTTGCTGCACTAAAAACTTTGGGGCACTATATAATCTGTTGGAGTCTACCTTGAACGTTGCTTTGGCACTTTATCAAACAATAACCTAGCTTCCCTAAGACCTCTGGTCTAACCGTTACGCTAGCTATTGTTTGATAAAATTGAAGGGCCTTAATGCTTTCACAAGCCAATCTATGATTGGCGTACCTCGAAAAGCTCTATGCTCAGACTGCTGTAATAAGACAAAGACCTTTAGTTAAACTCACCTTTGGATAAACGACTAAAGTAACTCTTAGCCTCTTTTCTCAACTTAGGAAATAAAAGCCAAACACCTATTAAATTAGGCACAACCATCAAACCCAACATAATATCAGAAAAATTCAAAACCGGACCCAAAGCCCAAAATGAACCTATAAATGCAAATATACAAAATATAATTTTATACAATACAACAGCTTCCTTCGACTTAAATAAAAATCCAGTGGCCATCTCACCATAATAGGACCAACTGATCATAGTAGAATACCCAAACAAAGCCACAGCAAAAGGAACGAAATACATTCCAAACCCAGGTAAAGATTTATCAAAAGCCATGGCGGTCAAATTTACTCCACTAATGCCAGAGTCAGCGGGCCAAGCACCAGAAAGTAAAATTACAGATGCAGTCATCATACAAATTACAACCGTATCCACAAACGGTCCGATAGTTGCAACCACACCCTCTCTTATAGGTTCCTTAGTAGAAGCCGCCGCATGAGCAATAGGAGCAGAACCTAAACCAGCTTCATTAGAAAAACACGCTCTTCTAACACCCTGCTTTAAAACTTCTGCAACAGCCACACCCGCAAAACCACCAGCAGCAGCGGTTCCACTAAATGCACCATCTAAAATCATACCGATCACACCAGGAATTTCTGGTATATTTTTTAAAATTACAATCAGTGCACCAGCCATATACACAGCAGCCATAAAAGGAACTAAAAAACCAGTGACATTACTTATTCTTTTAATACCACCAATGATCACCAATGCGGTTGCGGTTGCTAATACAAACCCAGTCAAAACCTGAGGAACAGCAAAATAACTATTTAACACACTAGCAACTTGGTTTGTTTGAAACATATTGCCAGCTCCAAAAGTTGCAACAATACATGCAAACGCAAAGAAAATTGCTAAGGGCTTAAATTTATCACCCAGACCCATCTGAATATAGTACATGGGACCACCAGCTACCTTGCCATTAGAATCCACCTTTCTGTACATGACAGCCAAAGAACACTCACAAAATTTGGTGACCATTCCAACCAACCCAGCAACTATCATCCAAAAACAAGCCCCAGGGCCACCCACATTTATAGCTACAGCCACACCAGCTATATTACCTAGACCGATCGTAGCAGATAAAGCAGTAGTCAACGCCTTAAAGTGTGTGATCTCACCTGGGTCAGTCTTCTTATCATACTTACCCCTTACAACGTCGATAGCATGCCTAAATGCAGTAAACTGAACACCTTTTAACAAAAATGTAAATAAAAGCCCCGAACCTATCAACACAACTACTAAAGGTATATTCCAAACGTAACCCACCAACTTAGCTAAAATCTGATCTATTGCATCAAGCATATTGCTCTCCTATTTACTGCACAAAAAAAACAACCACAAACTGCCGGTACAGCCTAAAATCTATAGAGAAGTAAAGTAAGTCAGTTGATCTGCATAATCAAGCAAATGGTTTTAAGTTAACCATCCCGCATTGCTCTTCTGAGAATTTTTCCCACATTTGTCTTGGGCAAACCTTTCTTATATTCCACATACCTGGGAACCTTGTATCCCGCCAAATGAGCCTTACAATAGCTAATTATCTCTTTTGTGGAAAAATTTGGATCTTTTAAAACCACAAACGCCTTCACAGCCTCACCAGATTTCTTATCTTTTACACCAATGACACATGCTTCCATTATTTCTGGATGAGAGCACAAAACATCCTCAACCTCACTGGGATAGACGTTAAATCCGGATACCAGGATCATATCTTTCTTCCTATCAACTATTTTAACAAATCCATTGGGCTGTACAGTGGCAATGTCCCCTGTTTTTAACCAGCCTTCGTTATTCAAAACTTCTTTTGTATCATCCGGCCTTTTCCAATATCCTTTCATAACCTGAGGTCCTTTTACACATAACTCACCTGAGTTAGATGTATCAGTGTCGATCAATTTAACTTCTGTAGAAGGAAGAGGTAGGCCAATTGTGCCTATTTCATCCGTTCCATCCACAGGATTACACGTAACCACAGGAGAAGATTCCGTAAGACCGTACCCTTCAATAATCTTTCCGCCTGTTTTTTCTTTAAACTCATCTGCTACAGATCTGGATAACGACATGCCACCAGCTATGGTCAATTTAGTATAAGACCAATCGACGTCTACAAACCCCGGTTCTTTAAGCAAATTCCTAAAGAGTGTATTAACACCGGTCATAATGGTAAATTTGATTTTCTTTAATGTCTTTATGAACCTTGCAGTATCTCTAGCATTAGGTATTAAAATATTCAAAGCACCAACATTAATAAACGCAAGGCAATTAACCGTAAGAGCAAAGATGTGGTACAGAGGTAATGCGGTTATAACCACATCACGTTTTTTATCTAAAATTGGCTGCATCCAAAGACCTATCTGATCTACATTCGATACAATATTTTTGTTAGTAAGCATCACACCTTTTGAAACGCCAGTAGTGCCACCCGTGTATTGCAGAAAAGCTAAATCATCAAAATTGGTATACTCATCTTTAAATGATTTGGTGGCACCAATTTTCAATGCATCGATAAAACTTGTAGCCTTAATATTATGATTAGGAACCATTTTTTTAAACTTCACTAAAGTATTTACTATGATGTTCTTTGGAAATCCTAACAAATCACCCACTTGGGTTATAACTACAGTTTCTAATGAAGGTATATCCTTAATAACTTTTTCAAGTTCACCTACAAAGTTAGCCAGTACAACTATTGAACTGACACCTGCATCACTTAATTGATGCTTTAACTCTCTTGCTGTATAAAGTGGATTTACGTTCACCACAACCAAGCCTGCTCTAAGCACACCAAACATAACAACCGGATATTGTAATAGATTTGGCATTTGTATTGCTACCCTGTCTCCTGGTTTCAAACCTATGCTCTTAAAGTATGCAGCCATATGAGCAGTTAATTCCTCTATCTTTTGGTAGCTTAAAGTTTTACCCATACTGTAGAATGCTGGAAACTCAGAAAATTTTTTGCAAGCCGACACAAATGCCTCAGCAACACTGGCGTATTTTGAACTTACATTTTTTGGAACACCCTTAGGATACTTATCATGCCATTGCATCAGATTTCCCCAAAGATATGGCATGCTTATAAAAATAATAACATCCAATAATTTGAACTAAGCGATATATATCGTTACTGGTAAAATACATGTGTAAGCTAATACCTGATATTTGAAATCCTGCTGCAATAAGACTAAAAGCAGCAAATAATGTCATGTTTCTTGATCTTCTTAAGGACACCAGCAGCAATACAAGAACTACAGATAGATAACACAATATGCTAAACAAAAAGCTACTAGTAAAAAACATGGTCCCAAAATACACGCCAATAAAAATAGTATTTAATAAAATTTTGAGCTTAAAACCTAAACGCTGAATCAAAATACCCAAAAGAAAACAAGCCGCAATTCCAATAAAACCCAGCACCAGCTTCCAAATAAATATCTGCACAATCAAAGGAAAAAATTGCTTAAATCCATGATAAGTGCCTCCAATTAAAGCAGCCTGGCTTATAGCTAACAACACGACGCAATATGGATAGAGTTGCAGTTTTCCGTTCAACATTATTCCAAAAATTCTAAAGCACCAGATAAAGCTAAAAGTTGCCAGTGCATAGTCGGTGATCATGGCTGAAAGCTCAGATATTGGGGGTATCTCCTTCTAATACAACATATAAAATATATAACAATATGATTTGAAGTGTACGTTTTAATTCAATTTTTGGAAAAACAGATCGTAAAACATCAATAAAATGCATTTTTAAATTGGCAAGGAATTTGCATGACTTATATTTCTATGCGTGTTTATTCTTTTATTGATAATGATTGTGAATTGATGCAGACCGAGATCGATGTAAGTCTCATGTCTGGGTTGCCTGATCTTAAGATAATTGGCTTGCCTGATAATGCTATTAAAGAAAGTGCCATCAGAATAAAGTCTGCGTTAAAAAATCAGGGTTTTCATTGGCCTAAGAAGCATCAAATAATTGTACACATCAAGCCTAATAATATTAAAAAAAAGAGCCAGGGTTTGGATTTGGCGATAGCAGCTGGAATTCTGGCTGAAACCAAGCAGGTAGAATTAGGTTCCAATATATTCTACGGGCAGCTTAGTTTAAAAGGTGATGTCACAGCACCTCCTGATACTAGTGATATAAAAATAAATAGTATATTTTGTACAGGTTTATGCAGTGATTTAGGGCTTGATTCGTTGCAGATAAATAAGCTCTGTGACATAGAAAAGCCAGAATATGTAAAATTCAAACACAATAGTATAGTTTTCAAAAGACCTAAGCCTTCTGAACTCTTGATATCCAAAACACAGTTTAAGGTTTGTAGTATAATTGCTACTGGAGAACATAGTTGTTTATTCGTTGGATCTCCTGGAACAGGGAAAACTACTAGCTGTGATATTATTTCTAAGTCATTGCTAGATCCTACCAAAGATGTGTTTTTTGAATCCAAATCTATATGGCGAAGGTTGGGGAAAAATTTAACGTGGAGGCCAATAGAATCTCCGCACCATACAAGTAGTCATATTTCTGTAATAGGAGGCGGAACTCCAATAGAGCCTGGAGCTGTGACTAGAGCTCATGGTGGTGTGTTGATATTAGATGAATTGTTGGAATACTCGGGCAGTGTGCAAGAAGCTTTAAGGGAGCCTCTTGAGAAAGGAAAGGTATATATTGCAAGAGCTGGCGATATTAGAATCATGCCAGCTAGTTTTTTATTTTTAGCAACCACAAATTTATGTAGGTGTGGAAGGTATTTGCCAAATGATTCTAGAAATTGTGTTTGTTCTTCGTACAGGTTACAGAGATATTTGGATAAAATATCTGGTCCTGTTTTTGATAGATTTCAAATAGTTTATGTCTCGGATGAATTTATTGGTACACAAAATATTAAGTCTGCTGACATTTACCCTACTGTGAAAAGAGCTAGGTTATTTGCCAAGAGCAGCAGAGGACAAATAGTACCGAATGGAAAGCTTACGCCAACCGAAACTCTAAAGCTGGATCCTAAAGATAATTTGGATCGTCATTTTCCAGAAATATCTAGAAAAAATAGAACCAAAATAGCTTTGCTACAGGTGGCTAGAACCATTGCTGATATATCAGAGGAAAAACATATTAGTTTAGAATCTTTAAACAAAGCTTATAAATTATCTCATGATACTTTATATAAAATACAAAATCCTGAATTCTAAAGGTCTTCAATTTTATCAAATAATAGCTGGCGTAACGGTTAGACCAAAGGTCGAAAGTGAAGCTAGCTATTATTTGATAAAATGTTGCCCAACGTTCAAGGTAGACTATAAACAGATTTGCTTAAGGCCCTTCGTTTTGATAAGCACACATAGCGTGACGGCTCGGCCGAAAACTCAAGTAAATTTATAAAGAAGCTTTGTTAAAGCAGCCAGCCGTAGGCTGGCAAAAGCTTCCAACCGCAGGTTGGTTGTGCAGCGTCCAATTTTCCAATTTTTCCAATAAATGCAAAACCATTATTCCAACTTTTAGAAAAACTCAAACTCTAGACCAATTTATTTGCATCTAGAATGGCACGATTTTTGTACCAATCAGTACTTAGCTAGTTTAGCAGGAGGTAACAATGAAAAAAAGAAATGGATCGGAAAAAGGCCAAAGTTTGGTTGAGTATCTAATTATAGTGGCCTTAATGGCGGTTGCGTCAATAGGCGTCATGAAAATACTGGGGCAAAATGTTCAAGCTCAATTTGCAAGAGTGGTGCACGCACTAAAAGGTAGCGACAGAAAACCCAGGCTACAAAACGTAAATGCAGGATCATACAAACAAAAAGACTTAAGCAATTTTTTTGATGGAGCTGCAACTGATGCAAAAGATGAATAAGTTTAACCAAGGTCAGGTTGCTACAGAGTTTTTAATCTGTGTACCGACGATACTACTTACCATATTCACTGGGGTATATATAATGTTGGCACTACAAGCCAAACTTTGGCTTAAACATTTTGCTTATGAATATGCGGTCTGCAAGCATTATAATAAAGCTGCTTGTAAAAGAAATAATATAGACGTCTTAACAAAACTTTTTCCATACCTAACAAATGTTAGATCGTCTGTGAATAAAACTTCAAACAAAACCTACACAATAGTTAAGGCTCATTACTTTGGTAAAACCTTAAAAGAAAAAGGAGTCTTTAATGAACCATAGAGCAAATAGTAATGGTCAAGTCTTAGTTACCTTTTTGTTTTTATCCAGTTTGTTGATAGGTGCTTTAATTAGTTTGTCAGCATCAGGTCTATACCTAAAAGATAAAACAATCGCACTTAGCATATGTAGATCTGAGTTAATAAGCTTACAAAAAGATATGAAAACCAGTATGAGTATACTAACCAAATTGAATCCTTTAGCTCTTGCATTAAGACTTAAAAGTAAAAAAACCAAGTTGTTACTAGCCAAGGCGACCCTTCTTGGAGAAGTGCCCAATATAATGCTATTAACTGCTGCTCTTAAAAAGATTAAAGCACAGCAACAAGCTTTGGCAAAAAAACAAAAGCTTATCTTAAATCAAGCTCATATAAACTCTATAGTTAAATTAAAATTGATTAAACATAAAATGTACGATTTTGTGGACAATTTAGATATTCCATATTCTAAAAAACTAGCTTTAAAGAAAAAGCCCAAGAACTCTATTACGCCTTCATACGTCACTGGTGATAACTTTAGTAAATCCCAAAAAATTAAAGCTGTATGGACACAAAGTCCCATAAAAAGTACACCTGATTTTATAAAAAATAAATTTAAAAATTTATTGGTAATTCAAGACACATGTACAGCAACTTTAAAACAAAAAGGACGTGTATGGGAAAGTGTTTTAATTTGAATAAAAAAGGACAAGCATTAGTAGAGTTTATGCTTGTTGCATTTTTATTAGTTGGCATGATGTTTTCAGTATTCAATGTCTACAAAGAATCCTATGAGGTGATAAAACAAAAACAATGGAACAACTAAAATTATTACTTTCAAAAAAAACTTTAAACTTGCTACTAATTTCTCTTAGTTTAACAGCATGTGCAATAGCAGCTAAATATATATCAAAAAAGCCAGTTGCAGCAGATGAAGAACCTCAAATAACTCCTGACACTTTTATACCACCAGGATATGTTTTGGTACCTATAATGGTATCTAATTTTGATTCACTAAATGGATTGGTAGACCAGATGGCTGTAGTAAATTTGTATACAGCCAATGATGAATTCAATCAAAAACCAGAATTAATAGCTGATTCAGTAAAACTTATAAGGTCGTCTGTTGATGCCAATCACTTTGCGGTACTTGTAAAAAACGATGACTCGTACGCTATTGTAAAACGAGATGGAGAATTTTTTGTCACGATACAAAATCCAAACCATGCTAAGGAGATTAAAGTTCATAAAAGTAAAAAAATAAAGGTTAGATATTTAGATTAATATAATCAAGGAGGTTTTATGTTAAACGCTTTAATTTTAATTTTAATTATAATTAAAATTCTATACCCTTATCCGATATTTGCACAAGGTTTAGATGCTAGTAATTATATTAATAATGGGACGGCCGATTCAAAAATTACAAGTGAATTGTCTAGTAATGAATCAGAATTACATAATCGTTTACATCGTTTATTAATTACCAGTCATAAAAAATACTTAAATAATGAATTTGAAAAAGCCGTAGACAATTTAAAAGAAATTGTTGATATGAGATTTTTATATGACTGGAGAGCTGATAAGAGGGCAATAATAGCAAACTCATATTTAAGATTAATAGAGCTAGACGAAGATAACCAAAATCATTGGATAAAAGAATTCATTGCGTTTAATGGTGGGCATATAACAGACTCGGAGCCTATTTTTAACCCAGAATTAGTGGACAAAATACGATCTAAAGCTTTGAAGATAAAAAACGATACATCAAAATGGTATGCTGATAATTTACCTGAAGGTGTAGACTATATCAGGCTCAACGGTGAGAAGATCTATACAGTTGATATATCTTACGACATATTCAGGGATTGTACTTACAGAATAACGTTATTTCACAGAGATGGTACGACACAAACTAGAATACTAACGGGTGAAGAGCTTATGGGCTATAACTGGGTTAATAACAAATATGCTGATGATACAAAAGTTTCTATTCCTCAATCCGTAGACACTATCATAGATTTTAGTGAAATGGATAACCTCCTGATAAATGGCATGAATAAAAGGCCAAGAGGTGTTAAAAACTACATTAGAAAGAATTGGAAAATAACTGTCTTATCCAGTGTTGCTGCTGTAATTTTGGCTAAAAGCATTAATAGATCTAAAAAGCCGACAGTATCATATGAACGTGTATTAAAACCAAAGTAGTTTCTTATCTTGACTTTGCAGACCTAAACTTTTAATGAAAGCTTGTGGATCATCAGTTTATAAAAAATCTCAAAGAAAATGAGCAAGTCTATGGCATATATCTTGTAGATCAAGCTGTACTGCTTAAAAGCAAAACTGGTAGCTACTACATCTCTGTTGTTTTAAAAGATAAAACAGGAAGTATAGATGCTAAAATTTGGGACGCCAATACAGAACTTAAAAGTAAAATAGAAGACGGCCACTTTGTTGAGATCAGAGGGCTAGTTAAAGTTTTTAGAGATGCAAACCAAATAATAATTCAAAATTTCAAACAAGTGGATGACAACTCAATTAATATATCTGATTACTTGCCAACCTCTGAAAAAAAACCAGAAGATATGTATAAAGAACTTATGGATATGGTAGAAAAAGTAGAGGACAATTTTATAAAAACTCTTTTGTTAAATACTCTAACAGATGATGATATAAAACAAAAACTTATGCTGGCACCAGCGGCTAAAAGCATTCATCATGCTTACCTTGGAGGCTTGATGGAGCACATGTTGAGTATTTGTCATTTGATGCTTAAAGTTAGCAAACATTATTTGGTTTTAAACAGAGATTTATTATTATTTGGAGCGATTTATCATGATATTGCTAAAATTTGGGAGCTTTCGTACAAAACAAATTTCAAGTACACGGATGTAGGAAGGTTGGTGGGTCACATTACATTATCATCTGAGCTAATTGAAAAAAAATCTTCTGAGATCGCAAATTTTCCTGAAAAACTAAAGGTTATTTTAAAGCATATGGTATTAAGTCATCACGGAAAGTTGGAGTTTGGCTCTCCAAAAAGACCTAAGTTTTTAGAAGCACTGGTGCTTAGCTACATTGATGACTTGGATAGTAAAATCTATTCTGTCTCGTCTATTATCAAAGAGCATAAAGAGAAAAATCAAAGTTGGAGTAATTACTCTGCTATGTACGACAGATATTTTTATACAGAAACGTATGAATCTTAAAAAAACAAATTTCTTTATACAAACTTCTATTGCATGGGTTTGGTTTGCATTTTTTTTAATACATTTTTTGCTAAGAGTGGTGTTCGACACAAGTAATGCAATATTTGACAATATAGTTTTTATTTCAAGTTTTGCGGTATATTGGCTAGTTCATGGTGACTATCTGATTTTTAAGCTTGTACTAGGTATAATTTTACAGTTTGTATTCTACTGGTTACTTATGTACGTTCCTTGCACTATACACAGAAAATTAATAAAAAAACGCTAATACCAATGCTATATTTTTTTATATACATCCTTTTTATCTTGATATTGGGTGTGTTACTTTCAAAGAAGGTAAACACTTCTTTAGATTTTTTTGTTGCCAGTAGAAGTTTAAATTGGGTGCTATTGTGTGCCACTGTATTAGCTGCCAACATTGGTGCTGGCTCTACTGTTTTAGCCACTGGCCTTGGATACCAAAACAACATGGCTGCATGGTGGTGGGTAGGCTCTGCTGGGATAGGTACTATCATATTAGCAATTTGGATCGGTCCAAAAATTTGGAAAATAGCTAAGACAAATAACCTTTTAACTCTAGGTGATTTTATTGAGTATAAGTATGGTTTAAAATTAAGAATATTAATATCTAGTATTTTAGTAATTGCTTCATTGAGCATACTGGCTGGGCAGTTGATAGCATTTGCTTGGATATTAGATGTTTTATTTTCTTATCCCAAATGGCTATCGATAATGATCGGTGGTTCGGTTATGATTATCTATTTTGCTTCTGGTGGAATCTTAAGCTCTGTTTGGGTAAACTTAACCCAGTTGGTTGTGTTATTTGTTGGATTTATGCTAGCCATATTTTATAGCTTTGACCAAATAAATTTATCCGATATAGCTTTTAATAACTTCTTTAGTGAATCTGGATTTATGTATCTTTTTATGTTAGCACCTGCGTTTATTATTTCTCCCGGTATTTTACAAAAAACATTTGCAGCAAAAGATGAACAGCACCTTAAAAAAGGACTTTTAGTTTGTGGAGTTTTATTGATTCTATTTGCATTCATACCCACAATTCTAGGTATAATTACTAGCATAATAAAGCCTGGTTTATCTAACTCTGAGTTCGCTCTACCTGAGCTTTTTTTAACTCTGCCTTATTGGGTAACAATGCTAGGTTTGGCTGCTGTGTTGTCTGCTGAAATAAGTTCTGCCGATGCCATTTTGTTTATGTTGACAACTTCTATTGCAAAAGATTTTTATAAGCGAATTGTAAACAAAAATGCCACTGACACAAAGCTATTAAAAGTAACCAGATATACAGCTATTGTTGCTGGGATTTTTGGAATGTTACTGGCTATATTATTACCAAATGTCGAAACTGCATTGGCTATATTTTATTCTATTCTGACAGTAAGCTTGTTTGTACCGGTTATATTTGGATTGTTTTATAGTAGAGCTAACAGGACTTGTGTTTTATTCTCCTCTGTTTTTGGAATTGTTGTTTTGATGTTGGTAACAATTCTTCCTTTTGAATTTATGTCTGGTATGGAGGTATTGTCTGGTTTAATTGCATCTGTATTGGCATTCTATATATTAAGACCCTTCGTTTTTAATAAGCACACATAGCGAAACGGCCCGACCGAAGGTCAAAGTGTAGCTAATGTGTGCTTATTAAAAAAGTTATGCAACGTTCAAGGTAAGTTCCAACAGATTCACATAAAGGTCTTCGTTTTGACAAAGGGCTAAGAAAATATGTTTATAGTGCACCTTGAACGTTGCACAACGTTTTGATCAAATGCTTTCATAGCTCCGCTTTAAGCCTTGCGGCTTGCCGCTATGCTAATCAAGCATTTGTCAAAACGAAGGGCCTTAAATTTTCCTTGAACTAGCTTGCAAAATGATGTATCCATGTGCACATGTCAGAAATTTGGTACTCTAAATCTAAAAACAAAATTGAATGTGAAGAAATGGGTGAACCACCTACCACAATAAAAAAATTCAGACAGTCCCCAGAACTGAAGGCAATGTATAAGTTCATTTATGAAAACAACATAAGAAGAGAGTTTTTCCAAATATTAAATAACCTCTATAAAAACAAATTAAAAAAATAAACATGCCCAGCCATCAGAATAAATACCTATGAAAATTCTAGACGGCAAAACACTGGCCAACCAATTACAAAAAAAGATAAAAAAGCAAGTCGAAGCATTTGTCACACGAAACAAAAAACCTCCAAA
Organism: Bdellovibrionales bacterium; assembly: GCA_965203875.1. Classification (GTDB taxonomy): domain Bacteria; phylum Bdellovibrionota; class Bdellovibrionia; order Bdellovibrionales; family JAUICD01; genus CBDANC01. The sequence goes on along the minus strand of OZ241914.1, from coordinate 889,090 downwards.
ACTTGCAATAATATTAGAGCGGGACAGCCCAGCCAGTCAAATATACGTAAACAGCAAACACAACGTTGCTACAAAACTAGGTATTAGTGCAGAATTAAACGTTATAACTCAAGCCCAAAAAATTTTGTTAGATTTAATAGAAAAACTCAACCAAGACAAAAATACTCATGCAATACTAGTTCAGTTACCACTATCTAAGAAAAATAACAAAACAGAAGTTATTAATAAAATAAGTGTAACAAAAGATGTGGACTGTTTTAACCATAAAAATATGGGGAAATTATTTGTTGGAGATCATGTTCTATCTCCTTGCACACCTGAAGGCATAATTACTCTTTTAGAACATTATGAAATTCCTATATCAGGAAAACATGCAGTAGTGGTAGGTCGAAGTAACCTGGTAGGAAAGCCCATCTCTAAACTATTATTAGATAAAAATGCCACCGTAACTACATGCCATTCTAAAACAAATGATCTAGAAAGTTACACCAGACAAGGAGATATTGTTGTAGTAGCAGCTGGAAAAAAACGATTCCTAGGAGCATCAGCATTTAAAAAAACTGCAACAGTAATAGATGTAGGTATACATCGAGATAAGGGCAACATATGCGGTGATGTGAAGTTTGAAGAATTGGATGTGTATGCCGCTACACCTGTTCCAGGAGGAGTAGGCCCTATGACGGTTACAATGCTAATGCAAAATACATTATACCTAGCAAGTAAAATAGAAGATGGCGTATGAAAACCACACTACATAGTCGACACTTGGCATTGGATGCTAAAATAATAGATTTTAATGGGTGGAGTTTACCAGTTGAATATAAAAAAGGCATAAGATTCGAACACAACACCGTAAGAACAAACGCAGGATTGTTTGATGTATCACACATGGGAGAAATTTCTTTAAAAGGCTCTAAAGCAAGTTCACTACTAGATTCTTTAACCACAAACAATGTATCAAAACTAAAGCCAGGCCTAGCTCAATACTCCCTTATAACCAACCACAAGGGAGGAATCTTAGATGATATAATTGTTTATTGCGTTGAAGATAATCATTACATGATTTGTGTAAACGCAGCTAACAAAGATAAAATACTTACTTGGGTACTTGAGCATAACAACGGCTCTACTATAGAAGATCAGACCAAATACTATGATCAAATTGCACTTCAAGGTCCTAATTCAGTTACCCTAGCTGACAAAGTATTAAACCTTGATCTAACAAAACTTCGCCCTTTTATGTTTGTAAATAAAAATAAAATGTTAATTGCTAAAACTGGGTACACTGGCGAAGATGGTGTGGAAATATTTGCACCAAGTGATGTAATTGTAGATCTCTGGGATAAATTTATAGATCTAGGCATAGAGGCAATAGGTTTAGGTGCCAGGGACACCCTAAGACTGGAGATGAAATACCCTCTATATGGAAATGAAATTTCGGAAGATACAAATCCTTTCGAAGCAGGGCTGGGTTTTGTAGTAAAATTGAACAAATCATTTATTGGACAAGAATCTTTGAATCGTATAAAAGCAGATGGTGTTAAAAGGAAACTTGTAGGGTTTATTCAAGAGCAAGGCATACCCAGAAAAGGTTACAAATTGTTTTCCCAGGATGAAAAACAAATGAACCAAAGGCAAATAGGTATAGTGACTAGTGGAACTTTTTCTCCCACCTTAGAACTTCCTATAGGAATTGGATACGTGGATAAAGAATTTGGTATTGTTGATAAAATAATAAACTGTGAAGCTAGAAAATCTTATAAAAAGGCTAAAATTGTTCCAACCCCATTTGTTAAAAAGAAAGATAACAATACACCTTGAAGCTGTGTGCAATAAAAAAGTTACTGGTGTTGTACCAGTGGTGCCCATCATGATAGGGTCTTAGCTGGATAGTTTAAAAAATTAAAAAATTTGTTAATTTGATATTTTTGGAGGATTCTCATGCAAGTTATTGATGGTTTTTATTACACGAAAGAACATGAGTGGGCTAGCGTTGACGAAAATATCGTCACCGTAGGTATCACTGATTTTGCACAAGATCAGATGGGCGAAATAGTCTATGTTGAATTGCCTGACGAAGGTCAGAAACTAGCTCAAAGTGACCCCTTCGGATCTATTGAAAGTGTAAAGGCAGCAAATGATCTTTTTGCACCTGTATCCGGCACCGTAGTTGAAGTCAATAGCTCTATTATTGATGAACCTGGTATACTTAACGAAGACCCAATGAACGATGGATGGCTTATAAGAATTGAAATGGATAACGAAAGAGAATTGGTACAACTTCTAAAGGCAAAAGATTATAAAAAATTGATTGAGAATTCATAAAATATGCGGGCGTGGTGAAACGGCAGACACGCTAGACTTAGGATCTAGTGCTTTACGGCGTGGGGGTTCAAATCCCTCCGCCCGCACCATAAAGGCCCTTCGTTTTTAGTAAGCACACGTAGCGTAACGGCCCGACCGTAGGTCAAAGTGGAGCTAGTGTGTGCTTACTAAAAAAGCCAAAGCAACGTTCAAGGTAGACTACAAACACACCTACTTACCTGCGGTTTGATCCATTTGCAGCCTAACGGCTGCCAGCGTTTATAGTAACAACAACTTACATATTTCACTTGTGGTATTTATGTATTACAATCTTTGTTTATGGATACCCTTCTACCAAATGAAAATTCACAGGCAACCCAAAAATTATGCCCCTACTGTAAAGAAAGTATTAAAATTAATGCCATAAAATGCAGATACTGTCAGAGCACTTTAGGTAGTTCAATATCTACTCCTAAAACATATAGCCCTGGAGTAGCCATGGCACTGTCAATTATTCCTGGGTTAGGACATCTATATATAGAAAAACCAATACGAGGTATATTTTGGTTTATATTCACATCTATTGGCTATGCTCTTTTTGTAGTACCTGGAATAATACTACACATCTTCTGCATCTTATTTGCAGGATCATACAAATAGAAAACACAGCTAACACCCTGTCTAATTAAGAAACTCACAACATGTTGCTTGGTTTAGATACAATGAAATGTTATATCACCACAGCATGGGACTTTTAATTGTATATTCATTGGCAATAATAAGTGTATCAATACTAGGTGGAATGTTACCAAAAATACTCAACCTAACACATACACGCACACATATCATGATGAGCTTTGTGGCAGGTTTTATATTAGGAACTGCCATTTACCACCTTCTACCTAAAAGCCTTCATATGACAAACAACACACAAGACGTTATGTGGTATATGATGTCTGGAATCATTACCATGGTACTCCTGCTAAGGTTTTTTCATTTCCACGAACGTGAACATCATAGCTTAAAAGATAAATCAGCCATAAGTTGGCCAGCCATTGCAATAGGCATGGTAGTTTGCAGTACAATGGAAGGACTAGCGTTAGGCACTAGCATAAAATCGGATCTTTCACATGGCAACAGCTTAGCAGGGCTTGGTGTTTTTTTGATTATTCTATTTCATAAACCACTAGACGCACTTTCTATAACTGGCACTATGCAAGGATCTAAAAAACAAACATTAGTAAATGTAGCTTTTGCTCTGGTATGCCCAGCCATTGCTATATTAACTTTTTGGGGCATAGGAACTTTCACGGCTGCAAAAGAACCACTGATAGGTAAAATTCTAGCATTTGCAACTGGAGTATTTTTGTGTAGTGCATTGAGCGACTTACTACCTGAAATTCATCACCACAAGCACGATAGAATCAAATTATCGTTGGCATTTTTGTTAGGTGTTTTTATTTCCTATGCGATCTATTTGTTAGAAAATCTACCAACCTTCAGCCACGATTAAATGTGGTGATCCAATGCTTCATGCAATCTAGGATCCTTTGTTGGAACAGCAGAATACTTGGTTAAAAACTTAAATACACAAAATAAAAATAATCCCAAAAATCCAACAAAAGTTCCAACCTCAACGGGACCAAATACCACATGATCTTCAAAATTAGGATATACAAGCCAATACACATCCACGTACTGCATAACCAAAATCAAAACAGAAACCATTACAAGCCATAGATAATTTCTCTTCGCACCCCTTGGAAGCAAAGCCAAAAAAGGCACTAAAAATTTAAACACAAGCAAAGAATAACTGACAGCCTTCCAACCACCATGACTTCTATGTAAATAAAAAATTGTCTCCTCCGGCAAGTTAGCATACCAAATTAACATAAACTGAGAAAAAGCTATGTATGCATAAAACACCGTAAATGCAAACAAAAGCTTACCCAAATCGTGCAAATGATTAGTATTCACACAGTCAGACAACACACCACGTTTTATAAGCCACACAACCAATATAATCATAAAACCAAGAGTTGATTGAAATAACCCAGCAAAACAATAAACTCCAAAAATGGTAGAAAACCAGTGAGGGTGTAAACTCATCAAATAATCCACACTAAACAAAGAATATGAAAGAGCGAAAAACAAAATAAATCCAATAGAAAGTTTTCCATTTTTAATGGTTCTCACATCACTGCCATCTTCATCTTGCTTTAAAGAGTTACCCACAATTATCCTGGATAACAAAATCCAAATACCAAAAAACACAACCGTTCTTATTAGAAAAAATGGCCAATTCAAATAAGGAACTTTATTTTGCAAAATTTTGTCAGCCTCTACAACATCCTTGTGTAACCACTCAAATAGATCGTATGCTCCAAAAAATACAATCACCAAAGCCAAGGCCAACCCAACAGGCAAAAACGAAGTGAAACTTTCTGCAATCCTTCTAACCGTTACACTCCAACCTGCATTAACCAAATAATGTAAACTTACAAAAAATAATCCACCCAAAGCCAAACTAGAAAAATAAAAAAAGCAAGTTAAAAAGGAAGGCCAAAATGTACTATCCTCAGATAATAACCCATATACACTGGACAACACCCCTACTAAAACAAAAGCCAACCAAATTTTGCTTAACTTTCCAGATAAAGTTTTATCAACGTATCTTTCTTTAAGAGTTGCCATTTTTATCCTTCACCATCTGGGTTTGCAACCACATCTGGTTCTACCTCGGTCATGCCCTGTAATCTTCTGATAAAATTCACTATGGCCCATCTGTCAGTTTCATCTGGGATTTGTGCAGCATAACTACCCATAAAACCCCTACCTCTAACAATCATATGGTAAAGATAACCGTCTTGATAATTCCTAGCTTTTTCTGTTAGCAAAGAAGGTGGCTTTAGAAGTAATTTATCAGAAACAGGGCCGTCACCACGGCCTACATCCCCATGACAAACCCAACAATAAATATAATAACTGCGTTGCCCTCTTAACAAAACATCGTCCGTGTTTAAAAGTTCGTTTTTTAATTTCAAGCCAGCTTCCTCGGGCGTTTGAATTTCATAAGGAGTATGTCCCACAGGTACTGCCCCCTCTGGAGGTAAACTCATAGCTCTGCTTGCTGTAGAATCATCGTCATAATCTTGTGCCTTGATGGCAGGCGATTGCATCATATCCTGTATTAGCTCAATATTAGGTTTGCGTTTTTCACAACCAAAACTTAACAACAAAGATATAAATAAAAACTTTTTCAAAACTTAAGATACTCCTTTGTGTCTACTCCACCTATGCTTTCTAAAAAACTCTTACTCTTTTGTGCATTTTCGTACTTTTTATCAACAGAGAAAATCATAAGTGCAAACTTATGACATGTAAGATCTAAATCCAATATAGGAGGATTAATTTTAGGAAGTTTACATAAAAACAAAACCGCAAAGAACGTTGCAAGCCCTGCAAACAACACCGTCAACTCAAATATAATGGGAACAAAAGCAGGAAGAGAAAAGAATGGTTTACCAGCAACATTCAAAGGATAATTAACAGCAGATGTCCACCACTGAAACCAAGTGGCAAACACACAACCTATAACACCAAACACAAAAGTAACCCAAGGAACTATAGACCTTTTAAGTCCCATCGCTTCATCCATGCCATGCACTGGAAAAGGAGAAATTGTGTCAAATTTTCTATATCCATTCTGATAAGTCTTCTTTGCAGCCTCTAGAAGAGATTTTTCATTTTCGAAAAAAGCTACCACCCCTGGCGTAGTTTTAAAAAACTTATTTTTGAATTTAGTTACCAGTTTTCTTAAATCAAGCATGTCCATCTCGCCCAACATAAATCATAGGTTTTACCTCTGACATAGCAACCATAGGAAGTGTTCTTATAAACAACAAAAACAAAGTAAAGAACATACCAAAACTTCCGATCAAAACACCAAAATCAAAAAATGTCATAACAAACATGCCCCAGTTAGATGGCAAGAAATCTGCATGCAAAGATGTAACCGTAATAACATATCTTTCGAACCACATACCAATATTTACAAAAATACTTATTACAAACATCAACGCAATAGATCTTCTTATCTTTTTAAACCAAAATAACTGAGGGATAAACACATTACAGGTCACCATGATCCAATAAGACCACCAATAAGGACCTATAGCTCTGTTTATAAAAGTAAATGTCTCATACTTAACTCCAGAATACCAAGCTATAAAAAACTCCGAAGCATAGGCATAACCAACCATTAAACCAGTAGCCATTATAATTTTATTCATCACCTCCAGGTGGTTCACGGTTATATAATCTTTAATCTGAGGAAAACCAACCCTAGTTAAACACATCAAGGTTACCACCATTGCAAATCCTGAAAAAATAGCACCCGCAACAAAATATGGTGGAAAGATAGTAGTATGCCAGCCAGGAAGATTAGATACAGCAAAATCAAATGATACTATTGAATGTACCGACAAAACCAACGGTGTAGAAAGACCTGCCAACATTAAATAAGCTGATTCGTAGTGCTGCCAATTTGTATTTGTTCCTCTCCAACCCAAAGACAACATACCATAAGCAAGCTTTCTTAATTTATGTTTTGCTCTATCTCTCATAGTAGCAAGGTCAGGAACCATGCCTAGATACCAAAACACAAACGATATGGTCAGATAAGTTGAAACAGCAAAAACATCCCACTCCAAAGGAGATCTAAAATTAACCCACAAAGGTCCTCTTTGATTTGGATAAGGTAAAAGCCAATAAGCTAGCCAAGGTCTTCCTGTGTGAATAAGCGGAAACACACCAGCACACATCACAGCAAATATTGTCATAGCTTCAGCAGCTCTGTTAATTCCGGTACGCCATTTTTGCCTGAACAAAAATAAAATAGCAGATATCAAAGTACCGGCATGGCCAATACCAACCCAAAATACAAAGGTAACAATGTCTGTACCCCAACCGACCGGGTGATTCACACCCATCAGTCCCATACCAACACCAATAATTGTGCCAATCACAACAACATAAAAAACCAGCAGCAATTTGGCAGGGATAAACAGACCAAACCAAGTTTTTTTAGGCAAAGACTCAGGTATACTACAAATATCTTCAGATATTTGCTTAAAGCTCTTGTTTCCTTCAACCAAGATATTTCGTTTAATCACGCTCTATTACCTTTGTTTCTAATCTTGGTTTTATACTTAACCATAGGAACATTATTATACTCTTCTAAAACCGAAAAACTTCTGGTATCCTGAAATGCTTTTTTAATCTTACTTGTAGGATTATTTATATCGCCAAAAATAATTGCGTTGGTAGGACAAGCTTCCTGACATGCAGTAACCACATCGTCTCCGCCGATAGTTTTATTTTTTCTTTTAGCTAAAATTTTTGTTTCTTTAATTCTTTGAGTGCAAAAAGTACATTTTTCCATTACCCCACGAGTTCTAACAGTAACATCAGGATTGAAAGCTTTGTTTAATGGTTTTTTTACCTTAGAATAACCAAACCAATTAAACCTTCTAACTTTATAAGGGCAGTTGTTAGAACAATACCTTGTTCCAACACATCTGTTATAGATCATTTGATTCAAACCCTCTTCACCATGTACAGTAGCTACAACAGGACACACCGCCTCACAAGATGCGTTTTCACAATGCTGGCATAACATAGGTTGGAACAAAACTTCAGGGTTAGAATCATCACCTTTGTAGTATCTATCGATCCTGATCCAATGCATCTCTCTTCCTCTGAGTACATACTTTTTTCCGACAGAAGGGATATTATTTTCTGATTGACATGCGGTAACACAAGCAGAACAACCCGTACATAAATTTAAATCAATGGCCATTGCCCAACGGTGACCTTTGTATTCATGCTTAGGATACAAACTAAATATCTTATGCGATTTTATATTAGCTGACGGAGATTTTTTATACTCATCAAGTGTGGCATCCACCGTAAGCTGTCTACCATGTAATCTATGGTGCCCTTGAACGTTTGCAAGATTGGTAAACCCAGAAGTTTTTTTGACACCCACAACACCATTACTTATCAAACCATATGCATTTACACCAACACCAGTACCTACATTACCTGCATTTGTTCTGCCATACCCTACAGCTAAACCCACAACATTATCCAAAACACCGTAGGAAATAAGCACTGGCACAGATAACTTTGTATTTCCCTTGGTAACTAAAGCATGTTGACCACTTTTTGAAAATTTCAGTCTGTCTGCCAAAGGTTTAGAGATTACCAAATAATTATCCCACACAACTTTTGTTACAGGACAGGGTAATTCCTGTAGCCATGCATTGTTGGTTTGGTTTCCCTCTAAAATAGGTGATTTTTGGTACAAGAAAAGCTCAATATCAGCAGAAGGTAAAGAAGAAGTTTTTATAATAGATGAGATAGCGGAATAGTTAAAATTAACTCTACTCTTAGCCAAACTTTTGACAAAAAATCCTTTGTGTAAGAATTCAATCCAAGATTTTCCAAAACTAGCACTATACTCTGCCCATTTTGCTTTTAAATAGTCATAGTACTTAGCTGGGTTATCAGTCCATTTTAGTAAACATTCACCTATAGACCTAGTGTCGTATAGCGGTCTAATGGTGGGTTGTACAATAGAATAAATATCTTTTTTTATTTCAGCATCACCCCAAGCTTCCATACTGTGCGATAGAGGTGCAACAAAACTAGCATGCTGTGCGGTCTCATCTAATCTATCCCCTAGATAAAAAACTCTTCTTGCTTTGGACACATACTTTGAAAATGATCCTGATGAATAAGCTGGGTTTACACCAGCAACAATCAGAGTTGATACTTTGTTAGTATTTAATTTTTTAAACAGATTATCTAAATCACCGTAAGATGAAGAAAAATTAAACGCCCTGTCCATGTCTATAGTTTTTTGATAACTGCCTAGTATGTAATTTAATAAATTGGTGAAAATTTGCAGCTCGGTATCGTCACTACCAACAGAGCTAGCCGAAATTACTAAAGAGCTATTTTTGTTCTGCCAAAGGTTATCACACACTTTAGAATAAACTTCAGGATCAATACTGTTTATCTTACTAGGAATATCAGCGTACTTTTCCAACTTGGATTTTACAGAGTCACTGACCTGTGCACCTCTTTTGATCATCTCATGACAAAGGCCTTTAACTACGTTTAAATAATCAGATGGTTTAACCATGACTCTTACATCAGCATTAGCACCTGTCAGAGATTGCATAGATTCAAAACTTATAAGCTTGCTCATGTTATCAGGATTTCTAGTCTTAGAAAATGCGTTCGAAAACTCCACAGGGCTTAAATATGTTCCCAAAAAATCAGCCCCAATAGATACAACCACTTTGGCGTTTTCAAAATTATACCCTGGAACAACAGGTTTTCTAAAGCACAACTGGTTTGCCTTTTTAACACCATCAAAAGATATGGGTTCCCAAGAATAGTGATCCACACCTTTTTGCTTAAAATTATCTATCAGAGAATTTAGAGTGGGGGAGTATACATTACCGGTTAGTAAACTTACGTTGCCCAGCTTGAGTGCTTCTTTAATGTTAAGATCAAATTCATCCCAATTTGATTTTTCAAAACCAAGTTCAACTTTTTTGACAGGATGTTTTAGCCTATCAGGATCATAAAGATCTAATACATGAGCAAGTGCTCTAGAAGAGATTCCTGTCTTTGCATTCGATTTGACATAAATAGGCCTACCTTCTCTGGTCTTGACCAGTATAGTTTGGGCTTCGTTACCCTGGGTATATGTGGATGCATAGTAGTTGGCAATTCCTGGTTCGATTTCTTCAGGTCTATTTGCGTACGGAACAATTTTTTCTGCAGGTCTTCTGATACAACTCATAGAAGTAAGTGCTATGCTAGCACCCATGAGTTTTAAAAAATCCCTTCTGGAATTTTGATCCTCCTCACCTGTAGGTATACTCAAAAATTCATTATCGGGTCTGTCTTTCAAAGTCTCTCCAAAATTTAGTAATGGCAGGTTCCGCAGCTAATAGGTGCTTGTTTGATTTCTTCGTCAGAAGTTTTTTGTTTGGCAAACTCTCTGGCATCCTCTGGATTTCTGTGACACTTTAAGCACCAACCCATTGATAGATCAGAGTATTGCTCTACTTCTTTCATACTTTCAATATTTCCATGACAAGTTTGACATCTAATATCTGCCTTAACATGAGCTTGATGATTAAACATCACAAAATCAGGTAGCAAGTGCACTTTAAGCCATGGAATGCTGTATCCTTTTTCATGTGCCTGTCTTAAAGTTTGTATAGCAGGTTTATTTATAGCAACGCTGTTGTGACAGTTCATACAAATATTTAAACTGGGCACGGTTGCATGTCTATTCTTGTCAGCTTGAACATGACAGCTTAAGCATGGAATCTGATATTTCCCAGCATGCAATGAATGATCGTATGGCAGAGTCTGCTTAGGTTTATAGCCCTTGTTATAGCCTATAGAAATGGCATTGGCTGTTCCAAAACAAAGGATTAATAGTATGTTTAATAGAAGTCCCAATAGCGAATATTTTCTATCTTAAATAAGGTTTAATTCAACCAATAATTTTGACACTAAGGGTCTTCAACTTATCTTCTTTTTTGGAATCTTATGTCTTCTAGTGTGTACTTAAGCCTACTGCTTAGCTCTTCAAGCTTGGATACCTTTTGCTCTAAACGATCCAGATGCTCCAATATCTCTTCATACTTGATGGTTGACTTTGATTTTTTTTTATTCGGCATAGGTAATATGCACCAACTAAATTGTGTATTCCTCTTGAACCCTTTCTGCATCTAGTGATGTTATGATGTCTCTGATTTCATCAGAGCGTAATACAGGCTGCATCACACTATTGCGTTCTTTTGCATGCCCCTGACCCAATACATGACCTAACTCATGTATCATCAAACTTACAAAGTGAACTTCAGATTTTTCAATACCACTAGAGCCTGCGGAGTCTTCTATATCTTCTTCACAAAATCTGGACGCTAAATCTCTGCTTGAGCTAGAACACACGGACCCATACAAAGCATGATGGCGGTTGTTTATCGCAACATCCGCCTCTATTATTTCGGAGCCAACCCACCGGTTAGAAGTTCTAGCCTGCTCTTTTCTCCTATTTTGATTCCACTCTTTCATCCAATATATCACAGACACTCCATCATTCTGTGCGGAGTTCGTATTTTGTGCATAATGATTTCTGTCCTCTCTTATACTAAATAATCTCAAACCAACCCTTCGCTCCCACGCACTAGCTGCCTTGTATACAAGCCGAATATATTCTCTACCCACCTCTGGATTATTGGGATCAATATCATAGAAACTTCTATGAATTAACATTTCCACAGGTTGATTGAATTTCCAAGAAACTCTTTGTTTTTGCCCGTTCATAATAAAATTTAGCGGCTGTTGTATTCTCTTAGCACAAGACGATAACAATAAAGCAAAAACGACAATAATAATCTTATACACTTAACATCTCCTGACTTAAAAAAAATCTCCTGCTGACCCAGAACACATACATAAAACTTGGGCAAATTATCAAGCAAAATTTTATGAAAAAGAAAAGTGTACAGAGTTGTATATAAAATAACTGTTTTTTGCATGCACTTTGTCAAACAAAACAACCAGTGACTTGATTGGTACAAAGGGGTACGAAGTAGATTTGGTAAGTAGTATGAAGAAAATATTTCTGTTGTTGCCTTTAATTTTCCTTGGATGCACTAGAGACAAAAAAAGTGCTTCCTCCTTGCCTTTTGATTTGAATGTCAGTCAAACTATAAGGGTCAATTACTTAACCGAGCCTCCTTCTTTAGATTGGAGTAAATCCACTGATACCACATCTTCGTTTATCCAAACTAACATCATGGATGGTTTGGTTCAGTTTGATTTCAATGCTCCTTCGCTTAAAGTAAAGCCTGCTCTTGCTCAGTCTTGGGAGCAGGAAAACAACACAGTTTGGACGTTCAAACTAAGACATGATGTGCAATGGTCTGATGGCCAGCCGTTGATTGCGAAGCATTTTGTAGATGGTTGGGAGAGGTTATTAAGACCATCCACTGCATCTGAGTATGCATATTATTTGTTTGTGATAAAGGATGCAAAAAAATACAATAGTGGTCAGATAGATGATTTTAGCAAAATAGGTGTGGAGGCTGTAGATGATCATACGCTTAAAGTTACTCTGTCAAAACCTATTAGTTATTTTCCGTTGATGCTAACTCATCATACAACTTATCCAATAAGATTGGACGTAATAGCAACTCATGGAGAAGATACTTGGGCTGATGAAGGCAAGATGGTCACCCTGGGTGCATACAAATTAGCAAAATGGCAGCATGACAGCTTGATACATCTTGAAAAAAACGAAAATTACTATGGAGATAAAGCTAAGACAAAAAACATTTTGGTATACATGGTAGCTGAGCACTCTACTGCTGTGGGATTATTTGACACTGGCAAGTTGGATTTTCAATCAGAAGTGCCCAAGTCTGAAATTAGAGCTATTAGGCAAAGACCGGAGTACGTAAACCTTGCAAACTTTGGAGTGTACTACTTTGGGTTTAACACTGAACACCCTCTGCTGGGTGACCTAAGAGTAAGAAAGGCAATAGCTATGAGTATAAACAAAGCCGAAATTGCTGAGGTTACAGGTGGTGGCGAGCTACCTACAACAAACATAATTCCAAGAGGGCTGATTGGCTATGACGAAAACATAGGAATAAAATTTGATCCTGAAGCAGCTAGAAAGATTCTAGCTGACGCTAATATAGATCTAACCGATAAAAAGTTAGTTTTTAATTTTAACACCAACGAAAATCACAAATTGATAGCAGAGAATGTTCAAGCCCAGTTAAAGAAAAATTTAGACTTGAATTTGGAATTAAAAAATGAGGAATGGAAGGTATACTTGCAATCCTTAAAGATGGGTAATTTTGATATCTTTAGGATGGGATGGATATCAGATTATCCTGACCCAAATGATTTTATGAGTTTGATGTTGAGTTACTCTGACAACAATAGAACTAAGTGGAAAAACGATGAGTATGACACAAAAGTAACCCTAGCTGCCTCTGAGTCTGATAAAACAAAAAGAATTAAGTTATACACCGAAGCTCAGAAAATTTTACTAGAAGATGAGGTACCTATCGTACCTATTTACATATACAACACAAATATTCTGGTTTCAAAGAGGCTTAGAGATTTTCCAATAAATGAGATGAGGCAATTTCCGATGAAGGGCGTTAGCATAGCTCAAGAATGAAATTTAAATTCGGTACCATAGTTGGTATTCTTGTATCTTCTTTGTTGATACTTAACATATTTTTTGATCTATCATCCAGTAGAGGCCTGTTACCTGATCTGGTTTTTATTTTCTTTTTTGTATTTGCTTTAATAGGAATTTTTTATTTAGTTTTAAAGAAAAGTTTATTTGTCTATGTTGTTAAACGTATTTTGGAAGCTATAAGTACTATACTGGTAGTTGCTACGGTTACTTTTGTGCTTTTGAGGTTTTTACCAGGTGGTCCGTTTGATTCTGAAAAAGTTTTACCTCCTGCAATCCAGGCCAACATACAGAGAAAATATAACTTAGATAGCCCTTTGTTGTTTCAGTATTTAACTTATATGAAAAATTTAGCTAAGGGAGATTTAGGTCAGTCATACAAGTATGTGGGTAGAGGTGTATCGGACATAATTAAGCAATCAATGGGGCCGACTTTCAAATTAGGATTTTATGCAATTTTAGTAGCTTTTGTTTTTGGTGTACCTTTAGGTTTGTTGGCTGCTTCTAGACACAACACTTGGGTTGATAATTTATCTATGGCGTGTGCTATTAGTGGAGTTGCTCTTCCAAATTTTTTATTAGGAGCTGTGTTTATTCTAGTATTTTCTGTAAAGTTAGGTTGGCTTCCTGCTGCATTGTGGGAAAGCCCTATTTATTATGTACTGCCTGTATTGACTTTGGGTATAAGGCCTATATCGATAATTGCAAGGCTTACCCGCTCCAGTGTACTTGATGTGATAAAAGCCGATTATGTTAGAACTGCTTGGGCAAAGGGTTTAGGCGAGAGAGTTATTTTATTTAAACATGTTTTAAAAAATTCTTTAATTCCCGTTTTGTCTATATCGGGTCCTCTTGTGGCGAATTTATTATCTGGTTCTTTTGTGGTGGAGATTGTGTTTGCAATACCTGGTATGGGTAAGCACTTGATTCAAAGTGTAACTAATAGGGATTATCCTTTGATATTGGGTTTGACTCTTTTGTATTCTCTTATTTTGGTGTTAGCAAACTTAGTGGTGGATTTATTATATTGTCTTTTAGATCCTAGGATTAAATTATAATAGAGGGCATGTTTTTTTAAATGTTTACTTATCTAAAATTTTTTACCGGTGGTAGGTTGTGGGATGAAAGATAGGGTTTCATCTAGTTTATGGTTGGACGCCTTTAAGAGGCTTAAAAAAAACAAAGCCAGCCTGGTGTCTGCTGGTTTTATATTTGTGATGGTTATTGTGGCTGTATTTGCTTTAGAAATTGCACCGTATCACTTTGCCGAGCAGCACACTGATAGAATCTTGGAAACTCCTTCGTCTAGGCATTTATTAGGCACGGATAATTTAGGAAGAGATGTTTTATCGAGGGTTATCTATGGAGCTAGGATGTCGATGGCCATTGCTATTTTTACTGCCGTTATTTCTATATTGATAGGTGCCATATATGGAGCTGTATCTGGTTGGTTTGGTGGTAAGGTGGATGCGTTAATGATGAGAGCGATGGATACGCTGTATTCTATACCTGCGTTGGTTTTATTAATTTTGGTGATGGTTGTGTTTAACTCTTTGAACATATTTGAAAATCAAGAGCTAAAGGCAATGATGGGTATTTTCTTTGCTCTTAGTATTGTGGGGTGGGTTAGTGTGGCTCGTTTGGTGAGAGGTCAAGTTTTGCAAGTTAAACAGATGTTGTATGTGGAGGCTGCTTATGCGATGGGGGCTAGTGGTGTGGGTATACTTGTAAAGCACATATTTCCTAACATAGTTGGTCCTATAATTATCACCTTGACTTTTCAAATTCCTTCGAATGTGTTGTTTGAAAGTTTTTTAAGTTTTATTGGTTTAGGTTTGCAGCCTCCTTATAGTAGTTGGGGTGTTTTGGCTAATGAAGGCTGGAGGTCTCTTAGAACTTATCCACATTTGATTATTTCTCCTAGTGTGGCAATTTTTTTAACTATGTTGTCGTTTAATTTATTTGGGGATGGTTTGAGGGATGCGTTTGACCCAAAGCAATAACAGAGATCTTTATATAGTATCAAATGTTTGATTGGCAAAGCAGCAAGCCACAAATGCTGGAGCGTAGTTAAGAAAACATTTGATAAAATTTGCCACCGTTATAGCTCTTCATTTTGACAAATACTTGCTAGTATAGCAGTAAATAATGAACCTAAGTTGTAATAAGATGTACTTGCTATACAGTCTCTATAGTAGCATATTGGTTTACTAGATTCAGTACGATGAATCTCGTCATGCACCACATAGGTACGATAAATCACAATGCGGCTTACCAGAATAACCGGTGCAGTGGGGAGCATTTTGTTGTCCAGCAGGATAACACTGGCGACAAAGACCCCAATTCATATCACATTCACGTTTATTACTAGGGCAATGTGTATTATTGAAACATTCTTTACAGCTATTATCCGAAGGATCACATTTGTAATGCCCCTCGATATTAGCTGCACAATCATTGTTGTCTGTACATTGTACGCACCTACCGTCTGAAGCACATGCACGCTTGATAGGATTACTTGCACAGTCAACATCAGTTGAACATTTAGGTGTACACACGAAGCCATCACATATTTCATTATCAGCACAGTGATCAGTAATCAAACATTGCTTACAAGCATTCGATTGTGTGTTACAATGAGGCCGCCCTGCCCTACTACTACAATGAGACTTCTTTGTGCATTCTTCACATTTACCATATTCGCTACAGGCCGGCAGGGAGGGATCCGTACAGTAGGAATCTTTTAAACATTTTGGACAAGTGGAAGGGGCAGTTGTTTTTTTCTTATAGCAACTTATTGTACCACAACCATCCTCACATTTATTACCAAGACTTTCATAACAGTCTTCTTTTTGAACATTTTGGAAGGTAATCCTATCAACATCCTTTGCATCAATCCAACTATTACTTCTTGGTGGGTCAACTTCACTACAGGTCTTTACTTCACACTCTACAGTTGTTTCGCCAGTTTGAGCATCGGTATTAGTAGCTATTACCTTTTCACAATTACCACATGTGGAGCCAGAGCATTCAGTCTTTGTAAAACAAAAGTCCTCCGCAAGCACTTGATCTCCATCAGGAATAGTGGTCTTTGTTAAACAAGTAACCTTCTCACCTGCAGCAGCTTTAAGCTTAGCAGGTGAAGTAAGTTGACATACATTAGGATCAGAAGGTGAATGATACTCCACATCACCAGCAGTGGCACAAGTTACATATGTATTACTATCCAACATCACCCTTTGCCGATAGTAATACCCTTTATCACAAGGTGTATTAGGATTAGTATTGGTAGGCACCGTACTAATTTTATCAGCACAAATAACTATATCCACACACCTAGCATCATCCTCATCATCACATGATATACACTTTGGATGATCAGAATTATTAGAACAAAAATCATCGCCTATAACACTAACAGGAACAGTAAATGAAACTACCTCACAACCTCCAGTGGCTGGATTAGCACAAACACTATTAGGATCACAGCAGCCAGAGCCACATGCAGGGTGATTATCAGGGCACTGACAAGTGTTATTAATGCACTGCTTGATACCGCCATCAGGAGGATTACAATCAGCCTTGACGGTACAGGATTGTGCAGTAGCAGTCTGACTCAAACTATAAAACACAGAGTTATCATAAAAAGGATCTTCTCCAATACCCACAGCATTAGGTTTAAACATATCATTATAAAAACCCTTAAGATCATCCACATAAGCAAACAAGCTAGAGCTTTTATTAACAGATGATACAGAAGTTGTGCTAACAAGCACATCAGAAGAATTTGGCAAATAGCTAGCAGTTGTTGTAGATGTAGAAGTAGTAGTGACACTATAAAACTGTGCACAGTACTTAGTATTTTTATGTTCAGTACATCCATCAAAAGGATCATCAAAAGACAACTTTATAGAACTAGCACTTGTATCTTCAGTAGTTTTTATACCTTGAGTAGTTATCCAACGGTTGTGTTGTGTAGAAGTAGTAGATGTAGGTGGGTTTGCGGAAGTTGTGGATGTTGTTGTATTGCCATGTTCATAACCTCGCATCACAACCGAAGCAAGATCTTGCATGATATCTAAGGTTTCATAACCATGCTTAATTCTATTGATATGGCTATAACTATTAACTAAAAAAGTAACAACACCCGCTATAGTAATAAATGCAGATAAAGATAGCACAAATATAGCCATCAAGCCTACAAAGCCATCAATACGCTCTTTTGAAAAAAACAAACGATTAAAAAAATTAATAAACTTCATTTTAAAAAACCACACCAAGCCTACCAAATTCTATGATAAAAAATATATACACCACAAAGAAAAAGTGAAATAGGTCCAGCAAAACCCCTTAGCTACATGTTAAATTATCATAATGAAACATTGAGCCAAGCTTTTATTGATATTATTGCAAATATACATACCAAGCCTATAAGCCGTGGTTTTTTAGATAAATGCTTTTGTCTTTTTGTAAAAAAAGGCACCACAATTTGTGAGGATAAAAATATCAAAACAGCCAGATCAATCCTCACATTCTGTACAAAATTAACATGAGCAATACCGGCTGCAAAAGTTGTAAAAACCATAATAGCGTTAGTAGTAGGCACAACATTTTTGTTTTTTACAACATTCCAATTTAATAAAAAAAACGAAATCACACTACCCGCACCAAGCCCCGTTATTCCTGCAACAACACCTGCAAAAGAACCCAATAGTACACTCTTTATGTTCCCTGCTTTTGAACTTTGTTTTATAAAAGATCGAAGTAATGAAAAAATAAATAATCCAGTTACCACGATAGCAAAAATAAACTTTAGATCACCACTATCTAAATTTAATGCAACTCTGCCTGCTGCATATGAAAACACCAAAGCAAAAGGCATGATTCTAAATACAACCGGCCACTTGACTAACCTTAGTTTATGAAATCTAAAAGTGTTCGTACCAGATATTAAAAACAACACACATAGGCTGGTGCCAATGGCAGTAATTGTGGATAACCCTAGAGCCGGAAGAAAGGATACAAATAAAACCCCACCCCCGACACCAAACAACGTAGACAATAAGCCAGAGGCAATGCCTAGGGTAACAGCTAAAAACATATTTTAGACCATGTCTTCAGGCTTTACATATTTATCGAAAATATCCGAGTACCCCAACTTAGCAGCCTCTTCTTTTAAGGTGGTGCCATTTTTATATGCTGCCTTGGCTATTTCTGCTGCTTTTTCATAGCCAATATGAGGGTTGAGAGAAGTAATCAACATCAATGAATTATCCAAGTGCTCTTTTATTCTCTTTTCATTAGCCTTAATACCAACTAGACATTTATCATTAAAACTTTTTAAGGAATCTGACAATAATCTAATACTATTTAAAACATTAAACACAATCATAGGCTTAAATGCATTTAATTCAAAGTGGCCGCCTGCACCTCCAGCATTGACCGCAACATCATTGCCTAACACCTGTGCTGCTACCATTGTGAGTGCTTCGCATTGAGTGGGGTTGACTTTTCCAGGCATAATAGAACTACCAGGTTCATTAGCCGGAAGTAATATTTCGCCAATACCGCATCTTGGGCCACTTGCTAACATCCGAATATCGTTTGCAATCTTCATCACAGAGCATGCTACGGTTTTCAAAGCTCCACTGACATGCACCATAGCATCATGAGCTGCAATTGGCTCAAATTTGTTTTTTGCCGAAACAAACGCTAGGCCAGTATATTCAGATATAAATAAAACAGCATATTTCGCAAAATCCTTGTGTGTATTTATACCAGTACCAACAGCAGTACCACCCAACGGTAATTCATACAAAAAAGGTTTTGTATCATTTAGTCTTTTAATGGAGTTTTCGATTTGTGTTAAGTACCCAGAAAACTCCTGTGACAATTTAATAGGGGTAGCATCCATAAAATGCGTTCTGCCAATTTTGATTATTCCATCAAACTCTTTTACTTTTTTATAAAGTGTTTTTTTAACTAACTCCAATGAATCTAACAGCTTTTTTAGCTGCTCAGAAACAGCTATATGCATAGCTGTTGGAAAAGTGTCATTGGAACTTTGACCCATGTTTACATCATCGTTAGGGTGAACTTTTTTGTTGGCTTTATTAGAAATAACCTCATTTACGTTCATGTTCATCTGAGTGCCACTTCCTGTTTGCCAAATAGATAGCGGAAAATGCATATCCAAATCCCCTACAATAATTTCCTCCGCTATTTTGCTTATCAAATCATGCTTTTCTTTACTTAATAACTTTAGTCTAAAGTTGCTAGATGCTGCGGCCTTTTTAACAATCCCAAAACTTCTGATAAATTCTCGTGGGAATTTGTCATTACCAATTCTAAAATTTTCTATCGAACGTTGAGTCTGGGCACCCCAGTACTTATCTTCGCAAACCTTTACCTCGCCCATTGTGTCATGTTCTGTTCTATACTTGCTCATACTTTTTTTGGTACTGGAACTCCAGGTTGATCTGTTGGCACTATAACTAATTCTTGTATATTAACATGATTTGGTCTTTCTACACACCAAATAACGGTATCCGCAATATCTTTAGAATTTAAAGGAGTTGTGTTTTTATAAACATCTTTGGCACGCACCTTATCGCCTTTAAAGCGTACAATACTAAATTCTGTTTCAGCTCTACCAGGCTCTATATTGGTGACTCTAATGCCAGAATTATCCAAATCCCACCTGAGTACTTCAGAAAAAGCCCTTATGGCAAATTTAGATGCACAATAAACGCCCCCACCAGGGTATGACCACCTACCAGCAGTAGAACCTATGTTGACTATATGCCCTTTTGAATCTTGCAAAAGAGGCAACAACAATCTTGTGGTATAAAGAACACCTTTTATATTTGTATCGATCACTTGTTCCCAATCCCCTATATCAGCTTTGTCTACAGGGTCTGTTCCCAGAGCTAAACCTGCATTGTTTACCAAAATATCTAATGATTTAATATCTTGAAAAACTTTTTTACACTCAGATAATTTTGAAATATCGAAACAATAAGTTGTAACATTCGTGCCGTTTTTTTCTAGATCAATTTTTATTTTAGATAATCTGTCTTGTCTTCTTCCGGTTAGAATCAAACTATATTTTTTAGAAAAAGCATACGCAATGGCCTTGCCAAACCCAGAAGTAGCTCCAGTAATTAGTGCAGTCTTCATGAAACTGATTGTGCCGTAGTATATAAGTATAGGTCAATTAGAATTTTAGTCTTACATTTAAAGCCTATGTCTTAAAAATAGTTGTTACTTTCATTGATCTAAAGCGTGGTATGGTATATTACCACACTATGACTAGATATTGGCTGATGAAATCTGAACCAACGAACTATTCTATAGATGATCTAAAAAAAGAAAAAACTTGCACATGGGATGGTGTTAGAAATTATCAAGCCAGAAATTTTATGATGAAGGACATGAAACTAGGGGATGAAGTCTTGTTTTACCACTCCAGTACAGAGCCACCAGGGATCGTAGGGCTTGCCACAGTGTGCAAGGAGGCAGTGGTAGACGACACGCAATTTGATAAAAAAAGTAAATATTATGACAAACGAGCCACTTTAGATAAACCTATTTGGTACTGCGTACATGTTAAGTTTAAAAAAAAATTAAAAACACCAATTACATTACAGCAAATTAAGCTAAACAAAAAATTGCGACTCATGATGGTGGTAAAAAAAGGTTCTAGATTATCTGTTCAACCTGTGAGTAAAACCGAGTACGACGTAATTATAAAAATGACCACCTGATATGATACAAGTTAATGTACTTTTTATTTGTGACAAAAAATAGGCGGCTTGTATTTTAAAACCATGTGTGTTACTCAAAGCAGATACCTTTTGACAAATTTTTTGTCAAAAGGCCCACTTGACTAAGTCAGGATTAATAAACATATTTGAGATTCTTAAATGCAAGATTATTACGACATTTTAGGTGTTTCACGCTCTAGTGATCAGGACCAGATAAAGAAAGCTTATAGAAAGCTAGCTTTGAAGTATCATCCTGACCGAAATCCTGGAGACAAAAAAGCCATGGATAAGTTTAAAGAAGCTGCTGAAGCATACAGCGTGCTGGGGGATAACAAAAAAAGATCTCAATATGATAGATATGGCCACAGTGCCTTTTCTCAAGGTGCTAGTGGTGGTTTCGATGTTGGGGGCGACTTTAGTGTTGAAGATATATTTTCTAGATTTGGTAGCATTTTCGAGGGCGGTGGCTTTGGCTCTATATTCGGTGAGGATATATTTGGCTCAAGTAGAGGCAGACAAAAAAAAGGTTCCAACTTACGGTATATGTTGGAAATTGATCTAGAGGATGCGGTCAAGGGTGCAAATAAAAAAATAGAATTTCAAAATCATGAGTACTGTAAAGATTGTGATGGCAGAGGAGGCTTGGCAAAGGATATTAAAAACTGTGATCGCTGTGGAGGCACAGGACAAATTACCAGGTCACAGGGCTTTTTTGCTATGTCGCAGACTTGCCACAAATGTAGAGGAAGCGGCGAGGTTGTTACCAAACCCTGCAAGAAATGTAAAGGCACAGGAAAAACTCTTGAGTCTAAAAAAATAATGGTAACAGTCCCTGCAGGCGTTGAAGAGGGTACAAGGCTGAGAATAACTGGTGAAGGAGAACAGGGGCCAAAAGGGGCGGTGCCTGGCGATCTCTACATAGAAATCAGCGTTAAACCTCACCCGTCTATAAGCAGAAAAGGCAATAATTTGTATACAGAGGCAAAAATATCGTATCTACAGGCCTTATTAGGGACAGAATTGAATATAGACACTTTTGATGGTAAAAAAATGGTGACGGTGCCAAAGGGGTCACAGCACGGACAGCACTTAAGGCTCCCAGCACTTGGTGTGCCTAATTTGAGAGGAAGTTCGAAGGGAGACTTTATGGTATCAATCAAGCTGGATATACCAAAAAAACTAAATAAGCAGGAAGCAAAGCTGCTTAGAGAAATAGCAGATATTAGAAAAGAGAAGGTTACGGATAAATAAAGAAACTTGACAATTTAGTGCATAATTAACACATTCACCTGCAGAAACCTAACAAGGAGTGTTTAAGTGGGAAAGATGATTGGGATTGATTTAGGTACCACAAATTCGGTGGTGGCTATTATCGAAAGTGGCAAGCCTGTGGTGCTGGTCAATCAAGAGGGCGAAAGAACAACTCCATCCATAGTGGGTTTTGCTAAAGATGGTGCTAAGTTAGTAGGTCAAGTTGCAAAAAGACAGGCTGTAACTAACCCACAAAACACAATATACTCGGCCAAAAGATTTATAGGTAAAAGCTTTGCAGAAGCTCAAAATGAGCTGGGTACAAAACCATACAAAGTTGTAAATAAAGACGGCAAATGTGTTTTTGATGTAGAAGGTACCACGTACAGCCCAGAGCAAATATCATCCATGATTTTAGCTAAGCTAAAGAGCACTGCTGAAGACTATTGTGGCAGCAAAATTACTGAGGCTGTGATTACTGTCCCTGCCTATTTTAATGATTCACAAAGACAGGCCACAAAGGATGCAGGTAGAATTGCTGGCCTTGATGTTAAACGTATTATAAATGAACCCACCGCAGCTGCTTTAGCCTATGGCTTGGATAAAAAAGACGACAAAAAGATTGTCGTATTTGATTTCGGTGGTGGTACGTTTGATGTGTCTATATTGGATGTTGGTGATGATGTGGTTGAAGTTAAAGCTTCTAACGGTGACACACATTTGGGTGGAGATGATTTTGATGAAGTTATTTTAAACTGGCTAGCTGAAGACTTTAAAAAAACAAATGGCATTGATTTGCTAAAAGACCCGATGGCTCTTCAAAGGTTAAAAGAAGCTGCTGAGAAAGCTAAAATTGACTTAAGTTCTACTTTGGAAACAGAGATTAATTTGCCATTTATTACTGCTGATTCAACAGGCCCTAAGCATTTGACCAAAAAATTAACCCGTGCACAGTTTGATTTGCTGACCAAGCACATAATTGAAAAGTCGATGGCTCCGTGTAAGCAAGCTTTGGAAGATGCCGGTCTTAACGTATCTGACATAGACGAAATTTTAATGGTAGGTGGTACAACTAGAATTCCAGCTTTACAGATAAAAGTTGAGGAGTTTTTCAAAAAAGAAATAAATAAGTCGGTAAATCCTGACGAGGTTGTTGCGTTGGGTGCTGCGGTTCAAGCAGGTGTGATTGGTGGAAATGTAAAAGATGTGTTGTTGTTGGACGTAACGCCTTTGTCACTTGGTATTGAAACGTTGGGTGGAGTTACTTCTAGGTTGGTAGAAAGGAATACAACGATACCTGTTAAAAAATCTCAAGTTTTTTCTACCGCTGTGGATAATCAACCTGGGGTAAATGTTCATGTTGTGCAAGGTGAACGCCAGATGGCTTCTGACAACAAGTCATTGGGTCAATTTGAGTTGACTGGTATTGAGCCTGCACCTCGTGGTATTCCCAAAATAGAAGTGTCATTTGATATAGATGCTGATGGTATATTGCATGTTTCTGCAAAGGACGCAAAGACCGGTAAGGAACAATCTATTAAAATTACTTCACGATCTAATTTGTCTGATGACGATATACAAAACATGATCAAGGACGCTGAGATTAATGCTCAAAAGGATCAAGAGAAGCGTAAGGTTGTGGATGCTAGAAACAAGCTAAGCGGTGCTATTTATAGTATTGAATTGACTGCCAATGAGGAAAACAGAAAGAAAATCCCTATTACTTTAGCAAATGATTTGGACAATGTTTTAAAAGAGGCAAAAGAGGCTTTAGCGTCTGATGATCTCAATAAGATAGAAGCAGCCGAAAAGCGTGTGTCTGAAATTGCTGTTAGCGTGAATCAAAGTTTATATGAAGCTAAAGCTGGTGAAGAGAAGAAGGCTGCTGATGCTGGTGGTAATAATGCAAGTGCAAGTGCAAGTGATGTAAAAGCAGAAGAAGAAGGTAGTAATGGCGGTAGTGGTAGTGAAGATAAGAAGGATGATGAAGATGTTGTGGATGCCTCCTTCAAGGATGTTAAATAATATATAAGGCCCTTCGTTTTTAATAAATGTACACTGGCAAAACGAATAGGCCGAAGGCCGAAAGTGAAGCCAGGGTGCATTTATTAAAAAAGTTGTGCAACGTTCAAGGTAAACTCCAACAGACTTTGTTGTAGCGTAGCGGTTAGGCCGTAGGCCGAGAGCGAAGCTAGGATGAATTAAAGCTCATTCAAGTCTCACTATCGTCTTGTTGCATGTGAAGTATCAACTTTTACTAAAAAGCTCCACCTATGGCCAGCAAATTGATCGGAAATGATTCCATAAATTCCAATTAGGTTATTCCAACTTTTAGAAATTTGGATCCTTAAACCATCATAAAAGGCACTTTAAATGGCACGATTTTTGCTCCTTGTACTATTTAAGAAAGATAAATGAAGGAGTGTGTACAATGGTAAATAAACAAAATAATGGTAGTTCTAGTGGTAGTGGTGATAGTAATAAAAGCAATAAGTCTAAGAGCAGTAAGTTTAAAGATAAAAAATCTAAAAGCAAAAAACATCAAATTCACGACGCTGCCTTTAAAAGAAGTGTTTCTGATCGACATCACATTTTAAAAGAAATCGTAAAGGCTTCTTTAAATAAAGAACAACTTAAGCTTATAAACTTAGATAGTATAAACTTAGGCTCTACGGAGCTTATAGATGAAGACTTAAAAAGCAGCAGGCCTGATATGCTGTTATCCATGAAATTAAAGTCAAAGGATGTTGTAGTGGATATATTTATAGTACTAGAACATAAATCTTTTGATGATCCTATGATGTTGAGAACACTTTTAAAGTATAAGTCATTTATCTATAACGATACCGAATACATAAGACGTAATATTATACCCATTGTCTTAGTAGTATATCATGGTGATAGTATATCTGATCCTGTTGTAAGGTTTCAGGATTTGACTTTAAAAAAAGTTCCTAAGCCAGTTAGAAATGCCTTTAGTATGAACTTTTTAGACTTTAGCTGTTTATTATTAAACCTTAGAAAGGTTGATTTTTACTAAGCAAATTCTTTTATAGTCTACATTGAACGTTGGGCAACTTTTTTAATAAGTGTACACCTAGCTTCGCTAAGACCTGCGGTCTAACCGCTATGCTAGTGCACACTTATTAAAAACGAAGACCTTTAATTCGTTTTTAAGAACATAAAGTCTATGGACGATGATACTTATAAGGAGCTATTGCGTTTGATTAATTCTTATGCTAATAGTTTAGATGATAGGCTTGTTAAGGAGATGTTGCAGTATGTTGGTGATAATGATGTTAGGTACCGGGATAAATCAGTTATTGAGAGATTAGAAAGAGAAGTAATTAAAGATAAGAGGAGTAGATTTATGACATATCATTTTACAGCTTTTACAGAAGAAGGCCACAAGAAAGGCTTAAAGGAAGGTATGCAGGAAGGCAGAGAAGAAGGTATGCAAGCAAGAGATCATGAGATTGTGATAAAAATGCTGGGTAAGGGCCTGGATGCTAAGACAATTTCTAGTTACACAGGACTTTCTGAAAAGAATATTAAAAGCATCAAGTCCAAACCCAAGAACGGTTCGCCCAATAGAAATTAGTTTTTATCATAGCAGAACTAAAAAATCCTAGGTGGCTGCTCTACAAAAGCCATTTTGGCATACTGGTTTACCAGGCTCAGTACAATGAGCATCGTTATTATCATAACAGTCCATGCATGTCCAACTGCTTGGGTTGCAGACGTCATGCTGACCGCAATGTGAATCTTCTGTACAGGTGGCACATCTACCATCTGGGGTACATCTAGGATATCTTCCGTTCATAATACCTCCACAATCAGAATCGCTTGAACATCGAACACATACCCCTCCCCTGCAAATTGGTTTACTGGAATGTGAATTAAAACATTGGTGAGCAGCATTGCCGGCATTGCAAGTAGATTCATTTACACATGTCCCCGTCTGTGGATCACAAGCCTTTCCACTGCCACAAGTTGTTCCACCACTAAAGCAAGACAGACTACAACCAGGAGCTCTTGCTGCTGCTCCACAACTATAATCGTTATCAAACCCATAACTAGCACATGTTTTTCCAGCACACTGTGGCGTTGTTAATGAGTCTTTGTTACTACTTATAATTGTTCCATAATGGTTTATTTTTAATATTGATGTTTGTTGGTTGTTATTGTCTTTTGCACATGCGTAAGTGATAAACGTATGTTTATTATCATCATCATCTACAGCTCCATCCTCATCATCATCCATTAACGTCATTACATCGATACCTGAAGATTTTTCTACGAAAATGTCTTCGCAAAGTGCATTTGTAGCAGATTGTGCTTCTGTCCATGTTTTATCATATATTTTATTTCCTCCATCATCTTTTGCACAACATTCTCCATCAGTACCACCATTGTTGCTACAGCCTCCTGCAGAAGTTGTGGTGCATTTATCTTTTGACACATATTCTTGTCCGTAAGGTATCTGACAAAGATCATCTTTGTCAGGTGAGTCGTCGTTGTCATCGTCGTAGTTTCCCGCTTGTATGTTGTACATTATATCGCCTGCTGGTTTGTATCCAATTTGCACGAAGTTTCCTCTAGAACACCCGTATTCTACCAGTACCAATTTGTTTGCCTTGTAATAACTTGTTAGCAAAGCTTTTGCTTGGTTTTCATTTGCTGTTTTTTTATAATTATCAAAGTTGGGCAATCCTATACCAGCAATTATACCAAAAATTACCAGTACAATTAGCAACTCAATGACTGATAAGCCTTTATTCATTTTTTAATTTCTCTAATTTTTGTTTTAAATATTCCGTAGCTGGTGAATTTGGATTTTGTGCTATGAAATCTTGTAGTATCAGTATGCCTAAAGTTTTTTGGTTTGTTTTGTTGTACAAGTTAGCTGCTAGAGATAATACCCAATCCGGTCCTCCTAGTTTATGGGTATGTGCTAGTAATTCAGCAGCTCTTGCAGCATCCTGCATTTCAAACAAATAATGGTAAGCAGCAGAATAAACCAACTGATAATCATCAGGATAAACTGATAGACCTTTATCAAAAATCTTCTTGGCTCCTAGTCTGTCATCAACCAATACACTCAACACAAGACCACCGTGATAATATGCATATAAAAAATTCGGACTCAAATCCGTAATTCTGTCAATCATGGTATACACCCACCCCTCATCGCATCTAGATTTACTAAGATCATACTCTAATATACGATCCACATTAATGGAAGGGTTCAACGACTTTTCATTATCAGTTTGGTCACATATGTCCATATCTTGAAGTAGCCTTAACCATAACATAGAAGCAATAGCACCGTTAAAACCAAAGGTAAAATAGACCAATTCCTTAGGGGGAGGAACAAACACTTCGTAGTCAGTGGCACTATTCAAAGGAGTAGATGTAAAAACCATCACTACCAAACTTAATGCCAAAACAAAATATTTCATATAATTCAAGAAGCTGCTCCTATTTGAGACGGATCAGTATCGATATCATCCAAACCAAACTTGGCTAACCTATACCTAAGCGACCTAAAAGAAATACCCAATAACTTAGCTGCGTGCGTTTTTATACCGTTTGATTTTTGAATTGCCTTTATCAACAACTCTTTTTCCACCTGCTCCACCGCTTTTTCAAGATCCAAACCGTCTTCTGTCACTTGAACATCACTGGCTTTACTTCTCATTTCCTTGAAGTTAGGCAACCTTTCAGGTAAAATTGTCTTTGTATTTTCCAATGCCACCGCTCTTTCAATAATGTTCTCCAGCTCACGTACATTCCCAGGATAATCATATGAACACAACAACTTCATAGCCTTATCCGAAATAGACTTAACTTGCTTTTGGAATTTATTAGCATATTTATCTAAAAATACCTGAGCTAAAACAGGCACATCATCCAAACGCTCCTTTAAAGATGGCACATTTATTAAAATCACATTTAGCCTATAATACAAATCCTCTCTAAATTGCTTTTTTAAAACCATCTGCTCTAAATTCTTGTTGGTGGCAGCCAAAATTCTAACATCAATTTTGATGTTATTTATTGCACCCACCCTTCTAATTGTACGCTCTTGAATAGCTCTTAATAATTTAACCTGAACTTTCATTGGCAGCTCACCCACCTCATCTAAAAACAAAGTTCCTCCGTTAGCCGCTTCAAAAAGCCCAGTCTTATCCAAGTTAGCACCGGTAAACGCACCTTTTTTATGCCCAAACATTTCTGATTCAATAAGATGCTCTGGCATAGCACCACAGTTCACGGTTACAAATGGTTTATCTTTGACGGGACTAGAATAATGTATCGCCTTTGCCACCATCTCTTTGCCTGTGCCACTAGCACCAGTTATCAATACATTAGTAGAAACTTTTGATACATTATTAATTATCTTGTACACAGGTTGCATGCAAGCAGAATTTCCGATCAACTGACCCATACCTCCTCTGATTTGCATTTCACGTCTTAGCACGTTGTTTTCATGCTCCAGGCTTTTTGATCTAAAGGCAGAGCTTACACTGATAAGAATCTCGTCTACTTGAAATGGCTTAGGTATATAGTCATAAGCACCCTTTTTCATAGCTTCCACAGCATTAGTGGTGGTTCCAAAAGCGGTTATCACTATAAAAATAATTTCAGGATAATTTTTGTTCACATAATCTAACAATTCCATGCCTGTAACATTGGGCATTTGTAAATCAGATATAACCATATCAAATGACCTTTTTTTCAAAAGTTCAATGGCTTTGGCTCCATCTTCAACACAAGAAACTTCATAGTTATCTTTTTTTAGAACAATGTCTAAAAAAGATCTTATTGAATGTTCATCGTCTACAACCAATATTCTCATAATCACACTCTCATCTTATCCATATCTAGCACATCTTTGAAATTGCATAACTTAGTAAATTCTATAACAAATTCAGTAACCTGGCTAGATGTCATTGTTATCTTTGCATCGTGGCTTTGCAAAATATTATAAGCTGTTGCTAAACCCAACCCAGTACCAGAAGACTTTGTGGTTACAAAAGGCTCAAAAATTTTACTTTGTACGTCATCTGGTATACATGATCCTGTATCCTGAATACTGACATAAAGTTTTTTATCCTTAACGTAAGAACGTACGGTTAGTATTGCGTTATCCACCAATTCCATTGCCTGATAGGCATTTAAAAATAAATTATAAAATACCTGCTTTAATCTATCAGCATCTCCAATAACTCCAACCTTTGCATCCAGTGTAACTTTTTGTCTAACATGTTCGTTACTAGATTTTATCATAACCAACACTTCTCTTATTATAGCATTTATATCTACAGAATCGTTAGCGTTTGAACCAGGCTTTGCATAACTTAAGAAATCATCTAATAGTTCATTTAGCCTTTGAGCTTCTTTAGATATTATGTCAAAAACCTTTTTATTTTCTTTACTAAAACTGTCTGAGTTTAATAACTGCACACTGCCACTGATGCCAGTAAGTGGATTTCTAATTTCATGTGCTAGACCGGACGCTAATGTTCCAACCGCAGCAAGCTTTTCTTTTTGCCTGGATATAGATTCTAATTTCTTTATTTGAGTTAAATCCTGAACGATTAAAACGTGAACAAAATTTTCCTTCGCAGGTTGTAAAGGAACCAAATTCAAACCCAAAATTATATTGTTACCTTTAATATTCACTGTTTCTTCCCAAGTGCATATATCCTCTTTAGCATAAGATTTGGACATAAGATTTGTTTTTAAGCTTTTAAAGTTTTTGAACACATTTATCTTTTTTAAATCAGTTACAATATTATCAATCGCACTGTTTTTATAAATAATTTGGCCAGAAGTTTCAAAAACAATAATTCCAGAAGGCATGCTGTCTATAATTAGTTTATTCAAATTTTTTAAGTTACTTATGTCATCACTTTGATCGGCAATTTTTGTATCCAAAATATTTATGTGATCGCTTAGAAAACTTGTTAAAAATGCCACAATGAAAAAAGCTAAATTATTAATTCCTATAGTTACACCAATACCTTCCACACTAGGGCTTAACACCATCAAGATAGTAAATGAAAAAGAAGTAAACAACGCTAAAAAAAGAGTTATTTGTTTTCTGAACACCAAGCCGCACAGTATAATGTTGATCATGTATAAGAACATAAATAAAGATTGTGTTAGCCCAGTTACGTGCAACAAAGTTGTAATTAACACTACGTCGAATAAAAATAAAACCGACATTGCTTTTATCAAAAAATTCTTTTTGATTTTGTCGTACAAAAATAAATAGATGGTGTTAAGACTGAAGCCGATACCCAGAATTGTATATGTAGGAATAATAATATCTAAACTGGTAAACAATGATTGTCTGATTTGAAAAAACAAAAATAGTAAGGTGATTAGTGTGTATATTCCAAGCCTGAAAGCTTCTACAAAAAAGATACGTCTCATTATATCAAATGACTGTTTGTGATTGTTTGAGATAAGAAAATTATTAGCCAATTTGATATGTTTTTTCATTTAAATTCCGCCAGACATTTTAAATATTGGCATATACATTGCCACAATTATAAATGCCACCAGACCACCTAATACTACTATCAAAATTGGTTCTATTAAAGTACTCAATGTTTCTGTTAGTTGTTCTACATCGTGTTCGTAATAATCGGCAACTCTACTAAGCATACCATCGATAGAACCAGATTGTTCACCCACAGCTATCATCCTGGATACCATAGCTGGAACATATGGACTTGCCTCAAATGATTTAGACATTGGCCCACCATCAACAACTGACTGCCTTGATTGTTTGATGGTTTTTTTTATATTTACGTTTGTGGATACTTGCTCTGCTAGTTGCAGAGTATTAACAATATCAACACCAGATTTTAAAAGTATAGATATGGTTCTACAAATTTTGGCCATCTCAGATATTTTAATTAACTTACCTAATAAAGGAAATCTAAAAACAAATGTGTGATAGTATTGGGTAGTAACTGGATTTTTAATTATGTGTCGTATAGATATAACTATCAAAAATCCTACAAGAGGTATAGCGTACCAATATGATCTAATTGTGTTACTGACAGACACAACAAACTGAGTAATTAGAGGTAGCTCCTGGTTTGATGACGCAAAAAATTCTGAAAATTTTGGTATTACATAAACCATGATGAAACCAACTACGCATATACCTACAACAAGTATCCCTGCTGGATACCAAATAGCACCTCTTACTTTTGATCTAATTCTGTTACTTTTCTCCATATAACTTGCCATCTTGTCCAACACTTCTTGTAAAACACCACCTTTTTCACCAACTTCAACCATGCTTATAAAAATCCTACCGAACATTTTAGGAAAGCTAGCCATTGCCTCTGACAGTTTTTCTCCTTTCATAACTTTTTTATCCAGTATTGCATAAACTTGAGCAAGCCCTCTATTAGTTGTAGAGTTTTTTAATATAGACAAACTTTGTGAAACAGGAATACCTGAATCTATCAAAGTTGCAAACTGTCTTACAGAGGCTGCCAGTACTTTTATAGGAACAGATGTATTTACCTTAGAAATTACAAAGACTTTGGCTTTTTCATTGATGCTTACTGGTATTAAATATTGTTTTCTAAGCCTGGTTTTAGCAATAATCAAATCCTCAGCTTCTATTGTACCCTTGACAATATTGCCTGATAGATTTCTTGCTTTATAATAAAACTGCTTCACCTTTTAAATTCCAGATTTTTTTAATAATTTATCCAAATCCTCTAAATCTGAGGTAACGCTGAAGGCATCTTTTAATCCAATTTTCCTTCTGGTAAGTAAACTCAATATAGATTGGTTCATTGAAATCATTTTGTTTTGACCTTCATTTTTTTTGATCAGATCAGAAATTGGATCAAGATTCATGGTTTTAATACATGCCCTGACTTCAGGAGTAGGTAACAATATCTCATAGGCTAGCTTTGCCTTGCCGTCAGTGCCAGGTATCAGTCGCTGGTTGATTATAGATCTTAGGTGTTCTGATAATAAACGTGCCCTATAATTGATTTCATTTCCCTTAATAATATTATGGATCACGCATGGTATAGAAAAATCCAGTGCGGTTGCTATTACTAATTTTCCGGACGAAGCCAGCTTTAGAATAGGTTCTTCTAAGTTATCTAAAAAGCATACATCGATATCCTGATTTAATATATCATCTGTATTGGAAAATTTTATTCCATCTTCAAAGTATTCTGTGTCTTGCAAGGTTGCTATGTTAGCTTGTCTTTCTTTCTTGATTTGTTTTAAAATTGCACTTGCTGTTGAGCTTCTGCCGCTATTGCTAGGGCCTGATATAAGCACAATACCGTTTGTGTATGATGCAAATTCAGAAACTACTGTGGGCAAGCCCAGCTCCTCAACTGGAGGAATATTGTTTAAGAATCTAATATGCAACGATGTACTGCCATTTGTATGATTCATGCTAAGTCTATACTTATCCCCTTCTTCATCTATGTATACAGGGCTTTTTATTTTACCTAGTATGTTTTGAATTTGTTCGCTTGATAAAACTTCACCTTCATTTATATTCACAAGATTTCTATTGATTCTAAATTGGATTAAGTTGCTTGGAATTAAATGTGCATCAGATGCACCCATTTTTTTTCCTTTGGCTAAGATTTCATCCAGAATCATGAAGCTTTCTTTGCCTCTTTAATGCTAGATTCACTGGCAAAACAGACTCCCATAACTTCATCTATACTAGTGACACCCTCAATAAGTTTATTTAATGCACTTCTTCTAAGTGACTGCATGCCATTTTCGATACACAGTTTTCTAAATTCTGCCAGGGATAAATTTTTAAAAATTGCATTTTCAACTTGTTCATTAATTTCCAAAACCTCATATATTGCTATACGCCCATGGTATCCGGTGCCATTGCATCTAAGACATCCGGAACCTTGAAGCAGATTTGCGTTTTTGATTTCTTGATCGCTAAGCCCTAGTTTTAGCAAAGTACTTTTTGGAACATGTTTTGTAGTTGCACAGTCGACACAAAGTTTTCTTACAAGTCTTTGTGCTACAATCATAATTACAGAAGATGAGATCAAAAATGGCTGTATTCCCATATCCACCAGCCTAGTTATAGTACTTGGTGCATCGTTCGTGTGAATTGTGCTTATAACTAAATGGCCAGTAAGAGAGGCTTTGATGGCAATTTCTGCGGTTTCTAAGTCTCGGATCTCACCTACCATCATGATATCTGGGTCTTGTCTTAATAAGCTTCTAAGTGCGGATGAAAAATCTAAGTCCACAGCCTTATTGACTTGAACTTGATTTATGCCCTGAACGTTTATTTCTACTGGGTCTTCCACTGTGCTTATGTTGACATCCGTTTTATTCAATTCACTAAGAGCTGAATAAATTGTGGTTGTTTTTCCGCTACCAGTAGGGCCTGTCAGTAGAATGATGCCATGCGGTTGGTGTGTGGATTTCCTAAATTTTTCGAGTTGATGATCTTCCATACCAAGTTTACTGGTATCTAGAGATACTGATTCAGAATTTAGCAACCTTAGTACACATTTTTGGCCGAACAGTGTTGGTAGAATACTCACCCTGAAATCTACAACGTCTCCATTTTTGGTGGCAACTTTGATTCTTCCGTCTTGAGGTCGTCTACTTTCTTCGATAGCCAAGGAACTCATAACTTTTATTCTGTTAATTAGTCCGGCTGATATTGATTTATCAGCTTTTACAATTTCGTGTAATTTTCCATCTATCCTAAATCTGATACGAAACGATTCTTCGTATGGTTCCAGGTGTATATCGGATGCACCTTTTTTTATACTGTCTAACAGCAAGAGACTGATGAATTTCACTACTGTAGGAAGGTTTGCTTTGATGTCAGAATCTATGACATCTAGTGATCCTGGCTTATCTAAGTTTTTATCATCCATGCTTTGCAAAGCTTCACTTTCGTAATCTGTGAGTAGTGATGTGTAGGCCATGTTGGTTACGTAGTAATGCTCTATTGCATCCGATATTTGTGCTTCAGTAGCAAATACAAGTTTCACTTCTGCCCTTACTATGTGACCTAAGTCTTCTCTCATAGCTGTGTTTGTTGGGTCGTCTGTGGCTATAACCACTACAGAGTCCATTTTTGTAACTGGGATTACTCCATATTTTTCGCATTTATCCCTTGAGATCAGTTTTGTTACTTCTGGTGAAATATCGAATGTGGCCAGATTTACGGTGGATATATCAAAATTGGCTATAAAAAATTCTTCTAGCCTGTATTTGTCCAGACCTTGGTCTATCAAATAACCGATCAGTTTTTTAACCCCGCCCTGGCTGATCATCAATTTATTGGCCACGTTTAGTTGTTCTCTTGTTACTAGGCCTTGTTGGACCATCAGTTCGCCTAATTTTCTATTCAAGTGGCTCCTCCTCAGAATGTGACGATATACGGCATAGACTATACCATTTAATTCGTACTTTTGTAACCAAGACTAAAGACTTTAATTTAAAGGTCTTTAAATTTTATCAAATGCTAGCTTGTAAAGCAGCCAGCCGCAGAGCCAGTATGGGTTATAGGCAAATTTTGTTTTTTAGCAAAGACAGCAGCCGCTGGGCTGCAAATTGATCCAACCGTAGGCTGGTTGCCCAAAGCAACTTATCAAGATGGACTTACAATTATAGCCCTTTCATAGCTTCATCATGTATTATCTTGAATTGAGGTGAGATGAGGAGTATAGTCAGGCGGCCTAACTGGTCAAGTTTATAGGGGTTCGGATGTCTTTTAAGCAAGTTATGTTAAGTTTATGTAATCGAAGTTTGTATAGGCAGTATTGTATATTGCTCTCATGTTTGTTTTTTGTATCATGCAAAGCTGTTGATAATAGACCTACAGAGGTTGTGTCTGATGCTGGAAGCAGGAACATTGACAGTCTCCCCAGTACTAATGCTAGTGCAGTAATGCAGGCTTGTCCCGTCGTCCAACGACCGAGTGAGTCTTCAATCACACCTAAAGTTAGTCGTGAACAGCAACAGATTATGAATATGATGAAAGAAAAAGCACAAAACGATCAAGGTATACGTTATCGTTTTCAACAAAGAGTGGGATTAATTCCAGAAGTAGTTTCTCCCGGTTGTTACTGTGCTTGGAGCAGGTCCTGGTGCATTCGAGGTGGATTTGGTATATATCCATTTTTGCCAAGGTCATTATGGGATGTTTGTCCCATAGTCGATGGTACCCAACACGTACGTGGCGGAATGGGTATGCTGGAAGATAAAACTTGGGGCCAAAAACTTGTTTCAGAAGTAGCAGCTGTTCCTGATTGTTACTGTGCTTGGAGAAGCTATTGGTGCCGTTACTATTCGTTTGAACGCACACAACAGTCCGGCCGCTAGGCTGGGTTCATCATGACAATTAGATCTTCTGCATCTCTTATTGGAGGGATACCGTCCATGAGTAATTTTACGTTACCGTTAGATTTGCTTTCTGTAGGGTGAGCAGGGATAACAGCTAATCTTTGACCTATGTCGATAGATTTATTTGCGGTGATCATTGTTCCGCTTCTGATTCTTGCCTCCACAATTAAAGTGGTATCCCCAAGTGCAGCAATAAGTCTATTTCTATTATGAAAATTAGACCTATACATAACTGCATCTAAGGGATACTCTGACACCACCATCCCACCACACGCCAATATATCATTCATCACAGGCACAAATGATTTAGGGTACACATTACCGATACCGCTCGGTAAAACCGCAATGGTTGGCTTTTTCAATCGTATAGAAATGTTATGGGTTTTTTGATCAATACCCAACGCACCACCACTTACCGAGCAAATGCCACTTTCAAATAATATCGAAAGATTATCTTCCATCCACCTAAGCGATCTTAAGCTAGGATTTCTGCTCCCCACCACACTTAACTTTAGCATATCGTTCCAACACAACTTGCCTATGTAACTTAGAAAAAAAGGAGGATCAGGAAGTTTATATAAATTTTGTGGATAGTCTTTTGAGGATAAATAAGTATAACTTATTTTGTTTTTGTTTAGCACTTCCAAATACCGCAAGCCTTCATCATACCAAACTCCTTTTGACAAAATAGCACTTAGAGTTTTGCTTTTTGATTCTTTTAGAACAGACTTTATATCAGGATATTTTTTACCAAATAAAAATAAAAGATCATCTTTAACACTAGATGTAAGTTTTAGATCTAGAGCGGATTGTACAGAGTACCATGCACCTAAAATCTTTTTCCAATCTGTACAGTTGTTATCCATTTACAATACAAGGTACACTACCAAACTGCTCAATAGAAAAATATAATGCAAATTTCAAAAATTTACTTGGTTTGAAACTTATACACAATCCAAGCAATAGGAGCAGCCAGTATGGAAAAAAGTGCACCCATCTTTGCTGCATTTAATAGTTCTAAGTTGGTGTAAGCTTCGCCGGCAATAAATAAAGATACGGTCAGTCCCAGTCCAGCAATAATACTTAACACAACTAAAGTTTTGTAATTCATTCCAGTTGGAAGTGGATAACCTAATTTATCAGCCAATAATCCGCAGCCTCCTATTCCTATAGTTTTGCCTAGAATTAAAGACAATACGATGATCCAAGTCAGTGCATTTATGGATGAAAATGCTACACCTGCATTAGCTAAAGCAAAACCAAACAAACCAATATCTACAGGCAACTTAAACCTATGTTCAAAGTTTGTAAGAGCACAGGCTCCAGATTCTTTATTTTTAGTATCATGAGGTAAAAAAATTATAATAAATACAAGTGCAAGTGCTGGATGTAGTTTTGACATGATCAAACCACACCATGAAAGCGTTCCACATATATATAGGTATGGGAGATAACTTTTGATCTGGAATTTTCTAAAAGCTATGGCTAGCAGCATAGCTCCAAGTGTGATTAGTAGGTATTGCGGTTCAACAGCTTTAGTAGGGTCTGGATAAAATATAGCTATGATACCCAAACCTATTGCATCATCAACTACAGCTAATAGTAACAAATAACTGACGGCAGGATGTTTTGTTCCAAATAATATTTTTGCCACCATCCATGCCAAGGCAATGTCTGTAGCTGTAGGTATACCCCACCCGTTTAATATATCATCACTAGTCGCTCCAGATTCTTTTAAAGAATCCAATGGGACGATATAGCATAATAAGAAAAATACTACAACAGGCCCTAGTATTCCTCCTGCTGTTGCAAATAAAGGATTAATAGATTTGGACACTGGATTTAAAGAACCTCCTGGTATAACAGCATGAACTATTTCGACGGTAGCAATGCCAAAGAAAAACACCATGAATATATCGTTTATCAAAAAATGAATCGTTACTGGATATCCAAACACTGTAAAGTTTTGAAGCAATGGAGTATCTATAAAGTGATGATAACTTTCAAAATCTATATTTGCCCAAAACAAAGCCACCACTAACCCCAATAGCAGTGGAAGAGAAAAGTCTTGAATCAAATGTATTACTTTTTTCATATTTGTATCAAAGCTATAGTCTTTCAAAATAGTTCAATGTGCGTCAAGAAAACAATTTAATAATTGTAGAAAACCTAGAAAAGTATATGGTTATCCTTCCATGAATAAAATAAAAGAAGCAATGAAGTTAGCCATCCTTGAAGCAAAAAAAGGTCATGGCAAAGTATCACCTAATCCACCAGTTGGGTGTGTAATCTTAAAAAACGATGAAATTTTATCTACTGGTTACCATGAAAAATTTGGTGGAGACCATGCAGAAGTTTCTGCAATATCAAAATTATCCAAAGATAAATTAAACGACTCAACTATCATAACCACTCTGGAACCATGTGCTCATGAAGGAAAAACTCCCTCCTGTGCTAAACTTATAAGTCACCTTCCTATCAAACAGCTAGTATACGGCATAAGAGACATAAACCTTATGGCACAAGGTGGTGCATCAATTATAAAAAAAGCCGGAATAAAAGTTGTAGAGTTTGAAGAGCTAAAACAAGAACTCACGGAGCTTGTAGAAATATTTTTTTTCAATCAAACGTATAAAAGACCCTTTGTAGCCATAAAAGTAGCAATGTCTTTGGATGGTTATATTGCAGATCAAAATAAAAAAAGTAAATGGATAACTCAAGAAAAAAGCAGACAAAAGGCTCATCTACTAAGAAAAATGTATGATGCTACTATCATAGGTGTAAATACATTTATCCAAGATAATCCAAAACTTAATGTGAGGTTAGGTGAAGTTACCCCACAGACCGTGGTAGTAATTGATCCAAAAGGACAAGGCTTAGATAAAATTAAACGATCTAATTTATACAACAACAATAAAAGAATAATATGGGCTATTTTATCAAAAACTGAGTTTGTAAAAACTATAGCTAAGCATGACAAAGAAAATAAACTGGAATATCTGGTTTTCTCAGATTCTCAAAGTTTACTAGACGGCCTTTATAAAAAAGGAATTTATTCGTGTTTAATAGAGGGTGGAGCTAGCACATTTGCACACTTTTTTAATCAAAATTTAGTAAACAGAGTTTATTTATTTTATTCTAATAAAATAATAGGTGGAGGAATTAATTTATCTCAAAATATTTTGAATAAAAATTTAAAAAACCCCATCCATATCGAACATATAAAAAGAATCTGTATAGAAGGTACTCCGGATACCTTAGTTACAGGATTAGTTAAATAACTAACTTAAGAGATTGATCTAGCCGAAGGCCTAAGTGCAGCTATGTAAACTTATTAAAAATTGAACATCCTTAAACCGACAAGAACAACATGATAAAGCCAAACCAAATCTACCATGGCGACAACCTCCAATACATGTCAAAAATACCAAAAGAATCAATAGATCTAATCTACATCGATCCACCGTTTGCTACACAAACTCTATGGAGCTGCAAGAACAATAAAAAAATAACTTTCAACGATTCATGGAACGAAGGCCTGGCAGGATATTTAGAATTTATGGAACAAAGACTAAAGTACATGCACAAACTACTAAAATCCACAGGCAGCCTATTTGTTCACATCGACTGGCGTACGGCACACTACATAAAAATTAAACTCGACCAAATATTTGGAACAGATCAAATGGGATTTTGTCAGAACTTTATAAACGAAATAATTTGGTTTTACCCAAATGGAGGAGGCAGAAGTAAATCACGATTAAATAAAAAACACGACACTATACTATGGTACGCCAAAGACAAAACGCAATTTAAATACAACTGGCAAGACATCTCACTGACAAGAAACAAAGATCAAAAAACTTTTGGAGGATATTTTAAAAAAGATAAAAAAGGAACCTATCAAGAAGTCAGAGCAAACAACAAAATCTATAAATACTACATAGACGAACCAAAAAATAATGATGACGTATGGTTTTTAAATATCATTTCACAAAGAGATAAAACCGAAAGACTAAACTATCCAACTCAAAAACCTTTGGACTTGCTTCAAAGAATTATACTAATGGCCTCAGATAAAAACGATCTTGTTGCAGATTTTTTTTGTGGGTGTGGTACAACCTTAGACGCAGCTCAAAGCTTAAACAGAAAATGGATCGGCTTTGATGCCAGCAAAAAAGCATGCGGTATCTCAAAAAATAGAATCAAAAATAAATACAAAATAAACACAAGAATACAAAAACAAAACCTGGAAAACTTAAACCATATGAAACACACAGAGTTTGAAAAAGCTGTGGTAGGCTTCATAGGAGGATTTGGCAGCAAAACCTATGGATACAAACTTGCATTTGATGGAACACCAATTTTTGTGATCAAACAGTCAGATGATTTCAATAAGTTTTACCCCTGTATCAAACAACACGGACGAGGAATCCTTATCTCCAAACAGAAACTAAAAATACAAAACCCAATAGATCTATGGAAAAACGAAGGGCTAGATATACAACTACTAAGCCTAGAAGATATATTAAACAATAAATTCACAGAATCCTCAGCAGCTTAGCGACTGAACACATTTGCTGACATACAACAAAGATGAGTGTGGGACTTGAAGGGACTTTTGAGCCAGCCGTAGACTGGCGACCCCTACGGGAGTCGAACCCGTGTCTTCACCGTGAAAGGGTGATGTCCTAGGCCACTAGACGAAGGGGTCTTTCTAAATTTGTGCAACTGTATAATAACAAAATATCATATGTCTAGAAATTAAAGTAGACTTTGTTTAATAAGAATTATAGCTTCAACCTAAAGCACAAACTCCTATATGCAACCTCCTATATCAAACATCATTAAAACATGGTCATCACACATAAAACTTAATACCAAATACTTTCAAAGTATGCCCAGTACTAACGAATATGCCAAACAAAAAATGTTCGAGCAAACAACTCTGATCTACACAGACTACCAAACAAGCGGAAAAGGCAGAGGAAAAATATGGGTTTCTCCAAAAATGGGCACATCCTTCCAAGGAAGCTATGTATTCCTATCAAAAAATACACCCTACCCAATACTTTCCCCACTTGTAGGGCTGACACTACACAAAGCGTTGTGCTCCACCTGGCCTACTTACAAAAATTACTTCAGTATCAAACCTCCCAACGATCTGTACTTCGACAAATCAAAAATCGCAGGCATCCTGATAGAAAACATCAACTCCAACAAGATAAACCAAACAATAATAGGCATCGGAATTAACATGTATTCAAATCCACCAAAAATTACACACTCAAGCTCACTAAACACAAAGATAGGAAAAATAACACGCAAAGAAGTTATACAATTTTTTACATTAAAATTTGAAGGCCTCAAAAATGCTATGGCAGATGCAAAACTACCAAACCTAAAATCCGATGCCAGAACAGAACTCCTAAAAGCAATAAATAACCATCCCAACTACCACTACCAAGAAGTAATGAAAGATGGATCTCTAAAAGAAAAAAATGGCACAATAAAAAACTTTATAGAAATCTAAAATTGTGATATAAGGACAGAAAATGGCCTTGGTTCAGACGCCTAAGATAAACAAAGACTGTGAATGTCCCAATTTCAAGCTAAAAGCTATGGACGGCAAGGTGTATTCTAGGAATGATTTTTTGAATAAACCTCTGATAGTGGCATTTATTTGTAACCACTGCCCGTATGTACAAGCCATAGAAGATCGACTTGTCGAACTAAACTTAAAGGCAAAAAAACTAGGAGCTAACTTTATAGGAATATGCTCAAATGACCCCACAGAATACCCAGAAGATTCTTTTAAGGAACTCAAAAAAAAGTGGTTAAAAAAATACAACTTCACTTACTTACACGATGAAACACAAGAAATAGCCAAAAATTTTGGTGCCGTATGTACACCAGACTTTTTTGTATACGATAAACATCATAAATTGCAGTACAGAGGAAGATTGGACGATAATTGGAAAAATCCTAAAAAAGTAAAAAAACAAGAACTTCTAGAAGCATTATCGCTTATAGTGCAAAATAAGCCTGTAACCTTTGCACAAAACCCTTCAATGGGTTGCTCTATTAAGTGGCAATGTTAGAATGTACCGACCACTTCTGTTTGTATTAAAGTGGCATAAAACAATAAGTATTTAATAGAAAATTTACCAGAACTTAGAATGTATGAAAAATTTAAAATGGATCGCCATCATCATTGCTCTTTTGCTTACCACACAGGGTAAGTCGTACGCTCTAGATCCACAAAAAAACGATGTAAAACAAAATAGAATCACAAAGTGTATAGAAAGCCTTAAAAAATCTGAAAAACTCGGAGAATATAAACAAAGAACTACTAAATACTGGTCCGATGTATATAAATCAAAGGGTCTTAGATTTTTTGTAACAGATTCACAATATGTAATAGACAGACTATCTTTGTACTCCTATGCACCACTTAAAAGTAACTATACACTAATGGGACGGTTTAGTAATCTGTTTACGTTTCTTAATCCTTTCAGATGGATTGGTATAGTTTTAAAAGGTCATGATTATAAATTTGCACCTATAACACCAGTTTTAAATTACCATATATCAAAAAAAGCAGGAAAGTCCAAAAAACTGTCTAGGTTCAGCTCAATGCTGGTAAACGCTTCTGTGATAATAGTTGCACACACTGCCATGGCTTCAAAACAAGCACGAACTGCCAGAGAAATTCACCAAGCCCAAATGGAATATGTGATAGAAAACAAGGAATACTTTGATGAAAAGTTAATGAGAGATTACAGATATGCAAGTATTGATAAACATTCACAGGATCAAATTAACAGTACAATTTCAGAGCTTTACGACAAC
The DNA here is from genome assembly GCA_965203875.1 of Bdellovibrionales bacterium. GTDB lineage: Bacteria > Bdellovibrionota > Bdellovibrionia > Bdellovibrionales > JAUICD01 > CBDANC01. Next base: position 846,199 of record OZ241914.1, on the reverse strand, counting down.
TTACAAACAACAAAACAAGATGCAGACAGTGTAGAAGAAATCCCAACGTTAAAATTTAGAGAACATGTGGAATCCCAACATGAAGTTCATGATGCAATTATGAACAATGCCCTTCTACAAGTGTACTGGCTTGAACAAGAATATAAAAAATATCACAAACACGGTGGCACGGAAAACTTATTAGCCTTAGATGTTGAAGAAAATGTGTCTAGATTCTGTGACAGCCCTATGTTCCATAAGGCATGCATCATAGCAGAAGACATACCAAAAGAGCATGAGCAAATTGCAAAAGAAGCCTTCGATTTAACACACATGCTTTATGAATCTTATGACTTAGTGGACTTTGTAACTCGTCCAGAGTTACTTAGCTACAACGCAGCCCTGGATTATATAAAAGACCATGGTTATGAAAACAATTTGTTAGTTCAAAACTCAGCAGAAAATTTTTTACATGATATGCTAAAATTTGGATCAGAGGGAATACTACCAACCCACCAATTAGACTGGTTCTTAAAAAGGGACATGCACCTACAATTCAATATCAAAATGGAAACCTTTGCTAAAATTTTAGATGGTATTTTGACATATGATGAGCTTCAAAGCGTACACAATGCTATTGACGAAAAAGTGAATACTATAAGAGCTGCCACCAAGCTTGATATTCAACAAAGTAGATAATTAAAATATATTTGTTCCTACCCTGATAGAACCTTCAAATCTATGGCCAAACCTATTGTCAAAAGTAATAGTGTCCATAGATTCAATGACATCAAGATCACTCTGCTTACCTATAAACATAAATTTATAGTTAATTCCAAAATCAATGTCTTCAAAAAAACCAAAATCAATCCCTGCTCCAGCCTGTGCAACAAAACTAGTAATTTCATCAACTACAATGTCATCTTCTAATATATCACCAGAATTATACTGCGAGTACAGGCCTCCCAGATTCACTGAAACCAAAGGAGTAATAATAGTGTCATTGCTAAAATAAAATACCGGACCTACAGCAAATAAGAAGTGATTCTCTTGGTGACTTACAAAGTTCGCACTGTCATCACTTCTAAAAAAAGCCACTTCCCCTTCTACAAACAAATCACTTACAATCTTCTTACCAGCCGAAAAAGCCAGTATTGATGGAAAATAATCATATGCATCAGGGCTAAACTCAGGATCAATATTAACATCAGAGCCAGAACCAACGGTAGGATTATAATTACCAAACATTATAAAACCCAAGGAAGGTTTTAAATAAATCGTGCTCTCCTCCCATTCGTAACGTTTGGTCTGAGCTTCCACGTTCAAAGAGAAAAAAACTAAAAAGAAAATAAAATATTTCACTTTTAAACCCCCATAACTATATCTTGGGATAGTAATAAAACTTCTACTAAGATTCAACATGTTATTTCTTCTTTCCCAACCTGCTCTTTGCCAAACTTATTTGTTCCTTTATTATAGCTTGCTCCACAGCTCTCTCCTGGGAATCATTATAACTTCCCCCCTTTGACTCAAGTATCACGTTGCCAGGCACCGCTTTAGAATCTTTGCCTTTCTTTTTATCAGCATTAGGAGCCGCCATAGCCTTCTTTGCTTTTTGTATCTGTTCTGTCAAATCAACCGTTATGTCTCCAAAGCATTTCATCTGACAAGATAATCTGGAACTATCCATAAAGCACAAGCTACCAATTAAATTTAACTCCTTACTACTAGGAGGAATTACATTGTATTCACCCTTTACCACCTTAACCCTACATTCAGCACAAGATGGCACACCCTTACAGATTGACTTTATATGAATCCCATTATCATGTGCCAAATTCATAACACTCTGATTAGGTTCTAACTCCAACTCAATATCCTGAGGAATAAAACGTACTTTCATACCACTCTCCTAAGCCATTTTTCTAATAACAAAATATATGGTAACACACTATCATTCCTTACTTAAAAATATTCTCCCCAGCTAAAGACTATAAATGCGTCCAGCCGCTAGGTTGGTTACTTTACTACCACATTAACAAATTTTCTCTTACCTACACTTAATAACAACTTCTCACCTTTTTTTAAATCAAGCTTTAGATCAGTATCACTAACCTTGTTTCCATCTAATTTTACACCACCGCCTTGTATTAATCGCTTCGAATCACTATTAGAAGAACCAAGCTTAACATCACACAATAACTTACATATCCATACATTTTGTTCAGTTACATGCACTTCAGGTATATTATCAGGCAAACCACCTTCCTTAAATACCTTAAAAAATTCATCCTCTGCTTTTAGAGCATCGGCTTTAGAATGGAATTTACTTACCAACATTTTACCTAAGCTAACCTTAATATCTCTTGGATTTTTACCATTATCTAAATCAAGTTTAAGTTTTGCAATTTCACCGGTTGTTAAGTCTGTTAATAGCTCAAAATATTTTATAAGCAATGTATCAGGAATGCTCATTATCTTTCCAAACATTTCTTTATAAGAACTATTCAACGCTATATAATTTCCATAACTCTTAGACATTTTCATTTTACCATCTGTTCCTTCCAACAAAGGAAGTGTCATGACACATTGAGGTTTTTGATTGTTTGATTTTTGCAAATCTCTACCCACCAATAAATTGAATTTTTGATCCGTGCCACCTATCTCCACATCCGACTTTAAGACAACGGAGTCATAACCTTGAACCAAAGGATATACCAATTCATGAATGGACAAAGGTATACCTTGAGATAATCTGTTTTGAAAATCGTCCCTTTCGATCATCCTAGCAACGGTGTATTCACTCATAAGATTGATAAGATCAGAACAACTGAATTTATCCATCCACTCTGTATTATGACGTACTTCAGTGCTATTTTTATCCAGCACTTTAAATACTTGCTCATGATAAGTTTTAGAATTATGCCTGATTTTATCCTTAGTTAAATTAGGCCTGGTCACATTTCTTCCAGATGGGTCTCCTATCGTGCTGGTAAAATCCCCTATCAAAAAAATAACCTTGTGACCCAAATCCTGAAACTGCTTAAGCTTATTCAAAAGTACCAGATGACCCAGATGTAAATCAGGATTTGTAGGATCAAACCCAGCTTTAATTCTAAGCGGCCTTTTTTTAGGGCCAGCTTGAAGCTTATCTAAAAGCTCACGCTCTGATATTAGATCAACCACACCTTTTTTTAACTCTAGCAACTGCTTTTTGGCAGAAGCTCCTTTACTACCTTGCATGCTCAATGGCTCTAGTCTCTCTGACAACCGTAATTTTAATTTGACCAGGAAAATTCATCTCTCTTTCAATCTTTCTGGCGATATCTCTGCTTAACATCAATGCTTGCTCATCGTTAACACGACTACCCTCAACCAATACCCTAACTTCTCTTCCAGCCTGTATAGCAAAAGTTCTAATAACCCCATCAAAACTATTTCCAATAGATTCTAGATCTTCTAATCTTTTTACATAGCTTTCCATAGTCTGCCTTCTGGCACCAGGTCTTGCACCAGAGAGTGCGTCAGCAGCTATGACAATATACGCCAAAGCAGTTCTAGGTTTCTCATCCTCATGATGTGCCCTTATTGCATGACAAACCTCCTCGGTCTCCCCGTGCCTTTTAGCAAAATCAGCACCTATTACAGCATGACCACCTTCAATACTATGATCCAACGCTTTTCCTATATCGTGTAATAGACCAGCTCTCATAGCAGGCTTGGTAGCAACACCCAACTCAGCAGCCATAATTCCAGCAAAGTACGCCACTTCTCTAGAGTGCACATAATTATTTTGGGTATAAGATGTTCTGTACTTTAAGCTCCCAACCAATTTGATAATTTCAGGATTTAAACCAGATAACCCCAACTCAAGAGCCAGCTTTTCCCCATCTCGTTTGATACTTTTAAATAGCTCATTTTTTACCTTATTTACGATTTCTTCTATTCTGGCAGGATGTATTCTTCCATCCTCCATCAATTTTTCCAAACTCCTCTTAGCCACTTCCCGCCTAACAGGATCAAAAGCCGATATAACAACCAGCTCTGGAGTATCATCCACAACCAAATCCACCCCACATATTGTCTCCAATGCTCTTATATTTCTGCCCTCTCTTCCAATGATTTTTCCCTTCACTTCTTCATTTTCCAGTTCAACCACAGAAGTAGTTCTCTCTGCAGAATACTCGCCCGAATACCTTGCTGCAGCCAGTGCTAAAATTTTCTTGGCTTTTCTTTCCGCATCTTCTCTTGCCTCTTTTTCTATCTGAAGAGAAATTCTGGTGGCCTCACTTTTGGCCTCTTCTTTTGCAGCCTTTATTACCTCTTTTGTAGCCTCTTCTTTTGAAATTCCAGATATATTTTCTAACTTATCAGCAAGCTTTAGTGTTTCCTTTTTCAGTTCATCCTCTTTAGACAAAATTTTACTTCTAAGATGCTCTATTTTAGAAAACTCACTTTTTAAAGCTTGCTCCTTTTCCTTCAAATAAAGCTTATTCTTGTTGGCTGTTTCATTTATTTTTTGCTCTTTTGCTTTTAAGCTTCTTAACTCATTAGACACCCTGGCCTTTTGCCTTTCCACATCTTTTTGGGCATTTTTCTTTATGTTGTGCTCAAAAGATCTGGCTCTTTTTTCAATATTGTGTGCCTCCGATTTTGCTCTAGATAAAATTTTATCCGCTTCGTTGCTAAGCCTTCTTATTTGCTTTTTCTTTTTTATTCTTTGCCTAAATACCACAGCCAAAAACATGACCAAGGCACCCGACAACACACCTGATAATACATAAACAATTTCCATAAACCGTTCCTATTTGTTAAGGCTGCTTTACTTCAAAACAACCCTTCTCTGTAATAATGTAATTTACACTTACGTCTTTTTTAGTAACGCACGTAAATAACTCCTTTGAAACTTGCTGAGAAAAACAAATTCCAACTTTGATTCCAAAATAATCTATAAATGTCTTGTCATAAAAACCCCTGCCATAACCTATTCTGTTTCCAAAATAATCGTAGGCAACCCCAGGAAATAACACTCCTTCTAAACTTCTAACCTCCAACCTAAGATCACTATTTTTAGGCTCTAAAAATCCAAACTCCCCTCTCAACCACTCATTGTTGACCAAAGAAGCCTTGTAGAATCCCATCTCCTTTGAGGTAGTAATTTTAGGATAAGCAAAGTTATTTTTTAGGTTTAAACGAGATAGGTCCACTTCATGACCCAACGACCTGTAACTAGCCCAGGTCTTACCACGACCATGACTAACCAAGAAATCAGCAACATTGCTAGAAACCAAAGTTGACAGCTCAGTTACGTTCTTTATCTTGCGACGTTCTGCAAGATAAAACTCCCTAATTTTGGCCTTGTCACCCACAACCAACTACCTACACAGTATCCAAAATAGATACCTATAATTTTTAGGGAGTTCTAAGGCTTTAGGGTTGCTAAAATGCTTTTTGCTTTATTCTCTATGGATGTTAATTCCAAAATACAATTTTCTCTTAATAAAAAATTTTCTTCGGCAATGTTTAGAGCCGTCAGAATGGCAGCCTTATCAGGCGACTTACTCTTAACAGAACTGAAACTTTTGTTAAATTTATCCTCTACATAAGACAATATCTCGGTCAAAACAGCATCACTACAGGTCGTCCTGAGATTTAACTCCTGACCACCCAAATTTATACTCACAGATCTCTTTAAACTCATATCTTGCACGAAACCAAAACAAAAAAGCGAAGCATCCCTCTACCCAAATAACTCCACTACTTAAAGCCAAACCTAACACAACCAAAGGCCAAAGACAAGCCTTTTGGATTTAAGTTGTGCTTTTTAAAAATACCGTATCTGTTTGAAATAAAAGCACTTTGGGCCACAGAAACCCAAGCTAAACAATCCGAAAAACTCCATCGCCAAAGACCTGAAAGTATCAAAAAAGTGCCTGATTTTTGAGCTATCAATACAAACTTATTTCAAAATTTTAAAAGGTTTTGACCATTTATAATCGGAAGTTCGAAACTTACCGTTTGTTAAAAAGCACTTCTTTCCTACAAGATCACCTTTATTATATCCTGATAGATCAAATACCTGCATTTCGTAAGTTACGTCATGAAGTTCCTTAGAACTAATAGTTACATCCTCACAAACCAAATAAACATATTTTATTCCCTCAACAATACTGCCTTTTATGATAGTGCCTTTGTTAAGCTCCTCGTATGCTATATAGATACCATCATCAACATCTATGCCACCGTTAAAGCTATCCTCATCAAATTTAACTTCAACGTCAGTATAATGTTTTACAGAACCTATACTAGTAAAACCAGAAACATTTAAGTCACACTCATAACTAGTGGCTTCAACTTGAGCAGCTAATAGAAAGTCAGGTGAAAGTGCCACGCTCAAAGGAAAAGAAGTCTCAGATACATGCGATGACACTTCATGCACATTTTCTAAGTTGTCCGTACAATTTCCAGAAATTTCAACTTTTGTAATTCTATTTTTAGAATCTTGAACAAACCTGAATTCATCACGCAGAGTATAATATTCCACAGAATCCGTACTAAAACGAACAATCTCGTACTTTACGTCCGATAAATCCTCATAAACCTGCTTACAAGACACCAGAAAAAATACCAATATAAGTAATCTCATCTTACACACCTCCAAAAAAATCCAAACCCTATTTATAAGGAGCAATATCCATGCCAAAAACCAAACTTATGAATTTATTTCACCTATCAACTTTCGGTCCAATCGCTTTATAAGCTTAGGCAAAGCTTAGGTGCACCGTTAATGAGCTGATACTCTGCTGGATTATTGTTTGACACTGTGCGGGGGGGGGGGGGGGGGGGGGGTAAACTATATTATCTCAAAGAAGAGGGAGGGGAAAAAAATGAAAAGCCAGTTCCTTATTACATTTGTTTCTAGTGTATTTTTAATAGCCTGTACAACTACGCCTAAAGCAAATACCTACAGTTACACAGAAACCGGAAGATGGACAGCCAGCTCAAAAGAAAAAGCACATGCAAAGATAGATGCAATAGCATTTTTAGTAGATCGTGTGATTTCGTCATGTGAGGCCATAGGCGAAATCTTGCAAACAATAGAAGAAACACCGCACGCACAAGCAGAAATTCAAGTTTCAGCAGAAGAACTAAAGCAAGCTATGCTAAAGACAGATGCACAAGGAAATATTTTCTTAAAAAACCCAGATTGTAAAGACAAAATTTTTACTCTTGCTGAGATCGTATGTGAAAACTCAGATGATGGTGATCAATTTTGTGAAGCTGTAAGGCTACGAAGACAAGTTGATCGCACTATTTTACAGCTTCAAACTGCCGATAGTGCAAACTTTGAAAGAACCGTAGCACAACTGACAAATGAAATTGAACAGCTAGAACAATTATATTCTTCTTACGATCAGCAGATAGAAGATGACGAATTAAATAGAAAGCTAGGAATGACATCTTTTGGGATAACTACAGGATCGTCTGTAGCTTTAGGAATGCTGGCATCAAAAGGGGTTTTCACATTAGGCAGTAGTTTCCCCCTCCTACCTACCGTTTTTGCTACTGCAGCTGCTGGAGCAACTGGGCTGGCTTCGGGTATAGCAGCTCTTTTGACCATATCATTACTAATGGAAGGCGGTATAATATTATACAGCACAATTAAAGCACTTAATCAGTGCAAGAATACCAACATAAGAAGATGTAGACGAGACTCCTTTGCCAGAACCCACAGTAAAATATGGAGCGGTATAGTGCAAATTCCCGCTAGCGTGGTGGCAGGTATAATGGGTGTAGCATCTATATTTAGACAGAGAGATTGATTGACCTTCACCAATACACCTATAAGCTGTTTTGCAGCCTGAAGCTTGCGATCTTTAGCTAAAAAACGCAAAGTTGGCTGTAATTCATACCGGCCCTTGGCCTGCCGCTTTGACCAAATTTGAATTGGCTTCGTTTAAGGCCTCTGGCTTTGTCATTACTGTTAGCTAGGATTTATCGAAACGAAGGGTTTAACTGTATAGATACAAGTCAGTGCAAGTATTTTTTTTATGGTACCTTGACATATGCACCACGGATTAACAATATTGTCTGGCAATTATCCGACGCTAGTATCAGGGAAGCCAGCTAAAACCTGCGATACCTGGGATATGCCAAAAATTGGCACGCAAGTATCGGATGAGTTAAGAAACAATAGGAGGAGAGAAAGAGATGGAAACTATCACAAACGTTAGCGTAAAGCCCTTACAAGACAGGCTGTTAATTCAAAGACTGAGCGAAGAAGAAAAAACCGCAGGGGGTATATATATACCCGAAACAGCTAAGGAAAAACCACAAAAAGGAGAGGTCATAGCCACAGGAGCTGGGAAAGTAAACGAAGATGGCAAGCACATACCTCTAGAAGTCAAAAATGGCGACAAAATTTTGTTCAGCAAGTATTCAGGAACCGAACTAAAACTCAACGGAAAAGAATACCTAATGATAAGAGAAGATGATGTCCTAGGGATCATCAATTAAACGTAAAAAATATAAAAAACAGGAGAAAGTAACATGAGCAAAGAATTAATTTTCAACGAAGATGCCAGAAAGTCCATACTCAAAGGAGTAAACACACTTGCCGGTGCTGTTAAGGTAACTCTAGGGCCCAAAGGCAGAAATGTGGTCATAGATAAATCCTTTGGATCACCTACAATAACCAAAGACGGTGTGTCCGTAGCCAAGGAAATCGAACTTGAAAACAAGTTCGAAAATATGGGTGCCCAAATGGTCAAAGAAGTAGCCAGCAAAACTAACGATGACGCAGGTGATGGTACCACAACAGCAACACTATTGGCTCAAGCAATTTTTAGAGAAGGAATTAAGGTTGTCTCCGCAGGACACAACCCCATTCAAGTCAAAAGAGGAATCGATAGTGCGGTCAAAGTTGTAGTGGATGAACTTAAAAAAATAGGTAAACCCATAAACAACAAAAGCGAAATCGCACAAGTTGGAACAATCTCCGCCAACAACGACAAAGTAATAGGCGAAATACTAGCCGATGCTATGGAAAAAGTTGGCAGAGAGGGTGTAATAACTGTGGAAGAAAGTAAAACCGCAGACACAAGCCTAGATGTTGTAGAAGGTATGCAGTTTGACAGAGGCTACTTATCTCCGTACTTTATAACCAACTCCGAAAGAATGGAAGCTTCACTAGATAATGCATATGTCTTAATATGTGATAAGAAAATTTCTTCTATGAAAGATTTGGTTGGAGTTCTAGAAGGAATCGCAAAATCAGGACGACCACTACTTGTCATAGCAGAAGATGTAGAAGGTGAAGCACTTGCCACACTAGTTGTAAATAAACTAAGAGGCACACTAAACGTAGTAGCTGTTAAGGCTCCTGGATTTGGTGACAGAAGAAAAGCTATGCTAGAAGACATCGCTGTATTAACTGGAGGCCAAGTCATAAGCGAAGACACCGGACATAAACTAGAAAGCACCACTTTAAACGACCTAGGAGTTGCAAAAAGAGTGGTTGTAGATAAAGACAACACCACAATCGTAGACGGCGAAGGCAAAAAATCAGACATACAAGCTAGGGCTAACCAAATCAAAGTTCAAATAGACGAAACAACCAGCGAGTATGACTCAGAAAAGCTAAAAGAGCGTCTTGCTAAACTAACTGGAGGTGTTGCGGTAATCAACGTAGGAGCACCTACAGAAACCGAAATGAAAGAGAAAAAAGCCAGAGTAGAAGATGCACTAAATGCTACAAGAGCCGCTGTCGAAGAAGGTATCGTTACAGGTGGTGGTGCTGCATTGATCAGAGCATCACAAGCTTTAAGGAATGCAAAACTAGGTGAAGTGGAAAGAGTCGGAGCTAATATTGTCCTGAGATCATGTGAAGAACCTTTGAGACAGATAGCCGCAAACGCAGGTTTAGATGGAGCAATTGTTCTAGACAGAGTCATATCTAATAGTGACACCAGTTATGGATTCAATGCCCTAAGCGAAACTTACGAAGATTTGATAAAAGCAGGTGTGATAGACCCGGTTAAGGTTGTAAGATCTGCTCTGCAAAATGCAGCCAGTGTGTCTTCACTTATGCTAACCACAGAAACTATGATAGCGGACGCACCTAAGAAAGAGGATAATAATGCCCCTACACCTCCTCCTATGGGCGGCGGAATGCCAGGCATGGGCGGAATGATGTAATCCCAAAGGTCTTCAATTTTATCCAAATGCTTGCTAGCGAAGTGACAGGCCAAAGGCCGAAACGAAGCTAGGCGAGCATTTGATAAAATGTTGCCCAACGTTCAAGGTAGACTACAAACAGATTACCTAAAGGTCTTCGTTTTTAATAAATGTGCACTGGCGGAACGATTAGGCCGTAAGGCCGAAAGTAAAGCCAGGGTGCATTTATTAAAAAAGTTGCCCAACGTTCAAGGTAGACTCCAACAGATTTACTAGAGGTTTTCAATTTTTAATAAGTATACATAGCGAAACGACAAGGCCGTAGGCCTGAAGTGCGGCTATGTATGCTTTTAAAAATGTTTACCAGCTCTCAAGTTAGACTATAAACACACCTACTTACCTGCGGTTGGATGCTTTTGCCGGCCTAACGGCCGGCACCTCTCCCCTACTAGCTTTTGTAACCACAAGATGAACGTAGAGCTTTCCAGGGTACGCTGCTTTAAAGAGCAGCTTGAAAGCCCTTTCAAGCTCTACGTTCATCTTGCTACAGCAAAGACCCTTAGATAATCTGTTTATAGCTTACCTTGAAAGCTGGTAAACATTTTATCAAATAATAGCTAGCTTCGCTTCAGACCTTAGGTCTAACCGCTACGCTAGCTATTATTTGATAAAATTGAAGACCCTTAAACTTTTCTTACAAATAAGCCGAGATTTCCAATAGAACATATGAACTTTAAAAGAAAAAAAAGTAAGTCTAACCTAGACCACAAAAAAAGGGAGCCATTATGAAAGCAAGTATTTTAAGTTTTCTTTTCATTGGTGTTTTTGGTGTAACACTACATGCGGATTTACCCGCCGATATGGACTACGACACTGCACTTCTAGAAGCATCCTCTTCTGGGAACTCATCTTTAGTAGGTGAATTGATAGAAGCAGGTGCAAACGTAAACGTAAGAGATAAAAGAGGCAGTTCGCCACTACACAGAGCCTCAAGCAAAGGGCATTTGGATGTGGTCAAAAAACTACTTCAAGCAGGAGCTTTGATAAATGCAGTAAGCCACGGAGAAAGTGGTTTTGCCGCAGTACACTTTGCCACATACTGGGAACGATTTGACGTATTAAAAATACTAGAAAGATCAGGAGCCAGACTCGACATAAAGACACACAAGGGTAACACCCCAGTTCATCTAGCAGCAGGAGGAGGCAATCCAATGTTCACAGACTACCTGTTGGAAAAAGAACCTCAAGTAGTTGACAATAAAAATAAAGTTGATAACACACCTCTGCACTTTGTAGCAGCATTTGTTAATGATGGTCGATTTGCAAGAATGATGATTCACAAACACAGAGCCTATGTTCATGCAAATAATAAATACCATCAAATGCCGATACACTTTGCGGCTCAATATGGTAACATCGAAGTGTTAGAAGAATTGTTAAAATCTGGATGCTACGTCGATCCAAAAGATATAAACGGACAAACACCTCTTCACTACGCATACAAGTACGATCAGTCTGAAGCAGCTAATTTATTACTTAAATATAGAGCCAGTCATAGAACCAGAGATCATTCGGGAAAAAGACCAATCGACCTGGCAAAAAGTGTAGGCTTTGCAGCTCTGTTTGAACACGCAAAGAACCTAAGACAAAGAGACAATCGCTAGTCAGAAAACACAATCAATAGATCTTGCGATCTTAATAAACCAAGTCTGTCTATGGCCTGCATTTCTAAATACTGCAGGTCATAAGCTCTTTTGATATCATCAGATAATACCAAATTCTCTTCTTGTAACTTATCGATATTTTGCACCAGCTCCTTCTTTTTTTTAGAAAGTTTTAAAAGAGCCATTACCGTAGAATCGTAAGCCAAATCTACCAGCACCAAACATAAACATATTAATAAAACATAAACAGGTTGATAAATTACCTTTCTAAGAAAGAACACAAATTTCATTTAAGAATTGTATCATAACATAACAAAATTGGTAAATATGCCTTTACAGGCCCACAAAAAAGCTTTACCATCGGCTGTGAAACCTAGGCAGGGTTTGCCAAAAAGCTAGGCCAAGTTTGGTGGAATCTGATCGGGGTTGTTTTTTAGGGGGGATTTAAAATTAAGTCTATACTAGTACTATTGTCCGTGTTGATGCTAAATGGCTGCCAAACACTTTCTAACACTCAAGCAACGAATGAGTTCAGAACCATTGCATCTGTAAAAGTGCATAATGCATCGCTGGCTTTGATAGAAGCAGTCAAATCAGCCGATTATGTAGCAATGAGAGATATTTTAAGTACAGAAGAAGTCGATTACGAAGCCACTAACCCAAATGAACATACACCACTAATGATTGCAGCTTCTCGTGGAGACAGTATAGCAACTAGGTTGATTTTGGACTCACTTAACAGTCTTAGTACAAATATATTTAGTATAGCTGCAACAAATATAAAAAAAAACAGGATACTAAATGCCACCGACAGTAGAGGGAACACACCTTTGATACTAGCAGCTCATCAACACAATAAAATTTACCCATGGCCTGAACAAAAATCTGAAACTTTTAAAATACATGAGCGTATAAAAACTATCTCTTCTTTAGTGCAACAAAGTCTAGTGAACGTCAACGCTCAGTCTGATTATGATAAAACCGCCTTGATCAGGGCTGCTGAAACTGGAAACTATAATATCCTTATCACATTGCTATCTAGCGGCCGTAAAATTGATTTAGATATACCTGATTTTCAAGGTGTCACAGCACTTATGCATGCGTGCCAGGCAGGAGATAAAAATTCCGTGTTGCTCTTGCTACAACACGGAGCCGATCCAGGCATTGCAGCAAACAATGGAAACCTAGCACTTGCCTTCACTGCAGATCCCGAAATACGTCAAATACTTATGGACTACATGAATAGCAATAACTAGAGCAAATTAGTATACAAAAGTATAAATTAACATACATCTAAACAGTGGACCTATTACTAACAAAGAAAGATTATTTTTTTTTGAGTTTGGCAAACTGAATGACAAGTGGTGAAGCTATATATACGGAAGAGTAAGTCCCTACAATAACTCCAATACCTAGTGCAAAAGCAAAATCAGAGATCACACCACCTGCTATTAAATATAAAGAAACTACGGCTATTAAAGTAGTAATAGATGTAAGCAAAGTTCTAGATAAAACATCGTTAATAGATCTATTTATGATCCACGGCAGTTTGTTGTTTTTGTATAAAGATATATTTTCACGAATTCTATCAAATATAACAATGGTGTCATTTAGTGAGTAACCAATGATAGTTAATAGACTAGCCAAAATTTGTACATTAATTTCTTTGTCTAAAAAGGAAAATATACCCAGAGTGATCACAGAATCATGAAACAGGCAAATGGCAGCACCTGGTGCAAAATTATAATCAAACCTCAAGCCAACATAGATCAAAATCAATATCAAACTGTAAAATATTGCAAGAGTACCATTTCTTTTTAACTGAGCACCTATCCTAGGGCCAACAGAATCCACACGAAGCACTTCAGGATTAGAGGTAGAAAACTTATCTAATATGGCAGCTCTTAATTCAGAAGCTTTCCCGCCAAATTGACCAGCTTCTTTGTTTTGAACATTAAGAAGCTCTTCTTCTTCTTGATTCTCAAACCTGATTAAATACTCACTATTGGTACCTAGCTGTTGAACTTGAGAAGATTCTACACCAAGAGTGGTAAGAACATCTCTTATATCCTCTGATTTTACCTCTGATGCAAACCGTACTTGCATCTCAACTCCACCAGCAAAATCAATCCCGTAGTTTAAGCCTTTAAAAGTTATCGAAAGAATGCTCAACACTACCAGCACCACAGACAGCGTTCCAAATGTAGAGTTTTTACCAATAAAATTTATCTCTTTTTTCATACAACCATATCTTCCTTAAATGGCTAAAGTTTTTCCACGTTTGTGTATTTGATAATCCAAAATTACCTTTGTAACAAAAACTGCGGTAAATAAACTGGTGGCAATTCCTATAAGCAAAGTTACGGCAAAACCTCTCACAGGCCCTGTACCAAAATACATGAGTATAATTGATGTTGCGGCGGTTGTTATGTTGGAATCAAAAATTGCTGACAGCCCTTTCTTAAAACCTGTTTCTACGCTGGCAGCAAAACCAGATTTTCTAGCTAGCTCCTCTTTGATCCTTTCAAAGATAATAACGTTTGCATCCACTGCCATACCTATTGTTAGTGCAATGCCAGCCACACCAGGAAGTGTCAAAGTTGCTTCCAATGAAGTCAATAGACCCATTATCAAAACCATGTTTAGTCCAAGCGTAATATTGGAAATAAGGCCAAACCCCTTGTAATAAAATAACATGAACAGCAATACTAAAACACCACCAATTAAAATTGCCTTTTTACCCCTTTCGATAGAGTCTATTCCTAAGGTTGGACCAACCGTACGCTCTTCTAATTGTTCCAGCCCGGCTGGTAATGCCCCAGCTCTTAAAGCCATTGCTATTGTTCTGGCTTCGGACATTATGGATTCATAAGTACCGCTGCCTCCTAATGTAATTCTTCCTCTACCGCCAGGTATTTTGGACTGAATGTTAGGAGCAGAATATATGGTCTCATCCAACACAATAGCCAGTTGCCTGTTTATATTCTCACCAGTTAATTTGGCAAACTTTCTGGCACCGTCAGGATTAAAATTAATACTAACTTCTGGTTGATTCAATTCACCTATCGATACAAATGCATCTCTCAAATCCTCACCACCTACATCTGTTTTTTCTAGAAGATAAGGCTGTCTGCCGACTTCAATGTCCGTCACATTTTCTGCTTTTTGAAATAATAAAACTTGGTTTGGGGTCAGCTTGTCTTTTATGTCTTCATTTAATTTTTTGATGTACTTGGAATAACCGCCTATTGAATTTATATCGTATCCACCAGAAGATTCTGCCTCCTGTATCCAGCTATATAAATCATTATTTTCAGTTGACACTAACATAAACTCCAACCTGGCAGTTTTGCTAATCAAATCTTTTGCTCTGTTGTAGTCGGCTTCTTTTAAACCGGGGATTTGTATTAAGATTCTATTCTGCCCTTGCGAAGTTATGTTAGGTTCGGTTACACCAAATGCATCAATACGATTTCTTAAAGTTTCGATAGATTGCCCAACTATACGCTCTCTAAAATCTCTTATAGATATCTCACCTTGTTTTATTACCATTTTATCTGGAGTGTTTTCCACTATTAGATAAGATGGCCAATCTTCATTTAACATCTCGCCAACCATAGAAGTATTGCCTTTTATCTCTATGATGTACGTATTGTTATCACTTATAGGGTTGACCTCTAAATCTTGTAAACCTTGTCTAGCGAAGTAGTCACTCATGGATGCGGCATCTCTATTGTTTTGCTCTTGTAGAACAGACTCAATTTGAACTTCCATCACTAGATGTAGGCCACCTTGTATATCCAAACCCAGAACTATCTGTTTTTTAGGTAAAAGTGGGCTATCTGTGTCAACAAAGTTTGGAAGCAGAGAATGTACGCAAAACCCTACCACCAATAAAATGATTACACATCGCAGGCGAAAAGATGAGTCTGCCAATTATAGATTCTCCTTTTTAAAAGGACCGGATACTTTATACTTTAGCACTTTAATTCTGGTGTTATCAGCGACCTCTAAGACCACAATTTTGTCGGTAACGCCCTCAACCCTACCCAATACACCGCTTACGGTTACAACTTCATCCCCACGTTTTAGTTCAGACAAAAATTTACCGTGCAATTTTCTTTGCTTTGACTGAGGTCTTATCATCAAAAAGTAAAAAACCGCAAATATTAATATAAAAGGCACCATTGCCTCAAGGGCACTAGGGCCTTCGTTGGCACTTTGTGCATAAGCAAACCACACTATAAACCTCCCAACTTTACTAACCTATTTAAGTTACACCAGGCTATAACAAAATTTATTTACATATGCAATGAAAGACAAAACTTGCTTTGGAGTTGTTTTAAGGGGTTTTATTAGGTTTGGAGCTTATAAATTTATCCAGCATGTCCATAGGTAGAGGGAATACTATGGTATTACTTCTATCGCTTGCGATCTCATTTAGTGCCTGCAAATAAGCCAGCTGTAGTGCGGATGGAGACTCGGACAGTTTTTGTGAAGCAAGGGTTAGTTTTTCAGATCTTTGCAGCTCACCATCGGCACTAATTACCTTAGCTCTTCTTTCTCTTTCGGCTTCGGCTTCTTTAGCCATTGCTCTTTGCATTTCTTTTGGAAGGTCTATATGTTTTACTTCAACCATTTCGACTTTTATACCCCAAGGGTTTGTTTGAACGTCTAATATTTCCTGAAGTTTTATGTTAATGCTATCTCGTTTAGTCAAAAGCTCATCCAAAGGAAATTGCCCTACCACAGAACGCAAAGTTGTTTGGCTTAATTGACTTGTGGCAAAAAGATAGTCTTCTACAGATAATATGGCTTTTTGAGGTGCCATTACCTTAAAGTACACCACAGCATTTACCTTGATGGACACGTTATCGCTGGTTATGACGTCTTGGGTGGGAATATCCATCGTGATGGTTCTCATTCCAACCTTCACCATGCGATCCACACCGAAAGGAATCAAAAATCTCACCCCAGGGTCTTTAACACCCAATATCCTACCAAGTCTAAACACAACGCCTCTTTCATACTCGGTTAAAATCCTGATACCAGAGGCAAGCAGGTACATAATAAAGACGGCAATAATAATGTAAGTAGTCATTCAGTATCCTTTTTCTTGGCTATATGTAATATCAACCCATCCACACCTACAACATCTACCTCTTCGTCTGAAAAAATTTTACTATCACAGACAGCCGTCCATATTGCACCCTCACACAAAACCTTATATTTGCCCTTACCTCTAGATAACTTGTGCTCTTTGATAACCATGGCAGTTTTGCCTATAATTTGGTCTTCCCCGCATAATTTCTTTTTTCTCTGCGATCTCACCAGTATTCTAGCCAAAATCAGCATGGCCAAACCAACCGAAACCGCTACAGGGAGTATGGTGTCGTAAAATGGCAGTGTGTAGCCAAAGGGGTTATCGTCAAATAAAAACAATCCGCCCATAATAAACGATACGATTCCACCGGCGGCTAATGCTCCAAAACTGGGTACAAATGGTTCGGCCATCATGAATCCTAAGCCCAACAGCATCAATACCAGGCCAGCCATTGAAACTTCTAGCTTATGAAAACTTACAAGAGAGACCAAAAGTCCGATACTGCCCACAATACCTGGTATCAAAGTCCCAGGGTTGGTGAACTCAAAGTATAAAAGTCCCAAGCTACCCATAAAAATAAAGTAAGCAAACTGAGGGTCGGTTATAAATTCTAAAACTCTGTATCTAGTGTCGGGGTCAAAATATTCTAAATTTCCAACTGTTACCGTCCCTTGGTTATTGGCAATGTCCACAACTTTTCCGTCTGCAAAATCCAAAAACTCTTGTTTAGCTTTGACCACCACATCGATACCACCTAATTTTACAGCTTCTCTTCCACTTACAGATTTTGCTTCGGTTACCAGCTCTTCACCAAATTTACGGTTTCGTTTTCTTTTTTCTGTAAGACCGTGTACCCAACTTACCGTATCATTTATGATCTTTTTTCTTAAATCTTCCGACATCTCGGTTCCTTGACCTGATACAGGAGTAGCAGCTCCTATATTGGTAGATTCCATGGCACCGGATACGTGACATGCCTGCATGATAATTGCCCCTGCACTACCCGCATGAGCACCTGAAGGATAAATTAAACAAAGATAAGGAAGTTCTGAATTTAAAATATTTTCGACAATTAATCTAGTGGTCTTTAAATTTCCGCCTGGAGTGTTGACTAATAAAAGAATAGAAGAGCATTTATTGTCGGTTGCTTGTTTTTGTCCACGCTCTAGGTAATCAAAGGTAGCAGCACTGACACTGCCGCCGTCTACAGCCATCTGTAGTGTGCAGTCAGCCATAGCATGAGTGGCAAAGAAAATAACTAACCATGCAAGATATTTCATACGTCAACACCACATGTTCTTATGGTTTTTTTAATGTCATTCCATGCCAATGACTTTAACTTTGAGTCTTCAAACTTACTAACAGGATGTGTCCACATAACTTTAGACGATTGAACTTTAAACCAAGTTCCTGACATTTTGTTTTGAAAATTAGGCGGCACGCCCAAACACAAAATTAGTTCTTTGCTTTGGGTAAGCTTAGACATATCTGGGTTTACCCAAAATCCTTCCAGCACAGAATAAGATTCAAGCAAGCTTTTTAGTTTTTCAAACTTTAAGGTAAATTCGTTACCAACATCATCGTCTGTAAAAGCCACCAGCGTAATTTTGGGATATGATGATGACGAAGGTTTTTTATAGGCTTTTGGGGTATGAATAAACTCAACGCCTAAAACATCTTTTAAATACACAAGATCAGATCTCATACAAAAGCTACTTATACACAAAACCTTTAAAATATAAAACCTTTATTTTTTTACCTTAAGAGGCGGCACTACATACACAGGTGCGTCTACAAATTTATCCTGCTCTAGATGGTCTAAAATATCATCTGCCGTAGTATTATCCGGTGCAAAAAATCTCAAGCTAGGCTTACCTAGCATATTCCAACAGGAAATCGACTGAGAAATCCATTTTTTCAAATTGTTAAATGGTATAATAAGTGTTTTTTTATTAGTTAAAAGTTTGTTGGAAGATATTAGAATACCGCCAGTTTTAGCACTTATGTTTTTAAAATCAAAGCCTGCCTCAGAGATATAAGCTACTTGATCTTTACTTAGCTTTTTTACAGGTTTTAACTTATATATTTGAAAGTTAAGATACCAGTTAATTTTCTTTGTCCATTTTGAAGATTGTATATCAGGAATAATCCAAAGGTCAGAGCCTTTTGTAAATGCGTCCTTAGGAGGTAGAATAGAAGTCACAAATAAGCCTAAATTTATACACCTAACCTAGATGCTTGATCCAAAACTCTGTTTACCAGCTTACCAGATTCTAAAGTGGAGTAAGTCTTGGCCACTTCGATAGCTTCGTTTATCACTATGTTTACCTTTTGTCCTTGAGATAATTCATAAAGACCAATTCTTAAAATATTTCTATCTATATGAGAAAGTCTTATAGAATTAGCCATGTTTTGATCCACCATTTTGTCTAATTCTGATTTTCTATCCAGAACACCTTGTACCAAGCCATGTGCTTTTTTCCAAGCAGGTTTATCAATTCTTAAAAGCTCCTTTAGTAAGTTTTTGTAAACCAAAAAGCTTAAGGTATTTTCGCTTTCTTTTTTTTCTCCAAGACAATCTAGTTTGAACAAAACTTGAAGTGCAAGCTCTCTGGATTTTCTACTACTGCTTTTTTTTTGATCGTGTTGCATAAAGGCCGCCTATTTTAGACTATATTCTAGGCTTGTCAATGCCTTCTCTTCTTAGAAGAGCACCAATATCTGGCTTACGACCTCTAAATCGTCTATAGAGAACATCTGGCTCTTGAGTTGCACCTTTTGACAGTATATTTTTTTTAAAACTCTCTGATATTTCTGTGTTAAAAAGTCCATTTTCCTTAAAATATTCAAAAGCATCCGCATCTAAAACTTCCGCCCACTTGTACGAATAGTATCCAGCAGAATATCCCCCAGCAAATATATGCGAAAATGAGTTTGATCTGGTAGTACCCTCTTCATGAGACAGTAGCATTTTAGAATGCTTTTTTTCAAAATCTTCTATATCCAACTCATCTATTTTATAAATATCAATTTTTCCAGAATGCCAAGCCATATCTAAGATTGAAAAATTTAACTGACGAACGCTATTATACCCAGCCATAAACTTTTCCACCCCTTTCATTTTGTCAAAAAGTTCTTGAGGAAGGGTTTTGCCTGTTTTGTAATGTTTAGCAAACTTATCTAATACAGGTTTTTCCATAAGCCAGTTTTCCATAAACTGACTGGGCAACTCTACAAAATCCCACTTAACATTTGTGCCTGATAAACCTTTATAGGTACACTCGGATAAGATAGCATGCAGGGCATGTCCAAATTCATGGAACATGATTTCACATTCTCTAAAGGTGATCAAAGATGGTTTTATATGAGTAGGTTTGGTGAAGTTACATACAATCGAAACATGCGGCCTTACTAAAGTAGAATCCTCTAGGCCTTGCGTTCTATATGTAGTCATCCATGCACCTGTTTTTTTATTAGGCCTTGGAAATAGATCCATATAGAAAAGCCCCATGTATTGTTTGTCGCAGTAAATTTTAAATGTCCACACTTCGTCATTGTATTTTGGTAAATCAACTTTTTTAAAATCCAAGTTGTATAACTTTTTAGCTAGTCCAAACATACCCTTGATTGCATTATCTATTTCAAAATAATCTCTGGTATCTTCGTCACTGAAATTAAACTTTAAAAGCTTAAGTTTTTCCTGAAAATAACTAACATCCCATGGTTTTATCTTTTCGTTAGGAAAATCTTTTTCGAATAAAGTTTGCAGTTGTTTAAGATCAGCTTTAGCAGCAGGTAAACTGTGTTTGAGTAGGTTTTCCATGAACTCATTTACCTTACCAGGTGTTTTTGCCATTCTATCCTGTAGGACGTACTCTGCATGACTTTTAAAACCCAAAAGGCTGGCTCTTAAGTGTCGCAAATAGATCGTCCTTTTTATTAATTTAGATGTATCGTACTTGCCAGTGGTGCAAAGACAGGAATAGGCCTTCCACATTTTGTATCTCAACTGTCTATTATTACAGTATTTTAAAAAAGAGGTGTAGGTGGGCATATCTAAACCAAAAATCCAGCCTTTTTGATTATGAGCTTTTTTACGGGCTTCAAAGAGTGTGGATTCAGGCAAACCTTTTACATCTTTAGGATTGGTTACGTGAAGTTTAAATTCCTCCATGGCCTTTAGCACGTAGTCTGAAAACTTAGGGCTTAGTGAAGATAGCTCTATGTCTATTTTTAATAACTCTTCTTTTTTTTCAGAAGGTAACATGGCACCGTTTCTGGTAAATCCCTTAAAAGTTTCTTTTAGTAGCTGTGATTCTTCTTCATTTAGTTGTTCTTTTTTATCATGCACCTGTTTTACTTTATTAAAGAGTTTTTGGTTTAAGAAAATACTGCTTGTAAACTGGGTGTGTAATTTAGAAAACTCGGCTGTGATTTTAACTAACTCATCATTTGTGTTGGCGTTTAACAGATTAAAAAAAGTACTAGTAACAATTTCTATTCTAGATAATGAACACTCCAAAGCTTCGATTGTGTTTTTAAAGCTGGCTGTTTTGGATGTGATTTTTTGAATGCTCTGTTCGGCTTCTTTAATATTATGCTTTAGTGCAGGGATAAAATGCACAGGCTTGATTTTGTCAAAATCAAGTGCTCCGTCAAAATTTTTAGATTCTTTAAGTAAGGGATTCATTGTTTTAAAAACTCTTTGCCTTTTGGATCACCAACGATTTCTCCATCTAAAAGAGCCACCTCACCATTAAGTATGGTTGTCATAGGGCGACCCACAACCTGCATACCATCGTAGGGTGTGTAGCCACATTTACTCTGAATCCATTTGTTGGTAATTTCAAATTTGCCTTTGAGATCCACAACGGAAAAATTAGCCAGACATCCACTGGACATGCCCATATCCTTAAGGCCAAAGATTTTCACTGGATTTTCGAACATAACATCCACTACTTTTTTTAAAGTAATTTTACCTTGATTATGAAAGTTTAACATCAAAGGTAGTAGTGTTTGCACACCTGGAAGTCCGGAAGGAGATTCTGGGTATGGCTTTTGTTTTTCTTCTAAAAGATGAGGAGCGTGATCTGATGCAACCACTGAAACAGTTCCATCTTTTAATGCCTGCCACAACGCTTTTTGGTGTGTCTTTGATCTGATAGGCGGGTTCATTTGAACCAGGCTACCTAGTCTATCGTAGTCTTCTGGATGAGACATTAATAAATGTTGAGGTAGGATTTCTACCGTGGCTGTGTTTTTGTGTTTTTTTAAAAACTCTAGTTCTTCTTTTGTAGTTACATGTAGAATGTGTACTTTTCTACCCAGTTTTTTAGCTATGTTTACGATACGCTCTGTTGCTTTGAACGCAACTTGTTCATTTCTCCACACAGGGTGATAGTGAGATGTAGCATCTTTAGGGATCGCTTTAAAACGTTCGTTTAGTAAAGTTTCATCTTCGCAATGTAACGAGATATTACTTTTGGTATTTTTTAGTACATACTCCAAGTCAGGAGCATCGTTTAAAACCAGTCCACCTGTGGATTTCCCCATAAAAATTTTGATGCCTATACAGGCTGGTAGGTTTTCTAAATTTTTCAACTCCTTTAAACTTTCTTTTAGTGCACCCACATAAAGGCCAAAGTTTACAAAGGCATTGGCTCTGGCTCTTTCTAGTTTTAAGGTATACTCTTTGACATTTGCAGTGGGTGGTAGGGTATTTGGCATATCGAATATTCCAGTGATACCTCCTTTTAGTGCGGCTTTGGTGCCTGTATAAAAATCTTCCTTATGCACAAGGCCTGGATCTCTAAAGTGCACCTGTGTATCCAACAAACCAGGCAACACTGTAAGTCCTTTAAGGTTTAAAGTTTTTTTGGCTTTTGCATTAACAGGATTTATTTTAGAAATTTTATTTTTTACGATAGCAATATCTGCCTTTTGAAGGCTGCCATCTATATAAACTTCACCATCTTTTAGTAAGAGATCATAAATCAAGGCTAATATCTTGTGTAAGCACCGGTTTGAAGACGTTTAATTCTGGAATCAAGTGGAGGGTGTGTGCTCCAGAGCCTTGCAAAACTGCGTTTTCCAGAAATTTTAAGCGTGGCTAATGAAGGATGAGATCTATCGATCCCCTCTACGAATCTTTTAAGTTCAGTTAAGCCAATAACCATTTTTTCTCTTCCGGCTAGTTTTGCACCGCCAGCATCTGCTCTGTACTCTCTTATACGAGACACGAACGCTACAATAGGCATAGCAGCTAAGGCCAACAAACTGTGTACTATGTTATAAATAAACATTCTAAAGAAAAAGCCCATTCCGCCATGGCCTGATCTGTTATTTCTCATCAAAGAATCTATGGCCATAACAACTATGTGTGACAGCACTATCACCACTGAGTTGACCACACCTTGAACCAAAGTCATTGTAACCATGTCTCCATTTACAATGTGTGCAACTTCGTGTGCTATCACACCCTCAACGCCATCTTGTTTCATGTTGTTTAAAAGGCCCGAAGAAACAGCCACTAAGGAATTTTTCTTGCTAGGGCCTGTGGCAAACGCATTGATCTCGTTACTGGGGTAAATACCTACCTCTGGCATAGTTGTAAGGCCGGCTTTTTTGCTGAGTCTATAAGTGGTATCGATAAGCCATCTTTGTTGAGAGTCTGTTGTGTTGGTAGGCACAACATGCACGCCCATAAATTTTTTGGCCATAAACTTGGATAAAAGTAGCGAAATAAAAGCTCCACCAAATCCAAGCACCGCTCCCCAAATTAAAATTGGCCTGTATAGGCCTTGGGTCATCTCAGGCGGAAGAAATATTGAAACAACAGAATAGAGTAAAACTAAAGTTACCATGATCAAAAAGTTGACCATGAAATATAAGAAAAATCGCTTGGCTATCATCATAAATTCACCTCTTGAAACGGCCACTAAGGTAAATTATCTCAGGCCAAAATGTCAACCTTAATTTATAAAGGCAGGTAAGTTAAATCTCTCTTCAGACTATTATTACTTTCTTTAACAAGATTTATAAAAAGATTTGCCAGTACTGTGTTGCCTTTTCTGTTGGTGTGTATCATATCCACCATTAGGTCATTTTTGAATAGCTTGGTTTTAATACCGTTTACGTTATACTTAAAACCTTTTCTTAAAGATTTTTTATAAATTTTGTCTACATCCAGTACAAAAACATTGTCGTATTTTTTGCTCACTTTGATAATTCGTTTTTTGGCTTTGTTTGCACCCAAAAGACCTCTGATATTTAAGTTAGTGCCTACCATTACCACCTTGGCATTTTTTGAAAATATATCCAGGTAATTATCTATGTGATTTAAGTCTCTATCCCTGACCATGACTGAAGATTTAAAGTCATGAAAAAATAAATCCACCGCAACTATGTAATCAAAAGGTTTGATTTGGTTTCTGATGTAGTTATCATGCACCGAAGAAGGAGAGTTGTTTCTGGCAATTTTTAACACGCTTTGGTCGTTATGTGTTGCGATTAAAGCTCCAGGAGATGGGGCTGCATAATCGTTGGATACCGATGCTCCTATTATCAACATGTCATGGCTGGTATTTTTACCAAATGCCTCCGTGCCAAGTATTAAAGTGCCTAAAGTAATCATTGCAAGTAATTTAGCTGGACTCATGGCCTTTGTTGTATCATAAATTTTTAAATGAGTATATTTTATTTACCTTACAAAAAACCATTTTCCTGGGAGAATCATTTAAAGTTCTATTCTTACTACTCTACCCCAAATCTAGAGCATGTGTCTGGCAACATGTATGAGCGAGTTTTTGAAACAAAACATGGTTTAGCACATATCTTGGTGGAAGATTGTCGTAGTAAATCAAAACTTAAAGTGAAATTTGAGGGCCATAAATCTTTAGAGCAGAAAGTTAAGAAAAAACTTAGATGGATGTTTGATTTGGATATAGAACCAAAAACTATTCGCTTAGCATTTAAACGACATAGATTTTTATTTGGACTTTTGGAAAAATACCCAGGTCTAAGGCTGTCCAAAAGCTGGGATGTAACAGAGTGTTTGGTAGGAACGGTGTTATCTCAACTTGTTTCAATAAAACAAGCTAGGAATTTGATTACTGAACTTGTAGATAATTACGGGCGTGGTGGTGTACACCCCATTACTAAAGAAAAGATTATGTTATTTCCAAGAGCAGAGGTGATGGCAAAGTCCAACCTTTTAAAAGTTAGAACTACTTTAAAAAGAAGACAAACTATAAAAGCTGTAGCAAGAATGATGGGTAAGTTAGAAAAAAGCAAAGACTTATCCGAAGAGCTTTTAAAAATAAAGGGAATAGGTCCTTGGACTGCGTATTATGCAAGTATGCGACTTGGGGATACTGATGCGTTTCCAGCATCTGATCTGGCATTGGCTAGGATGATTAAACGCTACAAATCTTTAAAAAAATTAGATACAGTTAAGCCTTTTAGATCTTATGCTGCAATATATGTGTGGAAACACTATCAATCAGGGGCGATTTAATTGGTTTATAAATGTGAGGTAATGTGAGGTAAGGAAAAATTTGAAAACAATAGTAATTAAAAGATCAAATGATACAATTAAAATACCAAGGCCTTTAATCGATTCCAAAGTTATAGATGACCAAGCACAGTTGGCTAAGCAACATCAAGAGTATAACCAGGAAGATCTTTTTAAGATAATATCTTGTATTGATTTAACTAGGTTAGATAGTGCTGACACCGAAAGACAAATAGATGAGTTTTGTACAAAGTTTTTATCACAGCGTAAAGGTATACCCAAAGATGTTGCAGCCATTTGTGTTTATCCGTCTTTTATAGGGCAGGTTAAAAAACATGTAGGCGGTATAAAGATAGCTACGGTTACTGAAGATTTTCCTTCAGGTAGGATGGATCTTTCAAAAAAAATATCAGGTATAGAGCGTGCTATAGAGATGGGAGCTGGTGAGATTGACATGGTTATACCTGAGTGTTTTTTGTTAGGAGATTATCAAAATGTGTTTGATGAAATTTCTAAAATAAAACTTTCCTTTAGAGATATACCTTTGAAGGTTATTTTGGAAGTTGAAAAGTTATATGACTATGACAAGATTAGATTGGCGTCTGATTTAGCAATGTATGCAGGTGCTGATTTTATTAAAACTTCAACTGGTAAAGTGCCGGGTTCGTTTGATCATAAGCTATCTTCTACGTTGGTTATTATAGAAGGTATCTTAGATTTTTATAAAAAAACAAAAAAGAAGGTGGGGTTGAAAGTATCTGGAGGGATCAGACATATTCATCAAGCCGTTGTGTTGTTACATATGGTCGATAAATACTTAGGTAAAAAGTGGTTGTGCCCAAATTTATTTAGAATTGGTGCAAGCCAACTGTTGGATGATGTCGTAAAACACCTTAGTTAAATCTCTAACGCAGAGATACAAGGCGAGTATTAATATGAAAAAAATAGAATACTTTGCAAAAATAACTTATGATTTTGAAAAAGGGTCTCTTGACAGATTGAGTATTCGTTTGTACTAGCAAATCGTTGTTTTGAGTAATAGAATGTTTTTTTAAAGGTAACAGGTGAGAAAGCCAAGTATAAAATATAGAGACTTACCTTGGGATATTAAACGCAGGATCGATGCTTCTGGGCCCATGATGCAACCTAGAAAATCAGAAAACCCTACGGTAAAGAACATTTTAGATCGCCTCAAAGTGGCTGAGGAAAGATCTTTGAAAGTTGATGCCAGTGCTACTGCCCAACAAAAAAGGGAAGTTATTGATTTGATTGAAAGTTATTTGAACAGTGATCCTGAGGGCACAGCTTCAAGGCCAGCTGAGCTTTAGACAATATTAAAAATCACTTATAGAAAAAGTTGAATCTGGTTGATTTATTTTATTCAAAGCAATATTTTTCATTTGTTCCTTAGCTTTCTGTCTTAACTCAAAGCTGTTTTTTACAATCGAACCAATCTTTTCAACTTCATTTTTAGGTGGAACGTATACTAAAATATTTTTAAAGTCATCATCTGATAATGCCGGAATAGCAGCCCCTGTGCGATACATGAAAACTTGTTTTAAAAATAAACTAGTCTGAAAATAATATAATAGATAAAACGGACTGATTTTAAAGTTTCTTAATATTCTAAAACCATTTGTACAGATAGCATTATTAAATTCACTTGTTACATAAGCAGTGGCATGTTTATAAGTACCTATAGAGTTACCAGCAACTGATGTAATAATATCGTCTGTTTTTAACTCATAGCTAGCTCTACTTGGCAATTTATTAACAGGCATTGACGTTGAATTTATTATTTCAAACGATTTGGTGTACACATCAGAAAGTTCAACGTAATTTACTATTTTATTTTTGTTCAAAAAGACTTTTTTAATTTTTACAATATCAGCCAACTCATAAATACAAACAGCATTTTGCTCTTGTAACTGATCTATAAGCTTGCGGTTCTTTGGCAAATAATATCCATAATCGAGCCGTCCTTTTAACCTATCAGATTCAATTACAAATGATGAATTAGATTTTACGGTAGATGTTTTTAAAAACATGTTATAATCTGATATAACTTCACTAAAATCTTCATCTATTGAATTTATTCCATTGGTATTTTTATAAATAGTTTTCTTTGTCTTCGTTCCAGCGTACCCTACTTTTTTTATTTGACTAAAAAATATTTTATAATTTTTTAGATTTTTCTTCTTTTTTTGCAAAAATAATAGCGACGTCTTTATTCCCGTTCCATAAGGAATAAATGTTTCTTGAGGTAAGAGGACAACACCTAGTATATCCATGTTAGCTCTTATGTAAGTTCTTAAATATTCTAAAGATGAATTTTCAAGATGACCGTTCGGCAGCACTATTCCTAGCCTTCCTCCTGGCTTTAGTAACTGAATACACCTTTCCACAAATAATATTTCTGGTGCTTGCCCTTTTGAAAGATGACTGGATATTTTATGATCATCATAACTTTTAACCCATTTATGACCTAAGCTATATTGCGACAGTAGTTCTTGATTAGTAATTTTACCCTTAGTTCCAAAAGGTGGGTTGGTTAATACAATGTCAAATTTATTAGCTAGCTTGATATTGTGTTTTAAAGATAATGATTCAAAATTGTTTAGTGCATTAGCACAAAATATATTAGGAGAAATATTGTTTTCCATTAAGAATTTCATATTTGCTATTTGTGATATACGAGGATTAATTTCAATCCCATATAAATTGTTTTGTGTATAACTCTTTAGATCCAAATTTTTATATCTTTTTTTTATATACTGTAAAGCAGAAAATAAGAAGCCTCCTGTACCACAAGCTGGATCAATTATGGTTTCATTCTTCTTAGGCTGGATGATATCTATACAGACATTTACCACAGGATCAGGGGTAAAAAATTGACCTCTACCTTCTCTAGAATACCTACTAATAAACTTTTGAAATGCCAACCCATTTTCATCAGCTTCTGAATCTGTGAGAGTTACGTTCTGTAGCTTGTTTACTGAAAAAGCTATAGAACGCAAACTTAATTTTAAAGTTTCACGCTTATCAAAATAAGAATCGTAGAGATTTTTAGTATCTATAAATAATTTATTCATTTTATTAATAAATGTTTTTTGAACGTTCTTGGAAGTTATATTCATAAAATCTGTATCTGAAATATAAAACCTTTTTGTTGACTTACGTTCATCATAAAATTTCATAAATAATATCTTAGTTATTTCATCTAGAACTTGCTCCTCTGATAATCCATCATTTGCATACAAATAATTATGTATACTTTCAAACTTCTCAAATAGACTGTCTGATAAATTTTCTTCTTTAACAAAGGAGAGCTGATTAATTTTATTATTCATCGCTATAAGTAACCTTCCTGTCATCTATTTGCATATCTGTTTCACAAATAGATTCTGTTTTAGTTAATGTTTTCAATATATCATTAAAGTCATCATGCCATTCATCTGACAAATGAAATTCATGTTCATTAAAAATGAATCCTATGATATAGTTTTGTTGCAAGTGGTTTACATCATCTCCAGATGAATCTAAATTCCTTGGGTTAGCAAATAAAAACTTATGCTCAGGATATCTCAAACAAATATCAACAGCAACAATATTAAATTCATCTTTTCTTGGAGTCGCTTGTGTTCTTCCACTTAGTCCACCTGTGCCAGAGACAAAATGAGTTTCTAATACCTTAATTTTTTTTGTTATGTATTTTAATCTTTCGTCAATCATGCTGTCAATTTCATCTCTGGAATATTTTTTCAATTTGATAATGCATTTTGATTTATAAGTTTCTTTTTTAGGAATTTTATACTGCTGAATTTCTTCATAATCATAAAGCGTATCTTTATACTCATTGTATAGTTTGGGAAGATGTTTCTTTATCCAACCGTCAATTTGAGATTCCAACTCGTCATTTTTATTTATCCATTTTACTTTTTCACATTCAGAGATAAGGATGTTTTTTAAACGATCATAATTATAAAGCTTGTGCCATTTCTCAGAATTGGATTTTAAGCCTTTTGATTCTAATACAAACCAACTACCATTTTTATCTTGAAAATAGAAATCTCCGTAATGGTTAGGATGTTTTTTACCGCCCCATTTTTCTTTAATCCTTTTTACAGAATAGCCTAGATCTTCCAAATACTTTTTTAGCAACAGTTCCGTTATGGAGCCACGAACATACCCTCTAGCATTTGAACTTAGTTTCAAAGCTTCAAGAAATATTTCTAATGTTGTTTTAAAAACTTCAGACACAAAATATTCTAATTTTTGAAAGATTGTCTTTTTTGATCCCGCCACCCGGTTAGATTTATAGGTTTTGTGCAAGTTGGGCAAGTAAGAGAAGATATGACACACCTAGCCTATGTGTTACAACCTAGTTTGTTCTCATAACTAGAAATAATTCTAGTATTTGTTATTATAACAATATCAATTAAACCCAAGTAGTAGGAGAGTTTTAACTTTTATATTGGTCTTTATGTATGGTATATAATCCTCTGAATTTTTATAGTGTGTGAGGAGAATTAATGAAGGCAGATAATCAAAGGAACAATGAAATTCTATGCATAGTTTGTAACGATCCTGTTTCACCAAGTGAGCTTAACAGTGTTGCTGAGGAATTTAAACCTTTCCCTGCACACGAAGACTGTTTTGATTCATTTACAGACGCTGATGAATTTCTTAGTTATGCAAAAAATGAATGTTCCCATCGAGCTAATGCTGATAAAGAATATAAGCATTAACGCTAGGTAGGATATTTGTTAAGCTGTGATTAGGATGTATAAATTATTATGAGACGGTTTATAAATAAAAAGTTGATGTTATACTTATTTATAATTCCATCAATTTGTGTAACATCTTTACTTGCGTGGTGCTATTTTGATAATAGGTTGCCTCTTTGGCATGCCAGTTTGTTGTGGAAACAAAAGCCTTTTAACTCAGCAGAGTTTAAAAAAGGCAACACTAAAATGCACTCTGAAATGGTTGTTGACATAGTTAAAAGTAAGATGTTTTTGGGAAAAACAAGAGAGGCAATAAGAGAACAGCTAGGTTCTCCCACAGGAGCGTACTATGTTACAGAAGCAAATCATACGTATAAACTCTCGGATAAAAAAAGAGCTTGGACACTAACCCTGTATGTTGGTGATGCTGGTGTTGTAGAACATGTATACATCAGGCGAAACAACTCTATTACCAGAGAATTATTTTTTGATCTTGCAGATGTTGCATACGACTTATCAAACTAAACAAACAACAAAAAAATCCTACCTTAGGTAACTTGTTTATCATAGATATGTGTTAGAGATGTGATCAGGTTCAAGTCAGCTTTTCCTTAGAGGATAAGTGATTTCCTTCATTTGTCTTATCGTTTTTGTTTTATATTGGTTTTTATGTATGGTATATAATCCTCTGAATTTTTATAGTGCCAACATATGTGTATGTTTTGGTTTTTTACTTTGACATATAGTGGTGCTTTGTTTTTTGAAAAGTATAAGTTATGAAAGATGATAAAACGATAAAACCGACACCTGAGCCTCCAAATGATATAGGTAATGATGATATACCTCCGATACCTAAACTTCGACGTGGAATACATGAAGCTTTAAAAAATGAAAAATTAGCAATTTTTATTGGTGCTGGTGTTTCTAGAATATACGGCTGTGACAGCTGGGTTGAGCTGGCAAAGAGATTGTCTAGAGCATGCTATGATAAAGGGAAAATAGCCTTTAAAGAAAAAGAACATTTACTTAGTGAATGTAAAACTAATAGTAAAAAAGTTATTACTATATGTAAAAATATACTTAATAAAGAAAATTATGAAGATCATGAATACGAAGATTATGTAGAGATTCTCAAACAAGGTTTAAAGCCCAAAATAGAACTAAATGGTAATGACAACATCTATAGATATATGCACAGACTATCTTCCACTAAAAAAATTCTATATATAACAACAAACATAGATAATTTACTATCAAAGTACCTTAGCCAAAACAACAAGCTTAATAAATCACAGGTACAAGAATTAGTAAAATACAATGATGAAGATTTTGATTCAGAACCTAACTATGAATATTTGTACCACATACATGGACATATAGATAAACCAGGCTCTCTGGTACTTACAGTGTCAGAATATTTAGAAAGGTATAAGAAGGATAATTACGTCGTGAAATTCCTTGAGAAAATTTTTACAGAAGAATATACAGTCTTGTTTGTAGGATATGGATTGGGAGAATTAGAACTATTAGAATATATTGCTACAAAAATAAAGGAGAAGAAGCAGAAAGAACAGAACAAAGTTAAAAATAAAAAGTACTTACTACTACCGTTATATGCTGGAGATAAAAATATACTAAAGATAGAAAAACAATATTTTGAAGGGTTAGGGATAGAGGTAATACCTTTCCAAAAAGATAAAAGAGGCTATGCACAACTAGAAAAAGTTATTAAAAATTGGTCTATAAAAATAAGTCAACAATCTTACAATGAAATAGCATTATTAGTAGTAAAACCTTATACAAAAGGAAATGGGAAAAAGATATTCAAACTGATCTCAGATGATAAACCTAGAGAAGATTATTTTTTTGAGTGCATTTCTAAAATAGATAACCCACTAGATTGGTTACAATTTGTGTACAAAAACGGCTATATTAAACCTGACAAAGTGCCTGGGCC
Organism: Bdellovibrionales bacterium; assembly: GCA_965203875.1. Lineage (GTDB taxonomy): Bacteria > Bdellovibrionota > Bdellovibrionia > Bdellovibrionales > JAUICD01 > CBDANC01. The sequence continues at coordinate 814,080 of OZ241914.1, read as the reverse complement.
TAAAAAAGATGAAAGTGATGGGATGTATTGGATGCCTTGGTGGAATGCAATTAAGTATCTAAACGCTGTAGCTGAAGATGCAGAAAAAATTAATGGTAACACATCGGGATTACTAATAAAGATTATTGAAGAACATTTTAACTATTTCATGAAAAAGAAACATGATAGAACCAGCATAAATCGAAGAATAGAAAATTGTTTACTTAGACTCATAGCTGCTATACCTGCAAATAAGATAACAGAAAAACATGTGGAGTATATAAGATTTCTTTTAAATAGTGCTTGGCATAATTATTCATTTGAGCAAATTAGTGATATTCTTTTGCCAAAATTAATGCAGGCAAAAAAGAAAGACATAGTTATTGAACTTTTTAAAGTAGCAATAGATTATAGAAAACCAAATGATATTGATAAAAATGGCAATAGTGAACTAGAATCTTTACTTGATCGAAATAGTATTCAATTACGAAAACTTATAGATCGTAATGTAGTAAATTTGTGTCCAGAATATGCTTTTGAATTTGTAAAAATACTTACAGATAAAATATCAAAAATCATTAAGGAGCATGGCGACCATGACCGATTCAATGTATTCAGGATCAATGATATAACTAATATAAATCCGCCTAGATATAGCCGTGGTTATGAAAAACAGCTAGTATATGCCACAGTAAGCTTGGTTAAAAAAATAGATAAAGAATCAGAAGTTGAGCAACTCATCAAGAGTTTAGAAAAAAAATCCCATCCAATATTTAACAGAATTAAGTACTGTGTATTCTCAGACCACTTTAAAGAGTTTCCAAAACTTGTATGGCAGTATGTAGAAAAAGATCCACCCATTAAATACGACGAATGCCAGAGAGAAAGGTATCTTTTTTTAAGAAACAATGCAAAAGCTTTCGATGAAATCCATATGGATCAAATTTTGGAATGGATAGAAAAATTGGATGCATACTATAGTGACAAAAATGAGAAGCAAAAACAACAATATGAAGCCATTGAAAAAAAAGAATGGTTATCTGCACTAGAAGATGCCGACAATGTGAAGGTAAAAGAATTATATGATAAATATAATAAAATTAATTCTAAAACTAGATCGCACCCTGGCTACCTAGTACATTGTAGTTTTGAAGGTGTTAAGTCACTACCTTCTTATGTAAAAAAGTGGCGAGAATTATCTGTAGAAGACATCATAAAAAACATTAAACGGATAAAGATAAATAACACCGATGAATCTGGAAATATTATCTATGAGGATGATTTAGCCAGAGAAATTAAACAATGGACAATAAATGATCCTAAGAAGTATGCTGATAGGATACAAATGTTTATAAAGAACGACCTATATCTTTATTTAATACATATCATTAGAGGAGTTAGTGCATCTGAAGTACGTCTGGATGATAAGACATGGGATAAATTTTTTGATGATATCCATAGCTACGTTGGTACAAAACATGTCTGGTCAAATAAACCCAGCACGGAAGAAGAGTACTACCCAATTGGATTTTTAATAAGTACTATGAGACTTATAAAAAAGTTAGTAAAAAATAAAAAATTAAGTAACAAGCAAAAGCAAAACCAAACAATCAAGAAAATTCTACTTACATCTCTTAACAAATGCGAAAGTACCTTGGGATATGATAAAGTTGAAACTGACATTATATCTCATTTTTGTAATTCTTTGTTAGGTGGAATACTGGAATGCTCTTTAGAATGGATGAATACTAACCCTACAAAAGATGGCGATGATAAATGGGATGAAGATTTTAAAAAAATATTTGAAAAAAAGTTGAATGAAGAAAAAAGAGCACGTGAATTTTCAGTAGCTTTAGGGCAAATGATGCCGTATCTGTCCTACCACCGCAAAGATTGGTTAGAAGATAACATAGATAAAATACTACCAACTGAAAAAAATAAGAATTTGGAATGGAAGGATACTATGGTTTCTATACTTCTATCTAGTAATATAATATATAAAGACCTATACAACATATTGCGAAGAAAAAAACATTACAGCAAAGCTCTAAAGACTAAGTTCTATTCACAAGAGGTAACTAGATCAGCAATTAGCCATATATGCTTTGGATATTTGAGCTTTCAGGATGGTGACACAATTAAGGAGTTAATTGATAATCCAGAACACTCAAAGATCGAAAGTGCGATTAACTTCTTCGAGCATACTACAATTAAAATAGATCCTAAAAAAAGAAAAACAATTAAAAAGTTTTGGAAGGATGTGCACGAAGTTTATAGAGAAAAGAAAGATAAAGAAAGTAAAGGAGTATTATGTAGTCTGGCTGCTTTACAAACTCATTTTAATAAACTTTCTGATAATAAAGATCTGTTAAAGACATCATTTAAAAATGTTAAGTTCAGTGATTATGATTACGGCCTTCTAGAACTGTTGCTTAAATATGTTGATAAAGAACCTGATATTGTAGCAGAGTTAATGCTTGAAACAGTAAAGGCAGGTTTCTGTTTTTACTACCAGAAAAAACATCTCGGAGCAGTTGTAGAAAAACTATATGAACATAACTCGAAAGATAAAGCTGATGAAATATGTACCCACTATATTGAAAAAGGGATTTATGATCTTAAGGATATTTATGATAAGTACAACAAAGATGATAATAACGACAAAGCAAATGAATGAAAACGAGAATCGTTACTAAGAAAAGTGCTTACTAAAAATAAAAAGTATCAAGCAAATCTATTGGAGAAAACCTTTAAGATCTGACGGACTTGATCTTGGCCTGCATTCTAGCCATCAAACTTACCGCCATCCTCTCATGTGCCTCACACATCTTTAGCTCATCTTTTCGGTAACTGGTCTGACTCGGAGTTAAAGTGCCCTCCTCTATATCCATCTCATAACCCAACTTATTGGCCCTAATACTGTCCAATTCCTTCTGCTGCTGCTTACACAACTTTATAAGACCACTGCTCGGAGCAATTTCAAGCCACTCCTGCTTGCTCTTATACCAACTAACCATTCTAAGAAATCTAGCCTTGTTCTTGGCCAACACAAACTGGGGATACTCAGACTCATCCAAATGCAGGATGTTATCCCGTCTCCACCTTTCCTTACCCTTATCATCACTCCAAGGCTTCTTCTTATCCCAAGGCTTTACAGCATCCGCCTGAGATAACTTATCTCTACCCAACTCTATATCGTCCACAACACTCCCTCCAAGAACCTCGCTAAAAAACTAGCAAGAAACCTCTATGACCACACAAAACGCAAACTAACACACCACATGAGATCAATCCATGGATATTGCATTTTTTACAATTTATCCAATTTGTCGGGTTTCTGTAAATTATGTGTACACTTATTTTCTACATTTTGTTACCAAGCACCAATGGTATTTAAAGCACTGGGTGTTCTTGTATTTATTCTAATATCCGTTGCCAGCTACATGTATGCCACCAGTTCTGGTGTAGAGGGTAGTTGGTACAGTGTATTGCCCCCGTTATTTGCCGTCACGGTGGCCATGATCACAGGCAATGTTTTTGTAAGTCTAATAGGTGCGGTTTTACTAGGAGCATTTCTAATAAAAATGCCGGACTCAATGGGCCTGTTCCAAGGATTTTTTGATTCTGTCTATAAGTTCTTTAGCTTTCCTATCTTAGAATTAACCGACTCATTTAATTTGCAAGTTATTGCGTTTGTTGTCTGTATCCTATCCTTGATCTCCGTTGTAATTGTCTCAGGTGGCCTAAAAGCCGTGATTGACTATGTTTCAACTTTTGCCAAAGATAGAAAGACCACCAACTTTGTAACCTTCATCCTAGGTATTTTGATATTCATAGACGACTACGCCAACACCATGCTGGTTGGCTCTTCCATGCGTGGCATATACGATGAGAACAAAGTTTCCAGAGAAAAACTGGCGTTCATAGTAGATTCAACCGCAGCCCCCATCGCAGGTCTTGTATTCATAAGCACTTGGGTAGGTTACGAAGTTGGCCTACTAGGGCAAGTCAGCCAAGATTTATCCTTAGGAGTAGAAGGATATTCGATGTTTTTTGATGCGGTAGTTTTTAGATTCTACTGCATATTTGCAATAGTATTTATCTTGATAAATATATTTTTAGATAAAGATTTTGGCCCCATGGCCTATGCAGAATCACGCAACACACAAACCACCAAAACAAAAGAAATTTCCTCAGATCCAAACGCCAGACCTAGCATACTCGTAGGGCTTGTACCCATGGTGTTTCTTATCGGCTACGTATTTGTTGGACTCTGGATCGATGGTGGTGGCGGCAAAGTAATAAGCGAACAATCCATCACAGCCCTATTTAGCTTTTCCACCTGGAAAGATGTGATCAGTGCATCCGAAAATAACGTAACAGTTCTGTTTCACGCCTCAGCTAGTGGCTTAATTCTATCCATGTTGCTGGGTAAATTTGTATCAGGCATAAATTTCAAAAAAATACTTTTTGGAGCACTTCAAGGTGCAAAAAGAAGCCTACTACCCGTTTCAATTCTAGTCCTAGCCTGGTCAATTAAAACAGTGTGTAAAGAACTAGAAACCGGACCGTTTCTAGTATCAATACTAGCAGACTCCATATCACCAATCTGGTTTCCTATAATACTTTTTGCAGTTGCAGGAGTATGTGCATTCACCACAGGTACCTCCTGGGGTACCATGGCCATACTAATTCCGTTTGCCATCCCGCTAGCTAGTGCCGTAGACGGTGGAGTATACGGTTTTGTCACCGTACTGTCGGTAGCTGCAATTTTAGATGGAGCGATTTTCGGCGACCACTGCTCACCTATATCCGATACAACAATTATGAGTTCAATAGCCAGTGGGTGTGACCACATGGATCACGTAAAAACCCAAGCACCCTACTCGGTATTCATAGCCATAATAGCCCTAGGTGGTTACTACCTAGCAGGATTAATGAACTTTATGTTGATATTCCTATTGGGAAGTATACTGATGCTTTGCTTACATATGTTTATGAATAGAATTTGGAATAAATAAGATTTTTTTATCTAACAGCTTCTGTAAGTTGCTTAACAACCTCAGCTTTTAAATTGCTATACTCATCGGTGACCATAGCTCCAGATGAATTAAAGTGACCCCCACCACCAAATGACCTTGCAATCTTAAACACATCTACACTACCTCTACTTCTCAAAGACAATTTGTACTGGCTTGGAGCATCCTCCCTAAAAAGAGCCACAGCCTTTAGAGTATCCACCTTCATTATTATATCGATAATATCCCCAGTATCATCCGTACTTAAATTGTGCTCCAACATAGACTTGCTGCTAATGTATATTACTCCTACTTGATTGTTACACATGTACTCCAGCTCACTTATGGTCTTAGATAAAAAATCCATTTTGCGAATACTGTAGTTACCAAAGATTTCCCTATGAACAGTTTCAGGACTCTTTTCGTGCTCCAACAGTTCAACCGCAATCTTATGAGACTGCGAAGAACCTCTTATGTATTTAAACACTTGGGTATCAAAACAAACCGCCGTGTATATAGCCCTTGCTATATCAGAATCCATAGTTATCTTCATACTTTTTATAAGCTCATAAACTACCTCACCAGCACTAGCCGCATCCTTATTGATTAGAAAAGATACTTTGTCAGGATAGTCTTTGTTTTTTGAAATATGATGATCTACAAATATTATTTTCTTACACTTTTGACTAAACTCATCAAACAACGGGCCCACATGATCCGGATCGTTAGTGTCAAATATCAAAGCAAGATCCGTTTCTTCCAACTTATCATAATCACCCCTAAAGCTTTCGATCTGATCCGAATGCTTTAAAAAGTTATACCTGCCAGGAGTTGGATCTAAGTTTAAAATTCTTACTTTTTTTGAAAGATGCTTAAGGGCATAGAACATAGCCAGCTCTGAACCTAGACCATCCCCATCCGGCTCCCTATGCGTGCTCAAAACCACACTAGAAGCTTTCTTGATTATTTCACCGACTTGATCCAATGTGGCAGTCGAAACACTCATTTATAACTCCAGATTCTAACCCTAAATTACCAGCATAACTAACTATCGGATAAAGTACTAGTAAACATCAAATTTCACTTAACCTTTCTTTTAGACGTCCAACCATAAAGTCTGTATGAATATCATAACACTAATAAACTCCGAAGTATTTCATGGATACGGTAGCAATACCTAAAAAGCAAAAAAAGCCAAAGAAATCTGTAATGGTTGTTACCAATACGCCGCTACCAGATGCAGGATCCCACTTTTTCTTTTTTAACAATATAGGGATAAAAGAACCCACCACAGACGCTACAAAGGAGTTTAACACCATGGAAATACAAATAATTATCGAGACCATCAAATGCCCCTTCCATAAATAAACAACCAAACCAGCTAAAATACCGATCACCAACCCCAACGAAATACCCACCTTTATCTCCTTTAACACGGCTTTGGTATAGCTTATAAAATCAAAATCTCCAGTAGCAAGACCCCTAGTTACCACGGTTAACGTTTGAATACCCATGTTGCCACCAGTACCAGAAACTATGTTGTTAAGAGTCGCTAATATTATCAACCTACTCATAGTTTCTTCGAACAAAGAAACAACAAAACTGATTAAACCAGCTAAGAGTAAATTTAAAACCATCCAGGGCAATCTGTTTTTGATACTGTTAGATGGCTTGGTATATACTTTGTCATCTTCCTTAAGACCTGCTGTTTTATAAAGGTTTTTTGTAGCCTGATCTTGAATAATATCTATTATGTCATCTACTACAATAACCCCTTTTAATTCCCCTTCATCGTCTAGCACAGGTACAGCTACCAGATCGTTACTCGTAACTAACTCCGCAACTTTTTGGCTGGGAGTATCGGTCGATACACAAACCAAATCCTTTTTCATAATATTTTTTACTAAAGTGTCTTCGCTTGCTGTAACCAAATTCCTTAACGAAATAACCCCCTTTAATTTTTTGTCCTCCGATACACAGAATATGTAATATATAGGTCGTTCTTTTACATAACTTCTAACCTGAACCAGAGCCTCTTTGATGGTTATATCTTCTTTTACAGAGAACGCACTTAGCTGCATGTCTCTACCTGCGGTTTTTTCACTATAACTTAACATCTGTCTGAGCCTTGTACGTTTTGCCATAGTCAGGTTGTTTAAGATTTGATTTTGCTCATCGGTATCCAATGAGCTGATAAAGTGCATAGCCTGTTCTTCTGTACTCACACCACAGGCTTTTAAGAATCTGTCAGAGTGTGCTCTAAAGATATCCCTTAGCGTAGTCGATGGTAGCTGAAGTAATACAACCCCTGCCTTACCAATAGATAGCAAAGAATCTAATAATGTCTCTATCTCTGATTTATTCAAACTAAAAAATAACTTGCTAAGCTGCCTAGCTTCTGTTTTAGCCAGAATTGTCCTGAGAGATTTTTGCCCTTTAGAGTTAAGCAATCTTTTAATGATGGACAGGTTGGAATTACTGGTATACATAGCCCTCTTATTAGCACGCCAGATTGTGTTTTACAAACTGAGTCATTGTTGGTTTTGGGTTAGACTACCTAACCCTACTTCTATAGTGCTAGTTGATTAGAAAAGGTGTATGTGGGGTTGTTATGACAAAAGATCAAATTCCTATCACAGAACGTGGTAAGAAACAGTTAGAGGCAGAACTAAAAGAGCTTTTGCACGTAGAAAGACCCAAAGTAGTTAAAGCCATCGAAGAAGCCAGAGAACAAGGCGACCTATCAGAGAACGTCGACTATGACGCTGCAAAAGAAAGACAAGGATGGATAGAAGCCAGAATTTCTGAAATACAAGGCAGAATAGCAGGAGCTGAAGTGATCAACACCTCGAAGCTTAAATCCGATAAAGTAATATTCGGAGCCAAGGTAACCCTGCTCGATCACGATGAAGATAAAGAAGTGGTGTACCAAATCACAGGACCAGAAGAATCAGATGTAAAAAAAGGTAGAATATCAATTCTATCACCTTTGGCCAGAACCCTTGTGGGAAAAAAAGTCAAAGACACAGTCGAATTGACAACCACCAACTTTACAAAAGAATACGAAATACTAAAAATAGAGTTTGAATAAAAAACTCAAAAATACAGTGTAAAAATTTCAAAAACCACATTATTTGCATTGGATCAGTGTCTTTTATGCTCTTAGTTAATGTCACTTATAGGTTTATTGGTGTAGGTTAGCGGCGAGAGGGTTGGTTGGTGTCTGTGCAAAAAGCTATTAAGTGTGTGGGTTTTGAGCTAAGTGATGAGCTTAATGCTTATGCACTTCGTATTGTAAAGGAACTTAAGATGGTTTCGCCTTCACAATCTTTTGTCATGCTGAACCTAAGAATGATAAGGCCTGACACTTACGAAGGGTCTGTGGACATAAAGTCGTTTCAAAGAAATTTTTTTGGAAGTATTTCGGCAGCCAGCCCGGGTGAAGTTTTGGACTCATTATTTGATAAACTTCGTAAACAAATAGACGAATGGAAAGAAGTTAGATTTGATTCGGATAGTGATCAGCAAATTGCCAAGTCCAAACAACACACAAGCGATAATCAGTTTATTTAATCTTTATTTTGTAAATATCCTTTTATAGGCATCAATAAATATCTAGGTGAGATGTCTAAGTGTCTGTATATCCAGGTCCGCCTCCTCCTTCAGGAGCGGTCCATAGTATGTTGTCGTGCGGGCACTTGATGTCACATGCCTTGCAGTGAATACAGTTTGTGTAATTTACTTGAAGCTGATGTTTACCTGATTCTTCTACCATCTCATACACATTTGCCGGACAAAAAAAGTGGCAGGGCGAATTGAAAGTTTCATAACATTGATCACTACAAATTTTTCTATCGTGCACCTTAAGATGATTTGGTGAATCTTCGTCATGTTTTGTTTTGGTCAGATACACACCCGATAACTTATCTAAAAATAATTTGCCATCAGGTTTTATAGAATCATTTATCTCATCTTCTTTATTAGAACCCCAAATGTCCAAAACAGGCATGGTTGTTTGGTAATCTTTTTTTATTTTCTTAAAAAAACCACCAGTGATTTGATGAAAAAACAAAGATGATACAGAAGATACCATCCCAGGCTTTAATGCATGATGAAAATGCTTAACCTTACACAACTCATCTTTTATATAACTACTATTTACCTTATCTTCGTACGAACTTAGAGCATCCTTTGAAAAATCATTATCTTTGAGACAATCCACTATGGTTTCCGCAGCTAGAATGGCGGACTTCATACCCAAGTGAATTCCCTTTAGCTTTTGATCATCTACCATCCCAGCAGAATCACCTATTACAACCATGGAATTATCATAAAGCCTAGGCATAGAGTGAAAGCCTCCAGATGGTATACATCTAGCTGCGTATGATATAACCTCTCCACCTTTAATCATATTATAAACCAAAGGGTGCTTTTTAAATATTTGAAGATACCTATGTGGATCAAATAAAGGATCAACAGTATTTAAGTACCCAACCAAACCAACCACTATTTCTTGTTCTGATATTGTGTACACAAATGTTCCGCCTACAGATTCTTTTAACGGATAACCCAAAGTGTGAATTACAGTACCCGGTATAAATCTTTTTTCATCTACACGGATGATTTCCTTAACACCTTCAGAGTAAGTGTCAGGAGCTTTGCCTTTTCTTAAATTTAATTTTTGACAAACTTGTCTAAACAACGATCCTCTAGCACCTTCAGCAAACACCACAACCTTTGCCTTAATATTTACGCCTGGCTCAAAATTTGGTTTAGGCTTGGAGTTTTTATCCAGGCCCATATCCCCAGTTCTCACCCCAACAATTTTGCCTGAAGCATAAAGCACCTTCGTTGCAGCGAACCCTGTGAATATTTCCACCCCAAGTTTTGTAGCAACATCCGAAAGCCACCTATTAAACTTAGAAACAGAGATTATACAGTTGCCTTTGTTTTTAAGAGGAGGTGGAACAGGCAACCTAATGGAGGTTTCTTTGGATAAAAAATAAAATTTTTCCTTTTGAACGCTGACATTTGTAGGGGAGCTGAGTTTTTGATGATCAGGTATTAGCTCTTCTAAAGCAACAGGATTTAATACAGCACCTGAAACACTATGCCCACCAACCATGGATGCTTTTTCCAAAATTGCAACGTTAGAATCTAAGTTTTTTTTAGCACAAAGATTTTTTATGTGAATAGCACAAGATAGTGCAGCAGACCCTCCGCCAACTATGAGCACATCTACTTCTATTGTCTGGCTATCTGACATAGATATACCTTAGCAAATTTTTATAAAAAACAAACTTAAACTTCAAATGGCTTAGGTGATATTAACCTTGATCTGTTGAATCTAGAATATGCCGCAATTCCAGATGGAAGAAGACCTAAGTTCCTGGCTCTTTTGACTGCTAAGGATAACTGCCGTTGTTGTTTATAACTAAGCTTGCTTAATCTAGACGGTACTATCTTAGAACCCTCCGTTATGAACCTGTTCAGATCGGAAGGATTTTTGTAGTCAAATACAAAATTGCCAGGATAATCTGTTCTAAATTTTAATCTTCCTTGGTTTTTCAACCCTACCTCCCAAGTAGATAACCTTGGTACCATACCATTTGCCCTTAAGTCAAATATATTGACTTGCACCCACAAACCTGATAGCCCTTCTAGTTGCGTTTCGGAGTAAAAAATGTCTGTTTGTGAGCTTAGTACAAAAAAACCTGTGGTTTGTAATTTAGTCAGCCATTCTAATATAAAAACCAAATCCAGAAGTAAACCCAACATTCAGAAAAAAAAACTATATAGCCAGGCACTAAAGAGCTTTTTTTCGTTTAATGTAGCGGCCAGTACCGTAAGGGATATAGAGCACAAGGGCGGCTTGGACACTTATATCCTAAAAAAGCCTGCATCTCATCTATCCGCAAGAGCACTCACTGTACAAAAACGAATTAGAAAAAAACTAAACACAAAATCAACCGCACAAAAAGCTTAAGGTTTGATTTTACAGCCGGTGCAAGAGGTATTTTAATGGCAAAAAAGTTAAAAATTGTAAAAGGTGATCAGGTTGTGGTGATTGCAGGTTCTGCAAAGGGTAAAAAAGGTGCTGTTTTGGAAATAAACCAAAGCTTGATGAAGGTGAAAGTTCAAGGTGTAAACTTACAAAAAAAGCACGACAAGAAAGAAGGGATACAGACTAGAGAAGGCTACATCGACTATTCTAACATTAAAAAAGCATAAAGCTTAAAGGTCTTCAATTTTATCAAACATTTGCTAGCGGAGTGATCAGACCACAGGTCAAACGCAGCTCGGCACATGTTTGATAAAATGTTTACCAGCTCTCAAGGTAGACTACAAAAGAATTTACTTGAAACTCTTTTTTATCAGACGCTAACTGGCATAATGGTTAGGCCAAAGGCCGAAAGTGAAGCCAGGGTGCACTTATTAAAAAAGTCAAAGCAACGTTCAGGGTATACTCCAACAGCTGTTGTTTATAACTACTGATACAATAAACTCAACCCTATACCCATCTTCGTTATTATAAATTGTTCCAATCGCAAGTTGGATTAAAAAATGTTTGCACTAAAGCCGACAAGACGCTATATCATGACAAAGAAAAAACCTTACGTAGTATCTAGTAATTTAAGAAATAGAGATCTCGAACCATTAGCTAAAGTAACAAAAGCAATTTTTAATACTAGACAATCGATGCTAATGGAGTTGTTCTGGACTGCTTGCTTTGTATACTTAGGGCTTTTGATATGGGGTATAAGTTTTTTAGACGAAACAGATTTTAAAAACGATCCGTACGGAGCTATGGATTCTTTTTTACACTACATAGCCTTAGCTTTTCATGAAGCCGGACATTTGATATTCAGACCGTTCGGACAAATAATGCACGCTCTTGGAGGAACAATAGCACAATGCTTAATCCCTATATGTGCAATGGTATACTTTATTAGAAAAAAAGAAATGTTCGAAGCTTCTGTTTGCATGTGGTGGTTGGGATTTAATTTTATGGACGTCGCACCTTACATCTATGATGCCTTTGATAAAGAGCTGGTGTTGCTAGGAGGTATAACAGGTCAGGACAATCCAGACGTACATGACTGGCATTTTATATTAACCAAAACACAAAACATGCAATACCACGATAAGCTGGCTCAAATTGTTGCTGATATTGGTAAACACACAATAATTATATCGCTCATATGGGGCGGAGTTATTCTTTTAAAAAAACGTTTATTTATAAATTAGCAACAAAATTTAGACGATTTCTAATGTTTAAATGCCATACAAAAAGCTTGCAGTTAGCATTGCCGCAAACTAAACTTATTGTTTAGATAAAAGAATCAAACCGGTGAGGCTAACGAACTAGCAAATGACATCGCTTAGTAGGTATTACGAAATTACCTCTGTTTTATTCCAAAAAGAATTTACAGCACGTTATAAACGCACTGTACTAGGGTATTTGTGGTCCATTGCTAACCCAATAGCCCACGCAGTTTTATTCTATTTTGTATTTGATTTGGTTGCCAAGATACAGATAGACAAATTCCCACTATTTTTAGTAACAGGTTTATTTCCATGGCAGTTTACCAGCAATACACTTGCAACCTCAGCTGGTGCATTTATTGAAAATAAAGAGATAATAAAAAGAGTAGCTTTTCCTAGATTTTTAATTAATATTTCTTCAATTTTACAAAATATGTTTCATTTTATTTTATCTATACCAGTTATTTTGATATTCTTGATATTATACGACTACCAACTATCTTTTTGGTACTTGTTGGGTATACCTGTGTTATGCATTTTGCATTCTCTATTATGCTTTTCCTTTCACATCGCATGCTCAGCACTAAACGTATTTTTTAGAGATTTAGAAAATTTAGTCAGAATTGCATTGATGTTTTTATTTTATTTAACACCTGTTGTGTACACGGTCGACATGGTTCCTGAAAAATATGCTTACTTGATTAACTTAAACCCTATGTCACCAATTATCATAAGCTGGAGAAAACTTTTTTTGGAATATGATATTCATCACCAATATTTATACTTTTCTATTTTGTGGATTTTGATTTTGGGTACAGCTTCTTACTTAATTTATAAAAAACTCGCTTGGCGATTCGCAGAGGGGTTATGAAAGATATTGCGGTTAGTTTTTCTAATGTATACAAGTCTTATCCTCTGTATGCAAACTTATCCGGAGGTATTAAAAATACTTTGTTCAGATTACCTAGTACTCTCAAAGGATTTAGACAGGCCAGGCATAGTGTTTTAACAGATTTATCTTTTAACATAAAACGTGGTGAGTGTGTTGGTATCATAGGTGGAAATGGTGTAGGTAAAAGCACAATTTTGGGTTTGATAGCACAGGTTTTGAAACAAGATTCTGGTAGTATACATGTGTCGGATAAGGTTACACCTTTGTTGGGATTGAGTTTTGCCTTCCATCCTGAATTAACTGGTTTTGAAAATATCACTTTGAATGGAGTTTTAATTGGGTCAAGTAGAAAGAAGGTCAAAAGATATATTGATCAGATTGTGGAATTTTCTCAGATTGAAAGTGAGTATATTGATCAGCCGATCAGGACGTATTCATCCGGTATGATCAATAGGCTTGGTTTTTCTATAGCAGCTTTTCTTGATCCTAAGATTTTGCTTATGGATGAGACTATGGCTACTGGTGATATAAAGTTTCGTCAAAAATGCTATGCTAGACTTCAGGAGTTAAGAAAAAATAATATAACCATCATATCTGTTTCTCACATAACTCAAGATATTGAAATGCTATGCGATAGAGCCATATGGCTAACCAAAGAAGGTATAGCCATGGATGACCACCCAAGTAAAGTTGCTACAGAATACCATAAACATTTTCAGGTTGAACGAAAGTTGTATTAGTCAGGGTATTAAGCAAATCTTTCGTAGTTTACCTTGAACGTTGCACAACGTTTTACCAAATGTTTTCTTAGCTACGCTTTAAGCCTTACGGCTTGTCGTTACGCTAATCAAACATTTGGTAAAACGAAGGGCCTTAGAGTTTTTAATAAACGCCAGCTAGCAGGATTAACCCTCTGTTGAAAATTTGAGAAATATGGAATCAAATTCCATATTTTACTAGAAATGTGAGGTGCTGCTATGTTATGATAGGCTTTAATAGAAAGCTTTGGTGTTAAATATGTTCAAACGTACTATGGAAAAAGTCATACGCAGTGTATCCAACAACTTCCCTGTGTTGCTTGTAACAGGTCCACGTCAAGTAGGGAAAACTACGTTACTTCAAATGTGTGCTAGAAAAAATCGTAGTTACGTAACCTTGGATGACGTGGATGCAAGAACTTTAGCCATTAATGATCCACAATTATTCATAAAAACTTTTACTCCCCCCATCATCATTGACGAAGTTCAGTATGCTCCACAGTTATTTAGTGCAATAAAATTACAGGTTGATAGCAATAAACAGGCTCCTGGTATGTACTGGTTAACAGGCTCACAGAAATTTGATCTAATGAAAGATGTTAACGAAAGCTTAGCAGGTAGAGTTGCTGTACTAAATTTGCTAGGCTTATCTCACTCTGAAATGAAAGGAACACCCGATAGAGGACATTTTTTACCCACTAGCAGATGGGTAACAGCAGCCAGAAAACACATTAAAAATACTCCAAGCCTAAAATCAATTTACAAAACAATTTGGCACGGTTCATTCCCAAAACTTGCCAAAATGTCATCACATCAAAGAGATATATACTATAGTTCTTATATTCAAACCTACATACAAAGAGATGTAAGAGACATTACTGGTGTATCCAACGAAACTTTGTTTTACAATTTTATTCAGTCGATAGCAGCACATACCGGACAAACACTAAACTATGCTAACTTAGCTAAACAAATTGGTGTCGACAGTAAAACTATTAAGTCTTGGCTATCTATACTTAGAGCATCAGGGTTAGTGTTTTTGCTACAGCCATGGCATAACAACATATATAAGCGTATTATAAAAACTCCTAAGATATATTTTTTAGATACAGGGCTTGCATCCTATCTTACTAGATGGAACACACCAGACGCTTTATTATCTGGAGCTATGTCTGGTGCTATGCTGGAAACATGGTTTATTTCAGAAGTGGTAAAGAGTTACTGGCACAACGCAAAGCCGGCTCCTATTTATTACTACAGAGATTTAGACAAATACGAGATTGACCTGCTTATAGAACACAATCAGAAACTGTATCCGGTTGAAATTAAAAAAACAGCCACACCTTCTAACATTAAAACAAAATTTGATATTTTAAAAAAACTAAAAGCACCTACCGCTAAAAGCAGCGTGGTCTGTTTGTCGGACACAGATTGCGTAGTATCTAAAAATATTCAAGCTATACCCACATGGTATATCTAGCCAACCTACGGTTAGTTGTATTAGTCAGTGCCTTTCTAAGTTTTTGATCTAAGTTTTTTAACACCAACCTATGATTGGATCATTTTGCTGGCTTACAGCCAGCCTCTTAAAAGAAAAGCCAAGCAACTGAGGGCTTTTATAACCAATGAAGATGGTCGTATGGTTTGGAGGGGCTTTCAAGCCAGTCGCAGACTGGCGTACCCCGGAAAACCATACGACCAGATTCATTGTGTTAAAAACTTTAGACCTTTAACTTTCATTCAAATACTCTATCTTTATTGGTTTGTCAGATGCAGGTGTGGCTTGGCATGCAAGACAATTTCCCTGTGCTACTTCTTCATCTGATAGAGCATCATTGCTGGCCATCTGTAGATCGCCAGAGTGAACCATAACCTGGCATGTTGTGCACACTCCTGCCATACAAGAATACGGAGCATCCAAGCCTTCTCTTAAACAAGCTTCCAATACAGTTTCTCCATCATTAAGTTTGACTTGATGTGAAACACCTTCTAAAAGCACTTCGATATTTTTATTACTATTTGAATCAGACATGGTTTTTAGGTGTGTAAGGTTTCATTAAAATAAGGCCTTGTTTAACGGATCGATCTACTCCCTAGAAGCTTGATTTTTGCTTATCTTAGGGGCTTGTTTTGTGTCTAGTATGGTATACACAAATCTATTTGTGATCAATATTTCGCTAAATTCGAGACACAAATTTGCTTAAAAGCAATTTATGGCACTTAGAAGCAATGTCTATTTTATGAGTTTTATCTTCCAGCTGGTCTGTTAGATCTGTTTCTTCCTCTGGTATTCAGGCCAGGTCCTCTGCCTCTGCCACCTTCTACGTATCCTGGAGTACCAAGACTAGCACTTGCTCTAAAGCCAACCCCAGCACCGATACCTCCACCAGCGTATCCAATACCACCGTGCATGTTGCCACCGTATTGCACTTGATACATACGCTGATACAAAGTTTGAATCTCACCCTGCAAGGACATAATTGTACGCTGCTTGGTTATTTGAGCTTGTTGATACTGTTGCCTAGCTTCCATCATACGTCTATAATAATCCATTTGAGCTTGTGCTTGAGCTTGTTGAGCTGCTATGTAAGCACCACCAGCTCCTCCAGCACCATACATGCCAGGGCCTCCGCCACCATACATGCCCATACCACCAGGACCACCAACGCCACCATACATACCTATACCACCAGGACCTCCGAGGCCAGCACCGTACATACCTCCAACGCCACCAGGCCCCATCATATAACCTGGATAGCCGTGCATACCTGGTCCACCGCCAATACCTCCGTACATGCCCATACCGCCGGGGCCTCCAAGACCACCAAACATACCAGCACCACCAGGGCCCATCATGTAGCCTGGGTAACCGTACATACCTGGTCCGCCTGCACCGCCGCCGAGACCTACCATTAATCCTGCACCACCCGGTCCACCGAACATGCCTCCGCCACCAGGTCCAAATCCAGGTCCCATACCACTAAGAAATGCTCCAGGAAGTAAAGCTCCACCACCAGGAAAACCTACTGGATAACCTCCACCACCAGGAAAACCAAACATTCCACTCATAGGACCGTAAAAACCACCTCTACCACCTGGCACCATCATGCCATATGGACCAGCACCATACATACTACCCACACATCCATAACTTCCTTCATGGAATCCACCCACCGTAGCACCATAGAGCGTGCCAAGAGTCATGTTAGCACCGTACCCAAGATGAGGTGGAGGACGATATGTCTTGCCTATATCAGAAGCTCGGTCTGCAGCATGGTCGTGAGCTTTTTTAGTTGCATAAAAGCTAAGGCTATCCATCACAGCAGATACTCCAAGTTGTGCAAAAAAACGACCTTTGTTAAAGCTAGAACAGTTTGCACACCAAGTACCACCATCACCGCCTGAATTTTCTTTTTCCTTGCCGGATAACAGCTTGTCTCTTTCCAAGTCTCTAATTAAATCTACTAGCTCTTCGATTCTTTTTTCCATTCTGTTAACATCGTTGAGACACTCATTCATACCATCTTTTAAGTCTTCACAATCTTCATTAGAATCAAATAAGTCGTTGTCATCAAACTTATCCTCGAGTTTCTCCTCTATGAAATCACATATGTTTTCTGCATCACATGGTGGTACACTTTGTGGTGGTGATTCATCTTGTACCACACAACCACTTCCAGCTGGATTACAAATACTACCAGGATCACAGCAGATAGAACCACAACTAGGCATATTAGAAGGACATTCACAGGCACCATCAACACATTGCTTCATGCCGTCACAGCCTTCTCCATCATTACACTGATCTGAACTAGTACTGGTACCACCTGGAGCGGAGGGAGGTTCAGCATCAGTACCATCACCAGCAGCACATTCCCGGCTACAAATACCTGGCAATGTTCCACAACAACGTGCTTCCTTGTACTCACCACAATCAGTAGCAAAAGCTCTACACTGTCTTTGTTCATCTGGAGTAGTGTCTGGTTGTGGTGTATCATCATCAGAAGTTGTATCTGGCTCACCTACACCTACACCAGCTGGTGGTGTAGGTGCTTCACGTTCCACATCTACACATTGTCCATCGTTAGACAAAGCTTTACCTTCGGAACATACGCAAGCACTATCTTCGTTACACACCTGGCCACCGGTACAATCTCCATCATCGTTACAACTACTTCCATCACCATCATCTCCACCACTAACCGCATAACTGGTGGAACCTAAGATGGCACGAAGCATGATTCCTAAATAACCGCCCACCTCAAAACTCTTAGCCAGAACCTCATCTAAACCACTAACACTAGCTATTCCATTTATCCTAGCATTATCTTCAGAAACACCCTCACCTTCAAAACACTGCTCTTCGTCACCATTTTTTAATACATAATCCCTTAATACTTTTTTTATTGCATTTACCTGGTCTCTACTTAACCTATCATCACCATCAAGATCATCATTGGCCTCTTTAATTTTTGCCATCACATCATCGTCTATCGTATCCTTGATATTTCTCTCCAAGGTTTTACAGTTATTTTTTAACTCCTGCTTGGCTGTTTCGTACTGTCCAAGAGTCTCTTTCATGCGATCTAAATCACTCTTGTTTCTGCCGCCAGAGGCAGGGCAACCCCAACCTCCCATAGAAACTCCACCAGGAGAATAGGCTTCTAGCGAAAAAGGAATAAGCAAAAGAACTAATAACAAAGGCATCCTAGAATTATAAAACAAACCCCCACACACAATAACCCTTCATTTAAAAAACCAACCAAAAGTCCACCAGCCTTGCGGCTGGATGCTTTTGCAGCCTAACGGCTGCGGACCTTTTTCAAAAGCAGAGCTTTTTATAGCTAACAAATAAACTTACCCAAACACTTAAACCACCTTGCGGCTGGACGCACTTGCCTGCCTTTGGCAGGCCATCTAAACAAAAATTATTTATATTCCACATACAGCAAGATGTGTGTGGGGCTTGTAGGGGCTTTCAAGTCAATCGAAGATTGACGTACCCCGGAAAGACCCATACTCATCTTGTTATAGCGAAATATCTTAAGTAAATCCGTTGGAGTATACCTTGAACGCCAACCTACGGTTGGATCAATTTGCAGCCTAACGGCTGCGGACCTTTATAACAAACGAAGATGAGTGTAGAGCTTAGAGAGGCTTTCAAGCTGCTCGTAAGAGCAGCGTACCTCGGCAAGCTCTACGCTCAGATTCGTTGCAGCAAAAAACTTTGACTAAAACGAAAGGCCTTAATGCTTTCAAGCCAACCTTGCGGTTGGATGCATTTGCTGGCCTTCGGCCAGCCGTACAAACAAAAATTATTTATATTTCCATATGCAGCAAGATGAGCGTGGTCTAGATTTGTTGTATCAGCAGTTATAAACAACAGCTGTTGGAGTCTACCTTGAGAGCCAACCTACGGTTGGATCAATTTGCAGCCTAACGGCTGCGGACTTTTTCCAATAGTAGAGTTTTTATTTCTTTTAAATAAATGCGTCCAGCCGCTAGGCTGGTTATAATTTCAATCCAAGATCTAAGAGCTGATCCACATCCACAGCACCAGGAGCACCAGACATTAAACACGCTCCACTCGTAGTCTTTGGAAATGCTATTACATCCCGAATAGAAGAAGACCCACATAATAACATCACCAACCTATCCACACCCCACGCAATACCGCCATGAGGCGGTACCCCATACTTTAACGCCTCAGTAAAAAAACCAAACTTATCAACATCAGAATCTCCAGAAAGCACCCTAAAAACTTTTTTCATATCAGAAGATCTGTGTATCCTAACACTCCCACCCGCAATTTCATTGCCATTGCACACAAGATCATATGCCTTAGACCTAATACCAGCCAAAGCATGATCATCACTTGTTAATAATTCCAAATCAGCATCAACTGGTGCGGTAAACGGATGATGCCTAGATATAAAACCCTCACCATCCTGCTCAAACAACGGAAAATCAGTAACCCAAACAAATTTAAATCCATCCACCTTAGGAGCAAAGTAAGTCCGCAACAACCCAAGCGACATACAAGCCACAGACCAACTAGAACAAACAACCAACAACAAATCTCCAGAGCTAAAATTCAAACCAGCCAAAGCTTTCTTTATAAAGTCCTCACCCACAGACTTCACAAGCGGCCCAGATAATTTTCCATCTTGATCTTTTACCCACATCAATCCTCCAGCACCCTGCCCTTTTGCCATATCAACCAACTTATCCAAGTTAGATCTAGAAATATTTCCTTTACCAGGAACCACCAGCCCCTTAATCACTTCACCTTTAGCCAAACTGTCTTCAAAAATTCTAAACCCACAACCCTTAAAAACATCCGATAAATCTAAAAGTTCCATACCATAGCGAACATCCGGCTTATCTGTACCAAACTTATTCATGGCATCTTTGTAAGTGATTCTTTCAACACTACCAAGCTTAATACCCATCAACTTATTTAAGATTGCTCCCAGCAACTTTTCGTTTAACTTGAGAACATCATCCATATCTACAAAACTCATCTCCAAATCTATCTGTGTAAACTCGGGCTGACGATCTGATCTTAAATCTTCATCCCTAAAACATTTGGCGATCTGAAAATATTTATCAAAAGAAGAAATCATCAAAAGTTGCTTTAACATCTGAGGACTTTGCACAAGGGCATAAAACTTTTGCTTTGTTATATGAGAAGGCACCAAAAAATCCCTTGCACCTTCAGGGGTACTTTTGAACAAAATGGGAGTTTCAATTTCCAGAAAGCCTTCATCACTTAAAAAATTTCTAACCACCTGATAAAATTTATGCCTCATCTCTAAGTTACGTTGCATCTTGGTGCTTCTTAAATCTAAATACCTATACTTAAGCCTGATGTCTTCACCAACATTCTCTTTGTTTAAATGAAACGGCATAGGATCAGACTCAGACAAAATCTCACACTCTGTAGCAATAACTTCGATCTCACCGGTTTTAATGGATGTATTTTTCATGCCTTCCGGACGTTTCGATACTTTTCCTTTTGCCAAAATCACATACTCTGATCTGATAGAATCAGAACCGGATAAAGCAGGGTCTATAACCACCTGAACTATGCCCGTTTTATCTCTTAAATCTATAAATAATTTGCCGCCGTGATCTCTTCTAGTATCCACCCAACCCATTAACAAAACTTCTTTTGAAACATCCGAAAGGCCAACTTGACCGCACATGTGTGTTCTTTTTTTCATATCCAATCCTTTAGATTTTTCAGATGGTCTAAATTTACATCACTTTGCTCGCCACTATTCATATCCCTTAACGAATAACCTTCACCTACTATAATTACAAACTTAGCACCTAATTTTCCTGCCCTTTTCATCTGACCTTTTAACGATCTACCTTCAAGCTCACACTCTACAACAACACCAGGACACCTTATGTTCACAGCTAAATTCAAAGCTTTGCTTGAAAAAGAATCATGTTCAAACGCAACATAAATCAAAGGCAAATTATCTTGCAGATCATCCATTAACAGAGCTATTCTATCCAAGCCCATAGCCAACCCCACCGCACTTGTAGGTTTTCCGCCCAGCTCTTCTACTAAACCGTCATACCTACCACCGCCACCTAAAGAGCTTTGGCTCGAATTTGAATCTTTGGGTATGTATTCAAAGGCGGTATGGCAATAGTAATCCAAACCTCTTACAATATTAGGGTCAATCACAAACGGCACACCTACATCACTTAATCCTTTTTTTACTCTATCGAAATGCTCTAAGCTCTCCTTATCTAAATTATCTAAAAGATTGGGTAAGGTTTTTACAAACTCCTTTAGCTTATCATCTTTGTAATCAAAAATTCTCTGTGGGTTAGTCTTTATTCTTTGAACAAAGTCTTTTGGAATTAATTCTAGGTTTTTTTCTAAAATTAAGCTGAGCTTTTTTAGATATGGCTTGCGGCAAATAGCATTACCTAGGCTGGATATTCTAACCTCCACATCTTTTAGACCCAGTTTTTTTAAAAATTCAAAACCCATGGATATAATTTCTACATCCGCCATAGGGTTTTTAAAGCCTATGGCTTCAAGACCATATTGGTAAAACTCCCTGTACCGCCCTTTTTGTGGCCTTTCTCTTCTGTACATAGAGCCAAGATAAAATAGTTTACACATACCCTGTTGATCTATAAGGCTATTTTCTATTGCAGCTCTAACAACACTGGCTGTGCCCTCGGGTCTTAGAGTAAGATGATTGTCACCTTTATCAACAAATGTATACATCTCTTTATTTACAATATCTGTGCTGGCTCCTACACCTCTTTGAAAAAGTTCGGCAGATTCTAGCACCGGAGTTCTGATCTGAAGATATCCGCTAGACAAACTTAGCTCCGTGGCCACATTTTCAATGTGTCTGAATAACGAAGTAGTTGGAGGAACAATGTCCCTCATACCTCTTACTGATTTTATGAAATTCTTCATATCCCTAATTAAATAACAAACTGTAGTGTAGTTTAAGACTAGAAAATAGTTATAAATAATGCAAGCAAAGTATGAATTGCCGCAATTTTAAAATAATACGCTTATCTGTACTACTTTGACAAATAAACCTGGATTTGTGATATAACAACCGCATGCCAGACAAACCCAGAAAGACAAAGAGGGTGTTAAAAAACCCTCCCAGTCCATCATACGATATAACAACTAATCAAATAGATGATGCATTATCTTTATACCTAAAAGAAATTAGTCAGTACACCTTACTAACGCCCAAGGAGGAACGAAAGCTTTCTATAGAATACTTCGAGAACAAAGATCTAAATGCTGCAAAAAAACTCATAACTTCTAATTTGAGATTTGTGGTGAAGATAGCCTTGGAGTATTCCAAGTTTGAAGCCCGGATCATTGACTTAATTCAGGAAGGAAACTTAGGGTTAATGCATGCAATAAAAGAATATAACCCGTACAAAGGTGTCAGACTCATAACCTATGCAGTGTGGTGGATCAGGGGTTATATAAGAGAGTATCTCATGAAAAATTATTCTCAGATCAAAATAGGCACGACTAATACGCAGAGAAAATTATTTTATAGATTAAACTCAGAAATGCAAAAGTTAGAAAACCAAGGCTTAGATGGTAGTGTAAAGTTACTAAGCCAAAAGCTCAGTGTTCCAGAGAAAGATATCAGCAGTATGAAACAGCGGCTAACCAATAGAGATGTAAGCCTTGATCAGCCTGTGACAGATGATCCTTCTTTTAGGATGGTGGATTTACAAAGTTCGGAGTATCAGGACTTAGATGAAACTATTCACAAAAAAGAAGAGCTGAAAGTGTTTAGAAAAAACATAAACAATTTAAAAAGTGAACTCAACAAAAAGGAGCTTTGTATACTTGAAAGTAGGTTGCTCAGTGATACACCTATGACTTTGCAGGAGATAGGAGATAAATTTGGTGTTACTAGAGAGAGGGTGCGACAAATTGAAAAGAAATTATTAACAAAGATAAAAGCCTTTAAATTACAACGTTCATGATCTTGCCTGGAACATAAATTACTTTCTTGACAGTTTTACCTTTTATAAAAGCATCCACGTTCTTAATTTTTTTAGCTAATGCAAAAACCTCATCTTTTGAAAAGTTGCACGCCACCTCAACCGTAGCTCTTAACTTACCATTAACCTGTATACCTATCTTAACCTTATCCTCATGAACTAAATCCTCGTTCCAATCAGGCCAATCTTGAAAACATACTAAATTTTTTCCATCGACATTTTCGCCCAACCGTTGCCATAATTCCTCAGATATATGAGGTGCAAAAGGTGCAAGTAACTTTACCAAAATCTTCAACGCACCAATAGGACGCTGGCCGGTCTTGTACAGTTCATTTACAAAGATCATCATCTGGCTTATAGCAGTGTTAAAACTAATACTCTCTATGTCCAAAGAAACTTTTTTAATAGTCTGATGTAGTAGCTTAGTAGTGGAATCAGAAATATCATTGTTAGCCTTGTCGTTACACAAACGCCAAACCCTAGATAAAAATCTATAAACTCCATCTATGCCTCTATCCTGCCAAGGCTTATCTTTACTAAGAGGGCCCATAAACATTTCGTACACTCTCAAAGAATCAGCTCCATATTTTTTTACTATCTCATCAGGATTAATTATGTTGCCCCTGGATTTTGACATTTTTTCTCCGTCCTGACCTAAGATCATCCCCTGGTGAACCAGTTTTTGAAATGGTTCGACAACATCCACCAAACCCACATCGTACAAAACCTTATGCCAAAACCTAGAATACAATAAATGACTAACCGTATGCTCAGGGCCACCTATATAAAGATCAACAGGCATCCAATACTTTGCTTTGTTAAAATCAAAAGGTTTTTTATCATTATGCGGATCCGTGTACCTTAAAAAATACCAACTTGAACCTGCCGAAACAGGCATGGTGTCTGTCTCTCTAGTACCTCCACCATAATTAACCCAATCAACATTATTTGCTAAGGGGCTTATGCCAGCATCTGAAGGTTTATAGTCAGCAACCTCTGGCAACAACACGGGCAACTCATTCAAATCTACTGTTTTTATCGAGTCAGGATAATGAATTACCGGAAACGGCTCACCCCAATACCTCTGTCTGCTAAAAAGCCAGTCCCTTAACCTGTAAGTTGTAAAAGTGCGTCCAATTTTTCTTTTTTCAAGCTCATCTATCACCCTCAAAATAGCCTTTTGATAATTCAAACCATTGAGAAAATCAGAGGCAATCATAATACCCTGATCATCTATTACATTCACTACCTCGAGATTAAATTTTTGTGCAAATTCCAGATCTCTTTCGTCATGTGCGGGAACTCCCATCACATTGCCTGTTCCATAACCCATAATTACATAATCGGATATCCAAATAGGCATTTTCTTTTTTGTAAAAGGATGAAGAACATAACTACCGGTAAACACACCGGTCTTATCCAAGCTGGTCTTTCTTTCCAACTCACTTTTAGACTGGGCACTTTTTATGTAACTTTTGACAGAAGTTTTTTTATCACTGGCACAAAGCTTAAGTAGACCTGGGTATTCGGGGGGCAGTACCATAAATGTTGCACCAAATATTGTGTCAGGCCTGGTGGTAAAAACCGATATTTTTTTATTACTTATTTTGTTATCACCAAATTCAAAATCAATAATCGCACCTTCGCTCTTGCCAATCCAATTTATTTGTCCTTCCTTCGTTCTTTTAGGCCAGTCCACCAAGGATAAATCATCTATAAGCCTTTGAGCATATTCGGTAATTTTTAACATCCATTGCTTCATAGGAATACGTACAACAGGATGTCCGCCTCTTTCGCTTTTGCCATCCACCACTTCTTCGTTAGCTAATACCGTTTTTAACTCAGGACACCAGTTGACAGGCACACTTGTCTGATAAGCCAAACCTCTTTCGTACAAAATTGTAAAAATATACTGTGTCCATTTATAATATCTAGGATCACAAGTAGACACCTCTCTGCTCCAGTCAAAGCTAAATCCCAAAGACTTAAGTTGTCTTTTAAAATTTTTTATACTTCTAGCGGTAGTCAGAGCAGGATGAACACCTGTCTGAATTGCATGTTGCTCCGCAGGTAGACCAAAGGCATCAAAACCTATTGGATGCAATACATTAAAACCTTTGGCTCTTTTGTATCTAGATACAATATCTGTGGCTGTATAACCTTCTGGATGTCCAACATGTAATCCTTGAGATGAAGGATAGGGGAACATGTCCATAACATAGTATTTGGGTTTATCGCTGTTATCTTTGGCTCTAAATGCATTTAAACTTTCCCAAGCTTTCTGCCATTTAGGCTCTATTTCAGAATGTGGATAGGACATAAAAAAGCACCAATAATATTATGTACAAGTACCAAAGAACCCCAATATAGTAAACTATGGATGAACAAAAACTAGAAAAATCATTTAAAGGACCCATACCCAACTCTCTATCACATGCACACAAAGAAGGTTTTCACCTAGTTACAACCTGTGCAGCTAACCCGAACGAACCAGGATCTATTACAGCAAATTTGGAGCTTTTCAAACACTTTGTCTCAAAAAGAGTCCCGTTTGAGGGAAGATGGACTTTAGTTATAAAGCACCATGAACTCAACACAAATGACAAAAAAAAACTTTCTAACATAATAGCAAATGCCAATCTGTTAATCGATTTTAGACAAACACAAGCTGCAACCCTCATTCCATTTTATCACACCAAGTATCATTTTGAATCATGTATGCTTGCTCAAACCTTAGGTTACATAACAACCATGGTGGTTAAACCTCCCACTATTAAAACCGGCACAACTTTTAACGAACTTGCCATTTCAAATGGCATACCTTCTTTAGAAGTATATGTAGGCCCAAAAGGCTCTAATAAACTCTCACATGAGTACACCTTTGAAGTGTTAAACAGAATATTAAAAATAAACAAGTTTGATGATAAACTAAAGTCATCAGAAAAAATGCCAATATCAGTATTTGAATATAAACATTTAGAAAAATACAAAAAATCGATGCAACTAAAGAGGTTTAAAAATTTTGATCCTATTCAAGCCAAAGAAGTTATAGGCAGTATAGACGGAGCTGATTTAATAGCACCACAGGACGGTGTAATATTGTTCCCACAATACGTTAAAGATGCAGGATTATCTCCTGAATATTTGTATATACTGCTTGATGCTGTATCTAAACCATTGGAAGAGCACTATGGATCAATGACTTTTTAAACAATCAGATGGCGATCCAGAAGAGCTGATATAAGACGGAACAAAGGACGAAATTATAGAAACAAAACCAGAAAGACATAAAACCAAAAAGATACCTTGGTAGTCTAACTTGATCGGAATTCTGTCATCGTAATAAATATCAGGAAGAGAAATAGCCAGGTTACCTTCTAATAAAAAGCATACACCAATTCCAAGAATTAATCCAATTAGCATGCCAGATAAGGATAATAAAAGCCCTATTTTTGTAATTAAACCCTGTGTTCTTCTAAGCGACATTCCCATAGACATCAAAATACCAATATCCGTTTTTTTCTGAACACCCAATAGAACAAGCACGGTAATTATTGAAAATGATCCTATTAACAGAGTTAATCCTAGAAAAATAGTCATCATTAATTTTTCCATTTTTAAAGAATATAGTAATGATGAGTTTCTGCTGGCCCAGCTTTCACTCTTATAAGAATCATATTTATCTAAATAAAATTTATACTGCTCTGGATCATCCAGCATAACCTGCACGCCTTTAACAAAGGATTTGGTTTTTCCCAAAACTTTGAATGTTTTTTCTTGATTATATAATATAAATTTAGAATTAAATTTTGAATTTTTTGATCTAAATAATCTTTTAACTCTAACTTTTGCAAATCTGGGCAGTTCACCGGGAGGTAAGAGTATGCTCTCAGGAGCTATGGCAACAACACTATCACCTTCTATAACATTCATACTTCTAGCCAGTTCAAAACCCATAACTATTTCATATTTATCTAAGCCTTCTAAAGATTCTTCATTTACCACAGTATTTAGTTCGTTAAATAGCTTAATGATTTCAGTTTCATCTAAGCCTTTTGCAATGGCTCCTGTATATATACCGTCAGACGTTTTTAGCAAAAGGTCTTGCTGTTCAAAATAAAAGGCTCTGGTATTTGGCTCTTTTTTGAATTGATCTACCAGATCATCTATTTTTTCGTCTTCATAAAATAATATGTGTGGTTCTATTGATAAAAGTCTGTTCTTTAAATTATCACCAAATCCATTCATCACGCTAAGTACAACGATCATGGCCATCACGCCTGTTGCAACACCTAGCAGACAAAGCCAAGAAATAGATCTTATCAATGTGCCGGTTTGTCTTGAAAATAAATATCTTAAAAAAAACCTAAAGTGCATACTACAATAACCAAAGGGGTCTATATAATATTGAACTTATCACCTCATATAGAATATCTAGCTTATTAGGACGAAAGTTTTTAGATATTACTGCTCTTTTGCTAATTTTATACTCTTTTGGAAATACTGCTCTAAATGTTCTATATGCTCTATACATGTGAAGTCTGGATGTTATAAGCACAATGTCGCTGCACTCTAGTTCTTGTGTTATTGCAAAGGCTTTTTTTGCATTCCCATAGGTAGTTTCTGACATATATTCCAGGATAATGTCATCTCTTTTGATATCGCCATAAAATGGTAACTCTGGAAAAATATCATCCAAGGTAGTGTTGTGGTGCATACCAGATATAATCAGCTTTCTAATATTTTTTTGGCTAAGTAAATCTAGTCCTTCTCTAACTCTGTAAGAGCCACCGGTTAAAACCACACCGCAGTCAGCTTGATGATCTGTGGTCCAAGATGTAGGTTGCGTGGATAATATTCTATAAACTTCCCTGTATGAATATACCCCAAATATAAAGATTAAAAGTATCAGCAGAAGAGATGAATACTTAAAAACATTTTGTACTGTTTGTATCATTTATGTAGCACATTTCATTATCTAAAAGCTATAACTTCAATTTCTACCAGAGAATTTTTAGGTAACCCTGTTACTGCTACACATGACCTGGCAGGCTCATGATCTGAGAAATATGTAGCATAAACTTTGTTCATTTTAGAAAAATGATCCATGGTGGTAAGATAAACCGTGGTTTTAACAATATCCGGTAAGGTCAAGTCACAGGCATTTAACAGAGCCTTAATATTTTCCATAACCTGTTTTGTTTGTACTTCAATATCGCCTTTTATTAGTTCGTTGGTTTTTGGGCATATGGGTATTTGTCCTGATAAGAATACAAAGCCGCCAGCTTCTCTGGCTTGAGAATACGGCCCTATCGGCACCGGAGCTTCGGTGGTTTGAAATACTTTGGACATAGCAAAACTATACAAAACCATTTTGTATTATTCAAGCTTTTCAACCTACGACCTCGATCCATTTGCAGCCTAACAGCTATGGTATATAACTAACGAAAATGGTCGTAGAGCTAGGTTTGTTGTATCAGCAGTTATAGACAACAGCTGTTGGGGTTTACCTTGATAAGTTGCACAACCAACCTAGCGGTTGGAAGCTTTTGCTGGCCTACAGCCAGCAGCTCTAACAAAATTATTTATATTCCACATGAAGCAAGATGAGTGTGGGGCTTGAAGGGGCTTTTAAGTCAATCGAAGATTGACGTACCCCGGAAAGGCCCATACTCATCTTGTTATAGCAAAAGACTTAAGTAAGTCTGTTGGAGTCTACCTTGATAAGTTGCTTTGGCTTTTTTGATAGGCACACATTAGCTTCACTTTGGCCTTCGGCCGGGCCGTTTCGCCATGTGTGCCTATCAAAAACGAAGGGCCTTAATTATAGTAATGCTTTTCTAGAAAGTTTTATTTTACCGGTCCTGTCTATATCCAAAACCTTAACATTAACCTCATCACCTTCTTTCATATAATCCGCAACGTTGCGTACCCTTTTATGATCAATCTCTGAAATGTGTAAAAGACCAGTGGTATTGGGCAGTACCTCTACAAACGCACCAAAATCCAAAACCTTAACCACCTTACCTAAATAAGATTTACCCACCTCAGCCTCAGCAACAATGTTGTTTATCATATCCATAGCACGTTTTCTAGCTTCCGCATCAGCAGAGGCTACCTTGATTATTCCGTCATCATTAATGTCCACTTTCACGCCAGTAGTGGATATAATGTTACGCACTACTTTACCTCCAGGGCCTATTACGTCCCTTACCTTGTCCGGCTTAATTTTTATAGTTTCTATTTTTGGTACGTAATCAGATAAAGAATGCCGTGTCTTGGATATAACCTTTTCCATCTCATCTAGTATATGGCACCTACCTACCTTGGCCTGCTGTAGTGCTTTTTTCAAAATATCAACCGACACAGAATCAATTTTTATGTCCATCTGCAAAGCAGTAACACCATCTCTACTACCTGCAACCTTAAAGTCCATGTCACCTAAGTGATCCTCATCACCCAATATGTCAGATAGTACTTCAAACTTGTCACCTTCTTTGATCAAACCCATAGCTATACCAGCCACATTTTGAGTTACCGGTACACCTGCATCCAATAAAGACATCACACCTGAACAAACCGTACCCATAGAACTAGAGCCGTTAGATTCTAATACCTCACTTACTAACCTAATAGTGTAAGGAAAATCTTCTGGTGAAGGTAAAATAGCACTAAGTGATCTTTCGGCTAAGAATCCATGGCCAATCTCTCGTCTACTTTGACCGCCTAAACGACCCGACTCACCTACACAAAAAGGAGGAAAGTTATAATGAAGCATAAAGTTTTTGGTCACATAACCATTTATTGTATCGATTGTCTGTGCATCATCAGAAGTACCCAAAGTAGTAGCGGCTAAAACTTGAGTTTCACCCCTTGTAAACACAGCGGAACCATGTGCCCTAGGTAACAGGCCAGTTTCACAGGTAATGGGCCTGACCTCATCACACTTTCTAGCGTCAATCCTAGAGCGATCAGATAAAATCATCTCTCTAGATAAATCATATTTGAGATCTTCAAATACTGTTGACACATCTCGCTTTTGAGTATCTTCTTCTTCACCTGTAGCAGTAACAAATTCCGAGATCAGCTGATCTTTTATATTAGAAAACTCTGCATACCTATCTTGTTTATCTTTAATCTTAAGAGCTTTTTTAAGTGACTCACTAGCTTTGGCCTGTACATTTTTTCTAAATGAGTCGTCTATGCTGTGAGGAGTAAAATCTCTTTTTGTTGCTCCTACCTTGTTGCGTAATTCCTCCTGCATCTCTAATACAGGTTCAAAAGACTTATGTGCAAATTGCAAAGCTTTAAGAATTTCATCTTCTTCTAAAAACTTACAATTTCCTTCCACCATCAAAATTCCTTTTTTGGTACCCGCAACAACCATGTCCATATCGGATTTAGCAAGTTCATCAGGTGTAGGGTTTAACACAAAATCGCCCTGGATTTTGCCTAACCTAACAGTGCAAGAAGGGCCGGCAAAAGGTATGTCACTGATATGTAGAGCAGCACTTGTACCAATACCAGCCAGAATATCACACGGAAACAAGCCATCAGAACTCAAAACAGTGGAGACAATTTGTGTTTCATAATTATAACCATCAGGAAAAAGAGGCCTTATTGGTCTATCTATCAACCTACAGGACAGAACGTTTTGCTCTCCTGGCCTACCGCCTTCTCTTTTAAAATAGCCACCAGGGAATTTTCCTGTTGCATAAAATCTTTCTTGTAGCTCTACAGTCATCGGAAAAAAGTCCAAATTTGAAGAAGCAGTGGAAGAAACCACTGTAGTTAAAACAACATTATCTCCACACTTAGACAAAATAGAACCATCAGCTTGTTTTGCATAAACACCAGTTTCTAAAATCAACTCCCTTGAGCCAAGGGACACACTCAGTTTGGTTTTTTTCATATTTTCCTCTATTTCCTAAGACCGAGTTTAGATACTAACTCAGAATATTTTGTAGAATTTTTGCCTTTTAGGTAACCAAGAAGCTTACGCCTTTTGTTTACCAAATTTATAAGACCACGTCTTGAATGATGGTCTTTTTTGTGTATATCAAAGTGGGATACCAGCTCATTTATTCTTTTGGTCAAAATAGCAACCTGAACCCCGACACTGCCGGTGTCATTTTTATCCGCCCTAAATTCCTCTATCAGTTTAAGTTTATTCTCTTTTGTTAACATCAATCCTCCAATTCAAGCGACAAGCTACTAATGTTCATCTAAAAATACAAGTGACACGAAAATTATTCCCACTTAAAGCCAGAAGACCAATTAAACTCCCATCTCTAGCACTCTTAAGCCTGACCACCATAGCACCTTTGTCATTTATCAAGTTCCAGGCCTCCCACATCAGACCGTTAGGTATCTTACCGTTCATTATCTCATCTTGCCATTTACCTCTTAGATAGTACTCAGGCCAAATATGCAGCACACCATCTAAAGGAATGAACCCTTTTTGTATATCACAGTTTTTTAAATCATCAATAGTTATAGCATCGCTTACATCGTAAGGGTGTGAGCCAGTTCTCTTTAGCTCCTTGACATAGCCGCCTGTTTTCAAAAATTTCCCTATTTCATGTGCCCAAGATCTAATATATGTACCTTTTGAGACACATAGTCTGGCTTTGAAATAATCTGTCCCTACATAGACTAAATCCACATTCCTAAAGTGCATGGGCTTTACAATTTTTGGCACATCCAAACCTTGCCTTGCATACTCATATAGTTTCTTGCCCTTATACTTGGTTGCAGAATAAGGTGGGACAACCAGGTTAATCAGTCCTGTATATTTATCTACAGCAGCCGCAATATCTTTCTTATCTACGCTTATTTTATATTCGCCAACTACCTTTCCATCAGCATCGTAGGTGTCGGTTTCTTTACCTAGCGATACCGTGACCAAATAAGTTTTATCAGAGTTTAAAAGATATTGAGATAGTTTGGTTGCCTGATTTACTAATACAACCATTAAGCCTGATGCCAGAGGATCTAATGTGCCAGAGTGTCCTACAGCTTTTGTGCCAAGGGTTTTTCTTACCAACTTAACCACATCGTGGCTCAGCATACCTTTGGGCTTATCAAAAAGTAAAATCCCTCCTCTTTTGTAATCATCATTCTTAGCATCTATCATCTAATTACAAATACTTACTGCTTTTCTTTTTTTACCTCTGACATTTCAAAAGCTTCTATGACGTCATCAGTTTTAATGTCGTTGTAACCTTCTATCCTTACTCCACACTCAAAGCCTGTGGCTACTTCTTTTACGTCATCTTTAAATCGCTTTAGATTTCCAACCTCTCCTTCGTAAATAGATTTTCCATCTCTGACTAACCTAAGCTTAGAGGTTCTATTGATTTTTCCATCTAATACAAAACAGCCGGCTATTGTTCCGATTTTTGGAACTGCAAAGGTATTTCTTACTTCCAAGTGACCAATTACGTTTTCTTTTATTTCTGGTTTTAACAACCCTTGCACCGCCTTTTCTATATAATCCAACAGTTCGTACACAACGTTGTAAGTTTTGATCTCAACACCTTTTGCGTTGGATAGATTCATAGCTGCAGAATCAGGTCTAACATTAAATCCAACAACTATTCCCTTAACACTGGATGCTAGTAGCACATCAGATTCACTAATACCTCCAACTGCGTTGTGTACAATCTTTACTTGCACTTCTGGATTAGATATTTTGCTTAGCACTTGCTTTATAGCTTCGCCGGTACCAGCAACATCTGTTTTGACCACAATGGGCAAAGTCTTCAAATCAGCAGAAGTTATATTTGAAAAAAGGTCTTCTAGTGACATTTTAGAATCAGGAACACTAGATTGTTTGGTACTATCTTTTATCTTGTTTATAATTAATGCTGTGTCTTTTTCGCTCTTACAGATATAGAATTTGTCCCCGGCACTAGGGGTAGATTCTAACCCAAGGATTTCGACAGGATCACCAGGGCCTGCTGATTTAACATTCTTACCTTTGTCATTAATTATCGCCCTAATTTTACCTTTGATGGTACCAGCACAGATATTCTGACCTACGTTGACACTACCATCTTGTATTAATAATGTTGCTACATTACCTCTTCCAGGTTTTACTTGAGCTTCTATCACCACTCCTAAACCTGATCTTTTTTGATTACATTTTAGCTCTTGCATTTCTGCTACAAGCAATATGTGTTCTAATAAATCTTCCAAGCCGCTTCCTGTTTTAGCACTGATAGGAGCAAATATGGTATTACCTCCCCACTCTTCGGGGACTAATTCAAACTCAGTAGCTTTTTGTTTTATTTGTTCGACATCCACACCCGGTTTATCCATTTTGTTTATAGCTATGATAATCGGGACATCAGCAGCTTTTGCATGATTTATTGCTTCCACGGTTTGTGGCATAAAGCCATCATCGGCAGCTACCACAATTATAACTATGTCAGTTACGTTTGCACCACGAACCCTCATCGCTGTGAACGCTTCATGGCCGGGTGTATCCACAAATGTTATCTTTTTACCTTCTTGTACCGTGGTGGAATATGCACCTATGTGCTGTGTTATTCCTCCAGCCTCCTTAGCCACAACATTGGATTTTCTTATTGTGTCTAACAAAGTTGTCTTTCCGTGATCAACATGCCCCATGATTGTTACTATTGGGGGCCGTTTTACTTTATCAGCATTGAGATCTCCAAATGCTGCCATATTGGTTATATCATCTAGGGATTTTTCTACATTTAATATTTCATGGTTGAATTCTGGAGCTATTAAAGCAGCGGTATCATGATCCAACTGGTAATTAATATCAGCTGTTATGCCATTTTTAGCCAAGGCAGAAATTAGTTGAGACACCTTTATTGACATATTTTTAGCTAGCTGGCCTACTCCTACACTTCCGTAAATTTTTATCACTCTCTTGTGAGCTGATGGGGTGGTTACCAATGTCTTTTTTGATTCTCTGTTTAGAACTAGCTTGCGTTTTTTAGGTTGAAAAAGTACTTCTCTTTTTCTAAATTCAGAGCCTACGAATTGCTCTACCTCTTCTTCTTTCTTTTGAGCTGTTTCTGCATTTCTATCTGCACGAGGGGTAAATTTTTTGCCTTCTCTTTTATCAATAGGTTGAGCGGCAGGTATATTGACTTTAGCATAACCTTTAGACGTTGCTTTTTCTGGGGGTTTTTTGGTTTTTTCTTTTTTTTCTATCCTGCTTAGATCAACTTTTCCTACTATATTTTTAGGTTCTTTTTTTAAAGTTTCTTTGCTGGGAGCTTCGCTGCTGGTTTCTTTTACTTCCTTTTGTGCTCTGGCTTCTGCTTGTTTTACTGAAGGAACGCTGCCAGCTGTTCTTCTTATTACTTTTTTTGAAATCTTTTTTGCTACTT
Organism: Bdellovibrionales bacterium; assembly: GCA_965203875.1. Classification (GTDB taxonomy): domain Bacteria; phylum Bdellovibrionota; class Bdellovibrionia; order Bdellovibrionales; family JAUICD01; genus CBDANC01. The sequence goes on along the minus strand of OZ241914.1, from coordinate 779,273 downwards.
TTTTTACTACCTTTTTTACGGGAACTTTCTTGGATTTTTCTTCGTCTAGTAAATCATATATCTTTTGAATTGTTTCACCTTCTAGAACAGACATGTGACTTTTAGCATCCACCTTCCAACTTTTAAGCTTGCCCATCAACGATATGGAATCCACACCGATCTCTTTTGCCAGTTCAAAAACTTTTTTACTTTTAACAGAAGTTTTAGGTTTTTTTATTACTTCAGGTTTAGCCACTTCAGCTTTTGCTACTTTAGCTTTTACTACTTTAGTTTTGGTTACTTTAGTTTTTGCTGGTTTGGTTTTTACTACGTTAGATTTTGCTTTTTTAGGTTTATCCTGTTTTGATTTAGTTTTAGCTTTTGGTTTTTTTAAGTGATCTAGTACTTTTTTTACCGAAGCTGGGTCTAACAAAGACATGTGGCTTTTGACCGAAATCTTCAAGCTTTTTAATGTTGTAATAAGAGCCTTACTTTCAAGGCCTAATTCCTTGGCTAATTCATGAACTTTCTTTTTTTTATTTTGCACCAAATCTTCACCACCGTCTTCTAGCTATTTTTTGTGCCTTCTGATGCATCTTTAATATCTGTTTGTTGTTTTTCTTGTTTATCTAACTCTTTTAGTTTTTCTTCCGCCTGTAATTTTGCATCACTGTCTTTATCTAATTTTTTTAGTTTCATATCTGCTGGAACTTTTTTACCTTTTGAGGTGTCTACGCCATCTTCTTCTTTTATTAATGTTGGGATAGATTTGCCTTCATCTTTGAATTTTTGGAGCAGATTTTTAGCATCTTCAATTAATTTTGAAGCTGTATTTTCGTCATACCCTGGAATACTCTTTACATTTTCAAGATCAGAGTGTGCTAAAATTTCGAAGGTACCAAATCCACACTGGTATATATTTTGAGCCATAGTTTCTGTCATACCTGGTAACATCATTAGGTTGAATATAGCTTCTTTTTGTCTCAAAGCTACGTTGGATTCTGATACTATGTCTATATGCCAGCCCGTGAGCTTTGCAGCTAATCTGACGTTTTGGCCTTTTTTTCCTATTGCCAAACTTAAATGATCATCTGGCACAGCTACTTCCATTTCTTTGTTTTCTTCATCTATAAAGACTTTGGAAACTTCAGCAGGCTGTAGTGCGTTGCAAACAAATTTGGTTATGTCCTGATCAAAAGGAATAATGTCTATCTTCTCACCTTGTAATTCTTGAACAATATTTTGAACTCTAATTCCTTTCATACCCACACAAGCACCTACAGGATCAACAGCATTATCCTTTGAAATAACCGCAATTTTTGCTCTGGAGCCAGGCTCTCTAGCTGCAGAAACTACTTCAACTATTCCATCGTGGATTTCTGGCACTTCTATTTCAAATAGTTTTACCATATATCGTTCATCAGCTCTGGACATGATAATTTGGGGCCCTTTGGTAGTTTGTCTAACATCAGCTATATATCCCTGCACTCTATCACCTTGTCTGTACATCTCACCTGGAATTTGTTCTCTTTGGGGTAGGTAAGCCTCTGTTCTTCCAAAGTCAATTATGACAGTGCCCCCGGTGGTAGAGCCATAGCGTCTTTCAACTCTTCTAACGGTTCCAGATGCTATTTCGCCTCGTCTATCTTCGAACTCTTGAAAGATTATGTCTCTTTCAGCGTCACGTACTTTTTGGGTAATAATTTGTCTGGCTGCTTGAACTGCAATTCTGCCCAAGCCTGATGAATCCAATTTTACACCTATGTAATCGCCAATTTGACATTCTGGATCTAGCTCTCTTCCTTCGGCTAATTTTATTTCAACTTCTTCATCTACAAAATTTTCAGGCTGTACAACTTCTTTAAATTCATAAAGCTCTACTTCTCCTAGTTCTTCGTTATAAGAGGCCTCTATTTCTCTATAGGTGCCATACTTTTTCCTGGCTGCCATGAGCATACCTTGAGAGACCGCATCTATTATTAGATTGCGATCGATGCCTTTTTCTTTTCCTATAGAGTCGATCATTCTTGCTAGATCTGAAAATTCAGCTGCCATAACGTAATCCTTTCTGTTTAAAGCCTTCCTGCCCGTTTAACCTGGCTTTTTTAATATCAGTCATTGGAATACTTAGTCTAAAACATCCATCAAATACAACTACTTTGTGTTGGTCTGCTTTAATCAATTCTCCCTTGCATTTATGGTAATTGTCTTTACCGTGGCCATCTTTTTCGTAGTTATTTAAAGTTTTTGATGTATGTATGGTTACGTTTTTTCCCACCGCTTTTTCAAAGTGCCAAGGTACTTTAAGTTGTCTATTTATCCCCGGGCTGGATACTTCCAAGGAATAATTTGATCTATCTTCTTTTAGATGATCCAAACTAGTGCTGATTTTTCTAGAGACATTTGCACAGTCAGAAACTGTAATTCCGATGTTTGTTTCGGAGGATGTATTTTCTTTATCTAAATAGACCATCAGTTTTTTCTTTCCTCCAGTATTTATAAGTATGAAATCATACAGTAATACTCCAGAATCATCGCAGGCACGTTGTACAAGTTTTTTTAAGTCATACATATCACAATCCTACCTAGTAAGGCTAAACCACACAAAAAGCACAAAACCTGAAATAAGCCTGGAAACTCGAGGGGGACAGGGTCTTATACATTAGTTCTTGGGATAATCAAGAAAAAAGATTAAGGCCCTTCGTTTTGACAAATGCTAGCTAGCGAAGTGACAGGCCAAAGGCCGAAACGAAGCTAGGCGAGCATTTGATCAAAACGTTGTGCAGCTCTCAAGGTAGACTATAAACATATTCACTTAAAGGTCTAAAGTTTTTAATAAATGTGCACTAGCAAAGCGGATAGGCCAGAGGCCTAAAGCGGAGCTAGGGTGCATTTATTAAAAAAGTTGCCCAACGTTCAAGGTAAACTATAAACACATTAACTTAAGGGTTTTCAATTTTATCAAATACTAGCTAGCGGAGCGATTAGACCGAAGGTCAAAGCGAAGCTAGGCTATTATTTGATAAAATGTTTACCAATGTTCAATGTGTACTACAAACAGATTAACTTAAAGGTCTAAAGTTTTTAATAAATGTGCACTAGCAAAGCGGATAGGCCAGAGGCCTAAAGCGGAGCTAGGCTATTATTTGATAAAATGTTTACCAACGTTCAATGTGTACTACAAACAGATTAACTTAAAGGTCTAAAGTTTTTAATAAATGTGCACTAGCAAAGCGGATAGGCCAGAGGCCTAAAGCGGAGCTAGGGTGCATTTATTAAAAAAGTTGCCCAACGTTCAAGGTAAACTATAAACACATTAACTTAAGGGTTTTCAATTTTAATTAAGGCCCTTCGTTTTTGATAAGCACACATAGCGAAACGGCCCGACCGAAGGTCAAAGTGAAGCTAGTGTGTGCTTATTAAAAAAGCCAAAGCAACGTGCAAGGTACACTATAAAAGAATTGTCTAAGGCCCTAAAGCTTTATCAAATACTAGCTAGCGGAGCGATTAGACCGAAGGTCAAAATGAAGCTAGGTGCACACTATGATGATTTTAGTTATTTTCTGTTTCTAGCATTTCTAATTCTATTATAGGTAATTAACCCACTGACTGTAACAATTCCAGGAAGTAGTGATGCTACAGCCCCTGTTACCACCGGTATTGTGATTGCTTTTGCTAGTCCTGCTACTGCTGTTGCTACTAACATCCCTGCTCCTATATGCAAGTATAAAAATGTATAGAGCTTTCAAAGTTTATGCTGCACTAAAACAAGCTAACTTGTTTGTGTACTCTGCGTATCACAGGAAATTTTATAGGTGGGTTTTTGCTTACTTTAGATAGAGAATCAAATAATCCAGAACCCAGATCTTTATGGTTAATCTTGTTTAGAATATGACAAAATAAATATCCACATTGTCTAGCATCGTGCTCTGCTCGGTGAAATCCTGGTGACTTGATTTTTAAGTGATGTACCAAAGTTCCTAGTTTATAGTTTATTAGTCCTGGGAAGATTTTTCTGGATATCGTGCAAGTATCAAATACGTAGTTGGTTGGGGCACTTGATTCATATTTTTTTATATCTTCCACCAAAAACTGAAAGTCAAACGGAGCATTATGTGCAACCAATAGATGATTGCCACAAAATTCTGCAAAAGTTTCTAACACATCTTCTATAACGGGTTTATCTACGACCATTTCGTCTGTTATTCCTGTTATTTCGGATGAAGATTTAGGTATGGGTATCCTGGGATTTACAAGACTGCAAAAGGAGTCGACTGGGTTTGCACCCTCAAATTTTACAGCACCAATTTCAATTATCTGATCCACGCCTGGCATAAAGCCGGTGGTTTCTAGATCAAAAGCTACAAACATGATAGGTGTTGGATTGTCTGTTAAGTACAAGCTCAAATGCAACCAAAAAATATGATGACGCTAAGGCCCTTCAATTTTATCAAATAATAGCTAGCGGAGCGGTCAGACCAAAGGTCCAAAGCAAAGCTAGCTATTATTTGATAAAAAGTTGTGCAACGTTCAAGGAATACTCCGAAATATTTGCTAAGGCCCTTCGTTTTTAATAAATGTACACTGGCGGAACGATTAGGCCAAAGGCCGAAAGTGGAGCCAGGGTGCATTTATTAAAAAAGTTGTGCAACGTTCAAGGAATACTCCGAAATATTTGCTAAGGCCTTAAAGTTTTGACAAATGCTTGATAGCGGAGTTGCAATCCATAAAGCTTAAGTAAATTTATAAAAATTTTTGTTCAAGCGACCAGCAACAGGCTGGCAAATTGATCCAACCAAAGGCTGGCCAACGCAACGCTACAGGTAGACTCTAGTGTATTTTGTTATTATAAGGCTTGCAAATTGGCCAATTTACGGCTGGCCACTTGGTAAGGTGTATGAAAATTATTGAAACAATTAAAAGCAGGCTAGATTCATCCGTTGTTACCATCGGATCTTTTGACGGCATTCACCTAGGTCATAAGCAAATTTTTAACCAATTAAAAGCCAAAAGCATAGAATACAACGTTCCAAGCGTTGTGATTATATTTGATCCTCACCCTAGAGAATTTTTTAACAAGCAAATTTTGACAATAACTGACCTAGATTCTCAGAAAGAAAAAATAAAAGCACAGCACATGGATTACCTTGTAGTACTAAAATTTGATGAATCACTATCTAAGGTATCAGCATATGATTTTATTTATGATTGGATATACAAGCCATTTAATCCAAAATGCATACTGGTGGGCCACGATTTTGCTTTTGGTCATAAGAGGCAGGGTAATATTGGGCTACTAGAAGATATGTCAAAAAAATATACCTTTGAACTTACCAAAGTAGATGCTGTTAAATTGGATAACCACATTATATCCAGCACTTTGATAAGAAAAAGCATTCTGAATGATATCTCATTTGCCAACAAGCTTTTAGGAGAATATTACTACATAAAAGGGATTGTGATAAAGGGCGAAGGCAGAGGAAAGCAACTAGGATTTCCTACTATGAACCTGAAAATAACATCTGATTTAATACCAAAAAATGGAGTTTATGTTACCAGAACACATATCGACCAAAAAATTTATAACTCCGTTACAAATATAGGGTATAGACCAACTTTTTCAAGTACCAGACGACATGTCGAAACTCACCTACTAAACTACAATAAAGATACTTATAACACCGAAGTTAAACTAGAATTCCACAAATATTTAAGAGATGAAAAAAAATTCAACTCTGCCAAAGAATTAGCTCTCCAAATAAAAAAAGACGTAAAAAAAAGCAAAAACTATTTTAGTTTAACTAATTAAAAATAGTTTTTATCATTGACACTCGGGGTTCAACAGAATTGACACGTACAAAAGATAAATGATAAGTCAACTAACTGAAACCAAAAGACAATTCTTATGGATATAGAACATCACACAAAAAAAATTGGCCTAGAAGTATTTGAACTCATGGATGATGAAAAATCTTTTTTTAATAAAGATTGGTGGTATGGGCAAATGATGCGGATGTGTGTATCAAATGAAGATGTTAAAGTGAACATGTTTAGGTTTGTAGATGTACTTCCTAGCCTGAGCACTAACGATGAGATTTGTACAACCTTACAAGAATATTTCAAAGGTGATAAAGATAAACTCAAACTATTTAATCTAGGATTAGGGCTAGGTAAAATAATTCCATCCGTGGTTGCATCTGGAGTAAAAAAACAAATAAACGGCGTAGGTAAAATTTTTATTGCAGGAACAGATGAAAAAGACGCTCTTGATACTTTAGTTAAAATAAGAAACAATAAACTTCATTTTACTTTGGATCTACTGGGCGAAGCTACGTTAAACAATCAAGAGGCCTCAACATATCAAAAAGCATACATTGATTTGATTAACTATCTTACCAAGTCTGAAAAAATTAAATCAGATGGATCAAAAATTCCAGAGATAAACCTATCGGTAAAATTAAGCTCCATATGTTGCCAGATCAAAGTAGCAGCGTGGGAAGACTCAAAGAAAAGAATTAAAGATATGTTAAGACCAATTCTACAAAACGCTATTAAAAATAATGTTTTTATAAATATAGATATGGAACATCATGATCTTAAAGATCTTACCATAGAAGTTTTTAAAGAAATTACGATGGAAGAAGAGTTTAAAACATATGAACACTTAGGCATAGTGATACAGGCTTATCTAAAATCATCTTTTGATGACATAGAAAAGTTAATAGAACTATTAAAAGTTAGAAATGTGCCAATAACCGTCAGGTTAGTCAAAGGAGCGTACTGGGATCATGAGGTAATTCTTGCTGATCAAAGAGGCTGGCCTATTCCAGTGTATACAATTAAAGAAAACTCTGATTTTAATTTTGAAAAATGCACACGCCTCATAATAGATAACCATAAATACATAAACCTTGCGGTTGGCTCCCATAACATTAGATCCATTGCACATGCGATAGCCTATGCCAACCAAAAACAAGTGGAAATAGAAATCCAAATGTTATACGGCATGGCAGATGCAATTAAAAAAGCACTAAAAAATATTAGAATAAGAGAATATGTCCCTATAGGAGAGTTGATACCTGGCATGGCATACTTGGTAAGAAGACTTTTGGAAAACACTTCAAATGAATCATTCTTACTTACTAAATTTGAGCACAATCAAGATAGCAAGCTTTTACTAAAAAAACCCGTTTACACCAAAGAGCCTCAACCTAAACTTAAGAATTTTGAAAATGAATCTGTACTAGATTTTGCTATAAAAAAGAATAGAACAGCATTTTTGGATGCTTTGAACGAAAACAAAAAACTTGTAAAAGAATGTGCTGTTATTATTGGTGGTAAAAAAATTAAAACTCATGAAACTCTAAATAGTATAAACCCTTCACAGTCTGACAAAATAGTTGGAAAAGTTTATTTAGCACAAACAAGAGATGTGGAGAATGCTGTTGAAACAGCAAAGCTAGCACATAAAACATGGAAAAGTACAAAACCATCTAAAAGAGCAGAGCTTATGGAAAAAGTAGCTCATAAAATTTTACAAAAAAGATTTGAGCTAGCAGCAATGCAAACAATAGAAGTGGGCAAACCTTGGGAAGAAGCGGATGCTGACATTACAGAAACTATAGATTTTCTAAGATATTACGCCAAGCACATGAGACACTTGGATAACGAATTTTATGTTGGAAATATAAAAGGTGAATACACTAAATATAAATATTTATCTAAAGGAGTTGCTGTAGTTATAGCACCTTGGAATTTTCCGCTGGCTATACTGACAGGAATGATGGCTGCCTGTGTTGTAACTGGTAATACAGTGATAATTAAACCAGCAGAGGAAAGTAGCATAGTAGCGTCTATGCTGATGGATATAATAAATGAAATCTTACCTGCTGGAGTTGTCAACTTACTACCTGGAGTTGGTGAGGTTGTAGGAACAGCTTTGGTAGAACACGAAGATGTGAGCTTGATCGCATTTACTGGGTCTTATGAAGTAGGTCTATCGATATCCAAAACCGCCGCAAAAACTTTAGACACACAAAGATCTATCAAAAAATGTGTAATAGAAATGGGTGGCAAGAATTCTATCATAGTTGATTCAAATGCGGACTTAGATGAAGCAGTTCAAGGTGTAGTGACTTCTGCTTTTGGCTTTGCTGGGCAAAAGTGTTCTGCGTGTAGCAGAGTAATTGTATTTGAGTCAATATATCAAAAATTTTTGGATAGATTGATCAACACAACCAAGAGCCTTGTCCAAGGAGATGCTCAAGACCCAAAAGTACACCTAGGCCCTGTTATAAGCAAAGACGCTTTCCTTAGAATAAACTCAATACTTGATAAAGCTAAAAAAGAATCTACCCTAATATACCAAGGAGAAAAAATAGCAAATGGCTATTACATACCACCCACTATTTTTACGGATGTTAAAGCCAGCTCCTTCATTGCACAGACAGAAATTTTTGGACCTGTGTTATCTGTTATAAAAGCTAAAAATATTCAAGATGCTGTAGACATAGCAAACAATACCATTTATGGACTTACAGGAGGCATTTATTCTAGAAGCCCTGGTAATATAGAGTATTTGAAAAATAATTTGGAAGTCGGGAATATGTACATAAATCGTGGTATTACAGGTGCAATGGTAAACAGGCATCCATTTGGAGGGATAAAATTGTCTGGGGTTGGTAATAAAACTGGGGGTAAGGATTATCTAATGCAATTTTTGGACACAATATGTATCACCGAAAATTCTACTAGAAGAGGGTTTGCACCAGAAACAAAGGCAAATCCATCATTGTTCTAGTTAAATACCAATACCTTGGCCCTGAAATTGATGTTTGTATCGTTGTTTGGTATGCTTTAGAATTGTAAGGTAGAATGCCAGCTTGCCAGTTTGGGGGTAGTTAGGTTTGCGAAAAAAAAGAAAAGATAATAACGTAGTAAAATTTCCTACTATTGTTAGGGACAAACCTAAGAAAGATTACTTAAGAGCTAAGCAGGTCGGTGCCTGCTTCATGATAGTATTTACTTTATTTGCGGTTCCAATGCTAAACACAATAAGCACAACACCAGATGCCCCAACCAGAGCCATTGCAAATGTAGACGAAGAAGGAGAGGGGAAAAAACAACTTAGAAGGCTTTCTAGAAAATCTGCTAAGACTCTTTATTCAGTAGGTAGAAAAGCAAACCCGTTGGAACAATTTCAGTACGGAGAACTATACGGTGCTTACACCATAAAAAGAGAACTGAACAAAATATCACAAGTACACTTAATTCAAGACAGCAACATGATAGAAGTAAAAGACAGAAAGAAGTTTATCAAAAAGCACAAGAAAATTTGGTATGTTGATTTTGATTTAGTAGAAACAGTCTCTGATAATTTAGAAGATGATGAACTAGTAGAAGAATTTATACTCTATAAAAAATCACAAGAAGTAGGAAGAGCAACTGCTAGATCAAAACAAGACCACCTTGTAATGCTATCTTTGATTAGACATTAACTGTCTTAACAACCTAAACTTTTTGATTTAATGTGAAACTATGTTGCGAAGCCTCTTTGCTCTATCTTTTATCAAATCTATTAAATCTTCCACTTTCTTATACTTATCCTTCAACTTAGGCAATTCAGCTTCAACTTTTTTAGTTATATCTATAATGCGTTTTCTTACTGCTGTAGCATTAAACCCAACATTCTTTGCAAATTCGTCAAAATGATCGAGTCTTAACTTATGTAAATTACCTTCTCCGCCTAACTTCATCGCCATTTTGTCCGTTAGATCGGAGTAATAAACTGTAGAGACTAAATCATAAAGTGGTGCAAACCTAACCAACATTGGTACATTTTCGTTGAAACCAATGTTTTCTGGATTAATTTCAACGTTATTTGAATTTACGTATATAAGTGAAAAGTTTTTTCCATGTGCATCACAATTACCTATTATGATATTAAGAAGTACAGCGTTTAATAAATTGTACAAATCTAATGCTGGCAAAGTAGATACACTTCTTACCAAGTTGAAACATTTTTTTAGACTAGGGCTATTTGGATCGTAGCTTTGATACTTCATATCAGGATGTATCCCCATTGCCTGACAAAAATCTTCCTGATGTATTCTAATAAGATGACCACTGCTATTCACCGCACGATCATATCTTTTTACAAGCAAATATTCCATTCCACACGCAGAGCCTATTTTACAATTAGCAGTGGGTATTTTTAAACTCTTAGACAACTCCAAACAAAGTGCTTCGTTATAAACAAGGTTATCATACCGTTTATGTGTTGGTTTTATTATATGAGTACTAGTTGAACCTCTAATCGGTAGTGATATTTTTCCTGCATCCGTATCTATATGCACGAGCATCTTATCCTGTACACCAGCCATAGACAAACGCAGTTCCAATGAGTCGCCCAGTATTAAAGGCTGTTCTGGAAGTTTTTTAATCGATTCATAAAGTTCTTTCTCATCAAGAACTTGATATTCTGTTCGTTTTATATTTGATTCGTCAGATGGTGCAACTACAACGGTTCCAGCACATTCCATACCAATTCTAGCAAGCATTTCATAATCACTGTTTGGACTTATACCAAATCTCTGTGCCACTAATGAACGCTTTGGTTGCTCAGGTAGTAGGCCAGCAAAAAACGGCTGGCATTCCTTCTGACGAAAGCTTTCTTTTCTTAACGGCATTGACTGGGATAAAGGGAAAGGATTTTTTGATTCCAAATACGATGTGCTGTACGTAAACGATATTTTCCCGGTATTACCCCTGGTCAATTCCCCCACTTCCAGCTCATTAATATAAACTTTTAACTTATTCACTATTATCTTTTTTATGCAATGTTATGGGTGGCCTAAGATCAACATGAATCTTTAGTGAATTCAATACATTAAGCACCTTTCCCACCTGACATGTAGATTTGCCTTTTTCAAGATCTGCAATAAAACGTACACCAGTTCCACATATGAACGCCAATTTTTCTTGCGTAACACCTTGATATTCCCTGGTTTTTTTGACTATTTTGCCTATATCTTCAACTGTTTTTACATTGGCCATTTTATTAATAACTCCCCTTATAACTAGTTGTAATATCTAATATAATTTGTATTCACACAATATACCAACACCATCTTACCGATCGGTAAGAATCCACACTTTTTATACCCAAATCAACCCGATTCTTACCGATCGGGAAGAATCTACACTTTTTATACCTAAATCGACCAGATTCTTACCGATCGGGAAGAATCCACACTTTTTATACCCAAATCAACCCGATTCTTACCGATCGGGAAGATGCTATACAGGCCTTATATTGCTCCTGAGCTTTCTGTTTCACTATGTGTGCTTATTAAAAACAGCTCCGCCTACGACCAGCAAATTGATCGGAAATGATTCCAAAAATTCCAATCAGGTTATTCCAACTTTTAGAAATTTAGATCCTTAAACTATCATAAATTGCACTTTAAACGGCACGATTTTTGCTTCTTATACTATTAAGCAAGATAAACGAAGGAGTGTGTAAAATGACCAATAAACAAAATAATAACAGAAACGATAGCTCAGATGGTAACAATATTAATAATCCAAATACCAAGAAAGGTAAGCCTTACCATAACGAATATTTTATAAGTATCTTTACTATATCTGCATTCCTAAAGTCGTTTCTAAAAGAGTTTTTGGACTTTGAAGTTGTTTCTGTCTTGAACTGGGATGCTATGATTATAGAAAAGAACACTTTTAAGGATGGCAGAAGTGCCGATATAGTTTGTTCTGTTCCTTTGATTAGCAACCCAGCTATAAAGGTTAAAGTTGTTATAATTATTGAACACAAGTCTAAATACGAAAGAAGCATATATTCACAAATGCTCAAATATCAAACTTTGATCTTAGATATAAGTTTTAGGAGTAATAGTCCTACTCCAGTACTTGTATTAGTATTTTATCATGGTAAGAGTCCTTGGATATGGCCTACCAGCTTTATAGAGGGAGTTTGGGGTGATTTAAAAATACCTAGTCAATTTTTAGACAATATGTTAGATTTCAACATGATAGTTGTAGATACTAATAGTGATAGTTTTAAGAAAGTTATTAGTAATAAGGACTTAATTTGTAGTGGTTCTTTGAACCTGCTGTCTTCTATTTGGGATTTGAAAGAAGTTAAGTTTGATGATTTTGTTGATATTTTAGGTAAGTTTACAGAAGCTGAGTTGGATATGGATGAAGTGGTATCTGATTCTATTAGTTATGTTGAGTCGTACTCTAGGTTGAGTGAGTCTGATTTTGTTAAGTTGTGGGCTGAGGTTGAACGTGATTTAAGGAGTAAAGGTATATTGAAGAAAGGAGGATATATGAACATAAGAGAGAGATTACAAGAAAAGTGGATACATGAAGGAATTCAAAAAGGCTTGATGCAAGGTAAGCAAGAGGGTAGGGAAGAAGGTAAGGAAGAAAGAGACTACGAGATTGTGTTAAAGATGCTAGGTAAAGGCTTGGATGCTAAAACAATCTCTAGCTACACTGGCCTTTCCGAAAAAGATGTTAACAACATCAAGTTCAAACCAAAGAATGGATCGTCTAATAGAAATTAATACACTACAATTTTGGTTCATGACAACTTAAGCCTATTGATTTATAGGTTAAGTAGTTGTGATTATTGGGAAAAATCGTTATTTTTTTAGATCTCGTATTTCTGAGGTTAAATTTAAGCAAAAATTATCAAGTATAAACTAATACTAGACGTATTAAAAAAGACGCTTAAGTTGTCATGAACCTAATACAAAATACACTTACAAGTGCTTGAACACTATGTGAGAATCTAGGACTGATGACCGACACTAAAAATTAGCATTATTCTCTTCTTGGTCTTTTTCTATTTTTAACTTCCTTGTTATGTTGGGCAGTCAAAAACACACCACCAACAACAGCCAGAACAACAGTACATGCTAGCAACCCTGGCACTGCTGCTGCAAATCCTACTCCTGCTGCTGCTGCTCCTGCTGCTGCTGCTCCTGCTGGTGGTCCTGCTGCTATTAATTTCACTAGAGAACTGATCATAAACCCTCCTCCCGCTAGTACTGGGATTCCCAGAATGGCAGACCCTGCCCATTCTCTTGCTGTTAGAGGAGGATACTTTTTGTTGTACTCATGCTGTATGAACTCATCGATTTTACCTGCTAACTGACTAGGATCTATAGATTCTATAGAAGCTCCTGCAAATTGTTCAAACTCTTGTATAATGGTTTCACCTTTTAATTTGTCGTCGATCTCATACAAAGCTTCACAAGCCTCGCTATATTCTCTGTAAAAACATATGTTTTCTCTTAGATCACCTATACGACTTAAACAATCGCTATCAGAGGATAATTCCAACACAAGCCTCTGGTACAAGGTTCTACCCTGACTGCCTGTTTCTTGCAGCATATTCATAACGTATCTAGCGTTGTAGCGATTAATATGTTCATCACGATCAGCAGTACCCCTCCATGATGGGATTCTAGACTGAATACTAGCCAGCACAGGACAAGCTTGCATTGCTAAAAATGCACTAGAATTTACAGCCATAGCAGCAGCACTAGCACTTGCTATCTTTCTACTACCAGCATTAGATACAACCTCTGTAGGCTTATTACTAACAGTATTACACGATACAAAGAACAAACATGAAAACAATATACAAGATGACTTGTATAGACCTAGTTTTAGTAAATTACTTAAAAACATTCCTTACCCCCTTGTAAAGACTTAAATAACTAAGAAACGCTGCTCAAAAAGTATGCTACCCCCCCCCCCCCCCAATTTTTGTCAAACTCTTTTTTGACTGTCTTTTCATTGTTTTCTAGCTTGCATGATAATCTGTAATTGACATAAGGGGCCTTATGATTTCAATATAGCTAAGAAAGCCTTCTGAGGAACCTCAACATTACCTATATTCTTCATCCTCTTTTTACCAGCCTTTTGCTTTTCTAAAAGCTTACGCTTTCTAGTAATATCACCACCATAACATTTGGCGGTTACATCCTTTCTCAATGCACTTATGGTTTCTCTAGCTATTACCTTAGAACCTATACACGCCTGAATAGCTATCTGAAATTGCTGCTTTGGCAAAAGCTCTTTTATTTTTTTTGTAAGTGCTCGTCCTCTATAGTACGCATTATCCTTATGAATTATAACAGATAGTGCATCAACCTTCTCACCATTTAACACAATATCAACCTTGACCAAACTTGCAGCCTCAAAGCCCATAACATCATAATCCATAGAGGCATAACCTTTAGATACAGACTTAACCCTATCATAAAAATCTAAAACCATCTCACTCATAGGTAATTTATATTCCACAATAGTTTTATTGCTACTTACAAACTCCAATTTTTGTTGCTCACCTCTTCTTTCTTCACACAAACTAAGTATGCCACCTAAATACTCCGAAGGAGTGTGTATAGTGATCTTCAAAACAGGCTCTTCGATTTTTTCTATTTTACTTGCATCAGGTAACTCAGATGGATTATCCAGAACAATCATACCACCGTCTGTATTATAAACGTTGTACACAACACTAGGTGCTGTTGTTATTAGATCTAAATTAAACTCTCTTTCCAATCTCTCCTGCACTATGTCCATATGCAAAAGACCTAAAAAACCACACCTGAAACCAAGCCCCAACGCTTGAGAGTTCTCAGGTTCAAAACTTAAAGAAGAATCGTTTAAACATAGTTTTTCTAAACTATCCTTCAACTTAGCATGATCTTTTGAATCGATAGGAAATATTCCAGAAAATACCAATGGCTTTACATTTTTAAAACCAGGAAGCTCTTCGCTGCACGGGTTTTTTGAAAGAGTGATGGTTTCACCAACTTTTACATCTCTGATATTCTTTATGCCACAAACTACAAAACCAACCTCCCCAGCATAAAGACACTCCTTTTCAATAACAAAAGGTGCTTTCACACCTAGCTTTAATACTTCGTAGTCAGAACCAGATGCAGTAAATCTAATTTTATCTCCTACGGATAACGAACCATCAAATATACGGCACAACACAACCACACCCTGGTAAGAATCAAACCAAGAATCAAATACCAAAGCTCTTAAAGATTGTGTCTTATCTTCTACAGGATGAGATATATCAGATACGATTGATTCTAAAATATCGCTTATTCCTACATTATCCTTGGCACTAGCTAATATAGCATTTTTTGTATCAATACCCAGTGTGTTTTGTATTTGTTCTAAAACAGAATCAGGATCAGCGGATGGCAAATCTATCTTATTAATGACAGGAATCAAATCCAAATTATTTTCCATAGCCAAATATACATTTGCAAGAGTTTGTGCCTCTATACCCTGAGCTGCATCCACCACAAGTAAAGCACCTTCACAAGCAGCCAATGACCTAGACACCTCGTAAGAAAAATCAACATGCCCAGGGGTATCTATTAAATTCAACTGGTACAGTTCATTGTTTTTAGATTCATACTCAAGCCTTACACTCTGGGCTTTTATAGTTATGCCCCTTTCTCTTTCCAAGTCCATGTTGTCTAAGAATTGCTGTTTTTTTTCTCTGTCGGATAAAGTGCCCGTAACTTCCAAAAGCGAGTCTGCTAGTGTAGATTTACCATGGTCTATGTGAGCTATTATTGAAAAATTACGTATATTTTCTACAGGCGTTTTAGCTGGCTTACCTTGTTTAGTTTTTCCCATGTAAACTCTTCCTCATCTCTACCAAAGTGACCATACGATGCTGTCTTTAAATAACGTGGCTTTAGCAAGTCAAAATCCTCTATGATAGATGCAGGACTGAAATTCCAAATGTCCTTAACAGCCTTTTCAATTTTTGAAACATCCACTTTTGCCGTACCAAAATCATTCACCATCAAACTAACTGGCTCTGCCTTCCCTATGGCATAGGATAACTGCACTAAGCATTTATCAGCAAGCTTTGATGAAACAATATTTTTAGCTATATGCCTTGCTAAGTACGCAGCAGATCTATCAACTTTAGAAGGATCTTTTCCGCTAAATGCACCACCCCCATGTGCTCCGTGCCCTCCATAGGTATCTACAATTATTTTTCTACCCGTTAATCCACAGTCTGCCCTAGGGCCACCTATTGTAAATTTACCAGCAGGGTTAAAATAAAACTTTAGCTTATCATCTCTTAAACTCTCAGGTATAACTTTGTACACAACTTCATTTAATACCTCTTCTTTTAACTTTTCTAAGGAGACATTGTCTAAATGATGTGTGCTTATAACAACGGTATCTATGCGTCTAGCTTTACCGTCTATGTACTCAACAGTAACTTGACTCTTACTATCAGGGAGCAGGTTTTTTATAATGCCTTTTTTTCTTACTTCAGATAGACGCTTCATCAGCATATTAGAATAATAAATTGAGCAAGGCATAAGAGCCTGAGTTTCATTTACAGCATAACCAAACATTATACCTTGGTCACCAGCCCCTTGATCTTTACTAGAAGAAGGATCGACACCTGATGCAATATCTTGGCTTTGCTTTTCAAACGATACAAGTATGGGACAGGTGTTACAGTCAAACCCAACCTTTTCACTATTATAGCCAATATCCCCCACTACATCCTTTACTAGTTTATGATAGTTTATATCTGCCAAAGTAGATATCTCTCCAGCTAAGACAACCAACTTAGAAGATATTAGAGTTTCACATGCAACACGGCTTTCAGGATCTTTGGCCAATAATGCATCTAGGACAGCGTCACTGATTTGATCGGCTATTTTGTCTGGGTGTCCTTCAGACACAGACTCACTGGTAAATTTATAGTTCATTGAAAAAAGGACTTATCACATACGCTGTGATAATCAAGATACTTTTCGTTTCCTATTACTAGAAAGTCGCCTGCCTTTGAGTTTATTTAACTGACCCAATGCTTTGTCAATCGCACCATCAACAGTTTTATAAGGGTTGGAGTGTCTATTTTTAGAAACCAAGTCTATTCCAGGGCCACGGACTATCACTGTTGCCTTATACTGGTGACGCTGCAAGCCTATGGATAGCACAGCACGAACGCCTCTAAGGTTTTTCATCTTATTGATTCTATCCATTTGCTTTGAAATGTAACTTTCGATGTGGGATGGACCTCGGATCGAATCTTGAAAACCCAAAAAACCTCCTAACAAAACCAGCTCAACTCTCAGACAATAAGCCTTGTCGGTAAAAACCCGACAAAAGTTAAGTTAAAGATCTTCAATTATATCAAATGCAAGCTAGCGTAGTGGTCAGACCACAGGTCAAACGCAGCTAGGCTTGCATTTGATAGAATGTTGCCCAACGTTCAAGGTATATTCCGAAAGATTTTGTATACTGGCGGAACGACAAGGTCAAAGGCCGAAAGTACAACCCAAGTTTTTTAATACAACGAAGGTGAGCGTAGAGCTTAGAGAGGCTTTCAAGCCAGTCGTAGACTGGCGTACCCAGGCAAGCTCTACGCCCACCTTTGCTGCATGTGCAGATTTTATAACACCGTTCAAGGTAGACTCCAACAGACCCACTTAAAAGTTCTTACAGAATATTATAAACAACCAACATCAATATATATGCCAAAAAAGTGTATGCAATAAATAAGACCACTGGAGTTTTATAACTTCCCAGTTCTTTTTTGATAATAGCCAGTGTAGAGACACACTGAAGTGCTATCGCATAAAAAACTAATAAACTCATACCAGAAGCCATGGACATATCTGACAGATGATCAGACAAACCCAGTAGTTCACTAGCCGTACTCTCTATCCCAAACAATGTTGCAAGTGTCCCAACAAAAACTTCCCTTGCCAAAAACGATGCGATTATAGCTACACCAAATTTCCAATCCAAACCCACCGTTTCAAATATTGGGCTAATAACCACACCTATCTTTGCAAGCCAAGAAGAAGATAAATGACCTGCTCCGTTTGGAAAATATCCAAGCAACCAAACCACAACCGTTACGGAAAATATAATAAATCCTGCTTTGGCAACAAACAACCAAGATTGGTGAGCAGCATTCAATGCTATAGCACCCAAACTAGGCATTCTATAAGGAGGAAGCTCAATAACAAATGGCATATCGGAATGCTTTTTTACAAGTGTATTGGATAAAAGAGCAGAAACCAAAAGTGCCATAATAAATCCAAGAAAGTAAAGAGCAGTGAAGAAAAACCCCTGCAAACCTATAATTCCAAAAAAACCTACATCAGGAATTAGCACCGAAATTAATAATGCATATACAGGTAATCTTGCAGAGCAAGCTAAAAGAGGAATGGTAAGCATAGTTAATAATCTTCTTTTTGGTGAAGCTATTGTTCTAGCTGCAAAAATGGCAGGTATCGCACATGCATGTGCGGATAAAAATGGTATAAAACTTCTACCGGATAAACCAAAAAAACTAAATATCCTATGACAAAATATGCTGGCTCTGGCTAAGTAACCAGAGTCTTCCAAAAATGATATTATAAAAGTTAAAATAAATATCTGAGGTACAAAAACCAAAAAAGATCCGCAACCACCAAACAAAGCGTCTTTAACAAAATCCCTAGCTATTTGATTTGAAATGTAATCAGATACGAATGCACCAGAATAAGAAATCACATTTTCTATCGTATCCATAAAAGGTGCGGACCAAGTGAAGATAGCTTGGAATAAAACCAGCATTGACGAAACAAAAATTACGCTACCCCAAATACTGGACAAGAATATTTTATCTAGGCGATTTTGATGTTTTATCAATAATCCAGGATTTGATAAAAAAGTTTTTGATACGCTGCTACTTAGTCTAAAGATATCTTCCTTAGATGTTGTGATCTGTTTTGATAGTTTGCCTACAGAAGTATTTTTTATTGCTTCTTTAAGTTTATCTAGATTTTCTCCGGTCTTTGCTGACACTGGTACTATAGTAGTAGCTAAATGTTTTTCTAACTCTTCTATATTGATCTTAACCGCACTTTGTTTGATCTCATCGATCATATTTAATGCAAATATAAATCGCTTGTTATTCTTCCTGGCTAATTCTCTGGATTGCAATCCTACGATTAAACTTCTTTCCAATCTGGTTGCATCTAGCACACATACCACTACGGTATTCTCACTTTGCATACCTTCTACAAATTGATTTACAGATACTTCTTCGTCACTAGTGATAGGATCTAGGGAATAAATGCCAGGGTAATCTATATAACGAACATTATCAGAAATTCCCGATTTTACCTCTACAGTAACACCAGGAAAGTTAGAGACTTTCTGATTGGCTCCAGCCATCTTATTAAAAAGCAAGCTTTTTCCAGTATTTGGCTTCCCAATAAAAAGTGCAGATGTCACATCAACCCCAAACTCCTACCTCAACACATGGGTTAGCAGGAGATATAATTCACTTAAAGCTAAGGTACAGAGTACTTACCTTTTTTTTTAACCAACTGCAAGCAGTACACTAACTTCATTGAGACAATACAGTCTTAAGCATTCGATGGATTGCTAATATCTTAAGACAGTGACTAGCCTTGAATGTAAACTTTTTGAGCTATGTCTTTTGTAAGAGAGATCAAAAAACCGCCAATATTAAATACCTTCGACTTTCCAAGCGGTATTATGTGCTCACAAGTAATTTCTGATTCTATATCCAGGCCCAAGACTCTCAGCCTACCTATATGATCCTCGGACAAGTCTGAAAAACCGTCAACATACCCGACCTCTTTTTTGTCTAAACTCCAAAGGGAGTGCCTTTGCTTTGCACTCTCAGAACAAATTAGCTTTGTCATAAAAATATTCTCACTCTCAGCTACAACAACTAGTATCTAACCACTAACACTCAATAAACAAAGGATATTTAAAGAATAGCCCGGAGTGTGCCAGGAAATTACTTGAAATGCAATTACATTCTGGCTAAAACTCTGTGCCTAGAATAACAGGCTGGAGCATACGAAAGTATAGACGCAGCAAGTAAATTGCTTAGGCACAGTGCTTCATTGCTGGTCTTATAAAACCTTTGGTTTTTCATGTTTTGACTGCTAGCTGGTTTAGGTGGACACTTACAAAGCTCAAAGTTTCAGGGCGTACATTTAAGATGGCAAAAAGGGTAACAAAGCAAGATTTAAAGATTCAGGGAATGTTGCACGATATTGTGTTGAAGGTTCTGGATTTTTGTCAAAAGCAAAAAAAGTTGGTGCTTTTATCTATAGGTTTTTTAGTTTGTGCCATAGTTTTACTAAAGATATTGGATAATCAAAAACAAGATAAACTGGCTCAAGGTTTCAATGCTCTGTACAAGCCAATAAAGCTACAAAAAAAGCTCAGCCTAGACAATTCTTCCAAAGAACAATCGACAATAATTAGTGAGTATGAAGCATTGCTAGATCAAAATCATCCGGATCAAGTTTTAGTCTTGGCAGCAGTAAAGTTGGCCGCAATTCACAAAGAAAATGGTAATGTGCAAGATGCTATACAGGTGCTTTCTAAGGTAAACCTAGATGGCGATGGGCTGTTTAATAACCTTGGTGCTATGATGCTGGCAAATCTGCATGAAGAAACAGACAACTGCAGTGAGGCAATTATGTTATGGTCAACGGTTGCTAAAAACTCAATTTTTTTTAGAAATTCTGCACTATTAAAAAAGGCACTGTGCCTTGAGGATACGGACAAGGCTCAAGCATTGGATATTTATGCCCAATTATCTACCAATAGTCCGGAAACAAACGAAGGTAAATTTGCCAAAAAGTTATTACTTATACAAAGGGGTAAACATGAGTAAACCGAAGCTTGCAGCTATTGGCTTATTTTTAATATCCTGTGTTTCTGTCGAAAAAAAACCTCATATTTTAAAAAGAAAATGGATTAAAAGTACTATAGAAACCCCTTATCTAGGCCCTAAGGTGCCACACTTGATGCAACCTATTTTTGTAGACAATTTTCTGATCCAGGCAAACGGTTTAGGTACAGTTATGGCGTTGGATGCTGATAGCTCAAAGACATTGTGGAGGTTTGAAGCTGGAGGCAGTGTGCACGGTGTGCTATCTTCAGGTGATAGACTATACTTTGCAAGTAACAACATTTTGTATTCGTTAGATAGCAAGACGGGCACAAAGATTTGGGACATGAACGTAGATGGTGTTGTATTTTCCAAAAGTGTAATCTCTGAAAATTCTCTTTACCTACTAAACGGTAGTAACACTGTGTATTCAATAGATCTTACAAAGAAGATAAATTGGGTATATAACAGAAATAGCATTGTCCCTATGAGTGTACTGGGAATTTCTCCTCCTATACTCTATAAAGATACTTTGTTAGTAGGCTTTAGTGACGGGTATGTGGCTGCTCTGAATCAAAAAGATGGATCTCTGATTTGGGAAAAACAGCTAAGTAGTTCAAATAAATTTAAGGATGTTGATTCGATGGTATTAGACAAAGATACCCTATATGTATCCAGTTATGACGGTGATCTTTTTAGTATAGATGCAAAATCAGGAAACGTGATTTGGAAAAGTGATAATTCAGGTAGTGCATACCCACCGGTGGTAGAAGATCAGATTATTTTGATCGCACCTTCCAAAGGTAATATTGAAGCCTTTAAATATACCGGTGAAAAATTGTGGGTACATAAGCTAAACTCAGGGTTTGCAACAGGAATGGTGGTAAAGGACAAGGTTGTGTACTTTTGCCAGAGCGATGGCCGAGTAACAGGGTTAGATCTCGATACAGGAAGCGAATTATTTTCTTATACAAATTTTTCTGGCACACTAGCCACGCCAAATATACATAACTCTGTGTTGTATAACATTTCTGTTTCTGGAAACCTGCACGCCATAAAACTATAAGTTTCACTACGAGCCAGCATGCCTCTAAGAGAAGCTCAAAACAGGCCAAAATAGTGTGTCATTATTGTACATATAAATGTGCTTAATTAACCTGAAGCTAGAGTCCATTTGATCCGAACAATCAATTTGGTGCTTTTAAGCAACTTTTTTTATTATGGGATCTGATAAAATAAACATACTGATAGTAGACCATCAAACCTTTGGTGAAACCCTATCAAAACATCTAAAGGAAGCAGGTTTTAACCCTATCTTGGCCAGAAAACCTAGTGAAGCAATGAAAGCTTTCGGTATTACTGTAATCCATGCATTTATCATTGAATCTATGTTGCCAGAGCAGTCTGGAATAGAACTAGCAAAACAACTAAAAAAGCATGGTGCCGACACACAGCCGTTCTATTTTATGAGCGGATTATTCAAATCCAAGAGCTTTATTAACAGTACACTCTTAAAAGGGGGTGGCACAGATTTTTTTGAAAAGCCGTTAGACTACAAATATATAGTCGATACTCTACTAACACAATTTTCCACCCATACTATCGAAAGCCAAAAAAACTTACTTTTTCATATTGTATCAAATGATAAGATGACTACCGATCGTTGTATTGAAGTCTTAAATAATACGGACAAAATTTGTGGATACGACATACCTCACTTTTTATCTCTTGTTTCTCGCACTAATTTAATGGGAACTGTCAAGATCAATTCAAAAAATGATATGATAAAAATATACCTATCAGAAGGCAGAGTTGTTTCTGTAATATCAAACGATCCGCAATCTTATTGGGGTACATTGTTAGTTGAAAAAAATATGATCTCTCAGGAAGAGTTAAAAAGTATTTTATCAAAAGATAGTTCAGACAAGATCGGCACTAGATTACTTAAAGCAAATCTGATGAGTCCACACATGGTAGATTTAATCGCTTCAGAACAGGCCCACATAAGGCTAGATAAAATAGTAGAAAACGAAATGTACTCGTTTCAATTCACACAATCAAACGTATCTTCATCAAAAGACAGCATACTTGATGCTGCAGATGTTATGTATAAAGTTTTATCTGAGTTTATACAATTAAGAATATCTGAAGATTACTTAGAACAAATATATCTACCTTATTTAGAACACAAGGTTGTTGTAAATTCCAATTACAAAAATAGACGTACAGTTTTAAATTTGCCGTTTATCAATCAAAATATTGAAGTGTTAAATTTTATAACTGATAATAATTGCAGTTTTGCAGAAGTATTATCATATAAAAATAATGATCAAACTTATAAAATTTTACATTTCTTACTACTAAGCGATACGATAAGCTTGATTAACCAAAACAGTAGCAAAGAATCTTTTGCAGGTAGATTGATAGCTTTGAAAAAATTTAAAGATCACATTGAAAACAAAAATTATTTTCAACTCATGCACGTTAAACAAGGCAAAGATTTTAACATACATGATTTAAAAAGTTCCTACTTGGAGCTATCGAAATCATTTCACCCAGATAAACTTACAAATACTTCTGATGAAATAAAGCAAATTTCCATCGAAATATTTCATATTATTTCAGTTGCATATAAAACACTACTTGATCCTAATACCAGAGCTAAGTACGAGTACAAGTTGGATGACATCAAAACCGAAAGTAAGCTCAAATCAACAAATATGCTAGAAGAAGGCAAAAAGCATTTAAAAAACTACAGAATAGATTCTGCATATGAATTATTAAAAAGAACTATGCAGATGTCAGAAAAACCTAGTACAGAGACAATTCTACATTATTTATGGGCTAAAATATCCAAATCTGGCGATGATGAACTAACACAAGAAGATTTGATAGATATATACAACAAACTAGATTCTGTACCCACTTCCGAAAGAAATAACTCAGTATATCCGTTTGTAAAAGGTTTGCTTCAGAAAAAAGTTGGAGACTACGAATTATCAAAACTTAATTTTCAACAGGCAGTTTTATTGGATAAGAACTTTATAATAGCAAAAAGTGAATTAAAGAAAATAGAAAAGTACAAAAAGTCTCGCTTTGGTTTAACAGTTGGAAAGATATTGTTAGGCAAAAGTAAGAAAGCTGCATGACCTAGCAGCAGCCTTCATATTTCATTAGTTTACTAATCACATACTTGGAATGTAAGTCTTGTAATTTGAGTTAACATACTGTTATCAGCAGGTGCTGCAGCGTACGCATATAGCTCATGTACTCCATCACTTAGGTCGTTGTACCTGTATTTAACGTAGTCATAGTAGCCGCTATCTATCTCATTTCTATAATGGTGAACCGTAGAATTTTGTTCTAACTTGAAGGTGTCACAGTTTTCGTAAACTTCTGTGCTGTTTTCTATACTGTTACTGCAAAACAAATTAACCTCTAATATATCATATCCTGATACAACTTGTGGTAGATAATCTACAAACACCCTATCGCTTTCTATTCCTTTACTTACACCTGATACTGAATTTTCACATGGATTGTTGGTAACTTCTTCTCCGTCACCATCACTTAATGTCACATCCAAGACAGGAAGAGTGTCGTAAGAGTGAGAGGATAAAACGCTACCACCCATGTCCCTTACATGAAATCCAGCACAATTCTGATAACCTACGACCAAAGTAAGGCACAAGGTCGAGACCGTTAGGGCCATAACTTTTCTTGAACCACCTGGTCTTTTTTGATCTTTTGCGTTTTGTAAAACAATGGTTTTTTCTTGATCGTACATTATCTGTTAACCCCCTTAGTCACATATTTGAAAGCGAACCTTGGTAACGTCGGTCAGCATTACGCTATCAGTGCTTGCATATACATCAAATTCATAAACTCCATTTTCCAAATTTGTGTATTTATATCTAATAAAGTTAAGTCCAAGACCATCTTCGTCATATTGAATATAATTACTTATACTAGCTTGGTTTTGCAAATAAAAATCCTCACATCTAGTATATTCATCCACACTTTCGGCTAGCTTACAAAAAAGCTCTAAGTCGTCTAAGTTATCTAAGTTTATATTTTCGTCTATGATGTAGTCCACGTATATTTCGTCTGATTGAACTCCTGGCATGTTCTCGCCATCATGACAGTAATTTTTGGTAATTCTCTTCATATCTCTATCATCGTGAAAATACACAGTAGTAATTGCAAACTTTAGCTCTGGCAGAGAAGAACTTGACAAGTAATGATAATCGCCCAGATCGCTTACCTTAAACGAAGCACAGTTTTGGTAACTCATCACAACAGCTAACATTAAGGCACAGAACGCAACAGTAACATTTTTTCTGCCCCCAGCATTTTTCCTATCTTTTGGTCCGTATGTGGAATCAGACATAACACTCCCTCAACTCAAGCAGACTGTTCGGTATCATTGTATACCAACTTTAGAATTGTAAAATACAAGCTTTCATTAAGTGCCAGCAAATTTGATCCGACCTATATATGTATGCAACAGCTAGGAGGTTGTTAATGAAATCATCAAATACAAAAAACTTCATTGTTACTTTGTACTCGTTTTTATTTATTCTGGCGTTTGTAACTACAGGCTGTTCTTCATATAAAGCCAAAGATCGTAAAGCTAATACCGGTGCCACAAACCCTCCTATAACTATGCCATTTGATGAAGGTATCGGTAACAGTGAAGGTGCCAATAAACCTGTTAACCTACCAAACCTAGACATCGTTGTGCTAGATGCACTGGATGCAAGAGACAGGAATCACCTTGGAAACTATAAAAGCTCATTTGGATCTTTTGATTGTTTTGGAAATAACGACATTGCAATTAGATTTCCTAAACAATTTATTAATAGCAAAGAAGTTATAGATTGGGATTTGTACTGTAAGTCAGATTCTGATTCTAGCTATAAACATTGTTCCGATTTAAATTTGGGTAGACAAACACCTGATGAAATTGGAATAGATGATAAAAACAGCAGCGTTACTTACATATTCAAAGATCTGCCTAACGGATTGTACAGTTTTACTGCTTATGCAAGTGGAACCTTAGACAGCCCTATGTCTATTGAGCAGACAAAAAGTTTTGAAGTATGTTCGATGTCTAATTAGTTGTTTAGCTCTTCTAACAAATTGCTTACCACTCTTGCGGTACGTCTTCCTCTGATTCTCTTTTTTGATTGTTCCAGAGCAAAAGCTCTCATGTCTTCTACACTGTCGAACTCATCCACGATTTCTACTCCAAGTAAAGTCTCTATAGCGTCTTCCAAAGTTACCAATCCTGTGGTTTCTCCGATTTTATTTCTAGCTATAAAAATATGAGACTGTTTTTTTATAAATAAATTCATAATGTGACCAACCGACTGCTCATCAGAGACGTATTCAATTTTATTTACAATATCTCTTAAATATTTTTTACCGCCTTCATCCTTTCCATATACGTCTAGAACTTCATAACGTAGCACCATACCTGTAATATTGTTCAGATCTTTCTCATAGACAGGTATTCTAGAAAAAGGTATTTGGCCATATTTCTCCACTGTAGTATCGATGGACAAGTTTTGAGAAAGGGCTATTATAACAGATCTAGGTGTCATTATATCTTTTACGTATATACGGTTGAGTTTGAGTAAGTTTTTTATAATATTGCGTTCTTCATCTCTGATAGTTCCTTCTTCCTGACTAATTTCAGCAGACGCTATTAACTCTTCTCTCGTAAAGATTGGTGTTTTCTTTTTGCCAAGTGCCACTAGATCAGATAATAATTCAAACAGCCATACCAGCGGATATAGTAATAAAATTAGGTAACGAATTATAAATGAAGCTGGTATAGCTATTTTTTTCCAGAAAATTGCCCCGATGGTTTTTGGTATTATTTCTGAGAATACCAAAATAAACATGGTCAATATACCTGATACCACAGCCACCATTTCGCTACCGTAAGTACGCAACACGTGTGCACCTATTATGGATGCACCCAGAGTGTTTGCAACCGTGTTTAAAGTCAGTATGGCAGCAAGTGGTCTGTCTATTTCATTTTTAAATCTGAAAAGTAGTTTTCCTGATTTTGCAGATCTGCTTTGTAGTTGTCGTATAAACGAATCTGTTACAGACAACATGGTGGATTCTAGAAGAGAGCAGGTAAACGAAATAGAAATTACCAGAAAAAAATATAAGATCAATAAACTCAAGGGTTACTTGCTCTCCCTGAGTTTTTTTTCATACTCAGCTATCATGGTCTCCTGTGTGTTTTTAGGCACAGCTTTATATTCAGAAAATTCCATACTAAATTCACCCTTACCTTGGGTGAGAGATCTTAAGTCCGTAGAATATCCAAACATTTCCGTTAAAGGTACTTTTGCCTCAATGGTTACGTAGCTATCCACTGCGTTGGTACCTGTTATTTTACCTCTTCTTTGATTAAGCCCTCCAATTACAGGGCCTTGGAATTCTTCTAAAGTGGATACTTCAACTTTCATTATTGGTTCCAGTATAACAGGGTCTGCTTTTTTTATGTTCTCTCTTATAGTTGTCATTGCACATATTTTAAAGGCCATTTCGCTAGAATCCACTGGATGAAACCCACCATCGTTGATCTCTAACCTAACTCTGATCAGAGGAAAACCTATAAGAACGCCTTTTGCAAGTTGTTCTTGGAATCCTTTGTCACAGGCAGGTATGAATTCTTTAGGTATGGTACCACTGACAATTTTATTTATAAATTCATAATTTTTATACTCACCGCTTTCTGCATCAGACAGTATAGGCTCCATGTAACCGCCAATTTTTGCAAATTGTCCTGCACCACCTGTTTGTTTTTTGTGAATCTGCATAAACTCCACTTTTTTTCGGATTGTTTCTCTAAATGCTACTTGTGGTTTACCTGTAATACAGTCTACTTTAAATTCTCGTTTCATTCTTTCTACATAAACTTCAAGATGCAATTCACCCATGCCTGATATTATTGTTTGCCCAGACTCTTCATCTCTATGCACTCTGAAAGTTGGATCCTCCTTAGTAAACTTGTTTAAACCTTTAGAAAAATTCGCCGCTGCGGATTTATCCTTAGGAGCAAGGGCAAGAGAAATCACTGGGTCTGGAACGTGCATAGATGTCATTGCCACGTTTATTTTTCCATCTGTAAAGGTATCTCCTGATGCACAGTCGACACCAAACATAGCTATTATATCCCCGGCTTTTGCCTCTGAGACGTCTTCCATTTCATCCGAGTGCATTCTGACAAGTCTTGGAACTTTGAGTTTTTTTCTGTTTGTTGTATTTATTATTGTGTCCCCTTTTTTAACTGTACCTTGATAAATACGCATATAGGTAAGCTGTCCGTATCTGCCGTCTTCAAGTTTGAACGCCAGCATAATAAGAGGTTTTTCTTCATCAACTTGTATAGAAAATTTCTTTTCGTTATCGTCTAAATCCAAGGCTTCATTACCCACCTCTGACGGATTAGGGAGATAATAATTTACAGCATCTAGCAAAGTTTGAACCCCTTTGTTTTTAAAGGCAGAACCCATGAATACAGGTACAAACTTTAGACCTATAACTCCCTTTCTTATAGCTACTTTTAATTCTTCTGGAGTGACTTCCTCTTCCATAAGATATTTTTCTTCCACACATGTATCAAAATCTGCCACTTGAGCTACTAGGTCTGCCCTGGCCTTTTTGGCTTCATCCATTAAATCTGGGGCTATGTCCGATATATCCATTTTTTCGCCATTTTCACCTGAAAATACAACTTGTTTCATTTCGACAAGATCAATCACGCCTTTATGTTTATCTTCTAGCCCAACCGGCAGCTGGGCAAAGTGTGCATTTATTTTGAGCTTAGTTCTAAGCTGATCCAGCACTCTGTTGTGATTTGCTCCTGATCTGTCTAGCTTGTTTATAAAAGCCAATCTGGGTACGTTGTATCTACGCATTTGTCTATCTACTGTAATAGACTGAGACTGAACACCTTCAACTCCAGATAGAACCAATATGGCTCCATCTAGTACCCTTAGTGCTCTTTCTACCTCTACTGTAAAATCCACATGTCCAGGGGTATCGATTATGTTAATGTAGGTATCTTCCCATTTACAAAATGTTGCAGCAGACTGGATTGTGATCCCCTTTTCTCTTTCCAACTCCATGGAGTCCATTTTTGCTCCGACTCCATCCTTACCTCTAACCTCGTGGATTGCATGTATCCTGCCTGTGTAAAACAGAATCCGTTCGGTTAAAGTAGTCTTACCTGAGTCTATATGAGCAGAAATACCTATATTTCTTAAATTTTCTAAATTCACAACCAACCTTCGGCCAATCCACGGCTTAAGCAATTCGCTGGCCTTAGGCCAGCTGTTTTAACAAAAACTTTCATAGTTCACACCAAATATAGCACAACGTTCTATGTGCACCACTTAAAGACTTTGTCAAATGGCCTTAACAAATATACTTATCCGAAGTTCACATCAAACGTTGCCGCTTTTTTATAACAACAAAACCCACAATAGTCTACATCAAATAAAAACCTTTAACCTTGAATACGTAGCCTTGGATCACCTAAAATGTAGTACATGAAGCTTTTTCTAAGCCTGCTTTTTATATCTTTTCTTGCCAAAAGCCATGTGCTGGCACAAGATCCAAACCTGGAAATTAGAGAAGAAACCAGATCAATACCCTGTACAAATTGTGCAGACGGTGAACTTACGGACATCGCAAATCAAGTAAGTCAGATGGTGCACGAGGCTGCAACATGTCCTGAAAACGTAAAGCAAATTAGATTACTTATGACTTCTTCGTATGGCTCATGTGATGCCACTGTGCGATTTGATTCTGAAATGATGGCAACTAGAGCAATAAATCTGATAACAGGCGGAAGAGGCAACAGACTTCCTTCGAATTGTCATTTTGGCCGTGGTAATAACTGTGCTTTGCTTTCTGATGATGCCATAGAGGATCATCCCTATAACAGATTGGCAAAATGTGATCCGAATTTACCTAAGTGTAATATAAATGGACGTAGTCAGCCGTGTCCTAGTTTCTTTTATTTAGGTAGGCAAGGAAGAGAAAACCCTCTGGATACACCTCCTTATGCTGGCAGAGGAGCAAGGCAAGGAGGTAGATTAGATCCTTCGCAAGAAAGATATAGAAGTAGGGATAAAAATCAAAATGAATTTGTAGGTTGGAATTGTTCTGAGTATGTAACAACTGCCATGAAATTATCTGGGCTTAAGATGTCAACTTGTAACGATGATAATAAAAACAAGGTTTGGTGGACTGTACAGAAAATGTCAGACGCTGCAAACAAAAGAGGGCAGTTTAATCAATGTTCTTGTATGAATGTTGTAGATCTGTCTGACCCTAATGAAAAGCTTAAGCCAGGAGATATTTTGCTCTATGGCGGTCATGCCATGATGATAGAAGCAGCCGATGAGGACTTTATGGGTAAGTTGACTAATCCTACGCTTCCTCAAGGGTGTGGTAATAATGTTAATGCATGCATTGATCAAATCAAGGATAAGTGCTCCGTGGAAAACATTAACCCTAACGATTTACAATTTAGGATCAATCATGCCTCCGATAGTTTTGGTGGTATTGGAGCATCCAGCATGAACTATGCAGATTATCAATCTAGAGATTACAATAAGGCGTACAATACGATCAGGCACTTTGCAAAAGTTAATCAAAAGGTAACGGATCTGTTTGAAGAAACTAATGGTTTTGAAAGAGGTTTTGAAGATTATAGTCCGTTAAGTTTAAGAAGATTAAAATTGGCATATGAGTTGTGGAAAAAAGGTGATATGCTGACACAAAGCTTTTTTGAGATATTTTTAAAAGATAATGTAGAAAGGTTAAATTTGAGTGATCGAGAAAAAGCTGCATATAGGGATATAGACAAAATGAATAGAGAAAGCGAAGACATATCTTCCTTGCGTATGAGTAGTAGTTGGCAGAGGGAAAGAGAGCATATGAGCAATCTTTGTCAGGCTAGGTTGTGCAAAAAGCATGATGAGTTGAAAAATAACCGACACTGTAAGGCTGTATCGGATCTTGCAAATACTCCTCAGACAAACTCTAGTAACAGGTTTTTTCAGGTGATAAGGCATAATGGTTCGGATAGTTGTAAGGAAAACAACCCCCCTAAGTTGAAGCATGCATGTGGTCATGCATGTAATGGAGGTGCAGGTGCGGGGTGTGCATTTTCTACTAATTAGAAAGGGTGATTTTTTATGAAGTTTTTTATTTTATTTTTATTATTTGAGTTTGCCTTTGGTCAGAATGTGGTGCTTCCTGATCCAGAGCAGTACAAAATAAAACCTCGCTGTCCCCAGAATCTAGAAAGAAATACTGTAAAAGCTTTGATTGAAAGTCGTATTAAGGCAGAGGAGCTTGGGCATCTTAGGCCTCAAGTAGCAAAAAAAAGTTGTCTTGATCAAAAAACCCCTTATAGGGTGGTTGTCCCAGATCAGGAATTCCATGACAATTCCCCTAGGCCTGAGTTGTTTTTTATAACGTCTTATAAGATAAATTCTTTTTCAAAGTTTAGTAGTTCTAGGTTTTCTGACAACTATATGGTTTCGGTTAAGTTAGAAGGTAGTGATCGATCAGGTAGGCCTGTGTCCGTTACGCAGGATGCTCTGTTTGCGATAAAAAAAGGATCTGAAGCCGAAATGTATGGGTGTGTTGATATTTATTATGGATGGCAAAGGCCTTTTATAAAGCAAGATTGTCTTAAATAGTTTAAATAGATTGTTATCTTTTTTTTGCAGAAACTATTTGGCTTCCGTAGAATACTGCTCCAAGTGTGATTGTGGCACCTATTAGTTTAGATATACCGATTGGTTCATTGAATAAAATGGCTCCCATTATAAATGCTGTTATTGGTTGAATTAGTAGGATTAAGCCGCTAGTTGCAACTGGTATTTTGGTTAAGTTAATTGAGATAACTACCCATCCTATGACTTGGCATATTACTGCACACAGTATTAACCACATCCATTGTTCGTTTGTGGGGATGTACCATGTGCCGTCTATAGCGTATTGAACTGTTCCTGAAATAATACCTGAAGATCCACATATTATTAAAAACAGCATAATCAAAGATGCTGTGGATTCATCTCTTTTTCTTCTAGATAATAGGAAGGTGTAGATGGAGTATGCTATGCCACCGACAAGGGCAAAAATAACTCCTCTGAAGTAGTGCGGGTATCCTTCTAAGGATAGTCCGCCTACCAGAAATTTTAGGCCTATCATGACCATTAAGAAAGCTAGTACATTTTTTAAGCCAATTTTGTCTTTGTCAAAAAAGTGTCCAAGCAGCATTAGGTAGAAAACTTGTGTATTAGCTAGGATCGTGCTAATTCCAGCTCCTGCATCTAGTATAGCTTGGTGCCATAAGATCATATCTAGTCCAAACACTATTCCCGCTACTAGAAAGACGGTCATTTTTTTAGATGATATGTGGACTCTCTTTGTAAATATTAACCATATAAGAAAAATAACAGAGCTGATGCTTAGGCGATAGAATGCGATCCATCCTCCGGATTCTATGTCTGTTAAGGTGGCAAATATAGGAGCGAAGCCTATGCAGAAGGCTCCGAACACCATTTGTAGTTTATATTTTAGTGTATCTGGCATTTGTAATATTCTAGGTACCAAGTTAAAGGTCTTTTAATTTTATCAGATGCTAGTATAGCTCTTACAAGATTGTAATTCTATTGTAATATTTAGAAAAACCAACCTTCGGCCCACTCAATTTGCAGCCTAACGGCTGTGAGCTTTTTCCAAAAGCAAAGTTCTTCATAACTAACAAATAAATTCAGCAAACCACTAGGCTGGCTACTCACACCACATATCGTTTAGTATTACGGACAGCCTGATACCTGCTTTGTAAAGTCTTTGTTCGATGACTGGTACAGCTCTATCCACGTAGCCATATCGTATTGATGGAATTTTTAATCCTCTGTGAGGAAGGTAGTCTCTTCCCATTTCTCCTGATCCCATTCTATTGGAGGTAGGTTCGCTGGATATTGGCATTCTCACTCTGGATTTATATATATCTCTATATTTTTTTTTAAGGTCTTTTGCGGACAGCAGTTTATACTTTCCTTTTTTTACAACTTCATCAAATGTGTATATCATCTTTCTAAATTCCATAGCTTCATTTATCCAAGAGTTTATGGATTTATTTTTCCATGATCCTGGCATCATTCTTCTAGATAAGCTTTCTGCTAGTTCTGTATAGCTAAGTCTTAAAAAGTCTATGATGTCGGTGTCCCACACTACGTGTAGTGCTGAGATTCTATTAAAAAAATACACATTTACGTCGTGCCCACCTTTATCAGAGGCTCTGCCACCGTGAAGTGGTTGATGTATATCTCCTACAATGTGTATCAGTAGCTTTAGTGCTTGTGTGTCTGTTATTCTTTTATCTTTTTTTTGGCCTTTTAGTATGTCTAATGAATGTTTTATTGCCCATATGGCATCCCCTTTGGGATTAGTTTTTTGACCTGTAAATTTTTTTCCGTCTGGTATATTTAGCCAGTGCCATGTATTTTGAAATTTTCTTTTAGGGTCTGATTTTACTGTGTCTGCCCATATGGAAGCTTCTGCCATATTTTCTTTTCCAAGTAATTTTTTTAATGTAGGTTTTGCACATTCTTTTAAGTTATCTTCTGCTATTTTGCCTATTACTCTATGTCCTATACTGCCCCATGTGTATCCTATGTTGGGAATCATTAAGCTCAATATTACAACAGATCTGAACATGGTACCTCCTATGGGGTTTCTAGTTTTATTACGCTGTACGCAACTTCCTCGTATGGGTGTGCTGTTTTCATTGCTGCTATCACGTCTTGGATATACTTTTTTTCGCACACCATCTCAACCTTAAATTCATCTACCTTGCTGATTTGTTCTATTTTTCCTACGTGTGGGTTACTATTTTTTAGCGGTTTGAATTGTCCTTTTCCTTTGGTTTCAAAAGAGCATGATTCGTACTGCCCTATCTTTCCTGCTTTTGCTCTGAACATAGCATCTTTTACTTCTTCTTTATGTTCAGACGGAACGTAAAACGATATTAGGTACATAGTTATAACTTTTCTAAAAGTTTTTTGGCTGTTAGTCTAACTTGTTTTTTTATCTCATCTAGATTGTCTGTGTTTAGTGTTTTTAGTTTTGTATTTTGTTCTTTATCAAGGGAAAATTTTTGTACTATTGTATATGCTTCTTTGCGAGATGTGTTCTGTTTAATTAATTCTAATAGTAGTCTTGAGCTGAGTATTTTCTTTTTAGATTTTTCTAAATTTTCTAGCATACGATGTTTATTTACTTTTAAGTTTGTTACTATGTCTGTCATTCTATTTATGGAATAGTCTAGTAGTTGAAAGGCGTCTGGAAATATGACTCTTTCTACGCTGGAGTGGCTAATATCTCTTTCGTGCCAGAGTATTATATTTTCCATTGCTGGGATCAAGTAGCTTCTGAATAGTCTGGATATTCCGCATAGGTTTTCAGAGCCGATTGGGTTTTGTTTATGAGGCATAGCACTGCTGCCATGTTGTCCTTTACCGAATCCTTCTGATAGTTCGTCTACTTCTGTTCTTTGTAGATGTCTAAATTCTGTGGCTAGTCTTTCTATGCCTGATTGGTATAGTGCTAGTGCTAGGATAACTTCTGCATGTCTATCTCTGGGTATAACTTGTGTTGCTATGGTTTCTGGAAAAAGTTTTAGTTTTTTAGCTACTTTTGTTTCTATTGTGTTTGATGTTAGTGTGTAGGCTCCTACTGTGCCGGATAGTTTACATATTTTGAATTGTTCTATGGCATTTTTTATTCTTATTTTGTGACGCTTAAGTTCTGCTAGGTGTCCTGCTATTTTGAGACCGAAGGTGGTTATATCTGCGTGTATTCCGTGTGTTCTGCCTACGCATATGGTTTCTATGTTTGTATTAGCTAGGGTATGAAGTGCTGTTTCTAATTTTTCAAATTCTAGTATTTTGTATGCTTCTATTACTTGTAAGCTTAGTGCCGTGTCTAGTACGTCGGAGCTGGTAAGTCCGTAGTGTATGAAGTGTCCGTATTGTTTGATGCTTTGGGAGAGGTTGAGTATGAAGGCTGTTACGTCGTGTTTAGTTTCGGATTCTAGTTGTGCTATTTTGGTTATATCAAATTTTGCTTTTTGTATTTCTGTTGCTGCGTCTTTTGGGATTATATTTTCTTCTGCTTGTGCTAGGGCAACTTGTTTTTCTACTTTGAGCATGAAGTCGAACCTGGCTTTTTTGGACCAGATGTCTGCCATTTTTTGTCTAGAGTAACGGGTAATCATTGTGGCCTCGTGTATTCTGAGGTGTAGACCAATGCTTCTCAGTTTGCAAGAATAAAGAGTTAAAGGGTTTCTTTTCTACAAAACATTTGTCAAAACTTTAGAATCTTAATGTTCTTTAAGTGTTGGAAAATACTTGTTAGTAGAACAAGTAGGCTATAGAAAAAGTTCTAATCTAAACCTTTTAATTTATCAATCGTTTGAACCGCCTCTTTTAAGTCTGATTCAAATTGATCTCTTAGAGCATTTTCTCTTCTTTGGGCGGAGATAAGTTGATTTTCAAGATTTATAACCTTTTTTCTTAACTCTTGTACAGCATTTTTAAAATAATGAATTTCTTCTGCATGCTTTTTATCAATGTCCTTTGTTGCTTCAATATTTTTTTTCAAACCATCAATATATAGCCTGACATAAAAAGATACCCTTCGTTGAAATCTACTAAGTAAAGATAGTTTTCTATTAGTTGTCTTTAAGTTTTCTTCCTGGAGATGATAAACTTCATAAAGTCTTGCATACTTCATCTCGCTCTCACTAAGCTTGCTAGACATGTCCTTTAGATTTAAAGCATTATTATTATTTTCATTTCTTAGTACGTCTAGCTCATCATCCATACTTCTGGTTTTATGTTTAAGATAATTATTTTCTTTTTCTGTCTGAGAAATCCTGGTTTCTAAATTAGCATTACGTCTTAATGCAACCGACAACCTGTACATGAGATCTGTGTTTTGAGTTAAGACGTCGTCTACAGTCTCAGAAACATTCCTACTTTTTCCAACCTGAACAGGTACCGGAATCTCATCGGGATTTGGTACATTTTCAATTGCTTCTGACATAAATATAATTTTCATGACAAACTATATATCCATCAAACAGTTTGTTACAAATACAAGTCCAAAGACTAGACAACAAACTTGTGGCCCAATCAATTTGCAGCCTAACGACCAACCTACAGTTGGATCATTTTGCTGGCTTACAGCCAGCCTCTTAAAAGAAAAGCCAAGTGGCTGCGAGCTTTTATAACTAACAAAGTGGGATAGAGAACTTTTGGGGTCTTGCTAAAGTTAGGTTATTTAAGTTTAGAGGTATGAGCAAGAAGACATTTTACTTGCATTTGAAAGAGTGTGAATTTAGGTTTAATTATAGGCATGAGAACATGTATAAATTAATACTAGATTTATTGAAAAAAAAAGCCGCTTAAGTTGTCATGAACCATTAAAAAAGTTGCCCAACGTTCAAAGCAGGCTCCAACAGAATTTTACCAGAAAATATCTGTAACATAGCACCTAAGATGCTCTAGTAACAGGTCGTCATGAACCTAAATAAAAAAACAAAAGGCTTGCAAAAATTTAGGGGGGGGGGTAGCATACTTTTTGAGCAGCGTTTCTTAGTTATTGTTATTTAAGTCTTTACAAGGGGGTAAGGAATGTTTTTAAGTAATTTACTAAAATTAGGTTTGTACAAGTCATCTTGTATACTGTTTTCATGTTTATTCTTTGTATCGTGCACTACTGTTAGTAGTAAGCCTACAGAGGTTGTATCTAATGCTGGCAGTAGAAAGATAGCAAGTGCTAGTGCTGCTGCTATGGCTGTAAATTCTAGTGCATTTTTAGCAATGCAAGCTTGCCCTGTACTGGCTAGTATTCAGTCTAGAATCCCATCATGGAGGGGTACTCCTGATCGTGATGAACATATTAACCGCTACAACGCTGAATATGTTATGAATATGCTAAAAGAGACAGACAGTCAGGGTAGAACCTTGCACCGGAGGCTTATGTTGGAATTATCTTCTGATAGCGATTGTTTAAGTCGTATAGGTGATCTTAGAGAAACTATATGTTTTTACAGAGAGTATAGCCAAGCTTGTGAAGCTTTGTATCAGCTCGATAAACTAAAAGGGGAAACTATTATACAAGAGTTCGAGGAATTTGCAGGAGCTTCTATAGAGTCTATCGATCCTAGTCAGTTGGCAGATAAAGTTAGTGAATTTTATATTAATATAGTAGGAGGTCCTCTTGCACCCCTGAAAAAAACGTTAGCAGCAGTAGCAGGAACAGTAGCAGGAGCTGCTGGTATAACACTGGCAGGACTAGCACTAATAGTTAAGGCAGGATCAGCAGTAACAGGAGCAAAAGTAGCAGCAGCAGCAGGAACAGTAGCAGCAGCAGGAACAGTAGCAGGAGTAGCAGGAGTAGCAGGAGTAGTAGCACTCTCAGCAGTAGCAGTAGCAATCATCCTGGGGTTCCTAATTTGAAGGTAGATGTAGCAGGAGTAGTAGCACTCTCAGCAGTAGCAGTAGCAGCAACGGCGATTGTTGGTGGTGCAATTTGGTATGCAACTGGTGGATATGACAAGAGAATTAAAAATAGAAAAAGACCAAGATGGGATCCTAGAAGAGAATAATGCTAATTTTTAGTGTCGGTTATCAGTCCTAGATTCTCACGTAGTTATCAGTTGACTTCTTGACGCTGTTTATCTCTATAAGTTATGGTGTGCCTTCTTAACAGAAGCTGGGGGATCTAGAGCATGCCAAAAAAATTATCCAAGAAAGCTAAGAAGTCAAAAGTAACCAAACCTACCACTAAAACTAAACCTACAGTTAAACCTAAAACCAAAAAACGAACATCAATTAAGAATAGTGATCAGATTGTTAAGAACGTTTTTCTAAGTAGTCCTAAGTATGCTTTGGAGTTACTCAGTTTAATTTTACCTAAATCCTTTATGTCTAAGATCAACAAACAAAGTTTAGAGTTAAAACATGATACATTTATAAAAAATGCAGTTGAGACAAGAGCTGATATGGTTTTTTCTTTTTCTGTTATGGATATAGCATTTAAGGTTTTTGTGGTGATTGAACATAAGAGCTATCAGTATAAAGAGGTACCTTATCAGTTATTATCTTATATGATTTCTGTCTATGAGAGACATCGCAAGGAAGGTTGTATAGTAGTACCAGTTGTGTTGTATCATGGTGAGAGTCATAATTGGAATGCTCCGTTAAATTTTCATGAATGCTTAGGTCTAGATAAAATTCCTGATAATAAATTTTTACAAGAGCATGTAATTAATTTTAAATATAAGTTATTGAATTTACATGATTTGGATGTATTGAAGTTAGTGGGTAAATTGACAATAGCACCATTTCTTGCTACTCTTAGAAGCAGTCATAAGATAGACAAGGAAGAGTTAGAGGAGTTATTTAGAAGAGCAGGTAAGTTGTTAAGTGCTAGTAAGTACAAAGAGGCGATGCAATTAGCTATTGATGCTCATGTTCGTTTTCATGGTAAGCGTAGTTATGATGAGTTAATTTACTTTGAGAGTCAACATATCAAAAAAGGGAGTAGGATTATGATTAAATATAAGTCTTATGCAGAAGAGATGGCAGAAGAAGCAGCGGAGAAAGCCCACAAGAAAGGTGTTTTGTATGGCAGGAAAGAAGGTATGGAAGCTGGTAGAGAAGAAGGTATGGAAGCTGGTAGAGAAGAAGGTATGGAAGCTGGTAGAGAAGAAATAATACGCAATATGCTCAAGCAGGGGTTTGATCTAAACGCAGTTACTAAAGCTGCTGGTTTGTCTAAAGCAGAAGTCAATAAGATCAAAGCCTCTATTAAATACCCTAACGGAGCTAAAAAATCATATTGAGCAGCTTTTTTTGCTATTTTAAGCCTTTACAAGGGGGTAAGGAATGTTTTTAAGTAATTTGCTAAAATTAGGTCTATACAAGTCATCTTGTATATTGTTTTCATGTTTGTTCTTTGTATCGTGTAATACTGCTAGTAGTAAGCCTACAGAGGTTGTATCTAAAATTAAAAGGTGAAACTATTATACAAGAGTTTGAGGAATTTGCAGGAGCTTCTATAGAGTCTATCGATCCTAGTCAGTTGGCGGGTAAAATTGATGAGTTTATTAAAAGTAGAGGTTTTTTGAAAAGAGCATACGGAGCAGCATTAAAGGGTATTTCCAATCTAGACTTACCAGTGACAGTAGCGATGGTGGCACCAGTAATAATAATATCAACAATGCTTATAGCAGAGTCGGGAGTAGCAGTAGCAGCAATGGGGGCACCCGCAGCAGTAGCAATAGCAGTTCCAATAGCAATAACAGCGGTTGTATTTGGTGGTCTCTATGCATCTTGGCGTTATATTGTTTATCCTAAACAAATTAAAAATAGAAGAAGACCGAATTAAAAACCATTAGATAGTCTTTTGTAGTCTACCTCGAACGTTGCACAAGGACACAGCCTTTTAGAGCAGCAAAGCCACTCTTACAGGTTGTGGCTCAAGGGCCCTTATGACAATTCTTTTATAGTCTATCTTGAGTGATGCACAACTTTTTTAATAAGCACACACTAGCTTCACTTTGACCTTCGGTCGGGCCGTTTCGCTGTGAACAAAAGTTTTCAGAGTTTACCTTGAACGTTGGTTAACATTTTTAATAAGCTTGCCGCTTCGCTGTATACACTTATTAAAAATTGAAAATCCTTAGCCGTTGTACAACGGACTTATACATTAAATTTAAAAAACAAGATATCCCCATCTTGTACCACGTAATCTTTGCCCTCTGATCTGCACAAACCCTTAAGCTTAACTTCATTTTCAGACCCAAGTTTAAACAAATCATCACAATGATACTTTTCAGCTCTTATAAAACCTTTCTCAAAATCCGAATGTATTTTACCAGCTGCCCCAGGTGCCCTTGTATTCTTGGTTATGCTCCAAGAACGCACCTCTTTTTTTCCAGCAGTAAAAAAAGTTATCAAGTCTAACAACCTATACGATGTAGCTATTAGCTTATCTAATCCAGAACTAGAAAGATTCATTGACTCTAGGTACAAACTTCTCTCGCTTGCAGGCAGCTTACTAATTTCATCCTCCACCTTAGAACACAAACTTAAAATTTCATGATCTTTCAACTTAGCTTTTACATTATTCAAATGCTTAGCATCTCCATCTTCACTAACATTACATAGATAAATACTGGGCTTACTTGTTATTAAAAAAAGATCCTCAACTTCACTAACCCTGCCAAATTTTATAGCCCAGCTACCTTTGTCCATATGATCCAACAAATTTTGAGTTAGCTCTATTTGTTTTTTTAACAGTGCGTCCATCCCACCTTTGGATTTGGTTTTCAGTTTCTGTAACCTTGTTTCCACAGTGTTAATGTCAGCTAATAAAAGCTCTGTATTTATAATCTCGATATCCCTTACAGGATCAACAACATCTGAAACATGAGTGATATTAGAATCATCAAAACACCTTACAACATGTATGATTATGTCCGTTTGCCTTATATGACTTAGGAATTTATTGCCAAGTCCTTCACCCCGACTTGCTCCTTTTACAAGACCAGCAATATCCACAAACTCAATAGTAGACGGTATTGTTTTTTCAGGATCAAATATCTTGCTAATTTTATTAAGACGCACATCAGGTACAGAAACCAACCCAACATTTGGCTCTATCGTACAAAATGGATAGTTGCTGCTTGCAGCATTAGCCGATGTTAAAGCGTTAAACAACGTACTTTTTCCCACATTGGGAAGCCCAACAATTCCACATTTCATACTTTATCTAAAACCTTTTCGATTATACTGAACCGCACTTTTAAACCCATGTTTTACAAACTCCTCTATAAACTTACACGCATAGTCCAAAAGCTCATCCATACAATCAAGCTCCGTAGCCTGAAACTTACTTAATACATGATCATGCGTGCTACCTTCTTTTCCCACCCCAATTTTAAGCCTATTGTAATTTTGGCTGGCTAATTTGTCTGAAATATCCTTTATCCCATTATGCCCACCAGAACCACGATTTGATTGAAGCTTGATAGCACCAAATTTTTGATCCACGTCATCATGAATCACCAAAAGATCATTCAAATTGATTTTGTAATACTTAACCAAAGATAAAATAGGTTTACCTGAAAGATTCA
Organism: Bdellovibrionales bacterium; assembly: GCA_965203875.1. Classification (GTDB taxonomy): domain Bacteria; phylum Bdellovibrionota; class Bdellovibrionia; order Bdellovibrionales; family JAUICD01; genus CBDANC01. Next base: position 738,282 of record OZ241914.1, on the reverse strand, counting down.
TAAAGCTCTGAGGCTTTGCTAGTAACACAGACACTTTTTCAAATGATACTTTATAAGTAAGCGAGTTATGCTCTGTTTTAGATTTAGAAAGCTTGTGTCTTTTTACAAAAGAATCTATGATTTCAAAGCCAATGTTATGCCTAGTTTTGTCATATTTAGACCCAGGATTTCCTAAACCAGCTATTAATAACATATCTTTTATTTTTTATCTGCTTTATCTGTCTTATCAGTCTTGTCAGCCTTATCTGTTTTCTCTGCCTTTGGCTCTTCAGTTTCCGCAGACTTGGTATCTTCCTCTTTAGCTTCTGGTTTGGCTATTTCTTCTTCTTTTATTTGTTTCACAGAACAAACAGCTATATCCTCTGTTGAGGTAAATTTAACTCCCTCTGGCACTTTTATATCTGAGATATGAATTGTATCTCCAATATCAAGTGGGCTTGTATCTACCGCCAAATACTTAGGAATATCCGCAGGCAAACACTCTACCTCTATATTTCTAATCTGAATTTCTAGCTGCCCACCACTTGCTTCACCTTTTGATTTACCCTCAAACTTAATTTCAACAGACACCTTGACCTTATTTTTCATGTTAGGTGCATAAAAATCTACATGTATAGGTTTTCTACTAACAGGATCTCTATCCACCCTTTTGATCAAAACATTCTTTTTATTTAAATCACTTACTCCAGAGTCTAATACAAAAATTGAGTTCTCAAACTCACTAGTAGAGTACTTATCTAACAAGCGAACATCCAGCGACACAGCGACATTTTTTGTGTCAGACCCATAAACTATAGCAGGCACATAGTTTGTCTTGCGAACCCTTCTGGCATTGCCCTTACCAACTAATCTTTTTTCAACTTTGAGTACAATTTCTTTGCTCATAACAAAACCTCTTTAAGAAAACAGCGAGCTTATTGATTCTTTTCTATGTATACACATAATGGCCTGAGCAATCATATTAGCCATCGAAACAACCTTTAAGCCACCATAAGACCGTAAGTTTTCCGACTGACAAATGGTATCCGTTACCCAAACACTATCCAACTTACTACCACCAAGCATCTCCAAGGCTTTATGTGAGAAAATTCCATGGGTCGCTATGGCTGAAACCTGTTTTGCACCATTTTTTATTAAAATGTCAACAGATTGTATTAATGTGCCAGCAGTATCTATCATATCATCAAAAATTATAGCTTTCTTGCCTGTAACATCACCAATAAGATTGTGAGCTTTTGCTTTGTTAGGCTCTGGTCTTCTTTTATCAATTACAGCAACAGGCACACCTATCCTGTTTGCAAAATTTAAAGCTCTTTCCACACCACCTGCATCAGGACTGATAACTACATACTCTTTCTTATCCCCTACAAGTTCATCCTTCCATTGATTTGCAAAAGTAAGCCCCGAAAGTAAGTTATCAACAGGTATGTCAAAAAATCCTTGCAACTGAGGAGCATGCAGATCAACCGACAGCATTCTATCAGCACCCGCTTTTACAATTAGATCAGCTACTAACTTGGCAGAAATTGGAGTCCTAGGGTTAGACTTTTTGTCCTGCCTAGAATACCCATAGTAAGGTACAATAGCTGTGATTTTCTCACTTGATGCACGCTTTAAAGCGTCTATAAATATCAAAAGCTCCATTAGGTTTTCATTTACAGGAGGGCAAGTGCTTTGAATTACGTACACATCTCGGCCTCTCACATTTTCATTAACAGCTAGGTGTATTTCACCATCTTTAAAGCGTTTCACTGTGGAATCTCCCACGGGTATATCCAGACAAGATGCCACCTCTTGAGTTAAACCAGGGTTGGAGTTTCCACCAAAAATTTTTATATTATCGTTCACACCACTACCGTTAAAACGTATATCAAAAAAAGTCACCAACTATTTTATCATCACAAACTTAATTCAAAATAAAATTTTAAAATCAATAGACACATAAAGTGTTGATAGTCCACACTATTAGTGTGCGAATTTCAAGACTTATAAAAAATAAAAACCTTATAAAATTTGTATTGGTACAAAACATCTTTGACCTACTTGTTCTGTCAGCTATGGTTATTCTATTTATACACTTTGTGCCAAGCGAGCTGTTTAATACCAAGCCTGCCACTGGGGGCGATACAGGGTCACATTTTTGGCCGGTGTATACACTCCATAATTACGGCATACCAAATTTCAATCTTAGAGTTTGGAGTCCAGCAAATATGGGCGGTGAGCCACAGCTAGTTGGCTATTTTCCATTCCCATTTATATTTATGGCCCTACTAGGATATTTAATTGAGCTAGGAGCTGCGTTCAACATAGGTACTATACTTGGTTCATTTGCTCTGCCGTTTACTATATACGCTGCTATAAGAATTATAGGCTTTAGATTTCCAGCACCCATAATAACTTCAGTTTTTTCTCTGCCATTTTTGTATAACGAAGGTTATACAATGTTTGGAGGTAATTTTTTATCAACCTTAGCAGGTCAGTTTGCACATAGTTATGCACTATGCTTTTTGATTCTAGGCATTTCTTTTATCATCAGAGCCATTAAGAAATCTAAGATTTCTATAATAGGAATTGTTCTATTGTCCATGTCTGCACTATCACATGCATACGTGTTTTTAATAGCACCTTGTTTTTTTCTAGCCATACTTTTGTTGACAAAACAAGGTCATTTTTTCAGATGGCTAAGTATATTGTTTGTGACAGGAATAGCTACTATACTAATAACCGCATGGTTTATATGGCCAATGATAGATCACCAATCTTGGATGACACCTAATCCAATGATATTTGGCATAGAAGGTTTTGGTAAGGTATTTAAGTCAAAAATTCTATATCCAACATATGCAGTCATACTTATATCATTTATAATTTTTATGTTCAAAAGATCAAAGCTCGTCTTAAAACATTCAATGGTATGGATCATACCTGCTGTTATATATGTTGGGTTGTTTTTTATATTTCCCAAACTTGGACTGGTAGACGCAAGAGCTTTACCACAAACCCTTTTATTTACCCTTATAGCAGGAGGATTAATCACTGCACATTGTATTAGGCGAATTAAATATAAAATAATACATCTAATGATTGTACCCTTTATGGCAGCAGGCATGATAGTTTGGATAATACCAAATGTAAAAAACTTTCCTCACTGGACAAGATGGAATTACTCTGGGTGGGAGACAAAAAAACATTATAGTTATATAAAATCTATTTCTGAATCATTGGAACCAGGTTTTGACAAACCTAGAATACTCTATGAACATCATCCAGATTTGAATCAGGCAGGTACCACCAGAGTATTTGAAATGCTACCTTACTTTGCCAAAAGATCAACTATGGAAGGGCTATACATGCAAAGTACCCTCATGGCTCCTGTATTTGTATACCTTCAAGCAAGAGTTAGTGTAAAACCTAGTTGTGCTATAAGAGGATTTAAATGTCCAAGGCAAAGCTTTGATAAACTTAAAAATAAACTAGATCTAATTGCCATAGAGTCGGTTATTTTGTTGACAGCAGAACCTAAAAAAGATGCTTCTACAAATCCAGACTTTACACTTCACAGTACCCACGGCCCCTATAGCATATACAGGATGTTAGATGAACCAAAGTACGCAGTACCAATTACAGGCGTTGCTAGTTTAATAGAGTATGAAAAAGGGTTTAGGGACAAGATGCAAGATTGGTTTTCTAACTATGACGGTCAAAATAACTGGATAGTGGTAGATATTCCATGGGTGAATAGTACAAATTTCAAAGATGCTATAGAAAAAAACTCTGTGAGTAATTGTGATACCAGTGTTGATGTAGGCTTTACAGGCTTTGAACTATACACCACTTGCCCAGGTGTTCCACACCTATTAAAGTTTGCCTATCAAGATTCCTGGAAAAATTCTTCTAATAAACCTATCTATCTAATGGCTCCAGGAATGATGGGATTTATCCCTGATCAAGAAAATACCAAATTTGAGTTTGGTCAAAAGCTTACGTGGAAAATAGCAAACTACGTATCATTAGTAAGTTTTGTATTATTATGCTTGTTTAGGTTTAAAAGATCTATTTCTTCCTCTTAGAGAGGATATAATATCCAACAAGAGCCGCTATGATAATTATTAGCACCAACATAGATCTATTAGATTTTTCCTCAGGTGCTACAGGTGGTGCTTCGCTTTCATCCAATAATAAATCATCGTCCGATAAAACATTTTGCAGAGAACCACCCAGAGTACCTGTGTCAGAAGATTTTCCAATTGTCGGTATACCTTGCGGACTGGTCAATAAACTACTGTCGGAAGTAACTTTCATACTGTTTATTAAATTAGAAAAACCAATAGAATATTTTTGATAAGCAGTTCTATGTGCACTTAAACTTACTAACACCGCTAAGTTCTTCTTTGTCGTTGCTAGGTATCTAGTAAAAAAGTTAGGCAACTCCGAACCTAAATGAAGCGAATCCACCCAGGTATGCCCACCAATTTGCACTCTTTTGGGTTTTATCCTAATTTCAGATGAACCTTGTGCACCAGGTATTCGCTTTGTTTGGTTTAAGTAATTAATATACTCATCTAAAGAATCCTTGGGGCCTACCTGTTTTGCAGTAAGTATAACAATCGCCTCCCTATTTCGATCTCCTTCTGTATCCTGACATATCCATTCTGTTCTACTGCTGACACACTCCCATTTTTCTGGTATTGAGAAATTAATGTAGGAGTTTTTAAAATTTTTGGCAAACGCCCCTTCAGAACCAAATAAAAAAAGTAAGAACAGCCACTTCATTGCACATAAGTATAAATCACTTACCAAAACCGTGCAAAGATAAAACCAACCTTCGGCCCAATCATTTTCCAGCCTAACGGCTTAAGGACTTTTTATAACTAACAAATTTGAGCGTACCTCGGCAAGCTCTACGCTCAGCTTGTTATAACAAAAGATCTTAAGAAAACTTCTGGTAGTACAAACTAATATTAGTTACAGATTATCATGCAAGCTAGAAAACAAAGAGTTTGACAAAAATGGGGGGGGGGGGGGGGTAGCATACTTTTTGAGCAGCTTTTGTTTTGCTATTTAAGTCTTTACAAGGGGGTAAGGAATGTTTTTAAGTAATTTACTAAAATTAGGTTTACACAAGTCATCTTGTATATTGTTTTCATGTTTATTCTTTGTATCGTGTAATACTGTTAGTAGTAAGCCTACAGAGGTTGTATCTAATGCTGGTAGTAGAAAGATAGCAAGTGCTAGTGCTGCTGCTATGGCTGTAAATTCTAGTGCATTTTTAGCAATGCAAGCTTGTCCTGTGATGGCTAGTATTCAGTCTAGGATCCCATCATGGAGGGGTACTCCTGATCGTGATGAACATATTGGTCGAAGACTTAAGAACTTCATTACAAATAATTACCCTGATCGTGATGAACATATTAACCGCTACAACGCTGAATATGTTATGAATATGCTAAAAGAGACAGACAGTCAGGGTAGAACCTTGCACCAGAGGCTTATGTTGGAATTATCTTCTGATAGCGATTGTTTAAGTCGTATAGGTGATCTAAGAGAAAACATATGTTTTTACAGAGAGTATAGCGAAGCTTGCGAAGCTTTATATGAGATCGACAAGCTGGACGGGGAAACAATTATACAAGAGTTTGAGGAATTTGCAGGAGCTTCTATAGAGTCCATCGATCCTAGCCAGTTGGCAGGTAAAATTAATGAATTTTATATTAGAATAGGAGGTCCTCTTGCACCCCTGAAAAAAATGCTGGATAGGGAAAGGGCAGAATCACTAGCAGAACGGCAACCGATAACATTTGATGCAATGATACGTACTCTACCACGTTCTGCTGCAATACTAGCATTAATAGTAGGAACAGTTAAGATAGCAGGTGCTGTAAAAGTACCAGCAGCAATAGTAGCAGCAGAAGCAGCAGCAGCAGCAGCGGTAGGAGCAGCAGCATCAGCAGCAGCATCAGCACTAATAGTAGGAGCAACACTGGGGATTGTTGGTGGTGCAATTTGGTATGCAACTGGTGGATATGACAAGAGAATTAAAAATAGAAAAAGACAAAGATGGGATCCTAGAAGAGAATAATGCTAATTTTTATTATCGGTTATCAGTCCTAGATTCTCATGCGGTGTTCATAGACTAAAATTCAGCAACAGAGCCTCTGGTTTCGTTGTCTCTATAAGAATAAACAGCGGTAGCCAGGCACAAAACAGTGGTGTGTGTAAATTACATCATTGCGACAAAGTATGTTGTATATTCTAGTGACTCAAAACAAATTATGCTATAAAGGTAGCGTTTAAACGCCTTTTCAAGTAGGCATAGTTTTTGCTTATTTAAAAGATAAGTGCAAGTGAATTTTTCTGAATATTTTTTGGGGGTACAATGATTCATTATCAGAAAACTAAAACAGCATTAATTTGTCTTTGTTTGGTTGTGGGATTTTCTCTAGAGGTGTTTGCTAAATCTAACACAGTTGTTAACCAAGAAAATTGTATTCAAGCACTGAGCGGAGCTAATAGTGAAGTAGTATCTGAAATTCAAAAGTTAGCTTCTAAAGAAAATCTGTCACCCATGGAGTATGTGATACGGCATGAATATAAAAACGTTGCTTCAAAATTTGAAGCACTGACAAAAGCTGGCCATGAGATCCCACAACGTTTCTCGGATGGCAAATCACCTATGGAGTGGGTGATAAGGCATACCTACTTCGAAGACGAATTTAAAACCAAAGTTGAAGTACTGATAGAGGCTGGCTTTGAGATCCCACAGCGTTTCTCAAATGGCATGACACCTATTGAGTGGATGATACAGCATACTCCAGGCACCGGTTTTGATTTATACACCTTTAAAGCCCAACTTGAAGTACTGATAGAGGCTGGCTTTGAGATCCCACAACGTTTCTCGAATGGCATGACACCTATGGAGTGGGTGATAAGGTATGTACACAGAAGCGACTTTAAATACCAATTTGAAGCATTAATGGAAGCTGGTGTTAATATCCCACAACGTTTCTCGAATGGCACGACACCTATGGAGTACGTGATGAGGCTGTTGGGATATGACCGTAAAATCAAACTTGAAGCATTGCAAAAAGCTGGTATAAAATCAAATTTGCAGCATTTATAGAAGCTGGTGTTGAGATCCCTCAACGTTTCTCGGATGGTCAATCACCTACGGAGTACGTGATAACGAGTACATATGGTGAAAAGTTTATAACTAAATTTGCAGCATTAAGAGAAGCTGGTGTTGAGATCCATTAACACCTGGTTATCAGTTGCTGCTTAACAATGGTACACGCTACTAGCCGATGGTGGAGCTTTACAAAATATGTTTATAGTACACATTGAACGTTGGCTTTGGCTTTTTTAATAAGTACACCCTGGCTTCACCTTCAGTCTACCCGTTCCGCCAATGCACATTTATTAAAAACGAAAGGCCTTATGACAATTCTTTTATAGTCTACCTTGAACGTTGCACAACATTTTACCAAATATTCTCTTAGCTACGCTTTACGCCTTACGGCTTATCGCTTCGCTAATCAAATATTTGATAAAATTGAAGGGCCTTATGACAATTCTTTTATAGTCTACCTTGAAAGCTGGTAAACATTTTATCAAATGCAAGCCTAGCTCCGTTAAGGCCTTACGGCCTTGTCACTACGCTAGCAAGTATTTGATATCATTGAAGACCTTTAAGCAAATCTTTCGGAATATACCTTGAACGTTGCACAACATTTTTCGAACATTTGCCTAGCTTTGTTTCAGGCCTTACGGCCTTGTCACTCCGCTAGCAAATGTTCGATAAAATTGAAGGGCCTTGGTATAATTTTTTCTAATGATGTAAAAATGCCAAAAAGCAAATAATAGAATTATTCCAAGTAATAGAAAAAACTTCAAATATCCAAAAATTAGTATATACAAAATAATATTTATACTAGCCTGTCCCGCTTGTGAATTTTAAACAGCTTAAAACATTTTATACGATACTAAACGAAAAGAGCATGACGACCGCTGCCAGAAAGCTTTTATTGACACAACCCGCTGTCAGCCAGCAAATCAAACAGTTAGAAGATTATATGGGAGTTGACCTGCTGGTTAAAGGCATTAGAAAGGTCAAACCCACCCCACAGGGTGAACTACTATATGGTTATTCCCAGCGTATTTTAAAGCTGTCACATCAAGCTGAATTGGCAATTCAAACCATGGGCGTAGACGCCAGCGGTCCACTTAGAGTGGGAACTCTAAACTCCATAGGCCTTAATCTGTTAGGACCTGTGTTTAGCATGTTTTTAAAAGGTAATGGCAAGGTTAGACTGCTTCTTAAATACGATTCAGGATTTAATTTACTAAAAATGCTAGAAACAGAAGAGATCGACCTTGTGGTAATACCAGACGCTAACAAAGAATTTGGAGTTGAACCAAAAGATGTGGATAAATTTGTATTAGCTGGTACAGAAATTGTGTTTGTTACCTCCGGAAAAGATAGAGTCGCAAATAACCTAGATTTAAAAGATATAAACAACAAACCCGTTATAATGATGACACAACAATATCCTGGTTTTGAAAGCTTTCTGATTAGGGAATTAAAAAAAGTCGGCATCAACAGTTTAAAACCCATGTTCGAATCCTCCAACGTAGGTACATTAAAACGTCTTATAGAAACACAAACAGGTTGGGGATTTTTACCTCTACATTCCGTACAAAAACACATTCAATCCTATAGATTAAAAAGGATAAATATAAGGGAGTTTACATACCCAATGAACATGGTCTGCTATAGATCAAAAACAAGAGCAAACGATCCTACAAGCGACGTTTTTATAAAAGCACTAATAAACCAACAAACAAATAACTAAACTTTCTATTGAATTGCAAAGACTTAGTCCAGAGACACTACATCCAGGCTACCAATACCCTTAAGCTGACTTCTAACTTTGTTGACATCACCATAAACCAATATCCTTAGCTTCTTTGGATCAATATATTTTTTGATAGCACCGTTCACATCCGCCAAAGACAGTGCCTCTACATTTGCGGTATAATCTGTCAGATAACTTTGATCTATTCCATAGAATTTTAAGCTCACAAGATTTAGTGCCTGCTTAAATGCTGTGTCTAACTCCTGAGGGAATACACCTATCAGATAGTCCTTAGCCATTTTTAACTCATCCACAGTAACTCCATTATTATGAAAATCACTTAGAATTAACAAAATCTCATCAATGGTCTTTCTTACGGTGTTATTTTTGGTAAAAGTATCCACAACAAAAGAACCAGTGTACATAAAACTCTCAAAAGAACTAGAGATATAGTAAGTAAGCCCTAGCTGGTTTCTAATTCTCTCCATAAGTCTACTAGAAAAACCTTTACCTAATATGGTTCCAGCAACTTGAAGTTTTAAAAAATCTTCGTTTGCACGATGGATGCCAACTGATCCTAGTTTAAGCTGTGACTGAACCAAATCATCTTTACCAACCAGCCTTACTTCATGCCCTTTCAAATTATACGCAGGCGTTCTAACAATCTTCGATATTTTCATTTTGTCAGACCGCCAAGAGCCAAAAGCTTTCTCTAAATCACTACTAAAAGTAGAGCTAAAATTACCTACCACCGCAAGAATCGCATTGGATGGAACAAAATGTTTTTTATAATAGTCTACAACTTGCTTAGAAGTTATTTTTTGTAAACTATCTTTTGAACCAAGTACATCCAGTGCATAAGAAGACTTACCAAACAAAAAATCATCGTAAAGTTTTTTTGAAAATCCCCTTGGCTCGTCAGGCATTTTTTCAATGTCAGAGATTATCTTGCTTTTACTCTTTAGAATTTCTGATTCTACAAAACTAGACTCAGACACCACCTCCGATAAGATGCTATAAAGTTTAGTTTGATCATTAGACAAACTGCCAGCAACTAAAAGAGTATAATCCTTAGCCACACTCACACTTAATTCGGTGCCCAACAAAGCAAAACTATTCACCACCTCTTCTTTTGTTTTATTCTTGGTGCCTGCGGTTAGAAGATTGCCCACAAGATTGGTAATACCATTATTGTTTTTATCCTCACTAGAAGTACCTACAGCTACCAACAGCGCTACATCTATGTAGGGCAAACTACGATCCTCAATCGTCAACACTTCCAAACCATTTGATAATTTAAAGGTATTGTATGGTCGTAAATTATCTTTTTTTGTTTTATCAAAAGTAGCACAAGAGATTATAAATATCGAACATAGTAATATGTATCTCATGCCCCACCTTTTTTACCTGGTTTTACTATTATCAAATTACTTTTTTGTTTATTTAAATATTGATTTGCCACACGCAGAATATCTTTTGCTGTTACATTTTGGTACCTTTGAATATCTGAAAATAAAAACCTATAGTCATTCATTACAACTTCATTAAGTGCCAGGTTGGAGGCTTTACCACTTACCGTTTTAAGGGCATTTACATTGGCAAGTAAAATAAATTTCTTAGCTTTTTTAAGTTCTTCTTCTGTAACTTCATGGTCTCTAAACTTAGACATTTCAGATTCTATAACGTTTAAAACCGTATCTATATTTATTCCATTTCTGACGTCCACTGTAACATTCAATATCCCAGGATCCTCTGGGGTGTATGAATAGGATCCAGCCATACTAGCCAGCTGCCTTTGAACAACTAACTTTCTATGTAGCCTACTAGACTGTCCTCCGCCTAGAATATATGACAATATATCTAGTGCATAAGAATCAGAGTCCCCTGCTTTGGAAGTTGGATATCCTATAGAAACTCTAGGATTTTGTACTTTTTTGTGTATCACAGTTTTTCTTGCAGCCTTTTGAACAGGCTCTTTAGCAATATTTTTTTTAAGAACTTTCTGTGATTTAATATGACCATAGTATTTGTTTATCAGTTTTTTTGTTTTACCTTTATTAAAGTCTCCAACTATAACTAGTACAGCATTGTTAGGAGCGTAATATCTTCTGAAAAAATCTTTACACTGTGCTATTGTAACGTTACTTAGATGTTCCATCGATCCAATTATAGGCCACCTATAAGAATGAGTATTGTACACCATAGAAAATAATTTCTCGTCCATAAAACCAGCTATATTGTTATCGACTCTAAAACGCCTTTCTTCTTTCACCACATCTCTTTCGCTTTTTAAGTTACCTTCACTGATAACCAAGGATTCCATTCTGTCAGACTCTAGATCCATCACAAGCTCTAATTTATTAGATCCAATGTTTACATAATATCCCGTATAATCATGCGAAGTGAACGCATTGTTTGTGCCACCATTTTTTCTTAATAATTCTTCGTACTGTTTACCTGTGTATCTTGTAGCACCTTTAAACATCATGTGCTCAAATAAATGTGCTAGACCTGTTAAGTTTGGATCTTCATCCTTCGATCCAACCCTAAACCATGTATGATAACTTATTAAACCAGAAGAACGATCTTCGTGCAAAATCACCGTAAGCCCGTTATCCAACGAATATTTTTCCACCTTCAGTTTGATATTTGGCAAAGACGCTAACGCAGTGGATACGCTAAAATATATAATCAAGGAAAACAAATATCTCATATCAACGATATGTTAAAACATCTAATTTGGTTTTCTTCTATATTTTCTATTTCCTCTTGAGCAGGAATGTCTGTACTGCTATCGGTAGACTTAGAAGATTCGTCTTCTATTGAAAGTAAAACACACTCGTCCTGTAAATCATTAAGACTTTCTAGATGAGCTTTGTACTCTTCTTCTGTAAGAAAACCCTGTTTGACATTCCAATCCCTCATCCTTTTATCAAACTTCAGCCCCGAAAAACTTTTATTAAATGACAAATCAAACCTCCAAGTTTAAGACAGGTGAGCCTATCACATGTTATTAATAACTGTCCAGATTAATTACCGGTTTCTTATCTTTGTCCAAGTAATTAAAAATGTATAGCCTACGACAATACCCCCTATATGAGAGAGGTTAGAAATACCACTGCCATCCACACCAGATTGAAGCAAGGTTATGAACGATATGCCCCCTATAATTGTTACCATCCACTTTACCTTAATTGGAAACATCATCATAAAATAGACGGTTCTTTCGCTAAACAATATTCCATATGCCAACATCAACCCAAAGATGGCACCGGAAGCACCTATGACTACAACGGGATCTATAGGGCTTTTACCCATAATCCAGAAAGCAGTGCATTTGACCATAATATAAACCAGACCAGAACCAACTCCACAAACAAAATAGTATAATAGAAAAAAAGGCCTTCCCCATATACGCTCCAGTTCCGCTCCAAAAAACCATAACATTAGCATATTAAACAATATATGAAATGGGTTTGATGCATGTAAAAACATGTAAGTAAACGGCTCAAAAACCAAAAAGTTTTTCAAAAAACCGTAGGTGGAAAGTCCAAACACCCTATTAATAGGAACGTGTAAAAAACCTTCTAGTATGAAACTTGCTACAAGCCAAACAACAGCATTAATTATTACCAGCTGTTTTACAGCACCACGAAAAGGAATATAATAATTGACCATCCTATCCTCTTTTTAAGTAAACAAGAATTTCTATACTACGATTACAATCTAAGATTCTACCAATTCCACCAAAACGCCGTGTGCCGATTTTGGATGAATAAAAGCAACTTTGCCCGATACACCATCCTTAGGATAACCATCAATAAGTTTAATATCGTTTTGCTTCAGCATCTTAATAGTTTTACCTAGATCAGAGACTTTAAAACAAATCTGATGTAAACCCTCCCCGTTTTTTTTAAGAAATTTACTAACAGGGCTATCTAAACTGGTAGGCTCTATTAATTCTAGCTTTATATTATCTAGTTCTAGCATACATACTTGTACCATTTCGCTTGGAAGTTTTTTTATCTTAAAGTTTTTAACACCAAATAACTTATAAAATTCCAATGCCCTGTCGATGGAGTTTACGGCTATACCTACATGATCTAAGCAAGCGTTATCCAACATTAATTCATATCCTTAAAGTGAGGGCTTAGTTTACTATATACTGTTTCAAGAGTGCTGGGTAATACCTTGCTTTTTGAGATTATTGGAAAAAAATTTGTGTCCCCTTTCCATCTGGGTACAATGTGGTAGTGCAAATGACCAGGCAACCCAGCCCCTGCATCAGCTCCCATATTAACCCCAATATTAATAGCACCTGGCAAGAAGACTTTCTTTACAATAGCAATAGATTTTTTAAGTAGCGTGTTTAAATCGAAGTATTCATCATCTGATAATTTTAAAATGTCACCTTCATGCCTATTGGGTAGGATTAACATATGACCTGAATTATAGGGAAACTTATTTAAGACAGCCATACTAAATTTACCTATGTGTAGCACTAGAGTTTTATCACTGATGCCTTCATCTTTCTGTTGACAGAATACACAAGGACCTTTACCACCCATACCGTGCTTTACGTATTTAATGCGATCTGGACGAAACAAAGTGTCCACGTCAAAAGGTTTAGCTCATCTACACAATCTGAGTAAAGAATAATTCACTAAAAAGAGCCAATTTTATAACTAGGCATCAAAAATAATGGCTTGCCAACCATGTTTAAGTGCATCAGCTTTAGTAGATCTTGAGGTTTCATAGAATCTAATATTGACGAATCCAAGTCATTTAGCATTCCCAAAAATGATAACTTGGATCTTCTGTTTGGTTCAAAAATTTTAAGCTCATCAAATCCTGATAACTCAGACGCTAGATTTACGGCATCAGAAAAATTTCCAACCTCATCGGCAAATCCAAGTGTTACCGCCTTATAGCCAGTAAAAACACTGCCATCAGCATATTTTTCTACAACATCATTAGGTAAATTTCTGCCTTCAGCTATGGCTTTTTTGAATTGCTCTAAAAGTTCATCCAAAATGTTTTGAAGATAGTATCTTTCATCTGCGGTCATGGTTCTATAGGAAGAACCTGTATCCTTGTACTTTCCTGTTTTGATAGCAAATAAATCTATCATGGCCCAGTCGTATAGTTCCTCCATGTTAGCCAATTCAATAATAACTCCAACAGAACCTACAATACTCCCTGGATTTGTTACAATTTTGTCCGCACCTAGAGAAATATAGTAAGCACCACTAGCTGCCACCGAATTAAATGCCATCACCACTGGTTTTTTATATTTCTTCCTTATATTGACCAGCTCACGATAGATGTCCTGACAGGGGCCTATTGCCCCACCTGGAGAGTTTACCCTTATTACCACAGCTTTTATTTCAGAATCTGATATATGATCATTTAAAGTTCGTAAAAACTTTTTAGAATCCATGATCACACCCTCTACATCCATAACCAAAACAGAAGGTGAAAGAGGAGTAGAAAATCTAGTCGTAAAAGTTCCCATCACGCAGCTGCCCACTACAAACAGAAACAAGAACATCAAAAGTACAAACATGATTATTATAAGCTTAGATGGTGTAATTAGTGGTTTGGTTGTCATAGTATCTCCTCTGATACTTAAGTTTGTCTATTTGCTTTTGTCTTCTGAATTGTCTTTGCTAGAGTCATCATCTTCAGGCTGTACATCCTCTTTGTTTTTTGGTGCATCAGTTTTTTTTACATCAGTGGCTTGTTGCAATTTATCAGCAAATAGATCGCCAAAACTTGCGTTCTTTTCTTGATCATCTCTAAGATTCACACTTCTGGCACTCAAGACAATTTTTCTAGCTTCTTTATCCAGTGTGACTACTTCGGCTTTAATGGTATCACCCACATTTACCACATCACTTGCTTTATCAACTCTTTCCGTCGACAACTCACTTATATGGATAAGCCCCTCTATATTTTTATCCAGTTTAACAAAAACACCAAAGTCTGTTATTTTGACCGCTTCGACATCATGTACTGTTCCAGCAGCAAATTTTGTATCCACATAACTCCAAGGGTCTTCTTCAAGTTGCTTGACACCTAAACTAAATCTTTCTTCCTGTACGTTTACACTTAAAACCACAGCTCTTATAACATCCCCTTTTTTGTAAAGCTCAGACGGATGCCTGATTTTTTTGGTCCAGGATAAGTCAGATATGTGCACCAAACCATCTACACCATCTTCAACGCCAACAAATATTCCAAAATCTGTAATAGATTTGATCTCTCCTTCTATTATTGACCCAACCTCGTAGGCCTTACTCAATTTTTCCCAAGGATTATCTCCGAGTTGTTTCATGCCCAGGCTGATGCGTCTATTTTCCGTATCAGTAGCCAGAACCACAACTTCGACCTCTTCACCAATGGAGACATGTTCAGATGGATGCTTAATTCTTTTGGTCCAACTCATTTCGCTTACGTGAATCAAACCCTCAACTCCGTTTTTCAACTCAACAAACGCACCATAGTCGGTTATGCTCACAACCTTACCCTTAGCCTTGTCACCTATTTTAAAGCTAGAGATGACCTCCACCCAAGGGTCTGGCTCTAATTGCTTCAGTCCAAGACTTACCCTACCTGTATTTTCATTATATTTTAAAACCTTAACGTCAATTTGATCACCAATTTTCAAAACCTCAGATGGGTGCTTAACTCTCTTCCAACTGATGTCGGTAATATGCAAAAGACCATCCATTCCACCCAAATCAATAAAGGCTCCATAGTCTGTAATATTTTTTACAATACCTTTTATAGATTCACCACTTTTGATACTGTCCAAAGTGTTGGTCTTTAGACTCTCTCTATCTTCCTCTAAAAGAGCACGTCTGGAGACCACAATGTTGCCTCGCTTTTCGTTGAACTTGATAACCTTAAACTTGAACTTCTTACCTATATAAGCTTCCAAATTTCTCACCGGCCTAAGATCAATCTGACTTCCTGGCAAAAATGCTTTCACACCTATGTCCACACTCAAACCACCTTTGACCCTAGCCAGCACCATGCCCTCTACAACACCGCTGTTTTGTGCAACTTTCGACATATCATTCCAGGATTTGAATATATCTGCTTTATCCTTGCTTACAATAACCATACCATTTTCATTTTCTTTTCTTTCTATATAAACCTCTACATCATCGCCTATATTGACATTGGTTCCTTTAGAATTTTTGAACTCTCCTATAGGTACCAGTCCCTCTGATTTATAGTTAATATCAACCAGTACAAAATCGTCCTGTATATCGACTACTTTACCTTTTACTATTTCCCCCGAGTTAAAAGTTCTTTTGTCAGATTCAGCCAATAGTTTATCGAATGATTCATCTCCTTCATAACTGCCCAAAGAAGATGGGTTTTTTTCAATATCGGCATCATATTTATCTAGGGTTTTTATTACGGTGAGTTTATCTGGTTTATTCTTGGCTTGTCTGGTGTCAGAGCCACCATCCTCTTTTAAAGAAGCACGCATATATTTTTGTTCTCCCATTCTTATCATCGATGAATAGTTTCTCTGATACTAGCAATACAATGTCAAAGGTAAAATACAAACTTTAGGCTCAATGCACCTTTTTTATATGGCTTAATACTTCTGCTACCACTGCATCTAGTCCGGTTTCTGTGGTGTCGATCACTATAGCTCCAGAGGGCTTACTCAAAGGTGAGTGTTTTCTTTTAGAATCCCTTTTATCCCTTTCAAGCTGAAATTTTGCCAAAGTCTGACCTTGAGAAATTCGCCTGGTGAGCCTGGTTGAATCCACAGCGGTCAGATAAAACTTTAGCACAGCTTCTGGAAATACCACAGTACCACAGTCCCTGCCCTCCGCAATTAGTCCACCTACAGCTCTATGCTTAAGCTCCCTTTGCCTAGAAAGAAGAGCTGCTCTTATACCTGGTAGCACACTGATCTTACTAGCACGTGTACCTATCTTTTCCGAAGCCAGGTTTGAAGTCACATCCTCATCATTTAAAATCAATGCTGTCTTGTCTTTATGCATTATGACCTGCCATGATCCATCCACTAGTTTTACAAGTTTTTGTTCCAAAAGTTTGTCCTTTAGGTCGATATCTTTAGATATATAGGCAAGTGCTCTGTAGAAAACTCCGGTAGATACCCAGCTCCATCCCAGTTTATTTGCAACCATTTGGCTGACCGTGGTTTTCCCAGACGCCGAAGGCCCGTCAACTGTTACAATGTTTAGCTCTTTTCCCATACTATATTAGGTTTAGCTTGTATTTGCAGATGCTTATAAGTGATATACAAGCCGTTTCCACTTTAAGAATATTATCCCCAAGTCCTATACCCTTTAAACCCTTTGACTTGAAATATTTTCTTTCTCCATCAGAAAAACCACCTTCACTGCCTACAAACAGGTTTATATTATTCACAGGTTTTTCTTTATCCAACGCATCAAAACCTTTGGACTGTATGTCGGCAAAAAAACCATCCTTATCAATTTGTTCCAAATTCTTTGGTTTATTTATTATTAAAAGCTCTCCTCTTGCACATTGTTCGGTGGCAGATTGTACAATTTTGTTCCATCTATCAGTTTTAGCTAAAATCTTTTTGGGATCTTTTACTGACGAAAATTTACTAAACATAGGTGTAATGGATTTAACTCCTAATTCAACGCTTTTTTCTAGAATAAATTCAAAAGTGGCAAACTTTGATATACTTACAAACAAATGTAAGAAAGGTTGTTTTAGCTTAGGGATTGTTCTGCTGGATATGACCTTACACACAGCCTCTTGTTTATGTATTTTTTCCACTTGAACTAAATAGGAAATACCTGGATTTAGAATTTCAAACCTAGAACTTAATAAGTGCCTACATACCTTGAAGATATGATGAAATTTTTCACCTTTAATAATAAAGTCTTTACCCTTTGGCCTATCCGAAACCCAATATCTTCTCATAAAAACCTTCATTAAAAAGCCAACCAGAACCTATACTACCAAATCCACAGGGTCTATAGATTTTATATCTAGATTAAAAGCACCATTTGAAATCTTCAGATCATCCTTTGACACATCATTGAAGCATTAGACAAAACCCGTGTTTTTGAATAAGAATTTTGTTATCGTGGACATCAACATCCCAAAAGAAACTAAGAGAATAATTAGGCAGATCGTACTTGTATCGATATGCACCTGCCTGTTTACTGTTATTGGTATAACTTTGTACTTGATTTATTTGTATAGCACTCTGCCTAACTTAGTCACCGTGGAGGATTTTAAGCCTAGGTTAGTTTCAGAGGTTTTTGATTCCAACGGTCAAAAGGTAGGAGAATTTTTTAGACAAAGACGAAAGCTAGTAAAACATGATGATATGCCACAAGCTTTGATAAATGCTTTTGTTGCAGCAGAAGATGCTGAGTTTTTCCATCATACTGGGGTCGATAAGAACGCAATATTAAGGGCCATGATTGCCAATATAAAAGCCGGTAGAAAGATTCAAGGTGGTTCTACTATAACCCAGCAAGCCGCCAAGTCATTACTTTTGACTCCAGAAAAAACTTATACAAGAAAAATACAGGAGCTGTTTTTAGCAAAGAGAATGGAGCGTATTTTTTCTAAAGCTGACATTCTATATTTGTATTTGAATCAGATATATTTTGGCTCCGGAGCGTATGGCGTTAAAATGGCCGCTGAAACTTATTTTAGAAAAGACTTAGATGAACTTACACTTGCAGAAATTGCACTAATTGCCGGGCTGCCAAAAGCTCCCAGCAGGTTCTCTCCTATAATAGCTCCAGCCGAAGCTAAGAATAGACAAGTGTACGTCTTGGGTAGAATGCTCTTAGAAGAATACATTACTCAAGCAGAACACGACGAAGCTAAAAATCAGGAACTAACGGTTTACAAACATAACAAGTACAAGAATATAGCCCCCTATTATTTAGAGGCTGTAAGACAATATATGGTTCAAGTGATAGATGAAAATAAAATGTTAGATTCAGGAATTAAGATAAGAGTATCAATGCACCTGGAAAAGCAATTAGCAGCACAAAAAAGTCTTAAATTAGGTTTGAGAAAAGTTGATAAAAGGCAAGGTTACAGAGGCAGCTTAGAAAATTTAACAGATGATGCTAAGATAGAAGAGTTTTTACAAACTACCAGAGACAGTCTAATGGATAAGAAAAATCCTATCCTAGCAATATTGGCCGATGGCACCGTAAAACCCAGAGAACCTATGCAGAGTCCATCTGATCTGGATTTCAAACTGCCAGACTATCTGGAAGTGGGCGACCTTACTAAAGGTGTTGTTGTGAATGTAAACGATGAATTAGGGTATACAGAGGTAAAATTTGCAGAGGCTCAGGGAATTATAGATATGGAGACAATGAAATGGGCAGGAGAACCTGATAGCAAAGTTAGATGGGATTATAGAGAAATAAACAAACCTTCCAGTGCTTTGAAAAAAGGAGATGTTATAGAGATCAAGATTATATCAGATAAATTTTCATTTTCCAAAGCTAACAAATCCAAAGCAAAAACTGATGTAATTGATTTTAATCAATATGTAGCACTGGAGCTAGAACAAACTCCAATACTGCAAGCCGCCTTGATTTCTTTTGATCTAAAAACAAAAGACGTAGTGGCAATGGTAGGAGGATATGATTTTGAAAAGTCCAAATTTAACCGGGCACTCCAAGCGTTAAGACAACCTGGATCATCCTTTAAACCTATTGTTTATTCCGCAGCTCTGGATAAAGGATATACCCCTAGTTCAGTGATAACAGATGCCCCTGTGGTATATAAGCAAGATACAACTTTGGATATAAATAATGAAGGTGAAGATACTCAATTACAAGACATTGAGAATCCAGACGAAGAGGAAGATGTTGCTACATGGAAACCTAAAAATTACTCCACCAAATTTAGTGGGGACATTCTGTTAAGAAATGCATTAAAAAGATCACAAAACATACCCACCATTAAAATTATGCAAGATTTAGGTGTAACTTGGATTAGTGATTATGCTAAGAGACTTGGTTTGTTTAGCAACCTAAATATGGATCTTAGCATGGGCTTAGGTTCTAGCAGTGTTACGCTTTACGAGATGACGAAAACATTTTCTCATTTTGCAAATTTAGGAAAAAGATTTTCACCTGTTTTGGTCAGAGAAATTATAGAAAAACAAGAGGTAATAGGTACTGATATAATGGTCGACCTGAGGTTTGAAGATAAAACCTACCCAATAGAAGAAGAGTTTGAGTCAAGACGAATCAGCTTGTTAGAAGAACAGAACGAAAACAACGAACAGAATGCAGATAACTCAAAAAATATTAATCCAAACGAGCCAAACATATTTTTCGAAGATCCTGATCAGTTAATCTCTCCTCAGATTGCATACGTAACCACCAGCCTGCTTAAAGCCGTGGTGGAGGAGGTAGGCGGCACAGCTAGAAGAGCATTGGCTTTAAACAGAACTTCTGCCGGTAAGACAGGAACAACCAGTGGCTATTTTGACGCTTGGTACATTGGGTACACACCCCAGATTATTACAGGTGTATGGGTAGGCTTTGACGATGAAAAAACTATTGGATTTGGCGAAACAGGAGGTGTGGCAGCGTTGCCGATATGGTTGGATTATATGAAAGAAATCCACCAAGATTTACCTAGCATAGAGTTTGAAGTACCTGAACAAATAGTATTTGCAAGCATAGACAACAAGACAGGTTTTTTAGCATCCAATACATCCAGCGAAATTGTAAGGCAGGCCTTTGTTTTGGGAACCGAACCCAGCAGTAAAGATAAGTCGGTAGATGATAATAGTGTAGACTTTTTCAAACAGGATTTACAAAATTGAACTACATAGAGTTGTATGGAGTTAAACAAAACAACTTAAAAAACATAGATGTTAAAATTCCTATTGGCAAATTTACTGCTATATGTGGCCCTAGCGGTAGCGGAAAAAGCTCTCTTGCGTTTGAAACTTTATATGCTGAAGGACAGAGAAGATACATAGAAAGTATGTCTATATACGTAAGGCAATTTTTGGATAAAGCTCCAAAGCCCGAATTATCTAACGTAGAAAATATTCCACCAGCAGTAGCCATTAATCAGATTAACAAAGTGAAAACAAGCAGATCTACTGTAGGGACTGTAACCGAGCTATTGGATTATCTAAGAATATGCTTTGCAAAAGTAGGAAAGTCCTACTGTCCAACACATAATGTAAAAATTGAAAAAAAAGCTCTTCAAGATATTGTAAAAATTATTTTTGATCGACTGCTGGGTAAAAGAGCTTATATTTTGACATCAATTTTATCAGACAGAAACCATATTATCAAAAAGGGTACCAGAGAGCATTTGATAGGATACCTAGATCAGCTAGGTTACACCAGAGCATTTTATAAAAATAAAATTATTCCTTTAGGTAAAAGTATTGAACTTAAAGATGATGAAGAATTTGAACTAGTCATAGACAGGCTTATTTTAGAAAAAAAAAATGAACCCAGGCTGTTAGATGCAATAAGTGAATCCTTTCGCACCTACAGTGACCTGAATGCAGTTAAAGGTGGCGTGGTTCGTATTTTAACTCCAGATGGATTAGAGTTGAAATTTAGTCAAACACCTAAGTGTTATAAGTGTGGTTTTATGATGCCTGAGGTAAGTGTACAGCTTTTTAATTTTAATAATCCTATTGGGGCATGCAAACACTGTGAAGGCATTGGGCAAATATTGTCCATTGATGAAGCGAAGGTAATACCCGACAAAAGCCTTAGTATTAAGGAAGGTGCCTTGCGTCCGTTTAGTAAAAAAAAACCAGGTCAGTATAAAAAACTAATAACATTCTGCAAAAAAAATAACATAGACACCGACCTACCCTGGAGCAAATTAACTGCTGTTAAAAAGAAAAAGATATTTGAAGGTGACAAAAGTTTTGTAGGAATAGATCGCTATTTTGAAGAACTTTGTAATTGGAATTACCCAGCAAACAAATATATTTTGCACCATTACCAGGGTTATACAACTTGCTCATATTGTGATGGCACTAGGTTAGAAAAAGAAGCTCTATTTGTAAAAGTAGGTAATAAGAACATACACGAAATATGTAATCTCACTATTGAAGAAGCTTATGATTTTTTCAATAACCTTAAGTTAAGCATCATGGATATGAAGATAATCAAAGAACCTTTAGCACAAATTTTATCTCGTTTGAAATACTTAATTGACGTAGGTTTGAGTTATTTAACCCTAAGTAGAACTACACGTACTTTGTCTGGCGGGGAATATCAAAGAATAAGACTGGCCAGCCAGCTAGGGCTTTGTCTTTCTCAAACTATGTATGTGCTGGATGAACCCACAATAGGCTTACATCCTCAAGATAATTATAAGCTTATTGGTGTGTTAAAAAAACTAAAAGACTTAGGCAACACTCTGGTTGTAGTGGAGCATGATAAGGATGTTATAAAAAACTCTGACTATATTGTTGAGATGGGCCTTAATTCTGGTATGTATGGTGGGGAGGTAATTTACTCTGGAGATACTTCAAATTTTTTGAAAAATTGCCCTACAGTCACCTCTAAAATCATCACAAACAAAATACCTCAAAAAACTATAAAACATAGAACTAAAAGTAAAAATTTTATTTCTATAAGTGGATGTAGAGGGCATAACTTAAAAGATATAGCCGTAAAAATACCTATGAATCGTTTTGTTACTGTCACAGGTGTTAGTGGTTCTGGTAAATCATCTCTTATTAATCATACTATCTATCCAGCATTGAGCCAAAAATTGAATAACCAGATGTCCTGCGAACTTGCGTATGATTCTTTGGATAATTTTGATGGCTTAGATGATGTAATTTTAATAGATCAGAACGTAATAGGCAAAACTTTAAGAAGTATGCCTGCTACTTTTGTTGGTATATATGATGACATCAGAAAACAGATGTCTAATTTGAAATTTTCTAGAAATAATGGCTACTCTGCGTCTCATTTTAGCATAAACCTTGTAGGCGGAAGGTGTGATGTGTGTGAGGGGACAGGCTTTGAAGTTATAGATATGGCGTTTATGGATGATGTAAAGATTGTATGTGAAAATTGCGAAGGCAAAAGGTTTAAAAAAGGAATTTTAAAAGCAAGACTTAATGGTAAGAACATTTGTGAAATTTTAGATTTGACCGTGGATGAAGCTATAAATTTTTTTGATACAAGTAAGGGCATTAAAAAAGCTCTATTAACTTTGCAAAAAGTTGGTTTGGGTTATATAAAAATTGGACAGTCTACACAAACTTTAAGTGGGGGCGAATCTCAACGGCTTAAAATATCCAAGGAACTCAATAGAGCTAAAGCAAAATCAACCATATATTTTTTAGATGAACCTACAACTGGACTACACCCTAACGAAATATCTTTGTTAATAGAAATAATAGATGACCTTATAGAATCAGGTTCTGGTGTAGTCATGATCGAGCATAACTTGGATATGATCGCAGCTTCAGATTATATAATTGAATTAGGGCCTGGAGGCGGTAAGTATGGCGGCAAATTGATATTTCAAGGCTCTACCCAGGATATTTTAAAAGAGCCAAAGTCAATAACCGCCCCTTACCTTAAAGACCACATTGTTGTATAAAGACTAGTCGTAAGACTTCTTGTTTAAGTTACTCTAGACAGCTTAATTTACAGACTGACTATGCCGATCACCTATTGACGGGAGTACAAAAGCCAATGATTGTATGGAATGAATTAGACCACATGCACGTGATAAAGAAGCTAAGAGAAGTGATGGCTTCATGGTGGAAGATCGACGTGCTGTTTATGGACAAATTTGGAAACATAAAGTCCCCTGAATTTAGTAAATTAAACAATAAGGCAATCCAAAAATTGCTTAGTCAAGATGAAGCACAGGAAAGTTTGTCTAAATTGGTTTCTTGCCAAATGCCTGAATTAATCAATTCAAAAAAAGAAAGCATAATAGTTCACTGGGATTATTGCGGTTTAAACTGTGCCATTTTTCCCATAAACTTGAACAATGACATTGTGGGCTTTGTAGCCACATTAGGTTTTTTGCAAAACAAGGAAGGCAATTTAGACCAACTTGCATCCTTGGGAATCGATAAAAATGAAATACATAGTTTTGATAACGAACAAATGAAATTTTTTGTAGATCTATCCAACCTGGTAGCTAAGGAAGTTGTAACTTTTCAAATAGAGATAGCTAACAAAGAGCATAGGATCAATGAACTCAACAAAAAGCTGGGCAGCCAGTATAAATATGACGATATGATTGGCCAATCTAAATCTATCAGAGAAGTTTACACTATATTAAATAAAATTAAATCTACAGAGAGCACTGTATTAATACAGGGTGAGAATGGAACTGGAAAAGAGTTGATCGCCAGGTCAGTGCATTATAATTCTCCTAGAAAAGACAAACCTTTCGTGATTCAAAACTGTTCTGCGTTTAACGATAATTTATTAGAATCAGAGTTATTTGGTCATGTCAAAGGAGCTTTCACTGGAGCAGTTAGAGATAAAAAAGGGCTATTTGAAGAAGCCGATAAAGGCACATTTTTCTTGGATGAAATAGGAGATACTTCTTATGCCATGCAGGTTAAATTACTTAGAGTTTTACAAGAAGGTACATTTACTCCTGTTGGAAGTATACAGTCAAAAAAAGTCGATATAAGAATAATAGCTGCTACCAATAAGCCACTAACAGAACTGGTGGAAAAAAAACTGTTTCGGGAGGATTTGTATTACAGACTAAATGTAGTAGATATTCATGTGCCTCCTCTTAGAGATAGACAGGAAGATATACCGCTTTTGGTTGAGTATTTTTTAGATCTATCCTGCACCAAATCTGGCAGAAGCCGAAAGGTTCTGACAAAAGCTGCCATGGAAAAATTTTATGAATACTCATGGCCAGGGAATATACGAGAACTACAGAATGAAATCGAAAGGCTTGTAATTCTTACATCTGATGAACATAAAATTGATGTGAATTTGTTATCTTCCAGGATAGTTAATAATTCTAGAGGCGGTATGCCTGCCGTATCTGATTCTCTATCTTTAAAGGATTCTGTAGAAAACCTAGAAAAACACAGGATTATTGAAACGCTTAAGAGGTGTGACTGGAATAAATCCAAGGTAGCCAGACAGCTGAATATATCTAGGGCTGGCCTCTTGATGAAAATATCCAAGTACAACTTAGACAAAAAGATGGTAAGTGGCGGTTAGCACCTAGTAGTTGTAAATGATATACATTGACTTTTGACCAGAATATAGCTACTATTCGTGCTCTTTTGGACTCTTGTGTGTTGTCCTTAGTTGTATTGTGTCCGATATTGTTGTGGTAGATTTGGTCATTGTTTTGTGGTATATGAACTAAAGACTGTTGTTTAGTTGACTGTAAATAGGTCGTTGTTTTAGGCTTTGTAGGGGGATTTAGAATGACAAAGTATAAATTATTTCTAGTAGCTGTTATGAGTTTGGTGTTGAACGGTTGTGCTGATGTCGATCAGGATACCGAGCAAACGGCTGATATAGGTGTAACCGTATTGATCCAAAACGGTGATCTGGAAGGTGTTAAAAGCCTGGGTAATGAAGATATAAATGTTGATTCTGTCGATCAAGATGGCAACACCCATTTAATCACTGCCGTTGTTGAGGGTCAGGATTCGATTGTCGTAGAATTATTGGAACGTGGATTAGACGTAAAAATTAATGCCACTAACAACAGAGGAAATACTGCTTTGATAGAGGCAGTTAAAGCAAACGACGTAGAATTAGTGAAAATTTTAGTATCCGTTCCTGGCGTAGATGTAACCATAGAAAATGAAGACGGAGACACCGCTATTACGATAGCCGAAAGAGAAGGTTTTACGGATGTACTAAATGAACTTGTTAAAATTTCTAAGACTAAAAATCAAGATACAACAATAATAGAGGAGCCAGAAGCTCCTGCAGATTCTGTTGTATCCCCTACAGATTCTATTGCTGACTGTGTGTGGATATGGTGCAGACACTGGATTAAACCCGATACTACCAAAACTGATACTACTATAGTTGAACCCGATACTACTAAAGCAGACACTACTATAGTTGAGCCTGATACTACTAAAGTTGATACCACTGTAGTTCAACCTGATACTGCAAAAACTGATACTACCGTAGTCGAGCCTGATGATACTACCACTGATACTACCACAGTTCAGACTGACACTGCTAAGGCTGATACTACCAAGGTGGTTGTTGAACCAGAACCTGGTATGGATGTTCAAAAAGAAGAGGTTACAGCAGAACAAGTGGAAATTGTAGACGTATCTCAAGAAACTTTAGAAGAAGTGAAAGAAGGCACAGACACCGTCACAGTTCAGGATAAAAAAGATCAAGGTACTACTACCGTTGATTTGATGCAAGATGAGTCTGAGGATACAACCAGCCAAGTAGTAGAAAGTAAACCAGACACTGTAAGTATTGTTGTGGTTGATACTGTTGCGATTGATAGAGAACCTGGTCAAGATACAACAGGAGCTTTAGTTGAGCCAGAACCTGGAGATGCTGTAGAACATACAGAAACACCACAAGTACAACGGATAAACGGTATACAATTAGAAGAGCCATCCGATGCAAGTGCGGTCACTGTGGTTAAACCAAAAACTCCTGCAAGAAGTAATGAAGTTGAGACGGTTAAAGTAGAAGATGAGTATGCTTTCCCGAATGTGCAGGATATCTACGGTAAGACCCCACTTATTAAGGCTGTTGAAAACAATGACGAAAGTGCCGTAGAACAATTACTACTTAGCAGAGTCACAAATCCGAATTTAAAGGATGTTAGAGGAGAATCTGCACTAACTCTAGCAGCAAAAGCTAATTTTTTTAATACCAATATTTGGAACCAACTTGTGGCCAGGGAAGATATAAACCTGAACATACAAAATAACAAAGGTGAAACTCCACTCTTAATAGCCACATCGCTAGGTAGACATTATGCTGTTAGATCTCTTTTAGGTAGAAAAGATATAGACGTAAACTTACCTGATGACAGAGGAAGAACTCCACTAATAGCTGCGGCTGAAAATGGAACTATGAGCATACTAGAACTGCTGGTTTCAAGACCCGATACCGAAGTTAATAGCACGCTCACTATACAAAAAGAAACAGCTCTTATGCATGCCGTACGGCAAGGATATATCCCTGCTACAGAGATTCTATTATCAAGAGAGGATATTGATACCAAAATAAGAAATTACCTAGGCATGTCTGCAAGTGATTTTGCCGCAAGATCAAACAACAAAAAAATGATGCAAGTACTACATGATCACGAACTAAGACAACGTCAGGAAGAAGATACAAACTAGCTAGCTTACTTTAAGTAGCAAGATGCCGTACTCCATCAAGCGTGTACGGCATTGACTCTTTAATTAATAAATTTTAATCTAAGAATCTAATTCCTGTGTTGTGGAGCAAGAAGTTATGCAGCTTCCTGACAAATTGAATATTTGTTTTATAGCACGTAGTATACATGCTCAAGATGCAGATATAGTCGTTGAACCGGGTTTTTTATGGACGTTATCTGAAGGACTTATAGAACTAGGCCATTCTGTAACAATCATGGCCACAGCCCAAGAAAATCTAGATTTTGTCAAAAAGCACATAAGCTTTGCGTTGGTTAAAAAGCCAAAACTCAAAGAATATTCAAAAATCAAAATATACGAAAAATTTATCCAATTACAAAAAGAAAAACCCTTTAACATTGTACATATTGTGGACCAAGTAGGGCTTCTTATAGCAAAAGATTTTAAAAAAAATAAAATAGCGATCGCTTCTGACATAAGAGCTACATCTCTTTCTAAAATATTTTATATAGTAGGAATGGCGAAAGAAACCTTAAGAAGTATGCTTGTAACTTCATTGGCTGTCTTATACAAATATTTAAGTACATATTTTACAACTGATAGGCAACTACTTAAAAAGTCTCATGGAGTGTTTGTATCTTCTCCTAGGCAGAGATTGGTTTTAGAGCGGTATTATTTTTATCCTGATAAAAGAATCTATACCATCCCATATGGAACAAAATTAGGTGTCGTATATAACAAACACCAAAAAAAACCAACCCATTCTATTCCAGATAACGTTAAAGTCGCAGTGACAATATCTGATATGAACCACGTAGGCGTATTAAAAAATATACTAAAGGCATTTGAGCATGTTGCTATTAAAAAAACAAATTCTCATTTAGTTATAATAGGTGATGGACCTAAAAGAAAACAAATCGAAAGACAAATGTATAACTTGGCTCTGGGTAGCAAGGTTACATTCACTGGAAATATACCATACAGTGAGGTTATAGACTATGTAGATAGGTCTAATGTATTTATAGACATCAGTATTAAAAGCACAGGGTTTGATCCTGCAATTTTAGAAGCTATGGCTAAGGAAAAAGTTATAATAGGTTCTGAAGTTAGTGCTACTTCTTCTATTATCGACCATGGAGATACCGGATTCTTGATAAGACCCGCCGATGCAAATGCATTATCACATTTGATTCTCAATATATTTACAGAACAAATAAACACTATTAAAATTGGAAAAAAGGCAAAAGAAAAAATAGTCCCATTATTTGATACAAAAAATATGGTTGATTCGACCATAAAATCTTATATGCAAATGTTAGCTCTTTCCAAATTTTATAAAAAGAGGAAGAATTGAGATTTATAAATACACCAAGTCAAAGGGTTAAAACCTGGCTGGAAAAGCCTGAAATACGAAAAGAAAACTCACTAGTGGAACATGCTAGCCTTATAACGTTAAAAAATATATTTGGATCACCAATACCATATCTTCTTATAATCTACACAGTAAGTCTTTTATTAAACGAAAGTTTATCTGAATACTTAAGATGGATAATTTCTTTTTTGACCATTGTATACATTGTAATAGATAAGTTCTGCATCAATAAGGAGATCACCCTGTTTAAGATTGGTGGTGATGTGTGGATTTGGATATTATGTACGGTTGCCGTAGTAAGTTTGTTAGTAAGTGTATTTGAAAACGTTCATACAACCAGAGATTTTATTGAAATAATGGGCATTACTGATTGGTTAAACTATGAATTTTTCAGATATATTATTAAAGGTGTAGGTTGGATAATACCCATTTATTTCTTTACTTATGCTCTTAGTTTATTTCCTGGAATTAACCGTTTGGTAAACACATTAATTGTGACCGCCACCATCATTTCTATTTATTCAATAATACAGCACTTTACTGGAATCGATTTTAATAATTATTTAGGTATGACTCACAGAAAAGTATATCAGTTAAACAATGAATATCAAGTGATTGGTTTTTTAGAACATCATCTTAAATATGCATACTGTTTTGCTATGGTACTATGTTTTGTTGTAGCTAGATTGATGACAGGTAATTTTAAAAATTATAAGGGAGCTATTCTACTTGGCTTAAGTTCAATATTGATGGCTCTTAGTGTAATGTGGACATACTCTAGAGGTGCTTGGATAGCTGTTGTAGCCGCAGTAATTACAATGAGTTTTTTTGTATCCAAAAGAATTTTCTATTTAGTCACAGTTGTTACTATATTGACTTGTACTTCGATATATTTTGCATCTTCTGACATAAAAGCAAGGGTTAATAGTATTGTGGACATGGAGTACTCCAGTAATAGTGAGAGGCTAATACTTTGGAATGACCAAATGAAAGCATTTTATGAAAACCCAATATTGGGTGTAGGCCTATGGCAAAATCGAAAAGTGGGAAGAATTACTGCACATGCACACAACATGTACATAGAGTGGATGGCTTCTGTGGGAGTTATTGGAATTGTCAGTTATTTGTTGTTTATCCTAACATTTATGCTTATATCTTATGATCTTTTGGTAGACATACCTAGAGGCAATGTAAATCACAGATCTTTTGTTTTAGGTGCCATGGGTGCTCAAGTTGTTCTACATGTAGGTGGTTTAACGAACGTGACGTTTATAGATGCACATATAGGCAAGTTGTTTATTTTTATACTGTGTATACTGGCCTATATTAACCACAACTACAAAGCATCAATTATTCAGGGAGACAATCAGCTATAAATATTCAAAAAAAAGTTGAAAAGATTATTGTACTAAATAATACTAGGCCAAAGGAAGCGTATATGACTAAGTCACAGTTGGTAAGCACACTAGCGGAGGAAGCCGGTATCACCAGGCTTAAAGCTGAGACAGTGGTAAATACTTTGTTCAATTCCATTTCTGATGCTCTTATCAGAGGAGATAGAGTTGAAATACGAGGGTTTGGTTCATTTGTTAATCGTAAGTATGGAGCCTATAAAGGACGAAATCCCAGAACTGGTGCTGTTATAGACGTAAAACAAAAGACGGTTCCTTTTTTTAAAGCTGGCAAAGAGTTAAAAGAATATCTAAATGCTCCTTAAACCATATCTTGAATTTTAATGAAATCTCTCTATTTAGTTGACGCAAGTAGTATGTTTTTTAGAGCGTACTATGCTGTCAAAACTCCCCTTACGACTTCAGAAGGTTTTCCCACAGGTGCGTTGTACGGCTTTATTCAAATGACCATAAAATTGTTAAATGATGTAGCACCTGATTACATAGCCTATTGTTTTGACAGAAAAGAGCCTAGCTTTAGAAAAGAGTTATTTGATGACTACAAGGCTAACAGAGGTCAAATGCCAGATGATCTTGAACTACAGGTGCCCTACTTGAGACAAATTACCGAAGCACTGGGTATACCTAGTTTTGATAAGTTAGGTTATGAAGCAGATGATCTGATAGGCACTTTGTGTAACGTGGCAAAAACTTCTCTAAAAGTAGTAATAGTAAGTGGAGACAAAGATTTTGCTCAGCTGGTAGGACAAAACGTCACTATGTGGGACACAATGAAAGACGTAAAGTATGACAACAATGCTGTTATAAAAAAATGGGGAGTTAAGCCTGATCAAATGATTGATTACCTAGCAATTTGTGGTGACTCTTCTGATAATGTTCCAGGGGTATATGGAATAGGTCAAAAGGGAGCAGGTAAACTTTTGGATCAATTCAATTCACTAGAAGATATCTATGACAATCTAGACAAAATAAAAAATGAAAAACTAAAGCAAAAACTTGTAAAAGGTAAAGATGAAGCTTTCTTGTCAAAGGAACTAGTGTCAATTAAAACTAAAATAAAAGGCTTTAATGTAGACATAGCAGATTTAAAACAAAAAGATATAGATCGTATGAATGTAGAAAAACTTCTAAAAAAATTAGAGTTTAAGTTTTTTGAAAAAACTTTACTTGGAACAAAAACATCAGAAAAATCAAATGATGTAACTGTTAAGAAACTGAACAAGCAAAGCTTAAAAGAAGGCGATACTGTGTGGGGATTTTCATATCCAGGTGGAGTGGCCTTAGGTAAGGACAAATTTTTATATACAACTACATGTGAAGAAGAAATTTTAGAATATTTAGATCATTTAAAACTTAATTGGAGAGGTTTTGATCCAAAAGCTTTATTCAGAGAGCTTGGGTTTACAAAATCTCAAAAAGTTGTATGGAGTACTAGTCTAGCCGTGTACTCTTTGGAGTTAAAAGAGGTGGGTAGTTTTCATGAAGTATATCAGATATATCTTAATGAAAAACTCCCTGCATTACCCAAAGTTCAAGATTTATATGCTGCCCATTTGGAGCTAGCATCTATTCTAGAAGGTAGGATAAATAAGAGTAGTACGAAGGATGTGTATTATAAAATAGAATTACCTTTAGCAAAAGTCTTGTTTGATATGGAACTCAATGGCATTTTATTGGACACAAACTATTTGAAACTTCAGTCTGATAAACTAAAAAATGAACTGGAAAAATTAAGTAGTCAAATTTTTAAGCTAGCAGGATCTGAGTTTAATATATCCAGCCCAAAACAACTGGCCAAAGTGTTATTCGAAGATTTAGGTCTTAAGGTTATCAAAACAAAAAAAACAGGACCTTCTACTGACTCTTCGGTTCTAGAAATTTTATCCAACGCACATCCAATAATAAATTATTTAATTGAGTATAGAGAAATAACAAAACTTAAATCTACATATGTAGACGTGCTTCCAACGATTGTAAACCCTGATACTGATAGGATTCACACTCATTTTAGACAGTCTAGTGTAATAACTGGTAGGTTATCTAGTGTAAATCCAAATTTACAAAATATACCTATAAAGACTAAAAGAGGAAAAACAATCCGTAAAGCTTTTATAGCACCTAAAGGCTCTAAACTTGTATCGGCAGATTATTCTCAAATAGAGCTTCGTCTTCTGGCTCATATAACTGATGATGATGGATTAAAGCACGCTTTTTTCAGTGATATGGACGTGCATGCCATAACTGCCAGTGAGTTATTTAACGTATCTCCTGACAAAATTTCTCAGGATCAAAGGAGAATTGCAAAGAGTGTTAACTTTGGTTTAGCGTACGGACAAACGGCATTTGGTTTATCCAACGTTATTAAAGTGACCAAATATGAAGCTCAAAGAATTATAGATAATTACTTTTCAAAATTTCCTAAGGTACAGGAGTACATGACCAAAGTTGTTGAGGATTCTAAAAAAAATGGATATGTCGAAACTTTATTTGGTAGAAGAAGGATATTACCTGATATAAACTCTAATAACTCATTTAAAAGAAAAATAGCAGAAAGAGCTGCTATTAATACGCCTCTTCAAGGATCAGCAAGTGATGTAGTTAAAATGTCTATGATAGAAATATCATCTAAAAAACTAGATGTTAAAATGCTATTACAAGTTCATGATGAGCTAGTGTTTGAAATTAAAGATGAATGTTTATCAGAGAGTATCGATATTATAAAAAATTGTATGGAAAATGTTGTAAAGCTAAAAGTACCTCTTAAAGTTGACATCTTTAAGGGCACAAGTTGGGATAAATAACTATACTTGATACCATTTTAGTTCTACTGGCAGGCCCGTCATGTAGCACACCACCATGTGAGCTTTCACAGAACTAACATTTTTTAAGACAAGTTTTCCCATGTTAATACTATCCTCACTAATATTCCAGTTGAACCTAGGGTCATCTAACATTTCTAGCACTTGTTCTGTAATATCTGGAGAATCGATTCCTTCAATCTCAATGTCATAGTATATATCGCTGGATGAATCATTTTCTTGAACATCCTCCGTTACGTTGTCTATTAAAGGGTTTTTATCACTAAATAGATTGTCTTCATTTTGATCTTCATTATCATCACAGGATGGAAAAGTTTCTGTAGATTGATCCGATAAGCTGTCATCTTCAAATTCATTGTTTGTAAACTTAGATTGATCTTTAAAAACATCTTCTGTCGCTGCTTCTTCTGTTGCACCTACAACATCATGTTCGTCACGTTCTAAATCCTCTTGTTCTTCGGAAGCAAACTGATCATCAGACATTGTATCACCTGCAAAGAAATTTTCTCCACATTCTGTGCAAGTGGTAAGGCCAAAGGCTTCCTCAACTATATTTTTACACTTAGGGCAAGATGTCATTTAAGCTCCATGACATTTTTTATATTTTTTCCCACTGCCACATGGACATGGATCATTTCTTCCTACCTTAGCCGTATCTCTCATCAAAGGTGCTGCTGATTTTATAGGTTTATTCACTTTATCAAAAGGTAAATTTGTTTCTGTTGATGACATTTTAATATCTTTAGGAATATCTCTTTTATCTAACGAACTCACATCTTGAGATTCTACAATTTGAATTTTAAATAACTTTTCTATTACTTCCTTTTTAATGGAATAATCCATGGACTCAAATGCACCAAAGGCTTCTTTTTTGTATTCTATCAGAGGATCTTTTTGTGCATATCCTCTTAAGGAAACGCTGTCTCTGATATGATCAACTATTTGCAAGTGGTCCTTCCATTTATTATCTATAGTCTGTAATAGTACTATTTTTTTAACATTTTCGTAGTTTTCACCTAGTGCTTCTTTTTGTTTTTCAAACGCTATTTTGATTTTTTCTTTTGTAAGCTCGGTTAGCTCTTGTGAGGTATTAGTGTTTGATATATCTATATCAAAGCCAAACATTTTAGATATTGAACTAGAAAATCCTGCTTTATCCCACTTATCGGACTGCTCTTGTTCTGGAGCATAATTATCCAATGCAAGTGAGGTTAGCTCACTTAAGTACTCCTTTATTATTTCCTCTGTGTTATTACCATCTAACACTTGCTTTCTAAGTGAATAGATTGTTTGCCTTTGTTGATTCATTACATCGTCATAATCTATTAGGTGTTTTCTTATATCAAAGTTATGTCCTTCCACTTTTCGTTGAGCACCTTCAATGGCTCTAGAAACCATAGGTGCTGTGATTGGATCATCATCTGGCACATTCAACCTGTGCATGATTTTTTTAATACGTTCTCCACCAAATATTCTCATCAAACTATCTTCCATGGACAAATAAAATAAAGAGCTGCCAGGATCACCTTGTCTACCTGATCTTCCTCTTAATTGATTATCTATCCTTCTGGATTCATGTCTTTCTGTGCCGATTATATGTAACCCTCCTGCTTTTAGAACTTCCTTTTTTTCTGTATCACAGATTGAAATATATTTATTTAATGCAGCTCTAAAATTTTCTGAGTCTTGGTTTTTATTATAATGTTTGGTGAGTGCTTCTGGATTACCTCCCAATACTATATCGGTTCCTCTACCCGCCATGTTTGTCGCTATGGTAACAGCTTTTTTTCTACCTGCCTGTGCAATAATTTCTGCTTCTTTTTCATGATATTTAGCATTCAATATGCTGTGTTCAACACCAATAGCTTTTAAAAACTTACTGAGTTTTTCTGACTTATCTATGCTTACCGTACCTACTAGTACAGGTTGCCCGTTGTTGTTTCTATCCTTTATATCGTTCGCAATAGCTTTGTACTTAGCATCCTCTGTCTTGTAAATAACATCGTCCATATCCCTGCGAGTAATTGGCTTATTAGTAGGTATTACGGTCACATCTAAGTTATATATTTTTTTAAACTCTACAGCCTCTGTGTCCGCAGTACCTGTCATACCCGAAAGTTTGGAGTACATTCTAAAATAATTTTGATAGGTAATGGATGCTAGAGTTTGATTTTCGCTTTTTACTCTAACACCTTCTTTGGCTTCTATTGCTTGGTGTAAACCGTCACTCCATCTTCTACCTGGTTGCAATCTACCTGTGAACTCATCCACTATGACAACTTCGTTATCTTTTATCATGTAGTCGGTGTCTTTATTATATAGATGATGTGCTTTTAATGCTTGGTATATGTGGTGCAATAGATCTATGTTCTGTGGTTCGTATAAGTTATCTATGTTTAAAAGTTCTTCTACTTTAGCATTTCCTGATTCTGAAAGCATAGCCGATTTAGATTTTTCTTCTATCGTGAAATGATCATTTAGTTTTAGTTTTGGTACTATCTTATTGATGTTTAAATATTTGTCAGTTGATTGCTCAGAAGGCCCTGAAATAATTAATGGTGTCCTTGCTTCGTCAATTAATATAGAGTCGCACTCATCTATTATTGCAAAGTTGTGCTTACGTTGAACATAACTTTCCAAAGAATATTTCATGTTATCTCTTAAATAATCAAACCCTAGCTCATTATTTGTGGCGTATGTGATGTCTTCGTTGTAAGCCTGCTTTCTTTCTTTATCTGACTTATTATGTGTGATTATTCCCACTGATAAATTTAAAAAGTTATACAACTTACCCATCCATTCAGCATCTCTTAAAGCTAGATAGTCGTTTACGGTTACCAGATGAACACCTTTTTTTGTCAGTGCATTTAGGTAAATTGCTAAGGTCGCCACAAGAGTTTTACCCTCACCTGTTTTCATCTCAGTAATTTGACCTTTGTGAAGAAAATACCCACCTATAAGTTGTACATCGTAATGTCTCATATTCAGGGTTCTTTTTGCCGCTTCTCTTACAACAGCAAATACCTCTGGCAGTAGTTCGTCCAGATTTTGGCCGTTTTCTAAAAGTTGTAAAAACTCGTTGGTCTTGTTGGAAAGGTCAGCATCGCTTAGGGTGCTAATTTTATTTTCTAGGGAATTTATTTTATCAACCAGAGGTCTGGTTTTTTTCATTTCCCGGTCGTGTTTGGTTCCAAACGCCTTTATTGCCAGTTTTTTTATCATGCATAGATTTTAATAAGGCAAAATATACAATGTCCAACTAAAACACTAATTCTAGTGTGTAAAAAATATTCTATATTGTTTATTAAATTGTAAGCTGGATTAAAACTTGTTAGTTTTGCCGCCTACCTGGGCAATCGAGGTAGTTGGGGCGACGGAGCATACAGTTGGGGCAGATGTTAGAGTAGTAGGAGTAGTTTTTCTTCAAGTTCTTCTTAGGTGTTTTGGATGTGATGCTTCAAATGTCAGGTTGGGTTAAGTAACCAGAGGAGGGGATGATGAAATCTATTACCATATTTAGCCTGCTTTTTCTAGCGGCTTTATCTTTTGGATGTAAAGACAAAAAAGATGATGGTGCCGATGCCAGCAGTAGTATGGAAGTTGTGTCACCGGAAGACATGCCGGAAAGCATAAGAGTAAACGACGTAACAGTAGGTGAAAATTCTGTTATTATGAACGTGGATGCAGGGTACGAGGATCCTGTTGTTGTTACCGTGGATACTATTGATACAGGAGACGATTCTGCAGTTGTAGCTGTCAGTCTGGCAGAGGAAGAGCCTGTTTTATTGACTGCTGATTCAATCAAAAATTTGATATCGCAGTCTCGTGTTGTATTAAATCGTGACGATAGCAATGCACTCAGAAATTTTCTTGACCGACATGATATAGCAGACGAAGATCTTGCCAGATTATTAACATCTTCTGATACCATTGACATACGAAAAAATGCTGAAGTTATAGAAGATTCAAGTTTCGAAACAGCAGCAGAAGTAGAAGAACCTTACATTACCGATGCCCCCGAGTCTGTGAACATTCCTATAGAAGGAGTTAGTGAAGCTCTTGATCTTATGAACAGAGACACAATTTTTGGTGCAATTAATAGATGTGATGTAGATTATATTGACCAAGTATTAGAGGCAGATGCTCTCAAAACCCATGATGTAAGCGACAGAAGTAATTATACCCCGTTGGCCAAAGCTATTTTGAATTCTGAGCACAATAAGTCCTGCATGGAAGTAGTAAGAAAGTTGATTGCATATGGCGTAGATGTTAACGAACAAAACGGAATTGGAAATACAGCTCTACACTATGCGGTTTCACGCAATAATCCTGTCATTACTAAGGAGCTTTTGGAACATCCTGATATAAATCCCAACCTTCATAACCTAAGTGGCTACACTCCCCTTATTTGGGCGGTTTTCAGAAATATCAATTCTGCTGCTGGAATAGAACCTATGACGTTATTATTGGACTCAGATAAAGTTGACGTAAATGCCATAGATGAACACGGGAGAACTGCTCTCATTATGGCTGCTATGTTGAGACAAGTCTTTACCACCGATGTAGATAATCATGGACCAGATTATGGTAGAGGCCCTGAAATAACCATGCTTTTATTAAAACGCCCCGACATAGACATTAATCTAGCAATCGATGGGCTTAAAGCAATAGACTTTGCAAGACTTCGTGACCATGTGAAAGTAGTAGAAATTTTAGAAGAGTATGAAAAAGCAAAAAAGGCTAAAACGATGATGTAGAAAAACGGCTAATTTTTGTGGTTTTTATTTTAACCTCTAAAGTACCGAGGTTGCCGATCCGATACCTCTTCTATTAGGAGTGTGGTTATGAGAAAATTATTTTGTATCTTGATAAGCACAGCATTTGCTGCTGGATGTACCGACAAAGACGATAAAAACTTGGGCGATAAAAGTGCAGGTGATGCACTTGCAAATCAAAAGCTTGTAGCTAATACAGTAGACAGTACAAAGGCCAAAGCAGACGACACAGACCCAGAGGCTCGCAGTTTTCAGAAGTTTAAGGCTGGTTTAGCTAACCTATCTACACAACAGGCAAAAATATATGAAGCTATATATAAATGTGACTCAAACTTACAAGACCTTGAATGGGAGAGTATTCCAAAGTCAGGGTTGGTTGATAAAAGTAGCAACCCTCCATTGCTAATAGCAGCAGAGCGTAAGTGCACTGAAGCTGTAAGGCTTTTGCTTGAACATGGTGTGGATGTTAACGAGCAGGACGGCATCGGACATTCCGCTCTTCATTATTCGGTAGCTAAGTTGGAGATTGCTAGTTTACTACTATCACACCAAGATATTAATGTGAATCCCAGAGATATCCACAAAAAAACTCCGCTTATATGGTTAACAACCGGAGCAAATAATCCTAACGCTGAAACTGAGGAAATTTTACAACTATTGCTAAGACATACTGATATAGATGTAAATGCAGCAGATCATACCGGTCAAACCGCTCTTATGTATCTTATTGATAAGCCTTGGAGTTTGACTCATAGGCCTGGAATAGACGATCCTGACGACTCAGTTAAATTCAATAAGTACAGAACTATGCTAGCTTATTTTCTAGCACTTCCTAAGTTAGATCGAGAAGATGTTGTTACAGCCTTATACCGGGTGAAACAAAAAAATGACAACAGTCATTGGGCTTTGGATATGCTGGAAAGAGCAACTAATGCACCTAAAAATGCAAACTAAGTAGCTCTTGACTTTGGTACAAAAACAACCTGAAAAAAGCATATTGAAAGAAAAAATATTGTAGACTAGAGATGATATGAGGTTATTTTCTATCCTATGCCTGTCTATGCTGTTTATCGGATGCGGGGATGATTTGTCTTCGACGAGCGGTAATAGTAGTCATCCTGCTGATTCTTCAGGTGACTATCCTTCTTCAAATCCCGACAATCCTCCTCCTAGCAGTTTAGACGCTTTAATTAGAAGAGGCAGAATAGCCTCTGAAACACAAGCTTCAAAAGACATATACCACTCCCTGGCCACATGTAATTTAGATTTACTAGGCCTTAGATTAGAAGATGTTCCAAGGTCAGGATTAGTTGACAAGAGTGATCAAACTCCGTTGATGAGAGCAATTAGATACGGATGTACCGATGCTTTGAAGCTGTTGCTCGAACATGGTGTGGATGTTAATGAACAAGATGGTATAGGGTACACAGC
The DNA here is from genome assembly GCA_965203875.1 of Bdellovibrionales bacterium. Taxonomy (GTDB): domain Bacteria; phylum Bdellovibrionota; class Bdellovibrionia; order Bdellovibrionales; family JAUICD01; genus CBDANC01. Next base: position 699,275 of record OZ241914.1, on the reverse strand, counting down.
TCTTCACTTGGCAGCTATGCACAACAACAAATATGCTGTTAGAGAGCTTATAATGCATCCAGAATCAAACCCAAATATTCAGGATATTGATGGAAGAACACCGCTTATCTGGGCAATTTTCACACAGAACGACCCAAGCAAGCATCTAGATTTAGGCACAATAGAGCTGTTTTTAAATTCACCTAAAGTAGATAACAATATTGCTGACTCTATTTCGGATTCAAGTGCAATAATATATGCAGCTAAACTACATGACAATGGAGTTATGACACTCAACCGAATGAACCTTTTCAAGCTTCTGCTTACAACCGATGTTGATGTGTTCCACAAAGACGATTATGGTTTCTTGGCTATTGATTGGGCAAGATACCAAAAAAACTTGCGTGTAGCTGAGATGCTAGAAGATCACATGTACAAAATAAAAGGTTACAGCAACTAAACCTTGTCTGATCAATGAATAACCAGAAGCTTCTCATCTATGTTAGGTGAGGAATCTGCAACTGAAAAATTGCGTATAGGAAGTCTTCTTAAAAACCCATCGCTGGATAGATGCCAGTACAATATGTTGCTTTCATGACGAAGATCGGCCTCAGGGTAATATTTCCAACAAAATTGTCTCCCCTGCCCAGCATTAAAATCTACAATGCCAATACCTTCTGGTATCGCACCAAGTCTCATTGAAAAATCGTCCCACTGTTTCTTTATATCATTCAACTGTTCATCTAGTTTTGTCATATCCTGACCAACAAAGTTTCTAACCGTTTTGTCGTATAACGATACACACTTAGAAGCCTGCTTCAATACCACCCGACTGATAAGATCATCTGCTTCTTCTAGAGAGAAAACTTTACTATTTGCTGCATAATCTGGAGTACAAACCCTGACACAAGAACAGTCTAATTGTCGTTTCAAAAATCTCTGCATCAAAGCATTCTTACACAATTACATTATTTCTCCAAACCTTTTTTAATCTGTACTGCTTGCATAAATAGCAATACCAGTATCGCAATGAGTATGCCGATTATAAACAACCATTTTATAAACCCTGATAAATCCAAACCCGTATCTGTTTGACTGGCATCAATTCTATTACCACCTGTTTCAGATATAGGCACTAATCTAACTTTTCCTATCTGATCCGGACTTACCATTTGATTTGCTTGCAATGTGTCTTGATCTTTTTCAACATCCAGCGAACTCACCGGCACATTTCTCATCCTACCAGAACTAGATCTAGAATCACTTGCCGCTTGAGAACTATCACTGACCAAAACTCTACTTTCTCTTCCATATGACGATCCTAAACCGCCACTATTATCCCCTGCACTGTCAGAAGAATCTGATATTGGAATACGGCCACTTTCACTACCGTTTGAACTGATTCCCCTAGAACCTCCTCCTGCTGCTCCACTCAAACTAGTACTGCCTAATGATCTACCTCTATTGTTATTCACCACGTTTGAACCAGTGTTATTATTACTTCCGTCGTATGCATTTGAATTATCAGCACTGGAAAAAGACTCATCCGTACTGCTAAAACTAAACGAAGGTTTTTCGCAACCTGTGCTATCCTCACTCCCCAACGAAGGCAGCTGGCCAGAGGCAATTAAACATGCTACATATTCCCCAAAAAATACGTTCACGTACGACCTTACGCTACGATTAAACTGATATAAAAGACCAACAGAAATTAAAAGTACTATCATTAGCAACAGAATATATTCCACAAGTGCCTGGCCTGATTCAAAAGTACTGGTATTGATTCTTTTCATGATACATATAGAATATATGTATGTTGTGCCTAAGACAAATTACTACTTTGCTGTTTCTGGTTGGTATGTTGTTACCTGCTACAAAATCACACAGTAATAAAACAAACACAGATATAGAGAGTAATGCAGGTTACAGTGTACCAGCCTTAAAAAAGATGCTAGAAAAAAGTCCTGATGATTTAAATCTACACCTACGTCTAGGTATACTATATTACAAACAAAATAAATTGGATGAAGCAATCACGCACCTAAGAAGAACAAACGAAAACCCCACTGAAGAATCTCTAAAGTGGTCCATAGAGGCTTATAATAAAAAAAAAGATTATAAAGAGCTTTTAAGAAATCTAAAAATATTATCAACGATGAAACCTAGGTCTCCTAAGATCAAATCTGAAATTGCACGTGCACAAATAATGTTAGGTGACTATGATAGTGCAATCGCTAGTTATAAATCTGCCTTAAGTGTTTATAAAAAACATTTACCTGCAAGTTGGGGTTTGGTGGAAATTTATGAAAAACAGAAAAACATGTACGAAATGAGACTTGTCTTAACAGACATACTTAAATATTTTCCAAGAAATACACGGGCTATATCCAAATTATGCCAGACCGACACTGAGGAAAACTTTTTTGAAAATGCTATTAGCAGTTGCCAAAGAGCGATTTTCTTAGATAACAAAATTGCAAGTAACCACATATATCTAGGGCTTGCTTACAAGTATACCAACAAAACACAATCTGCAATGAGAATATTAACTAGAGCCGCAAAGCAATTTCCCAGATCTGAGTTTGCTCAATATGTGGTAGCAAGTTTGTCTGAAGATACTTCTAACTGGGAAGCTGCCCTAAAGTATTTTAGACAATGTACAACAGCGGATAGAAAGTCCGAGCGATGCTATTTAGGACAAGGAAGGGTGCTATTGGAAATGAAAAAGTATAAAGAATCTTTAAGTGCCTATGTTCAAGCATGCAATATAAATAAGTCTTCCTATTCAAAAATACTGGAAGCCGTTGGTAAGCTAAGACAAAATAGAGTTTATACATGGTCCAATAAATTTAAACACTCCGCCAGAAACTGCGGAATATAGCCAACCTTCGGTTGGATCAATTTCCAGCCTTTGGCTGGGATTTTTCGTCTATGCTTTTTATTAAAAGTTTTCGATTTTAATTAAAGGTCTTCGCTTTGACAAATACTTGCTAGTGTAGTGGAAAAATCGAAGGTCTATGTGGATCTTAATAATTTTGTTAAAGCGGCCGGCTGTAGGCCGGCAAATTGATCCAACCGTAGGTTGGTTGTGCAACGTTCAAGGTAGACTCCGAAAGATTTGCTTAAGGGTTTTCAATTTTAATTAAAGGTCTTCGTTTTGACAAATGCTTGCTAATGTAGTGGAAAAATCGAAGGTCTATGTGGATCTTAATAATTTTGTTAAAGCGGCCGGCCGTAGGCCGGCAAATTGATCCAACCGTAGGTTGGTTGTGCAACGTTCAAGGTAGACTCCGAAAGATTTGCTTAAAGGTCTAAAATTTTTAATAAATGTACACTGGAGAAACAGCCCGACCGTAGGTCAAAGTAAAGCTAGAGTATCTTATTAAAAATCGAAAATCTTTATGAATATTTTACTTGGAATTGTAAAACTTAAAGCTATCAATTTTTCAAATTAAACCGACTGTCACTAGTAAATCACTATAGAATAAAAAAAACTTATCAATAGCATTGATAAATTAAATTTGTATAAGATCAAATTTAGTATTAGACCGGTAATCTTGTGTCAATTATCTGTGGAAAGGAAATTGTACTTAAATGGCATACAACAAAGTAGACTTTAGAAAAAGGAAAAGTTTTAGGTTTTTATTTTTAGGCTTAACTGAACTAGAATACTCAGTGTCTAGAATACTAGACATACACCAGCAATCATACTTTGCAAGCAGCATAAAGGAAGCTTTTGGAGAACTAGCAAATAATTACGACATTTTTGTTGTTAATGAAGCATATCTAAAAGATAAAAATTCTTTAAAAATATTAAAATGTTACACTAAAAATTCAATCAACATAGCCCTATACATAGATAAAAAACCTAGCAAAAAACATAGTTTTATAAATAGTTATCTAAAATTAGACCACAGACTATTTACTAAACTCATGCTCGCTACGGTTACGGCTATTTTGAAAAAATCTGAAGTTAATAAAAACCTAGGATCATTAATCAAAGAAGCATGTAAGTATGAGATGCTTGGCAGTGATCAATCTATAAATAAACTTAGAGAGCTAATTTTGAATCTAAAGGATATAGGATCGAACGTGATGATTACTGGTGAGAGTGGAACCGGAAAGGAATTAATAGCCAGGATGTTAAATAAATCAGATGCTAATACTGGTCCATTTGTTGCGGTAAATTGCAGCAGTATTCCTGAAACTTTGGTAGAGAGCGAACTATTTGGTTATAAGAAAGGTGCGTTTACTGGTGCTATGATAGATAAAAAAGGACTTATAGAACAAGCCAACGGAGGGGATTTATTTTTAGATGAGATAGGAGATTTGCCTTTACCTCTGCAAGCAAAAGTACTTAGAGTTTTACAGGACGGGGAATTTTTCAAAGTTGGCTCTAGTGTAGCTATACAAAGTAATTTTAGGTTGATCTCGGCCACCAATAAAAATCTAGAAGGCATGGTAGGTTCAGGACAATTTAGAAAAGATCTGTATTATAGAATAAATGTGATAAGGATAAGAACCAATCCTCTTAGGCACAGGATGTGTGATATAACAGATCTATTTAAGTTTTTTTCTTTGTTGCAATTTAATGAGCTAGGTTTGAGCAATTCTAATATTTTTCTTACTGAGTCTGCATTGCAAAAGTTGGCATGGTATAGTTGGGAGGGAAATGTAAGAGAGTTAAAAAATGTGGTGGAAAGATCCTTAATTAGAACCAAACTTTCGGATATTAAATTTTTAGATATACAGGACATAGATCTACAAGAATTAGGGTTTATGGATCAGGGAATTAATTTGCCTCACAAGATTTCTGATATTTCTCCTAGCGGGTACAAAGCATTTTTAAGGCAGGCACAAAAATTATACTACGATAATGCACTCAGAATAGTGGAAGGTAATGTGGGAGATCTTGCTGACAAGATAGGTGTGGGTAGAAGTACCGTTTTTAGGCATGTAAAAAGGTTGAATGCCAGGAACAAAGGTCTTCGTTTTTAATAAATGTAAGCTAGCGAAGCAGTAAGCTAGAAGGCTTAAAGCGTAGCTAAGAAAATATTTGATAAAATGTTAACCAACGCCAAGGCCCTAAAGTTTTAACGAATACTTGATAGTGTAGTGGAAAAACCGAAGGTCCATGTGAATTTTAATAATTTTGTTAAAGCGGCCGGCCGTAGGCCGGCAAATTGATCCAACCGTAGGTTGGTTGTGCAAAGTTCAAGTTACACCACAAACAAACCTACCTAAAGGTCTTTAAATTTTACCAAACATTTGATACATTGAATGTTCTTATCTATGGTGGCTGTAGCTCAGTAGGTAGAGCACAGGATTGTGGTTCCTGTGGCCGCGGGTTCGAATCCCGTCAGCCACCCCATCTCAACTAAAGAGCCTAATACCACACATAACCACAACCTGCCTGACTAAAATTGTTACCTAGAAACTTTTATAAGAAAGTGTCTTAAAATGGTAGTGACAGACAATGTAAATTTATCAGATTGTTTTTATTTTCTTGTGCTTAAATGTATTTATGATAAAACTACGTACCGGTATATAAAAACGTCGGGATAATCTAGTAATAACAAATGGGGGATCAATGGCAGTGTTGTTTGTGGTAATGCTTGTGGCTAGAATTTGTTTAGCTGTGGATGCCTTAGCTCTTTCTCGAATGCAAACAGACCATAATGACTGCCAAATGGCTTTAACTGTGAACTACAAGGAGCCGCAAGACGATTCTGAGTACAGAGCGGTAGAATCGATACTGGCAGCCTTAGACAACGGAGAGCTTATGAATGGGTCTAAGCAGTATAACTCTCTGTTAAACAGCAAAAATACCAACAGCATTCCTTCTAGTGAAGTTAAAAAATCTATGGATAAGCGTATCAGTTATGAGATGAGTTACCCTGTGATCTGGGCGGTAAAAAAAGGTGACCACAATGTTTTAAAGATAATGGCACAAGATCCCGAAACAAACCTTAATATAAAGGATGATGAAGGCGACACTCCTCTTATAATAGCCACTAAGAAAAGTGATGCTGAGGCTGTTCGGATACTTTTACTTAGTCCTGATAGAATAAACGTAAATCAAACAGATAAGGAAGGTAATACTGCATTAATGTTAGCAGCCAAACAAGAAGACTATGAGACAATGTGGCAGTTACTCTTGGGTCATCCAAAAATTCGTTTGAATTTAAAGAACCACAATGGCTCCTCATTTTTTGATTATTATACTTTAAAAAAGAACGATGATACATCAAGAGATGTTCAGGCTTCAATACAACTTAAATTGAGAAATAGATAATAGTATACCTGCGAGCTTACGCAATTTAAAATTGATTTGGTGAAGCTTATCACTTACTAGATTAAGCAAGCATCTAAAAACAAGTTTGATTGCGGGTTTACATTTATTCAGGTTTTTGGTTTATTGGCATTTTGTTTTTAACGCCGTTTTTTAGTTTAATAGCTTGATTTTGTACTTCTTGGATAAAGTTTTTGCTAAGCAGGTAGTCTACGCATTCTTCTGAAAGATGTGCCACATCTTGAGCCACTTGGGATTGTTCAAAACGCATCAGTATATGATTCTCCAGGGTTTTCCCTCTGATACTTACTTGTGATAGTACAACCAGAATGCCTGTTAGAATGGATGTTTTTATTAAAAAAAATAATTCTCCCATATTGCCTTACCTTTGCTTATAGGTTTAGAGCATACAGTCTGGATCGACATAAATTGTTAAAAGATAAAATATTTAGTGGTGATTTTTTTATTAGTATAAGTTAGCATCTCTAAGCCTGGGGTGTGGTTGGGTTATTTGTTGTGGAAAAAGAGACTTATAGTTTTAAGATATTTTCATTTCTGGTTGGGGCTACAAGTGCCTTTAATGCTTATTTCATTATATTTGGTGTTTTATTTTTATGTGGTTTGGGTCTTCCTGTGCCGGAGGATATTACGCTTGTATCGGCTGGATATCTGGCTGGTAAGGGAACAATATCTCTGTTGTGGGCTAATGTTGTATGTTTTGTGGGTGTATTGATTGGTGATTATATTTTGTTTAGCATAGGCCGCAGGTATGGGTATGCGGTTTTAAGCTGGCCTGTTTTTAAGAAGGTGTTTGGTAAAAAGCGTATGGACAAGGCGTCTGATAAGATCAGAAAAAATGCAAGGCTGATATGTTTTACTGCAAGGTTTATGCCTGGACTAAGGGCTTGTGTGTATTTGACTTGTGGTATAGTAGGTGTGCCGTTTAGGGTGTTTATTTTGCAGGATGGGCTGGCTGCTTTGTTGAGTGTGCCTTTGTTTGTGTGGTTGGGTTATAGGTTTCATTCTGAGTTGGGTGATATGTTTGGTGCTATGAAGGGTACGCATTATATATTTATTGTGGTAATTCTGGCTGCTGCGTATGTGGCTTTTAGGGTGATTAGTAGGAGTAAAGCATAAGGCCCTCTAAGCTCTACTCTCATCTGTGTTGCACGTACAGATTTTGTTAAAGCGGCCGGCTGTAGGTTGGTTGTGCAACACTAAGACCCTTCAATTTTATCGAACATTTGCTAGTGGAATGACAAGGCCGTCAGGCCTGAAACAAAGCTAGGAGGTAGGTGGAGTGAAAGGACGTTCTAGTATCTTCTTGGAAATATTATCCGCAGGAACTTCTGATGCCTTTGCCATCTCTTCTACTAGTTTTTTTATATTATCAATCATACGATCTTTCTTGCTTAACTCATCATGCATTTTTGTTAATGCTTTCATCACATCACCACTATCTGAAAAAACCACGTTAGCTTCATTTAATGCAATAAAAGGTTCGCCATCTTGTCCTTTTAGAGATTTTGTAAGTCTATAAGTGTGAGCAACTAACCTTCTTAATACATCTCGCTTGGGTTCTAGCTTTTCTTGTTTATTTCGCCTACATTCCGCAACATACATAATTCTTGCACTAATAACCATGGCCACTGCCATGACAATATTTGCAATTAATAAATAGTGTTCATAACTCATACTTTACCTTTCTATTTTGTGTAAACAAGTCATCTTACGATCAGTTTATATAAATATTTTTACAATCTAAAAGGTAGCTCTTGTAATGTTTCGTAAATCTTTAACATAGTTAAAGATAAAGCACAGTTAATTTTTTAGAAGGTTATAAAAAAACGACCTAAACACAAATCGTGTTTAGGTCAATTTTTCTATTAGAAACTTTTTGGTTCGTTCAATTAGTTTTTATTCCTTACACACCGCTATTGGCTACAACGTTTGATATAGTTTTAAAAAATGACAGACGTAATTCTAATCAGAAGAACCATTTTTTGGCTTAGATTTTATGCTTTTAATATCCTTTTCAGAAAGACCAGTGTAACTAGAGATTGCCTTAGCATCCAGGCCCTTACCCAGCATTTTTATCACAATCTCGTGTTTACCTTCCTCTAAACCTTCTTCTCTACCTTCTTCTCTACCTTCTTGCCTACCTTGCATCAGGCCTTTTTTTATTCCTTTATGCGTCCACTCTTCTTTTAATCTCTCTCTTATGTTCATATAACCTCCTTTCTTTAATATACCCTTACTCCTTAAATCAAACTCAACATCAGACCACAACTTAATAAAATCAGACTCACTCAACTTAGAATATGATCCCACATAACTAACAGAATCACACACCACTTCGTCCATATCCAATTCGGCTTCGGTAAACTTACTCAAAATACCAACAAAATCATCAAACTTAACTTCTTTCAAATCCCAAATAGAAGACAGAAGATTTAAAGAACCACTACAAATGAAGTCTTTCTTACTGATAGCATCCTTAAACTTACGACTATTAGTATCTACAACTATCATGTTAAAATCTAACATATTTCTTAAAAATTGACCAGGTATTTTTAAATCACCCCAAACACCTTCTTGAAAACTAGTAGGCCATATCCAAGGAGTCTTACCATGATAAAATACTAACACAAGTACTGGAGTAGGATCGTTGATCTTAAAACCTCTGTCTAATATCAGGGTCTGATATTTGAGCATTTGTTCATATATAGTTCTTTCATATCTAGATTTGTGTTCAATAATTATAACAACCTTAACTTTTATAGCTGGGTTATGTACTAACGGAACAGAACAAACTACATCTGCACTTCTGCCATCTTTAAAGGTTTCCTTTTCCACAATCATAGCATCCCAGTTCAAAACTGAAACAACTTCAAAGTCCAAAAACTCCTTTAGAAACGACTTTAAGAATACAGATATAGTAAATATACTTATAAAATATTCATTATGATAAGGCTTGCTCCTTTTAGTACTTGGTTTATTACTATCATTGCTGTCTGAGTCGCCATTATTTTGTTTATTTACCATTGTACACACTCCTTCATTTATCTTTCTTAAATAGTACAAGGAGCAAAAATCGTGCCATTTAAAGTGCCTTTTATGATGGTTTAAGGATCCAAATTTCTAAAAGTTGGAATAACCTAATTGGAATTTATGGAATTTTTGGAATCACAATTTCTGCATGCTTGTTATAGATACGGAGACACAACAAGCATCGAAGAAGGTGCTAACAAAAATTTTTAATCTAATGATGCAAAACAAAGCTAGGAGGCAGGTGGAGTGAAAGGACGTTCTAACATCTCACCAGAAATACTATCCGCAGGATATCCCACCTCGCTTGCCATTGCTTTTATTAATTTACGTATGTTTTCGCTCAGATGACCTTTATGTTCAAGAATATTTCTTAACGCTGCCATTACATCACCACTGTCTGCAAAAACTACTTTAGCTTCATTTAATGCAGCAAAAGGTTCTCTATCTTGTCCTTTCAGAGATTCTGTAAGCCTATAAGTGTGAGCAACTAACCTTCTTAATACATCTCGCTTGGGCTTTAGCTTTTCTTGTTTATTTCGCCTACATTCCGCAACAAGCATGATTATTGCACTAGCAACCATGGCCGATGCCATTACAATATTTGCAACTAATAAGCAGTGTTCATAATCCATAACTTGCCTTCCTGTTCCATGTAACGAGTCATTCTGTGATTAGTTTATATTTTTCTATCTAAGGAATGGCTCTTGTAATGTTTCGTAAGTCTTTAACATAGTTAAAGATAAAACACAGTCAATTTTTTGGAGGGGGTTAAAAAAAGACCCAAACACAAATCGTGTTTAGGTCAATTTCTATAAGAACTTTTTTGGTTCTTTAAGTTAGTTTTTATACACCACTATTAGGGTTTTCTAATTGTTTCACGTGGTTAATAGTCCAAACATCATTATCAGCATCACCACTAGCACCTCCATTTCCAAGATTGGCTTCTGCTGCCGCCGTAAACTCAGCATTTTGGCAATTTGCTGTAATGTCACCAGGAGTAACCCCTGCTGGGTTTAGCCAATTTGCTCTTGTGATATTAGAATTGTTTTCACAAAGAATCCCTGTTGCACCTAGCGTACCGCAAGTTTGCTCTGTCGTTCTATCAGCTAAGGTCAATCCTCCGCCATGACGAGATGGAGCGGTGTTACTTCCACCACCGTTATCGCTACAATTTGCATTTACAGGAGTGGGAGTTATAAAGCCCGCAATGTAGTTTAATTCCCCTTCTGGTGAAAACCCAGATGCTTCCAAGTCAGTCGTGCCTCCGCTCCATTCAGCAGCGAAAGACCTCTGGGCTGTGTAAACTCCGCTCAACAAGCCTTTTGCTTCCGATTGAGAAGCTCTTCTTTGGAATGTTTGATAGTTTGGTATGGCTATAGCTGCCAGTATACCTATGATCGCTACCGCAACCATTAACTCAATTAATGAGAAACCTTTGTTACCTAAACTGTTACTACTCGAACTTTTGTTACTCAAACCTTTGTTGTTTTTTAAACTAATCATCTCAAACACTCCCTTAATGATTTTTTGTTACTTGTTATTCCCTTCTTTCTTCTTTACTTCTTTTGTTTTTTTAAAAACCTTTAGTTTACCTATTTGCTAATGATCCTTAGTCAACTGTCACAACCCAGACAAAAGCTAAGGCCTCAACAGCCTATCTAGAGTTTCCAAAAAAAATTTGGAAAAACGCCCAACTGAAAAATTGGAAAATATATTCAAACTGCTATATTAGTAGAGTAACTTGACGCTGTTTATCTCTATAAGTTATGGTGTGCCTTCGAGAGGAAACTGGGGGATCTAGAGCACCAAAAAAATTATCTAAGAAAACTAAAAAGGCTTTGGCCAGCTAAACTTAAAATGCCAATCGGTAAATGTAATGCGTAGGTATCAAACAGCAGATAAGCATATTCATAAAGCATTGTAAATGCATGATAAGTGCATTAAATGCATTAATTGCCACCTAATTACCTTAATCTCTTAAAGAATAGCAGGTTGGACTTAACTACCGTGTTAAGACCAGAGCCAACAGTATTCTTGCTAACGATGTGGCTGTTTTATAATGAAAGAAGTAGCTGACTGTTGCTGTATTGTAAAACTCAAGGGAATGAGTGCTAGGCGATGGTATAATGCGATTGTTATGAACATAAATCAGGTAAATCTAATTGTATGCAGTTCTTGCAGAATGTTAGGCTATCAACACTAACTGTTAGCTTTGGGTGCTTGGAAGTAAGAAAAAACTGGAAAGTATGCTATATCCTTACTGCAGTGCTTATATGCATCTTAAAGAGAAAGTCGATATGTGCCAGAAAGATTGTTCTGAACGATGTTGGGTGGTATGTGGATTAATGCCTTTGGCATTTTGGTTGGTACAGTTTGGTAGTAGTTATACGGTTAATTGATTCTGGTGTCTTGATGGTTAATTTAAGGGGTGGATTATGAGTTTAGTGATAAATTTTATGGTGGTTTGGATGTTTTGATGAAGAATATCTGGCATATGGGGGATAATTGATGTATGGTGATATTTGTGATGGTTTGGACTAAGGAGGTCTAAGCTGTTTGTGAGCTAGGATAATTGCTTGTGTTAGGGATTTGTTCTCGATATTCAGAACATAACCCTAGCTTTTCTGATGTAAGGCTGTGATACTTAGATCATAATCCTAAGGCTTTGAATTAAGGAGGCATCAATTTTTATGGAGCCAGTACTTGGTATATTTAACAAGGAAACCTTTAAAAAAGGTATAGAATAGGCATAGAGAAAGGCATAGAGAAAGGCATACAGGAAAGAGACCATGAAATTGTGTTAAAGATGCAAGGTAAAGGCTTGCATCTTAAACACAATTTCTAGCTACACTGGCCTTTCTGAACTAGAATATCTAAAAGCATAAAGTCTAAACCAAAAAACGGTTTCCTTGTTAAATATACCAAGTGACTGGCTCACACTAAAAACCTCCTCCTTCTTCAAAGCCTTACGCTCTATGATCTAAGTATCACACCCTTACATCGGAATATCTAGGGTCGATGTTCTGCTATATACTGCAGACAAATCCCTAACATCCTTATCCTTATGTAGCTTATGCCTCACTTATACAGCTCAGACAACCCATAGTCCAAACCATCACAAATTATCGTCCATATGCCAGATATTCTTCATCACAAAACAAGCCAACATAGCAAATTTATCACTAAACTCTTTGAATACATCCATCTTCCTTAAATTAACACTAGGACACCTAAAATTAAGTAAACTACTACCAAATGTACCTACAAAATCCTTAGGCATTAATCCTTTCATATAGGCATCTTGAAAACTTTCTGGAATATCCCATTTCTCTTTACCATGATATACTAGCACTGAGTAAGGATAGAGCATACTTTTAAGTTTTTTCTTACTTCCTTGTTCTAAATAACAGTTAGTTTGATAGCCTAACACCTGCAAGAACGCATCATTAGATTTACCTGATTTATGTTCTAACAAAAACATTATACCAACCCTAGCACTCATTCCCTTGAGTTTTACAGATGCAGCAACATCAGCTCTTCTTTCTTTAAAAGAATCGTTAGAGAATACTGTTGGCTCTGGTCTTAAAGTAGTTAAGTCCAACATGGATAATTCTTTCTTAGATAATGCCTTAGTAATTAACGCTTTTAAAAAATCAGTTCTTTTAGAAAGCTTTATGAATAATGCATTATGAATCTGCTTTTTGGTATAAGATTTATTGTTGGTTTTATTTTGTTTAGTGGAAGTCTTTATAGTTTTCTTAGATAATTTTTTTGGCATGCTCTAGATCCCCCAGCTTCTTCTGCGAAGGCACACCATAACTTATAGAGATAAACAGCGTCAAGTTACTCTACTAATATAGCAGTTTGAATATATTTTCCAATTTTTCCACAGTTTCCAATTTTTCCAAATTTGTTTTTGGTAAAATCTAGATAAACTTGAGGGGCTTTTGTCTGGGTTGTGACAGTTGACTAAGGATCATTGGTAGGAAGGTTTTAAAAAAACTAGAACAAAGAAAGAAAACAAAGAAAGAAGGGAATAACAAGTAACAAAAATCATTAAGGGAGTGTTTGAGATGATTAGTTTAAAAAACAACAAAGGTTTGAGTAACAAAAGTTCGAGTAGTAACAGTTTAGGTAATAAGGGTTTCTCATTAATTGAGTTAATGGTTGCAGTGGCGATTATAGGTATATTGGCAGCTATAGCCATACCAAACTATCAAACATTCCAAAGAAGAGCTATGCAGTCTGAAGGAAAGGCATTATTAACTGGTGCTTATACAGCTCAAAAAGCTTTCCATGCTGAATGGGGAGGTGGAACCACTGATTTAGTGGGGTCGGGTTTCTCTGCGGAGGGCGAACTACTTTACGTTGTAGGTTTCGGAACTCAAACAGCAGGGAGTTGTACTGGAACCCCTAACACCGCTCCAAATAGATACAATGGACCAGGATTAACGATAACTAGAAGAACAACAGCAAATGTTAACGTCTGTAGTGCTTCTACTGGAAATTGTGATAACAATTCTGGGATGAATGAAAATCCTACTTCTGGTACTGCTGCTGAATGGCTGGCACAAAAAACGGGGTCGACAGCAGGTAACCTTGTTGCTACTTCAACTGCAAACTGTAATAACTTAGAATTTGATATTATGGCTGTAGCTGATCTTGGCGGAGCAACAAAAGATGCTTGGACACTTGACCATCAAAAAGCATTGGAAAACACAAGAAGCGGTACCTAAGACACACATAAAACAAATGAGAATAACTAAAAAACTGGTCGAACCCGACCAGTTTTTTAGTTTATACCTTACGCTCAATCGCCTAAACACCTCATCCTCCTTCTACAACAACAACTAACATCACCTAACATATCTTTTGCACTGACTGTGCGGAAGAGCGTTTACTCATACCACTGCTCTTCAATATTAGTAGAAACGTCCTCTATCACCACACCTTTGAATGCACTTTTGTTGTCCATCCTAAAATAAAATACATAGCATAACCGACACAAAAAGAGACATATTCAGTATAATTGTGCGTATATATGGATAATATTTAGACAATACACATACATTAAGTTATAGAAACAAGTGCAAATATTTAGGATAGAGTTATGGACGATATTAAAACGGGTAAACAAATTGTTGGCGAGTTTTTTGCAGAAATACAAAACGATAAAAACTTGCCTCCACATGTTGTGGAAATTATATGTGATTTGAACAAAAAGAATAAATTAAAACCAGACACTATACTCAAAAAGTTGAACGAAAAAAGAACTGCATTGATGTTGCAAAATGAAAATAAAAAAAATTAAACTGAAAAACTTTAGAGGTGCTAGAGAAGTATCTCTAGATTTAGATATAGGTCAATCTGCGTTGTTATATGGAGATAATGCATCTGGAAAAAGTTCTTTTCTGGATGCTTTGGAATGGTTCATTTCTGGTAAAGTTGCTCACTTAGCTGGTGAGGAAATAAATCTAAAAGATGCTCTAAAAAATGTAACAACTGGCCCTAGTGATGAATCATCTGTTGAAGTGCATTTTTCAACAGGTTTATCAGGAAAAAGAATCTTAAATGGTAGGAATAAAGGATTTTTAGAGCCAAACAATAGTAACAAGCTTAATAATACATTGAATATCCTTTACCAGGAACAACTATGGATGCGAAGTCGCAATCTTGTTGATTTTATCCTTACAACTAAAAAAGATAAACTGATAGGCATATCTAGTATCGTTGGCTATGAGCCAATTACAACATTGAGAGAAACTTTCGTTAAGTCTATTAACTCCATTAAAAAACAGATAGAACATAAGGACTTTGAAAAGAAAAAGGATTCAAAACAAGGCATCATCAAAGAAATATGTGGAAAAAAGATAGAAAATAAAAAAGAGTTTTACTCCGCAATTAATGAATTAGTTCAAGAGCATACATCTACTCAAGTTATAGATGAAAAAACTTTGCAAACAGCAATTGATGAAATTAAGAAAAAATTAGATCCAAAACACACTGAATATATTGAACACCTAGATCAAATTTTAAAACAAATTCAAGAATTACAGAATAATAATGCCATACAAGATTTGAATAAGTTTATTGCAGAAATAGTAGAACTACAAGAAAAACAAGAAACTGTTAAAAATATATCAAGAATAAAATTATATGAAGAAGCTAAAAAAATATTATCTTCTAGCAATAGCCACGATAAGTGCCCACTATGTGAACAACACATGGACAAGGAAAAGTTAATAAAACATATTGGAGATAATTTGGAGGAGTTAAAAAGTATTAAAAACAAAACTTTTGAACTTAATGAAGATAAAAGAAATATTGTAAATAAACTTAACCAAAATATTACAACTTCAAAATTAATTAATCCCAATACAGAAAAATACAAAGAATTAGATAAAAGTTTAACAATAAAAATAAAAGAAGTTATAAAGATATTGAGTGATCAAGTTAAAGAAATCGATAAAGATATACTAAAAATTGAAGTGAGTAAATTAGATCTAAACAAAAAAACTCAAGAACAACAAGATCAAGATGATACGAGCAGTATAATAGAAAGCATACATGATTATATCAATGGCTTGATAACTCAACAAAATAGGAACTTACCACCTGATGCAGAAAAACAAATTGATCTTATCAGAAACATAGATAAGGCAAATACAGCTTTTAAAGAATGTAGCAAACTTGAACAAGAACAGTATTTAATAGAACAGGATTTGAATGCTTTGACTAGGCTTAAAACAGAGATTGTATCTAGACAAAAGCATGCAATGGAACAATTGCTCTCTAAAATTTCTAAAGATGTGAATGATTTTTATCAATTTATGATAGATAGTGATAAAGTAAAGGATATAAAATATGAGACCGTTTCTAATAAAGACAAAGACTTCGTTGGCATTAAACTCAGCGTAGAGTTTTATGATAAATCTGCATCTCCTAAGCAATTTTTAAGTGAATCATATATGAACTGTCTTGGTTTGGGTATATTTTTATCCTCTGCTAAACTGTTTAATAAAACATCAAAATTTATTGTTTTAGATGACATAATTTCTAGTTTTGATTCTACATATAGGAAAAGATTTGCTGATTGGATAACTAGTGAAGAATCAAGCAAGTTTGGTTTTTCGAAGCATCAATTTATAGTATTAACTCATGAACGTATGTGGTACGAGAATACTATATATCCAGAAGCAAAGAATCTAGGTTGGTATACCAGTGAGGTGAGTTATGATAAGGATACCGGTACTGATCTCAGTAAAAAAGCTGTCACTAGAAAAGAAAGAATAGAAAAAAAGATAAAAAATAATAACGCTGATGGGCTTGGCAATGATATTAGGAAATATGCAGAACGATTTGTAAAAGAGCTATGCTTTTCTGTCGAAGCTCTTGTGCCATTTGAATTTAATGATAAAAATGAACAAAGAGATTTAAAAAAATTATTGCAAGCTTTAAGGAGAGAACTAAAAACTTTTGATGTTGATAAAAATGCATGTAAACCCTTTGAAGATTATTTGCTTAATGTAAGTTCACACGACAACGACTATATTGAAAACATTAATGATCTGACACCTATTTGGCAAAAGATAAAAGAAGCTGCTAAAAAGTTTCACTGCGATAAGTGTAACAAACTCATATCAAAGAAAGGTGAGGATAATTTATACTGCAGCAAATGTGGAGAAATAAAGTATTCCCGTAAATAGATCAAAAGCTCTTGAAAATAATCTTTACCAAATAGTCCTGTACCTTGCTTCAGTCTTTCATCATCGAGAGTAAAACCTTTTATGATGTACTCCCTTAGTGTTACTGTTGCCCACTTTCTAAAGTGTGTTGCTTTTTTAGAATTCACCCTGTAGCCAACCGCAATAATGGCGTCTAAATTATAAAAGTTTGTAAGATACTTTTTGCCGTCATTGGCAGTTGTTTCCAAAATGGAAACAACTGACCTTTCGTTTAGCTCCCTTGTATCAAAAATATTCTTCAGATGCTTACTGACTGCTGGCACATTGATGCCAAATAAATCAGCAATCATTTTTTGTGTAAGCCACAGTGTTTCGTCTTTTAAAAACACCCTTAGCTTTACATCCCCGTCAGCTCCAGTGTACAGCAAAAAATCTTTATGTTGCTCTATATCTTTTGTATCAGCCATATCACTCTACTTTTGGCATAACAAGGCAACGCCAATGTAAAAATATTTAAGAAAAGAGTTTGAGCAACTGAGAAAAGTCACGAGGTATTATTCCTTTATTGTTGAATAAAAATGAACCAAAGCATTCACTTTCAAGAGTTTTATCAGAGTTGACAAAGCCGTAAGATATTTTACCGTTGTTGTGAAAAGTGATAGTAAGGGACATGCTTTCGTCTTCATTTTCCCATTCTGCATCTATCAAGCCATCGGGGTTTGGTATCAAATCAGGTTCTGGTAAAGTGACAAACTCTGAGTCTAGTAAGATAGTTTCTAAAAATCTTTTAGTATAATCACGTGATTTTTTGCTGATAGGCTCTGCTTCGTAACCATCCCAATTTTTTTCTGAATGCTCTTTAAATATTCGTTGTAGTTCAGAAGACAGCTTAGCTATTTGTTTACCCTTATTAACAGCTGATTTGTAAACTACACCTTTTATAGTTTTGCCTAATATCTTTTCTGTATCTTTAAGCCCAGTGCTTTTACTCATGGAACAACCTCTTAGAGGCAAGCTTAGCATGCTTAAGCATAAACAACAATATAAACAGCATGACTGAAGAAATAACAAAAGCTACAGTTTTACTGTTTCGCTATGAACAAAAACTTCCAGTAGTCTGAATATTGAATTTTTTGCTATAATATCTCAAACAGTTTGTGCTAAGACCAGAGTCGGCATATATAAGAGTACTTAACTTTTTTCTATGATATCTCAAGTAGTTTGTGCTAGAGTTACTGTAGAAATTATGTAGATGTAGAGGAGGATATATGGCACTAAAGAAATTAAAAAAGAAAATAACAAACTTGCTATCTGATCCTTTTGGTCCGGATTCAATAGCAGAACCTTGGCCCACTGCGAAAGAACTTACAAAAAAAGATTCATCATTTCACAAAGCAGTAAAAAAATTCTATGCCAACCAACAAAAAGATAGCTCAAAAAATAAGACCAGTTAGAACAAGAACAATAAGTTGGTAAATCAGCGTACACATGCCTGACAGTATGAAAATATCATACTTGTTTTACTTTAAGCTAAAAGATATAGTGCACGCATGCCTAACTTACCAGACTTTAGCGACATTATTAGTGACATTATTTGGGTAGTTCCTGGTTTTCTTTTAATACAACGCTGGAATAAATCAAGACCTGATCAATGCGTAGAATTATCCGGTTGGAAATACGTATTCTTTGTTTTTACTACGGGGACTGTATATCTGATTTTATCTCACCTTTTTTTTGGATCAGGTCAGTTTCAAACTAACGAAAATACTTCTACCAGTTTTATTGGATGGGTCGAGCTGTGCCTTTTGATATATTATCCGCTAATATACAGTTATGATCATTTCAAAACAGTGGTTCCTATTTGTGCACTAATCTTCGGGTTGTCATACATTCCTTTTTTAGCTTATCCTTGGGTTAATAATATTACCAAGATTATATTAATTGGATATGTAATGGTACGTATTGTGTACCTAATATTAGGGAGAGCTGTGCCTCATGTGAGAGACGAATTTTACAATAAATGTTCTGACTGCTGGAAAATGCTTGTAATGCTAACCATGAAAAATGGGAAAGCGTATTTGGGTTTTTTATGGAAATACGCAGAGAACCACAGTGCTGATCATGCATTACAAGTTGTATCAGTGGTTCCATTCAAAAGCGGCTATATAGAAGAAAATGGAGTTATTAATTGGAACCAGTTTTACCCAGAATATCTTAAGGATCAAAGTCGTAAGGATAAAGAATTAAACGAAGCTGAAGTACTAATCCCAAGATCTGAAATTGTAACACTTAGAAAGTATAGCCCTAAATTAGAACGTCATTTTGATAACAAACAAAATAAAAATAAGTGATCAAAGTCTTCGAAAGCGTTTTGGCATCCGTAAATCGAACTATTCCATGGCCTCAAGAATTATTAACGATACTGATTCACGTGAACTAATAAAGCCTTCCAACATTCTCGGAAAATCTAAAAAAATGGCCAGATATGTTCCATTTTGGGCCTGATTTGCACATACCAGTTACATAAGAAAACGCCAAATTTCCACTTTTAAGGGCAAAAATAGGCTCCCCAGTTACATACCAGTTACATAAGAAAACGCCAAATTTCCACTTTTCAGGACAAAAAGAGGCCCTCCAGTTACATACCAGTTACATAAGAAACCACCAAATTTCCACCTTTCAGGGCAAAAAGAGGCCCTCCAGTTACATACCAGTTACATAAGAAAATGCCAAATTTCCACTTTTCAGAGCAAAAACAGGCTCCCCAGTCACATACCAGTCACATAAAAAACATGCCATGAGCCGTAGTATTGCATCTATTGACTCTAAACCTGTTGAAGGTATTGTGATGGGACATTTTTTTCGTGCAGGTGCATGTTGGCTATGAAGAAGCAAAATTTAACAAAACTGAAAAAAGTAATTAAGGAATTTTTTGTTGGCCTTGGAGCGATTTGGCTGACGGTTGAAATATGCAGCCATATGGAATGGCATACCGTTGGGCATTGGATTTTGTTTATTACTCCAATAGCCTGGTTTTGCTACTGCTGGTGGAAATTTTCAAAACGTTCTATTGTCATTAAGAGCAATGCATTCCAAACCAAAATTACAGTAGAATTCGATGATATTTTTAAAAAAGATGGATGGATTGTGATTGGTGTTAATGATTTCTTTGATAGTCTTGTTAATGATCAACATGTATCATCCAGCTCTTTACACGGCCAAATGTTGGAAAAATACTGGTCAGGTAATGCTACAGATTGGGACAAGCAAGTGAATGAATCTATAAAAGATAGTACTACTTGCGAAGAAATTAAAAATAGAAGTTCTGGCAAACAAAAGCGATATCATATTGGAACAGTTGCTAGTGTCGAGAAAAATTCTCATAAATTTTTATGTGTTGCTTTATCAAAAACTAATGTTAAAACAAGGCATACAGAGGCCGCTATCATGGATATTTATTTATCAATCAAAAATGTTTTAAAAAAAGTAGTAGAAGTCAAATCTCAAAAACAATTGAATTTTCCCCTTCTTGGCTCGGGACGCTCTCGCACAGGGATTAAATTAAATGTCTTGATAGATATGATTTTATGGACCATTTTTGAAGAGTGCAAAAAAATGGATTTAGGATGCGATGTAAGAATTGTGTTACCAAAAGAAAAGAAAAATAGTATTGATCTAATTAGCTTACAAGAGAACTGGAGTTGATATGAGCTATAAAAATGGAACATATGTTGCTTTTGATGCTCAAGGAGAAGCCGATCCGACCAAATCTGATTTTAGATATTATTCTACGATTCTAGGTTGGGCCAAACATAGGAATATTCAATTTCACTTTATTAACAGTCACGAAAAAACATACGCTGTTCGCAATACAAGCAGCCAAGATACTCTGAGGGCAAGAATTAGAGAACGTTTAGCATTATCAAAAAATATGATTATAATTTTGAGCTCACAAACAAGAAAAAGTGGAAGTGAGCTAAGTTATGAGATTGAGCAAGCCATTGATCACTATAGGCTCCCTTTAATTATTACTTACAGTAATTATGATGTTGTTGCTGATCCAAAGGTGTTGTCATATTTTTGGCCATATTCTTTACAAGATAGAATTGATAGTAACATGGCTAGAGCTATACATATCGGTTTTAAAAAAGAAGCCTTGTTGGATGCTATCAATCGATTTACTAGTACGAACATAGGTAATCTTAATTCACTTAGTACTTACTCACAAGAAGATTATGTTGCGTTTGGAGTTCCTTTGTCTGGTATATTTTGTAACAGGAAGAAAAATCCTCCTGGAACATATTGGCCAGGGATATAGGGCAAGAGACTAAACAAAGTTTGAGTGTATGGTATAGTGGCTAAATATATGGTTCTCCATTAAACTTTTCACTTTGCTTTGGATACGGCTCACTACGCATAACAATTATGTTTTGGTATAACGAATGTGTTGTCCTCTTCCACAATTACCACACGGAGGGAGTCTATCCGTAGCATCATCAAGTCTTACTTTCCAGTTGCAAGTAGTACATCGGTAGGTACCAACTCCTGGTTTTTCTCCAATAGAATAATACATAGTATTACCTCCTCTTAAAATAAATGGGTTTATGTTAAATCTGATTTTCTAACATTGCTTTCCCAATGCAAAGGTCTTAAGTTGTCTATATGGTTACTACCTCCTTTGGACAGGGGTACAATATGATCCACTTCCCAGCCGTAGATTGAATCTCTATTTCCGTGCTCATCTCTTTTTATTAATCTACCATAGTCATCTCGTCTCAATTCACCGCCGCCACTGGTAGGTGCAGCTTTTGCAAAAATGATATCCAAGTCACGCTCAGAATATTCCATCTAAAACCTCCTTTAATATATATCTCTATATATATATTTTGTTAAAATTTTCATATACTCTCTAAATAAAAATTATTAAAAATACAAGTTAAAGATAATCTTGATACATCGCATTATCTAATTGCTTTTGTACACCATATATACTATAATTATTTTGATGTCAATATCCATTAAATTTGGGCATATGGTGAGGCAGGCCAGAGAAAAACAGAAAATTACTCAAGAACAATTGGCAAATGAACTAGGAATCAGTCGGCTTTCCATAAACAACTACGAACGAGGAGAACAATCTCCTAGTTTAGATACGGCTGTAAGGATAATGCTATACCTAGATATTAGCCTCGATGAGTTATCTAAACAATCTTTTTTGCAACAAGCACTTGAACAATTACCAGATCGTAAGCTATCACAACAGTTACAAAAAATTGTAAAAACACAGGAAATAGATAAAACTAAGGGCTGATTTAGATATGAACTCAAGAAAAATCAAATCCATAGAACGCTTAGCAAAGCAAGCTAGAGAAAAACTACCTAGCACCGATAGAGCTAAATCAAGAATAGACATCGAAAAACTTATACGTGTACATAACATTCACTTAAAAGAACATACGTTATCAGGTGATGTGTCAGGCGTATCCATGACAGAAGATGATGGAACACAGATGATAATAGTAAATAAAAGACAATCACCTGAAAGAAAAAGGTTTACTATGGCACATGAGCTAGGCCACTCACTTTTAAAACATGGTACATTCTTGAACTTGAACAGAAATCGCAAGAGTGTAGTCTTGTTTAGAAATGGCTCAACCTCAAAAGGCTCAGATTGGAGGGAAGTAGAAGCAAATTACTTTGCAGCATCATTACTGATGCCAGAAGAAATTCTGTACTCTGAAATAAAAAAACTAAAAAATGACAGTAAATCATCGTCAATAACGGAGGATGACGTTAAATCTCTATCTGATACGTTTGAAGTATCAAGTATAGCGATGAGTATTAGACTGTCTAACCTAGGGTTTAACTAGCACCATCTCTTATACTTCTAGGTCAAACTTACCGTTTTCTCTAACTACTTATTTTGTTGGCATTTTTGGTCAAAACAATACTACTACCAAGTAGTATTGGTATGCTAACATATTGATATAACTTGATTATTTGACAGTGATTCATACTACTATCAAGTAGTATTACCTTTTTTTGAGCGGCTCTGTCACAGCCACCTTAGGTGGTGTGGATAGGTTTGTCGCCCTAAAGAAAAGCTAGAAACTTGACAATAGCTTAGACAGCAAACATGTTTCTGTGCAGAATGAAGTTCACAGAAACCAAATACCATTTAAACACTCAAGCAAGGAAAATGATATGACAGAAGACTCTACATCAAACAATAACAACAAAGAACAAAACTCTAGTACAGACCCTGAGGCAAGCAATAGCAACAAGGAAGAAAAAGAGCTTACCTTTGATGATGATATTCTGGGACGCAAAAAGCTGTGTGAAAATCTAACAGAAAACTTGTTTAACAGATATGAAGCAGAAATTAAAAAATATAAAGATCAAAAACTAAATCCGGATAGTGAGTTCAAAAGCCATACTCTAAGCCTTAATGGAAAGTATGGCACTGGAAAAACATGGTTTCTTAAAATGTGGAAAGATTTTTTAGAAAACGACAAACGATATAAAGACAAGTGCCAAGTATATTATCTAAATTTGTGGGAAGACGAGTACTACGAAAAACCTATAATCTCATTTAGCCATGCTATTACAGAGCTGATTAAAGATGATAGTAACAAAGAAAAAATATTAAAACTATTTACAAGCATAGACTATATAGAATCAGCTAAAGCTTCTGCTGCAAACGTTATCAAAACCTACGCAGGTATGGAGATAAAAACAAAAAATCAGAAAGGTGTATTTGAAGATTACAAAAATTTAAAGCATACAATTAAAGAAACAAAACAAGCAATACAAGATGCAATAGCAAAGAATGGAAAACCTTTAATCCTGATGGTTGACGAGTTGGATAGAGTAAGACCTCCACACGCACTAGAAGTATTAGAGGTATTAAAGCATTTTTTCAATATAGAAGGTTTGATTTTTATATTTGCTGTAAATAGAGAGCAAATAGAAACTTCAATCAAGCATCAATATGGCAATGATATAGATTTTGATGGTTACTATGGAAGATTTTTCTCTTTGGAAGCAGAATTACCATCTTATCTAGACAAGTATGCCGACATCACACTAAAAAATGAACACGTGAATACTAGCGAGAACAAAAATTGGCTTGCATGGCACATGGCTTTTTTCATGTTGAGATTCAAATACAACCTAAGAGAAGTTGAACAGTTTTGTAATGATTTTAATGATAGATTTCTTATATCAGGTAAGAAAATACTAACACCTGTTGTAAGTATAGCGTTATTGGCTTTTGTTCTACACGATAAGAAAGGACGTATAAAGGAAGAGCTAAAAAAAGATTTATTTGGTAATGTGAAAAATACATCCATACAAGAGGAAATTAACAAGCTATCTGGAATAATGATGAACAACGATACACATGAAAACAGCGTAACACAATGGAAAACAATTATTTCTGATATTCGTGCGTTACTTGATAATGGGTTAGATAGAGGAGGAAAGATAGCCTTAGAGGTATGTATAGACTATTTAATACAGATTCTATTTGCATCAACATCACGTAGTAGTTATATCAAAAGTACAGATTTTGATAGGGTTCGAAATTACTATTGCCCTGTGACTGCTTCTGGACAAGATGTATTACATGAAGCTCGACAATATACGTATGAAGATGTACATAATAACAGACATTATAATGCTTTGATGA
Source organism: Bdellovibrionales bacterium (assembly GCA_965203875.1). Lineage (GTDB taxonomy): Bacteria > Bdellovibrionota > Bdellovibrionia > Bdellovibrionales > JAUICD01 > CBDANC01. The sequence goes on along the minus strand of OZ241914.1, from coordinate 674,578 downwards.
GCAGTCTCAGCATTAATGCTTCTGAAATTGTACGTGAAATATGTGAAGTAGTAGAAAACAAAAGCAAATTTGAAAGACATATCGTACCTTACGATTAATATCGAAGGAATCAAAGACTGTAGAAAGAAGATTAATTAAATCGATTGAGGTGGTAGAGACGTAGAAGGAGGATGGGTTAGCAGGAGTCTGGGAGTGTGTCGTTGCAGGTTTATTTATTTGAATAAGAAAAATCTATCCTATAGTTAAATGTAGAAAAATAAAAGTATTCCCGTAATGGAAAATCTTAGTAATTACAACTACTGTATTGAGTAATAAAAAAATAAAGATAATGAAAAATGACAAACAGGGTTGATTGACTTGTTTTATCTCTATAAGTTATGGTGTGCCTTCGCAGAAAAAGCTAGGGGATCTAGAGTATGTCAAAAAAATTATCTAAGAAGGCCAAGAAGTCAAACGTAACTAAACTTGCTGCTAAAACTAAACCTACTACCAAAACTAAACCTACAGTTAAGCCTAAAACCAAAAAACGAACATCAATTAAGAACAGTGATCAGATGGTTAAGAACGTTTTTCTTAATAACAACAAGTATGCTTTTGAGTTATTGACTTTGATCTTCCCTAAAACCTTTATGAATGAAGTCGACAAAAAAAGTTTAGAGTTAAAACCTGATACATTTGTAGAAAATTCAGTCGAGACAAGAGCGGATATGATTTTTTCTTTTTCTGTTAGGAATATAGCATTTAAGGTTTTTGTATTGATTGAACATAAGAGCAATCAAGATAAGGAAGTACCTTATCAGTTATTATCTTATATGACTTCTGTCTATAAGAGACATAACAAGGAAGGTTGTGTGGTAGTACCAGTTGTTTTGTATCATGGTGAGAGCCATAATTGGAATGCTCCATTAAATTTTCATGGATGCTTAGGTCTAGATAAAGTGCCTAATGGTGAGTTTTTACAAGAACATGTAATAAATTTTAAATATAAATTATTGAATTTACATGATTTAGATGTATTGAAGTTGGTTGGTAAATTGACAATCGCACCATTTCTTGCTACGCTTAGAACCAGTCACAAGAAAGATGAAAAAAAGATAGACAAAGAGATAGAAGAGTTATTTATAAAAGCAGCAAATGATCCGTTAAATGACAATAGGTATAGAGAAGCCATGAAGTTAGTTGTTGATCCTTTCGTTCGGTTTCATGGTGAGGAAAGTTACGATAAGTTAATTAACTTTGAAAAACAACATATCAAAAGGGAGGAAAGAGTTATGTCTGAATATAAGACTTACTTTGAAGAAAAAGCGGAAAAGGCAGCAAAAGGGGCAGCTAGAGAAGCAGCTAGAGAGGCAAGGAAAATTGCTCTAAAAGAAACCAACGAAAAAATAATACGCACCATGCTTGGAAAAAAAATGAGTGTAACTGAAATTTCTAAGATAGTTAATGTATCTACAGCTACGGTTAATAAACTAAAAAAAGATGTTAAATAACTGCTTTTTTAATTAGAAAGATAATAAAAGAGCGACCACAACCAATAACTGAACCTTCCAGAATAATATCCACAACTATTTGCGGGTAATTAAACTAGCATTATGCCTATAATTAAACAGCTATGCTTTTGATTATTAAAAAAAACTTATGATAAGTCGATTTTCATGTTGGATTTGGCATCGAGTTCTATATCAATGACTACCCTTACCAGGCATCCAAACATCTCGCCCAGTGTTTCAATCAGTTTGTCTGGTATTTGTTCGCAAATAAGCTCTGTTGAGGAAAATGGTCCCTGACGAGCTTTTTTAAACTCTTTTTCTAACTCTTCATAGGCAACATAGGTTTCCGTTCTTAGTTTTCTAGGTAGGCGTTCGGAGTGGTGGTCTTTGCCAGGTTGTTTTTTCCTTTGTTTAGTCAATTTTTGAATTAGGTCTCTTTCCAATATTTGAGCTATGTCTTTGTATAATTCGTGCAACTCCTCAGTAGCTTTTCCTTTCAGCTCCTTAGCTCGCTTGTGTAGACCAGCAAATATTTCTCTTACTTCTTCTGTATCAGCTAAAATTTGTTCGACACTTTTTTTTATTTCTTCTTTATTAGACACCTACACCTCCTAACAAAAAGAAGAGAGCATTGTACAGCTACCTCTTCTAAGATCGATATATCATATAAACCCAGAAATGGAATATAAAAGTGGTAGTCAGGCACAAAAAGATACATTGAAAAGGGCCGACCCCTCCGACCTCAGTTGGTCGTTGTATTTATAGAAAGTGAGAAATAGAACCGATAACTTAGTTATGTGGGGAGTAATCATTGCGATAGTATTGGTGGGGATTTTGATCGCTTATTCAATAGATTGTATACCAGTACAAGGATGTAGCTGTAAATCATACAGCAGAGAATTAGAAGAGGCACTTAAAAAATTGGAGCTTATCCGCATCGAAGTTTATGAGGTAAAAAAAGAATTGGGATATTTAGATACTTGTATAAGCCTTATCGAGGACAAAATAGATGAATTAAAAAAATAATTCTTTATAAACCTTAAGATAGTTCGTTCCGAAACCAAGATAGAAATTCTGCCTTCAAATTTTAAAAATTATTTGATATTTAAGAGAAGAAACTAAACAAAGTACGATCAAATGATATAGCGGCGGCTAAGTATATGGTTCTTCACCAAACCTATCAGTGTACTTATGCACCTCTTCCTGCATATGGGACGGACTAAATAATCCACTTTTTTTCATGTGTTTGAGAAGACCTAGTGCCCTTTCTTTCTCTACGTGGTGTACATTATTATCAACCACATCTTTCATATTTTCTCCTTTTATATCTTATCTGTTTTTCACCACATTACTCTTATGTGTTGGGAGGAATCTGTGTACTACTTGTATGCTTGTCAACCACACAGGCATAAGATTTTGATTTTTTCTTAGGTTCAGAGGCTACCTCAACCCACTTTTTTATTAGGTTTAAGCCTAATATCCCGATGAATAGACAAATATTAAGGGATTTTTATGAGATTTTTGTTATTAGCAGGGATTGTTTGTTTAATAGGGTGTTCTCAAGGTTATGAAGATTCAGCCAGTAATGTGCGAACTTATGACAGGGAGTTTTATTTAAATGGGATAATAGATTTTAGTGGTCCTACGGTCTATTCCGAGCTACATATAGCTACAATTCCAAGACAGTACTATAAAACCATGGTGGTTACAATGCTCGAAGCATATAACTTAGAAGAAATGAAATTCCTCTACGATAATAGAAGCAGCGTAAAACCCAAGCTAAATAGGTCAGTTGTACATTTTCTAGATTCTGCTGCTACATACAATCAATTAAAAGAATCTTTTGTAGAAGCAGGTGTATCAGAAAAAGACATTTCTTCATATGTGAAAGATAGAGCTACAGCTAATGGTCTATTATCGATGCTTTTATTCAAAACAGAAATGTGTTCCCTCTACCGAAGCTCTTCTGTTCTTGTACAAAATGACAATAGCTTAGGATTCTGTAGTAAAAAAGATACAGCTTTACTAAATTATTGTTATAAAACACCAGACATCGAAAACTTCCGTAAGATTTGTGAAATCTATGAACGGAATAACAACTAATAGCTCAGGGATGTAAGGTAATACGTAAACAAAAGACGCAATTAGCCAGCAGTTGAAACTTAAGCAGAATGTGACGTAATTTACTATTTTTTAGAGAGAGATAAAATATGTCTAATATGAGAAATTATAAGGAGAGAAGTAATTAAAGGCGAGGAAATTAGGTTTATGACATTTTCATTTTACGGCATTTAGTAGCTACTGCTTATTAGATTGTACGTTCAGAGTAAAAAATAATCCTATGTCTCATTATGATATCGATCTATAATAGCATATGCTCTAAAAATTTAAAAAAGTAAGTCATAACTTAAGACTTCAGTACTGGATTCCGAAGGATCATCTAAGCAATAAGTAAGAAAGCACTACAAAAATATAGGTGGATTATTAACTTAAAAAATGACCTCGAGACCAAGCTTGAAAAAGCTAGAAAAGAACTATTGGATCCATCATTCAGGAACAGGCTGCTTTCATTTAAAAAATTATTAAAATCAAGAGGCGTACGAGTTGTAGATGAGATATCTAATGAAGTATACCGTATTCTTGTAAAAGATAAGAAGTGCATGTTCTTTCAAGCGTGTCAAGATGCTCCTACAGAACAAAACAACTACAATAAAAACACTAACAAAGAGCTTAATCAGGAAAATAATAATCAATCAAACATTACTGCAGAACTTAGTGCTATTGTACAAGAAGATTATCGCAATAAAAAATCAGCGTCTCGACACTTAGACAATAAACTACAAACATCACATGATCTTGAGGAAATGTTTAAAAGACTTCGTAATACACTAAAGTACGCAAAAACTTCTATGGAGGAGCAAGGTATTAACACCTTATACTTAGCTTTAGGAAATCTTCTATGGTATGAAACTGAATCTAAATACAAAGATAAAGATAAACAACGTTGTGCCCCTTTGGTTCTAATACCTGTTGAACTTAGCAGAGCAAAAAGTTCTAGGTTCAAACTGCACTGGACAGAGGATGATATAAGCTTAAATCTTTCTTTACAGAAAAAATTAAAAGACGATTTTAACCTAGATTTGCCTGATCTTAATGATTTTGAAGCTTTGGATATAAATAACTATTTTGAAAAAATACGCAAAGAAATTAGCTCTAAGAAAGAATGGAAAATAGATAACAACGCAATTTATCTGAGCGATTTTTCTTTTCACAAGTTGTTGATGTATCGAGATTTAGATCCAAAATCATGGCCTTCTAATGACAAACCATCCTCCCATCCGGTGATACAAGGTCTTTATACAGATAATGGACTAGCAATAGATAAAAGCAGCAGCGAACACTACGAAAATGGAAATGATGGCCCTTATCTAGATAGACAAATTAGCCCTAAAGACACGAATCAAATTCTTGAAGCAGATAGTTCTCAGATACAAGCTATTATGCATGTTGTGAAAGGAGATCACTTGGTGATTCAAGGTCCTCCTGGAACTGGAAAATCGCAAACAGTGGCTAATCTTTTAGCCGAATGTGTTGCACGCAATAAGACAGTACTTTTTGTAGCAGAAAAGTTAGCAGCACTAAAAGTTGTAAAGAAAAGGCTTGATTCAATTGGCTTGGGTAATGCTTGTTTGGAATTACATAGCCGTTCTGCTAATAAAAAAAATGTTCTGGAAGAATTAAAACGTACATCAGAGCTGGAGCAGCCTGATGATTCACACAAGTCAGTGTGTGACAAGTTGAAGCAGCACCAAGACAAACTCAACAGGTATACCAACGTTTTAAACCGCAAGTTGCCTAACGTTGATCTCACCTTACAACAGTTAATTGGTGAATTTGAAAAAGCAGGAGGCTCTCGTTATGAGCACCTAAATAAGCTGACATTGCCTAACACAGCAATGCAGTGGAGTAAGGAGGAATTTGATAATGTTTTGGAAAAATGTGAAACATTGGAGCGTGTGATTAAAAATGATGATTTTAATACTCTAAACGATACTCCGTTTTATGGGAGCAATCTTACTAAGTTTAATCCTTCAGCTAAACATAGTATTTCAGAAAAACTAAAAAAGGTACTTAATGCTCTAGAACAACACATTGAAAGGTCACAATATCTCTTAGAAACAATGGAGTTGAATGAGAATTGTGATTACTCAACTGATGTGAAAAAGATTATAGCAACAGCGAATCTTCTTAGATCATATCCTGATTTGTCTGAGGTTAAGTTAAACGCAACTGAATGGAGTACACAAAAAGATAAAATAGAAGATGTGATCCGATTAACAAAACGCATTTCTGATCTAATAAACAAACATAAGACCCAACTAGTTCCAAAAGCATGGGAAATGTCAACAGATGAGTTGAATGAAATACGTAAAAACATATTCATGTATAGCGGAAGATGGGATAGCTTTATTCTATTTATTTTTATTAAAAGTTATAGAGAAGCAAAACGTCGCCTTGATGATCTTTGTCAAGAACAAATTCCTAAAAAGTATAAACAACAGCTTGCTTTACTAGATGATATTATGATCGCTCAAGAACAACGTTCCAAGATTCTCCAATCAGATAAGTTGTTAGAGATTCTTTTTAAAGGAATTAAGCTAAATTGGGACACACAAATGTATGACAAAATTACAGAAGTATCAAATTACCTTATAGAAGTTCATGAGAGTATGGCAAAAAATGATTGTTATAAAAGTATCATTAGTGTTTTAGAAAGAAAAAAATCTTTTTCTGACATAGGCAATATTGTCTCTGATGTAGTTAAATCCAAAGAAGCACTAGATGACGCCAAAAAAGAACTTTCTGATTGCCTACAATTAGATAGCAAACTATTACCTTGGGTAGATCCTAAATATAAAATACAGTTTAAAAAGTTAAAAGAGTGGTTAATTAAAGCTAGTAATAATTTAGAATGGGTTCACGATGTGGTTAAACGTAACAATATTATCAATGATTTGAACAAAGAAAAATTAGAAAATTTGGTGGATTTAGCTACCAACTGGGATCAAGCTAGAAACGAATTAGTTCTTCTACTTAAGAACCGTTACTACAATACCTGGATTGAACACATATATAATAAAGATGAATACAACTGGTTAAACAGTTTCGATGGTAATAATCATAAAAAAGAAATAGCAGAGTTTAGTAAGTTGTGTGAATCTCAGTTGAAGCATAACCAGAATCAGATAGTTCTAGATCATTGGACCAGGATACAGGAAGCTCCTAGCGATCCTACGTTATCCCATGAGTTCAACAAAAAACGCAAAATCAAACCTGTAAGACGACTGATTTCAGAAGCTACTGACTCTATTCAAATAATGAAGCCTATTTTTATGATGAGCCCACTGTCCGTTGCGAAATTCCTCCATCCTGGATCAATTAAATTTGATTTGGTAGTTTTTGATGAAGCCAGTCAAGTTCGTCCGATTGATGCCATAGGAGCAATAAATCGTGCAAAACAAGCTGTAGTTATAGGTGACCAAGAACAGCTTCCTCCAACTTCATTTTTTGAACCAGATAGCAACGACGAACAGGAATCCGAAGATTCAATCTCAACTACAAACATAGGAAGTATTCTAGGTATGTTTTGTGCTGCCAATGCCCCTGATAAAATGCTTAGGTGGCATTATAGGAGTAGGCACGATTCATTAATCAAAGTATCTAATAATTTGTTTTATAATAATCGTCTGATAATCCTTCCTGGCCCTGATACGAACTGCAATAATAAAGGACTGAGTATGGTTTTAGATCCAGATTGCCATTACGAAGGAGGAGGCCAAAACACCTTGGAAGCTAAGAAAGTCGCACAAGCTATAATGAAACACGCTGAAAATTCACTAGATTTGACATTAGGTGTAGCAACCTTAGGTACAAAACAAGCTCAAAGGATTGAAGATGAATTAGAAGTTTTACTTCGCAATAATTCATCTACCCATATAAAAAATTTTTTTGAAAAACCTAAAAATCCTGAAGAACCTTTTTTTGTAAAAAACCTAGAAAATGTTCAAGGTGATGAGCGTGACGTTATGTTAATTAGTGTTTGCTATGGAAAAGATTCCAATGGAAAAATATCGATGAATTTTGGACCTATAAATAAGGATGGAGGTTATCGTAGGTTAAATGTATTGTTCACTCGAGCTAAGCACAGCTGTGTAGTATATGCTAATTTTAACCATACATCCTTGAGTTCTACTAATAAAGGCATCAAGACGTTAAAAACGTTTTTGAAATATGCTGAAACAGGAAGTATGGACATGCCTTCTACAACTGGACGTGAACCTGATTCTCCATTTGAAGAAGCAGTAAGAGATGCATTGTGTGATAAAGGATACAAAGTGGAATGTCAAATTGGTCAAGCTGGTTACTGCATTGACTTAGCCATTGTGGATCCACAGAAACCAGGATGTTATCTTTTAGGTATTGAGTGCGACGGTGCCACATATCACAGTTCAAGTTCTGCAAGAGATCGGGATAGAGGAAGGCAGCAAGTTTTAGAAAGTCTGGGTTGGAAAATTTACCGTATTTGGAGTACAGACTGGTATGCAAATCCTAAACGAGAATTAGAGAGAGCAGAAGATGCTATACGACAAATAAGTAAGAAACCCAAGTAACATGATTAAACATATGCACTATTGCTGATAAAAATAAAACCAACCACCCCTTGACATACAAAAAATAGACCACACATTGTTGACTAAAAGTTATTATACAACAAAGGAGGTTTTGTATGATGAGTAATGATATCAACAATCAAATAAGGTACATCGTTAACCAAATGCAGGAGCTTGATCGTCAAGTGAAATACATAACTAGTCAAGTAAAGGAGATAGCTGATAAAGTGAAATATATAGCTAATGTAACTCGTGCGGATCGGAGATAAGTTGGTAGCTAATAAAAAATGGCTTAGTATCTAGTTTGATATGTCGGGTTGTGGTTAGCAGGAGTCTGGGAGTGTGTCGTTGCAGGTGCATTTTGCAACAGGAAGAAAAATCCTCCTGGAACATATTGGCCAGGGATGTAAGGCAATACATAAACAAAAGACGCAATTAGCCAGCAGTTGAAACTTAAGCAGAATGTGACGTAATTTGCTATTTTTTAGAGAGAGATAAAATATGTCTAATATGAGAAATTATAGACTTCATGAGCTAAACTGGCAGGAATTTGAACAATTATGTTCCAGAATTTGTATTAAAATTTTAGGGACAGGCTTTATTAACTTTGCACATGGAAAAGATGGAGGACGTGACGGAAAATTTGAAGGTAAGGCTGAAAGTTTTCCTTCGAAATCCAAGCCACATGAAGGAAAATTTATAGTCCAAGCTAAATATACAGATATCCCTGCAGAAATTTGTTCAAATAAAAAGTTCGATAAAATTTTAGAAAAAGAACTGCCAAAAATCGCAACATTAGTAGCTAACAAAGAACTAGATCATTACATCATGTTTACTAATAGAAAACTGACAGCTGGTGCAGAAGAAAAACTACGCAAGAAAGTTTTAAAAGAAGTTAATGGTTTAAAATCATTTACGATATGGGGAACTGAGAGGATACATTTGTTTCTAGACAACAATAAGGATTTGCATAATGATTTTGGTTTTGATCAACCTAGAACACCATTTCATTTTGCACCAGAGGATTTAGAAAAACTAATTAAAGGTTTTAGGAAGCAAGTGCCGAAGGATAAAAGTAAAAATAGTATTCCGCAAGATTTTCTATTTCCTGAAAGAAAGTACAAAGATAAATTAAATAATGTGAGTAAAGAGTATGCAGACCATATTGATGAAGATTCCGCCAAGCATTTTACAAAAATATACAAATTTTTAACAAATCCAAGGAACGAAGATTTAAAAGAGATATATGAAGCCACTGCTTATGACCTGAAAGGTCAGATCATAGCAAAAGGCCGGGAATATGAATACTTCGATGAAGTGATAGAGGATATACTTGAAGATGCACGTAGTAAATGGAAGTGTCACGGAGTGGATCAACAATCTCTTAAAATTTTTATTCACTTTATGTATTGTAGCTGTGACATAGGAAGAAAAGAGACTGAAGATGCTAGAACCTGAAAAATACATGGATTTAGACAAATCAGTCTTACATGTGTCCAGTATTATAATTAAACAAATGTCTAAGAAGAGAATATTTAAATTAGATGAACTTAAAAAAGTTGTGGATAAAAAAATTAACGATGATTTACCTGATATATTTCTTATATCTTTGAGTCTGCTATATATTACCGGGAAAGTAGACTACCTAGAAAAAATTGATAGCATCACATGGATTAGCAAATGAAAATAAACAAACTTTATTCAAATATGCCTAATCTATTTGAACCTATATTATTCAACAGAAAATTGAATGTAATAATAGCAAATGTTAAACGGCCAAAAAATCAAAGTAAAGATTCTCACAATTTGGGTAAAACGCTATTGATGGAAATCATTGACTATTGTTTGCTTAAAGGAAGCACTAAACAAAGTTTTATACATAGACTACCAGAAGAGTTAAAACCAATTAAATTTTATATTGAGGTTTCTTTACCCAAAAATAGATTTTTAACGATTTGTAGAGGCGTTAGTAACAACACCAAAATTTCATTTAAAGAACATAAAGAACCGGAGCAAGATTTTTCCGATGCAACATATTGGGATCACGTAAAATTATCATTTGAAAAAGCTAAAGAATTTTTGGATGGAAAACTAAACTTACAAGCTATTTCACCATTTGACTACAGGAAAGGAATGTCTTATTTTTTGAGAAAACAAAGTGATTACAATGACGTATTTCAAATAGATAAGTTTTCTAGAGGATTAGATGCAAATTGGAAACCATATGTTGCTAAATTACTTGGATTTTCCGAAGACATAATCGAAAATAAATACAAGTTAGATAAAGAAATAAAATCAGTTCAACGTGAAATAAATAGTATGAAGGCAAAACTTACTTATACTGATGGCTCTATAGATGAATTAAGAGCAAAGAGAGAAGCTGAAGTAGGAAATATAGTTGATATAGAAAGTAAGCTTAGCTCATTTGATTTTAAAAAAGAAGATTTTAAAATTAGCGAAGAAGAACTGATGGAACTAGAAAGTAATATATCTTATATCAACAACGAAATATATAATTTAAGTGCTGATTTATCAGAAATAAATAAGGCAATGGAATTCAAAATAAATTTTAAAATTGATTATGTGAAAAAAATATTTGAGGAAGTTGGTATACACTTAAAAGATAGTATCGTTAAAGATTATAAGTCTTTAGAAAATTTTAACAATCAACTTACTAAAGATAGACAAAGTAGATTATTAAAACAGAAAAAGTTAGTAGAGTATAGAATTTTACAATTTAAAAATCAGATTAATAAATTAAATCAAGAAAGAAAGGTTAAGCTAGAACTTATAAGAGAAAAAGATACTTTTAAAAAATACAAACAAATGCAGAGTAGATTAGTTGACATGAAAAGCAAACTTAAAGTAATGGATCATGAACTTAGTAAGCTAGAAGAAATAAAACAAAAAGAGAATAAAGTAGCTAATTTAGAACAGGAATTGTCAGAGTCAGTACAAAGTTCAAAGGAAGAAATTGAAAAAAGTAATCCAACTTTAACAGAGGTGCGTAGAATTTGCTCTGACTTTTCTAAAAAGGTTTTAGATAAAACGATACTCTTATATGTGAAACTAAACAAAAAAGATAATATTGAATTTATAACAAGTTATTCTCCAGAAACAAAGACACAAAAACTGACTCATGAAGATAAAGGTGATAGTTATAAGAAATTATTATGTGTGTTTTTTGATCTAGCAATATTAAGTTACTACGCACAACAACCGTTTTATCACTTTGTATATCATGACGGTATTTTAGAAGGATTGGATAATCGAAAAAAACTCTCTTTTATTGAAACAGTAAGGAGTTACTCTGACAAACATGACATTCAGTATATTTTAACTGTTATTGAATCTGATTTACCTTACAAGGACGGAAAAAAATATCATTTTAAAGAAAGTGAGATAATTAGACGCCTGTCAGATGATGGCTCTAAAGGACGTTTATTTAACTGTGAAACATTTTAGTACATAACGTTCTGTGGAGGCTTCGATCGTGGATTGATTTGGGCCAATGTACTATCGATTGAGGGGGGTGGGGTTAAAATTGGGATAAACGTTTCGGTTATATTGCTAATAAATAATCCAAAAAAAAACGCAAAAAAAAAGAAAAATGTAATGGCCAGACAATATACTATCGAAGTTTTTAACAAGAGTCGGGAAGCGTGTCGCTTGCAAGCAGAGAAGCTGGTGCAGTTTGAATTAAATTTTTTATGATTTTTATAAAAAAAACTTATGATAAGTCGATTTTCATGTTGGCTTTGGCATAGAGTTCTATCTCAGTTACTTCCCTCCCTAAGGAACCAAGCATCCTTCCTAATGCTTCAATAAATTTATCCAGCGATATTTTGTGTCCAAATTCTGTTAGTGCTGTCCTCTGAACAGTGTCTTTAAAATTTTCATAGTCAGTATAACACTCGCTTCTCAAGCGGTTTGGCAATCTTTCGGAACAACCGTCTTTTTCTTTGCCAGGTTGATTTTCTCTTTGTTCAGTCAATTTTTGAATTGGGTCTCTTCCTAATATTTGAGCTATTTCTTTGGTCAGCTCGTCTGTTGTATCTTCCCCTCTATCTTTCAGTTCCTTAGCCTGTGCAATTAAATTAGAAATATTTTTTAATTCTTCTTTTGTATCATTCCAAATTTTTTTCGTATATTCCTCTATTTCTTTTTTGTCAGACACTTATACCTCCTGAAACAAAAGAAGAGGACATTGTGCAGCTACCTCTTCTAAGGCCGATATATCATATAAACCCAGAAATGGAATATAAAAGCGGTGGTTGGAGCAAAAAAATAAAAAAACGCAAAGAAAAGAAAAATGTAATGGCCAGACATTAACCAAAAACGGACAACAGTTTTTTTACTGGGATATATATGGACAACATCTCTTAATATACGATTAAGGGATGGTGAAGGATTCTTCGTACTGTATGTAATCTAGGTAATCAGAAAGATTGTCACTGTTCAATACTTTATCTGTATCTGTATCCGTAACATAATTTCCAATTACAAGATCATAATCACCGGTGGCATAACCGCCACTCGGAGGTTGTATAGTTATTGTTATATTACCACTACCTGAATCATGAGCAACTGACACATGATTCAATCCAATGGAACCACTTGACACTGCAAGATCAGAACCACCACCTGTTGTAATCTCTATCATTTCTAGTAGCTTTTCTCTGACTTCATTGGTATTGGCATTCAGTACAGTTGACCCATCACTATCTATAAAATTAACTTGGGAATTAAATGCAATATCAATGCGTTTACCTGATCCAGTTGTTGGATCAAAAGTAATGTCTATCGTAGGGAGAGTTATACACTCGTGAGTTCCATCTGAATTTTCTACTTTGAATTCACTTACTGGATTGCATCTTAGTGCATAATTAGATGCGTCTTCTATTGTGTACTGGAGGGCTTCTGAAGCATTTGCCTCTGCATCACCTATACGAATAGATGTTAAATCACTTGCTCTGTTATCAGAATTGCAGTACCCATATGGACTCCTAAAAAAATCAGCCCGACATATACTAGATACCGTCCTCTCTTCGTTAGCACTAAATAAAGGAATTTGTTTGTCATCGTTAGCGTATGACATGATGGTTCCAATAGGCAAACTACTATATCTTCCTCCATATCCATATCCATATCCAGTAAAATTAAGAGAATTAGGATATGTTTTGCCAGTACATGTGAGAGTAGCTTTATCATGGTCTAACCCTAAGTTATGCCCAAATTCATGTGCAAGTGTTGTTATAAAACTATTATCATCAAGAAAATTGTTTACACTACCTACTGATAGAAAGCGTGCGGCAAAATTTTTAGGATAGCCCCTTCTTCTTGTCATAGCAATTCCGCTAGTGAAAACATCGTCACCACCGTATCTCATAATTCCATAGACTAAATCCGCTCCCTCTGTGTTCTGTATTCTAGGAACTAATTCTGATAGTACAGTAAGTCCAGCTCCTCCTTCTAATCCATCTAAGGATGAAGGATCATCGAAAGGTGAAGATAGATATGCTATATAGTCTGAAAAAGATTTTACAGAAACAACTCTAAACCTTACATTAATTCCAGATCGTTGGTATATCTGATTGATATTTGAAATATAGCGTTCTAATCTTGATTCCCATTGACTTGCATCTCCCTGTACAGTGGTGCTATGTTGTGAAATGATGAACGCAACGTCGATGACATAAGTTACATCAGGATCAGCTCTGTTGTATGCCACCTGGGCTTGCATCAGGCTTGGATCAATTTGCAGACTATCTAAATACTCAAGCTGCTCTTCTATATTTGTTCCACAATGAAAGGTATCAGTATCTTGATCATCAGAGCTTGTAAAGTCATAGCTATATGACTGACTTTGGATCCTACAAGATACAGGGCCATCACCTACACCGAAGGTTATTTCAGCATTTTCTGCTGCTCTAGACAAATATTCACCAGTGTTTGTAGCGTCTACTACAGCCTCGCCATCATCAAGTTTAACAAATCCTCCAATGGAAACTTCGTAATTACCTTCAGCCCAACCACTCTCTGGAGGCCCTATAGTAATTTCCGTTCCTGCACCATTTAATGATACTTTATCATACAGAGCACCACCTCTCTCTACAAGATCAGCCCCACCATCTTTTTTAACCGCTATCATGTCTATAAGATCAAACAATATTGAGTTTGGACGATAAATAATTGTTCCTGCAAGATACCCAATAGCTGAATCAAAAGTAGCTACAAGTGCCTTATTAGATCCTAAGGATCCACCATTCTCAACGTTGTAACTTACTGTAGGAAGGTTTACACATTGTGTGCTGCCGTTTGCGTTGGTTAATTCAAATTTGCCCGCTCCTGAACACGGTGTTGTGCTTACATCTGCATCTACAAAAAATTCTATCTCTTTTCTTGTTTTTGCATCAGTTAAATATTGATTAACAAAATTTGTACCCTGAACTATTTTGTTAGCATCCGCTTCTTTGGCATAATTTGCAATTTTAAGTGTATAATTAATACCATTAACAACTTCAGACGAAACATTAGAATCAAGATCAACATAATCATATCCATCTGATGGAGGCTGTATAGTAATTGTTGTTTTACCGCCTGCATGATCCACTAACACTTGAGACAGTCCAATGGGACCTCCTGGTAATGCAATATCTGAAAGTTGTATTGTCTGTTCATTAACAGTACCATCTCGAGGGTTACTAGTCCTAAGAATATACCAACCTGTAATTTCTATCATTTCTAAAATTTTGTATTTATCTATAGCAGAATGACCAGACTCATCTACAAACACAACTTTTGAATCAAATTTTATTGTAATTGTTTGTTCAGGTCCTCCACGTTCAGGACTAAAAGTATAGTCTACTATAGGTAGAACTATACACTCAGTGGTGTTATCTGACTTTTCCAGTCCAAACTCACCTAAACGACAGTCCGGTGTACCAACTGTAAATACATTCTCATCTCTACCTCTCTCTGCTCTTTCAATTCTGTTTAGATAAGTGTAGAGGTTTCTGCTTGAAGATACTTTAGCAGCATCAGCTTCTTTGACATAATTACTAACTTGAACTTTATAATTACCTTCAGCATACCCTCTTCCATCAGGGTACTGTATAGTAATGACCGTTCTGCCACCTACACTATCTACAGAGACCTTACTAGCACCTATAGCTCTACCCTGCGTAACAAGATCAGGACCACTGTCTCTTCTAATTTCTATCATTTCTAAAAGCTTGGATTTGTTTATATGAGACCAACCATTGTCCTCATCCACAAATACCACCGCAGAATCAAAATTAATCGTAATGACTGTATTAGGATCACGTGCAGCTTTTGGGGGATCAAAAGTGTAGCTTACTTCAGGCAAAGCTATACATTCAATAGCACCGTCTGATTTTATTAACTCAAACTGTCCTGCATCACAAGATGGAACACCTACTCTAAAACCACCTATGAATATAATTTCATTTAAGTAGTCGTAAAGGTTTCTAGCTCTAGATACCTTAGTAGCATCAGCAGTTTTTACGTAGTTACCAACCTGAATTGTGTAACCACCATCAGCATAACCTGCTCCGTCAGGAGGCTGTATGGTAATAACTGTTCTGCCACCTACAATAGTTGCAGACACTTTACTTGTATCAATATCGCCCCCTGGTATTGCAATATCTCGCCCACCATCTTTTCTAATTTCTATCATCTCTAGTAGGTTAGAGTTATTGATAGCGGAAACGACACCATTGTCGTCTAAAAATACTACCTCTGAATCAAAATTAATCGTAATTTCTTTATGTGCAATATTGGTTGTCGGTGGATCAAAGCTATAGCTTACTTCAGGAAGTGTAATACAATCTGTAGTATCATCCTGATTTTCTAATGTGTATTGTCCTTGGCATTCCTGTACACGTCTTATATGAAATTCTGTTTCGCTTTTTGTTTTTTCGCTATTCAAATAATTAGAAAAATTGGTACTTTGGACTATTGTTTTAGCATCAGCTTTTTTAGCATAATTTGAAATTGTAGGCGTATAATTACCATTAAAGTAACCACCTGACGGAGGGTTTATGGTTATAGTTGTTTTGCCGCCTGTATGATCCACTGACACTTGGGCTAGTCCAATGTGGCCGCCTGGTACTGCAATATCTATGAAGTCCTGTCTAATAACACCAATAAAATTACCATTATCATCATAATCAGGAGTGTTCACCCATCCATCCATTTCTATCATCTCTAGAAGCTTAAGCTTATCAGCATTGCTATTACCTAGAACAAATTGGCCACTCTCATCCACAAACACAATTTCAGAATTAAATTTAATTTTGATTGTTTGGTAAGGCCCTCCACTTTCAGGATTAAATGTATACTCTACTCTAGGAAGCTCTATACACCTCTGACCCCCGTTTGGATTTTGTAATATAAATTCATATTTTCCTTGGCCATTGCTTCCTAGAGAACAAGGTGGTCTATCAGCTACGATCCTAAACTCTTTCCAGTTATTTACACCTTCAATGTAACCATCTCTACTGTTATCTCTTGCTCTTAATATTTTTTCTACATCAAACTTCTTTGCATAGTTTGTAACTCTGACTTCATAATCACCAGTTTGATAGCCTCTTGTCGGAGGCTGTATTGTAATGGTTGTTCTGTTATTTAAATGATTCACTGATAATCGATCCTGGCTAAGATTAACATCAGGGGTAATCGACACCATATTCCTCAAGTTTTCTTTAGTGATCACAGACTTTCCAGATTCATTTATAAACACAACCTCTGAATCAAATTGAATTTTTATCTCTGTGTTGTGCTCTTCTGGTCTGGTAAAAGTGTAGTTTACTTCAGGAAGTCTGATACAGTCATAAGTCCCGTTCTGCCTAACTAACTGAAACTCACCTGAACCACACTGGGTTTGAGAAATTGTGAACCGCTCTTCTTTAAGAGTACGTTCCAAATAAGACTGCAAAGAATCACTTGAAACAATCTTATCTACATCATCCCGCTTAGCATAATTCCCAAACCTAACAACATAATCACCAGCAGAATAAGTACTACTATTAGGAGGCTCTATTGTAATAGTCAGACCACCAGCGTTTGTTTCAACTGATATTTGGTCCTGATCAATAGAACCGCCTGCTCTGGCAAGATCACTTCCGTTAGACTGTGCGATATACAACATGTCTAAAAGCCTATCTTTGGTTAATTCCTGTGACTCACCTTGAGCATCCAAAAACATTAGCGTATCTGATGAACGAACCTTAACCTTAATAACTGAAGTAGGATCACCATTAGGTGAATTAGATTCTGAACCGCCACTAGGAGTAAATGTATAACTCACTTTAGGAAGCTGTATACATTCAGACGAACCATCAGAGTTATTCAACAAAAAGTGCTCTTCTGAACCACTGGCACATGCAGTGTTGGATACATTAAACCTAAACTCTTTCTTGGCTACAGCTAAATAACTATCCAGATCACCGCTTTGAACAATCGTATCTACATCTGCTTTATTTACATAATTTTTAAACGATACAAAATATGAATCATTAGGATAAAACTCACCACTTATACCAGCAGGAGGCTTTATCGTTATAACAGTTTGATTGTTTGCTTTACTTATACGCACACGGTCCTGATTAATAGAACCGCCCTCTCTAGCCAAATCACTGCCACCACTAGATGGCACAATCATCAGCATATCTAAAAAATTGGATTTGGTTAGATCTTGTGACTCGCCTCTATCATTTAAAAACATTATCTCAGAATCAATCTTGAATTTAATAACAGTTTCGGCATTGCCATTAAAATAGGTAGACTCCTGGCCATATTTAGGAGTGAAGGTAGTCGTAACCTCGGGAAGCTTGATACATCTATCGGCATTATCCGTATTGCCTAACTGCAAATAACCCGCTTCATTTCTGGAACATGCAGTGCCAACCATAAAAGATGTTTGCTGGTCTATTACATTAAAATAATCTCTTTTGTTTGTGCTCCCAATTACATCGCTTACATCTTGTCTTGTGGCATAATTTAAAACACGCACAGTATAGTGGCCAGGCTCGTATCCCTCTGTCGGAGGTTCAATATCAATGATGGTGCTGTCATCAGTTTGAGTTACCGATACATGCTCCCGATTAATAGAACCATTATATAATGTAAGATCACCGCCACCTGCTTTTCTAATATCCAATATTTTTAAAGCATACAGATCATTTAAGCCATTCCATGTAGCACCATCCGTAAACACAACCCTAGAGTCAAACTCAACCCTAATAGATTTTTTAGAATCATCCTGTGCGTCCGTTGTAACGCTGTAGTTTACTTCAGGCAGCCTGATACATTCAGTAGTGCCGTTTTGCTTAGCTAGACTAAAGTAACCTGGCTCGTTTCTAGCACAGGCAGTTTGCACAGCAGAAAAGAAAAATTCCCTTCTTACCCTGGCTAAATACTGATTTTTGTTATCACTCTTTAATATTGCAGGGGCATCCAGTTCAGTAGCGTAGTTTTTTATCACCACTGTATAAGTGCCAGCAGAATACACAATTTGAGGATCAAAAATAACATAGGAATTGCCCTGGCTGTCAGTGTCTACCGTGATGCTGTAATTACCTACGTCTGATAATAAGTTATCACCATTAGAACCCAGCTTAATCTCGAACATGTCTTGTAGAGTATCTTGTGCTAAATTGTTTAAATTCCGCCAGCTCTTGGTTACAGAATTTACATAACCAATTTGGGCATTAAATTGGATTTTTATTGAATGATCTTGGATAGTGTCGACCTTTGATAATTCATTGCCCTCACTATCAATATAAGTAATGGTAGCCTTTGGTATTTTTATACATTTAGTTTGATTAAAATTCTTTAAGATAAAATCATCAGGGGAACATGAAGCCTGCTGGTTTTGTTGTGCTTGTACTTGTTCTATACTAGAAGGTACTAACTCAGGGCCTGTAGTCATTGCTGCATCACCACAGGAAGATAATCCCAATGTGGCTAACACCAATAAAGCTCCGTTAAGTACAGGCTTTACTCTATTAGCTACTGCTCTTGCGGCTGTAGGAATAAACCTTAATTTTTTCACAGGACTTAAATAAAATAATACCCCTGCTGCAAGGAATTTTATTTTGCTTTGCTCTTGCTGGGGTTGGTTTAGTTCAAAATCTATATCGTCTGCTAGGTCTATACCTAGCTCGTCAATGGCCGATTGACCAAAGGTTTTATAAGTGTCAGCAACTACGCTTTTTTGAATACCTAGTCTTTCGCAAAAAAGATTGTTTGTAGGTGAATTGGAGGAACATAAGCTTTTAACAAATTCTAAAATACTCTCTCTGCAAGCTTCGTTGTCTATTAATAGTTGGCCATCTTGTGTTTTTTGTAACTCTACAAATGCTTCACTAGCCAGAATATCAGACTTAGATTTGTTATCATCTATTATAGATTCTAGGATAGGGCATTCAGATACAGCTCTGTTTGCAAGCCTTAGATCGTTGGCTGTTGGATCAGTGTAAGAGTTTTTGTTTTGTTGGGTGTGTGTGAAGTTTTTAGTATGTGCAGAGTTTTGAGCATATGCAGGGTTTTGGGTGTGCGTAGAATTTTGAGCATGTACAGAGTTTTGGAAAAACAAGACTAACAGGCAGGTTGTGAATGCTAAAACGCTAAAGACGCTCGTGGTTTTTGAAAGAGTGTCTTTAAGAGAATCTTTAAGAAAAGATAATTTTATTAATCTCAACACCTGATAATATTCGGCAATTTTACCAAATACTTGATAGTGTAACGATTGGGCCAAAGGTCTATGTGAAGGGCAATAATACCAAGGCCCTTCGTTTTACTAAATGTTTGATTAGCGTAGCGGCAAGCCACAAGGCTTAAAGTGTAGCTAAGAAAACATTTGGTAAAACGTTGTGCAGCTCTCAAGGTAGACTATAAAAGAGTGAGCTAAGATTCTAAAGTTTTTAATTAAAGGTATTTAATTCTATCAAAGATTAGCGTAACGGTAAGCCATAGGCCGAAGGTCTTAGGTGGAACTGGAGCAAGAATCCAAAAATTACAATATTCCAAATAATCCAATAAAGTTGGGATCTTTGATTATTTCAATTTTTGGAAATTTGGATCCTTAAACTGCATTAAACCGTACTTAAAACTATGGCATGATTTTTGCTTACATATTTGTAGATAACAATATAAATGCTAAGGAGCGTGTAAAATGACAAATAAACAAAATAAAGCTGATTCTAATCGTGATAATTCCAAACTTAGAAATAATAAATTAAAAAATAAGAAAAGCAAAAAAAGCAAAAAACATCACATTCACGACGCTGCTTTTAAAAGAAGTGTTGCTGACAGAAGGCATATTTTAAAAGAAATTATAAAGGCTTCTTTGAATAAAGAACAGCTTAAGCTTATAGATTTGGATAGTATACAGCCATTGTCTACAGACCTTGTAGATGAAGAGCTAAAGACTAGTAGACCTGATGTACTTCTGTCTATGAAGTTAAAATCAGGCGATGTGGTGATAGATATATTTGTGGTTTTAGAGCATAAGTCTTTTGATGATCCTTTGATGTTAAGGTCTCTTTTGAAGTATAAGTCATTTATCTATAATAGTGCTGAGTGTATAAAGCTTGGTGTTATTCCTATTGTTTTAGTTGTGTATCATGGTGATAGTATATCTGATCCTGTTGTAAGGTTTCAGGATTTGATTTTAAAAAAGGTTCCTAAGCAAGTTACTGAGGCATTTGGTGCTAATTTTATAGATTTTACCTGTTTGTTATTAAACCTTAGAAAAGTTGATGTATTGAAAAAGTTAGATAGTGCAGATGCTAAGTTGTTTGGTTTTGTTTTTAAGAACATAAAGTGTATGGACGATGAGACATATAAGGAGTTATTGCATTTGATTAATTCTTATGCTAATAATTTAGATGATTCATTAGTTAGGGAGTTGTTGCAGTATGTTGGTGATAATGATGTTAGGTACCGGGATAAATCAGTTATTGAGAGATTAGAAAGGGAAGTAATTAAAGATAAGAGGAGTAGGTTTATGACATATCATTTTACAGCTTTTACAGAGGAAGGCCATAAGAAAGGAATGAAGGAAGGTTTACAGCAAGGTATTGAGAAGGGTATTGAGAAAGGTAGAGAAGAAGGTAGAGAGGAAGGCAAGGAAGAGAGAGACCATGAAATTGTGTTAAAGATGCTAGGTAAGGGTTTGGATGCTAAGACAATTTCTAGTTACACCGGACTTTCTGAAAAGGATGTCAACAGCATAAAGTCTAAGCCAAAAAACGGCTCCTCTAATTAGAATTACGTCTGTCATTTTTTAAAACTGCATCAAGCATTGTTGTAGCTAGTTTTTTATAGAGAAGTAGTTAAAGATGAGAGGAGGAGGTTTTTATGGAGCCAGTACTTGGTATATTTAACAAAGAAACCTTTAAAAAAGGTATGAAAGCAGACATAGAGAAAGGAAAGAAAGAGATCATACTCAGTATGCTAAAGCAGGGGTTTGATCTCAGTGCAGTTACTAAGGCTACTGGCTTGCCTAAATCAAAGGTCAACAAGATCAAAGCCTCTATAAAAAGCCTGTCTTAACGGAACTAAAAAATCATAGGTAGATGCTCTGTAATTTTTTGTTTTTGGTAGGAGTAGGATTGAATATAAGCCTGATACAGAAGAGTTAGCCTAAGAGGTAGCAAAACAATGAAGCTGCTACTTATTGGATTTTCCTATGTTACAATCATCACACAAAACCTGAAGGTTATCTGGGTCTAATTCTAATTCTGGATATTTTGATCTAGGTTTTATATGATCAACATGCAAACCAGCACCATCTTTTACACCTTTTCCGCATAGTTTACATCTTTCACCATCACGCTTTATGATTTGATATCTTAACGTCCGCCATTCGTTAGATTTATAAAAATCCTTATCTCTATTACCTACATACTCGCTTCCTGTTGTTTGTTCATACATGGTTTTATAATCATCAGATGAGAACGATGTTACAGTTATGACTTCTCTGCTTAGCTCTCTTTTTTTAGATAGTATGCCGTGTAGAATTTCATCAAAGCTTTTCTTACCTTGTTTTGGATGTATAGCCATGGGAATGTAAACGTTGACGTTTTTATTTTGTCCAATTCTGTAAACTCTATCTGAGCACTGATCTTCAACCGCTGGGTTCCACCATCGTTCTAAATGAATCACGTTATTAGCTCTGGTAAGAGTTAATCCCACACCACCTACCTTGGGTGATAAAAGCATAACATCAAAACCACTGGGTGAATTTTGAAAAGTATCTATCATTTGTTTAATTTGATTTTTGTTAGTCAGTCCATTTATCAGGTACGGTTTGTTAATTTGGTATTTCCGTTGTATTATACCTGCAATTTTTGGTTGTAACCTTCTTGATTCTAAAAACAATAAAGCTTTTTCGTCCCTAGCCTTGATCTCATCTAGAATTTTAAAGCACGCAACTAATCTAGCAGATGAATTAATAAAAACTTCGTCTTCTATATCTTCGCTAAATTCAGGGGCAAGACTAACTGACTTTAAGTGTTGTATAGCAACCATATGTTTTCTAAAGTAGTTTCTATCACTTACGTTCTGTATAACTTTATCGTACTCACTTTGTTGTTCTGGTGTCATAGACTGTCTTTCCACGTGTTCTGTTTTTTCTGGTAGTCCTTCTATATGATCGACTTTCATTCTTCTGAGCATAAAAGTTGGTTGTTCTCCTTTCATTTTTTTAGATAACTTGTCTGTATTATTGGTACTTTCATATTCTTTTTTAAATTCTTTATAAGTTTTCAAAAAGCCAGGATAGACTGCATCCGAAATGCACCATAGATCACCTAAACGATTTTCGACAGGTGTTCCAGTCATACCTATTGAAAAATCTGCCGCCATAGCTTTAGCCATATCTGTTCTAAAACTACTTGGATTTTTTATAGCCTGACATTCGTCAAATACAATTACTTTCCAGGATATTTTACGGAATATATGTTCAAATTTAGCTAAAGAATCGTAAGTTATTAACACAAAGTTAGAACGTTTTAGTTTATCTATCGCTTCTCTTTCATCTTTTTTTTCGTTGTTTGAAAGACCATCTTTTATACACCCTAATCCCTCGCCTTTTAAAAATTTATTGTGTTCTATCTTCCAATTATTCAATAAGCTTCTGGGTGCAACTAGTAGATATGGTTTTTTATCTTTCAATTTAAAAGATAATTCTAACTCTCTAAGCCAGGCTAAAAATACTAGCACCTGCAAAGTTTTACCTAACCCCATATCATCTGCTAGCAACACACCTCTTTTTGATTGATTCCAAGATTCTTGAAGCCATGCAATGCCTTCTTCCTGATGATCGAACAGTTTTCCCTCTTTAAGCTTGGATGTATCCAGCATTTTTGGAATGAATTTTTGTTGTACTTTGCGTCTGGACTCTTTGTCTTCATATAGATCTTTTTCTAAATTATCTTTTATTATGGCGACTATCTTTGCAGGCGATTCTTTTTTCTTACCATCACCTAAGATTTCTTCTATTTTATCTCTAAATTCTTTACAGATCTTTAAGTTTTCGGTAGTGGCATTAATTTCTTGATGATGAAGCTCTACTGTTTCTTCGCCTTCTTTGATAGCATTATCTATATCATCTATTAATGGATTAATTTCAGTTGGCTTTACTTGTATAATATCACCTTCAGCTAATCTAATGCCCATGCAGTATTCCGGGAACCATTCGTTTTTTTGTGGTGGTGGTAAGAAACCCTGTAGTTTAGGTTGCCATATTCCTATATGACTAATTCTGTCCGACTGATATTTTTCAGAGCTTACAAAAATATGATCATGTTCTTCGGTAAATCCATCCCCTAAAACATCTTTAAAAAATTTATTAGGGCTATAAAATAAACTGCGTTTTTTTGCTATGTTCCCTTCAGACAAAGTTTTCTTTATTACTTTGATCAAAGTTTTTGTTTTTTCTGGAATAACTAGGAATGTTCCATCAAGAGCATACGTATCTTGTACTGTATCTCTTTTTAAAAAATGGTTTTCAAATTGTTCTTGCTTGTGTTTATGTAGTGAATCTAATATTTCCTCATTAGCATCATTAAACTCACCTTCAGTTGATTGATCCCTATAATCTTCACCATTATTGTCGTTGCTATATACACTATTAACAAATTTAGGTACAAATTTACATTCGTTCCTATCTACCATTTCCAAGGAAAACTGATCTGATACAACTATATTCATTTCTTTTAATTGAGAATCATTTTGTAAAGATTCAAATGGTATATTTTTTTTAAGCTCTTGGAATAGTTTAAGTTTTGTTGATTGTTCATTAGTGGTCCTGCTACATTCGTTGATTTGATCTATCAGTTGTATTGATCTGTAGATAGGATTTAGTACTGTATATTTCTTACCATTTATTTCCATAAATGGTATTTTTATGTTGTCTACATTTACAGTTCTACGACCATCTTTAAAAGAATAGTTTATTTGGTAGTCTTGTCTTAGCTCTGTTCCCGTCGATGAGCATGTAAATATGTATGGATTGGCTTTAGGTAGGTTAATGCACTTGATTTGAAAAGGAGTCATCTCGGCAACTGTATCATATGGCAAGATAAGTTTTGTGCCATCTTCTACAGTAGCTTTATCTTCTGCTATTAGTGATGTACAAAAATCTAGTGTAGTATCTTTATTTGACCAGTTATCGACTGGTACTAGTTCTTCATTTGATAAGGCTTGGATACAAATCGTGTCTTTTCTAATTTCAGATCTTACTATCATATTTTTCTACTCAAGCGTCTCGGCCAAACATAATCTTCTATTTTATCTTTCCACCTGCCATAAGATCCATGTGCAAACCACCCTTTTTCCTGTTGCCTTATTGATCTCAAATCATCTGGATCATATTCGCTTTTATGAAGTTCTGGGCAGTCGTTTTTTTGTGCATCATAGGCTCTTAATGCACCATAATGTGACCACTCCACTAACACATAGTTAGTATCGGTTTTCATTAATATACAGCAGTGTTTACGATCACCTGTGCCCTTAGTAAATCTGCCAAACTTAATACCTTTTTCATTTTCCAAGTTATAAGCATTTCCTAAAATAATATATGAATCTATTATTTTTCTGTCTTTGAGTTTTTCTTTCCAGAACTTTTTTCTTATATCCCAATGCCTAGCTTTATCGTAATCTGTTCTAACCATATCATCTACCATTTTTTCAAAATGGTTCATTGTTAATTCGGTTTGCCATCTTATAAAAACATCTTTTGCATCATTACTTACTTCGGTCCAAGTATTATCATTTATTGCACTATTTTTCATTCTTGGATGTCCAAAATGATTCAGTAAAAACTCATTGATTTTCTTTCTAATATCTGGTGACGGTTCTATATCAATAAATGGAAGTAATAGAGACTCTATAAGTTCTTTGTGCATGCCTACAAAATTAAGCATATCTTTTTCAGGAGCAAAATACTCAAAAACTCTATCTAAGTGTTCAAATTGTTTTTGTGTCATTTGTTTTTGGTTAAATTGTAGAATTCTTTTTCCAACTTCTTCCATTAATTCGCTACTTTGTATACTGGGTCTGATACATAATAACTGAAATATATCGGATGTTTTTTTATTACTCATTCCGTTTGGTGGAGGTGATATAATTTGGCGAAAAATATTGTCAACTATATCAACATCTAAAATCTTATATTGATTGTGTGACTCAGCAAGTTTTTTGCAGGATATTTTATGTGTCGAATTTAAAATAATATTTTTAATACTTACCATTATTTTATCTAGATGTGCTTCGTAAGTGCAGTAGTTTCTAAAAACTGAATTTCTAAGTTTTTTAGCTGTTATAAAATCTTTTCGTTGTCCTATGATGTGCAAGAATCTATTTAAAAATTCTGGTACATCGATTAGCTTGTCCTTATCATTATAGCTAAATGGCAAACAGAGTGGAATCTTATGCCACAGTCTCCTGTTTTCCAACAGAGAATTAAGTGATGCATCTTGTTTAAAACTACGAAGAATTTCTGTAGTACATTGTTTTAAATCTTTTATGCTAAGTTCTTTACCTATGTACTTCTTATACCGCTCTGTCTTTTTATCAACATAGATTTTGAAATTTGTAA
This sequence comes from Bdellovibrionales bacterium, assembly GCA_965203875.1. Taxonomy (GTDB): domain Bacteria; phylum Bdellovibrionota; class Bdellovibrionia; order Bdellovibrionales; family JAUICD01; genus CBDANC01. Next base: position 648,287 of record OZ241914.1, on the reverse strand, counting down.
CAATAGAATAAAGATCCTTTAGAAAACTTGTATCTAAGAATTTAATTCTTATATTTTTTGAATAAGACATTACTATAAATCTGGTTGTTCTTTAAATACAAATCGCAATTCTATTCTTCTATTTCTTTTACAAGTTTCTTCATTGTTATCATCTCTACAGTCTACGTCCTCTAATGGCCTGAACTGTCCATATCCAGCAGCTGCAAATTTTTCACTCCAATGATCATAATCCTCATCATCAATATTAGTGATTTCTTTATAAAAACTGACCGCTCTAAGTGCAGATAATTCCAAATTACTCTTTATACGAGGAGTTGCTATTAAAGGTTCATTATCACTGTGTCCAGATATAAAAATGGTTTCCACATTAAGAGGATTACCTTCTGTGAGCTGCTGTTGTGATGTTTTATACTTATTAAAGATATTTTCTTTTGCAACATTTCTTCCGCTATACCTCTGACAATACCGTCTTAACTCCGGAGACATACTTCTAACATCTTGTGTACAATATAGATATTTAGAGATTATATCTCCAATCTTTTTAACACTTCTTTGTTTATCTGGTGTGATTTCATATTCACCTTTATCAAATAACAGTTCTGTCTGAAGACGTAAAGTGTTTTCCTTATGAACTACTTCTACGCCCTCTAATCCTTCATATTCTAATTCTTTACTGATACTATCTAATAGTGAGTTTACAAGCTTAATATGATTCTTTTTTTCTTTCTGCGTAAGGTCTTCCTTTGCTTTAGCGTGTAACATTGAAAAGCACACAGCGATGATTATAAAATTAAATAAAAGAGCTGACATCAAATCGCCTATTGCTAGATGATATATATCGTTTTGACTACCTTGCTGTTTATGCTTTTTTCTAATCATCCTAATTTTTTCAAGATACAGTCTTTTTGTCTTGTGGTGGATACGAATCACTAAGTTCTTCAACTGCTGATGCTAACTGTTCAACTGATCTTCTAAACTCCATATTAAATTTATTTATATGTTCCAATGATTTTTGGTTTAAGTCATTTACATTTTCTGCAAGTTGTTTATAAGCAGACTGTAAATCTTGATCAACATCTTTAAATCTATTCTGATAGTCATTCCAAATATTCTTAACTTCATTGTTGTTTTCTTTAAGAGATGCAACAGTTTTATCAAATTCATTTCGAACCATAGATAATTGGGAACATGCTTCTTTAAATTCAGCTCCAACATCATGTATATTTTTTCCGGTCTGATCAAATTTTTCAGAAGCAACACCTATAGAATTTACTGTATCATTAATATCTTTTAAAAGACCTTCATATTTATTAACAATCTCGTTGTTTTTGGCTGTTGTTTCATTGGTTATCTTAAGCATATCTTTAATTTCATCTGCTACGCTTGGCATATTAGATAGTGAATTAGCCAAAGTCTGTGTAACATTTTCTATAGAATTTTGAATATCAGATACTTGCTTCAAAGAAATATTTAGATTATCAATTTCACTACTTACTCTCTGTTTGTTTTCTTTAATTATAGATTCTACACCACCTGACATTTGGCCAGACAACTTTTCTATTAAATTACCACTAAAATTTTGCTGTGTCGTTTTTAAATCTGCAATAGCCTCAGTAATATTACTCATACTTTTATTAATTGGATCAGATACAGAGCTATTAAAGGTATTACTCATAGCTGTTGCTAGGTCATTCACCATATTGTTTAGTTTTTTGTTTCTTTCTTCATCTAGCCTGTACAACTGATGTAACATCTCTTCTTGTGTAACCAACTTTACACATTTTTCTAAAGAGCTTTCTATCTTAAACAGACATTTATTTATTGATCCAATTTTCCACTTCTCAAATGTACTATAAAGCATGGATGCTACAACACCTACTAAAGAACTTGTAAAAGCTGCACCAGCTCCTTTAAATAACTTACCGTCAGATAATTGATCACTAAATGATTCTGCAGAAAGGCTACCAAAATCATTAAGGCTAATTACTAATCCAAGAAATGTACCCGCTATACCTAATCCTAATAGAAGACCAGGTACTGAATCTACAACACGAATATCAATTTTATCCATAACCCTGTCAGTTTCAAAAAATCCCCAGCCAGGTTGTATAGAGTTTTTAAATATTTTGGTAGGTTGATTATCTATAGATATATCATCTTCAATCAGATGGTCACTAAATTCTTGCCAGAAATGTTTCAGGCTTCTGGAAGACAAAAATCTTTTATTTATTTCATTAAAATTGCTATGAAATAATTTTTGCATAACAGGTATTTTGCCGTTTGCTTTTTGTTCTAGCTCGTTAAAATACTTTGCTATTTGCCTAACATCTTTTTTAATCCCTATGATCTTGAAAATAAATGGAATTAGGAAGAATAAAAATGCAGCAAAAATGACAGCACTTGCGATTATTTCTAAATGCTCGTTAACGAATGCCATGGTTGAGTTACCATCGGCAATAAGCCGAGAAAGGTTTAGCCTTGTGCTCTATTTGTAAAAAAATGAGTCACTAGCAAAAAAACTTAGCTAAAAAACCTTAAGTAAATAGTGAAAACATTTTATGTGTAAAAACTGTCATCAAATGTTAATTTTTCTCAAATAAAGTATGGGAAATATTTTATCATGTGTATTTTCTATCAATGTAGCGTTCAGTGGCGTTTTTATCTTGTAAGTGCTTGTGATGTTATGTTGGGATGATCAATCCTATGAAAAAGAAAACCAAGAAAAAAGCAAAAGCAACCAAATCTGCTGCTAAACCTTCCGCTAACATGAAAAAAAGAGCATCAACTAAGAGAAGTGATCAAGTAGTTAAGAATGTTTTTCTTAGTAGCCCCAAGTATGCTTTGGAGTTATTGAGCTTAATTTTACCTAGCTCTTTTATTTCAAAGATGAATAAAAAGAGTCTCAAAATGGAATCTAATACATTTGTGGGAAAGTCTGGTGAAACAATAGCGGACATGGTGTTTTCGTTTATTGTACAAAAAGTTAAAATAAAGGTATTTGTATTGGTGGAGCACAAAAGTAGTAAGGATAAGTATGTACATTACCAGCTATTGTCTTATATGGCCCCTATATATAAACGGTATAGGAGCGAAGACCATGTTGTAATACCTGTTGTTTTGTATCATGGTAAAAGCCGTAATTGGGATATTCCCCTATCATTTCATGATCAGTTGGATTTGAAAGGATACCCTGGTTGGGTATATTCATTTTTAGAAAAACATGTGTTGAATTTTCAATATGTGTTGTTAAATTTGCATGATTTAGACGTGTGTGGCCTGGTAGGTAAATTGACAATAGCACCTTTGTTGGGTATATTGAAGAGCAGCCATAGAGTGGATAAAGTTGAGCTAGAAGAGCTGTTTACTCGTGCTGATAAGTTGTTAGGGTTGAAGAAGTACAAAGAAGGTATGGAGTTATTATGTAGTGCCAGTGCTAGATTGTATGATAGTGCTGATTATGACAAGGTGGCTAGGTTAGAAAGCAAATGTGTATCTAAGGAGAAGCGTGTTATGATAAAATATAAATCTTATGCAGAAGAGCTAAAAGAAGAGGGTATAGAGCAAGGTATAGAGCAAGGTATAGAGCAAAATCGAACGCAAGTGATACTAAACATGCTAAAAAAGAAGATGAGTGTATCTGATATTGCTAAGTTGGTTGGGGTTTCCAAACAAAAAGTTAGCAAACTCAAACGCCAGCAGCACCCTAACATGCAATAAAATAGTTATGTGCCAGTGCTAGATTGTATGATAGTGCTGATTATGACAAGGTGGCTAGGTTAGAAAGCAAAAATCTACCTTAAGTAAAAACTGAAATGGTAGGCCCACGAGGACTCGAACCTCGGATCCTCCGGTTATGAGCCGGATGCTTTAACCAACTAAGCTATGGGCCTTCTATTTATTATCTAAGAAAAATTTAAGCTTCTTCGACGACCTAGAAGGCTGAGAATAACTATGGAAATACACCTATTACTAATACAGGCGTATCTATGTCAGAAGTTCCTCTTTTTTCTAAATCCCATACAAATTGCTCAAAATAAGATATACCTGAAGACATAGAATCTGCCATTTCTTTAACTGGTACAATTTCTACTCCAACATCTATAACTTCAAAATTTTTAAAAATTGTCATTTTAGCACAAACGTTATACACCATGAAAGCATACTTACCAAATTGGACTTCCACGCCTACTTTACCTTTAACAAAATCCATTTCTCTAAAAGCACGTCCATTGGATGACTTAGGTGAATAGCTATTAATGTAATAATCTTTGGAGTAGTTGCATAGTTCTCTATGAGTTTGCCAATTGGATTTATAAAATTTCTCTTTAAACGCTTTATTTAACAACGAAGGGGAATATAAAGTTTTACCATAAGTAGTCTTCTCTTTACTTTTTTTCACTAAACAACTATCAGCATCTATAGTAGTTATTATTTTTTCTATCTCAGATAATGTATCCCCAAACTTATGATTTAACTGCTCCTGTCCTCCATTAAAACTGTATTTAGCTGCTACGATCATTTACACCAATCCGCAGGGAGTTGAGAGACTTTTTCCCTTCCACTGGGTACATGTATTGGCTTGCCCAACGGTCTTAATTTTAATTCGCCACGGAAAAACTTTTTAGCACGCTCCCTAGCTAAATCACAATAAGCCTTCTCTTTATCAACAGATACACATTTTCTACCTAGCTTAATAGACGCTATCAACGTAGAACCAACCCCACCAAACGGATCCAACACCCAGTCCTTCTCATTAGTAAAAGCCATCACACAACGCTCTACCAACTCCACAGGAAATTGACACGGATGAATTGTCTTTTCCGGATGATTAGACTTAACATTCGGAATGTCAATAACTCCTAAATCAAATTCTTTCTGCAACAATTCCCAATGGTCCGAAGGATTTTTACCCTTAGGATTTCCACTCGGCAAACCCTTCTTCGCCCCTTTAAAATGAAGCTTACCCGGATACTTCGAAGGCACCCTTATACTATCCAAATTAAAAGTATAATTATCAGACTTAGTAAACCACAACAAAGTTTCGTAACGACCAGATAATCTTTTGCTTGCATGAAGACCATGATTAAAATGCCAAATGATTCTGTTACGAAGTTTCAACCCAAGTTTTTTAAAAATAGGATAGAAAAAAATATCCAAAGGAAAAATTTCGCTCTTTTGTACAAAGTTACCAACCTGCCAACACAAACTACCATCAAGTCTTAATAACGGAAGTAACTTAGCTACAACATCACTTTGCCAAGCCATGTAGCTTTCAAGGTTTTGCTTTTTCTCATAATCTTTACCAATATTATAAGGCGGAGAAGTTATTATAAGTTTAAAAAATTCTTTTGGTAATTTTTTAGATAAATCAAAAATATCCCCTGTAATTACAGAACTATTTTTCTTATCAAACGAACTAACTATGCGTTGCGGTTTATTTAAAAAATCTGTCTGCACACTAAATACCTTGCCAACATACCTCGTCAACTTCTGACAGATTGATAGGTATCAAATCTTATATAATTTTGGTATAAAAAACTTATTGCGTTAGCAAGCATACCATCCAAACAAAATGGTAGGCCCACGAGGACTCGAACCTCGGATCCTCCGGTTATGAGCCGGATGCTTTAACCAACTAAGCTATGGGCCTATTTATTATCTAAGAAAAATTTAAGCTTCTTCGACCTAGAAGGATGCCTCAACTTACGCAAAGCCTTTGCTTCAATCTGACGAATACGCTCCCTAGTAACATTAAACTCCTGACCCACCTCTTCTAAGGTATGATCACTTTCCTCACCTATTCCAAATCTCATCCTAAGCACCTTCTCTTCTCTAGCAGTAAGTGCACCCAAAATTTTTCTTGTTTGCTCCGCAAGATTCAAACTAGAAACTGCGTTGGAAGGATTGATAACTTTTTTGTCCTCTATAAAATCTCCTAAATGAGAATCCTCTTCCTCACCCACAGGAGTTTCCAAACTTATAGGCTCTTTTGCAATCTTCAATACCTTTCTAACTTTATCAACAGGCATCTCCATCTTTTCAGCCATCTCTTCAGGCAACGGATCTCTTCCCAACTCATGCACCAACTGCCTGGAAGTTCGCACCAATTTATTTATAGTCTCAATCATGTGCACAGGAATCCTAATTGTCCTCGCTTGATCGGCAATGGCTCTGGTAATAGCTTGCCTGATCCACCAAGTTGCATAAGTCGAAAACTTATAACCACGACGATATTCAAATTTATCAACAGCCTTCATCAACCCAATGTTACCTTCCTGAATTAAATCCAAAAACTGTAAACCACGATTAGTATATTTTTTAGCAATGGAAACAACCAACCTCAAATTGGCCTCCACCAGCTCAGCTTTCGCAACATCAGCCGCCTTTCCACCCTTCCACATAGAAAGATACGTATCCTTAAGCCAACTATGACTCATACCAGTTTCCCTATAAAGCCTATCCAACCTTTCGTCAGCATTCACAGCTTGTCTTACATAAACTTGAAAAGCTTCAAAGTTTAAGCCAGTATCTCTAAGCAACTTACCCACAGCTTTGTCATCCCGCTTAACCAATTCATATTTGCTTTTTAAACTCTCTAAGTCTTTTGAAAAAGTACGCTCCAAAGCTTTTTTCTTTCTAATTCTAAGCTCCACAGTTCGATTAACCAAATTTTTAAACTTCACAACGATACGATTTATAATTTTACGGTTGAAGTTAATGCCAGAAAAATTCTTCATCAACTTGCTGTTTAAAACATCCAGCTCTGCCTGAGCGTTGTTTCGCTTTTCTATATCTTCATAGTGCTTTAGTAGAATATCAAAAATTTTAGCCGTGGCTTTTTGATATTCTTTAACATAACCAATTAATTTTTGAATTTTTTCTGCGTACTCCAACTCATCATACTGAGAATACTCATCCTCTAAACCTCTAAACAAAGATTTAACCTTGAACTTACCAGCGTCAAGCCTAGTACCCAACCCGGCAATCTCTGACGTACCCAAAGGCGATAACAACATAGCTCTTACAATCTGACGCTCACCATTTTCGATTCTCTTTGCAATTTCAACTTCTCCATCACGAGTCAAAAGAGATACACCACCCATCTTTCGTAAATACATACGAACAGGGTCGTTACTCTTTACATCGTCAGAAGAAACTTCAGGAGTGTCATCCTCTTCATCATGAGAACCTAAACTAAATTCACCACCTTCTGATTTTGCAGACTTAGATAGGCCAGTACTAATAACTTTGACATTGTTTTTGATCAAAGCATCCATCAGCCAATCAATGGCCTTAAAAGATACAACCTCCGCAGGAAGAGATTCATGAATATCATCCACCTGCAACTTACCCTTGGTTTTATGAATACCAAGCAGGTTACTAAGCTCTTCCTTAACCACCTTCATTTGTTCTTTTAAAGTCATATCGTGCCCTTTTTAACGAAACGGTTAATTATAAACCAGAAAAATCAAGAACCGTGCCTTTCAATCTGAATCCTGCTAAATTGCTTCAGCTTCTCATTTCGATTGTCGTTGTTCATGCCATCTAGTACTAACTTAGATTTATACTTCAAAAATCGTGCCTTTATTTTAGAGACGCAATCACCAAACAAACCATTCACGCTATCAGGGCTGTCATATGTGCTTAAATCCATCATACACTCTATTAAATCCCCAGATTCAGGCTCCAAGTCACCGATCAGACTATCAATATCACTGGCATCATGTCCACTTAGTTTTTGTACTTTTTTTACTATGTGTGTAATCTTTTTGCAAGAGAGCATGTCTTCAACCCCATCAAGTTTTTTGGAAAATTCAGGTTTTGTAAGCAATATTGCAGCAAGGGTCAGTTCATATTTTGGACTGGAATAGGACTTTTCTGGTTTAATTTTAGAAAAACTGTAGCTGCCATGAGACTGGCTCCTAAAACCCTTGTTGTTCACAACATGCTTGGGTATTTCCAATATTTCTTCAAACATCTGGTCAAATTTATGCATAAGAATTTGATCATTTACATATTTTTTTAAACCCCTCATCTCATCAAAGATTCTCTCTCTATCGTAGATGGTAAGCATTCGGTTTTGAGCCTTCATGTTGTCGAGCAAAAGCCACTTGAACAGATCCTCAGCCTGACCCAAGTTGTCTCGAAACCACTGTGCACCTTTATTTTTCAAAGTTTCATCAGGATCTTTGAACGGCAGCTTCAGTATTTTAGGATACAAGCCAGCTTTTAACAAAACAGGCAACGCTTTTTTCGAAGCTATCTTCCCCGCCTCATCAGAATCAAACATCAGCACCACATTTTTTGTGTACTTTCTTAAAATACCAGCTTGCCTGTCAGATAAGGCTGCACCTAATACACCAACGGTGTTTTTAAACCCGTGCTTATGCATGCTAATTACGTCCATGTACCCTTCAACCAAAATAGCCATACCTTGTGTTCTGATAGCACTAACTGATTTGTTCAAACTGTACAAAACACGGCTTTTGTGAAATAATTTAGACTCAGGGCTGTTTAAGTACTTAACCTGATCGTCTTCTGATATAGCTCTGCCTCCAAACCCAATAACGCCCCTTGATTCTTCTATAGAAAAAATAATTCTGTTTCTAAAAAAATCATAATAGTTACCAGATTTATTCTTTTTTATAAGCCCCAGCTGTTCGGCCAACTTTATGTCTTCGCTCTTTAACTCATCCGATAAACTTGTCCAGCTGTCTTTGACGTAACCTAAGTTAAACTCAGACACCATGTCTAATATCCCTCTTTTTTCTAAATAAACTTTTACAGGATGGTCGTTTTTTAAATCATTTAAAGATTTTTTAAAAAACTGCTGCGTCAGTTTGTTTAGCTCCAAAAGCTTTGAAAAAGTTTTGTCAAAACTACTGCGTCTATCTATTGTTATCCCAGCTCTGTTTGCCAAAAATTCCAAAGATTCTTTAAAGTCGAAAGATTTCATATGATTGCAAAAAGAAAACACGTCCCCGCCTCTTTTACATCCATAACAATAATAGAGCTGTAGATCTTCAGACACCGTAAAGCTAGGAGTTTTTTCTGAATGACCAGGGAGTGGACATAAGCCTTTTAGGCGACTACCCGCTTTGGTCAAAGTTGTAAACTCTGACACCAAAGATGCGAGGTCATTTGCCTGCCTAACTTGTTCTTTTAAATCATCAGACTGCACTGTTAAACACCAAGATTATCTTTAACAACATTACTAACTTCTTTAGAGTCAGCTGATCCTTTGGTTTTTTCCAAAACTTTTTTCATCACCTTACCCATATCCTTAAGTGAAGTTGCTTTTAGCTCAGATATAGCCGTCTTCACCAACTTAACCAATTCCTCCCTGTCCATTGCAGGAGGAAGAAATTTTTTGAAAATGCTAAGCTCATCTTTAACCTTCTGAACCAACTCCGTCCTATTAGCAGACTGAAATTGCTTAAGAGAATCCTCTGCTTGATTTATCAACTTTCTTATAACCTGAAGCACTTGTTCTGGCTTAAGTGATTCTGGCCTTACCTCTATCTCTTTATTTTTGATCTGCGACCTTAAATATCTCAGTACACCTAGAACAGCCATATCCTTGGCCTTCATGGCCTTTTTTATTTCTGTTTCGATCCTATCCTTGAGGTTATCCATCAGAAAAGCCTAGTCATATGACTTTCTCATTTTTTTAATAAGCCTTTTTCTAGCTGCTATTCGCTTTTTCTTATTTCTAATGCTCGGCTTTTCGTAACATTCCTTTTTTTTCATGTCAGACAACACTCCAGCTTTTTCGACTAGCTTTTTGAACTTTCTAAACGACTGTTCGAAACCATCACCGTCACCTATTCTTATGTAAGTCAAATTTAATCACCACCTTTAAAGTAAAATCTTTTCTACTACAAATAGTACGTAAGTACAAGCCCCAACCTTCTACCGCCTAATGCTTATAACGTCACCTGACAGAGGTTTCTTGTAGGGTTTTACATGAGGTTTTGTATTAGCCCCCGAAGCTTCCAGCTCTAGCCATCTATTGGCAAAATCCACATAATCTGCACATATTTCAAAACCCAAAAAATCTAGCCCCAGCCTCCTAGAGACCACGCACTCTGATCCAGACCCAGCAAAGGGTATTAATACCGATGCATCCTTGCCGTATTTCACCACAGAGCCAATTAAGCGTTTGGTTAATTCCTGAGGTTTTTGTGTAGGGTGTTTCCAGGTTGAATGATCCAGGTGATTTTTCAACTGACCAGGAGGGTATATTTCATCGCAGTCCTCGCACTTAAACCAGCGTTCTTTAAACCCAGCACCTCCTGCCAACGCAGGAATTTTTATTACATCCCTAGGTAATGCTCCGTTTTGATGAGCTTGGTATTTGGTGAACCGATTGCCAAACCTAGATTTTACGTCTTTTCTAGTTTTACCCGCACACTTTAGATAATTTTCGGTGTAAGGTTCTCTGATTTGATCGATTTGGAGTTTAGGGAATTTTTTCTGCGTCCAAAGGCACAGTATTGACTCGTGAGATCTCTGCCAAAAACTGGAGCCTGGAACAGTTTTATTGGTATAATGCCACACCAGCCATCTTTGCGATTTAAAGGAAAAACGCACCGATATATGTGCCAAAATTTCTGCAAACCCGTATATGTAAATAAGCCCGTTTGGTTTTAACAGTTTGAAAAGTCCGTTTAACCAACTTTGCGTCCACTCTAAGTATGACTCCAGGGACATGGCCTTTTTGTGTTTGCCAAAATTTTTACCCACATTATAAGGAGGATCACAAATGATTAAGTCAAACTTAAGGCGTTGCTTTTTTGCAAAACGAATACCATCTGATACGTCCGTTAATAAAACTTTGTTCATACATTTACCAAGCTTACAGTTTGACTTAACAATCTATCACCTACTACTTTACCCACTTAGATACAAGCATTAAAGGTCTTCAATTTTTAAGGCCCTAAAGTTTTTAATAGTTGTGCGACGTTCAAGGTATGCTACAAACAGATCTACTTAAGGAAGATATTTTGGAAAAACCAGATCACATAAAATGGATGAAGTTAGCCATAGAGCAAGCTAAACTGGCATTTCAAAAAGGCGAGGTTCCTGTAGGTGCAGTGGTGGTTAAAAATAACCAGCTATTGTCCAGTGCTCACAACTTAAAAGAAACAAACAACAACCCAACTCACCATGCAGAAATGCTAGCAATACAACAGGCATGTAAAATAGAAAACAACTGGAGATTAACAGATACCACGATGTACACAACGCTGGAACCATGCATTATGTGTGCTGGAGCAATAATACACGCCAGGATTTCCAATTTAGTTTTTGCTGCCAGAGATCCTAAGGCAGGAGCTGTTGTATCATTATACAACTTGCTATCAGACGATAGGCTGAATCACTCAACGGAGTTTATAGAAGGTGTTTTACAACAAGACAGTGCTGGATTAATAAATGAGTTTTTTCTAAAGCTAAGAGCTAACTGATGTTGACTTTTAACTGGTGCTGTATGATTAAAAACATACAAAATGCAAAAAATATTTTATACCAAAACAGATGAGGCACCTGCCTTAGCCACCAGATCGCTTTTGCCTATTTTAAAAAGTGTGTTTAGTCATTATGATCTTTCAATAGAACTAAAGGACATATCACTTGCAGGTAGAATTTTAGCTCAGTTTGGTGAACGTATTGATGATCTCATGGAATTAAAAGAGCTTGTAAAACAAAAAGATACTTTTTTAATAAAGCTTCCTAATATAAGTGCCTCTATTCCTCAGCTAGAAGCAGCTGTGGAAGAACTTAAAAGGCAAGGCTGTGATGTGCATGATGTTGATGATATTACGCCAAAAAAAGAATCGACACGTCAACACGGACAATTTTTAAGTACTGAAGGTGTAATAAAACATGTAGCATCAGTGACATACAAGGATGTTTTAGGAAGTGCTGTAAACCCTGTTATCAGACAGGGAAATTCCAAAAGATACGTTCCAAAAATTATAAAGGATTTTGCAAAAAAACGTCCGCATAGTATGGGCGAGTGGTCTAAAGATTCCAAAACCCATGTATCCCATATGTCAGATGGTGACTTTTTTCAAAATGAAAAATCATTTGTAGCAGAGGAAGATGCAAAGCTAAAGCTTGTGTTTGGAGATAATTTTTTTACAAACATAGAAGTTACAAAAGGCGATGTAATAGATTTAACTTACATGAACATGCAAAAACTAAGATATTTCTTTTTAAAAGAAATACAAAATATAGAAAGTGATGTTTTGTTATCAATACACCTAAAAGCCACTATGATGAAAATATCTGACCCTATTATTTTTAAAGAGTTTGTAAAAACTTATCTTAATAAAGTCGCTCCAGGCAAAAATCTTAATTGTACAAATGGTTTATCTGAACTTTCGAATAATCTGGAGCTACTTAAAAAACATCCTATGATAGCCATGGTAGGTGCTGGGATTTCGAATATTCACACTCCTAACAGTACGATTATAGATTCATCTATGGCTATGCTTATAAAAGATGGCGGTAAAATGCCAGACGTCAATGGCACAATTAAAGATGTAAAGTGTATTATTCCAGATAGAAGTTACTGCGAACTCTATAAACAAACCATAGAGTTTTGCAAAAAAAATGGAGCATTCGATCCAGCTAAAATGGGAAGCGTGTCCAACATCGGTCTTATGGCTATGAAGGCAGAAGAATATGGGTCACACGATAAAACTTTTCAAGCACATGTACCAGGCATAGTAAAAATAGTCGATCAAAATAAAAAAGTACTAATGGAAACAATCGTGCAACGAGATGATATAGTTAGGGCATGTGTTACAAAGGACGCTGCTATTTTGGATTGGATTAAGTTAATAGAAGAATCTCAACAAAATAAAGAAACCATCGTGTGGTTAGATGAAAAACGATCTCATGATAAATACTTGATACAAAAAATAAAAGAAAAAGAAGTTGAAGTAGAAATAATGAATGTAAAAGATGCTACCAAAAGGACACTTGAAACAATCAAAGCTGGCAAGGATATTGTGTGTGCTACAGGAAATGTGTTAAGGGATTATATAACCGATCTTTTTCCTATTTTGGAAGTAGGTACTAGCTCTAAAATGCTCTCCACCGTGCCTTTGTTATCGGGCGGGAAAATATACGAAACAGGAGCAGGTGGTTCGGCTCCCAAACATGTAAAACAATTTTTATCAGAAAATCATCTAAGGTGGAATTCACTTGGTGAGTTTTTGGCTATATCGGAGCTAGCCTCTGACCTAGCGAAAAACAATCCCAGCATTAAAGAACTAGCAACGGCTATTGAAAAGGCAAATGCTAAATTAATCGAAAATAATAAACTACCTAAAAGAAATGTGCACGAGATGGATGTAAGAGGGAGCCACTTTTACTGGACTCTATACCTGTTAGAAAACTTGAAAAATTTAAGCAATGCCTATAAAGAGTTAAGTGACAATGAACAAAAAATAGTGGATGAATTTAAACAAGTACAAGGAAAAAAAGTAAACATAGGAGGGTATTATAATCCTGACGATAGCAAGGCAGATGCAGCTATGAGACCATCTGAAACTTTTAATCAAATTATTTCCTCTATAAGAAAATAAAAAAATGATTTTGTTATTTACATTTTATTTTAATTTTCTATACGCCTCTGATCTAACCGATAAGCTTCATTCATTTGCAGGTGAACAGTTTAGGATAATTGAGGTAGCTAAAATTTCAGGTATCCCTTGGGGGTTTGATTTTTTATCTGATAATAAAATGATCATAACCACTCAGTCGGGAAAAGTTTTTATTAAAAACTTAAATACCAACACACTAAACCAGATCCATAAGTTTGCAGGAGTAAAAAGGCATGGTCAAGGTGGTTTGATGGATGTAAAAGCTCATCCTAATTTTGCATCCAATAAGTTGGTGTTTTTTTCCTACATACTGGAGTATGGCTCTGGGGTTGGAACCGTTATATCCAAAGCTAAATTGCAAAAAAATAAACTGGATAATCAAATTATATTTAGATCAAACCCACCAGGAACAGGTGGAAGACATTTTGGATCCAGAATTGTATTGAGAAATAACAAAGTGTTTTTTGGTATAGGAGACAGGGGCGATAGAAAACATGCTCAAAAGTTAAATTCACATCTAGGGAAAATTTTAAGAATAAACGAAGATGGTTCTATTCCGTCTGACAACCCACATGCCTCTGCTATATGGAGTATAGGTCACAGAAATCCGCAGGGTCTATATTATGATAATGCTCGCAGTATACTCTGGGAGCAAGAGCATGGTCCCAGAGGCGGTGATGAAATAAACCAAATAACAAAAGCAAAAAATTATGGTTGGCCTGTAATTACCTACGGAAAAGAGTACTGGGGTCCTAAGATAGGCACCACACATAGAGCTGGCATGGAGCAACCTGTAAAATATTTTATTCCTTCAATAGCACCCAGCTCCCTTTTGGTTTATTCAGGCAAAATGTTTAAGAATTGGGAAGGGGATCTGTTTTCTGCTGCGTTGAGGTTTGATCATATAAATAAGTTAAAACTAAGTAATAAAAACAAGGTAACCTCAGAAAGTAGATTTAGTGTAGAAGGGAGAATTAGACATTTGGAAGAAAAACCAGATACAGGCGAGATATACTTTTCCATGGATAGTGGATATATTTATAAGATTGTCAAAAACGAAAACCTTAGGTAATTTTTTTATAGTCCACCTTGAACGTTGGTTAACCAACCTACGGTTGGATCATTTTGCAGCCTAACGGCTGCGGCCTTTAATTAACCATTGAGAGACTTTAGTTTTTCATATAGTATCTGCCAAGATATGAAATTCATCAACACATTTATCATATTAACTTTTGTGCACACACATACAAAAGCAAATGTGGACCAAGTATCTCAAACCGAAAAAACCAATATAAATCAATACCTACAAAACGTAATCACAAATGACTTAAACTTAAAAATAAATGAACAACAACTAAAAATTAAAGCCAACCAGTATCAATCTGATAGAGCACTTTTTATATCCGAAATATCGGGCAGAACCACCAAGGATGCCGATATACAAAACTCCAATATCTCCCTACTACAAAAAGTCGGCTTCGGAGGAGCTTTTAACCTATCATACAATAATTTAAATACCGGAAAAGAACATTTTGTAGAGTATAAACAGCAACTGATAAATAACTCGTTTGGATATGATGATAGAATTAGAATAAGACGTTCTAAATATCTATTGGATGCAGAAGAAATTTTACTAGAAAATAGCAAAGCAGAACTATGTCAAACAGCATCTAAAAAATACATGGACACGCTAGCTTTACAACAAACTTTAGAAATATCTAAACAAACCATGGATGATGCCAGATCCGCCTTAAACTCGGTAACCCGTGCTTATAACCGAAAACTTGTAACACGCAATGATTACCTATCAGCAAAAACAGACTTTTTAGAAACCAAACAAAATTTTATAGAAATGCAAGCTAACCTAGAGTTACAAAAAAAAACTATGTCTCTTTTGAGTAAAAGTGATGTGTACAACCTAGAAGAACCATCGGACATAACTAATTTTGCAATGTCAGATTTCAAAAACCAACTTAAAGCATTTGAACTTCAAACAAAGGCAAGTAAACTAGAGATAAAACTACTGCCCTCCTGGAAAAAACCAGAAGTCGGATTAATAATAAAAGCAGGGCAAAATACAATTAACCAAGTAGATGACAATTACATTATGGTAGGCATGGATTTAAGATGGCCGGTATATAATAAAAAGTTTTCTTATGCTGTAAGCCAAGCGTTCTCGAATTATGAAATAGCAAATCTAAACTTAGGGCTTCTAAAACAAAACCTAGAACAACAAAAACTTACAATAGATACCAGTTTAAAAAACCTTAAAACAAAAATTAACACTTTAGAGGAAGTAATAAAAAATTCCACAGAACAACTTAAACTAGCATTTGGTAAATTAAGATTAGGGCAAATTGAATTTGAAGCTTATTTATTAATTAGAAATAAACTAAATAGAGAAATGATTGATTTGGTAAATTCCAATAACCAATATTTTATAGAAGGCCTAAACAAAACGATTATTAACAACAAACTACCTTCTTTTTGTACACTGAAATGAGACGACTAGTAGAATTTTTCATCAATAGATCGTTTACGGTAAACCTTATCGCAGGTTTTATGTGCGTTGTAGGTATCTACACCGTGTTTACGATCAAAAGAGATGTACTACCACCTCTGGAGTTTCAGTCCATAGAAGTATCTGTATCTCTTCCGGGGGCATCACCTGTCGATATAGAAAAATGGATAACCTTCCCTATTGAAGATTCTCTTAGAGGCTTACCTGGTGTAGAAGAGATGACATCCAGAAGTGCTCACAACAGATCCGATATCAACCTGAAATATTTCATAGACTATCCTGATATAACCGAATCGGTAGAATTAGTTAGATCGAGGGTGGATAGTTTAAGGCCAAATTTACCCAGCTCCATAGAAAAGTTAGAAGTAGCTAGAAGAAAAATAGACAGCATACTGTTAATGGCTGTCAACATCATTGGGATTGACGAAAAATCTTCTGACCACAGGCGAATAGTTAAAAGGCTTGAAAGAAGAATAGGTTCGATCCAAGGCGTAGCCAGAGTAGACAGCAGATTAAAACCCAGACACATATACGTTCGCTTCAACAAAAGAGCCATAGACGATGCAGAACTAAGTGTATCAGACATCAAGCAAGTAATAATTGAAAAACTAAGATTTACTTTCATTGGTGAATTTAGAACTGACGAAGAAGGCATTGCTATAAACTTAGATGATGGAATAAAAAATCTAGAAGATTTTGAAGATCTATCAATCACAACAAATACCATCGGGAACGAATTAAAACTCCGTCAGGTGGCTGATGTTGAGTATGACTTACCTGATGACAGGTACATTAGATTAAGAGATGGAATACCCACGGTTACTGTAAGAGTAAGAAAAGACTTAGCTTCAGACGCCTTAAAATTGCAAGAGCAAGTAGAAGGTGTTCTGAAACATTTTAACAACGAAGTTAAAGATGCAAACATATCCGCAGAAATATCTTTTGATACACCTAGGTTTATAAGACAACAACTAAATGTCATGAGGTCGAACGGATTGTTTGGTTTGATCTTGGTATTGATTATCCTGATTATTTTTCTAAACAAGCGTGTAGCTCTGATGACTACTTTAGGTTTGCCCATTGCGTACTTAGGAGCCATAGCACTTTTACCTCTGTTTGGTATATCTATAGATTTGCTCTCTATGATCGGCTTAATTTTGGTGCTGGGCATATTGGTTGATGATGCAATTATTGTATCCGAAAAATATTCTTCGAATTTAGAAGAAGGACTGCCACCTAAAAAAGCCGCTGTTGATGCGGTGATGAGCCTTATCATACCCGTAACAGGAACTGTACTCACCACAATTATTGCTTTCAGCCCTATTATTATCTTAAAAAATGAAATCAGTAATTTGTTATTTGCTTTACCTGTGGTTGTAATTTTAACTCTTATTTTTAGTTGGCTTGAAAGTTTTTTTGTTCTTCCAAATCACCTATCACATTTTGTAAAGACATTTAAAAAAGCTCCAATAGATAACTCATTTGTAAAATTTAGGAATTTATATAAGAGACTTTTAATATTTACTCTTAGATATAGGTATATGCTGCTAATACTATTAACCGGACTGTTTGTGTTTACAATTTATTTTACCAACGGGAAAGTGAAAAAGAATTTTAGATTAAACATAGGGCCTGAACAAATTAATGTATATGCGGTTTTTAAAGAAAATAAATCTTTGCAATCCACCAAAGAAGATCTAGAACCAGTACATGAAGCTCTAAAACCTTTTTTGAACGAAGGTATCGAGGCAATGTCTACCACAATAGGTGGCATGTGGGCTGACGGAAAATGGAGAAGAGGTACTAGGTATTCTGTAATAAGACTGCGGGTTGACAAAACTATCACAAATCCCAGCAGGGTAAAAAAACAAGTTTTAGAAAAAGTAAAGCCTATCCTGGCTAACTTAAAAAAAGACAACATGGAAAGGTTAGCTGCGGAGGCGATTCGTTGGGGTCAAGAAGAAGATAAGCAGGATATTGTTTCGGTTAAAGTAAGAGGTAACGAACGTTTAGATTTCAATGCTCTGGAACAAAGTATTGCACAAATTGGTTTAGAGGTTAATGGAGTTGAGAGGTTTGTAGACGATCCTGATAGGTATCAAAAGCAATGGCAGTTTTCTCCTGATAATAGAAAGCTGGCTAGGTATGAGTTAAGTAGGAGTCAAGTTTCGGATCAGATAAGGCCTTATCTAAGTATGGATTTGATTGGTTATATAAGGTTAGAAGGCGAGACAACTGAGATATATTCTGAGTTTGCTAACATGACTGATCCTGAAGATATAAGTGAATTGGATAAGTTTACAATAAAAAGTAGAAAGGGAATTCCTATACCACTAAATTTTGTAGGTGAGTGGGTAAACACAAGAACTTTGCAACATATAAGACACAAGAGCGGAGATCGTGAGCTTATAGTCGATTTTAAAGTAAACAAAGAATTGGCTACAAGTGAACAGGTAATGTCTAGGCTTAGAGTTGCATTAAAAGATTTCATTACACAAAACAGAGATTATGAATTTTCTGTGGAGTTAGGTGATGAACAAGAAAAGAAAAATAGGCAGTGGGCCTTAAAAGTTGTGTTCTATTGTATGGTGGGTATTTTAGCTGTGCTGGCTTTGATTTTGGGTTCTCTGACTCAGCCTTTCTTAGTTATTTTGCCTGCACCGTTTGCATTGGTTGGTGTGTTGTGGGCGTTGTATTTTCATGATTTAGATATGGGATTACTGGCTATGATAGGTTTTATTGGTACGGTTGGTGTTGCTGTAAATGATTCTTTAATAATGGTGGATCAGATCAATAAAATTACCGATGGCGGAAAGATTAGAAAAAGAGAGTTAATCGTAAAAGGGGCTACTTCTAGATTAAGAGCTGTCATACTGACCACGATAACAACTGTAGGCGGTATATTGCCTATGGCGTATGGTATAGGTGGGGAGTCTGGCTTTACTGGTCCTTTGGCTTTTTCGTTGGGTTGGGGTTTGATGTTTGCTACTACTTTGACTTTGTTTGCTCTACCGGCTCTTTTGGATATTAGAAATGATATTAATAAATTTTTCTGCAAGTTCTTAAAAAGATAAAAAAACTTGTGCAACATTCAAGACGAATTACAAATAGATTCACTTAAGGCACTAAAGTTTTTAATCAAGCTTTTTAATACAACAAAAATGAGTGTAGAGCTTGCCGAGATACGCTGATCTTTCGAGCAGCTTGAAAGCCTCTCTAAGCTCTACACTCACCTTTGTTGTGTGTGGACTTACAATAATTTTGTTAAAGCGGCCAGCCAAAGGCTGGCAAATTGATTGGGCCGAAGGTTGGTTGGCCAACATAACTTATCAAGGTATACTCCAACAGATTTTGTCGTTGCGAAAAATAAAAAACTTGAATAACAGCCTACTAGTTGCTAACTAGAAAAACATCCAACCTAAAACATGGGGGGTCTTAGATGAGATATTGGCTTTTGGCAACCTCTATATGTTTTATAACAAGTGCTGCATACTCTCAAGAAGCACAACAAACAGAGCCATCTACCATACCGTATAGGATAGAAATGTCACAAAGCAAGTACATAGCAGGTGGTGTTTTAGAAACAGTGTTGGGTGCTGGAATTGGACACTTTGTTCAAGGTAGAAATTTATCTGGCGGTTTAGCTTTAGGTGGAAGTTCTCTTTTCATGATACTGTCTGTTGCAACTGAAAATAATCTATTTTTGTTACCAGTAGTGATCATAAGATTAATAGCACTGGTAACCGCATGGGCTCCTGGTGAAGATTACATAATAGTAGATACATATAGTTTACACTCAGAGCACACCCCAAAGATGAGGCGTAATAATTTGAACAGAGGTACGACTGCCGACTTGGGGATAAAAATTTCTGTACCGTTCTGACAGAATAAAAAATAAACCTTCTGAACTTAAATATCTTTGATGCTAAAGTTTTTAATAAACACTCAACAGCATAAACCACAGGCTAAAGAAATTTATTATGTATAAACTATTTTTTTATATCAGAAAACCCTGCACACTTGAATCTTTCTGACTTGGTTTTTTCATACCAGTGATCTAAAAAGTCCGCTATTTGATCAAACCCCTTTGTATGGGCATACTTCATAAGACCTCCTGTAAAGGCAGGAAAGCCGATACCCATAACCATAGCCAGATCCAATTCCCACTGACTACCTACAACTTTTTCATCTAAAGCCAGAGCTGCTTCGTTGATCATCACACATATACCTCTGTTGGTTATTTCTTCGCCGTCAAAACCTTTGGAGCCTTTAATTTCTAAACCTAACTGACCGTATACACTGTCATCCAAACGCACACCACCTTTTGCATCGTAAACGTAAAAACCACTACCTGTCTTTCTGCCCAGCCTGCCTAATGATACCAATTTTTGCATAAGCTCAGACGGCTTGGCTCTATCGCCAAACGCCTGATAGAAAACATCAGCTACCTTACAAGCTACATCCAATCCTACTTCATCTAACAACCTCAAAGGGCCCATAGGAAGACCAAAATTAACAAACTCCGCATCGATCCTTCTAATAGAAAAACCATCTGCCAACAAATAAAGTGCCTCGTTCAAATATGGCAATAACAATCTATTGACCAAAAAGCCCGGACTGTCTTTTACCACAACGGGAATCTTTCCCATTCTCTTGGCCAAATCAAACACCGTAACCAATACTTCATCAGAAGACTCTTTGCCTTTAACAACTTCTACCAAAGGCATTTTGTTCACCGGATTAAAAAAGTGCATCCCTACAAAATTTTTCTGATAACCAATATCCAAAGAACTGCACATCTCGGACACACTTAAAGACGATGTATTAGTAGCAATAACAACATCAGAGCTACAGTGCTTTACAAGCTCAGATAAAACCTGCTTTTTTATCTTGATGTCTTCCACCACAGCTTCTATCACCATATCCACATGCTTAAAGCCTGCAAAATCTAACCTACCAGACAGCCTGTCCATATTTGCCTGGTATTCATACTTGCCCTGTCTTTTCCAAACGCCACTAGCTGCTCTAAAACCAGTTAGTAAAGCCTGCAAGTTGATGTCCTTCATTCTAGACTCAATGCCTTTGGAGGCAGCTAACGAAGCAATACCACCACCCATTACTCCAGCACCTAGTACCGCAAGACTATCCACCTGCTTTGACTTTGCATCTACAGACAGAGCTTTTTTAGCTCTTTGAGTACCAAAGAAAATGTTTGTTAAATTTTTGGAGATATTGCCTATAGCAAGCCTAGAAAAAACCGCAGCTTCTATATCCAACGCCTTTTTTTTATTAAATGATCCATAGGTCTTACCAATAACTTCCAGTGCTTTTATAGGGGCAGGATAATGTCCCATAGTTTTTGCCAAAACTTTGCGTTTAGCTAAGTGGATGATTATAGGTTTTAAAACAAGCCTAAGCCGACTTTTCCAATCAAACACAAACTCGCGTTTAGCAATAGTTTTAGCCATCTTGAGTGTGTGGCTCTCTAGAATTTCCTCAGGCACAAGTTCATCTATCAAGCCCATCTTCAACGCTTTTTTGCCATCTACACTTTTGCCAGTAAGAATCATTTTAAGCCCGGCACTTAAACCCACAAGCTTAGGGAGCCTAATTGTGCCTCCAAGCCCTGGTATGACCCCTAACTTTGTCTCTGGTAAACCCAGGTTTGAGGTTTTGGTTGCTATTCTATAGTCACAGGCCAAAGCAAATTCCAGACCACCACCTAGACACGCACCGTTTATTGCAGCCACACTTGGAATGTCCAAATCCTCCAGCATTTCGAAGATTCTTTGACCACTAGAAGATAGTCCCATGGCCTCACCGACTGTCTCTAATTTTTGGATCTCCGATATGTCTGCCCCAGCTATAAACCCAGGCTTTTTGGATATGAACACCACAGCCTCAGACTTGGAATTGCTCAAATCCAAGATCAGTTGTTCTAGCTGAAGCATAACCTCGCTTGTTAGCTTGTTTACCTTTTCACCGACCAGATCAATTTTAACCAAAGCAATGTTGTCTACGGTTTCTAAGTTAAAAGTTTTCATCTTTCTAAAGGCCTTCTAAAATCATTGCACCACCTTGACCACCACCAATGCAAAGTGTAGCCAAACCAAGTTCATTTTGTTTAAGTCTATTTGCCAACGATAAAACCAGACGACCGCCAGTGGCACCCACAGGATGACCCAAGGCAATGGCACCTCCGTTGGGATTTAACTTTGCAGGATCTATTTCACCAAGCTTAGACTCTAGCCCTAGATTAGTCTTTGCAAAATCGGAGCTGTCAAAAGCCTTTAAGCAAGCCAACACTTGAGCCGCAAAAGCTTCGTTTAATTCAACCAAATTCATGTCTGACAATAAAAGCCCCTGACGTTTTAAAAGTTTGGCGGTTGCGTATACAGGACCAAGCCCCATTCTTTCAGGTTCAAGGCCTGCAAAATCATAACCTCTAATTTTTGCCAAAGATTTTAAGCCCATAGAGTTGGCCTTGTCGTAACTCATCAATACAAGCAAGGCTGCACCGTCTGTTATAGGGCACGAATTTCCAACCGTGACCGTACCATATCTTTTATCAAAAAAAGGTTTTAGTTTGCTCAAGGCTTCATAAGTTTGATCAGCCCTGGGACCAACATCAGCATCTACCACCTTTTTATAAGACGGACCCACAAACACAGGGGTTATCTCATTTGAAAGTAGTCCATTTGAGATAGCCTCTGTTGCTTTTTTGTGACTTTGAAGAGCAAATTCATCCTGCTCCTGTCTAGAAATATTAAATTCTCTTGCCAATTTTTGTGCCGTCTCACCCATGTTCAAACCACAGAATGGATCGGTAAGCCCTTCCATTATAGCTATTCTGGGCTTTAAGTGTTTTAGTCTAAGTTCTTTAAAAACTTTGAATTTATTCTTTGATTTTGAAAAAACAGTTTCTAAAATTTTAGTAAGTTCCTTTGAAAATAACAGAGGCATGTTGGACATACTTTCAACGCCACCAACCACGACTACATCAGCTTGAGCAGTTTTTATTTTATCAAAGCCATCCGCTATGCTCTGCAAGCCAGAGGCACAATTTCTATGTACGGTGTATGCTGATACACTCTGAGGTAGGCCGGCTCTAAGTGCGATGACCCTAGAAATATTGGCGGCATCAGAAGGGTTAGCTGTGTTACCTATTATTACTTCGTCCACCTGTTTTTTTTCTAATGAAATCAGATCGAGCACTGACTTCAAACAGGTTGTCCCGAGGTCCACAGGATGAACATCTTTTAGATCTTTTTTAGCTTTTACAAACGCAGTTCTAGTGCCAGATACAACTACTACATCTCTACTATCCATAATAAATCACCATAGCAGTCCTAACATGCAGATCACCTAACATGCAACCAGAGTGCAACCTTGAAAAATCCTTGTTATCGGAGCATTTTATAGGCTTAACTAACTGAAATTACTTATATTTGCAACCCTGTGCCTAGAGCCAAATAATGGGCTAATAAGATGGTGTTACCACCTATGTATGTTCAATGATGTGCCACATCGGCACATCATTGAGCTACTCAAGGTTAGTTTAAAAGCTTGTAGATCACAGAATATATATAATCTTGTTGTAAAACAGAATATACAAGCTTTCCTAATAACAAAGCAAAAATTATAGAAGCTAATTTTTTGAGATTTTGATAGAGTGCGGTGTTCTTTTTTATCATAGGTTACTCCCAACAATATTTAGGGCTAGTGCAATCACTTTCCTGTAGTGCTTTTTTTATTTCTTCAATTCTTTTTTGCCTTTTTTTGTGTCCTTCGAAGCATTCCAATTCTTCCTCAAGAGTACTTGTATCAAAACAATAGTGCTCTCCTGCTCTGTCGGTCACATAATCAATAAGTAAGTCCAATATAAACCAAACTCCGCTGCTGGCAAATCCAGATTTCTTAATGGAATAAACTCGTGCAACTGGCTTTGCCGGAAGTCCTATTCCAATCCTGACACCATTAATAATTACACCTATACCACCTCCTGAGCTAAAGCTTATCAAAAAACTAAAGTCCTTTTTTCGTGCTTCTTCTCTGGCTTCACGGTTTTTTCTTCTTATTTCCTCGAGTTCAGCCCTATAACGATCATGTAGAGTTACGTTGGGGATCTCCTCGGTATCTATATTATCTGCGTTAGGATTGGCATCAGAAAAGTAATAATTGGTATAATCATCAAGTGCCACTGCCAACAATGGCATATCAGCCTTAGATAGTATACGTGCTATGCTGGGAACATCTGATCGATACTCCATATCATTTGCATTTTCAACTGCTGTTTTTAATCGATCCCAAGAACCATAAGTAGAAACCCGCAAGTTCGGTCCCTTTATATATTCGCCAACACCGTTCATTTTACTTTCATTAATTTTACTGTGTGTATGTGCAACATATTTGTTATCGTTATTTTCATTTTGTAAAGGCTCCTCATCTTTAGGGCTTAGACCCAAATACTCTCTATTTAGATTAAACCCATCATCAATGACAGACAAGGTTTGATTTACAAAATCACAAGCTTGATCTGTAGTTTTGTCATTAAAAAAATACGGTAACCCATGTACCATCTCTTCGACAAACAAAGTAACCGAGTTTTCAATAGTAAAGTTAAAGATTTCCTCAAAATAATATGTTTTTGGTATGTATACACATTGCGATGTGCCAGTCGTACCATTGTAATTGTACCAAACCTCTCTTGTGTTTTCTGTTGGCTGTGCATTAACCATCACAACAAACAATGTAGTCAATGCTACTAAATATATTTTTTTCATTGTTCTCCTCCTCCTTTTTTATCAAGTTGCCTGAAACCTAATTGGTACAAAAATCGTGCCATTTAAAGTGGTGTATTTTTCTTTAAAACTCACAGTTTTCCAGAAATTTCACAAATTTTTTCCAGAGTTTGGAAAATAAAAATATTGAACTAATCTTGGTTAGCTTTAGACGTATGATAAGTAAGTTAAAGAGAAAGAGGATAACTTAATTGTTATTTAATATTTTCCAAAAAGTTTGAACTTTCCAAAATCTGTTGGAATCCATCTTGAACGTTGGGCAACATTTTATCAACTGTCTTCATAGCTACGCTTTAAGCCTTACGGCTTGCCGCTCCGCTAATCAAACATTTGATAAAATTGAAGACCTTTAGCAAAGCTTTCAGAATATACCTTGAACGTTGCACAACTTTTTTAATAAGCACACATCAGCTTCACTTTGACCTGCGGTCGGGCCGTTTTGCTATGTGTGCTTATTAAAAACGAAGGGCCTTAAGGCAATTTTTTTATAGTCTACCTTGAACGTTGGGCAACATTTTATCAACTGTCTTCATAGCTACGCTTTAAGCCTTACGGCTTGCCGCTCCGCTAATCAAACATTTGATAAAATTGAAGACCTTTAGTTCAATTCTTGGAAAATCGACAGCTCTAAAGAAAAATACGCCACTTTAAATGGCACGAAATTTGCTCCATTACATTAAGACAAAGATGAAGTTTTTCCTATTTTTTATAACACTACTTGGCATACAAGTTTCCAAGGCAGAAACTTTTACAAAGATTCTTATGCCCACACAACAAATTAGACTACCTATCAGTGTAGACAGCAATATATCTGTCAAAGGCAGAGCTTATGTAAATATTGTCGATTCCGGGAATTACTACAGTGTATTTGCGAAAAAATCAGGTGTGTCTTTCATTTCAGATTCTAAAAACACATACACAATAATTGTTTATCCTTTAAAATTATACAACTTTGCAACCGAGCTAAATACTGTCATATCCGAAATGAGAGGCCCTAGGCTAAAATTTTCCAAAGACAATCCTATCATATCAGGTCGCATCTTACACATCTTGGACTTAACAAAATTTTCCAGCATAGCTCTAAAGCACAACAGTAATTTTTTATTAGAAGCAACTCTCGACCAAGATGTAAAACAAGATTTTAAGGATCATCTAACTCAATACCAGATCACAAATAATCTCCCTCAAATAGAATTCATAAAACAAAACAACTCTTATCAAATCAAAGTTTTGGGTAATTTGAAATTATCCGAAACTCATAAAAAATATATCAGCTCCTTTGGCATACCTGTAAGCTACAACAAAAGTAAACTATCCGTAGTACCTACCATAGAACTTCAAGTTTATATTACCGAGCTTAGAAAAAGTGGGTTTTATAAATTTGGTATTGGATGGCCTAGCTCATACGGAACTTCCATTTTACCCACTGAATTTACAAATAAACTAGAAGTGGAATTAAACGCAATGGAAAATGCTGGTCACGGAAGCATATTAGCTAAACCAACTTTGGTATGTAAGAGCGGTGGTGAAGCATCATTTTTTGCTGGAGGGGAAATACCAATACCAACTGGCTACTATAGAAGGAGCGTTTCTTGGAAACCCTATGGAATTACGTTAAAGTTTTCACCTGTTGCAAATCAAACAGGTGAAATCTCAATAGATATTGCAGCAGAAATATCCACTATTGATTCCAGTCAATCAGTAGACGGCATACCTGGAATGTTAAAAAACGAAGTTAAGTCCAAATTTAATATAAAACAATCCAAAACCATAGCACTATCAGGCTTACTCAAAGCTTCAAATGGCGAAGCTTTAAATGGCATCCCTTTCATTGGCAAACTACCTATTTTAGGAAAATTATTTTCCTCATCTGATTACAGGAATAACAAAACAAAACTTGTAATATTGGTCACACCCAAACTGATAGATAGCATTTAAGGAGAACAAAATATGGTTGATAAGGTCAAACCAATAGTACTTGATTTATTAAAAGAAATATCCAAGCTTTCTATGTCAGAGCTTGAGTTTTCCAACGCCAATAAAAACTCAGAGGCTTTAAATATTGTAAAAAAACACACCGAAGGTTTAGATAAAGAATTAAGTAAAAGAATACATGATGAGTTTTTTTGCTACGGACCATTACAAAAACTAATTGATGATAAAAGAATAACAGAAATTATAGTAACAGACATCGATAACATCTGGGTAGAGCGAGAAGGCATGATTGAGTTGTATCACGACCGATTTATGTCTCAAACTTCGTTTAATAATTGTTTAAACAGAATATATCAAGACTGTAACGTAGACCCTTCAGTTGATAACCCATTTATAACCACAAAATGGAAAGGTTTCAGAATACATGTCGTAAGACAGTCTTTGGTTTCTGCTCAAACACAAGTTACATTTAGAAGAACTTCCTCTGCTTCTATAGATATTGAGTTCTTAAAACAAAGTGGTTTTGCCAATGATAAAGAAATAGACATGGTAAGTGAATTTTTGAAAAAAAAGAATAACATACTTATAATAGGGGAAACCAGCTCTGGAAAAACTACATTTTTATCGGCCTTGCTTAACTTATGCAATGATAATGAACGTGTATTAATATTAGAAGATGCTTGTGAAATCACAAAACCAAATAAAGTTAGTGCAAAATTACTAACTAGAAATAACCCTAACCTTTCTAATATTTCTTTAAATGATCTTATATATGAATCATTGAGAATGAGACCTGATAGAATTGTGTTAGGTGAACTTAGAGGTAGTGAAGCAAAGGATTATTTGTTAGCACTTTCCACCGGTCATAAGGGGTGTCTATGTACGCTGCATGCAAGTAGTGCCAGAGAAGCTTTGATAAGGCTAGAATTTCTAGTTCAGCTAGGTGCCAGTAGTTGGAGTATATTTAGCATTAGACGACTCATATCTTTGAGTATCGAATATATAGTAATGGTTGGAAGAGGTAGAGCCGGTAAAAGAAAATTACTATCTATAGATAAACTTTGTACTTTTGAAGAAAATCAAATTCTTTTAGAAGAAGTATATAAAAGATAAACAAAAAAATTATTTTTAAGGTAAAAGTTTTTTAAGACGCTTTATTATGTTCCTATATTTTACTTTTCGCTCGTACTTCTTGATAAGGGATGATATTACTTCATCATTCGAATTTTCGGTTAAACTTAGTGCAGTTTGTCCATACATATTTTTTGTGCTTGTGTCCAAACTTGGTGCATCAAGTATATGTTCGATTGATGTTAAATGATCATATTTGGAAAATTGTTTTGTTATCAGTTGTTGGAACAACACTGTATTTGTACTGTGTATTACTTGCCCCCAGGCCCAAGATGTAGGATCATCTTCTACAGCTAACATCAAAGCCGTAAATCCTATATTGTTTTGTGCGTTTACATCAATCTGTGGATGTTGAATTAGCATTTGTATAACTTGATGTTCTTTTCTAGTTGCTGCCCGCATAAGAGCTGTATTTCCAAATTCATCTGTGGAATTTGGATCTATGTTTAACTTATTAATAAGAGTATTAACCATGGCTGTACTACCATAATGGGCTGCTAATATTAAAAGTTGTTTTTTGTATTCAGTGCTCTTATTTTTTAACATAGTGTTAATGTAACGGTTAGACAATGAGATGTCATGTGGTGTTTTTCTTACCATTCTCACAATAGTATCTGATGCAGACAAGGCTTTTATACAAGCTATATAATATGAATTACTGTTTTTTATAGAAGGAGTATCAGCAGCACTACCACTAAAGACAAAAGTTAAGATCAAAAAAAATAGCATTAGATAACTGGTGTCAAGTAATTTACGATTCATCAGACACCTCAGTAAACTTCTTTTGCTCCAGCTTTTAGCAGCACCTCTACAGCTGGATCATTGCCTTCTTGTTTAGCCAACTCTAAAGGAGTTAGCATCGTCGTTTTAGAAGAATTAGCATTCCTAACACCAACTCTTAAGTTAGGATCAGCTCCATGTTCAAGTAAGAGTTCTAGTTTTTTTGTACTATCTATTTCAGGTACAACCTCTGCAGGATCCCTTATTAAGGCATGCCAGTGCAACAGAGCACTATCATGATAATCAGGCGATATATGGTCTGAGGCTACTAATACCCGGTATCCTGAAGATGGTGATTCATAATAAGGATCTTTCTCTGGTCTTGAATAAGATATACTTAACGGTAAATTTATATCGTCTTGTGTGATGAGGTCTGAATCAAGAATATTTTCAAATTCTGTAGGATTAATTCCAACTAGCATTTCGTGAACTATAGATCTTCCATCACTTAGGTATAAACTTTCAACTGTTAAACCAGCACGAACCAATATATTAAGTACTTCTTTGTGCCGTAGCCTTGTCAAATCTCCTTTATCTTCATTGTACATAGTGTTTAAATTGCTTCTGTACTGAAAATACGTTAATGATTCACCAACAACATACCATGCCCATTTACGCTTCTTACTATCATCTCCAGCAGAGAACCTAAAACCCATGTCCACAAGAGTTTTTAGACTATTAGTAACATCTTTGCTGGTTTGTTCAAAATCATCATCTTTACTGGAAGGATGAGGATAATAGTAATGAAATATGCTGCTTTTAATTGCAAGCATTGCAGCAAACAAAAGCAAATCTTTTGAGGCTACTAACCAATCAATTCTACGTAAAAAAGGAACGCTATCATCACCAAAGTTATCATCAACATAATAATCTGG
The DNA here is from genome assembly GCA_965203875.1 of Bdellovibrionales bacterium. Classification (GTDB taxonomy): domain Bacteria; phylum Bdellovibrionota; class Bdellovibrionia; order Bdellovibrionales; family JAUICD01; genus CBDANC01. The sequence continues at coordinate 618,628 of OZ241914.1, read as the reverse complement.
TGATGAGTTAAGCCATGGTTTTGCAAGTTTTTTTATTGAGTCCGTGTCGCCTTGAACTATGGCTTCGCTCAGCCTGTTTGCTGTTTCTTGATTGAACCCCTCTATAGAAGAAGGCTCCAACGCCGTTATACAATCATCAGATGTCCCTGCATGTGCACTCAAACTAAATACACAACAGAATAGAAAGTAAAAACCCTTTTTCATTTATTAACCCCCGGTCTAATTTTTTAAAAGAACAACTTGGTAGAAAAACTCACCAAAAAGTAATTCAAATGCTCCGTAGTATCCAACCCAAAATAAGCTCTTCCATAAGTATCATCTGGTAGAAATCCATCGACTGCATAAGTAAGATTTCTCATGTATTTAAAGTCAGCTCCGAAAGCCACTTTATCACTCACTACAAAATCTAAGCCAGCAGAAAAACCATAGTCTATTCCATCAATAGAGATAAAATTGTCGTAATAATAAGTGTTAGGAGTATAAGTTCTATATCTGTAAGCAGTTACTAAACCTACAGAAGGTCTTATTACGGAGTTGATGATTTGATATTTTACATTAATCGAACCAGAATACTCGTCAAGATGATATATGTTGTTCATGTAAGCAGAAACTGGCTGATACCCTACAGGTGTATTGTACATACCCAGACCATATCTGTTGTAGTTAAACCCAAACTCCGCAGACAGGTTAGTATCATAAGAGGATACACCGATTAATCCACTGGTACCAATACCATGATCTATATGATTTACACCATGAAACACACCATAGTTAAAACTTCCACCAACATACATAGCAGAAGCATTTCTTCTAGGTCCTCTATATATGTAGGATGATGTTACAGGTAATCCACTGGCAGTTACAGCTCCATAAGAGCTATTGTAATTAGGGTTGAGATATGCATGACGTCCAACAGGAATATCTAAACCGCCGTCAATTCTATTTAGAGCCTCATCTACATGATCGTCGATAATGCTAGATACTGCTTGGTCGTATCTTTGAACTGTTTGATTTTTCTTTATCTGTACTCTTCTTCCAAGATTAACCAATCTATCAGATAACCTGTTGTATTTTCCTCTTATTGTATAATCTCTGCCACCAAAAACTTTTACACCTCTAGGGAAGTTGTAGTTAATTTCATTGTTATAAACATGTCCATTATCATTCCAATCAGCATGATGATGACGATGCTTATCCCAACCAAAAGAGCTGTCATAAAAACCAATACAAACAGCTACCACGACTGGAAAAATAATCTTCGGTGCTACTGTCATAATTGTACCTCCAAACTAAATACAACCTATTACTAAGCAATAAACGTGCCGATAAAAACAAATCAAAACTGTACTCGTTATAACTTATTATTTTTACTAAAGTTTTTTCGATACTCAGCTCTTTTTTTGATGGCATATAGTACATATTTTTAAAAACATATATGACAAATATCGTCTATTTTATACACATCATTGACAAATATTGTCACCTAAGTATGTAAGTCGTGTGTAATCTGTTCATACCTATTGGTTGCTCAAGTTTTGGCGTTTGACTTGTTAATTTAGGACCGTTACCTAAACTTCTATTGGCTGAATCTTTTATCAGCCAGTACGTGCTAGGGATCGTCCCCCCCCCCCCTAAAGATTTCTGGCACTGTTGCTCCTTTACCCCTTCCCTTTTTAGGGCAAGGGGTGTTTTGATTAAGGGTCTTTGATTCTATCAAAAGCTTGCTAGTGTAGTGGAAAGACCGAAGGTCTTGTAACTAAACTAGGCAAGAATTTGATAGAATGTTCACCAACGTTCAAGGTATATTCCGAAAGATTTTCTTGAGGCCTAAAGTTTTTAATCTTTGTTTTTCAATACAACGAAGATGGGTGTGTGGCTTTCTGGGGTACGCTGCTCTTTTGGGCAGCTTGAAAGCCTCTACAAACCACACATCTATCTTCATTGTAAGTTCAACTTCGATGAACATGAAAATATTAAATTATTAAATATCTTCTCTTATCAAATGCTTGATTAGCATGGCAGAAAGCAGTAGTGCTGAAGTTAAACGCTCTAAAGTTTTTAATAAGTATATTTATGTGTTAAGTAAAACAATGCTCAATGCCTCTGTGGCGGAACTGGTAGACGCAGTGGACTCAAAATCCACCGGTGTTCATCACCTTGGGAGTTCGAGTCTCCCCGGAGGCACCAAACTAGATCTTTAAATGTGATCGAAAACCCTTATGCAGACTTACTGTGTTGGTTTTCTAGATTTAGCTGATGCTCATCTACCAAATGAATAATCTCTAAATCTTGCTCTAAAATTTCTCTTACCAACTCTTCTTTTTTATCCAACGCATTTAACAAGTTTACACGCACGTCATTTTTTACTGGTTTAGCCACTGGGTGTTTAGAAAAACTTCTAATACTAGAATCTAATTTACTAACACTCGATAACAAAACAGATCTTTCATCATAAAACACTTTCAAATTTGAAAAGTCACCGCTTCTGACCTGATCTAACTCTCTATCGTTAATATTCCTAAACTTAACAAATAAATCGTTTCTTTTTTTAACCAATGATAGCAGTTCTTCAGAACTTCGCTTATTCATTTACTTCCTCACCTTTACAATAACTCTTCTTCACTTAGCCTATAGAACAATATAATATTAATTCCTAACACTACTATTTTGCCACAATTCTGCTACTATTAGTTGTATAAAATAAACTTCCTGACTAAATGGCAGGTCCAATTTGTATCAAAATAGTACTCTACCTTAGCACTGACCCAAATAATAGACCTGGAAATACCAACCTATGGTTGGTTATGCAATGCTCTATGTATCTCACTAAAAACTTGTTTCAAGAGTAGATAGTTTCTATACTGATACACTATAGAGTTGTACGCATAAAAAACACACCGATACTAAGAATAAGCGTATAGCTAAGCACCGGGAGGGTTTGCATGATTAGAAGACCATGGCCCATAGTAATAATGGCATTTATCCATGCTTTGATAATACCAATTTTCTACCATCTGCTATCAAGTTATATGTTCAGCCTATCCATATACGAATATCATCAGCAACTAGCAGAAACAGGAGCGTACTACGCTGTAATTTCAAGATTTATCCTGCTACCAGTAGCAGGTGCTGCCATATACATCACTAAAAGATGGAGTTACTACGTATTCATATCAATAATGATCATAGTTGTACTGTGCAATATCATAGAACACAACGCACATCCAACTAACGCAAGCTTTGCCATATTCCTTATAATAACATGCATAAATATAGCCTGCGTATCTTACTTTTTTGTACCATCAGTATCCAGAGTCTACTACGATAAAAATGTTAGATGGTGGGAACAAAAACAAAGATACAAAGTTAATACACAAGCCACAATAAAAACTGATAACAACGAAACTACCGATTGCACGATAGAGAACATATCTCTCACTGGAGCTAGGCTTGATACCAATCAAAAAAAGTTGAACAGTTCAGAAACAATGGTCTTACAATTCAAAGATGAAGATTTTGAATTTAATATCAACTTTGATGTTGTACACACCTATCAAGAAAAACTTGGTGTAAGGTTTTTTCATGATTCTGGTAGCAAAAGCTCAATGAAAAAATATATTAAGTACCTGATAAAAAGCGGAGCAGAACCTAGAACAAACATACCTCCATGGTATGAAAGCTTACTGGAATGGCTGAAAAACCTTATAACCAAAGGTGAAGGGCTAACTCCAGATAAGTAGATCTTCAGAGTTTAATTTTTTATGGATACAAAACAACAACTCTTGCTAAAGCAAATACTAGAGCAAGCAAGCAAAATAAAAAGAGGTTTGGCAATATTCGACTTGGACTCAACACTATTTGATGTAACGCCTAGAACATTTAAAATAATGCAAGACTTTGCTAAAATTCCAAATAATAAAAAACTCTACCCTGAAGACACAAAGAAAATATCTGAAATGAAAAACATACCAGTATTGTTTCACATTAAAGATACACTAGATATTTTAGAGCTAAAATCTAAACAATGTGTATCTGAACTGATCACATTCTGGAAACAAAAGTTTTTTAGTAACCATTACTTAGGTTATGATATATTAACCAAAGGGGCGTTAGAATTTATAACAGATCTATTAAACCACAACATCGAAGTGATGTACCTAACAGGCAGAGATAAAATTAGAATGAAAGACGGCACCCTGGACAGATTAAAAAAAGAAGGCTTCCTTTTAAACTCTTTGGAAACATTAGTAATGAAACCGCACAAAGATATGAGCGACTCAAAATTTAAAAGGGATGTGGTTATATCAACGGAAAACAGACATGATATCATATGGTTTTTTGAAAATGAACCAGAAAATATACATCTTGTCTATAAAGATGCTCCGCATGTCAAAGTGGTGTTTTTTGATAGCGTGCATTCAGGCAGAAAACCAGAGCCATGTGACAAAACACCTAGAATAAAGTCATTTTGCCATTGAATTAAATTTCTTTTGCAATAGCAAATTAGCTGTGCTAAGCCTTGTGCGAATCATTAAAGGAGTCTTTTCGTATGCTCTGTATTTCTTCTGTATCCCGTGTATTTGTATTATTCATTGCTGTATTGTCTGTTCTATTTTCTTCTGCATCTTGCACTAGAAAAAAAGGTGAAATTGGTACTGAAGGTAACCCGATAAAGTTTATGTTTTTGCCTTCCGTGGATGCCCAGCTTATAGCCAGTAGAATTGTAAATGTAGAAGCTTTTTTAGAATCAAATACCCCATATAAATATAAATTAGCTGTGCCTTCTAGTTATGTTGCAGTTGTGGAGGCTTTTGGAACCAAACGTGTTGATGTTGCGGTTATCAATACTTTTGGTTACATAATGGCTCATGAAAAGTATGGGGTTAATGCACTTATGACTTTGACTAGGCATGGCCGTCATGATTATAAGGCACAAATAGTTGCTAGAACCGATAGCGATATCAATAAAATAGAAGACATTCAGAATAAAAGGTTTGCGTATGTTGATCCGGCTTCGACTTCTGGCTATTTATTACCGGCCAATATGTTCAGGGAAAAAAATATCAAGCCAAAAGAAACAGTATTTGCTAGAAAGCACGACAATGTAATAACCATGGTCTATCAGAGACAGGTGGATGCAGGTGCAACGTTTTACTCTCCACCAGTCGGAGAAACAATAAACGATGCAAGAAGGCTTGTGCTCACCCAGTATCCCAATATCAAAGATGAAGTTAAAATTGTCACACTAACTGATCCTGTTCCAAACGATCCTATTGTTTTTAGAAAAGGTATCACAGATGAGATGAGAGCTAAGATTGTAGAAGCACTAATTAAATATATAAAAACCGAAGAAGGCAAGTCTGTGTTTAAAGATCTCTACGGTGCAGATGATTTTGTAAAAAGTAATGATGCCAAATATGATCCTATAAGAGCCATACTCAAACAGCTAAGTGTAAATGCTTCTGATCTAGTGAAAAAAAGCTAAGATGTCTTATATATTATCCGTACAGGGATTAGAAAAAGAATATCCTAACGGAGTTGTTGCGTTAAAGAATATAAACTTTGATGTAGCTAAGGGGGAATTTCTTGTAGTTATAGGTCTTAGTGGTTCTGGTAAATCTACCTTACTTAAGTGTCTTAACCACCTACAAGAACCTACAGGTGGAAAAATAACTTTTAAAGATGAGGATATAACTTATTTGGATCCCAAATCTATTAGAAGAATCAGAACAAAGATGGCTTTCATTTTTCAACATTTCAACTTGGTAGACAGGCATACTGTCTTAAGCAATGTTCTTATGGGAAGACTTGCATCAACTGACAACATGAAAAGTATATTGGGGCTTTTTCCTGGAAAAACTAAAGACGATGCACTGGAATATTTAGAGTTGGTTGGTATTAAAGAAAAAGCCCATATAAGAGTTGATCAATTATCTGGTGGTCAGCAGCAAAGAGTAGCAATAGCAAGAGCACTTATGCAAAGCCCTGAAATGTTACTTGCAGATGAACCGGTTGCTAGCCTCGATCCAGCAACTTGTCATGTCATTATGGATTATCTAGAAAAAGTAAACAAAGAGCTAGGTATAACTATAATATGTAATCTACATTTTTTAAGCTTGGTAAGAAAGTATGCAACTAGAGTAATTGCATTAAATGATGGTGAGCTTGTTTACAATGGATCACCAAATGAAATTGACCAAAATTGGTTTAAAAAAATATACGGTGAAAATTCCAAAGAGGTACATGTTAATTGAAAGCAAGGCTATTTGATTCAGTAACTTTGGGCTACCTAATTTTGGTAGGTATATTTGTATCCGGAGTTTCAAGGGATAATTTTAAAACAAACTTACTGCTGTCAATAGGATGTATAGCTCTTGGATTTGGAATTAGTATTTTATTATCAAAAATTAAAATAAAGTCGCTAGGTAGGTATATATTTGATCCACCTTACAAAAAAGCAAGGTTTGCATCAATTCCTTGGTATAAGACGTTCTACGGCACTCAACTTTCTGTATTATTTTTAGTAACTTTGATCCTTGGTGTTAGGGTAACCGATTTTAGTGTATACGAGTTAACAGACCCTGATGGCTTAGGTGGGGCGATAAAAATTCTAAGAAGCTTATTTAATCCAGAATTATCTGTATTGCCGGAGGGAGTAAATTCAATTTTTGAAACAATAGCAATAGCCTTTATGTCCACTACAATAGCTGTACCTATGGCGTTTGTGTTAAGTTTTGCATGTGCAAAAAATATTATGGCCACTACACCAGTTGGTTTTTTAATATATCTTTTACTAAGAGCATTATTAAACATTGTAAGATCCATTGAACCTCTAATTTGGGCAATTGTTTTTACTGTCTGGGTTGGTATAGGGCCGTTTGCAGGTATGTTAGCATTAATGATCCACTCCGTAGCTTCACTTGCTAAACAATACAGTGAATTTATTGAATGTGTAAATGAAGGGCCTATTGAAGGAATACAGTCTACTGGAGCCTCCAGGCTTCAGGTTATTTGGTTTGGTGTAGTTCCACAGATAATTTTACCTTATATATCTTTTACCATATACAGGTGGGATATTAATGTCAGAATGGCTACTATCATTGGTCTTGTAGGTGGTGGTGGTATTGGTACTATGCTGATTCAATATCAGGGGCAAGCTTTATGGAGAGAAGTTGGAACCTTAGCTATACTGATAGTCATTGCAGTTTGGGTGATGGATACCGCCTCTGCTTACATAAGAGAGGCAATAAAATAATTTCTATCTGACAGGTTGACATATAAAAGAAAAGATACCGCCTCTTTGTATTAGTACATTAGAATTTCCAAGCCCAATATGACGAGCTAATAGATTTTCACTCGAAATATATACTCTATTTTGATCAAACTCTAATCCTTCACCAATCACTGCTAAGTGAAGAATAAAACAAGGTTTTCTATTTTGTAACCAACCCTGACCTTTTGACTTAGGTTTATTAAAAAAATGAACATGACTATATGTTTTAACCGACAAAATACCATCCTGGTAGGAGGCTGCGGTAACCTGGCCAAATCTTGTATCTATGTTGTCAAACAATGTAAATTCATATTCCAAAGTTAATGGCCCATCAGCATAGTTGTTATGCCAAACTTCGTACGGTAGTCTAAAAAGCATAGCATTAGCTGTATCATCGCCTTTGGTTATTATTAAAAAATCCAAATCTTCTGTTATAGCTAAGCTTTCTGCATTGTAAATTTTGTTATCTTCGTAAATTAACTTTACCGTAGCTAGAGGTTCTAAGTCTTCTTTCAGAATCTTTGGTAGATGTAGTAAATCAGGTTCTTTAATCAAATGAATTTTTGTATATGTCCTAGACAATACATTTGTTCCAATATCTGCAACAAATAGACATTGCTCCTCCAGATTTTCTTTGGAACAAGAAGCCAGTGCAATGTCTTCAAAATCATAATTAATTACATCTTTTAATGTTAGCTTGGCTACAATTCCTACCTCAATGTCTATGCCATAGATAATTGCCTCTGATTGTGAGTCATTATGTGTCCAAAAAATACCAGGATTTTTTTTGCTAATAGCTAATCCTGAGCTTTCGTGTATTTCATCATCAAAGCGATACGAAAAAGCAGAGTTATCAGAAAATGTATTACCCAAGAGTACAATATTTTGTGCTATGGCAGTTTTGCAAAAAACAACACAAACAACAAGCAATCCCACCTGCTTCATGCACTCTCCCCCCAGTTCGAAGTGCAAATCAACACCTAAAATTTGATTCTGCAAACACAGACACCAAACCAAAAAGGCATATATTTAACTTTTCTGTGACAAAAAACTAGGAGTTAGACTTAGACACCAAAGATAGCCCAGGGTCGGTAGAATCCAATTCCACTATGCTCTTTATTTCGTTATCCACTGGATCTTTTTCTAAGGCAAGCTTTAAAACTTCACCCACAGATTTGACGGTCATAAAATTTAGCTTGTTTCTAAATTCTGTAGGAATATCTATTAGGTCTTTGGAATTTTGTGTTGGTATTATTATATTTTTATATCCATGTCTGAGTGCAGCAAGTGCTTTGTCTTTCAGGCCTCCTATTTGCAGAACTCTACCAGTGAGGGTAATTTCCCCAGTCATTGATATACGATTTTTGGTCGGCCTTTTAGTTATGAGAGATACTATTGCTGTTATAATAGCCACACCGGCTGACGGGCCGTCTTTTGGTGTTGCACCTGAAGGTATATGTAGATGTATGTCGTTGTTATCAAACCATTCTGATTTGATACCTAGTTCTGCTGCATTAGCCTTTGCATACCCTAAGGCTGCTTGAGCAGATTCCTTCATCACATCACCCAGCTGACCTGTTAAAATGATCTTGCCTTTTCCCTTCATACCTATTGCTTCTATGTATAGAATCTCACCGCCTACAGATGTCCATGCCAATCCAGTTGCTACGCCTACCCTGTGCTCATGATTTAGTTCATCTCTTAAAAATTTAGCAGGGCCTAAGAGCTCTTCAACTCTATCTGAAGTTACAACAAATGTATCTTTGTTCTCACCCATCACAACTTTAGCTGCGACTTTTCTACAAACTCCACCTAACTCACGAGACAAATTCCTCAGTCCTGCTTCTCTGGTGTAGTTAGAAATAACAGATCGTATACCACAATCTTTAAACTCTATGTGTTTTTCTGTAAGTCCATTAGACACAAGTTGATGTTTGATTAAATGTTTTTTAGCTATTACAAATTTTTCGTGTTCGGTATACCCACTCAAGTTGATTATTTCCATTCTGTCTCTCAAAGGTGCTGGAATATTTTCTACAACATTAGCAGTGGCTAAAAACAGTACATCACTTAAATCAAAATCCAAGTTTAAATAGTGATCTCTGAAAGTGTGATTTTGTTCCGCATCTAATACTTCCAACAGAGCAGAGCTAGGATCACCTTTATAATCACTTCCAAGTTTATCTACCTCGTCTAAAACCAGAACTGGATTTTTTGTTTGAGTTATTTTTAGAGCTTGTATTATTTTGCCAGGCATAGCTCCTACATAAGTTCTTCTGTGACCTCTGATTTCAGCTTCATCTTTGACACCACCTAAAGCAATTCTGTGATATTTTCTTCCCATTGCTTTTGCTATGCTGTTCCCTAACGAAGTTTTCCCAACACCAGGTGGTCCTACAAAACATAATATAGGCCCTTTAACTTTTTTTGTTAATTTTCTAACGGCTAGAAATTCTAGTATTCTGTCTTTCACTTTATTTATATCATAGTGATCTTGATCTAAAACTTGTCTAGCATGTTTTATATCCAGGTTATCTTCACTTAATTTATTCCAAGGAAGTTCTACCATCCACTCTAGATAATTTCTAACTATGGAAGCTTCGCTAGCTTCTGGATGCATTTTTTCTAATCTATTTAGTTGTTTCGTAAATTCTTTTTTTGGCTCATCTGGCATACCAGCTTTTGCACCTCTTTGCCTTAATTCATTAATTTCTTCGTTCTTAGAATCTGATTCCCCTAATTCGCTTTTTATTGCTTTTAACTGTTCTCTTAAAAAATATTCTTTTTGTGATTTATTAATTTCGTCTTTGGCAGAGTTTTTTATTCTTATATGCATTTTCAAAGCTTCAACTTCTTTGCTTAGATATTTACAAACCATTTTTAGTTTTTCTACTGGGCTGTCAGACTCTAGCACCTTTTGTGCATCAGCAATTTTTAAAGATATATTACTTGCAACTATCTCCGCTATCTTACTTGGTTCAGCTTTTAGATCTTCTAGCACACTCAGTATGTCAGGTGAAATTACTTTTCCATAAGAAATAATTTGATTCACTTGATCTTTTATTGTTTCTATTAATGGTTGGGTTTCCATGTGATTAACTTCTGTTTCTGTACATCTTTCTATTTCTACCATCATACAACCATCAGCATTATCAAAGTTTTTGATTTTGGCTTTTGAAACACCCTGAATTAAAACTTTCATACGGCCATCTGCTAATTGTCTAGTACGCATTACGGTTGCTACTATACCTGTCATATATAATGAGTCTGGTCTGGGTACTTGTTCGTCTGTTGATTTTTTTTGTGCTGTTAAGAAAATTAGTCTATCTGTCGACAGGGCTTCTTTTATAGCTCTTGCAGATGATTCTCTTGCAACAAACAAAGGAACTATCATGTATGGAAATACAACGATATCTCTTACTGGTAATAGAGGTAATATCTCTTTAGATTTTTCATCTTCGTTCATAGTATCCACTCTTTCTAGCTACTTATTCGGACAGTTTTTTTGAACTTTTTAATGAAAAAAAAATAACTAGCCTAAAGATTCATGAAGTGTCTAGTATTTTGACACAAGCTTCATTTTACTGGCCTAGTTGTGGGTATTATTTATTCTTCTAAAATTTGTTTAGTGTTATCAGTCCATTCTTCTGGTATTTGTTTTGCAGATTTTGCTCCCAGTTTTTTTATCTTCTCCAACCTGTTTATAATATTTCCTCTGCCTTCTTTAAGCCTATCTTCTGCTTTGTCATAGGCACTTGTAGCTTCTTTTAAATTTCTCTTTACACTATCCATACTATCTAAAAATCCAACAAATTTATCATATAAATTTCCACTTTCCTTTACTATTGCCTGAACATTTTTATTTTGTTTATCCATTCTCCATAAAGAAGCAATGGTTCTAAGAGTCGCTATTAGGTTGGAAGGTGTAACAATGATTATGGACTTATCCCAGGCATACTCTAGTAAGGTTGTGTTTTGATTTGGAACACTCATATCCATCACCAGACCAAACGCACCTTCTTGTGGAAAAAATAATAGGGTGAACTCAGGAGAACATAATTTTTCATTAAGATGGTACTCTTTTTCATGCAGATTATCTACGTGGTCTTTGACAGATAACATTAATTCTTTTAGTTTTTCTTCCGTGTCGCTATCAGCATTAATAACATCGAAGTAAGATTTTATATTTACTTTTGAATCTATTATTACATGTTTCTTATCAGGCAAAAATACCACAGCATCAGGTAATTGATGTGTGCCATCATCACTTTTTAATCCCATACCTTTAGCCTGCATGGTGTATTCTCTATCTTTTTCAAGACCAGAGTATTCTAAAATTCTCTCAAGTTTCAGTTCTCCCCAGTTACCTTGCTTTTTAGGATCAGATGTTAATGCCTCTGTAAGTTTAGTTGTTGTATCTACCAGAGATTTTCTTTCGTCAACAAAGCTTTTGATTTGGGTTTTTAAAGAAACAATTTCTTTTTGTTCTTCCGTAAATTTATCCCCAAAATCTTTTTTAAAATCTTCAATTTTTGATTTAAGAGGATTTAAGATGTTGTCCATGTGTTCTTTGGAAGTTTCTTTAAATTTTTTTGTTTTTTCGTCATAAATTGTGTTAGTTAAATTTTCAAACTCAGATTTCACACTATCTAAGAATTTTCCACGCTCTTCTATGTTATTCTTTAGATTTTTATTATCACTTTCCAGCCTAGCTTTTTCTTCTCTAACATTGCTTAACTGAGTATATAAATCTTTTTTCTCTTTTTCTAGCTCCTTATTTTTATCGATAAATTCCTTTAGTTGTGGCTGGTTTACTCCAGCTCTATTAAAAAATATTAGATATATAACTCCAACGGCAGAAACAATGACACCTATTACAACTAGAGCTGTCATATAACTCTCCTTTATATATTAGTACGTTTACACAAATCGTGTGATATTAGCATACTTTTCTTATTAATAAATATTTTCTTTATTTTTACTCTAAAAATAAGTATAAATTCTGGATTTCAGACAGTGGCGTGTTGGCTTTGGGTTTCATGCTAACCACGGTACCAGCTCCTACTACGGTAGTTTTTATATCAGCACCTTTTAACAAATGCATGACTTCTTTTAAAGATAGGCCTTCTAAATCTGGCAGCTTGCCTGCTGGAGTGCTAGCTATTTTTCTAGATATTGTTGTGGTTGGAGTAGTATATATTTGCTCTTTAGTGATTACAGCAGGTTGAATTCCTTCTTGTAAAAGAGCTTGGTATGCTAGTTTAGAAAAAATTGGTGCCGCCACTTCTGAGCCAAAGTATTTTATTTTAGGATTGTCAACTGCAATGTATATAACAAACTTAGGATCGTTTGCAGGTACAAATCCAGCAAAACTGGATATATGTTCGTCCTTTAGATATCCTTTTCCATCTGGAGATACTTTTTGTGCTGTTCCAGTTTTACCAGCAACGTGGTAACCAATTACTCTGGCTTTAGCCCCTGTTCCATCTTTACTGGTAGCAGCCATTAGCATTAGTTTAATTTTTTTTGCCGTCTTTTTGCTTAAAACTCTTTTAGGTGAGCGATTTTTGGTATTATCAGTAATTGTATTACCTTCTGAATCTAACACATGTCTTAAGATATAAGGTTGGTTAAGTATACCTCCGTTGGCCAGCATAGCGTATGCATTAGCTATTTGTATAGGAGTAACGCTTATTCCATGTCCAAATGCAATTGTACTAGATTTAACTTTTTTCCAAGGTGTTTTGGGTAAAATACCATAACTTTCTCCCCAAAAATCTACATCGGTTTTATGCCCAAAACCAAATAGGTCTATATATTCTCTAAAAACTTGATCTTTAATTTTTAGAGCAATTTTACTTATGCATATGTTGGATGATTTGGCCAAGATATCTATCACAGTAAGTTTGCCAAATTCTCTGCCTTCTGCCTCCGATATTGTATGACCATCTACTTTTATACTACCCATCTTGCAATCATACTCATCATTAGGTGATATTAAATTTTCTTCCAGAGCTGCAGCTATTGTGAACGGTTTAAAAGTACTGCCTGGTTCAAATGAATCCGTGACCGACTTATTTCTTCTTGCACGAGCTGGAGTTTTCAAAGCCATGTTGGCGTCAAAAAAAGGGTAGTTTCCCATAGCTATAACTTCTGATGTATTGACATCTAAAATAATTCCTAAAGCAGAATCTGCCTTGAATTGTCTAACAGTACCATCTAGTTCTTGTGCAAGTTTATACTGTAATTGCTGATCGACTGTTAGTTGTATGCTTTTTCCCTCAGGTCTATCAAAAAAGAAACTTCTTTCTCCTAGAAGTGGTCTTCTTTTTGCGTCTCTTAGTATTACTTTTTTATAACTTTTACCCGCTAATAGATCGTCATAGTAACCTTCTAATCCTTCGAGTCCCTTTCCATCATTTCCAACGAAACCTAACACCTGACTTAAAACACTTCCTTTTGGATAAATTCGTTGTGACTCTTCGATGAATCCAATACCATACTCTTTCCAAGAGTTTATTTTATCTCTGACTGAAGCATCTAGCTTTCTTTTTATCCAGACAAATCTTGAATCTTTATTACTTAGCTTTTTTAAAACATCTTTGTATGGCAAGTTTAATTTTTTAGAAATTTTTTTGCTTAGAGTTTTTGGATTTTTTATTATATGTGGGTCTGCAAATAATGAATATACAGATATTGAGCTAGCCAACTCTACACCGTTTCGATCCAAGATGTTACCTCTTACAGCGTTTAGAGTGATGCTTGATTCGTATTGTTTATGTCTTAGATCTGATAATTTTTTGTTAGGCAAAACTTGCACTGTAGCTAGCCTAACTAAAAGCCCAGCCCAAGCAAGTACAAACAAAGACATTATAACATTCAATCTGGACAAAGTTTTACATCCTATCTTTCGATAGCAGCACCGTCTGCTACCAACTGTATAATTTGGCCAGGTTTAGCATGACTTAGGCCAAGTTGATTTGTTGAAAATTCCTCTATTCTGTCTGATCTGGTTAACCTTGAAAGGTGTATTTGTTTTTTTCTATACTCATCTAGCTCTTGTTTTTCTATCTGAGTAAGTTTAAACACTTCGTATCCGAGTCTTCGCACTTCCATTCTAAAAAAGACAACTACAAGCAGGCTTATTATGATGATTACAAAACTGATCAAGGGTCTTACTACGGTCACAGTAGTATGGTACATTTCCAATCAGAGGTTTTCAATTTTTAATAAGCATGCATAACTATACTCAGGCCTTCGGCCTTGCCGTTTCGCTATGTGCACTTATTAAAAATGAAGACCTTTAGATAGTCTGTTGGAATATACCTTGAGAGCTGGTAAACATTTTATCAAATGCAAGCCTAGCTACGTTTAGACCTCTGGTCTTGTCACTACGCTAGCTTGCATTTGACAAAATTGAAGACCTTTAGGCAATTCTTTCGTAGTCTACCTTGAACGTTGCACAACGTTTTGATCAAATGCTCGCCTAGTTCCGTTTCAAAACCTTCGGTTTTTCCACTACACTAGCAAGCATTTGTCAAAACGAAGGGCCTTTAATAAAAATTCTTAGTTTTGCACTCCTAGACCTTGGATTATCTTTGATCTCATCCTGGCTGGGCTTTATCACTTTTTTATTTAACTGTTTTCCTACTCTACTATTTTTAAAATTAAACTTAATAATTCTATCTTCAAGCGAGTGGAACGATATAACCATCAAACGACCACCAGGTAGTAGTTGGTCTATTAAAGAATCTAAGGATTCTGATAAACTATCTAGTTCATTATTTACTTTAATTCTCAATGCCATAAAGTAGTTTGTAGCTGGATGCATTTTAGTTTTTTTATTTTGTGTGGTAATAATATTTGCAAGCTCAAGAGTTGAATCTATTTTTTTATTTTTTCTATGATGTATAATAGCATTAACTACTTTTTGTGGTCTTGTCACCTGGCCATATTTAATAAACAACTCACAGAGCTGTTTATAGTTTAAATTATTTACTAAATGTGAAGCCAATAACTTTTCCTCGGTATTCATCCGCATATCAAGTGGCCCATCCAATCTAAAACTGAATCCTCTATGTGCACTCTCCAGTTGTGAGGAGCATACTCCTAGATCTACAATAATTGCATCGAAAGTTTTTTTTAGGGTATAAGCTCTAGAAAAGTTCATGTGATGAATCTCAATACTGTCAAGGTTAAATAACTTTGAAACGTTATCCTTTGCAAATTGTATGGCCTCTAAGTCTCTATCGATAGCTACTATTTTTGCTTTTCTAAATGCATTGTGAATGGCTACCAAATGACCACCTCTTCCAAAGGTAGCGTCTAAAATGCTTGTGACCCTATCCATTTCACTTAGGCTTTTTATAATCTCGTTTAATAAGACTGGCTTGTGTAACACTTGGTAAGTATTAGACACTAAAACTTAATGCGTCAAATAAAGTGTTATATATATAGCATACTTAGTATATAATTTTTAGACTATGGCAAGTTGTCCTAACTGCGGTTTTGACCAACCAGACGATGATTACTGTGCCAACTGTGGTATTGATATGTCTTCGTATGTCTCTAAGAGATCTCTGTTAGACATTTTAAAAGAGCCTGTTGCATATGTGATACTGCTTGTTTTAGCTGTAGGCATCAGCTCTTCATTTATCTATTCCAGAGTGAAAGACTACATCTTAGAGCAAAAAAGTTTAGAGCTTTCAGGATCCCAAACATACGAAAATTTAGTGGAGGTATCTCCACCAGTTATACCAACTGTGGCTAATAGCTTTAATGAACCTAGTGCTGAGTTAAGCTCTGCCACAACTCAAATGACTGTTAAAGAACCTGAGGTGTTTGATTCTGGCAAACTGAATGTATATTATGCATCATTATCCAGAACTAGTCCAATATTAGCAAATGCAAGTATGACAAATAATGTGGGTACAATTACAGATTTATCTTCTTATTTAACATCAGAGGCAGAAGGGAGTGTTAACGTTGTTAATATGGATTCATGGTCTGTACCTGCTAATGCTGGTAGGATTGTAAAGATATTCAGTATTACCAAAAAACTTCCTGAGTCTGAAGCTAGTGCTGGATTAAATCTTAGGTTGGAAGTTGCAGAGATTTCACCTGAATCTGTAACTTTGACAGGTGGGGTAACTTTTGTTTCGGTTGAAGCTATTCCAAACGTTCAAAACCAACCTGCATCTAATGATGCAGAAGACATGGGTACAGCGTCTGATGCGGGTGAAATTAATGCCGAAGATGCAATAACTACAGAAGATGAAGAAATTAATGATCCTGCAAGCGCACCACAGCCTTCAATTACGTTCAGTACTAGTACAAATAGTATTTCTTCAGATCAACTAAACCTTAACAGAGGAAGTGCTCTGCTAATATCAGGAATTATACCTAGAAGAGAGCTTTCTGCTATTGAGGCAGATTTAATGCCAAACCTGATCGCTAGATTTATGCTTCAAAGAGAATTTTTAATTAACAATAGAGATTTTGTAGTTTTTGTGGAGTACTCTACTTTATGAAAATACTAGCTTCTAATAACTAAATAGTAACAATGAAAGACATACAAGATATAGAAAACACATTAAAGCCTTTGATTTTGGCTGATAAGATACAGGATAAGATCACCGAAATGGCCGATAAGCTTTCTAATAAGTTCAAAGATCTATGTCCGTTAGTTATATGTACCTTAAAAGGGTCCATGTTTTTTTACACAGACCTAATAAGAGCTATGGACATAGATATAAAATGTGATTTTGTAAAAGTATCTTCATACCTCGGTTCCACTGCCGCCAAAAGAGATGTTCATTTGGATACGGACATTACTGCAAAAATTAAGGACGAGCATATTATACTTGTAGACGAAATAGTGGATAATGGTAAAACACTGAAGTATCTCCGGAATCTAGTAAAGGCAAAACAGCCTAAGTCACTACATCAGGTGGTGTTACTATCCAAACCAGATTCTAATATAGAAGAATTGGGAATAGATTTAGTTGGTTTTAAAATAAAAAATGTATTTGTCGTAGGTTATGGCATGGATTATAGAGGTTATTTCAGAAACCTACCTTATATTGCCACATCAGATTTACTAAAATGAAATCTATTATTGCCTTAATAATTAGTACAAATCTATCTATGGCTTCTAATAACACTGAACAATCTTTGGATAGATTGTTTAAAAAATATTCTATTAAAAAAAAATCTATAGGTTTAGTAGTGCTAGATAAAAAAGGTGAAAGTGTATATCAAATAAATGAAAATAGATTCAAAATACCCGCATCATTAACAAAGATACCGGTTGCTGGAGCAATCCTAGAAAATTTCTCTCCAAACCATACTTTTAAAACCAGACTCTATATAAATAAAAAACCTGTAAAAAATAAGTTGCAAGGTAATTTATATATTAAAGGTGACGGAGATCCATCCTTTACCTCAGAAAGATTGTGGTATTTGGTCAATGAATTTAAAAGGCAAGGAATTACTCATATAAATGGAAATATAGTAGTTGACGACTTTATATTTGATGACAACTGGATTGATCCAGGCAGAAGTACTCCAAGAGTCAACAGAGCATATGACTCCCCTGCCTTTGGACTATCATTTAATTGGAACTCATTAAACGTATTTGTAAAGCCGTCACAGATTGGAAAGCCAGCTATAGTATCGGTTGATCCTGAAAATAATAATTTCAAAAACAAAACTCTTACTTCCAAAAATACTTCCAGGGTAGCCACGGATTTATCTGATAATTTTTTAACTATCAGTGGAAGGGTACAAAGTTCGGACAAAGAAAAATTGTACTATACACCCGTTAAAGACAATCTTTGGGCTGGAAAAGCGTTAAAGTCATTCTTATCCAGAAGAGGTATTAGTGTTGATGGAAAAGTGATTAGATCTAAAGTACCAAAAAATGCCGTAGAAGTAGCATCATCTCCCAGTGCCACCGTAGGCGATATAGTAAAAATGATGATGAAATTTTCTAATAATTTTATTGCTGAGATGATGGCAAAACATTTATCTATAAAAGCTAGAGCATTGCGTGGAAATATAGCTGGAGGAATCAAAGTAATAAATTTGCATGTATCCAAAATAAATAAAGACTTAAACGTAAGTCCAAATGATTTTGTTATACACAGTGTATCCGGTCTGTCTCACAAAAATCGCTTTAAGCCATTATCACTTGCTAAACTTTTGTTTGCATATAAAAAATTACAGTATAACTATGAATTTATGGCTTCATTGCCAATAGGTGGACTGGATGGAACATTAAAAAATAGAAATTTATCACAGGCCGTTAGAGCCAAGACAGGACAGTTAAATAATGTATATGGTATTGCAGGATATATAAATGATTCAGAAAAAGTATTTGTGATTATTTATAATGGAAAGAAAAATGTTTTGTCGTTCATGGATGAACTAATAGGCTTGCTGTGATATTCAGAATATTTTTTATTTTAATATTTGCAGTAGCTTGCATAAAAAAAGAAAAGCATTCAGAAAATACAGTTATATTTGCTCTGACTAGTGAAGCAAAAACTTTGGATCCTAGATTTGCTACAGACGCAAATGGACAACGAATTTCTAATCTAATTTTCAATTCACTTGTAAGGATGGGGCCAAAACTTAAAATTGAAAACGATGCAGCCAAAACATGGAGTTATGAGAATCTGGTGTATACATTCAATTTACACCCTGGACTTACCTTTTCTAACGGAGAACCTGTTACAGAAGAAGACATATTATTTACTTTTGATGAGTATAAAAAAAACAATGTTCCGTTCAAGAAAGCCTTGAGCATAATAAAGAATGTCAGAGCAGATTTTTCTGATGAAAAAAATCCTAAAGTTGTATTAGAGCTATCTGAATTTAGTGCATCATTGTTGGAAGATTTAAATGTGGTTAAAATTTTATCTAAAAAAAGCACACAAAATAATTTAATAGGTACCGGTAGCTTTGTATTTCAAAAACAAACTCCAAATGAAATAATATTAAGAGCTAGAAAAGATCATAGTGTTATTAAACCAAAAATAGACGCAGTTGTGTTTAAAGTAATAAGAGACGAAAGCACTCTTTTTTTAAAAACCTTAAAAGGTGAAGTGGACATTGTTCAATCAGACATGCCAACCAATAAGGTGGATAAATTTAATAATAAAAAATTTCATATTTACAAATATCCCGGATTGAAAATGAATTATATATTACTAAATTTAAAAGATCTTACTTTTAGTAAAGATATTAGAAGGGCTATGGCAAGTGCTATTGATATAGATTCTATTATTAAGTTTAAGTTATCTGGATTAGGTATACCAGCAACTAGTATTCTTACTCCTGGAAATCAATTTTTCAACTCTAATTTAAAGAGGATAAAGCATGATTTAGACTACGCAAAACAAATAGCTAGCTCTGTTGAAGATGATATAGTTATAAAAACCTCAAGCAGCTCTAGTGCTGTTGAAAATGGTAAGGTCATATCGAATCAACTAAACAAAGCAGGGTTTAAAACTTCCATTCAGAGCTTTGAATGGGGTACTTTTTATGAAGATATAAAATCTGGTAATTTTCAAGCTGCTATTATGAGATGGGTTGGTGCCAGTGATCCTGATATTTATAGGGTGGCTCTTCATTCTGAAGAACTACCTCCATTAGGAAGAAATAGAGGTTCTTACTCCAATAACGACTTGGATAAATTATTATTAAAAGGAAGAACTATTGAGAATTTAAATGATAGAATAACACATTATTTAAAAGTACAAGATATTGTACACAAAGATCTTCCTATTATTCCGTTGTGGTATAACACCGATGTAGCAATAGTAAGCAAGAGAGTTTTAGATTATGAGCCTCCACTAAACGGAGATTTTTCTCCACTATACCACGTAAGCCTTAAGCAATAGACTGTTATTATTAATGGAAAACTTTAGACTTAAAGTAAATTTTTTTATAATCTACCTTGGGAGCTGGTAAACATTTATTAAAAACGAAGACCTTTACGACAATTCTTTTATAGTCTACCTTGAACGTTGGGCAACATTTTATCAAATAACAGCTAGCTTCACTTTGGCCTTCGGCCGGACCGTTTAACTATATGTACTTATTAAAAACGAAGGGCCTTAGGGAATCTGTTGGAATATACCTTGAACGTTGCACAACTTTTTTAATAAATGCATCCTGGCTTCACTTTCGGCCTTTGGCCTAATCGTTACGCCAGTGTACATTTATTAAAAACGAAGGGCCTTAGGGAATCTGTTGGAATATACCTTGAACGTTGCACAACTTTTTTAATAAATGCATCCTGGCTTCACTTTCGGCCTTTGGCCTAATCGTTACGCCAGTGTACATTTATTAAAAACGAAGGGCCTTAAATAAAATTGAAGACCTTTAACGTTTTTTCAGCTGTTTGGAAAAATCATCTGCAATAGTTTTTAGCTTTCCAAAAATATAATCACCTTTTCTGGTTTCAAAAGTATCACTTTTTCCAGCTAATAAGTTTTTCAAAAATCTTTCCAATGCAAATAAAGGTCCAACAGTTCTATGAGATAAAATTAAACCTATATACCCCATAGCTCCCATAAATATCATACTCAATATAGCATGTATTATAACAAACGAGATCAAAAATTCTTTTTTGTCAGTTATAGATCCTGGATCATCTAATACAACACTTAAAAATGTGTATGAATATACAAGAGTTACTATTGCAAATGCCATTATAAACAACATCATCCTTACACAATACTTGTATTGATAATCTTTATCTGTTACATATTTCTTTCTCAAATTATCTATAGGCCATAAAATAGATCCACCCTTCAACAAATAGATAATTATTATTGCACAGCCTACCCACTGGAAAGCATCTGCAAAATTCCATATAAACTTATAACTAAAGCCTTCCTCCCATGGAATTTTAACTTGGATGAACAAAAAGTCAGTAATTTTTTTATTCAATATCCTGTCTGCCACATTACCTAAGATGCTACCTAATAAAAGAGATATACCAGCTCTTAAAGCTAGCATTCTGTGAGGTAAAAACATTTGTATCATGATAAAAATAAAAATTAACAAAGCACCTACAGTAGAAAGCGACACAACCTTTTGAAGCTGAGGTAGATCAGAAAATGTACTTAATATTATTCCAGAATTAGTTTGACATTCTATTCCAAACTTGGTGCCAAGAAAGCTATATGTTTTTTCTGGAATTCTATCGCTACATATATTTTGTGTTTTTGAGTCGTTTTTGAAAAAATCATCTGCACTTACATCTTCTGGTATGTCTTCTATCTGTTTATCCAATTTGTAGCAATCACCACAGAAATGATATTTAGTGTATAAGTCAGGTACCAAGGTAATCAATATAGGCAGTACAACGACTAACAGCCAATCTGTTTTCTTAACAACTTCCATGTTTTTATAAGTCTATATATCTGCATGTTTATTTTCAATGTAGTAAGCTAATTTATGTTCAAGGCCAGACTAAAGCCTAAAGGTCTTTAAATTTTATCAAATGTTTGATTAGCGAAGCGGTAAGCCGCAAGGCTTAAAGCTACAAAAAGATTTGCTAAGAGTTTTGTGATTCTACAATCAGCTTAATGAGCTGATACTTAATTTCTTTTTGTAAATCATCAAAAGGCATGAGTTTAGCAAAATCATAATCAAAATTATGACTTTTTCTAAAATACAATGCTAACTGCGATAAAATACTATCCTCCATAAGCTCTTTTCTGGATTGATCCGTAAGAGTTGTAGAAGAATTTTTTATATAATTGTCTATCTCATCTTGAGACCATTTGTATTTATCAAGATCGGTTTTTAATTTTTCCTCAAGCATTTCTTTATAATCCTGAATCGCTTTATCTGATATTTCAACAGGGAATTTGCTTGATAGTTGGCCGCATATTTCTTCTTTTAATTTATCATTTACGGATCTGTCTTGCTTTAATCTCAAATAAGAAATTGTATTACTTAAAAGTATAACAACATCATCAAACCCAGCATCTTTACTAAATTCATCATCTATAGTAGGCATATCCCCTACCAATACTCGATTAACCGTTACTTTTATCTGTGCATTTTTACCAGAATATTGTTTATATTTTAGATTAGATGGTAAGCGATCATTTATAGTTTTGGTTTCTCCTACACGCATGCCAATAATAGCTTTTGGTAAGTTTATAATCTCAAAAGGCTGATCTAAAGCTATTGAAAAATCATAATTGAAATCATCAGAGATTTCTATCTTTACATACGCTAGATCAGAAGGTATAACCTTGCGGTCTTCTTCTAAAACTACATATTTAGCACTTTCTCTTTTTAGGCTGTAGAGATAAGAATCAATCATATTTTGAGTTATATTAATTTCATGATTTGAAATATTTAAATTTACACCTTCTATACTATTTATGGGAGTTAATAAGTTTACGTCTGTAGTATACTCCACATCACATTTATTACCTACTATGTTGAATCTAAGTTTTGCAAAACCTGTAGGAGCCATATTATTTTTAACCAGAAATTCATTACACACAATCTTTTGAAGATTACTGACTATAGCTGTTTTATAATCGTTGTTTTTTAAATTTTTAGATTTTTTTCCTTTATTGTTTGAACTGGTAAGCTCTTTTTTAGACAAAGTAACCTTTAGTTTTATTTCAAATTTAGATAATTTTTCAAAATTAATGGAAGTCACGTTATACACCAGATGAATCTTGATTAAATTTAGCATTGGATATTATATGGTCAAAGGCTCGTTCTTTTGCTATAGAAAATTCCAAAGAAAACCTGGCCTGCTTGTTAGAGTATCTTTTTTTAAGGTTTGATAATGGAATACCCTCTCTAAGATGTATCTGTCTTATTTGTTCTTCTATATCTCGATCAGTCACTGTTATTCCAAGCTCTGCTATTATTTGTGATATAATAAGCTCCAGACTACATTTGTTTAAACTCTTTTTTTCTAGTTCATTTTCCATATTTTTTAATTGTTTTTCTATTTCATTATTTGTTACTCCATACATCTGCATACTCTGACTTAGATTAAGTTTTAGTAGATTCTTTTGTGCTTCAACATCCTTTGGAGCTACTTCGAAAGTTTGTTCTTTTAGTAATATATCGCATATTTGTTTTTTTAAATTATCCCTAGTAATAATAGAATTTTCAAACTCAACCATTTTTCTAGCTTGATCTTTTAAAGATGCTACAGTGTCTAAGTTAAATTTTTTAGCAAGATTGTCGTCCAATTGAGATGCAGAAATCTCAACTATCTTATATAACTTGACAGTGTATTTTCTTTTAACTCTATCAATGTAGGTGTCAGGATCACTTTTAGGGTTGAGGTTAATTGTTCTGGTTTCTGATAGTTTCATACCTATTAAACCATCAATCATTTCTTGTGGGCATGATTGTTTGGTTAGATGAATTGCACCTGGAGTTTTAGATAAAACTTTGGAATAAATACCATCTAATTCGACCAAAATGTCTGCAACTATTATATCGTAATCTTGTACTGTTCTATTTTCTACTATTTGTTTACTATTCCCTGCTCTTCTATAGATGTCTATTTGTCTTTGGATATCCTCTTGAGTGATAGTTGAGATGTTAGGTTTATCTAGTACCATGCCTGTTATTTTACTTTTTATTTTTGGCATAGGTTGTACCTTGAATGACAGGGTAAATTTATACTCTTTTCCTTCTTCGGGCATAGGGGTATATGAGGATAGATCGTCTGTTAGTTCAATGATATTTATACGCTGGCTGCTTAAGTGACCATAAACTTGGTTGGTTAAGGTTTTGAATACTTCAATTTTAGCTCTGTTAGAAAAATTGGTCTTTATTATATTGATTGGAATTTTCTTTTTTCTAAAGCCTTTAACTTGAGTATTCTGTGCTAAAGCAGCGTAAATTTCATTGAACATGCTGTCTATCTTGGAAGAAGGCACCGAGGAGGTTACTTTCAAATCAAATGGTGATTCATATTTAAGATTAAAATTCATTTAAAGCCCTTGTGCAGCATTAAAAATAGACTACGAACAGATTTGGTACATAACGAAACGGCAGACCTAAGGTCAAGATAAATTACCAACACCTTTAAGGAGTCAGCGAAAATATTATTCCTTTTACCCTTACTAGATCAATAAATTTTTCCACTGGCCTTGGAAATGGTGAAGCCTTTGAGATTGAAACTTCCACACTTTGATCAAAATTACTATCTCCAGAGGATTCTATCATGATTTGTCTTATAACAAACCCATCTTCATCCAAAAATACTCTGACTTGAGTGGTAAGCTCTGAGTCAATTAACCATCCTGGTATGCTCCAGTATTGCTTGGCATGATTTCTTAATTCATCTATATATCTGTCATAATCTATTTTTTCTAAACCTTGTAAGGACGATCCTGGAGATATTCTGTTACCTTTATATACCGTTTGTGTTTCAACCAAATCATCATCCAGTTTACTTTTTAGTTCTTGTATTTGTTTTATTTTTTCTATGGCACTTTTACCAAACTCATTTGCTTTAGGTTTTGAAGACTTTTCTGTTTTTTTAACCTTTACTTTTTTCTTAGTCTGTGGTTTTTTTTTAGGTTTCTTGGCTTTTACTATAGGTTTTGGTTCAGGAGCCTTTGTTTCAGTTGGCGGTTCTTTGTCAGGCAAAGCTACCATATCGACTCTTATGGCTGGAGGGTGTGATACCGGCTTACTTGGTAAAACTACAGGCTTTACCATCAACAACAAAAAAGCACACAAATGTATACCAACAGAACCTTTAATACCCCAAAAGTTATGCGTTCTGTTAAGAATATGTCTGAGTTTATCAGCATGTCTAAAATTCATTTTGTGTACCCAAAAGCCATACTACCAAATCTAATGCTATATTATCAACATTAACTTAGGCATTAACCTTCGGTTGGATTAATTTGCTAGCCTATAGCCAGCCGCCTTGACCAAATCTGTTGTAGTCTAACTTGCAAAAAGATGTGTATAGTTTTAGTATAAGGGCAACATGAATATTTTAGTATTAATTATTTCATTATTTACAATAAATACTTATGCGAATGACTATTACATAAACGTCAATCAAGCTAAAACAAAAAAACTGGCGGTAGCGTTCACTCCACTAAAATACAAACAAACTTCCAGATCT
Organism: Bdellovibrionales bacterium; assembly: GCA_965203875.1. Taxonomy (GTDB): domain Bacteria; phylum Bdellovibrionota; class Bdellovibrionia; order Bdellovibrionales; family JAUICD01; genus CBDANC01. The sequence continues at coordinate 593,207 of OZ241914.1, read as the reverse complement.
GGTCTTGATATAGGAAATACTTTATATAGAAATATACTGAATAACTTAAATAGCACATTTTATTTTAATTTTATAAATCCTAAAGCATACCTTGAAGATGTAAGAACCTCTTCAATAAAACCTGACACAGTAGTAGCTAATGGATTCAGATACAATGATTGGAAAACTATCGGCACAGACATACTGGTTAAGGCAGAATATAGCATCACTTTAAATACAATTAATTTGGAGATTTATGTTTACAATGTTTCTAATGAAACTCTAGTTATGGGTAAAAACTATTCAAGTAATACATCCAATATAAAAAAGATGGCTGATAAATTCTCAAATGATGTAATGCTAGCTCTTACAGGAAAACCAGGCATATTTGGATCTCAAATTGTTGTTTCCAGAAGCATACAAAATTCAAGAGAAAAAGAAATTTTTGTTATGGATTGGAATGGAGACAATGTAAAGCAAATCAGTAATAATAAGACTAGTTCTTTTTCGCCAGCTTGGTCACCGGATGGAAAATTTATAACCTACACTTCGTTTATCTTACACAGAAAACAAAAGATTAGAAATGCAGATTTACTAATTTATAGTTTTGAAACTGGTAGAACTAGAATTTTATCAGCTAGAAAAGGAAGTAACTCTGGAAGTGCTTTTTCTAGAGATGGAAGAAATATATTTTTCACCATTTCATCATTTGGGCATGCAAATATTTTTAGTATCGATACACTTACAGGGAGAAATCTAACTAGATTAACTAATGGCCCAAGAGGAGCTATGAACATTGAAGTAGACATTAGCCCTAATGGACAAAAAGTAGCTTTTTCTTCAGACAGATCAGGGCGACCAATGATATATGTCGCAGATATAGACGGAAAAAATATAAAAAGACTCACTTATGCTGGAAGATATAACTCAACGCCTGTGTGGTCACCAGATGGACAGCGAATTAGCTTTGCAAGTAACATAGGTGGATATTATGATATATTCATAATTGATGCTAATGGAAACAACTTGAAAAGATTAACTCAGTATAGTAGCTTTTCAGCTAAGAGATCGAGTAGCGAAGAACCTACTTTCTCTCCTGACGGTAGAAGTATTATGTTTGTAAACAATAGCTCTGGTAAAAGACAATTATATATAACAGATTTAAACGGAGACAATACGTTCAGAGTTATAAAGGATAATCATAACTATTATAAACCAAAGTGGGGGTGGCATAGCAATGCACAGTAATTTTAACAACCTTGTGAAGATATTTTTAGTCGTTATATTTAGCAGTGTACTTAGCAATGATCTTGTTGCTGAGGAGAAAAACCCTGAAGAGAAAAAAAGTGTTGCTACTAAAAAAACTACTACTGAAAAGAAAAAGGATACAACTATGTTTGCAAAAATTGAAACCTCTAAAGGTGATATTAGAGTTGAATTACATTCAAGGTATGCACCTAATACGGTAGCTAACTTTGTTAGCTTAGCAGAAGGAACCAAAGAATATTATGATATGAAAACAAAAAAAGTTAGCAAAAAGCCTTTTTATAACGGCCTAACTTTTCACCGTGTTATACCTGGATTCATGGTACAAACAGGATGCCCTTTAGGAAATGGGACAGGCGGTAGTGGTTCGAAGATAGCCGATGAGTTCAATAGTAGCTTGAAGCACAATAAACCAGGCGTTGTATCAATGGCTAATGCTGGACCTAACACAGGAGAAAGCCAATTTTTCATAACAGTAGGCCCTACACCGCACCTAGATGGTAGGCATTCTATTTTTGGACAAGTGGTGTCCGGAATGGATGTTGTAAGACAGATATCCACCGTTGAAAGAGATATGAGAACCGATAAACCGGTAGAACCTGTCACTATCCAAAAAATAACAATCGAAAGATAAAAACTTATGAACTGTTTGGTTACAGGGGCCAACGGATTTATCGGGGGCCATTTAGTCCAATACCTAAAGGATAAGAAAATTCCAGTAAAGTCTATGTGTAGAAGTGATCCTGGAGGATCCAATGATTACGTATATGGAGATGTAACCAATATAGACTCTTTAGTAAGTGCATTTAAAGGAATCGATCTGGTTATACATGCAGCTGGAGTGACAGACACACAAGATAGCCAGATTCATAAAGTTAATGTTGATGGAACACAGAATGTTGTATCTGCTGTGATTAGGCGTAAAGTACAACGACTAATTCACATAAGCTCAACTGCCGCTGTAGGTGCTAGCTTTAAACCCAGGGTCATTGCAGAAGACTTTAAGTTCAATCTACAACATTTAAATTACTTTCAATCAAAATACTTAAGCGAACAAATTGTTATAAAAAGTGCTAAAAAAAAAGAAATTGAAGCTGTGATACTAAACCCTACTCAGGTGTATGGACCCGGTGACATGATCAAGCCTTCTAGACAATCGCTACAGCTAAAGATAGCTAAGGGTAGATTTTTGTTTTATCCACCAGGCGGTGTCAGTGTTGTAGATATATCCAGTGTCGCCAAAACTGCTTATAGTGCGATAAGTAAAGGAGTTAGTGGTGAACGGTATGTTTTGTCTGGAGAAAACATGTATACAAAGGACATGTTTTGTCTTTTGGCAGAGATAGCAAACTCGATAAAACCATTTATACCACTATCAAAAAAAGTTTTACTATCTATTGGATCAAGAGAATCTTTACTTAAAAAAATAAAATTAAAGACAATAATAAGTTATGAAAAGGCACTGCTGGGTACTATGTTTCATTGGTTTGATTCCACAAAAGCAAAAGAAGAATTTGGCTTTAATCCAAAACCTGCCATAGAAGCTTTAAGAACAAGTGTCGAATGGGCAAGAAATAATAATTTGATATGAATTAAAAAACATATAGCCCATCAATCATATGTATCACCTGTTCTGCCGAAGCTTTTTTAATGCATCGTCAACAAATTTTTTAACTTTATATGTAGTCATTTGAAATTTGTTAGTACGATAATCATCCAGAATTTCTTTGATTCTTTCACGATTGAGATGTTCTGCAAGTTGAAACACATCTTCACCATTTACATCTTTCATATTTGTATCTATACCTGGAACTGCTAATAACAATTTAACCAAGACCTCACTATCTACTATGACTGCGTAGTGAAGTGCTGTTGCTTTAAATTGTTTATCTTGAATGTTTATTTTTATATTAGAGTTATCAATTATATCACGTGCCAAGAATGGATTAGTATTTATTGCAGTCATAAGAGGAGTCATACCTTTGTGATCTGTTTTATTTATATCAACCTCCGGCCATTTTATCATTGCCCTAACTGTACGACTGAACCCCTTGGTCACTGCAATGTGAAAAGCCGTGAATCCATGCTTATCTTGAACATTCATATCTGTAATATCTGGATCTTCACGTAGAATCTTAACAACCGTTGTATTGCCATTAGAAACTGCATACATCAATAGCTGTTGTTTATATTCAGTATTCCCGTTGTAATGATTCAGTCTTCTCTTTATATTCAGTATATCATTGTCACTAACAAAGTGACCTCGTACAGCCGCTACTAAAAAATCATCCCACGCTCTTTCATCACTAAGAGCCTTAACACAAGTAAATTTAGAGTCATTTTTGTAAATTTTACCCAAACTTTTTTCAGCGGTATGTACTGTCCTAATGTTGAGACAGGAAGACAGCAGTATCGCAAAGTATACTTTAGTTAGTTTTCTCATAAAGTTACCCTAATTGAATTATAGGATATATTCCCCTAAGCCAGAGCACGAAGCTTATATTTCTTGCTCGCAACAATGGTCAGGGGTCAGTATACTTTTTTAAAATTAAATGTCAATATGTCATTGTGGTATGCGTGTGGTATATTCAACATAACCAAAACAACAAAATTATTTTAACAAACCGTGCTATTAAAAAAAGATGGTAACGCTACTTTATAGAATGAAAACTGTTATTAAGAATAAAAAACTTATTTATGCACTATCAATATGTACACTATTCTTATTCATATTTTGTGCTTTGGTTTCTATCTACTACAAAAGAAAAGTATTAAAAATTACCTCATGTATGGTGACCAGCATGACCCAGGTGGAATTATGTAGCACAAACTCAGGCTATGTAAATTTACAATTTATACCTTCATATCTTATGCATGCAATTATAGTTTCAGAAGATGCAAGATTCTATACTCACAATGGTTTTGATTTAAAAGAAATCAAAAATAGCATAAAGACAAATGTTGAGAAAAAAAAATTATATAGAGGAGGATCCACTATAACACAACAACTAGTAAAAAATGTGTTTTTAAGTAAAGATAAATCTATTATCAGAAAATTAAAAGAAGCCATGATGACTTACCATATAGAAAAAATTCTTTCTAAAGAACAGATTTTGGAAAAATATATCAATGTTGTGCAATTTGGAGAAAAAATATATGGAATTAAGCAGGCAAGTCAGCATTATTTTGGAAAACACCCACTATATTTGTCTTTGACCGAAAGTGTATTTTTGGCACACATACTGCCAAACCCAATACTATATTCTGAAGGATTTAATAAGAAAGAATTGACCGAATTTAATACGGAAAGAATGCACGACATTCTATTAAAGTTATTTAAATACAACAAAATAGATGAGCTAGAATTTGATCATGCAACAAACAAGATAAAAAATCTTACTCTATGACTTGAATACAGAGTTAGCAAATACACAAGTACAGTCGGTACCTAGTTTATTTATGGTGGAATGCCTGGTGTTAGAAGGGATCTCTATTCTGTCACCAGATCTTAACAACAAATGATTTCCTGATACGTTCACAAACAACTGGCCATTAACAACCATACAAATTTCATCAAATGGATGTTTATGTTCTTTTACTTCTACACCAGATTGATACACCTCAACTCGAGGTTTTAGGTCTTCCTGAATAAACATAAGCTGTATTTGTTCTTTTGTAGGCATGATTGGGGCACGCCACCTTCTGACCAACATAATCTACGTTTTTTATCAAAGTATAGCCAGGTAGTCTACAACAAAGTCTGTTAGTAATCCTATAATCTGATGACTGATACACTTATAACCTGCTAGTTGCAGAAATTTTTAGATTATAAAGCATGGGTTCAGAAAGACTAAGTTATACAGCTTTCTTTGGCTCAGTGTCTGATTGTCCCATATACAGAGTACGCAAGTGGCCTAGTGATTTCCATTCATCTTTGTCTCTGTATTGCCAATACGTCCATCCATTACAACTTCTGTCAGTGACAGACTGACCAGCTCTTGAAGGACTTGTATAAACCTTTCCACCAACTTCAATCTCTCCATTACCAGTAACTCTACCCCAGGCAACTTCACCTTTAAACTCCAGCCTTAAAGGATCTCCTTCTTCTAAAAAACCACTTTTTAGTAAATCTCTAACTGAAATTCGCTTAGGACCTACTACCGATAGTTTACTAGTATCTACCTTGCCATCAGATCCTTGTTGTAACTCAACAATTTTATGCATTATAGCATCACTCAAATTACCCTGATTATTATAATCAAACTGTATTCGGCCCTCATCATCTTTTCTGTTCTCAAAATAGGATATAATTTGTTTCAGGGTAACTTTTAGATTTTGGTCAACTTTAACCCTATCTTGTTTAAACTCTTTTCTTATTGCACTGGCAAGTGTATCAAAAGGTTCTGTTAAAAGAGATTCCCAAGCATCTTCAATTTGTCTGTCCATGGCTACAGTTTCATATGTTTCTTGGATTCCAACATTTTCAAGACATTTTCGACTTAATAGAGCAAAAAACTTTTCAGCTAGAGCTTGTAGAGGGATACCATCATCTGTATCAAATGTCTTTATCTGTAAAGTTATAAACTTCTGATCTTCAAAAGAAGCACCTGACCTGGAGTTATACATAACATACTTATTTCCATCTGTTATTACTCCCCACTGAACACCCATCTCACCTAAGTAAGCACACAACTGTTTTACTATTCTAGGTTTATTCGGATCAGTTCCAAGGGCCTTGGCTTCCAGCAATAAAATAGGAATGTTGCCTTGTGTATTTTTATCCTGATTTTTTGTGGAATTTTTTTGACTGTTGTAGAAAGCATAATCCACGGGGTTATTGTATTTTTTGTGTCTCAATTCACTTCTGATAGATCTGAAGTCAGAAAAATCCCACCCTAGTGCTTCAAACAGCGGGTTTATCAATCCTTGTCTGGTGTCCTGTTCGCTTAGCTTTATCTGAGCTTGTTCTGTTTCTATAATCTTCTGTTTTAAGTCCTGCAAACGCTGTTTTAATTCATTCATAGAGTGATTCATAAGCACTACGCTCCTTTAAAATAGTTTTGTAAAATATTTATCAGCAGCTAAAACAAGAAGACCGTCAACCACCGCTTCTATATGTCTCGGATATTCATATGATAAACTTTAGTCTAGCATTGCACTATGACTAAAATTTGACCATAGAAAATCTCATACCCTACACAGAGTGTGCCGCAGCTTTAATTTTATATTATTTTCAGTTGTTTGATGTGATCTTTGACATGCCAGCCTGGTCGGTTTATTGTCCAAAAGCGTGGGGGAGGGATCCTGTATGAAGGGTTATCTTGCAAAAGTGTTACTTGTTACAGTTTTTCTAGGCTGTTCTGTTTCTTATGCTCAAGTTAGAGAGCGTATGGAGCGTGTGAACGACAACAGAGTATTCTATTACGATGAGTATGGGTGGCGTCTGTCTGTACAGTTAGGCACGATGTTTGCGGATAAACTGGATATATTTTTTGACGATAATTGTACTCAAAGCTTCGGTGATGACGAACGTTTTAATGCTAGTAAGAAAGTTTGTGATGAGAATGAGCCTGCTGGATCAATAGATATACATACACATGATCACCTGGCACCTGTTGAACTGAAAGAAACACTTTTTCCATCTGTAGCACTTAGATTGGAATATAAACCATTTAGAGGATTATCTGCTGATTTTGAGACAGCTTACTTTAGACACAAAATTGAAAACGGTATCCAGCAAGTTCGCAGATGTTCTCCTGTGCCTAATACTCAGCCCATACAATGGAATTGTAATTATAGAAACATAGGGTTTGAAGGTAACAGAAACAATGTGCTAGTGGCAGTTGGTGGTAATTTTTCTTTTGACAACAGGAGTATTGTTACCCCTTACATATCTGCAAATGTAGGTGTTTCAAATAGTTTTATTGATCTGACATTGGATTTAGGTAAGGTTAGTGATTGGGCATTAATACCAGCTGGTCAGGTAGGAGCAGGTGTTGATTTTGATGTAGGTCCACTAACTTTAGGTACAAGTTATAATTATGTATATCTAGGCGGGCACACATTTGATTATGAATTGCAAAATGCAATGCAAGATGCAATGAAATTCATAAAAGAAAAAGGTAGCATCACATTACGCAACAACCAAGGTCACAGATTAGAACTAAAAATTGGAACTAGAAAAGCTCTATTCTAAATAAGAAACGTACCATGACAAAATGCAAATCTTACGCAAAAAAACTAAGAGCAGTTTAAACTTTAGCAACATCCTAATACTCAAATAACCAGTATATAGGCCCAATAAACTAGACTGTTAGTGTTGTTGTTTTAATTAAGTAATTTTCTATAAGCCACACATTCTATTTTGTTAAACCATCAAACAGCAGATGGGCCAGCTATTTTAATAAAAACTTTTATTCTGGAAGATATGGTGAATATGACTTATAATAAGCCTAGGAGTTTTTTGTATGTCTCAGCAATTTAAACAGACTTTGAATACGTCTCAGATACAAACTTTGAGGATTACCCCTCAACTTCAGCAGGCGATCAAATTATTGCAAATGTCCAGGATTGAATTAGAAATAGCTATAAGAAAGGAGATGGAAGAAAATCCCGTTTTAGAAGAAATAACAGATACTCAAGCAGAAGATCTACAAGGTGGTGAGTTAAGAGATTCTAAGGAAAGTGATCTGGAGTCTTATGATGATCCAAGAAAAGCAGATCAAGACGACTTCGATTGGGAAAAGTATGTAGATAGTGCAGGTGGTACAGATCAAACCGTGACCAAATATAGCAAGGATGAAGCCAGGAGTTATGAAAACGTAATATCTTCTTCTAGGACTCTTTCTGATCATTTGAATTGGCAGGTTGGGCTTAGCGGCTTCAGTGATGAGGAAGTTCATGTTGTAGGTAAATTAGTTGAGTACGTAGAGGACGATGGCTATATAAAAACTCCACTTGAAAAAATATCTGAAGAGGTGGGTATTGAATTAGAGGCTTTAGAGGAAAATCTGGTTTTGCTTCATGAATTTGATCCACCTGGTGTAGGTGCTAGGAATCTAAAAGAATGTCTTTTGATCCAGGCCAAGCATTTGGAAGAAGATACAAAGGATGTGGTAGAGTTGGTACAAAACCATCTAACTAATTTGGAGAATAGGGATTATAAAACCATTTCTAAAAAAATGAAACTTAGCATCGAGTATGTAAAAGAGCTGTGTCAGATAGTGTTTGATATGGATCCTAAACCTGGCTTTGTTTTTTCACCTGATAATAACGAAACTCAATATGTTGTTCCTGATGTGTATGTTAATAAAGTACAACGAGGTGGCTATGTCGTATCACTCAATGATGAAGGCGTGCCTAGAATAAGAATTTCTAATTTTTATAAAAAGACTTTTCGTTCTAGTTCTTTGGCAAAGAGTGAGGCTAAGAATTATATAAGGGAGCGGTTGAAGTCTGCTCGTTTTTTAATAAATTCTATTGATCAGAGGCAGCGAACTATATACAAGGTGGCTAGTAGCATAGTGAAACATCAGATGGAATTTTTTGAAAAAGGTAAGGATTTTATTAGGCCCATGATTTTAAGAGATATAGCTCATGACGTGGGTTTGCATGGGTCAACAGTGTCTAGAGTGACTACTAATAAATACATGCATACTCCTAGAGGTATTTTTGAGCTTAAGTATTTTTTTAATTCTGGTGTATCTAGTGATAGCGGTCAGTTTGTTGCTAGCAACAAGGTTAAATCACAGATTAAAAATATTATAGATAATGAAGATCCAAAAAAACCTTATTCGGATTCTAAGCTCTGGACTATGTTAAGAGCCAGTGGAATTGACGTAGCCAGAAGGACTGTGTCTAAGTATAGGGAGCGTTTGGGGATACCTTCTTCCAGGAGAAGGAAGAGGTTTTATTAGTAAGGGTATTCATTTTTGATCGAGTTTTTAATACAACAAATCTTAGTGTAAGGCTTTCCGAGGTACGCCAGTCTACGACTGGCTTGAAAGCCTTACACTAAGATTTGTTGCGTATGGTGAACAAGTTTTGCAAAGTCTAGAGTTTTCCATAACCTACATCTATTGAAAAAGTTACTCACATTTTACAAACGTTGATCATGAAAGTATTTATCATTTTGTAAGATATGTGTTACTGTTTTGCGGTGAAAAATTGTGTTATATTTTGTATTTTCTTTTTGGTATGTGCACATACCTCAGTTTCAGGTAGCACAACATCCTCCGCTTGTACTCAAGCTTTGATGTTGGAACAAAGAAAATTAGATGAACAACTTTTTAGTGCAGTTACTAAACGAAGGCCAAAGCTAGATCGAATTAAGTATCTTATAGGTCAGGGAGCTAATGTAAATGCAAAGTTTGGACGGTCTCGCAAAACACTTGCACATGCAGTAAAGGGTGTGTCTACACTAGTCCTATTGGCAGAAAATGGCCTACATTTAGGATCAGTAGATAGAGGGGGTGAAAACAGACTGCACTACGCTGAAAAAAGAAATACCCCACTTGGATTAATTAAAGCTTTCATAGAACTTTCAAGCGAAGACAGCGGTGCACTGTTAGATCAAAGAAGAACCTATGACGGTGCTACTCCTTTGATGGTATTAGCATCATCTGGTGAAAGTAAACAAAAGCTTGAGAAAATGCAGCTGTTGATTGATAACGGAAGTGATGTAAATGCTGCTGTTAAGAAGAATAGAACAACAGCACTACACAAAGCAGCCAAGTACGGATATTTGAAAGCTGCCGAATTATTAATTGAAAATGGTGCAAGTGTTGATGCAATGGCAAAGTTAAAGCTTGGCTTTGATCATAGAGCTAGACATGTGCTACCCATAGATTTGTATCAGTATCACGCACATTTTGAGGATTTCAGGAAAAACTCCAAAGCACGTACATTGCTGAGGCCTACTCTACCTAGAGTATTAAACTCTAATGCAGAGTATAGACCGTATCGTGACAAAGTACGGTAGCTGAAACTTGAAAAAGTTACTTATATATTTACAAATTATTTATAAACGTAGATCATTAAAATACTTACACTTTGTAAGATGTATGTTACCATCTCGTGATGAGAAGTTTTGGTGTCTATTTTATTTTCCTAGTATGTGTATCACATGCATCTGCTAGTACAACATCCTACGATTGTGCTCGAGCCTTAACGTTAAAGCAGGAAAAATTAGATGAACAACTTTTTAATGCGGTTAATAAACGCAAACCTGATCTAGATCAAATTAAGCATATCATTGACCAAGGAGCTAATGTAAATGCAAAATTTAATAACTCTCACAACACACTTGCACACATAGTACAGAGTGTATCTGCACTAATTTTATTAACAAAAAATGGTCTGAATATAGAGTCAGTAAACAAATGGGGTGAAAATAAATTGCACTACGCTGCAAGAAAGAATATCTCACTTGAATTCATTCAAACTTTTATAGATCTGTCAGATGAAATTGATGTGCTGCTAGATCAAAGAAGATCCTTTGATGGTGCTACTGCTTTAATGGCATTGGCAATATCTGGTCAAAGCAAACAAGAGCTTAATAAAATGCAGCTATTGATTGATTACGGAAGTAATGTAAATACTACTTTTAAGGACGGACTAAAGTACTACACAAAATGGCTATGTCTGAATATTGGAAAACGGCTGAACTATTTGTTGAAAATGGTGCTGATGTTACTTTAGCAGCACATATAAAGATGCAAGGCGTCCTTGGTGATGATGTTAGATATATGATACCTATCGATTTATACAACTATTATAATCCACCTTTTGCACTTGGTTTACTTGGTTTCGGGAGAAAATCCAAAGTACGCAAGTTGTTGAAACCTAATTTGCCCACTTATTAGATCACACCTAACAAAGCTTCTATTCTACAAACAGCACGCTTATTTTTATTGTTATAAAAACCTGTAGTCATAGTTTGGTGCGCCAAGGTGGACTTGAACCACCACGGAAAATAATCTCCACTAGGCCCTCAACCTAGCCTGTCTACCAATTCCAGCATTGGCGCTAAAAAGTATTATTCTACATAAGAGATAACCGTACAACACAATTTCCTCCACCAAAGTCTGGTAACAGAGCAACTTTGATACAAGATGAACACAATCTTTAGGATACTAAACAAAACACCACAACTTGCCGAAAAGCCTGGCAGAACTTGAGTATTCAGGGGGTTATCGGGTGAATATTTTAAAACTATTTTTTCTAATATGTTCAGCAGCATTACTGGTAAACTGTGGTAAAGGAGCATCCATAAACAATCCATCCTCTGATGATCCTTCAAGCAGCAGTACGGATGATGAAGAAACATTCTCGGAGTGGGAATTTGGTGAAACAGTGGAATTGTCACTTCCAAGTAGTGCAGCTAGAAGAACCTTGGAAACTCTAGGCACCGATCTTGGTCTAAGTGTAAATCAATTTGAGTCACTAAGTATTAACCTTGAGCTACAAACCATAGTGGTTGCAGATGAAGGACAACAACAGCATTACCAAGGAGATCTCAATATAGGCTGGATATCAGATGGCCAGTTTCAAGAAATAAAAGCCAGAGCTGAAACCGTAATGATGCAAACATCTGTTAAAGAATGTTCTTGGTGGAAGGGTTGCACAGTTCTGTTTAATGAATCAAACGAAGCCAAAAGGCACTCCTATGGAAAAGGTGCAAGCTTAAGACTAATATTTGAAATATTGGATCCATGGGGTGCAGACTACGATCTTATGGGAGGAGCATTTATTTTCTATGGACATGAAAGAGGAGATAATGGAACCATGCAAGGTTCACTTCACTATCTTCCACCATATTGTCCTGGTGGGGGCGATTATATAAATGGAGTATGGCACGGATGTGGAGAAAAGAGCCTGCACCAACATTGTTGGCTCTTAAAAGCAGGCCCTTATCAATGTCACACCAGTACGTTATCCCCTTCATCAGGTGCTTCTACCTATCAAGTGCATCATTGTACAGGTGGTGGAGCCAAGTACGACAAAAAACAAAGAAGATATATTTGTAAAAAAAGAACCATACAAAGAAATTACACCAGATTAGGTTCATTTAATAACTTTAATATACTGGATGCTCAAAGCGACTATTTTGCTTCACTCTCAACTACAGATTTGTCCAGAGGTTTAGCATCGGTTGAAAACGCCAGCAGGGTATGGATGTTTTATCTTATGGGAGGATTTTTTGTATTGGTAATAGCGGTGGTACTTACAAAAAGAAAAAGCGTTAGGAATAAAAGGAATTAACTTTAGATGAAGAAGAAGTATAAGTCTGGCTTACTGATTACCTCTCTTGTTGTTGTAGCTTGTGTTCTAATATCTTCTTATGTGGTAGTTGGTTGTGGACAAAAACCAATAAACAGATACGGGTACGGTGGATATGGCGGCGGATACGGTGCTGGGTATGGTCCATTAGGTGGTGCCTATCCTGGTGGTCAAGTATATCAAGCCACAGGGTACCACTCGGGCGGGCATTTAATTAATCTTACACTTTCACCTCATGGGAATTATAATTACCCACAAGCTTTTAGTCCTATATTTTTAAAGAGCATATCATGGAGCGGTCCTGTAGATATAAGAGCAGAACTGCTTTTAGCGTATGATTTAGGTAATACTTATCTGTTCAATGGTATGTATGGTGGTTTTCAATATCAATCAGGCTACCACCCAGGTGCATTAAGACCATTTAACAACTGCATAATACCAGCAGGCCGATACAACGTATTTGTAGAATACCCTGCAACTATGCACGGCACTTCGTTTGGTAATTATCAACTTGTAGCTCAAGGCCCAGGTGGTGTGGTACTGTTGATGACGCCAATAAATCCAAGCGTAGAAGCTAGTTTTATTGCTGGATATAATTTAGGAAATCCATATGTATACATGGATCTAATTGTTGAAAGGGCCGACCAATATGCATCAGGGATTAGTGGCGGCTATCAAATGCATAATCTTAGGTATTGTTCTAGACATAGAATTACCTTTGGCTCACCTTAAATTGACAATTAAACTATATCTAATAAGCGACTGTTAAAATCATGCTGCTGGTTGTTCTCTGAATCTGCCAGCCAGAATATCTTTTATATCTAATAATTGAATATCTAAACCTTCTTTACGCCAATCATTGGCTCTCTGTTTTGCTGGATTTGTATAGCCGCTTAAAGTAATAAAAATACCTCTCCCATGTTCTTTTAGTGGCATGTAAAAACTCCTAAAATGATCTGTATCTCCCATTGGTTTTTCAGACTTTTTTACTTGTATTGGTGTTCCGTCAAAAGCTAATCTGCCATCAATTCCTCCATCTCCAATTTGCACATCATTTGTCACACCGCCAATATAACGGACAGCTTCTTTTTCAAATTGTAAAGGCTTAAGTTTTTTAAATTCTTCATAAGTCATAGGCTTTTTGTCTATTCCAATAAAAAGACTATGCCTATCTTCCATTCTTTTTTGCATAACTTCACAAGCTGTATGACTTGCATCCATTCCTATCCATCTTCTATCTAATATTTGAGCAGCATCAATAGCTGTTCCGCAGCCACAAAAAAAATCTGCAATAAGATCATTTTTATCTGAGGCCATTAGTATAATTCTTTTAAGTAAATCTAGAGGTTTTTGAGTTGGATAACCTAGCCTTTCAGTCTTATCTCTTTGTGAGATGATATTTAAAAACCACACATCGTCATTATTTTTTGGTTCATCTACATAGTACTTGTAGATTTTATTGTTTGATCTTACCTCCTGATAGGTTCCTTTTTTATCTTTTTTAAAATATCCTCCAAAAGTTTTTTGATCCTTGTTCCTTGTCAATGAAATGTCTTTCCAGTTGTATTTGAATTGTGCTTTATCTTTGGCGTACCATAGTATGGTGTCGTGTTTTTTATTTAATCGAGATTTACCTCTTCCCCCTCCATTTGGATAAAACCAAATGATTTCATTAATAAAATTTGTTTTTGAAGAAGCTGAATTTGTAACTCCAAATATTTTGTCCAGCTCCATCTTAATACAATGACTCATTCGCCAATCCAGGTGAACAAACAAAGAGCCAGTAGGTTTTAAAAGCCTGTGCATCTGCCTTAGCCTTGGGACCATAAAATTTATATATCCTGAGTCACCGCCTCCAAAAATATCATAAAACTTTAATTCTTGTACTTTTTCCCTAAACGCTTTAGATTGCCATAAACTCTGTGTTCCAAATGGTGGATCAATATAAATTAAATCTATACTTTCAGGCTTCATATCAGGCATAAAATGAAGGTTATCACCATGATATATTTGGTTGACTTTCATGTATTAAAGATCGGGAACACTGGACAGAAGCTTTAAACTTATGGTTTACAACTAGACTGAAGTAACTCAACTACTATGTAACTTCATTTCTTCAATATACAGTTATTTTATTCAACTCACCTAACTGCAAGGTTTTGATACGTCTTTACTATTTTGTAGTTCATCTAAAAACATATTTCTGATATCGACTTTAACCTGATGCCTATGCTCCTTAGATAAACCTCTAGTTGAATAAGACGGCAGTATATCTATCTCAATATTTGTGTCCTCTAGGTTTGCAAATATCTTTTTACCAGCAAGTATCTTACCTACTCCCTTAATTACAACTGGCACCAACGGTGCTTGTGCCTCTATTGCCAAAATAAAAGGTCCACTTTTAAACTTTATCAGATCACCACTAATAGATCTAGTACCTTCAGGTGCTAACATATAACTTTTTCCACTACGTATTTTATCCACAGAATTACTGTAGAGTTTTAATGCTTTGTGTTTATTGCTTCTGTATATAGGTAGCATTCCAATTTTTTTCATTGCAAAACCAAACACAGGTATTTTAAATAACTCTTGCTTTGCTCCAAACCTAAATGGCTTTTTTACAAAAGCAGCCAATACAGGTATATCCAATAGACTTTGATGATTAAACACAAACACACACCCACCGTCAGGTAAATTATTTTCACCTCGTATGGTAGCCTTGATTCCAAAAATCTTTACTAAAACTCTGGACCACATTTTTAGAAAATAATTTTGTTTTTTGTTATTGGTATATACAAACCATAGACATAAGAAGGAACAAAATGCCGTCCAAATAATAGCCAAAAACGAAGCAAAAATAGAACGCAAAACCTACTCTAAATTGTACCTGAGCAAGAAGGCGGTAGTCTGTGTCTTTGTGAGTCAGGAACCTCGCCTAAACTGTATAAAAAATCCTCACCACGAAAACTAAAGTACACAGAAGTAATTCCATCATGTATTCGGGGCATTATCTGAACTGAGACATAATCATCTTCATATGTACAGCCACTGCCACCTCCAACTGCACGAAGTGGATACTGTAATGATCCAGCTCCGGTCGTATCTGAATCTTCTATCCAAACTGTTAAAAAGTTTGAAGAAAATTCCAAACATACCTCACGAACAGGAGTTACCATGTTAGCTGCATCAAAATTATTTGCATCAGCACCTCTGGTCAGCATTACTGTACATTGTTTCCCACCGCCAGGACCAGAGTTGTGATTACCTCTTACCGCACTTGCATTTCTATAATGACTACCACGAGGCATAGGATTACTAACACAACTAGTAACAAACAGCGAAAACACCAACAAAACTAAATGACATGAAAATAAATTTTTAAACATCATACGCCAAGTATACAACAAAGATTCTAATATTCAAGATTTGTTTTTAAGCATGTGTAATTGCTACTTTAGTTCAGTCTATTGCAAGCAATCTATTGGCGGTTTTTTATAAAGTTCACCTAAGATATACCAATTATTTTGATTATCACTAAATGAAATAGTGTATTTATTATTAATCTTTTCTACTTTAACCTTTCCAAAATTATCTTGATAAACTCCGCATGACCAAGGGTTAATTTTAAATGACATTTGAAGCTCTCTGTAATTATTATCATCGTGACTGTCTTCAACTCCAATTACTACTTTGTCATGATTAAACATTATGAAAATATTTTTTATTGGAGGTTCTATTTTATCATTTATAACACTTGCTTCCCAGCCTATAGTATCCAACTGTAGAACATACCCACTACTATTTGGAGACATGCTAAACATACTGTTTAGACTATACCCACCACCTTTGTACACAGCGTTTCTACTTTTATTACAACCTGAATTAGTTAAAACAAGAGTAAAAGCACATGCTAAAAAACATATTTTTTTCATAACTATATCTATGAATTTTAACTTACTGCTTAGTAGATTCACATATGTACTACTGGCATTCTAGTCATATGATTTGACTTTCTAGTCAAAGGACTTCTAGGCTAATTGCGGTGTAGGGTAATTTGACAGGTCTTTTGAACAGAGCAAGTACATTACCACCTAAACCTGCACCAGTTGGTTTTACTGCAACTGCTCCATCTAAAAATGTTTGTTTTATAACTTTGTTAATATTAGAAACTAATCCCCATTGAGTAAAACATTCTAAAGCTATGTTCATTCCTGTTATCAATTTATTTTCATCACCACTTGTTAATGAATTATATATATATTCTGTAGCAGAGTTCATCCTGTCGTCTATATCAGGTGCAATCTTGGAGTTTTTATAAAATTGTTTTACCATTTCTACACAATACGAAGTGTTACTATTTATTCCAGAATTAATTATGGCAAGATTAGGTTGATAGACAGGTTTAATTATTTCTATAACTTTTTCTTTTCTGTTATATAAAATAGGTTTTTCTTCAAGGCATACAGCTATATCTAAACCGCTACTTTCTTTATGAAACATATTTTCTAGGTTGGTACAAAAATCTAGGATATCATATTGCTTTATTAAATTTAAATTTAATAAAACCTTACCTACAGCAGTGCACATAGCAGCACTGCCCCCGATACCTTGGCCTAAATTTAAATTGCTGTTGATTATAACTGTACCGCCAACTGTTATATCTAGTAGCTCAGATGCTTTAAGAAAAATATTTTCTATCAAGGCTTGTGCTTTTTTATTTTGTTTTCCATTTAGATTATACTCTATTTGTAAACAGCTATTTGGTTCAAATTGTAACTCTAATTTTTTTTGCTTTACAGGCACAGAGATTGCATTCTTGCCCCTGAGCACAGAGTGTTCTCCAGATAAAATGACTTTTCCAAAAACATTAACTTTCATGATATATATATGGAAAGTTCAGATTGTTTTTCATATTTAATGCAATGTTACTATCTTGTGGTTTGAAAATTAGATGTACGCTTGAAGCTGCATCCATTGTTACTAATGGACCTGTTTTATGATCATGCCAAATTTTTTCTACATTTTTTAATATTTCGATTGAACCAGGTTCTATGTAAAAAAATCCAGGCATGGAAGTATGAAACAAACCCATCATATCCCAAAATTCTGCTTTTATTAATTGAAATAAATTTTGCCAGTTGTCTTTTTTTAAATTTTCAATAATCAAATCTAAACGCTCCTGTGCTCTCTTTGCTCTTCCATCATACAGTAGCGAGCTTTGAACTATTTGATGAGCCAAAGATGAGGAGATCTTTTTCTTTTTAGAAATTATAACCGATAGAAATATAAATTTATAATCTGGCAAATCAATTTTGCTAGCTTTTCCGGTTACATGATCCCATAGACACCATGGTGCAAAAAAACTTCTGCAAGATGACCCAGAACCCCTTCTACTTAACGCAGATAATGTTTCAATGTCAGGACGCCTGTTTTTTGAGCGTAAGAATTCTGCAAAAGCTAATGTAAGTGCAGCAAAACTGCTGGCTGAGCTAGCAAATCCAGAGCTAGCAGGGAAGTTATTATAGGATTTGATTTTAAAACATTCATCAACACAGAATTTATCTTTTAGAAATTTTAGATGGTCTAAAAATCTTTTACACTCTTTTTGTTCAAGCTTTAGTTCGTTGTTTTGAAATTGATCAGCATTACTTTGTTCTAATTCCACAGTAGTTTTCAAATGATCTAGAGTTATGGAAAGTGATGAATTTATTGGGAAATTATCCTTTGATCTTTTTCCCATATATTTTACCAAAGCTAAATTTGATGGAGCAGATGCTTTAAATATCATACATACCTTCGCAGATATCATTTTGTGTAGCTACAATGTCTAAATTTAGTTTTAAAAGCTCTTTTTCTACTGTTGTATTTTTATCAGGAAGTATAAATACAATTATTGTGTCGGCACCCATAGCTCCGCAAGCTCTGGTGTATACAACACCATCTATCTTCATTATTTTCTTTTTTAGTTTTGCAGATTCATTCAAATATAAATTCAATCTAGCAAGCTCCTGATCAAATTGTTTTAAATATTCAAAAAATTTTTTATCTTTTTTGATAAATAAAGCTAGAGCTTTTCTAGATAACTCAGTTAGGTTATTAAATTGATATACATTATCCAATTGTTCCAAATGTTTATAGGTTGGTATTTTATTTCCGGTTCTCACTATAAAAAAATCATAGAAGTTCCAGTCGTCAGATGTAATTTTCATGCTGGATAAATCTATTGAAAAAACCTTGCCTACCATTTGTGATATTACGTCTACTCCGCTGGGCGGAATTCCTACTCCACTCCAGGTGTCTTTAACATATTTGGATATGATAGTTTTTGGATTTTTATCGAAAATTTTATTTTTAAAAATCCAAGCTGCACTAGATGCTCCGAAACCTCCTTTAGAATGGTGAGGGTCACAAAACTTACCGTTTTGCATTTCAAACCTAGGTTTTGTGTTTAAGATAATTGCGGCTCCTTTATTAAGTACCGCATATTCACCAATAAGAAAAGTCTTACTTGGTAGACTCATTTACTATCTCATTTGTTGTAAAACACTCGTTGCATCACTAGTGGAAACTTTTTTATTTTTAAGTAAAAGTTTGTTTAGTTCTTGTTTAACCATATTAACTTCAAGTTTGCTGGCACCTGCCTGTAATGCCAGGTTAGATGCATGCAACTTCATATGTCCCACAACAATTCCATCCGTTACTAATGCTTTAAGTGCACCCAAATTTTGTATAAGACCTACCGCTGTTATTACCCTACTTAATTCGCTGGAGTTTTTAACTTTTAGTATTTTTAGACCTAATTTAGCTGTGGGATGTACGCCAGTTACCCCACCGATTATTCCAACCGACACTGGTATTTCTAAATAACCCACAAGATTTCTTCCTTGCATTTTCCATGTTGTAAGAGATGTGTATTGTCCATTTCTAGATGCGTAAGCATGTATGCCAGCTTCAACAGCTCTCCAGTCGTTACCAGTTGCTATTAAAATTGGATCGATTCCATTCAGTACACCTTTGTTATTTGTGGCTGCTCTGTAAGGATCGACTTGAGCAAATAAAGATGCCTCTTCTATTTTTGTACCTAGAGCAGGATCAATATCTTCTATTACAACCTGTGCAGCAAATAATTTTGTGTCAGCTAAGTTGGATAGTATGCACATTGAGATCTTTTCTTCAGATAGAGCTTCTATCTTTGGTTTTATTGCTTCGCACACCTGGTTCATAATGTTTGCTCCCATGGAATCAACCGGGTTTGCGTACACATGCATAACAGACATTATGTGTTCATCTTGCCTTTTGATAGTACGAAGTTTTAGATCAACAAATCCACCACCTCTAGTAACCCACCCACTAGCCAGTTTATTTGCATACTTTAGTAAATCTTGTTTATGTTCTTGTATTATAGACTTTAGTTTTTCCAAGTTCTTGGTTTTTGCAATTTGTATTTGCCCTATGATTAAATTTCCTTTCTGTTCTGTTGTTACATAACCTTTTTGACTTATCCACTTGGCTGTCTTACTGGCTGCAGCAACAACTGATGTTTCTTCTACTGCCATTGGAATGCAGTAGGGATTTTTGTCTATAACAAAATGTGTTGCTATCCCAAGAGGCATATGAAAGTATCCAACAGAATTTTCTATCAAATGTTCGGAAATGGAGTCAGGAACTGTTTTTTCTTTTAAAAAAATCAAGTCTTCTTTTGTTAAATATCCAAGGTCTGCAAGTTTCTTAAATCTTTCTGACTGTGTGAGTTTGGAAAAACCTTCCAGGCTAGTTTTCTTCACTGGTTCCTCCTATTGTGCTCGCTTGACTTTTTCCCATACAAAACATGCCTACTTTGAATTCTGTCTCTATTGTCTCCATCCATTTTTCCAGAGCTTCATAGCCACTGGATGTAGCCAAGGTTAAAGCTGGTTTAGCAAAACCTACGGCATTTGCTCCTAGATAAAATGACTTTAGGGCATCCAATCCTGACCTTACTCCTCCTGAGGCCCATACTTCATATCCTTGGCCTACTGAATTTTTGATAGATTCTGTGGTAGGTATGCCCCAATCTTGAAAGGTCTCAGATGCCTTGGCTAATACTGAATTATCAGACGATCTCTTTCCCTCTATTCTACCCCAATGTGTACCACCCAATCCACTTACATCGACCGCATCCACTCCCACATCATCTAATTGTGCAGCAGCTTTTTTGGAAATTCCACAACCTGTCTCTTTTAAAACTATATTAACATCGAGATTCTTTACAATTTTTTCTATTGCATTCAAACCGCCTCTAAAATTAGGAGTACCCTCTGGTTGTAAAGCTTCTTGAAGAGGGTTGGTGTGTATTACCAATATGTCAGTGTGTATAGAATCAAGTAATGATCTAACTTTGTTTAGATCCAAATGGATCAACTGGCTTAGTCCTATGTTGCTTAAAATATTTATATCAGGTGCTAAATTTCTGATAACTTCGCACTCATCATATAGTGCGTTTGAGTTATCTAAAAGTTGTCTTCTTTGGCTGCCAAAACCAAACATCCAACCTCGTTTCTGGCATGCTTTTACTATTATTTTATTAATTTCAAGGCTTCTGTCGTTTCCAGCCGTCATTGCACTTATAAAAAATGGAGTTTTTAATTTTTTGCCCAGGATTGTATTTTCAAAAGTAATTTCCGAAAAATTTATTTCTGGTAGTGCTTGATGAGGGAGTTTAATTTTATCAAACCCAGACAAGCCAACAGCCTGATTAGAGTCATTCATAGCCAAATCTATGTGTTGTGATTTTCTAATTTTAAAACTGGCCACTTCACTCATAGTTTTATCTTCAGTTCGAAATGTGTTGAACTAAGCCAGAAAAAGCTTCTGGATCTCTAACAGCCATATCACTTAGCATTTTTCTGTTTATATCGATGTTTTTTGTCTTAAGTAATGCCATGAGTTTTGAGTAGTTGGTGCCATTTGCCCTTGCGGCTGCCCCGATGCGAACAATCCACAGTGAACGCATTGTTCTTTTTTTATTCCTTCTGTCTCTGTAGGCATAGGCCATAGCTCTGTCGTTGGTTTCGACAGCTATTTTATAAGATCTGCTGGCTGCACTATAATAGCCTTTGGCTCTTTTTAATACCTTATTGTGACGCTTTCTTCTTGTTGTACCTGCTTTTACTCTCATAAGTTAGGCTCCTTTTAGCATTCTGCCCACCCTTTTAGAATCAGACGGGTGGACATATTCTGTACCAGTAAGCTTTCGTTTTCTTTTAGAAGATTTGTTAGATAACAGATGACGTTTACCTTTTTGTTTTCTCTTGATTTTACCCGAACCAAGAGCTGTAAACCTCTTGGACGAACCAGAATGAGACTTCATCTTACCAGACATGATAATTCTCCAAATTTATCTAGCTTTTCTATCTCCTTAAGGCGGGCATGATCAGACATATGCCGCTTTTATGATCAGTCATCAAGACCACTTCTTAAAGGCACTAGCCCTAGAGAGATTCCAAAAACCCGACATTTATATCACATCAAGGATACATGTCAATACGGTGCATCTATTCTTTTTATTTATCCTAGCTAAGATTTAGGTCTATATGAGTCATGTGGTATAAAATTGTTTGTGGTTGAAAGTTGTATTGATATAATTAATCACTCTGTACAAGCTGGAGCTTAATTGATGGATGCTATTTCTGTTGATGGGTTATGTAAATCATTTGGCGATTACCAAGGTAAGACCGAGGTATTAAAGAATGTAAGTTTTTCTGTAAAACAAGGCAACATAACTGGTTTTTTAGGAGCAAATGGGTCTGGTAAAACCACAACATTTAAGTGCATATTTGAGTTTATAAAATCTGATGCTGGTAAATTTTCTTTCTTTGAACAAGGGACTTTTAAAAATAATAGAGAAAATATTGGTTTTTTGCCAGAGAGGCCGTATTTTTACGACTATCTTACTGGTGAAGAATTTCTGACTTTTTATGCAAAATTAAGCTGGAACCCAGATTTTGGAGATATCAGCAGTGCTGTTTTGGATATTTTAAATACAGTAAAATTGGACCACGCTAGAAAAAAACCTCTGAGATCTTATTCTAAGGGAATGTTACAAAGAGTCGGTTTTGCCCAAGCTATAATCCACAGACCAAAGCTTATCATTTTGGATGAGCCGATGGCTGGCTTAGATCCCGATGGCCGTTCTATGATAAAGGATCTTATTAGAAAAGTATCGTCAGAAGGGTGCACTATTTTTTTTAGTAGTCATTTGCTTCACGATGTAGAGGATTTATGTGATGACTTAGTCATTTTAAAAAATGGAAGGTTGGCTTTTGAGGGTCCAATTGCAGATTTCACCAAAGATATACATACAGAGCATGAAATCAAGATTAAAAAGAACGACGGAGCGGAGTTGATAGTTGTAGATTCGCTGAAGAAAGCCAACGAAAAGATAGCAGAGTTGATCAACAACAAAGTTACAATTTATAGTGTATCTGCTAAGAGAAAAACTTTGGAAGAAGCATTTGTTACGCTGTCATTTAACGGAGATGGGTCAGATTGAAAGAAATTTATATCATAGCTTCTAACACGATAAGGGAACTTATCAGAGATAGAATCATGTACGGCATTCTGGTATTTGCCGTACTATTGGTGTTTTTAAGCCTTATATCAGCACAGTTAAGCTATACAGAAAAAACCAGAATTACTATGGATTTAGGCTTGGCAGGTTTAGAGCTTAGTGTTGTGATACTGAGTATATTCTTAGGTGCAACAGTTGTGTTTAGAGAAGTAGAAAGGCGTACAGTATTAACTTTGTTTACTAAGCCTATCGATCGTTGGCAATTTTTGATAGGTAAGTATGTTGGATTAGTGTCGCTTGTGTTGGTACTTCTATTTTTGTTAGCCGCTTTGTTTCTGGCTTTGCTTTTGATTATGGGGTGGCAGCTAAATTTTGACTATTTTTACGTCATATCCGGATTTGCCAAAGAGGCTGCTGTTTTGGTAGCCATAACCATAGCTTTAGGAGTTGTGGTTAGGCCCAATTTGTCGGTGCCAGTAGCAATAGGGATATTTTTGGTTGGAAAATCTATGTCTAGCCTAGTATTTTTTATGAACAAGTCAGACATGGAGTTTTACAAATATTTTGCAAACATACTTCGTTTTACATTCCCTAATTTTAGTCGATTTGATTGGAAAAACTTGCTTTTTAGTGAAGAGACTTTAAGTTTATCTAATTTTGGACTCTCTGTTCTTTACTGTATTGCTTGGGTATTAATATTCAATAGCGTTGCAGTTATTATGTTCAAGGATAAAGACATTGGTTGATTTTGATTACTTGTTAGTGGTCATGCCATTACTAGGAGCGATCTTTGGCAGTTTTGCAAATGTGATCATAGTAAGATGGCCTTTGGAAGAGAACATAGTTATCCCACGCAGTAAATGCAGATCTTGTGATAAACAAATATTAAACATAGACAACATTCCCGTCATATCGTGGCTTCTTCTCAAGGGAAAGTGTAGATTTTGTAAAAGCAAAATATCTACCATGTATCCTATAGTTGAACTGTTAATGGCATTATTGTTTTTGGCAGTCTATCTAACAACTGGTCTTTCAATAACAGGTGTAGAGTATTTGATATTTGTGTTTGGACTTTTAACTATTTCTGTAATTGATCTTAAGCATTTTTTAATTCCAGATATTTTAAGTATATCGGGAATTTTGATTGGTGTTTTAGGAGCACTAATAAATCCTGAGCGTATGATTTTGGACAGTTTTTTTGGTATTGTTCTAGGTGGAGGAATTTTTTGGATCACAGGGTTTATGTATCATATGATCAAAAAGGAGCATGGGCTTGGTGGTGGAGACATAAAATTGCTCGCATGGATTGGTGCTGTCTTGGGGTGGCAGAGTATACCTTTTATAATTATGTTTTCAAGCATCGTGGGGACTTTTATAGGCGTAATAGTCATGTTCAAGACTAAAGGCGGTATGAAAACCGTATTACCATTTGGTCCGTTTTTAGCATTAGCCTCTTGCGTGTACCTATTTGTAGGTAAACAAATAACTGCTTGGTACTGGGAAGTATTTTTTCCCTAAGGTCAATGCCATATATTTGACATTTTTTTAGTTATATTATCCAATACTAAAGGGTGGTTGTAGCCTTACGCTCTTCCTAGTGTTGAGTTTCAGTATCTAGGTTGATGATACGCTGAGGCTGTCAATCTAACTGTGTAAGCGATTTTGGATAAGAACTTTTGAGATAAACAGATGAAATCACTTTTTTCTAAACCCATAGGCATAGACATAGGCACCAACACTATCAAAATGTGTGAATTGGACAGGAACATTAAAAAAAACTCAGTGAGCCTTGTATCTTTTGGACAACTAGAAACTCCTAAGAGTAAAATCAAGAACGGAGCAATAGAGAACACTAAAGAAATAGGTACGATAATAAGACAGCTTGTAGCTACTTCCAAGTCTAAGCGAAAGAGTGTATACACTAGTACATGGGGTCCTGACACTGTTGTAAGAAAAGTAGTTAGTCATGGAATATACGATAAAGAGATAATCAGAGATGAGGCTAGTGTGCACATTCCATTTGATTTAGAAGAAGTCAATTTACAGTGCAAAAAGATTAAAACATCAGATGAAGAATATATGATGTTATTCGCTGTGAGTAAGAAGATGCTTGTAAGTTACGTAGAAACTATATCTAATGCGGGGTTAAAATGTGATCTAGTGAACATAGTTGGAGGAGCACTTGCAAATTGTTATACATACAACTACGAATCTCAAGATGGAGAAGTTATAGCAATTGCAGATATTGGTGAGCAATTCACAGCTTTAGCTATTTTAAGAAGTGGAGAGCTGTCGTTTTATAGAGATGTTGACTTTGGTGGGCACCATTACACTACATCAATGTACAATCATTTGTCTGGTGATGGAATGTCCCTTAGTGAAGTTGAGAGTTTAAAAAAGACACAACCTATTGCCTCTGAAATTCTTCCGGTGATTGAAGAATCAAATAACTTCTTTGTTGAATTACTGTCAAATTATTTTGATCAGTATTGTCAGTCTCAAAAAGATGCAGCTATTTCAAAGTTATATCTTACTGGAGGAAGCTCCCTGGTACATGGACTAAAAGAGTATGTAATAAAAGCTTTTGATGCAAGTTTTGAAGTAGAGTTCTTTGATCCTTTTAGACGAATTGTTTATGATAAAAAAACTTTTAGTGAAGAACAGATAGATGAATTCAAACCATATGCTGGTGTTTCATTGGGCCTGTCGTTGAGGTAATTTTATGGATAAAAAGGTTAGCTTATGATTGAAGTTAATTTGCTTAAAGATTTAGATGACGCTGCTTCAAAGAGTGATGCAGTTAAGAAGTACGTTTCTGGCGTTGATATGTCGGACGCTATTAAGAAAATGTTCTGCATATTGATTTGGCTTGTTATTTGTGTTGGGGCTGGCAAAGTGTATTCCGTAATTGAAACTGTGAATAGAGATGAGCGACAAGCTACCCTGGATTCAAAGAACAATGAAGCATTAGAAATTGAAAATAAACTAAAAATGATTAGTGGCATGAGTGAAGAGAGCCAAAAAATAGATTTACAGCTTCAAAAGATAAAAGAAATTTTTGAACTGAGAATATCACCTCTGAGAGCCATTGATGCTGTGAGGGTAAATATACCTGAACAGGTTTTTTTAAAAAACTTAAACGTGGATAACAACACTGGTAGCTTAAAAATATCAGGTTTGTCGGCATCTAGCGATGCTATAAAACAGTTTGTTAGTCAACTTGGATCTGATTCTACTTTTGATCAAGATCAAGTTTTGTTAGACAGAGAGAGTATTGGTTCTGATGCAATACAATTTGATATTTCAGCAAAAATATCTGGGAGACAATATGCACAGAATTAATGATCTTTCATACTTGAATGCAAATGCCATTGGCTTGTTAATTGCTGCTTTATATTTTTACTTTGGTGTCTATTCCAATGACGAAATTAAAACACAAATTACATCTATAAACGAACAGATAGTAGCCGTTGAAGAACAAATGTCTGCTAAACAGAGTGAAGCTGGTAAAGAACAAGAAGTGAAAAGATATTTGGATGATAAGAAAGTTACACTAGGTGAATTGGAGTCATATTATCCTAGAACACAGAGTTTTATCAATTTAGGCGGCACTGTTAAAAGCCAGTTAAGTAGATTTTCTATTAGAGAAATCTCTAGGGTACCTGCTAGAGATAAAGTTACCACTCATGAATTTTATGAAACCTTGCCAATACAATTTGTCTTAGAAGGTAGTCACGCTAATTTGGTATCTTTTATTAACGTTATTTCCAATCACAACAACTTAATAGTGTTGGAAAGCTTGAATCTTGTCAAGCTACCAGGAACTGATAACCTGAGAGCTGAGCTATTGTTAAAGGGTTATAAATCTTTGGCTGAGAATAATGACGAAGGCGGTTCTAAGACAACATGATTAGGTATTTATTTTTCATTATTTTTCCGGTTATTGTAAATGCTCAAGAGGCAAGCCCTCCTCCTGTTACTGAAACTAGCTCTGATCCTGAAATTGTGAATACTCCTCCACCTGCCCCTAACTCTGATCCCGAGATTGTGAGTACTCCTCCGCCTGCACCTGACTCAAATCCTGATGATGCTACTCCCTCTGTTACCTCTACTACTCAAATAGTTAGTGAGCCTGATTCCGATGCACCTGATTCTGATGTAAGTAATGGAGCTGATTTGGATGCATCCACGGTAAGTAGTTCTGATGAACCACCATCTCCAGAGGTTGAAGATGGTATTCCTTCTGGTGTTGGATTTGGAGCTGAAGGAATAGTTTTGAATTATAAAATAAGAGAAGAGAATCTGAATAGAGATCCTTTTACTAGAGCCTTTGCACAAAGATCACCTGCTAATGTTACAGAGATTGTGACAGAATTTTTGGATCCAAAAATGCCTTTAGAAAGCTTTCCTATAGAAAAGTTAAGGTTGACTGGAATTTTGTGGCGCACGGCTGCTCCTAGAGCGGTATTTTTAGATCCAAACGGTTCTTCTTACATAGCTAGAAAAAATGAAAGAATAGGAGTCAATAAAGGATATATAGCCGCTATTAGAGAAGGAGAAGTTGTAGTTATTGAACCTTCTATGAAAGTAGGGCATTCATACGAAACCGAAATTTTGAGACTTGAAAGCGATGTCTCAGATAAGGTAGCAAAACAAGAAGAGACTGCAACCAGCAAACCTTCTACGACAGGAAGACGTGCATATGAAACAGAACTTTTGAAAATAGATACTATCGATAAAATGGGAAAACAATGAGATTATTACTAACTTTACTGTTTATATTTTTGATCTTTGACATAGGCAAACGATCTCTAGCCCAGGAAGATACTGTTACGTCTAGCGACGTAGAATTTGATAACCCTGATGAGCAAGATTTTGCAGATGAATTATCGGAAGATGAAGAAGAAGCAACCGCAGCTGATTCTGAATTAGATGAAATAGAAGCAGCATTAGAACAAGTAGGCTCAGAAGATGAATCTTCTAGTGAAGATACTTCTAATGAAAGTGAAATTTCTAATGAGGAGGAAGTTTTAGAAGAAGCAGAAGTTGAAACAGAAGTCGAAGAAGAGACAGATGGAGTTGAGATTGAAGCAGAGTCAGAAGGTATAGAAGATGAAATAGAAGAAGAGTTTGAAGAATCCGAGGACGATTTTAGTGTAAGTGAAACGGAATCAAACTTGAGTGATGCTGGAGCATTTTCTAGTTCCGACACGGTCGATATAATTAATGTTGAATTTAACGGTAATGAAGACGGTGGAACCATAATAATAACAGCCAGTGATAGTGTGGAGTATAGCACCAGAAGAACAAACAGTGGAAAACAAGTTGTTGTTGAAATTTCCAATGCTAGATTACCTGACAGATTTAAAAGACCTTATGACACTAAGGAGTTTTCTAGTAACATAGGCTTTTTTCAAGGGTACCAAGGTGAAGGATCTTCTGTTGCTAGATTTGTCATACAGTTAAGAGAAGATATAGAACCCAATATTACTCAGTCTGGAAATAGTATACGAATTGCTGCACAAGGTTCAAATGCTAGTTACGAAGAAACGTCTAGTGACAATTTTGTAGAAGAAAGTGTTCAGCAAGACACCCAAGAGCAAGAAAACTTTGATGACCGTGCTTTGAGAACCGATGAGACTGATGGATCTCCTGATAAATTTTATGGACATTTGATTTCTATAGAGCTGCGTAATTCTCCTATCGTGGATGCCATTAGACTTATCATAGAAGAAAGTGGTGCTAATATACTCATGTCCAATATCCCTAATCAAACGGTAACTTTCAAGCTTAGGAATGTACCTTGGGATCAGGCACTTAGTATATTAATGAAATCAAATGGTTTAGGTTACACTAGACAAGGTGAAGTGATTATAATTAGACCGTTGGCTGACATGCAAAGTGCTGTGCAGGCTCAAGCCAATTTTAAAAAACAGCAAGCAGAAGCTCAAAAGCAACAGGCTGAAGCTGAAAGACAGATCGAAGATCTAGGACCTGTGGAAAACGATGTTATACCCATATACAACTCCAAAGCGGATGATGTTGTAGCAGCAATAAACGGTCTGAAAGTTTTAACTGATAAGGGCACAATTCATGTTTTAAAGGACAATAATTCTTTATTGGTTAAAGATTCAGTGAAGAAAATAGCTCAGATAAGAAAACTTGTAAAAGATAAAATAGATAGACCTGCTTTACAGGTTTTAATAGAAGGAAAAATAATTGAAGCCAGTGAATCATTTGCTAAATCTTTTGGTATGCAGATAGAAACAGTTGACGAAGATGCTGATCCTAGCATATCTTTGCCGTTTAGTGGTGGAGGTACTGCCTCTTTAGGCCTGACGATTTCTAATATGCCCGCCATATCCATTGGTGATCTCACGGCCAGGCTCAATTTTCTTGAGACTAAAAGTGTGGCTAGGATATTGGCTTCTCCTAGAGTTGTAACTTTAAATAATAAGGCTGCAAAAATAAGTCAAACCGAGACACGTGTAAAAATTAACGAGACTGTCAACAATGAAATTAACTCCACTACCCAGACTCGTGAGTACCGGGATTTGCCTCTCAGTTTAGATGTAACACCCATTATTTCTGCTGATGGTGTTACCATGAAAGTTGCAATGCAAAGAAAGTATGCTTCTGGTTCGGATGACACTGAATATTCAAGGGATATTTCAACGGATGTATTTGTAAAACATGGGGATACTACTGTGATAGGCGGTGTTTATACTAGTGACAGGGATGTAAGTGAATCAGGAGTACCTTTTCTTAGAAGGCTTCCTTTATTGGGTAACTTGTTTAAAAATAGTACCACATCTAGTGGTAAGAATGAGCTTATGATTTTTTTAACTCCTACCATTATAAACAGAGGTGCTGCTATTGGTATGAATTTGAGTCAGTTGGAAGATGATGAAGAGGATGTTGCTGCTGATGAAGATTTTAGTGAAGAGTTTGATGATATTTAGGCTGAAGCTTTTGTGTATGCCAGTCCGTGTGGCCAGCACTTTTCTGATTTTAAATTAAACCCTATGGCTTCACCGCCTTGTATGATGGAATCGAATATTTTTTTTAAGGCTGATATTTCGTTTTTTGATGTTGTTTCATCTGATACTACGTTTTCTAGTGCTTCGAACACGTTGTGTAGGTCTTGTGTAGTTACAACTTTTGGTAGCATGTTTGGTTCTAGGCCTTCAATGGGGTGGGGTTCGAAACCTATTAGTAGATCGGTTAGTAGGATTCTTTTTCCGCTTTCGAAGTTGACTTGCATGAAGAATTGTCCGTTGGAGTCGTTTCTTTGTAGTAAGTCTTTTATTTCATCTTTTTTTATTACTATGGATTTACTGTCTAGGGTTTGTGTTATTGTTAGGTTCCCCTTATCGGAAATTTCTGTTTTTAGCTTTATATCGAATTTTTTAATAAACTCTGTTATTTGATCGATATTGTTTTGTTGTGTGGTGTCCAAGGGGCCTACTTTTCTGGTTTTTTGTTGCTGTATGTAGGTTTAGATCGACCAGGATGCCCAAGAACTTTAGAATAAGGCCCTTCGTTTTTAATAAATGTGCACTGGTGGAACGATTAGGCCAAAGGCCGAAAGTGAAGCCAGGGTGCATTTATTAAAAAAGTTGTGCAACGTTCAAGGTAAACTACAAAAGAATCAGCTCAAGGTTTTCTTTGTTAATAACACACGTAGCGAAACAGACCGACCTAAGGTCATAAGTAAGATAGTGAAAACATTTTATATGTAAAAACTGTCATCAAATGTTAATTTTTCTCAAATAAATACAGGGAATATTTTACCATATGTATTTTCTATCAGTGTTGTGTTTTAACAGTGTTTTTATCTTGTAAGTATCAGTGATGTTATGTTGGGATGATTAGTCTTATGAAAAAGAAACTGACAAAAAATAAAACCAAGAAGTCAAAAGTAACCAAACCTATCGTTAAGCATAAAGCTAAAAAAAGAGAATCAACTAAAAGAAGTGATCAGATAGTTAGGATGTTTTTCTGAGTAGTCCTAAGTATGCTTTAGAATTATTGAGCTTAATCTTGCCTAGTTCTATTCTTGCAAAGATGAATAAAAAAAGTCTCAAAATAGAATCTGGTACGTTTGTAGGCACGTCAGGTGAAACGATAGCAGACATGGTGTTTTCGTTTGTTGTTACAAGAAGTTAAAATAAGAGTGTTTGTGTTGATTGAGCACAAAAGTAGTAAAGATAAGTACGTACATTACCAGCTATTATCTTATATGGCCTCTATATATAAGCAGTATAAGAAGGAAGGTTATGTTGTGATACCGGTTGTTTTGTATCATGGTAAGAGCCGTAGTTGGGATGTTCCTTTATCATTTCATAACCAGTTGGGTTTGAAAGAATACCCTAGTTGGCTGCATTCATTTTTAGAAAAGCATGTGTTGAATTTTCAATATATGTTGTTAAATTTGCACAATTTAGATGTTTGCAGATTAATAGGTAAATTGACAGTCGCATTCAAGATCTTCGTTTTCGATAAGCGTACACTAGCGAAACGATTAGGCTATAGGCCGAAAGTGGAGCTAGGTGTACACTTATTGAAAAAGTTGCCCAACGTTCAAGGTGTACTATACAATACTAGCAAAACAGCATAAAAGCTGAGCTGAAAGAGCTGTTTACTCGTGCTGGTAAGCTGTTAAGTTTGAGTAAGTACAAAGAAGGTATGGAGTTGTTATGCAGTGCTAGTGCTAGATTGTATGACAGTGCTGTTTACGATGAAGTAGCTAAGTTAGAAAGCAAATGTGTGTCCAAGGAGAAACGTGTTATGATGAAATATAAATCTTATGCAGAAGAGCTGGCTGAAGAAGCAGCAGAGCAGGGTATAGAGCGGGGTCTGACACAAGTAATACTAAACATGTTAAAAAATAAGGTGAGCGTGTCTGATATTGCTAAATTAGTTGGAGTTTCTAAGCAAAGAGTGAGTAAACTCAAACGTCAGCGGCACTCCAGCATGCAGTAAAATAACAGGCATAAAATGTATGGACTACGTGCGATTATATTAAAAATTAACGTACGAGAATATTAAGGTTTTTTGTTTTTAGCAGGAGCCAGGTTCACAAACAAACTGGGAAGCATCCTTTATTGTGTACAGAAGAGCTTCTGAAGCATTAGCACCTTCATAACCTATGCTAATAAGTTCTCCTTCTGGCAGATAATCCTGGTATACAGGACAAAATCCATTATCTAGTACATGATCAAATCTATCTCTGTCACCACATAACAGATCTCTATTCACCGCTTTATTAGCACTAAAGAAAGGAACGTATTCGTCATTTTGTGAATATGACATTATTGTTCCTATTCCACGATAGTCGTAAGTAGGAGGTGAATTACCTGTCTGGATCAAGGCAGCACCTTTATATCCATAACCTCCAGGATAAAATGGTTGATTGTCACCAGAGTCATTTGCTCTATCGTGCAATAACCCCAGATTATGACCAATTTCATGTGCAAGAACTTGTGTGACGTAATAAATTTTAAACGACTCTGATCTATCAGTAAACAACCCCTGACAATTAAAATCTACACTACCAGCCGCATATTCCTTTGCCATATCTTTTGTTAAGCCATTAACTCTAGTATAAGCTACTCCGCAAACTCCTCCACCTCCACCGCCGCCTGAATAGTGACTTAACCCGTAGACCAAATCAGCTCCATAGTCTCTTTGCATACCTTTTGTCATTCTCTGAACAGCCTCAACTGTTGCCTCTGGAGGCAAGTCATCAATATCTGCAATCTGCATCTGACAAGGCGAATAGTGTGTACAATCGGCAGACGGTTTAACAGCTGCCACTCTAAATCTAACATTGACCCCTGAGTTTTGGTAAATATCATTCACAGCAGGAATAATCTCTTCTATAAGACGAGATCGCCATGTACCTATGCGGTAGCTTCTAGACAGAATAAACGCAACATCAATCACGTAGGTAGTATTAGGATCAGCCCTTTCATATTCTACTTGTTTCATAATACCAGGCTGTGCACTTGGACGTGGAAGATCAAGCAAATGTGACGCACAAAAAGAATGATCATCTTGATTATCATTTGAATTTATATGTTCATGATTGTGCGATGCTGCACTTTGAGATGTCTCAGTCTCAACTTCGCACAATAAACTTTCATTAATAGATATGGAAAACTCTGCAGAACTTTGTGCTGTTTGTAGGTACGCTAAAAGTCTATTTGAATGTATTTTTGCTGCATGTTCCTCTTTTACGTAATTGGTAACTATCGCCCTATAGCTGTCAGCTTGATAAACTTTAGAATTGGGCGGCTCTATGATAATTACTGTTTTTTCTTGGGCTGTAGTTGCGATCGATATTTGATCCTCACTAATAGGGCCGTTTAATCTTGCTAAATCACTACCACCACTGATAGGTGCAACAATAAGCATGTCTACAACATTACCTTTTGTTAGCTCGGAGAACTTACCATCATCGCCTAAAAACAACATTTTAGAATCAAATTCAATTTTAATAGTAGCGGTTGGGCTACCATCACTCTCTTCTAACTCCGTGCCATCTTCAGTAATAAAAGTATAGCTTACATAGGGAAGTTTTATACATTCACTACCTGCTTCAAAGTATCCATCTTCTTCTCTTGTACAAGGAGTATCCACAATGACTGGTGGTTCTGCTATGCCGCCTGCATCACCACAAGAAGATAATCCCAATGTAGCTAACACCAATAAAGCTCCGCTAAGTACAGGCTTTACCCTAGCAGCTACTGCTCTTGTGGCTGTAGGAATAAACCTTAATTTTTTCACAGGGCTTAAATAAAACAATGCTCCTGATGCAAGAAACTTTATTCTACTTTGATCTTGCTGGCTTTGGTTTAGCTCAAAATCTATGTCATCCGCTAAATCTATACCCAGCTCGTCAATAGCAGATTGACCAAATGTTTTATAGCCGTCTGTTTCAGTATCGGTGCTTTTTTGAATGCCTAATCTTTCACAATAAAGTTTGTTTGTAGGCGATTCAGATGAACATAAACTTTTAACAAATTCTAAAATACTCTCTTGGCAAGTTTTGTTATCTATTAAAAGTTTTCCATCTTTTATTTTTTGTAGTTCTATAAAAGCTTGTGAAGCTAGAATATCTGCTGTGTCTTTATTTTTAGTAATTACTTCTTCTAAAATTCCGCAAGAAGATACAGCTTTATTAGCAAGGCTTATATCATTGATGGTTGGATCGGTGTAAGTACCTACAACTTGTTGGGCATGTGCAGACGTTTGGAAAAACAAGACTAACAGACAGGTTGTGGACGCTAAAACACTAAAGACTCTCATGGTTTTTTTAAGAGCATCTTTAAGAAGATTTTTAAGAACTTTAATTAATCCTAACACCTGACATGAATTTCGGTAATACTTTTAAAAAAAATTAAACAAACTGACCGTTTAACCACACAACTAATCTTTTGTACCAACCCGGCGGTTAGATGCATTTTCTAATAACAAAATATTTTAGCACTTTACACCAGCTACAACCTCTAGACTTAAAATGGTCAAATTGTAGTTTGTACCCGCTTGTAGCTGAATGCATTTATTCATAAGCTCTTTTATAAAAATTCTGAGAGCCTCTTTAATTTTATCAAATGCCTACCGAAAAGCCCAGTAGGATTCTAGATATGAATAAGTTTGCCATTTTAACCATAATTTTATTTTTGCCCTCTATTTCACTATCAGAATCTATACCCACACCCATACCTACATCTACATCTATGCTTGTGCCACCAGAATCACCTAAACAGGACGGATGTGTTGGGGACCCTTGTGCATGTGCCAGACAAAGAGCACAAAGATGGTGTGCGGACGGATCAGATATAAGCCTTGCGGTAACCCTACTGTCAGGTATGTCCAGAGTGTTTGGAACCGGTGATATGAAAAAAACCTGTAACTTTATGAAATCAAGTGCAGGAATATCAGGTACAGTCAATGCAGTAATAGGAGTTCAATGCGAAAGAGTAATAAGAGCTTGTAGACAAATCTGTGACGAAACAGTAGCAGCTAACGTACCGCACCTAGGAGCATGCAACGACCTGGGACAAGAAAGAAATAAACTGCTAGTACAAATGGCAGCAAATGCACTAAACTTTAAACAACTAAACGACTCTTGCAAACAAATAGATGCAGGTGCGTCAGCCAACACGCTAAAGAGAAACTTTACCACAGAAGATTGCCACAGACCGGAACACTTTTATAAAAAAGACTGCATCTGTCTAAGAGATCCAAACTCAGTCCAATGCAACGATGCAGGGGGCGATATACCAAACCCCAACTTAGGCGGATTTGACGACAACTACAGAGACAATCAATTTTTTGAAGATGAAAATCAATTTGATTCCGCTTCTTCTCAACAAGGCTCAGGATCATTCACTCCTCCAGGAGGTGGAGGTGGAGCACTAGGAGGAGGAGGCGGCCTTAGTGGTAGTGGAAGCTCAAGTTCAAATTCAAGCAGCAAATCAGACGACCCAGAATACGACACAGATATTGTAGGAGGAGTACAGTCAGCCAGTGGAGGCGGCGGCTCTGGAGGAGGCAGCGGTGGAGGAGGATATAAAGACGCCAGCAGTACGTCCGCAAGAAATCCCTCTTCTACAAAAGCAGGTAGTCTCGGATCATCATCCAGTTTTTTTGATTTAAAAAAGTTTCTTCCGGGAGGATCAAAAGCTAAAAAGCGAAGCATTGCAAGTGTAGGTAAAGTAACTAGCTCAAAAAAAATATCAACCGCAAACGGAGAAAGTAATTTCCAAAAAATCACAAGAACAATGAACGAAAAAAGAGGTATCCTTCTACCTTGAGAAAAATAATTTTTTCAATCATAATCTTATACTCTGCACATACCTACTCAAGCGACATGTTTGATTCTGCTATTAAAACAGGAGCCGCAGGAGCTGCAGGATCTGTCACTAACACAAAAGAAGCAATCAAACAGGGCAAAAAATGTATGAGCTACAATAAACTAAGTTGTGTACTAATGGTTGCACATGGCACACAGGCATACTCAAGTGCCGCTCAAGCAATACGCTCTTTTAAAACAGCAGATGGAATAAAGCCAAATGGCTATCAAATGCCAGCAATATTTTCAGGCACACGCATACCATCAAACCCTAATCAATTACATCCTAAGCTTTCAGAACAGCTTTCAAGTATTATTGATCAATTAGAAGATACAGGGTATGCAATTGATCAAAAAGCAGGAACCATAACAATCCCACCAGGCAAGTCGCTTAACGTAAATTCACTTAAAGACAGAAGTAAATTTATACAAGCAGGATTTACATCTAAAGATTTTGATACACTACAAGCTCAAATGAAAGAAAGCTCAAATAGAGTTAAGCTAGAGTATAAAAAACAATATCAAAAGAGCATCAAACAACACCAAGTGAAAATGGCTGCAATAGGACAAAATAAATTAAAAACGAACACCTTTACAAATAATACTATAGAACCTATTAAAATGCCTGACCTTTCTCATTTTTTTACGGCAAAAGTTGCCAAACAACAAACAGATGTTAAAGGTTTAAGTGTTATCTACGGCAATGAAAAAATAGGTGTATCAGGAGATAGTATATTCGACATGGTCAAAAGACAATATAGCGAACGAAAACTAAAAGGAATGCTATTGTCAGAGCAATAACCAACTTACATAAAACTTGTGGTCCTGTCCAGCTGCTAGTTTAATTGAAAACCCTTATGGCAGTTCTTTTATAGTCTACCTTGAACGTTGGTAAACATTTTTAATAAACACACACTAGCTTCACTTTGACCTTCGGTCGGGCCGTTTCGCTATGTGTGTTTATCAAAAATTGAAAACCCTTATGACAGTTCTTTTATAGTCTACCTTGAACGTTGGTAAACATTTTTAATAAACACACACTAGCTTCACTTTGACCTTCGGTCGGACCGTTTCGCTATGTGTGTTTATCAAAAATTGAAAACCCTTATGGCAGTTCTTTTATAGTCTACCTTGAACGTTGGTAAACATTTTTAATAAACACACACTAGCTTCACTTTGACCTTCGGTCGGACCGTTTCGCTATGTGTGTTTATCAAAAATTGAAAACCCTTAACCTTAGTTAGCTATAATACTTTAGTATCTCATCCAAGTATGAGTTAGAATTTTGTGCTAAATAATTTTTAGCCTTTGTTAAAGAATCTTCGTTGCCAGTTTCAAACCACAAGCCTTCTGAAAAAAAACACTTTATACTGTGGTGCTCGCCAGCTTTAAGAACACATTTAAATAAATCCTGATCAAACGACAGATAATTAAAAATTTTTTTATTTAAAATATAATATCCTGTAAAATGAAATCCTGATCCTTTTTCAATTTTTAATAGTTTTCCAGATTCATCCATTAACAACTTATCATGATTCGATTTAAAATTAGTAACCACAAATGTAGCAATAGAATTATGACTTTTATGAAAACTAAAACAAAGCTCTAAAAAATTTCTCTGTTCAGGTAAAAATAAAGTATCAGCATTTATTACAAAAAAATCATCTTCATTTTTTAAAAAAGACCTAGCGTTCAATATTCCTTTTGGAACTCCTAGAGGCTTACTCCCTTCGAAAAGAAATTGTTTTTCTTGATCAAGACGTATATCCAAAATAGCATTTTTTAACTTAGAAGATAGGTAACTTAGGTTAAATATAAAAGTTTCTGTATACCTAAGTGCAGGATATATACTAAAGCAAATCATTGGAAGATTCAAAATCTTTACGATGGGCTTAGGTGTTTTAAGCGTAATAGGCCTTAACCTTAAACCCAAACCTGAAGACAAAACCAATGCTTTCATAAACTAGCTCTTAAATCCTGTATAATTTTAAATAAAACTTTATACTCACTAAAATAGTTTAAACTATTAAGAACATTATCCAAACAAATTGGAATATATTTTAAGTACCTCTTGTTATTCTTTAAATTATCAAAACTTTTAAAACTACCACAAGCTTTCAAACCTCTTTGAATACTACAAATCTTATAATTTTCTATAAAGTTGTCTTTTTCTAATTTGAAAGGATAGTTTTCAAAATAATAATCCAGCAAATGATTTTCGAAGTCTATGTTTGTGTACGAGTCTTGCAATAAGCTTACTAAATCATAATGAGGAATACCTATCCTTGCATCTTGAAAATCAATTATGTACAGTTGACCCTTATGCACCATTATATTTCTGGAATGAAAATCTCTGTGAACAAAGCATCTACTATGATTTTTCAAGTCAAGCCTCTGGCTTAGATCTAAAAATTCTCTATCTAAATCTTTACAAATTTTGTCAGACTCTTTAAAAAACTGGTTTTTAAAAAAAATAAGCTCTTCTAACAATTTTTGTGCATCAAATTTTTTACTTAGCTTAGGTTCTATTTTTTGAATTTGTATTAGTTGATCTATTGCTTTTTTATAAAAATTTATTATAAGCTCTTTTTCTTGTTTGAAAAAAAAACTCTCTAGAGTTACATCTCCTAAGTCTTCTAAGATAAAAAATGTGGAACGTTCTAAAAATAACTTTGGGACATTTACTAGGTTTGTTTGTAATATATTTAGCACATTAACAAAATTTTTATTTGTTTCCGTATCTGTGCTTTGCATTAAAACAAAATTTTTATCTGAGGATATTCTAGAATAATTTCTGCTAGAGGCGTCACCCAAAAGAGGTGCTAAGGCAAAATTATCTGTTCCTAAAAATATTTCTATATCCTTAAGCATGTACTAACTAAGGAGTATTGTACATTAAATGCTTGGCCACAAGGAAATTTTAGATGTATTTTTGGTTGTGCTTTCAAGTAGGTATTTGGTAAATACAGACCTGGTTTTTAACTTACACTCATCTTCTGGATTTAAGATTCTGTTACTAGATAATGCACATAAAAGCTCTTTTCTGACTATTTGTTTTTCAATCAGATTAACTGGGTTAAATATTGTGCTCGCTACAATCTTAGGAGCTTTTGTAGGATTTGTTTTAAGTAATATTTCAAAAGCTAATTGGGGTTGTTTTTCAAGATCAGCAAGTTCTGGTATGTATATAGTGGAGCTTTTAAAATTATTTATAGATTCTGAATCTATAAAGTAATGCATGTTGGATTCATCTACAGTTATAAAGTGTCTATTTTTATATTCATTATGTAACGTTAACGCCAGGCCTTTAGCTGATGAATGGGTTGTAGCAAGTATTAATGTCGGCAGGTTAGGTTTTAAAACTGTTAGATGATCTACCTTTTTGGTATCACAAAATGCATCGGGCATCTGATATTCTAAACCGTTTTGAATTATATCCTCTATTACAAGCTGTATCCTCTTGTTTTTTTCAGACACAACCATAGTTTTTACCAAAAGATCAGACAGATCACTTACCTGCGTTATTTGATTTTGCTTAAGTTTAATGCCATTTTCAATCTTCACGTACCCATGAACCACACCAAATTGCTCTATTGGCATCAGAACATGATTCCTAAACACTATAACTTTTGCATACTTATTTTCTTCTACAACCTTAGCTAGCTCATCATCAATTAACAAATCTTTCTTGATATCATGAAAGGTGGCGTAGAATCCAAAGCGACCGTAAACCATTTTAGTAAACTTGCTGAGAACAGATTTTGTATTGTTAAAATATTCCAATCAATAGTGCCTTTGTTAGAAGCTATGCCTTATACCATTCAATGTTACATCAAGATAGAAAATTGTGATCACCGTGAAATCTTGGTATACCCATTACACATACAAAGCAAGTAAGTTTACTGAAGTGTAAACTTTAGTTGAATGGATGAACAAAAATTGGCCGACTTTGATAAGGATTACA
Source organism: Bdellovibrionales bacterium (assembly GCA_965203875.1). GTDB lineage: Bacteria > Bdellovibrionota > Bdellovibrionia > Bdellovibrionales > JAUICD01 > CBDANC01. Next base: position 553,307 of record OZ241914.1, on the reverse strand, counting down.
AAGTATGGTGTCGAAAATTTATTAAAAGTCTAAAGTTTTTATCAAAACTTATGACATACACCGTGACTGTGAACTGAATGTGTTTATAGTTTAGACAATCCGTCAGAATATACCTTGATAAGTTGCTTTGATGTTGATTAACATTTTATCTGGTATTTTCCACATATAAACAAACTTAAGCGTGGAGATTGAAGAGGCTTTCAAGCTGCTCAAAAGAGCAGCGTACCTCGAAAAGCTCTACGCTTAAGTTTTGCTGTATTGAAAACCTTTAGGTAGTCTGTCAGAATATACCTTGAACGTTGGGCAACTTTTTTAATAAATACACCCCGGCTTCACTTTCGGCCTTTGGCCTAACCGTTCCGCCAGTGTATATTTATTAAAAACGAAGACCTTTAGGTAGTCTGTCAGAATATACCTTGAACGTTGGGCAACTTTTTTAATAAATACACCCCGGCTTCACTTTCGGCCTTTGGCCTAACCGTTCCGCCAGTGTATATTTATTAAAAACTTTAAACCTTTAGTTTTTAATCTTTCCTATCCAACGTAGGGCGTTACGATAATAGATTCTATCCTTCAAGCTCTGAGGAAAATCTCCTTTTTCCTCGATAAGGCTACCCGGATTTGCCTCTCCCAAAGGAAATGGATAATCACTACCAAGACACACTTTATCCACACCAAACACACTTAAAAGATGAGACAGTGCGTCTGTACTATGCACAAGAGAATCTACATAAAATTTTCCTAAACTGTCTACAGGACTGACAGTATTTGAAGTGGAACACATATCCGGCTTTACCTTAAAACCATGCTGTATTCTACCCAAAGTAGCCGGAAATGAACCCCCTCCGTGTGCAAATAATACTCTAAGTTTTGGAAGTCTTTCAAAAACTCCACCGAAAATCATAGAACAAATTGCTCTAGAAACCTCCGAAGGCATCCCAACCAACCAAGGCAACCAATGGTTGGACATCAAAGACCGCTGCATTATTCCATCCCAAGGATGAATAAACACACAAGCACTCATGTCTGATGCTGCCTGCAGAATTGGAAATATTTTCTGATCACCTAAACTCATGTTATTTACATTAGAACCTATTTCAACTCCAAGTAACCCCAATTCATTTATACATCTATCCAGCTCTTTAATCGCAAGATCAGCATCTTGCATAGGTAGGGTGCCCAAACCAAAAAATCTTTTCGGATCAACGCTTACAACTTTAGAAATATGATCATTTATAAACTTAGAAGTATAGTCACAATCCTTTGGTTTGGCCCAATAGTTGAACATGATAGGTACCGTAGAAATAACCTGAATTTCCACCCCAAGCTCGTCACATTCTTTGAGACGAACTTTGGCATCCCAACAGCCGCTAGAAATGTTTTTAAAAATTACACCATCTTCATTGACTAAATTAGCACGACAATTATCACACTGTTCTATATGGGCAAAATTTCCGTAACTAAACTTATCCCTAAACCTAGGCATCGTTTTTGGTATTGTGTGTGTGTGTACATCTATTTTCAAAATTAACTCCAATCTAAGATAGCCACAGCTAACTTCATCAAAGTTAATTAGAATAGGCTTTATCAACTGTCAAGGTATTCAGGTTTATTGTCATTTTGCCAATAACAAAATATGTTTATGTCTACCTCGAACATTAGGCAACTTTTTTAATAAACACACATCAACTTCACTTTGACCTTTAGCTTTACAAGCTTAATAAAAGACGATACTGCATATGCAACAAAGATGAATGTAGGACTTGAAGGGGCTTTTGAGTCATTGGTTAACATTCTATCTAGTATTTTCTATATATAAACAAACTTAAGCGTGGAGATTGAAGAGGCTTTCAAGCTGCTCAAAAGAGCAGCGTACCTCGAAAAGCTCCACGTTTAAGTTTTGCTATATTAAAAAACCTCTAGATCGTCTTTTGGAATATACCTTGAGAGCTGGTAAACATTTTTAATAAAAAGCCTTAACCTCTTTTACAATTTCTGAAACTGTTTCAATTTTGGTTTGCGGAGTAAAACCCTGCCCCACATTAAAAATAAACCTTTCCGATCCTATCCGTTTAGCCTTATCCAAAATATCTAAAACATATTTTTTGGTTTTTATGTAATCAGTAGTTACTGCCATAGGGTCTAAATTACCTTGAATTGCAACATCTGCTCCACAATCCTTTAAGATTTTATAAGATACGTCAATATCATCTCTAAAACCCAAACTAATCGCAGAAACTTTTAATTTAGATAACACAGGCAGTAAGTGCATTGTTGGCTGCACATACATAATGGTAGGTATAGGCTTAATGCCATTAAATATCTTATGTAAAGAAGGAGCAACGAACGTATCATAATCCTTTGCTGACAATACACCACCCCAAGAGTCAAAAATTTGTATAACTTCTGTCCCACTTTCAATTTGATAGTTTATATATTTAATTAGTTCGTTACTTATATGATCAAGCCCCGACATAAACTCGGATTGATTATCAAACATAAACTTTTTTGTGGCTCTAAATTCTCTAGAACCTCCACCTTCTATCAAATAAGAAGCTAGTGTAAACGGAGCACCTACAAATCCTATCAAAGGCACCTTTATATTATTTTTAATTAATCCAACTGCAATTTTGACAAAGTTCATATCATTTTCAGGGTTAAGCGTTTTAAGATTAAGTAATGCTTCAGGTCCATGTGTTTTTAACTCAGGTCCTTTTGAGCCAAACTGAAAGTCTGCACCCATAGGTGCTAGAGGTGTTAAAATATCAGAAAACAATATTGCAGCGTCTAGATCAAATCTCTTCAAAGGTTGCAATGTAATATCTTTGATTAAATCAGGGGTGGTACTCATAACTTTAAAGCTGCTTTTGTTTTTGATTGCCATGTACTCAGGTAAATATCTACCCGCCTGCCGCATAAACCAAACAGGAATTCTACCTCTGTTAGTTCTATTTAAAGCTTTTATAAAACAACTCATACAATACTCACACTAGATCAGATATTGCTTTTGCTAGTTTATCTATATCTCTTTTGGTATGTGCAGAGGACAAAAAACACACCTCGAAAGCAGAAGGCGGCAAATAAATATTTTTTTCAATCAATTTAGAATGATACCAAGCATATTTTGAAGGTTTAATTTCTTTAGGGTCAGATGGTTTTTGTTTGCCAAAATAAAGCCAGAAAATACTCGATACACGTTTATAATGCACATGTTTTATCTTTTTAAAAACACTGTCCATGTATAATCCTAGCTTTTCCATTTTAGAATAAAAATTTTTGTTCATTATTTTTAGTGTAGCCAATCCGGCCTGCATAGTAATGGGGTTAGCACTCATTGTTCCAGCTTGGTACACATCTCCTCCAGGAGCAAGCTGTTTCATAAACTTATCAAAACCAGCAACAGCTCCAATAGCAAGGCCCCCACCTATCACTTTGCCATAAGTTGCAATATCAGGATTAATGTCCAACACTTTTTTTGCTCCACCATACGATAACCTAAACCCTGTTATCACTTCATCATAAATTAACAAAGATTTACTTTTTTTGGTCAATGTTCTACACAACTTGTGATAGTCGGTATCAAATTCAAACAGGCCACAGTTTGCCAATATCGGCTCGATTATTAATGCAGCAATTCTATTTGAATATTTGTTAAAAACTTTTTTCAATGCATTTTTTGAGTTATATCTAACTACAATTGTATCTTTTAAAACAGATGCTGGTACTCCAATGGAATTACTTTTCCCTTGAGTGATAAGGCCACTTCCACCTGATACCAACATAGAATCAACGTGACCATGGTATGCCCCATCGACCTTAATAATCATGTTTCTTTTTGTCACTCCTCTGGCCAATCTAATTGCAGTCATCACAGCTTCCGTGCCTGAGTTTACAAATCTAATTTTGTCGAATGGTTTTATACGCTCTAAAATCTTTTTTGAAAGTTCTACGTCAGCTTTTGTTACCGTACCATAATATGTTCCAAGTGAAGCTTGGTTTTTTATACTGGCTATTACATTTTTCTGTGCATGACCCAACGCCAACGATCCCCACCCCATACAAAAATCCAACATTTTTTTGTTGTTTTCATCACTTAGATACACTCCTTTTGCACTCTTAACAAAGATGGGATCTCCATTTACTGATATGAATGCTCTAACTGGAGAATGAACCCCAGAAGGTATATATTTTTTAGCTTTGTTAAATAAGGTTTTTTGTCTCATGTGTTCTCTATCAACTCCGCCAAGGAATTTATATCACTCATTTTAGAAACTGTGTTATCCAAACCAAATTTTTCTAACATATCTTGTGTTGTATATCCTAGTGCAAATCGTTCCAACTTTAAAAGTTCTGGATGAATTTTTGTATTTTCTTGAAAACTTATCACGGTTGATGGGCTAGTGAAAATGATAGAATCTTTGTTATCAGGTTTAAATGGCAAATTTTGCCAAACTATACTTTTTGTTTTATACAGCTTTAAGTGCGTATGAGATATGTCATTATCCTCAAGTCTCTTTGCTACTAAGGAATATTCTGCAGCTACAAGAAGTAGTTTTTTATATTTTTTAAGTTCGTTAATATCTTTAATTATTGAAACATTAGTATATCCTAAATTATTCAACAACTTGAGGCTGGTCTTGCCCATGCAAAAAATATGCTTATTTGATAAATCTATTTTTGATAATTGAATCGCAGTTTTGCTGGGAAACACAATACAATCAAAATCATTATATGACTTATGATCTTTTTTAGAGAATATAGGAAATAATTCGATAAGTGGAAAACAGACAGCTTTTTTATTATCAAAGCTTAAAGCATACTGTAATTGTTGCTCCATATAAGTTGTGATCCAAACGTTACTATCAGAGTTTATTTTAAACAACTGCTCTATTCCTTTCTGAAAGGAAGATTCCAAACTGGAGCACTTAATTTTGGAATTAACTTTATGCTTACTTATGAATACATCTTTTTTACTATTGTCATTTGAATAATCTAAGCCTAGAATAGATTTCATCTTTGTCAGATTCTTTTTTGTTAAGTCATAATAAATTTTCAAATTTTCCTTTTCTATATTGCAGCCAAAAGGTAGATGACAGCCACCACCAAGGTATTTCAAGTACGATTTTTCTTTTTTTAATATTTTATCTAAGTCATAATTTATTATTTTTTCTATTTTGTTTCTAAATTTTTCTTTAACCTGAATAGCTAGAATTCCTTGGCCTGGTGAAGTTACAAAATCCATACGCTTTACAGTTATATCTTCTGGTGGTTTAATTTTTAACCTATTTAATCCAGCGGTTGCTAACACAGTGCCATCAAATTCTTTTGACAAAATTTTATTAACACGAGTATCTACATTACCTCTTATTGGTTTTATAACTGCATTTGGATTATACGATAATATTTGTAAAGCTCTTCTGACTGAAGAGGTTCCGATAACCGGATTTGGGCCAGGATTTTTATTTATCAATAATGTATCTGTCAAATCTTCTCTAATGCCCACAGCATAATATCCAACACCTTCATAATTAGCTGTTGGTAAGTCTTTTGCAGAATGTACTGCAAGGTCGATTTGATCATCCATCAATGCGTTAAAAAGTGCTTCTGTAAAAAATCCATCACCAGAAAGTTGAGTTAAAGGACATGATGTAATATCTCCTTTTGTTTTTATAGTAATCGTGTTTATTTTTATGTTTGGATATTTTGATTTTAACAGTTGTTCAATGATAGTTGCTTGAACAACAGCCAGAGGGCTGCCTCTAGTGCCAATTCGAATGTTCATCTGGATAATAGTAGCTTTAACGTTTCCAAATATTCATGATTTAACTTTTTAACAAGATGCTTTGAGAATTTTTTTACTTGCAACATTGAAGTTTCGTCGAAATCCTGAAGATAATTAGATGATTCATGCATGGCCTGATTATATATTTCCTCAGAAGTGTGCAAAATGTTAGTTACAACATTACTGTTGGTTTTTACAGCAAGCTCTTTTATTTGTATGTCAGCTTTTAGATCTATTATATGTTTTATTATTTCCAGTTTTTCCTTTGAATCTTTTTGTGATTGATTGATTAGATCATTTATCTCAGAAATGCCAATATAGTCGGCATGGTTTGCACTCACCATTCTTTTAGATGCATTTGATGGAACAGATAAATCTACAACTAAATTAGCATTTGTGGTGTTTAGGTTTTTTCTAGTTAGTAAAGTATCATTACACTTTGTAGCAAGCACAATTACATTAACACCAGGAAGCGAACCGTTTAAAAAATCTTCCCACTCAATTTTATGTACATCATCAGCATCTATTTTATCATTGGTTCTGTTTGTCCAATATATTTCTATATTGGGAGCTTTGTTTAACAACAAATATAGGGCCCTGTTTGTATTACTAAACCCTACCAGTAATACTTTCATATGCTTTCCTCTAGATCTGTTTCTAATGTAGTGCCCTGCCATGGAGCTAACAGAATTATAGCTAGAGGTCATTTTTACCTTAGACTTTATAGTCTTTGCATCTCTTACAATCATTTGTAAAAGAGGGTATAAATTTTGACCTATCAAATTCTGTTTTCTAGATACTTCCATTGCATCCTTAAATTGGGTAATTATTTGGTTTTCTCCAAATAGAACAGAATCAGCACCAGAAGCCACTTTCAAAAGATGTGATATTATGTCTTTTAGATTAGTTCTTACTTTATAAGAAGACATGTCAGGTTTTATGATCTTATTTCTATCATGAGATATAAGAATTTCTACTCTGTTGCAGGTATTTAGATAGTAAAGCTCATCTGCACATAATCTTTTTTGAATATTCTTTGCACTATCAGGGTTTGCTACTTCTTTCGTCTTTGTTCCAAGGGCACCTGCCCCTACATTTTTTATATGTAGGCTCAGTAGCATGTAATTACAATTTTGCGACATAGTAAAATTTCTTATCTATTATTTTGATGGCATTTGACAAGTATTTTTTGTATTTGAAACGCAAATAACACTTAATGTATCTTTTCTAAAATAAAAAGACTACATCAAGCATTACAGATGTCGAAGTTATTGTTGATTGTTCGCCACTTGTCACGTTAGAGCCAGCCTTGTTATCATGAAGTATTAATTTATATCTAACACTAGGCCCTATACCCAAGTGAGGCCAAGATTTAATTCCAGGAATGAGGCTAACAAAATTAAAGGAGTATCCAATTTGACCTACAAAACCTACAGGGCTAGATAACTTCAGCCCAGATATTGAGGAGCCGGCTACCAATGGCAGGTAAGTGGCTACTGCATGAATACCTGAACTCCAATAACCTACGTTTATTCCCAAGCCGTTTGCTCGTTTCAAATCAACATCCACAGGGTTATCTCGATTCCTGTATATATCTCCGGTTACACCAACCAACAGCCCATTATTAAACACCAAATTCAGACCCAAATTGAAATCTGCCGCAGCGGGCTTGAAACTTATTGAAGCTCCACTTTGATCACCATAAAAATCAGATTTGATAACAGGAAATCCAGTAGACACTTTACCAAGAAAAGACACTGCTCTAGCACGTTCAAAAGGAGATACTAACAATATAGCCAATATCAAATAAAAAACTTTTCTAGAATTATTTTTAGAAATCATAACATGACACCTCCATGATCTGATAACCCCAACCCACAACATGGGATATAAATAATCAAGCATAACCTGTACTATTTAGCAACTATAAAATTTAACATTTGTTGGTCACCCTACCATCATGAATCTGTATGAGTTTATTTGCAATGGATATGTCATTTTCTTCATGCGTCACCATAATTGCAGGAATTTTAAATGTGTCTATCGCATCTAAGGTTAGATCTGTAGCTTGTGCTTTTAAAGCCTTATCCAGAGAATTAAAAGGCTCATCTAATAATAATATATTAGGCTCAGTTATAAGAGCGTTTGCCAGAGCTACACGCTGCCTTTGGCCTCCGGATAATTCATGACCTTTTTTAGCTAAAATAGGTTTTAAATGTAATTTCTGTACAAGTGTTTCAAATAAATGTGTCTCTTTTTTTATCTTCCCTGAAAATAACAAGTTACCTTTGACTGTTAAGTGATGGAAAATATCATTTTCTTGAAACAATACCCCTATGCGTCTTTTTTCAGGAGGTAGATGGCTTATATCCTGATTTTTAAAAACCCAACTCCATCCCTTTGGGTTAAACCAACCCATTAGCACTTTCAAAAAAGTGCTCTTTCCGCTACCACTTTCTCCCATAATAATTGTCATGCCTTTATCAGGGATTTCTACCTCTTCTACCTTTAAGCAAAAGTTATTTAATTTTAGATTTATATTTCTAACGAGTGACATAAGTGAACATAAAATACATCATGGATCCAACCAAAATCATCAATAAAAAAATCCAGCCTACACCATCTATTCTATAACTGGATAACAAATTTTTTGCCACCAGCCCTAAAGTTGGCTCATTTAAAATTGTACAAACGGCAAAATCTCCGGCAGCCCAAAAAGATGCCAAACCAGCCAGCCTTCCTGCCACATTTTTACTAAGCGGCCAAGAGATATTTTTAAATATTAAAAAGTCACTTTGCCCAGTAAGTTTAGCTAAAAACTTTTGTCTTCTATGCTTGGATATCTCATCCGACCAACCTAATCTATAAAGTATCCCAATAAATAACAAACATAAAGCTATGGAAGTAAAATTAATGTTCAACCAATAGGATAATGCGACCATAGATATGCCTATGACAGCAGTGCTAGGAGCTACAAACGATAAATAGATTCTATCCAAAAATTTATTCTCACCAACAAATAAGATCATTCCTAAAACTAACATAGTGAGTATACCAGTTAGTGCACTTAAAGAAATTGTACCAACTAGTGCTTCTAACATGTCCACATTAAAAAACACATCTATAATTTGTGCTCCAGCAAGGTTAAAAACAACAGAACCAAATAATAAAACTGTAATTGACGTAGGTAATAGAATAAAAGGCTTAAAACTGATGTAATCCCAACCCATAGTTTTGTTCTTTTCTAAATTAAATCTGGATAACGTTATTACTAAAATTAATATAAAAATAGTTTGATAAATAGCAATCCATGCAGCAGCAGAGAAGTTATTATCAAATCTTATTAGCTCATAAATCAAAAGCTCCATAACTTGTAGTTTTCCACCGCTTAGTATCAATGGAATAGAAAAACTAGAAATACAAAAAGCAAACACTGTAAGAAAAACATAAAATATTTGTGTTCTAATTTTTGCCAAGACAATTGTACAAAAGGTCTTGATTTTGGATATACCACAAAGCCTTGCTAAAAATATCTCTCTACCGCATGATCTTTTAATAGCTTGTGCCAATATAAATGAAACCAAACCCACATTTATCATGGTATGTGCAGTTACCACGCCTATTAATCCATAGGGCACGTTTAGGTTTAACAAGGCAATTATTACGAATAATGATGGTAATACAGAAGGTAAAAGACATATAAATTCTAGTTTTCTAAAGCTCAGCAGACCACACGCACCTATCAAGCCTAATAATACAGATAATACCGCACTAATAAATGCTTGTATAAATGTATGATGGATCACTTTAAATTCTATGCCGACAGGAAGAAAGTTATTTTGCAGTAGGAACAAAAAAGTGTAAGGCAAAAGTAAAAACAAAAATAGCAGTAATAAAATTACTTGCTTCATATACTTTTCCAAAAATCTATGTATGGCTCTGGATTAAAAGTTTCTTTACTCTTATCTGCATAATCTACCAGTTGTAAGCTAGGTAAATTGTCAAATACAGTGCCTTCAACAACCGAGGGTATAACAGGTAGCATGTAGTTGTTATCCATAACAACTTTTTGAATTTCTTTAGACAGAATAAAGTTTATAAATAATTTGCCAATGTCTTTTTTTTTGCTTTGAGCTGGCAAACCTAAAAACTCCACTTGATAAGGGTGAGGTTTATCTATTTCGACCAACTTGTATTCTGTCTCATTGTTTTTCCAATGGTACGCAAGCGAAGTAAGGTAGGTAAATGCAATATCTGTTTCTTTTTTGGTAAAAAGCCCATAAGCACTGCTCCAAGAGGGTGATATAGTATGTGCATTCTCTTTAAATTTTACCACTATATCCTTGCCTAAAACATCAAATGTCCAAATCAAAAATTGGAATCCAGGAGAGCTGCTTCTAGGCTCCATAAGTGAGTATTTGTGATTTAATATTTCATCGATAGAGTTAATATTTTCTTTGGAGTTGCTAATGAAGACTAAAGGAGCCCAATCAAATGCTACAAAAAGATTTTCGTTTTTAAAAAACTCAAAATCGGTTTTTAGTTCATTGATATTTTCCCACTCTATTATGTTCTTGGCTTCACCTATTGAATATTGATCAAGACCCAATACAACATCTGCATCGGTCTTTGATTTTATATCTATTTCTCTTTTGATGTGCTGTAGGATAGTTCTAGCGTCCCCAACGTCCTCAAAAGTTAAATTACATTTATGTTTATCTTGAAACATTTTTTGCAATATGGGACCAGCTCCCCAGCTGCTAGTAAATGAAGAATATGTGTAGATTGTTAGGTTACAATCTGGTTTTTTTTTTAAAATTGTCCAAGTAGGAAAAGCCAGAGCAAAGATTACTAAAATTATTCTTACCAAAATAATCCTCTATTTTTTTTATAAAAGAAGTAATCGATGCCCACACATCTGCCGGCACCAACCCAACAAAAGGTTAAATTTACAGCTATCAGGATTTGGTGTAGCATGATTTCGTCCAGACTACAGAGCATTAAAATATTTGAGCTTATAAATACGGCAATTAGAGAAAATATTCTTACCATAAATCCGGCTGTGAATGAAATGCCAATTAGTAGGATTGTAATTAGAGTAAAATAGGCTACAAACTGCCAATGATCTATAACAGACTCAATCAGCCATTTTTGATATCCTCCTAGACTTTCTTGTGGAGATAGATTTTTGTAAATTGTCTCCTTGAGCTGGTCTATGGGCAAAATGCCTTCGTTGTATATTGAGGAGAATTCATATATGCAGTAGACACCTAGGTATATCCTAAGTGCTGCTATTGGGACTAAATGTCCTACGTACTTAAAGCTTTCAAAAAATGACATTAACATAACAAACTAAGATGTGTATTGGCAGACATAATATTAAAACTTCTTAGGCTTGAAATTTTCTTCATTGGTTATAGATGCACTGTCACCTGTAGCCTTAATTACAAATAGTCCATTCTTTTCAGAATATATATTAGCACTACCCTTGGTTTTCAAATACGCCACAGCACCGTACACCACTTTATCAGAATACTCCGGACAAAGCCTTTTAAATGAATTCAACTTGTCAATAAAATCATCAACAGCTTGAACAGTCAGGGTAGTCTTAACTTCAACTACCACCACCTCAACGCTATTAATCACTATAGCGTCAAACTCATAATGCCGACCATCACGTTCAAACGAATCAATCTGGGCTGTTCTGTCAACATTAATACCTCTAGTTTTTAAAAGATCTACCAACTGACCTTTAACCAGAGACTCAATCAATGCACCCCATTGAGTACTAAATAAATTATCCAGATGCTTTATACGCTTATTAGCAGCTTTTGATATACGATCTATTTCACGAGAGGTCTCTTGCATCTTACGATCCGTCTCTTGCATCTTACGATCCGTCTCTTGCATTTGACGAGCTGTCTCTTCTTGAAATAGACGAACCTTCTCTAAACCTTTTATAGTCTCACCCAACAAACGCTTTGAATCTTCAAATTTGATGTCTTTACTCATAAAACAACCTCTGCGACAAGCTAGCATAGTTATAAAAAAAATGCAACCAACCGTTGGTTTTTATAAAATATATTTATAGTTTAAATCAGCTAGGTCACAATCCACAATTTTACTATTGCGATATAAATCAATCTTTTTTAAATTTACATCTTTCCTTTTTATCAATTAGAACTACGCCTTACCTTGTTCTAAGGTACACATAACATATCAAAAAAATACAGTTCGATATCAAATCACAATGTAATGTTGTAAGAAATATACAAGTATTCACTACGAGCCAAAAACTTTTATGGAAATACTACAACCTTTATAATAAAATCTTATCCTTAACTAAAGATGTGCTAATATCTTGGTATAACATTTTTTTATGAAGAAAATAACTATGATAACCAAACTTATCGGATATATAAGCTATAATAAACAAATAAAAATATTTGTAACATCATTGTTTATATTCAGCTTTACTTATGCTAAAGCTCAAAGTGTTTCCTACACGGAGCCTAGCTTAGATGATCTCAGATTAGCTAATAAAGCTGTCTCCTCTTGCAGAGTCTTACAAGATGTTATTAGTGAAAATAGTCAGGTTGAAGACATCCCAGCTATCGAAGCTTTTATTGAACTACAAAGAACAGAAGATGGGAAGCTTCTAATAGATAACGAAGCTTGTAGAGATAGTATTTTAGAGTTTGTTAAAAATTTGTGTACTTCTAATTCTTCTAAGAACAATCTTTATTGTGAAAGCTTAGGAATTCAAAAAAGTGAAAGTATTAATACTAATGATGATAGAGTTAGTGATACTAACGATTATAAGAACTTTGGTCAGTCGGCTATAGATAACTTAGGTATAGATCTATCAGATGATATAAGTTTTGAACCAAAAGAAGAAGATGAAAAAGATCAACAGGAAGAAAGTAAGCTAAAATTTTTAGCAGCAGGTACATTATTTTCTCTAAGTCCTGTAAGAAAGCTTAAGCTTATTCCTTTAGCAGGAAGAGCTGCATCTACTAGAATAAAGCCAGTCTTAAATGGAGCATTGTTAGTATTAGCTACCTTAGGTTTATCGTCTTGTAATGATGCTACAGGTCCTGAGCCAGTTAAACCTCCACCTATACCAGAGACTCCTTGTACTAGAAGACAAGAAGGATATTTTCAACTTTCAGGTGCTAATAACGAATGTATAAAACTTCCAAGCTTAACTTATTCTTTTATAGCTAATGATGGCACAGAGTCAGATTCTTCAAACGGTGATCCTGATATTAGTATAAAACTAAAGTTTGATTCAGAGGTTGTTTTTATAGATTCATCTGGACAGCAAGCATTAACCACAGAAAATGTCTTACAAATGCTGGAAATTAAAAAAAATAACGAAGCTGATCTTACAACTCCAGAAGGCTCTATAAATCAAGATAACATATACATAACCGAAGAAAATTCTAATACAGTTATTACTATATCTCCTCCAGATGAAACCAACTACGAACCTGGGGATTATAGGATAATCACAAGTAATTATGCTAAAGCCCAGGATGCAAGTAAAATATCTACTAGCAGCTCATCTAGTTATCTAAACGCTATAAAAAAAGAGACTTCATTTAGAGTAGATACTCCATGTGTAAGAGATATTGAAGGTTATTTTCAACTAGAAGGTGCTAATAGTGCTTGTATAAAGCTTCCAATCTTAACTTATTCTTTTATAACAAGTACAGGCGAAGAATCCGATTCTTCAAACGGTGATCCGGACACTACAATAAGGATAAAGTTTGATTCTGAGGTTGTTTTTATAGATTCATCTGGCTTTAGAGAACTAACCACAGAAAACGTCTTACAAATGCTGGAGATTAAAAAAAACAACGAAGCTGATCTTACAACTCCAGAAGGCTCTATAAATCAAGATAATATATCTATAACCGAAGAAAGCTCTAATACAGTTATAACTATAAAACCTCCAAATGGCTCTAATGGAAAAATCTATCATGTTGGGGAGTATTCTATATTAACCAAAAACTATGCTCCAAAGACAGATGCCACAAAAGTACAACAAAGTACTAATGTTGATGCTTATATAGCCGCTATAACAAAAGAATCTTCATTTAATGTTATTGCCAACAACCCGTGTACTAGAGCTGAAAAAGGCTACTTTTATTTTAGAGATGCTAATAATACTGCAAGATGTGAAAATTTAATCCCAAATGTAACTTATACTTTTAGTTCTAACAACAACCCTCAAGCTACCTTAGAAATAAACTTTGATTCTGATATTGTATTTATAGACAACAACGGATGGTCTGAAATAGATGATAATAATATTCTAGACATACTAGCTATCAATCCTGTTGATACTGGTGCTAACATTGATTATGAGATTAATACTGATGATTTATTAGTAGAAGATGGTCCTATTGATCAAGATCAAATCACCGTAACCAAAACAAACAACGGCATTACTATTGAAATAGATCCTCCTAATACTGGATTGAATCCGCACGGAAGGCATCAAGTTGGACTGTATCAAGCTGGCGATTATGTAGTTTCGGCTAGTAATTATATTAAAAGATCAAGTGTAGATACAGTGATTAGGCATAATATACTAGAAAGTTATCTAGAAACTGTAAAAAACAATAGCAAACAAGGTTTTAGTATTGATGCTGTAGCAAGCCTTGCTTGTGGAGCTGAAGCATCGCAAGGTTATATGACTACAATACCTATTGATGGTGAAGATCATCAAAAGCAGTCTTTTTGTGGAGCTTATGTTCGTTATCCTCCAGGGTTTACAGAATTAGATGCTCCAGACATGCATTTTCATCAAGCACAGCCATTAGGAAGAAGAGCTGATCCTAATACAACTTATGTAATAGATATTGGATTTGTAATGTCCGAAAGATATTCTACACCTGGTTGGGATGATTTTATAAGAGATGATGTGATATCTCATGTGAATGATATTTATCAAAGGTCAGGAGTTAATGTAGAATTTAGAGCTGCGGCTATTGTGCCTTTTCAAAAGTACAAACACTACATGCAGTGTCAGTTAAATACTCTAGATATAAACTCTAGATCAGCTGTAGGCCACGCTTCATTCGACTTAATTAAACCAATGCGAAAAAATTATGGTGCTGATCTTATTTATTCAATACAAAATTATAGAAGAGGAACAGGAATTTGTGGAACTGCTGGTGCCAGACTTGATGGTGCTACGTTTGAACATGCAAGAGTTTATAGTGCTAACGGTACTGTGGATCCTACTTGTTCCCAAGGAAGATTGCCAGATATATCCAGTTCTGGTCAGCACCATGTTTTCATAGAAACTTTGTCTCACGAAATTGGTCATAACCTTGGATTAGCTCATAACAAAGAAGATTTTTCTACTTTCCCTGTTAGAGGTATTCCTCCTAAAGCTTATGGATACAGAGGATATGCCAACACTGTCGAAGGAACGCAAGTCCCATACGGAACAATAATGTCAGTTCACACAGGTAGTATACCTTTTTTTAGCGCTAACAGAACGGTAACTAAAGAAGAGCTGTGTGTAGATGAAGGTAGGCACGATAATCAGCTTGATGTAGGATTTTGCCCAGTTCATTACAATGAATTGGCTGATGATGAGCCGATTCGTTTAGGTGATGAACAAATAGATGCCTCAGAAGCTTTACAGTACACAATAGAGGATGCGTCTAAGTTTTATTGTGCCCCAGGTTCTTGTTAGACCGTTTGGTTAACACATTTTGTAGATGATAGAATGAGTTGTCTTCTCCTGACGACCCCTACAATAACAGTGTAATCCATCTTAATCATAAAGAACACAGTGGTGTAGGTACACCCATGGTGGAACATTTAGCACCGTTATCTTCTGAATAGCTACTACTTGGACATTCATGTCCACAACTAGGCGAATTTGTCTCAAACCAGCAGTTATTTGTAACAGAAGCATTATCCTCCTTACACCTTACTACTGGAGTAGTTTCACACACCATTTCGCACTTAGTAGCAGATTGAACACAATTTTGGTTAGTTTGTGAGCAATCAGTACAAATCGATGGATCTAGATCCAATACAGCACATGTACCTTCACATTTATCGCAATAATTGCACGGGCCTGCTGGGCAGCTAGGGGAACATGTTCTATTTGCAGCATGACCACTATAGCAAGTTACTCCGCATTTTGTTTTGTCATCAGGGTTACAAGTTTGTGATGAAGTTTTTGGATAACTAGTCATATCATATTCACCACCGCTATTTTGCTCACCACAAACAATTGTTCTATCTGTACATGGATTGACACGCACACATTGGTTGTTGTTGATGGCACACTCATATCCTTCTGGGCAATGTGAGTCTTGAGTACATTGTACACATACATTATTGCCCTTGCAATGAGGTTTAGGGTTAGTGCATCTAGAAGTTGGTGAACCGCATGATGGATTACCAGTAGGACATGTCTTGCAGTTATCTATATCTGCGGCACTTAAAGTACAAGGTGTCCCACCATTACAGCTTCCACTTACACACTTGTTACAATCACCTGGACATGTTGCATTTACACGGCATATACACTTCCCACTACTGCAAACAGGTGTGCTAGGTGTGCTAGAAGAGCATCGTACTCCACCAGTTGAACAATTAATACTACATCCTCCAGCATTTGATATCGGTCTTGCTCCACAATACGAAGGATCTGTATGATAACTAGAATCAATGTCTGCACATGATTTAGGTACACATTTTTTGTCATCACTACACTTTTTACAACTATCATTACAATCTGAATCTTCAGTACACGCAGGAGGAGTCTCACATTTCTTAGTTGTTGGGTTACAAGTTTCTTCACTAGTACAAATCTTACCACCACGATAGCAGGTAAGGCTGCAACCAGGGCTACCTGTTTCATAGCCACAGTATTCCTGTAGACCTTGCTCATGAGTACCTCTAGGCCAACTAAGGTCACTACATGTTTCAGCTACGCACTGCCCACCTTCACATTTTTGGCAGTTGCCACAATCTGAAGGACCACTACAGGAAGTATCCCCACCTCCACCACCTGAACCTCCTCCACCAGTACTTCCACCACCTCCAGTAGGTTCACAAGCACAAGTGCTAGTGTTTAAAGTCTTACCTGTACCACATGTTTTAGTTACAGGATTTCCATAAGGATTTATTACGCCAACACATGTTAGACAATCATCTGTACCTCTTCTTTGCTCACAAGTTTGTTGACTTTGTTGATTTACACAATGGCCATTTCTACAAACTTTTCCAAGTGCTGTACAAGCAGCATTATCGCAGGCACAACCATTATTTACGCAAATACTACCAGGATCACAGCAAATAGCATTATTACGACAACTAGCATGATTAGCTGGACATTCACAACGGCCAGTAGCACTATTACACCTCTGAATGCCAGTGCATGTTACCCCAGCACATGGATCCGTTGTAGTAGTCGTAGAGAAAATAAGTGCATCTTCTTGAGGCGATGGAGAGTAGTTACCATACTCATCCACTAACCTAAGCTCTATACTATACTCAATACTAGAATCAGGTGCAGGCAACTCAGTAAATCTTAAATGTAACTCCTTATCTTTACTACGATCACCACCTTCAGGATCACTCGCATATAGCTGGGCAGTCACAGGATGTGTATCATCACCAATAGTAAAGGAACTACCAGATAAATCATCACATAAAAACCAATCTCCAACTGGATGATCTATACCACTAATCTTTTTGTTCAAACGACATAAAAATACTCCCTTACTAAAACTGGAATTTAAACAATATCCTGCATCATTACCATCTGGACACCTATAACCCCTATCCCATACACGACCTTCTAGCTTAAACCTACATGTCGTAGAATTATCAGAATTTGTAGTACATTGAAGGGTAGTGGTCGTTGTTGAAGTTGATGAACTGTCTGAAGAATCAGCCTCAGAATTAGACACAGAAGATAGAGATATTGTAGATGGATTATGCTTATTATTAGCTTTATTAGCCAGATTACTAACTAAGTTGTTACTAACTAACTTGTTGTTATTAGCTTTGCTACTAACTAACTTGTTGTTATTTTTGTTACTAGCTAAATTAGCTTGAAAGCTATTATCAGGTGGTTGAGTCGTAGTAACTGAAGTAGTCTTTACTATTGTCTTATTGCGTGCTGTTACATACCTCTGAGAATAAGAAAATACCTTCTCAGCTCTGCATCTGATAGGATCATAACTAGATACTGCCTTCCTCTCCTCAACCTCCACAAATAACTTAAATCCAAGATCATGACGAATATTAGCCTCAGGCAAACCTGATAAACTAGAAGCAAGCTTATAACCTAACTTACTCTTATCTGAATTCTCAGGTTTATCATAAACAGAACGAGGACGAACAAAAATAGGATGTATAGCCTTACTCTTATGCCTGTTACAACTATCTGTCTTCTCATTCTTGCTTATATCCCAAGGCCTTATACCAATACGAACATCATACTTAGACTTAGCTATGTAATTACTTACAGGAGTATAACTACTCACAGGCTCAACTGGACCAAAGGATAAGGACGATATATCAGATAAACGCTCACTTAACAAAAATAACGACTCTCCGGTCAACCTATCCCACTTATATCCATCTGAAGATGAACCATTGTTGTCTGCTAGCCCTTGATGAGCTGTCCGTTTATCTTCATCCTTAAGCTTACGATATTTATTAGGATTCTCTTCAACCCACTTGTCTAAATCACCTAACTTTATCAAAGGAGCAGAAGACTCATGAGACTTAAACTCCATCTTCACTAGATCAAAAGTCAAAGCTGAACTGTTACTAATTTGAGCATCTGATGGACATATAGAAATAGGATTAGTAGAAGATGTCTTTAAATACTTATTATACAAGTCCTCCAAAACTCCAACATCTGAACCATCATATAACCTATCTAAATGTAAAGTAACTCCACTAGATGAAGCACTTAATGGAGAATCTACAGAAGTATTATGACCAATCTTGCTTAAATTTTGGTCGCCCCCCCCCCCC
This sequence comes from Bdellovibrionales bacterium, assembly GCA_965203875.1. GTDB lineage: Bacteria > Bdellovibrionota > Bdellovibrionia > Bdellovibrionales > JAUICD01 > CBDANC01. Next base: position 534,496 of record OZ241914.1, on the reverse strand, counting down.
GATTTTTTTATAGTAGCTACTTCTTTCTTAGGAGAAACCTTACTGCCATTCTTAGAAAAATGAGCCAATACATTACCAGCTACAGATGAACACATATAAGTATCATGCTTCCTCTGAGTTAAAGTCGTCATGTTAGCCGTCATAAACGTAACCACAAAACCTGTAGCTGATACCAACGCCAATCCTATCAATGTCTCCAACATCGTAAATCCACAACCTGCGGTTGGAAGCTTTTGCAACCTAACGGCTGCAGAACTTCGGAGTAACCAAGTTTTTCGTGATTCACATAAGCTTTTGAACCATCCATGGCGACTGGACGCATTTGCTGGCCAACCTACGGTTGGATCAGTTTGCCTGCCTTCGGCAGGCCTCTTGAAGAAGAAATTAACTAATAGCTGCGGAGCTTTATAAAAACCAACCTTCGACCCAATCAATCTGCCGGCTTTCAGCCGGCCCTTTAAAAGAAAAGTATTTTTAAAACGAATAAATAAAGATCTTAAAAAAAACAAAATAAAAACCTAAAACTTAAAACCAAACTTACCAAACTCTAAATTCTACGACAAAAAACCCTTTTCACAAAGAAAAACAAAACTAAGTCCAGAAAAATACCCCTCACACACATATAAATTATCACATTGAGACAGTACCTTCTGATACAGTACCTTTCATTTACAAAAAGGTAACCACGACATATTAAGCAGACTAAAATATGCAAGCTACAACAATAAAAGATGGGTGTATGGTTTAGAGAGGCTTTCAAGCTGCTCGAAAGAGCAGCGTACCTCGACAAACCATACACCCATCTTCGTTGTAGTAATAAACTTCCAAAAAATTTTTCGGAGTCTACCTTGATAAGCTGCTTTGGCATTTTTAATAAGCACACACAGTAACCTACTAAGTAGTCAGTTTGTATCCAAAAGATTGCATATGTAATTAAAGAAGATGGTCGTGTGGTTTGTAGGGGCTTTCAAGTCAATCGAAGATTGACGTACCCCGGAAAACCATACGACCAGATTCGTTAGTTGACCATCTTCGTTAGTTATAGAAGTCTACAACTATTAGGCTACAAAATAATTGAGACGAAGGTTGGCGTTCCAGACAGACTATAAACAAACTTGCTTATAAGATCTGAAGTTTTGACTAATACTTGCTAGCAGGGAGAGCTTCAAATATCATGGGCCCTGTTCGCCTTGATCATAGCAAACTCCATCACCACCGCAGGTGGTTTTGTCAGAATAAATTTTTTCACAATGACGATCATTCAAACACTCTACACATCTAAAGCCATCACAATGTGGCTTTGCACCACTACAATTTTTACTATTTTCTCCACCTATACATTCTACACATCTGTCCTGACCATTTATGTTGTTACACAGCGGCCTACTAGGATCATTGCATGATAATGTTTCCACGCACTTGTTTATTGATTGTGTAGTATCACATTTTTTTCCACATCCACATTCTGAATCCGAGATACATGCATGACATACAGATCTGGTATCATCACTACTTTTTCCTGCACAATGTTGTGATGAATTACATTGCTGTTGAGATCTTCCACCTATACAATAAATGCAGTTATCCAAATCATGTTGTGTGCACTGCGGTGGCACACCACATTTATTGTCATCCAAACAACTCTCGCCTTCTACAGTACAATGAGCATCTTTAGTGCACTGTACGCATGTCCCATCATCAGGATTATAATGGGGAAGATTGCTATCTTCATCACATACACTTTCACAACTTCCGTTATTGCACGTCTGCCCTGCAATGCAATCAGGGTTACAACTTCTCTTCTGACACGTTCTAGTTTTAGAATTACATTCTGGTTTATTAGTATCAGTACAGTCTGCATTTGTACTGCATTCATAAGAAGCACAATTTTCCGTAGCACAATCCTTACACTCATCAAAGCTACACTGTTTACCAACACCTATCACTCCATTATGACAAACACACATCAACAAAGGATCATCGTCATAATCAGAACAAGCCAACGCTTTAAAAAAATAATCCTTGCCTTTGTTATCAGGAGATATTGACTGACCATCAATAGCAGGGCACCTTCTATCACCCACATTTTCCAAAGAAGCCTCTTCTTCAAATAAAGGTTTATAACTATCCCCTACAACACATTCCGAACCGCTATGATTCTTATCATAAGCCGTAGATACACAATCTTTTGATTCTGGAAAACCCACAGGTAAATCGTCACACCCACCATCTGCTGTTAAAATTCTAGACCTAATAATCCCAGTAGGATTGAACCCAACAGCCACAAAATTACCAGGGTTGCACCCCAAATACATAGTTGCATTTTTGGTAGAAGAATAATAACTAGCCAAATAAGCTTGAGCACCTTGCTTGCGAGCTTTAGCAGTATAATCTAAAAAATTTGAGACAGTTAAAGACGCCAACAAAGTTAAGATAGATACTACGATCATAATCTCTATCATTGAAAAACCTTGCTTGTTAAAATGAACCCATCTCAAAAGAAAAACCCCCATGGAAATAAACCAAGCACACAGGTTTACTTAACAGACATAACTTGTGCTAAGTCCAATATTTAGTATAGCCCGCTAACAAGATAAAACAAGTGCAATAGTTGTTATATTCCGATCTTAGGACAAAGTTTACTTAAAAAGCAACTACCGCACAGAGGCTTTCTGGCTGTACAAACAGTTCTACCATGTGCAATTAAATAATGAGAAAACATAATCCAATCTTTTTTATCTATCATTGTCATAAGTTTTCTTTCCAAAATCTCAGCGTTTTTTCCTTCAGCAAAACCTAATCTATTTACAAGTCTAGTAACATGAGTATCCACAACAATAGCTGGCTGATTAAATGCATTAGCTAAAACTACATTGGCAGTCTTTCTACCTACCCCAGGTAAAGCACTTAACACTTCCATACTGTCTGGAAATTTACCCAGCCCAGCTATTGCTTTAGAAGCTTTGACTATATTGCGTGCTTTATTTTTATAAAAACCAGTTGAATATACCAGCTTTTCCACCTCTCTAATATTAGCTTTAGCCAGCTCTTTTGCACTTTTAAATCTACTAAACAACACTGGCGTTACCATATTCACCCTTTCATCAGTACACTGTGCTGATAACATTGTGGCTATCAACAGTTGCCAAGGATTTTTATGATCTAGAGCACACTTAGCCAATTTGTAATGAGTTTTTAATTTTTTCAGAACCGCCCTACTCTCCATCTTGGCCAATAGCCTCCACTGGACAACTTTCCAAAGCTTCTAGACATTGATCTCGTTCTTCGTCAGACTCAGGTTGTTTAAATACAAACGCATACTCACCTTCTAATAACTTAAAGTTACAAGGAGCCGCAACACTACAGGCATCACACGCTATACAAGAGTCATCTACATAAAATGCCCCATCTACGTTTTCTTCAAATTTACTCTGCTTATCTGCCACAACTAACTAATAACCCTTAATCACAAAAATTTATAGATAAAAAACTAACCTTAAATTTGATCACTTGACGCTTTATCTTTTGACTTGCATTCTATCCTAGAATGTATATTATGCGAGCATTATTTTAATAGTGGGGGTGTTCATCTATGACAGCGGTTTCAAAATCAAAAAAACGCTACATAAGCATAACAGTTGTCTTGTTTATGCTTGTGCTTTTTTCAATGCTCATATTTCAAAACTGTACCATAGCTGGCATGGGAACAAATGAGCTTGCATCATGTAGTGATTCGGGCAGAATAGAACTCTTCATTTTAAAAAACAAACAGCATGAAGACAACAGACAGTCGCTAACTAATGTTCTAGGTCAGAATTTACTAAGTGAACTAGTGAGTTTAGTACAACCTGATGAAGAAAATCCGTATGAAGAAGATGTACTAGGAGCTTCGGATGTAGTTCTTACACTGTCTGATGCTCAAGATGAATCAAACATTAGTTGGCAAATACACTACACTCCAGAAGGTGGCGGCCAAGCCAATAGCTTATTTGATAAGACTAAGAAAACACAAGAGCTAGAATTTTCTTTGGTTGATCCAGGCATATATAAAATAGTTGCACAGAATCATTCTGAACATGACAGTTGTAACAACACTTATCAAAAAACTGTGAGAGTAATTTCAGATATTAATTCAAGCTTGCACTACCTATGCCCTCAGGGCAGTGTTCCTGTACAAGGTCAAGTGGAAGCATCACCTCCAGCCAGTGCCATTTGTCCATCGGGAGATGCACCATATCAGCTACTACTAGAAATGAATAACGACTTTCAGACTACTTGTAAAATAAAATTATCTCCACAGCTAACACAAGAACCTACAAAATGTGATACCAGCAACACTGAAATGTCAGTTTCGATTACTGAAGATACGCAGGGTGCTTGTCAAAGCATTACGTTTGGAGTAGCCGCTCTAAATATAGTACACGCAAGAAAAGTTTACTATAAGCTTAGCAAACAAGGCTTCTTTGCAAGTCAGGATTCATCTTGGTGTACTACGGATGATAATGATGACGATGATAACACACCATATCCTGAACAAGAAAAATGCTATGTACATAACACCATAGGATGTTATGTCAATGCAGATAGTTTGATCCTAAGGCAATGTAAAAATAGATTTACGGCAGCAACTTCCTCTACAAGTTGTGCAGATGAATTTATTAATCAGTGTCCGAATGACTTATGCAGAAATGATGAAGACGAAGAAGATGACGAGCCGCCAGTATTGTTTTAAAAATTAACTCCCAAGCCGGCTGCCGCATAGCCGGAGTTGAATCTTCCTCTATGCAGTAAAAATATTTTGGACTGTAAGCCAAACTCAGCAAAAAATCCAATAGGGCCTAATAGGTTGCTCCATCTAACTCCGGCAAACATGTCAAGATCAATGGAAATTGCGGAAGTTTCAAACGCCTGCTTGATAAACATTCCAATACCAGCACCTACCCCAAAGTAAACAGGTATCTGAGATCTAAATTCGGGAAACACCAAAGTAGGTTTTACAGAAAACGACATAGGTTCATACTCATCCTTTAAGTTAAAAAAATGTACCGTAGATCGCCATAAAAGATCTACGGACTTCCAATTAAGTCTGGTTCCATAAATCAATCCTGTCTGTAAGCGTCCAACACCCTTACACTTATCACTGCACTGCTTATCACCCCAATTATAAGCCGAAGAAGTCAGAGAATGACCAGCCATAAGTCCAATGAAACGACCGTCTGGGTTGGTTAGCTTGTTTGTTCTTTTTAAAATATATTCATCCGCAGCTTCTTTCCCAAATTCCAACTCATCATTGGCACCTACACTGGACGAAAAAAAACTATACAAACAAAATATTGATAATAACCTTTTCATACCTTAGAAAATAACTCCAAAAAAAAGACATAGACCCTAAATTTTAAAACTTTTCAAGCCATTTGTTAAACAAAAATCATACAAACTCAAGGGTTTTGATATCATGCTTTTTGTAATTATAATTTAAGTTTAACTAGCTAATTTTACTAGGTTTTATTCTACATTTATCCATTCTAGAAAACTTATCTTTTGACTCATTTTTTACAATTTAGACATCTGAAGCGATTACATTTATTAATCTATTCCAATAATCTATGATAAATCCTATTTCGTCACCATCACCCGATCTATCCACCATCATTTTTACAATAACAGCACCTAAAACAACGGTAACCAGTAGTATTAGGACATATTCTACTACTATTTGACCCTTTTTATTTGATAAATGCCCGGTTTGTTGACTATGCTTTGGTGCAGACTTATTTTTATCACATGAAGCTATTAGCATTAAAACCCACCCACCTTTTTGTTACCTCATTGATAATAATCGGAGTAATCGGCGGCATGCTTTATTTAGGCTCAAGTGATCAGAAAAATTTATGGGTATCAGAAGAAAGCCATGCTGAGCTTAAAACTAGAAACAATGAAGTAATCAAACTATCAGAAGCAAAGGGGGTAGTTACTCTGGTAGCCTTTTGGGCAACTTGGTGTGGAGCATGTCAAGTGGAGCTTCCAACCATTGCACGCTTATATGAAAATTTAAAAAACAAAGGATTTAAAGTAGTGGCTGTAAATGTGGGTGAGAACTTACCTGCTAATCAAGTTGATGATATTTGGACTAGTATGAAAATGCCCTTTGATTATTATATGGATCATGAAAATAAAACCTCTGAATTTTTTGATGTGTCTGCTCTTCCTGCTAATTTTGTGATAGATAAATATGATAAAGTTGTTTTATCTTCCTACGGTGCAAATGATTGGAGTCATCTAAAGTACGTCGATATGGTAAGTAATTTATTGATAGAGTAAGAAATTATGAATTTAAAAAATAAAGCACTTAATTTTCACTCCAGTGGTAGGAAAGGAAAGCTAGAAGTTGTAGCCACAAAACCGTGTGATACAGAATTAGATTTGAGTTTGGCGTATTCACCAGGAGTCGCACACCCATGTCTGGAAATACAAAAGAATCCTGCAAAGGTATTTGAGTATACTTCCCGTGGTAACTTGATTGCTGTGATCTCTGATGGCTCTGCCGTATTGGGTCTGGGCAATATAGGCCCACAAGCTTCTAAACCAGTGATGGAAGGAAAGAGCATTTTGTTTAAACGATTTGCTGATATTGATGTTTTTGATATTGAGCTTAATGTTAAAACTGTAGATGAATTTGTATCAGTGGTAAAAGCTCTGGAGCCTACTTTTGGAGGGATCAATCTAGAAGACATAAAAGCTCCTGAGTGTTTTGAAATAGAGGAAAGATTAAAAAAAGAACTGAACATTCCAGTTTTTCACGATGATCAACATGGTACAGCCATAATATCAGGAGCAGGATTAATAAATGCATCCGAGATAGCGAAAAAAAAATTAAAAGACTTGAAGGTAGTGTTTAGCGGAGCAGGTGCTGCCTCGGTAGCATGTGCTAAGATATTTATCAGTCTTGGAGTTAAGCAAGAGCACATCATAGTATGTGATTCTAAAGGTCCTATAACAACTAATAGAACTGACTTAAACGATTATAAAAAACAATTTGCAACTAAAGAAAATGTAACCAGTTTAAAGCAGGCACTAAAAGGTGCTGATGTTTTTGTGGGTTTATCTGTTGGCGGCATTGTGACAAAAGACATGATTAAACAAATGAACAAAACTCCAATTGTATTTGCAATGGCAAACCCCACTCCAGAAATTATGCCGGAAGAGGTAAAGGCCGTAGCACCCGATGCTATAATTGCAACTGGCAGAAGTGATCTTCCAAACCAAGTGAATAATCTCTTGGGATTTCCGTACATATTTAGAGGTGCTTTAGATGCAAGAGCCACTAGCATAACTCAAGAAATGAAATTAGCTGCGGTAAAGGCCTTAGCGGAGCTTGCAAAAGAAGAAGTTCCAGAGAGTGTTTCTGTTGCTTATGGAGGTAAAAGTTTTAAATTTGGTCCAGATTATTTAATACCAAAGCCATTTGATCCTAGGGTTTTATTAAGAGTAAGTGTAGCGGTTGCAAAAGCAGCAGAGGCTTCTGGTGTAGCTACCACTCCAATAAAAAATTATGAAAAGTATGTACAAAAATTAGAAAGCATACAAGGAGCTTCGAAAGGTTTTATAAGAGAAGCAATAAACAGAGTGAAGAAAAGAGCCAAATCTTCAAGCCTTCCCAAAATAATTTTTCCAGAAGGTCACAACGAAAAAATACTAAAGGCTGTGAATATAATTGTGGAGGAGCAAATAGCAAGTCCGTTTTTGTTAGGATATAAAGAATATATTTTAGATAAGGCACAAGAGCTAAACTTGGACTTAATAAAAAACGTACCTATTGAAAGGCCTAACATGCACAAAAAGTACAGTGCGTACGTAAAAAAGCTCTATCAATTAAGGCACAGAAAAGGTGTGCACATGGAAGAAGCCTTAAGGCTTATAAGGGATCCCAATTATTTTGCTGCAATGTCTACTGCTATTGGTGATTCTGATGCGATGATCACAGGGGCGGCTCAAAACTATGCCGATAGTGTAAGGCCTATACTGGAGATAATAGGTACAACAAAAAAAGGAGTTGTTTCGGGACTTATAATCATGATTATCAATCAGAAGGTATATTTGTTTGCGGATACCACTTTGAACGTCGATCCGACCGCTGTGCAGCTTGCACACATAGCTGCACATACAGCCGATGTGGCACGATATTTTCATCTAGAGCCTAGGGTAGCTATGTTAAGTTTTTCAAACTTTTCTGCACAACATGAAAATCCCAAGAAAATGAAAGAAGCGGTAGAACTTATGAAAAAACATTATCCTGACATAATAGTAGATGGGGAAATGCAGGCAGATACGGCGTTAAACAATGATATTGTGTCCGAGTTATTTCCGTTTTCGTCTATGAAAAAAGGTGCAAACATTTTGATTTTTCCAAACTTGGATTCTGGAAATATTGCATATAAGATGGTGCAGCAGTTGGGTAAAGGTGAAGTGTTAGGACCGTTTTTGATGGGAATAACAAGGCCAGCAAATGTATTGCAAAGAACTTGTGGGGTAAATGATATTGTAAATACGGCTGCACTAACTGCGGTTCAAGTGCAGGAGAGAAAATCGGGCACTAGAAAATCTGATGCCTCCTCCCTATTCAAATAATTTTTCTTAACAAAATATATTACAGCTCACAAATGTAATTAATACTCTGTTCCTTCTGTCGGCCTTAAGCTTAGAAAAAGGAAGCTTTTCAACTTGATTGGTGTATACGAAATATATGCCCAAAGAAAGTATAGTTTATTTTTTGCATTGTTTCATTTTAAGTAAAGCTTAACAGTTTTGATAGATAGTATTACACTTTCTCAGACCACATAGTTAGGAACAGAGCGTATGAGTGATCAGAAGAATCTAAAGTACCATGACTTACCTTGGAGCATGAAAAGCATGATAAATGCGTCAGGACCTGGGATGCATCCAAGAAGAACAGAAAATCCTACAGTTAAGCATATATTGGATAGGTTGAAAGCATCAGAACAAAGATCACTGCTAGCTAACGCACCTGTATCTGCTAAGAGAACCCGTATAATTATTGTTAAGCTAGAAAATTATTTATCTACTATATCTTCCGATGTTGTTTTGTCTTCTGAATCACCAGAACCTCCGTCGCCTGCAACTTAACTTGTGGAGGATTAAAATATAGCAAAGTCGAAGTCAAAAAAGACAAAATCCAAAGCTAAAAGAACAATAGAAATTTACAAGCACAAGGATAAACGAAAGAATAATCCTAACACGGGTGTCGTTACCTCCAAGAGGGAAAACCTTGACGTACCAAGCAAGGAATATGCGTATGATCCACATATAGATCCGTCTTTGCAATGGACTGGAAAAAAAGAAAGGCTTTCGTTTGATGTTCCAACAACATCTTTACACGTACACGAAAAAATAGACCCACGAAGTGTAATTCAAGCTATCAGGCAAAGAAACTCTATTGATTATACACAAATGTCTTTGTTTCATTCATCGAGACAAGATGATGTCAAAACTAAAAGATGTATTGAGTTTTATAAGCATGAAAAACTATGGTCAAATCGTTTAATTGCTGGAGATTCATTGATAGTTATGAACTCTCTTTTAGAAAAAGAAGGGATGGCAGGAAAGGTCCAGTGTGTTTATATAGATCCTCCCTATGGCATTAAGTATGCATCAAACTTTCAACCTTTTGTTGGAAAAAGAGAGGTTAAAGACAAAGATGAAGATTTGGCGTCCAGACCTGAAGTGATAAAAGCATTTCGTGATACTTGGGAACTAGGCATACACTCTTATTTGACTTATATGAGAGATCGGTTGCTTTTAGCTAGAGAGCTTTTGACCGACAGTGGCTCTTGCTTTGTACAGATTTCAGATGAAAATGTACACTTGGTTAGAAATCTTATGGATGAAGTATTTGGAGTGAAGAATTTTATTCGCATGATAACTTTTGCTAAAACAGGAAGTATGACTTCTAATCAATTGAGCCGAACAAGTGATTATTTGCTGTGGTTTTGTAAAAATAAGTCAGATAAACATGATCAACCTAAATATCGACAGCTCTTTCGTCGTAAACTACCAGACTCTTTCTATAGCAACGTGGAATTAGCAGATGGAACCTGTAGAAAAATAACTAAAGCTGAGAAAGCAGACCCTTCTTGCCTTCCAAAGGGAAGCAAGGTATTTCGAGAGGTAAGTCTAGAGAGCCCAGGGGCATCAAAGCAAGATACTCCTTTTGAATTTGAAGGAGAAGTGTTTAGACCAAACAAAAACAGTCATTGGAAATTATCTTACCCTAACAGAATGAATGCTCTCAAACAAAGTAGCAGAATACTAAAAAGTGGTAACAAACTTAAGTGGAAGTACTATTTAGATGACTACCCACTGAAGATAATGTCCGAAGTTTGGCGTGACACTGCTGGTTTTAACCCAGATCAAAGATATGTAGTAGAAACACGTTCAAAAGTAATAGAACGATGTATTCTTATGACCACAGACCCTGGAGATATTGTGCTTGACCCAACCTGTGGAAGTGGCACCGCAGCTTATGTTGCAGAAAAATGGGGTAGACGATGGATCACATGTGACACATCCCGTGTTGCAATAACCCTGGCTAAGCAAAGACTAATGACCGCTGATTTTAAATACTATAATTTAAAAGATGAAAACAATGGTATAAAGTCAGGTTTTAATTATGAAACTGCATCTCACGCCACTCTAAAATCTATTGCAAATAATGAATCACCGAAGCCAGAAGTACTCTACGATAAGCCAAAAATTGATAATACAAAAGTTAGAGTTACAGGTCCATTCACAGTTGAATCTATACCGGGTTACCATGCCCAACCGTTGCCATCAGATATAAAATACAAAAAACATTCAATTAAAGTTGAGTGGCTTGATTTTTTAAGAAAAAATGGCATCCGAGGAAAGCGTGGTGAAAAAATAGAATTTATAAGCTTAGAACTATTAAGTAACGCTAAGTTCATACATGCAGAGGGTTATACTAAAGAAACAAAAAAAGAGGAAAGTAAAAAAGCATTGGTTTGTTTTGGTCATGAGTTTGCTCCTATGGACCAAAGACAGATCGAAGAAGGAATTAAAGAGGCTAAACAATTTAAACCAAACTTAATTATATTTTGTGCTTTTGAATTTGGACCAAGTGTAGTGGGAGATAAAGATTATTTTGATGCTGATCATAGTTTTAACCTATTAAAGGTTCAAATGGACAGTGACTTTTTAACCAAAGACTTAAAGAAAAAAACAATTGGAGAGGGCTTTTGGTTATTGGGGCAACCAGATGTGAGTATCAGTAAGCAAGGAAATGAATTTGTTGTACAAATAGAAGGATTCGACTATTACAACTCTAGAACTAACAAAATCGAGTCTGGTGAAAAAGATAAAATTGCTGTATGGATGTTAGATACAGACTACGATGGAAAATCTATTTATCCGAGACAGGTATTTTTCCCAATGTCGAGTGATAAACATAACTGGAGTAGATTAAAGAAATCCTTAAAATCAGAATTAGACGAAAATTTAGTAGACCAATTTAAAGGCACTAAATCTATGCCGTTTGCAAGCGGTAAACATAACAAAATTGCAGTTAAAATTGTGGATGACAGAGGAATTGAGAGCCTAGTTGTTAAAACCTTAAACTTACAATGATGAACGACTTTAAGCCAGTTAAAAAACTTATTGTTAATTCCCCATATAAAAAACCCTCTCAGTATTATGAGTATGCTCGTTCTAAAAAAAGATTCATTTTAAAAGAAGGTAGAAGAAAAGCTTCTTACATAGTAGCTGGTGGATCTAAGAAGTCTTATGATGAATACGGGCAAACTGTCAGCATAGCATTAACTAACGAAATACGGAATAGGCTTAAAGAATGGCAAATTGATGGCTACAAAGGAATAACTGGTGTAACAAAAAGACTACTTGAATATTGGAAAGATGAACACATTGGTAGAAATAACAGGTTCTTTTTTTGCCAGTTGGAAGCTATAGAAAGTTTAATTTTTATACTCGAAGCCCCTGCTAATTTTAAACAAGGCATTGATATTCCTAAAGATGAAGACCTTAGAAGATACTGTTGCAAAATGGCAACGGGAACAGGCAAAACAGTTGTAATGTCAATGGTTATAGTATGGCAGATACTAAATAAAGTTGCTTATCCAAATGATTCTAGGTTTGCTAGAAATATATTAATAGTGGCTCCAAACCTTACTGTTAAAGAACGTCTGGAGACAGCTTTGTCTTTGGATGATTTCAATAATGAAACTTACTACAGCGAGTTTAAAATATTGCCATCCAATCAGATGGAAAAACTAAGACAAGGAAAGGTTCTGATCCAAAATTGGCACCAGATTCAATATAGAGAGGATAACAAACAAACGGGCGTAGATAAAAGAGGAGCCAAAAGCAATTATGCTCATGTTAGAGAAACATTACATGAACTATCTAATAGCAAAGGTATAGTAGTGATCAATGATGAAGCTCACCACGCTTGGAGAGGAGCATCTGATACTACAACCACGGAAGATTTTACCAGGGAAGATAAGGAGCAAGCTACCAAGTGGATAGACGGCTTGGATCGTATAAACAAAACAGTAGGAATAAGAAATGTATTCGATTTTTCTGCAACACCATATATGCCGCAAAACAAAGGTGAAAAAATATTTGACTGGATAGTCAGTGATTTTGGACTAACAGATGCAATAGAGGCTGGCTTAGTAAAAACCCCCAGATTTGCTGTAAGAGATGACGCTGCCATTGATAAAACTACAAAACCAAAGCTTTATCATATCTATGAAGCTAATGATACAAAATCTAAGCTAGCTAAAAAGAAGGAAAAGACTGCATCTCTCCCAGAGATAGTTAAAATAGCTTACATGCACCTATCAGAGAGCTGGGAATCAAAATATGAAAAATGGTATAAAGACAATAAAAACAAAGAACAATTTAAACCTCCTGTTATTATTTCTGTAGTGAATAATACAACTACAGCAGACAGAGTGGAGCATGCATTTAAAACTAAAACATTAGATGTTTCTAAAAAGTTATATGAAATCGAGAAAACTGTAAAGATTCATTCTGACTTGGATAAAGATATTGGTGATGATCTTAAACAAAAACTCCTTACGATAGGTGAAGTTGGAAAAGACGGTCAATTCGTTCATCATGTTATTTCTGTTGCCATGCTATCAGAGGGTTGGGACTGTAAAACAGTCACTCACATAATGGGGCTTCGTGCTTTCAGTAGTCAACTTCTCTGCGAACAGACCGTAGGTAGAGGATTAAGACGTACTTCATATGAACTAAATGAATACGATATGTTTGACCAAGAGTATGTTAGCGTGCTGGGAGTCCCATTTTCATTTTTACCACAAGAAGGTGAAGATAAAAACTCATTACCCGAAAGCCAAAAAACATGCATTTTTCCTGTTTCTGAAAAAGAAAGATATAAAATTGTTTGGCCTAATATTGAAAAAATAGACAGAACAATAAGCTCTAAATTAGCACTAGATATTAGCAAGGTTGATAGCTTCGTTGCAGATGTTTCAAAAATTCCCATTATAAATGAAACAGCACCTTTAATTAATGGAAATCCCAAGTATGAAGATATAGCTTTAACAGATTTACAAGAATTTCTACACAATAAGTATAATACAAACCGCAAACAGACACTAATCCTTAAAATTGCAGAAGAAGTTTATGGTCAAGTAACTGCTCCATGGAAGCAGAACAGCTCTAAAGATGAAGTAGTAGGACAAATATTTAGACTTGTTGAAGAATTTATAAACTCATCCAAGTTTAAGGTAAAGCCTAATTATGAATACGAACGTAAAAACATGGTTATAATGATCAAAATGGATGATATTGTACACCATGTGTATAGACAAATACAAAAAAGTTCCACAACATCTTTATCGGTTCACTATGGTCAACCAAAATTTTCCTCCACATCTGATTGCACCCAGTGGTGGACAAAAAAGAACACAGCACACTTTGAAAAAACTCACATGAATTTATGTGTTGTAGACAGCAACTGGGAATTAGCTCATGCAAGGGAGTTAGATCGAAATGAGCATGTTTTATCTTGGGTTAAAAATGACAAAAATTTAGCTTTTAAGATTGATTATATAGATGAACAAGGCACGTCCAGAAAATACATTCCAGACTTTTTAATCAAACTAAAAAATGACCAAAATATTATTCTTGAGGTAAAAGGAATTAAAAAGGAGCGGGATATCAAAAAGTGGGATTTTATGACGGAGTGGTGCAAGGCAGTGAGCGAAGATTTAGATGAGAAATGGATATTTGAAACATCCATGGACCCAACTGGCAGGATTATTCATCAAATTGTACAAAAGTATACCTAATCAAGTTTACTTTTCTCTTCTGACTCCTTTAAACGGCTTATTGTCAGATTTCTGATCTATAAATCTTCCACTTTTAGTATCTCTTTTTGTCCAATGTCCATTTGGATTTTTGACCTGAGAACGACCTCTTACAGCCCCTTGTCTTCTGTTGTCACCTCTTGGTGGATTAGTTGCCATTGGATACCTCCTTTGCAACGTGGTTAATATTTTAAAACTAATTCCAATATGGTATTCAAATCCAAGATGTCAATACTCCTGCTTACAAAAAGTCAGAATAAATTTAGCTAAATTGCTATAGGAGTGTCAAATCAGCAACTTAGTAGGCTAAGGTTGTTTATTTTCTTGAAAAGTTCCAGTTGCAATGCCAGATGGATTGGCTTTTATTATCTCGTTCACACAATTTATGCTCGATACCTTAATGAGCCCTGTATTTTCTGGGAACTCGGCCACAATGCGTCTATTATCTAGAAATCCTATGGATTTGGTATAACATGAAGATGTCAAAACTCCCACGACACAAAACTCATGTGCCTTCCCACCAAATTTGGTAGCTACCACTGGGCCTCCACTAAAACCAGGATTGGAATTACCATCTACGTAAAATAAATGTGAACGGAAAAAATCAGGCTCAAAAACTGTTAAAACACCGGATTTTACAAAAGGAAGTGGAAGTTTCCTAGTATCTATCGTATCACCCACCATTCCAAACGGAAATCCCAAAAAATACACTTGTTGCCCGTACACCACGTTTGCCATATTTCCATCTAGAAGGTACAAAGCTTGATTCATCTTATTAACGGTATCGTTATAGTCTGGTGCAAATGTAAATACAGCTATATCTGCTTTTTGGTCTAAACCAATTAACTGTAGTTTAACTGGCCTCCAACCATTATCGTGGTATATGTCAACTGTAATTGCTCTCCCTTGTTTTAGATCTATACCGACATTTTTAAAGATGTGTAGTGCTGTAATTATATATCGCTTTTCGTTCTTATCTAAAGCAAAACATGTGCCTTTGCCATTTTCCATTCTCCCTTTGGATCTAATATGGAAAACACGATGAAGTACATTTGTGGTGATCATAAACTATATGCCTTTTTCTAATTGAATCAGCGATTCAATGTGAAGTATGAATCTATGCTGGTAATGTGATATGTTATCTCCTATATGTCAAGTTGACTGAAAGTTAAAAGTACCTCGATAAAGCACTAAGTGCAGGAGAGAAAATCGGGCACTAGAAAACCTGATGCCTCCTCTCTATTTAAATAAATTTTTTAAGGCCCTTCAATTTTATCAAACATTTGCCAGCGAAGTGAATAGGCCACAGGCCAAACGCAGCTAGACATATGTTTGATAAAATGTTGTGCAACGTTCAAGGTAGACTACAAATAAATTTTCTTAAGGCTCTAAAGTTTTGACAAATGCTTGATTAGCATAGCAGTAAGCCGCAAGGCTTAAAGCGTAGCTATGAAAGCATTTGATCAAAACGCCAAAGCAGCTTACACGTGTAATTAATACTCTGTTCCTTCTGTCAGTCTTAAGCTTAGAAAACCGAAACTTTTCGACCTACCAAAAATGTGTGTACCCATACGATACATTTATGTGCATGTACTTGGACACCACTTGAAGATTCAAGCTTAATAACCGATACTGAAAGTATGAGACATAACTCCTCTCTACACACACAAGGATTTCAGCTTTTCGAGCTAATAATTGTGGTAGCTATTATCGCAATTGTTACTGGTATCGGTATTCCTAACTACAACAAGTTTAAAAGAACAGCAGCCCGCAATGAAGCAAAGGCACTATTGTCTAAACTTCATATTGCACAAAAACAATTTAATGTTGAATTTGGTGGAGGCACAACTGACCTAACAGCCACTGGGTTTAGCCCAGAAGGAAAACTAACTTATGCAGTAGGATTTGGTACAGAAACACCTACAGTAGCCAGCAATGCAACCTTTACTAAGAATGACGGTGCTTGTCCTTATGTACGTACCTATGCTTTGCATGAAAACCCCTTTTAAGATAAAAAATGACAGCAGTTGTAGTACAGAAGCTATCCCAGCTTCAAGTTTAGGAGGTAGCAGATTCCCATACAAAGCATTGGACTTAAGAAAAAGAGCTACTCATGCAAGGAACCTAGCGAAAGGAGCGATTTGTAGACTAACAGATTATCACTGTACAGATGTTTCTGGTTTAAGGCCAAACAATTCAGGCTCTGCGACTGCAAACTCTGGTACGCATAAAGTCAAATGGTTGAATAGAGGAACGAAATTTAACGGGGTTCCATTAACTAATGCCGTAGTTAAAACTCTCACAGCTCGTTGTAATGGTGGTAATATAAACGGCACCGACATAAACGGCCCCGACTATGCCTATGGTTGGAAAGCAGTAGCGATCGCTAACCTAGGTGGAGCAGAGCGAGATGTCTGGACTATTGATCATAGTAGCAAGTTAGAACATGTATCAGACGGTACATAATGCTAAAAAATAGCCGCTAAAGAATCGCAGTGTCGTCCCTTTGCCTAGACCATCATAAGATAAGCATAACATATAAGACCCTGTGCTTGAATATCACATGAAGATTCAAACTTAATAACCGACACTAAAAATTAGCATTATGGTCTTTTTCTATTTTTAATTTCCTTTTTATAGTCGGAATAATACGCAGATACAGTGACACCCACAAGTAAAACTGCCGCTCCTGCTGTTATTGCTGCTCCTGCTACAGCTGCCGCTGCTACAGCTGTTGCCGCTGTTGCTAATACTGCTGCTCCTATTAATGTTCCTGCAAAGGCTCTTGCCAAATTACTATAACGACCCTTAATAAACTCATCAATTTTACCTGCTAACTGACTAGGATCGATAGACTCTATAGAAGCTCCTGCAAATTCCTCAAACTCTTGTATAATAGTTTCCCCATCTAGCTTGTCGATCCTATGCAAAGCTTCACAAGCCTCGCTATACTCTCTGTAAAAACATATGTTTTCTCTTAGATCACCTATACGCCTTAAACAATCGCTATCAGAAGATAATTCCAACATAAGTCTTTGGTGTAGAGTCCTACCTTGGCTGTCTGTCTCTTGCAGCATATTCATAACATATTCAGCGTTGTAGCGATTAATATGTTCATCACGATCAGGAGTACCCCTCCACGATGGGATCCTAGACTGAATACTAGCCAGAACAGGGCAAGCTTGCATTGCTAAAAATGCACTAGAATTTACAGCTATAGCAGCAGCACTAGAACTTGCTATCTTTCTACTGCCAGCATTAGATACAACCTCTGTAGGCTTATTACTAACAGTATTACACGATACAAAGAACAAACATGAAAACAGTATACAAGATGACTTATGTAAACCTAGTTTTAATAAATTACTTAAAAACATTCCTTACCCCCTGTAAAAAGCTAATAGCAAAAAAAGTTGCTCAAAAAGTATGCTACCCCCCCCCCCCCCAATTTTTGTCAAACTCTTTGTTTGCCAGCTTGCATGATGATCTGTAACTGTAGCAGTTGATAGAATTTGAAAACCTTTAGAAAGTCTGTTGGAGTCTACCTCGAACGTTGGGCAACATTTTATCAAATGTTTTCATAGCTCCGTTTAAAACCTTCAGTCTTACCACTACGCTAATCAAACATTTGATAAAATTGAAGACCTTTAATTCAAAAACGAAGGGCTTTAACTTTAACTTAACTTTTTCTTAGAATAAATAAACTACCCAAAATAATAACAACAGCTACGGATACAAATATTATCCAAACCCTGTTAAAGTCCTCTTTTTTAATCTCGTGCATACTGTGTACATGCTGAAAACTCCTATACCCTGGAGCTGCCTCATACTCTATAAAAGCAAATATAGGATATTTACTACCATCAATAGCACCTATATTTTGTATTTGAAATTGTGCTTCAGCACTCTGTTTAGACTTCACAGACACTTTTTTAGCATCTGGAATTAGAAACTCTTTGGACGCTAATAACCTCAACGTTCCCTCATAATCCCTATCTGTTAGATTCTCAATTTCAACAGTAGCTTTAAACTTTTTTCCTCTGCCATCCAACTGCATTTTCATTACAAAAGGATTTATACGCAAAAAATTTACTTCTTCACCCGGTTTATTAATCAGAACATCCGAAATATCCACCGCAGAAAATTGGTACCCATTTGTGTCGCTATAATACCTAGTCAACAACACAGGCCATCTACCAAACTTAGGCAAATCTAACACATCTTTTAAATTAAAGGTTAGCTGAATATCCCAGGTATTCTTCCCGCCATTGGCAACAAGCCTGGACGGTTTGCCAATATGTCTTGCATTTCCTATCACAATCTCACTAAAAACATCTATAGCATCTTCATCTCCAAAATTAGTAAGCTCAATATTTCCAGACACTTTTACTACATCATTATCAAGACTTACTTCGAGCTCAGGTTGCCCGTCTATCCGTAAGAAGCCTGCATTTAGACTACCAGTATATAAGATGACAACTAAAAATAATTTGAATCTCATTTAGATCAATGATTTAGGAAATTTGTTTTGATTGTCAAACGATAACCACATTCTTAATCCTGTACAAAGTACAAATGGCACAATTAATACAATCAAAGATAAGAACACACCTACGCTCTTATCTCCGTCTTCATTTTTATCCGTTATGTTGGACGAAACTAACCAGCAACCTGAAAAACTTTCTGGTTCTGAAGAGGAGCTAAGCTCATAAGCATATACTTGAGGTATTTGTGAATCTTTTTCGACATCATTAATATTCAATATTGAGTTTAGCACATTTAATCTTCTAGAATCTTGTATCTTATCCTTTAAGGTATAAGCCCTATCTGAAGTATCCAACAAAACTTCTTTTACTTGATGAATAGATAAATCTGGTCTTAAATTGATAAGCATAGCAACAGTCCCCGAAACAAAAGGAGCTGATATACTAGTTCCGCTACTTTTTGTATAAAATGAATCGCCATATTTATCACTTGTAGTTGTCCAAATATCGTGTCCTGGAGCTGCTATGTGAACGCTATTTTTTCCATAGTTAGAAGATTCAACCAGAATATCATCTATAGTACTGGCACCAACAGAAATAATATTGGGTATAGAAAAACTGGGAGGAAAGTAAGGGTGTTCGTCATTGTTATTTCCGTGTCTAGAATTGCCTGCCGAGGTAACAAAGGCCACATTATTTTTGTAACTGTGTATAATTGCATTTTTTAAAAGTCTACTTCTGTTGCGATCACCCCAAGATGCATTTATTACTTTAGCTCCATTTTTGTTGGCATAGTTTATGGCCCGTAGTGCACCTGCCAGATCACCTGCGGGTTTATTGTATTCAAGGCTGTAGGTCATAAATTTTATTGGCATTATTGATATGTTTGCTTTGCTATCAGAAATATCATTTCCAAGAAGATCGCTAAAAGTTTGTTTTACTACTCCTATAACGCCAGTACCATGGCCAGAGTAATCGTATAGGTCATTATTGTTATTTACAAAATTCCAACCGTATATATCGTCCACATATCCATTTGAATCATCGTCTATGCCATTTTCAATTTCTTTGTCATTTATCCACAAAAACTCTCTTAGAGAATCATGGCCTGTTTGAACTCCAGTATCTATAACAGCTACCACTGTCGTCTGAGCTGTGTCGTAGCTAATCTCATCCCAACTTTCTGGTATTTTGATAGTGTTCATAACTTTATCTTTGTAAAAAAGATCATCTTCTGAAAGATTCTGCACCTTAATTGTATTAGGATAAAAGTCACTAGCTGTGATTATGTAATTTGGCTCTACTATCTCTACATCAGGATTATTTGTTAAAATGTCTATTAACTGTTTGGTTGTATATCTAGCCCTTTTGTCTGTTTTAATATGATACATGTTCAAAGAATCAAATGTGTCGGTTACCTGCATACCTGGTGAGATCTTTCCATGTACAGTTGCCAAGTTACTTTGATTTGGTGGGCTGTCTTTGAATTTAACCACAACTTCCCCTTCAACATAAGCAGCTGTCTTAGGTGAATCACTATGAGATAGCTCCTGGAAAGATATAAATATACCGAACACTAGTAGAGCTTTTGAAATACGCATAAACGTAAGTTCGGACTTTTTTTAAGTTTATTAATACTTAAGAGTGCTGCATTGGGTTTAGCTATAAGCCGGATTCTGTAGGGTTTCCCCTTTGCATCCATCCATCTAGGAGTGACATTACTGTCGCTCTCAAGCGATCTCACCCAGGAACTTCATGCTGGCTACATTCAAATGTTCCTCTATTTGATCTTGCTCCGCACAGAGTTTAGCTGATTTCACTACAGCGATCATAAT
Organism: Bdellovibrionales bacterium; assembly: GCA_965203875.1. Taxonomy (GTDB): domain Bacteria; phylum Bdellovibrionota; class Bdellovibrionia; order Bdellovibrionales; family JAUICD01; genus CBDANC01. The sequence continues at coordinate 513,784 of OZ241914.1, read as the reverse complement.
GATCCTGTACATACTTTCTGTTCCACTTGTCCTCACTGCTAACTTTAAAACTAGCAGTGGAAGGGCGTTACCCTTTGTGCCGCCATGTGGAGTCCGGACTTTCCTCTTATTTTAGTACTAAAAAAGCGGATGCACACCAAACCCAAAACAGCAAACAGAAAGCTAGCACAACTTGTAGTTTGTCTCAAGTTATAAACATTTTAGCCTGATTATCCGTAAATTTTATCTAGAGCCATATTAGCCAGTCTATCAGCTTCTACGTTGTTCTCTCTTCTTACATGCTCAAAACTATAAGAATCTAGTTTAGCCAGCAATTTTTTGCAGTTTTCGTATAGTTTAATTATAGATTTAGATTTAACCTTGTATTTGCCATTTAGTTGTCTTACCAAAAGTTCGCTGTCTGATTTAATCAAAACATTATTTACTTTATTTTCTATGGACATTTCCAAAGCTCTTATTACAGCAGAGTATTCTGCATAATTATTGGTTCCCTCGCCTAGGTACTTGCTTACTTCTGACAAAACATTTCCGTTCGTATCGGTTATGTATACACCTATGGCAGCTGGTCCTGGATTTCCCCTACTGGCACCGTCTGTGTAGGCTATAATTTGGCTTGGCCAACTCATAATATCTCCTTAATACACTAAAACTTTAAGTTCATAACAATTTGGAATACATCATTTAATATGTTTTTTAAAAGTAATAATATTTTGATGCTGGTGGTTTATTTTGTAAGCAAATGGGTAACCAAATGGATACAAAGGCTTGTTGTCTTGTAACAAGATTGTTGTTCCACAAAATTCAAATCCTATCTTTTGAATAGCTTTAACAATATCTCCTTGTACACATTGTTCCTTTTTATTTACTGTAAAATCACTGATAATTATACTAGTATACCGTTTATTGTTTAACTTTCGGTATACAGCAGACATCACACGGCTAAATAAATTCAAAAAATCATCATAAGTATTTTGATTTCCCAAATCTCTTGCGTCATCTGAGTAATATTCCAGACCTATTCTAGCACCATTTCTTTTCCCATCTTTTTTGTCCCTCAATCCTTTGCCGTTGTTTTTCAAAATATTATGATAGGGTGGAGATGTAACGCAGTAATCAATGTTTCCAGGGATTTTTTTAACTTCTATACTAGAGTCACCGCAAATAATTGTTTGCTTGTTTTTAATATTTAACTCTTTCAATCTTTGTATTCCTAATTCACAATATTTCTTATTCAAGTCTATCCCTATACCTTGCCTATTGGACATGCCACATGCTACTAATGTTGTGCCTAAACCAGAAAATGGATCCAAAACAACCATATCTTTTTTTGTAAACATTGAAATAAGCTTTGTAATATCTTTAATTAGAAAAGGAGCAGGATGCTGAAAGGCAAACTTATCTTCTCTACATTTTTCACTAATCCAGAAGCTTTTAGTTAATTTAAGCCACTCTTTTCCTGTTAAATCATTTAGTTGGTTTCTTGAATCAAATTTACTCATATGCTTACAACTTCTTTAACAAAATGTTCAACAAAGTTTTAATATCACGAGCTGAATCCAGTCTTAGTACATCTTTATAAAGTAGGTATTTCCAATTATACCTATTAAAACCTTCTACAAATAGAGGGTCACCTATAGATCGAAGTTCCTTTTCTCTTTCATCAGGCAGAACCATGATCTTTTCTACACTAAAACCAAGGTTAGATGCTCTTTGCAATCCTGATGTAAATTTAGTAGAATTTTCAACTTCAATAGCGTACTTTATTTCTCCATTTTTTATCCAAAGCATATCTATCATTTCAATTCTACTTCTTCGTTCTTTAGTAAAGTTAAAGTTTTTTGTATCTAAACTTATAATATCTGCATATTGTGATAGCGTTTTATTATTGTATTTGTCCGATTGTTCAGCTTTACCAACGTATATGTCATATCCATTTTTTTTGCCAATACTAGACAGTAGAGCAAGCATGCGGGTATGATCAGTAAACATTAATTCCGTATCACAACCGTTGTAGTGCCACATAGACCCATGCTTATGTGCATATTTTTTTAAAATATTATCAATAGACTTAATTTCAGGTGTTAATCCATTTATATATTTAGTGAAAACTTTACCTAAAACATCATCAAAACTAACTGTTTGCTTGTTCCTTAAAAAAGAAGATATGGTTGCTTCTAACCTATCGTTTAAATCTCTATCAGGATGATCGATATATTTTGAGGGGTCGATAAACCACCAATATTTTCCTGCAACGTTATCATTATTTTCAGTAATTTTAAAAATTACTCCTATTTTATTTTCTAGGATTTTTTTTATATTTATATCAAAATCCTCAATATCAAACCCAGCAGACGATACTTCCGCTAAAATACCGTTGAATAAAATTTGGTATGGAGTTGGTTCATTTCTCTGTGCTACCAGTCCTATTGCTGTACAAATGACTCTATTTTTAAATTCTTGTTCTGTTTCAGAGGAAATTTTTCTATTTTTTCCACTAGAAGATTTTACACAACGAATATAAAAATCTGCACCAGATGTTCCATATGGATTTGCAACATTAGATTCTCCAGTTCTTTTATTTTGTTGATGAATAACTTTTTCAATGTCAAAGTTAGCCAGCCTAATAGCTTTTAAAAAAGCATTCCAGATTTTTATATCTTTGTTATGGAATGTAAATACAATTTTACCTTCTGGACGTAATACTTTATAAAGATTTTTGACTGCTTTTTGAAATTTTAAATTGTAGTCATCTATATTCCTCTTGTTTTTTATAGTAATCTCATTTTTGAAATTAGGTGTATATTTTGGATTAATTTTCTTTAACCATATAAGCCATATTGTACTTAGATCTAAATATTGAACTAATCCTCCATAAGGAGGATCTGTAAGAATAAAATCAACACTCTCATTATCAATGAAATTAGTAATCGTGTTTACATCTACAATACCATATTTAATATCAAAGTTTTTTGTTCTGTTGCTTTTATTACTGTCATCAACATAAAGTGTTTTTGGCTGTTTTCCTAAATAAGATCGTACGGCAGACATAGCACTGATAACAGATTGTTTTTTATCAACACAACTGCTTTTAAATACCAGCAATGGATTCATTTCCATTTGTCTAGAAGAACAAATATATGCTGAACGACCCCAACTTGTTGAAAAAGCTCTATTAGCAAGCTCCCTTCTTGGAATGCACATTTTACTACACAGATGAATAGTCTTTATAAAACCAAGCAAAAGTTGGTTCTTAAGGTTATTGTCTGTAGTATCTAGTATGCTGTTAAAAATTTTTGAAATTATATATAAATTTCTTCGTGTCCATAACTGATAAAAGTTATCTCCTCCAACACAAGAAATAAAACTTGAAGAAAATGATGAAGTATTATGAAAGGTATCTGTTGGATACCAATACTTTATCTTTATATTGGCCATTTTTCTTGCTTTCGTTTTGTCATTAACCGTTGGTCTAGCTATATAACGGCAATGACAATGGTCACAAAGTACACCTAATTCGTATAATTCATTTTTTTCCCATTTGAAGTGTTGAGCTATTGCGTGTTTACGACATTTATCACAATCCTTAGAAAAGTATTCCAGATAAATATCGTCATTACCTATAGATGTAGTTATCTTCTTAACTGCTTTTTGAAAATTTATAGAGTCGAATTTGCCACAATAGGTTTCTATAATAAAAGAGGTCAGTGGATTCAAATCAAAAGCAATAGCTTTTCTGCCAGCTTTTACAGCTTCAAAAGCACTCATGGCACTACCTGCAAATGGATCTAAGTATAAGCCAATTTCTGAGGTATAGTGTTTTATGTATTCTCCCCAAATATTATGAGGTTTTTTCCCCCAGTATTTCATAGCGGTATACAAAGGGGGGCGAGTTTCCTCTACAAGAGCAAAATTAATATCTTTCATATGATCGACACCATCGTTTATAATCAGTACGGTCCATACACTAGGGCACTATATGATAAGGTCAATTTTGTGATCAACACACATACAGTCATAGTTGTTGACACGCTGTTCATAGGCTCGTTATTTACCTGGGATAGAAAACTTAACTTAGTAGAAAATTTTATGAGTCATTCTAAGCAAATTTTAGCTCATAAACCAACTCTGGTACTGTTAAATTTTAAACATCCATATAATAATTAGACACATGGCATTTTGATTAAACATAATTGCTAACAAAGTGGGTTTATGTCAAATTCTAGGCCATGTCTCTTATCAAATCTAACATTAACACCAAAGCCGAAGATTATAAAACAAACTATGACCACATGTCCCTACTGGTTGACGAATTTAAACAAAAGAAACTTAAACAAACAGGCAGCAAAGAAGCTATAGATAGGCACAGTAAAAGAGGCAAGCTTACCGCAAGAAAAAGAATAGAAACTCTGATTGATAACAACACAGAATTTATGGAGTTTTCTTCTCTAGCCAGTATAGATATGTATGAAAATCAAAACCCATGTGCTGGTATAATCACAGGTGTAGGACAAATTTGCTCTATGCCATGCGTGATAATAGCAAATGACGCAACCATAAAGGGCGGTACTTACTTTCCAATGACTGTAAAAAAACATCTGAGAGCACAAGAAGTTGCAATGGATAATAACCTAGTCTGTATCTACATGGTAGATAGTGGTGGAGCCTTTTTACCTATGCAAGCTAAGGTTTTTCCAGATAAAGATCATTTTGGCAGAATATTTTACAACCAATCTGTGATGTCCAAAAAAGGTATCGGCCAAATTGCGATTGTGATGGGTAATTGCACAGCAGGTGGTGCATACATACCAGCCATGTGCGATGAAAATATTATTGTAGATAAAACCGGAACAATATTTTTAGGAGGACCTCCTTTGGTCAAAGCAGCTACAGGTGAAGAAGTATCAAAAGAAGATTTAGGCGGAGCAAAAGTTCATTGTACCAAAAGCGGTGTAACAGATCATTTTGCTAAAGATGATCACCATGCAATAGAAATTTGCAGAACACTTGTTACACACATGAATAAAAAACCTAGATCAGTTAAACGATTTAAACCAGAAAATCCTTATTACGATCCTGGCGAGTTGTATGGCATAATACCACAAAATACTAGAAAGACATTTGATGTTAGAGAGATAATTGCTAGGCTAGTAGATGGAAGTAGATTTTGTGAATTTAAGAAATTTTATACCGATTCGATAGTTACAGGATTTGCCACAATAGATGGGTACGAAGTTGGGGTAATTGCAAACAACGGAGTGCTTATAAGTGAAAGTGCCTTAAAGGCAGTCCACTTTATTGGCCTTTGTACAAAACGAAAAATTCCAATAGTATTCCTTCACAACATAACTGGATTTATGGTTGGAAAAGAATATGAAAATAGAGGTATAGCAAAAGACGGAGCTAAGATGGTAATGGCTGTTAGCAACGCCAACGTTGCTAAGTTTACTGTTGTGATAGGCGGCTCCTATGGAGCAGGTAACTATGCTATGTGTGGAAGAGCATACTCCCCTAGACAACTTTGGATGTGGCCAAACGCTAGAATAAGTGTTATGGGAGGCGAACAAGCCAGCAAAGTTTTATCCACTGTTAAATTCGATCAGCTTAAAAAGAAAGGCATACAGATGAGTGATGCAGAAATTAAAGAATTTGAAAAACCAATTTTAGAAAAATACAAAATAGAAAGCTCTGCTTATTATTCAACAGCACGCATTTGGGATGACGGTATAATTGACCCTCTAGATACGAGAAAAGTTTTGAGCATGGGTTTAGAAATGAGTCTCTATAATGAAGATGATCCTACGATAAACGGCATATTCAGGATGTAGCATGGTCAAAGTTTCAAACAAAAACAAAGTGGTAGAAATCTTGTTAGATAGACCCAAAGTCAGAAACGCCATGAACGAAGAAATGATCAAGGAAATCACTACAGTTTTTAAAGATTTGAACAGCTCCCTAGATGTTTTGTTAATTGTTATAAAAGGCTCTGGAAAAAGTTTTTGTGCCGGAGCTGATCTAAATTATATGAAGTCATTTATTGGACAATCTAGAGAAGAAAATATAAAAGACGCAACGGCTTTATCTAAAATGTTTGAAATAATCAACGATTGTCCTCACCCAATAATAGCAAAGGTACATGGACATGTTGCTGGTGGAGGCGTTGGTATTGTAAGTTTGTGTGACATAGTGGCCGCTGTTAATGACACTAAGTTTTCATTTGCAGAAGCTAAGATAGGTATGGTTCCTTCGGTTATCAGCTCCTACGTTCTATTTAAAATAGGTTATTCCTCAGCCTTAGAGCTTATGCTAACTGGAGAAACTTTTAATGCAACAACCGCCTTTGATAAAAAGTTGGTGCATTTTGTAGGAAACTTAAAAGATGTAGATGAATATATTTTAAAAAAAATAGATGAGTTTAAAAGTGTAGGTTATAATGCTACAAGACACACAAAGAAATTGATCAAAACCATTCACAAAAAAATTCCAGACGAATTAAAAAGACATTGCATTGAGCTAATAGCAGATGTGAGAGTCAGCAAAGAAGCTCAAGATGGTATAAAATCATTTTTTAAAAATCGTTGAGCCTAGCGATGAGTTATTTCAACAAAATAGCAATAGCTAACAGGGGCGAAGTAGCCTTAAGAATTATAAAAACCTGCAAGAAGCTAAATATTCCAACAGTGCTTTTACATTCAACCGTGGATGCTAAAAATACAAAAGCATATTACGAAGCAGACGAATGTATTTGTATCGGGCAACACAATGCTTACTTAGATATAGATAAAATCATTACAGGATTAACAAAGTCTAAAGCACAAGCCTTACACCCAGGGTTTGGTTTTTTATCAGAAAATGCTAAGTTTGCTAAATGTGTAGAAGAACAAGATGTTAATTTTATAGGCCCTAGCTCTGATGCTATCTTGAAAATGGGTGATAAAACAACAGCAAGACGAATCTGTGAAAAAATAAACATACCAATAATACCTGGGTACAACGGTAAAAAACAAGACAATGATACTTTAATAAAAGAGGCAGAGCTGTTGGGATTTCCTGTATTAATAAAGGCAAGTTTGGGTGGAGGAGGCAGAGGTATAAGAGTTTGTAAAAATAAATCTGATTTTTTATCCAATGTTGAATCTGCAAAAAGAGAGTCAAAAGCTTCATTTAATTCAGATCAAATTTTTATAGAAAAATATATGGATAAAGCAAAGCATGTAGAGTTTCAAATTTTAGCTGATGGAAAAGATGCAATTCATCTATATGAAAGAGAATGCAGCGTACAAAGAAAACATCAAAAAATAATAGAAGAAGCTCTATGCCCTACATTAGATGACAATCTAAGGCAAAAAATGGCAAGCTCTGCAATAAAAGCAGCTAAAGCTGTTCAATATGTTGGAGCTGGAACTGTTGAGTTTTTGCTGTTTAAAGATCGGTACTATTTTTTAGAAATGAACACCAGACTGCAAGTAGAGCATCCAGTGACTGAAATGATTCTAGATGTAGATATGGTAGAGTTACAAATTAAAATTGCCAAATTTAAAAAACTTCCTATTAAACAACATGATTTAAAACCAAAAGGCCATGCTATAGAATGTCGCATCTATGCTGAAAAAGATGGAACTCCAAGTACAGGAGAAATTTTGCACTATAGTAAACCAAACATCAGATGTGATGATGGTTTTGATACTGGACATTCTATATCAGAATTTTATGATTCAATGTTTGCTAAAATGATAGCACATGCAGATACCAGAGAAGAATGTATTCAACAGCTTAACAAAGCTTTTAAAGAATATTTGATATTTGGCGTAGAGACAAATCTAAAAACTCTAAGCAACATAATAAACCACCAAACTTTTTTAGAATCCAAAGCACACATTAACCTAACCGACTATTTTCAAGTAAAAGAAGATGAATATTACAAAGAATATATAGAGTTTTGGATAAAAAAAGAAATAAACCATTTACCACTATTAAACACACATGAATCTTCGTTTAAAATTAAGAAACACAACAAAAGATGCAACTTGGTTAAGACATCAACGTTGATTATATCAGGTAAAAATGTTGAAATTAGTTATATTGTAACCCCGGATGGAATATGGGTACACTGCGTATGTGATGGTAGTTTCATAGATTCTTGGTTGTGTAAATTTGATGATGTTGTATTAGTACCTAAACATCAGAATAATATTAGAGCATACATGCCTGGAAAAATTACCAATATTCTAGTTAAGAAAGCAGACACACTCAAGGTTGGGGATGTGGTACTAGTTATGGAAGCCATGAAGATGGAATATATGATAAAATCCACTGTGGATTCTAAAATAAAATCTGTAAATGTGAAAAAAAATGATCAAGTAAAAAAAGATGATATTTTAGTAGAGTTTGAAAAACAACAAGATTAACAGCTATGAAAAAAGAAATAACATTAGTAGAAGTAGGCCCTAGAGATGGGTTGCAGAATGAATCTAAGATTATATCTACTCAGCTAAGATATAACTTAATCAAAAAACTCCACCAAACAGGGCTTAAAAGAATAGAGTTAGGTTCATTTGTGTCATCTAAGTGGGTTCGTCAAATGGCAGGCTCTAAATCTATTATAAAGAAGGTAGTTGAAAATATTCAGAATACTGGCTTCTCTGCCCTTGTACCAAACGAACATGGCATTATGGATGCTTTGGATACTGGTATAAAAGAAGTGGCTTTTTTTACATCTGCCAGTGAAACCTTTAATAGCAAAAATATAAACTGTACTATAAGACAGAGCTTTATTAGATTAAATGCCATCAGTAAAATTGCAAAAAAGCATAGGGTGAAACTAAGAGCATATATAAGTTGTGCATTTTCTTGCCCCTACGAAGGAAAGGTTGATTATAGAAAGGTGGCGAATATTGCAAGAAAGCTGATAGATTCTGGTTGTTATGAAATATCTATTGGAGACACTATAGGAGCCGCTACATGTAAGGACGTAGGAAATTTGTTAAAACATTTTCTAAAACATATACCAAGTAAAAAAATAGCAATGCACTTTCACGATACCAGAGGAATGGCCATAGCCAATGTGAGAGAAAGCCTGGATTTTGGGATCAAACGTTTTGACTCAAGCATAGGCGGATTGGGAGGATGTCCTTATGCAAAAGGTGCATCTGGAAATGTGGCTACCGAAGACTTGGTGTTTTTTCTAGAGGGAATGGGTTATGAAACTGGTGTCAATTTGAAAAAATTAATCGAGGTAAATCGTTGGCTTTCAAAATATTTCACATTGCCATCCAAGATAGGGAATTTAGGTATACAGTAATTGGTGTTTGAAAGTTGATGGTCATCGTGATAGTAAGATTATATCTGAGGGTTAAGGTTTGATATCTAAATATATATTTTCTTCAGTTGGGCAAAAGCAGTTGATGGCCATCTCTGGTATTGGCTGGGCATTATTTGTATTAGGCCATATGGCTGGTAATCTCTTGGTTTTTGCCGGCCCTGAAGTTTATAATAAGTATTCTCATGCTCTTATTAGTAATCCAGGAATATATTTAATGGAAGCTGGGCTTTTAATATTGTTACTCATTCACGTATGTTATGCTGTGAATGTCAGTATTAAAAATGCAAAAGCAAAGACAAAACAAAGTGCCACATCGAAAGGCGAAAAAGGCACCGGCTTTATAGCCAAGACAATGAAATACCAGGGTATTTTGATATTGTTATTTTTAATTGTACATTTGGTCGATTTTAAGTTCGGACCTGAATATAAAGTAACTTATGATACAGGCCAAATACGTGATATATTTCGTTTAGTGGTTTTAGAATTTCAAAGTCCCATGTATGTTTCATTTTACTGTGTTACAGTTCTTATATTAGGATTTCATATGGCCAACGGTATTAGCTCCAGCCTTCAATCTTTGGGACTTTATAGCGAAAAGTATTATTCGTTTGTAAGAAAATTAAGTTTTGTCTACGGTATGGTTGTAGGTATTGGATTTTGTATCCCTCCTGTTTATATTTTTCTAAAGGGGCCGGTGTGGTAAATTTAGATTCTAAATCTCCATCAGGTGCTATAGAGAATAGATGGAATACTCACAAATTCAATATGAGTATTGTATCTCCAAATAACAAAAGAAAATTTGACATCATTGTTGTTGGAACAGGTTTAGCAGGCGCTTCTGCTTCTGCTAGTTTAGCTGAATTAGGATATAACGTTAGTTGTTTTTGTATTCAGGATAGTCCTAGAAGAGCACATTCGATAGCAGCTCAGGGAGGGATCAATGCAGCTAAAAATTATCAGAATGATGGAGATAGTGTTTATAGATTATTTTATGATACAATCAAAGGTGGAGATTTTAGAGCAAGGGAATCTAATACCTATCGTCTTTCAGAACTTTCGTTAAATATTATTGATCAGGCGGTTGCTCAAGGAGTGCCGTTTGCCAGAGAGTACGGTGGCTATTTGGACAACAGATCATTTGGTGGAGCACAGGTTAAAAGAACTTTTTATGCCAGAGGGCAAACAGGGCAACAACTTTTATTGGGAGCTTATAGTGCTTTATCTCGTCAGGCAAAAACTGGAAGACTCAAAATTTTTACAAGAAGAGAGATGTTAGATCTTGTAGTCGTGGATGACAAAGCCAGAGGTATAATAGTTAGAAATTTGGTTAGTGGTAAGTTAGAAAGATTCGCTGCTCATGCAGTTGTGTTGGCAACTGGTGGATATGGAAATGTATTTTATCTTTCTACAAATGCTAAAGCATCTAATGTTACTGCAAGTTTAAGAGCTTATAAAAAGGGAGCTTTATTTGCTAATCCATGTTACACACAAATTCATCCGACTTGTATTCCTGTTTCAGGTGATTATCAATCCAAGCTTACCTTAATGTCAGAATCTCTAAGAAACGATGGAAGAGTTTGGGTTCCTAAAAATAAAGAGGACAATAGAGCACCAGAGAATATTCCCAATGATGAAAGAGATTACTATCTAGAAAGAAAATATCCTAGCTTTGGAAATTTAGTTCCTAGAGATGTAGCTTCCAGGGCAGCAAAGAGTATATGTGATGATGGTTTTGGAGTGGGGGATACAAAACTTTCTGTATATCTAGATTTTAAAGATGCTATAACAAGAGATGGAAAAGATGTAATTCAGTCTAAGTATGGGAATCTATTTCATATGTATGAGAAAATTACTGGTGATAACCCTTATATAAAACCAATGCGTATTTACCCAGCTGTTCATTACACTATGGGTGGTTTGTGGGTAGATTATAATTTAATGACAACAGTTGATGGTTTGTTTGCTTTGGGTGAATGTAATTTTTCTGATCATGGAGCTAATAGGTTAGGGGCATCCGCATTAATGCAAGGTTTAGCTGACGGATATTTTATTATTCCTTACACGATAGGTAATTTTTTAGCCAATGCTTCTTTAAAAGATGTGAATGAAAATACAAAAGAGTTTGACGAAGCAGAGGATTCATCAAACAAATATATACAAAAATTAAAAAATACAAAAGGGAGTATGACTCCTATGCAGCTACACAAAAAACTTGGAGCTATAATGTGGGATAATGTTGGTATGTCTAGAAATGAATCTGGACTTAAAAGTGCAGTTAAGCAAATTCAATCGTTAAAACTTGAGTTTGAAAATGATCTAAAGTTATCAGGTGATGATAAAGAGATGAACATACAGTTGGAGCATGCTGGTCGGTTGTCTGATTTTATAGAGTTGGGTCAGTTGATGGCTAAAGATGCTCTTGTAAGATCAGAATCTTGTGGAGGGCATTTTAGAGAGGAATACCAAACGCCTGATGGTGAAGCATTAAGAGATGATGAAAATTTTTCTCATGTATCAGCATGGCAATACAGTGAAGAAGAGCCAAAATTACATAAGGAAAATTTAAATTTTGAATATGTTAAACCGACAAAGAGAAGTTACAAGTAGAGGTTGATTTGAATTTAAAACTTAAAATTTGGCGACAGAAGGATCAAACTTCTAAAGGAAAATTGGTTGAGTATGATCTAGAAGACGTAAACCCTAATATGTCTTTTTTAGAGATGCTCGATGTACTAAACGAACAGTTAATTAGTGAAGATAAGCGTCCTGTAAATTTTGATCATGATTGTAGAGAGGGCATTTGTGGAACATGTTCGATGACTATAAATGGTGATCCACATGGACCTGTTAAAGGTGTTACTACTTGCCAACTTCATATGCGATCTTTTAAAGATAAGGACACCATTGTTATTGAGCCATTCAGAGCTAAGACATTTAAAGTTATAAGTGATTTGGTTGTAGATAGAAGTTCACTAGATAGAATTATTCAGAGTGGAGGATTTATTTCTGTGTCCACAGGTTCTGCACCGGACGCAAATAATATTCCTGTAAATAAAAAAAATGCTGATAGTGCGATGGATTTTGCTGCTTGTATAGGTTGTGGAGCTTGTGTTGCTGCTTGCAAAAATGCTTCTGCAATGTTGTTTGTTGGTGCTAAGGTGGCACATCTTAATTCGCTACCTCAAGGTCAGGTGGAAAAAGATAGAGTAGTAAAAATGGTGGATCAAATGGACAAAGAAGGGTTTGGATTTTGTTCTAGTACTAAAGCGTGTGAGGCAACTTGTCCTAAAGAGATTAGTGTAAAAGCCATTTCTGAGTTAAATAAGCTCTACCTCAAATCCCAATTAAAGTAAGTCATAAAGGTCTTCAATTTTATCAAATGTTTGATTAGCGTAGTGGCAAGACCGAAGGTCTTAAATGGAGCTATGAAGACAGTTGATAAAATGTTGCCCAACTTATCAAGGTATAATCAGAAAGATTTACTTAAGGCCTAAAGTTTTTAATAAATGTGTGCTGTTTGCAGATTCATGACTTTGTGTACACCCTTGGCTTGAAGTATATAGTGTCATCACCTTTTACAACGTGTTTTACCATGAACGTTCCTAGTTTGTGAGTTTTTGTGGTTTCATCTATTGCAGTTTTAAAATCATCGTACGCTCCTATTACCTTTGTCCCTACAATAACAATCTCCTTACCTTCATATTTTTCTACCAGTTCATGTTTATTTTTTTGATAGTATTCAAATTCTGTTCGTAGTGCTGTTGTTTTATTTTGGACTGCCATTTACTTACCTCCAATGTTTTAATTTTTTATCAAATTAAAGAGTGTTTAGTCCATGCAAAACTTTAAATTTTTAACTAAGGCCTTTGGTTGGAATTTTTTTAAAGATATATAAAACAATAACCAACGCAAATAACATATATACAGCCGAAGTCTGATAAGGAGATTTATATCCCAAAGCATCAAACAAATAACCACCAGCAATAGGGCCTAAAACCCTCCCTATAGATGCATAGCTTTGATATACACCCATTATAAATCCTTGTTTGTCTTGTGGAAAAGAAAGGCTTAATATTCCAAGTATACTAGGATGAACTAAACCTGATCCTATAGCCAACAAGCTCACAGCAACACATAAAAAATATATACTATCTGATATTGAGATCAAAAACATACCCACGGCAGTTAACCCAAGGCCAACTGACAACACCAGCCTTTCACCCATTATAGGAATTAATTTTCTGTGCAAGACACCATTTGAGAATGCCAGGATTAAGCCTACATAACCAAATGCAAAGCTTGTATTTATAACAGACCAACTAAACACCTCTTTAACCAGTAGAGCTAGAGTAGATTCCATCTGACCCATGCCAATGCTAAATATTAAAGACACTATAAGTATTTTTCCTGCAAGCGACTTTAAATTAAACTCAAATATTTTGCTAAAAGATTTGCGATCTTTACTAGAGTTTTTATCAATGACCAAGCTTTCTGGTAATTTAAAATAGGCAAATAAGAAATTGAAAATATTAATCAGAGATGCACCCAATGCAGGAAAACCTATTAAAAAAGCTCCTTCAAATCCTAAATTCTTTCCCCAATAAGATAATATCCCAGCTATGATGGGTCCAACTACGAAACCCAAACCAAATGCAGCACCTATTAAACCCATGTTTTTTGATCTAGAGTTTTCATCAGTTTGATCAGCAATATATGCACTTGCTACTGACATGGTACTTCCAAATAACCCAGCAGCACCTCTGGCTAAAAATAAAAACACCAAACTTGGTGAAAAAGCAAAAGCAATATGTGAGATTGATGAACCTACCAAGCATATTAGAAGTACTGGCCTTCTTCCAATTCTATCGCTAATGTTTCCCCAAATTGGTGAGAAAAAAAATTGCATAACAGAGTATATCGACATTAGAAGTCCAATCTGCAAACTGGTTGCATCGAACTCTTTTGCTATGTACGGGCTTAATGGAATAATCATTCCAAACCCTATAAGGTCTAATAATACTGTAAACGCAACAATTAAAAGATTCTTCGGCACTAAAAAGTCCTTAAGGATTTGTTTTCAGCAATGTAGAATAGCTTATAGCAGAGTGAATGGCTATTTTTAGTTTCACAAAAAGCTAACTAATATTTGATAAAACAGGTGGTTTGCCTAATGCTAAGAGTAAATAAGCTAGTATTATTTCAATTATTATTTGTATATGCGTTCTGCAAGAAGCTTATTAATTCACGTTTATCTTCATCAGAACACAAATCATCTGCCACAAGATTGGCAATCCCTTGATTAATACTATCCTCAGAAAACCTAAGTTCCAAATTAGTTCTTCCAGCACCGATTAATGTTGTTATAACATTTCTAGACATTACAACACTACCAAAACCCTGCTGATGTCCAGAGTGGAAAATCACCTAACATCACTTCCTATGCTCGTATTCGTACAGCTTATGTTAAGGATCCTGACTATATCTTTGTTGTACTTTCTCTAAAGCACCGTGTATACTCAACTCGTAATGAAGGTACAGGATTAATAGATGGGATTATGGAAATTATAGCACAAAGAGCATATGATCTTAAGTATTTATCTTCAAAAGATATAAATTATAATCCATCACTTGGAACAGGACAAATCCAAATTAGAGATATTCATTATATTGAACTCAAGAAAAGGACTACTTGGGATTTTTGTAAATTACTAGATCAAAAATATCTTCAGTCATCTAAACGTTCTTATAATCAATGGCTTGAGTTGGCTCATAGACATGAATGGGTGAAATTCGATGAATAAACAAAAAATTATTTTAGGAAACTCCGTTGATGAGATGAAAAAAATGACCTCTGAGACCTTTGACCTTATCATTGCAGATCCACCTTATAATTTAGGTAAGAATTATGGAAATAATAATGATATCAAAGCATTTGAAGAATACTTGGCCTTCTCAAAAGACTGGATAAGAGAAGCTTATAGGCTATTGAAACCTACTGGAACTATGTATGTGTTTATGGGATTTCGATTTATATCTTACCTATATAACTTGCTGGATAGAGACTTCAATATGTTTTTTAATAGTTGGATTGTTTGGCATTACACTCAGGGAATTGGTAAAAAGAAAGGGTTTTCACCTCGCCATGATGATATCTTAATGTTTACAAAAACAGAAAATTTTATTTTTAACTTAGACAATGTAAGAGTACCTCAAAAGTATTATCGTGACCGCAATAATATGAGAGGCGCAAACCCGGGGGATGTTTGGACATTTTCACATGTTCATTATTGTAATAAAAATAGACAACCTCACCCCACTCAAAAACCTGAAGGTTTAATTGAACGCATGATACTAGCCTCAAGTTGCAGAGGGTCTGTAATTTTAGATCCATTTCTAGGTAGTGGAACAACATTAAGAGTTTGTCAGCAACTCTACAGAACTGGCGTTGGTATTGAACTTAACCCTGATTATGTTAAAATGTCCAAAGAACGTTTACAAAGAAAATTTTCAGGTTTTGATAGTATAGATCTAAGAATGCAACGTATTCCACTTGATCTGAATAAAGAATCTATCAGACTAAAATACATAGAGAATCATAAAAACTGGTTCCTAAACCGTCATGAAAATGTGATAAGTGATTTTGATAAGTCTGTCGACACCCTTTACCAAAGAAAATATGAACAATCTAAACAGATGCACTTAGATTCATGCAATAAAGATAAAACAGGTGGTTTGCCTAATGCTAAGAGTAAATAAGCTAGTATTATTTCAATTATTATTTGTATATGCGTTCTGCAAGAAGCTTATTAATTCACGTTTATCTTCATCAGAACACAAATCATCTGCCACAAGATTAGCAATCCCTTGATTAATACTATCCTCAGAAAACCTAAGTTCCAAATTAGTTCTTCCAGCATCAACTAATGCCTTTATAAAGTCATTGGAACTTTCCTCACACTTAAGTGCAATTGCAAGCGATAAAACAGTGTTACCGTTTTTGTCTTGCAAATTAACGTTTATACCTTTTATCCACAACAACTCCTCCAGTATACTTATGTCATTATTTAGGGCTGCATGTGCCGCAAACATCAACGCTGTATTACCATCATCCTTACCTTGTAAGTTAGCGTCTATACCTTCTACATTTCTCAGCTCTTCTACTACATCAATATTGCTGTGAAACACTGCATGCGTCAGCGCTGTATAACCACGTCCATCTTGCAAGTTAATATCTATACCCTCTATCTTCAACAATTCTCTTGCCATATTACTGTTATTGTTACTGTTACCAACATTATTCTGTGCTGCATGAATCAGTGCTGTAAAGCCATTTTTGTCTTGTAAGTTGACATCTATTCCTTCTATCTTTTTTAACTCTTTTATTATTGCACCACCACCATAATAAAGTTGTGCTGCGGCCATCAAAGCAGTGTAACCATCATATCTATCCTGTACATTAGCGTCTATGCCTTCCACCCTAGATAATTTTTTTACAGCATCAGGTAGGTTAGCCCATACTGCATGAAACAATGCTGTGTGATAAGACTTATCCTGTGAATTAGCGTCTATGCCTTCTATCTTCAATAACTCACTCAACGCACTATTATCGTAATCTGGTGATTCGAATCGTACTGACAACATCAGTGCAGTGTAGTTATATCCTTCTTCATGTATGTTAGGGTCTATACCTTCTATCTTTCCCAATTCTCTTATTGCATTAACGCTGTTGTTAGCTGCTGCATGCATCAAAGCCGTGTAGCCATCCATATCTTGTATGTTAGGATCTATACCTTCTATTTTCGCTAACTCTCTTATTGCATTACTATTATTATTTTTTGCCGAATGCATCAACGCAGTAAAACCATCATACTTCCCTTGCAAGTTAGCTTCTGTACCATCTGCCTTAGCCAACTCTCTTAATGCCCCAACGCTATCATTTTGTGCTGCATGAATTAATGCTGTATAACCAGATTTATCTTGTGCATTGACGTCTGTATCTTCTGCTCTCAATAATGCTCTCACAGCACTAACGTCGTTATTCTTTGCTGCGTACATCAACAAAGTATAACCATCTTGATCTTGTTGATCTGCTTTTACATGAGTATCTTTTAAAGACACAACACCAAGGCTAAGTAGTAACAACAAGATGTTTATTTTTTGGATTCGGAATTTCATATTCATTTGCCTTGATTGTAATTTATTAATAACTACTCTATCAAGCGTTAAGAAGTTAATTGTATCTTTTACTAGGTGTTATAGATGGACAAGTTAATGTTATTTCAACAATTACTTATTATGAGTTGTGTTCCAAAAGCATACTAGTCCCACTTCCGTGGCCCCCTCCTCGTACGGATGATCAAAAGGTTTACTAGTTCAATGACCTCCTCGCAAGGATAAGTTGTGTTCACAGTAAGGTCATAAATTACACCATTGATATGTTCCATCTTGATATATGCTTCGTAAGTCTCCCGTTCAGGGTTAGCTGCAAATTCAATTAACATTCTCATAATATGCTTGGAATTCTGATCGTACTCAAGTTCTGCTTCAACCATTAAAGCAGTGTAACCGTGACCATTGCGTAAGTTAATGTTTGTACTTTTTATATTTAATAATTCTCTTACTAAATTAACGTCACGACCATATACTGCATTTATCAATGCAGTATCACCATACATGTCTTGCAAGTTGGGATCTATACCCTCTACCTTTGCTAACTCCCTTACTGCATCAACATTGTCATTTCGTGCCGCATGAATCAGTGCTGTAAAGCCATTTATGTCTTGTAAGTTGACATCTGTATCTTCTTCTTTCAACAACGCTCTTATCGCACTAACATCATTATTCTTTGCTGCGTCCATCAACAAAGTATAACCATCTTGATCGGACACTTGATCGAACAACCCAGCTCTATCTTGAGCATGAACACTCGATACAAGAAAACAAATTATTAATAAAGTTAGCTTTTTCATAAAAATCCTTAGTTGAGTTGTACTAATACCTTATCCTATTGACGCCTCATCCAATTCTACGTACTGGAAAAACGTTGCCCGATTATAATACAGATACATATGATTCAGTGCAAAAATAAATCAGATTGTAAAAAATATAAGCTCATGACAATTAAGCCTATGTTACTGATAGGTTAGGTTATTCTTATATGTAATTTACTCTTATACTGCAACTACTGTTATTTCAGGGTTAAACCTGTCTCTTAAAATTGCCTCTATAACATAAAGTGTACCAGTGGTAGCACTAGGACAGGTACCACAAGCTCCCTCATATTTTACATACAATCTATTATCTGCCAATTCCAACACCTGTATATCACCACCATCAGCTTTCAAACCTGATCTAATAGTTTCATCCAAGATATCCTCTATCTGTCTAACTTCAAGAGGCAAGTTTTGTCTTCTATGAGCTTCTTTTTCAACATTTTTTTTATTAAAGTTAATGTTATGAGCTGGTAATCTAGTCATGATTACAGACTCTATGCTATTGGTTAAGTCATCCCAAACCACATCTTCGCTTTTAGTAACGCTAATAACGTTTTCAAATAAATGAACTTGTGTAACTCCTTTGATAGAAAGAATATCTCTCACTAAAACAATATCATCACACTCAGTTACATCATTAAATGTAGCCTTTCCTTCACTTATAACATCTTTATCCGATACAAATTTAAGTGCATGTGGATTAGGGGTAGGCTCTATTAAAATATCTTTAGCCATAACACCTTAAGATAACAAGGATACAGAATCATGTAAAGCCTCAACCAATTTATCTATATCCTCTTTCAAATTATATACACTCATTGAAATTCTAACAGTTCCAGCTATACCTAAACTATCCATCAAAGGCTGACAGCAATGATGCCCAACCCTAGTTGCAACCCCGTGGCTATTTAAAAGTTCGCCTATGTCTAAATGGTGACATCCATCTATAACAAAAGATATTATCGGCTCATCAGGCTCTGCCAAGATTCTAAGGTCACGCACCTTGTTTAGTTCTTTTTTTGCATATTTAGTAAGTTCCAGCTCATAATTTTTAATTGCATCAAAAGATATTTTTTTTACAAACTTTATGGCTTCAGCAAATCCTATAACCCCAGCAATGTTAGGTGTGCCGGCTTCAAACCTATGAGGAATATCAGTTAAAGTAAAATTTTCTTTTGTGACAGTATCAATCATAGCTCCACCAAATTGATATGGTTCTAACCTATCTAGATGCTCTTTTTTCCCATACAAAAATCCCACTCCTGTAGGTCCAAAACATTTATGACTAGAGGCAACTAAAAAATCGCAGTTTAATTTACCAACGTCAATAGGAATATGAGCCAAAGCTTGTGCTGCATCCACCACTGTTATAGCTCTTACTTTATTAGATTCTCGTATTAAAAATTCAACGTCATTTCTAACGCCTAAAACATTAGAAATATAGGTGAATGAAAAAATTTTTGTCTTTTTATTTAAAAATTTATTTAAATTTTTTAAATCCAACTTTCCGTTACTAAGAACCGGTAAAAATTTAACTTTGCATCCAGTTTTTTTGGATAAATTAAGCCAAGGGACAATATTAGAATGGTGCTCCATCTCTGTAAGTAAGATTTCATCACTACTAGATAAAGTAAGACAACTGGCAAGCATGTTTAATGATTCTGTACTTCCTTTAGAAAAAATAATTTGCTCTGGACAAGATGAATTTATAAAATTGCTTAACTCTTTTCTTGCAGATTCATATAAGTCAGTGGCATTTTGACTCAAACTATGTACACCACGATGTACGTTGGAAGATTCCTCAAGATAATGCTGGCAGATTCTATCCACAACTTGTTTTGGTTTTAAATTGGTAGCAGCACTATCTAGGTATACTAATCTTTTTGAATCAATTTTAGTACTTAACATTGGAAATTGATTTTTTATAAATTCATTCATTACTTGAGGTTCTCATCTAAAACATCTAATAATTTTTTGTCTACAGGTTGACGAAGATCATAATTTATTTTTTCTGTTATACCTGTTATGTATCCACTTAGTATCAACTTGGTTGCTGTTTTTTGATCCAAACCTCTAGTACACATATAAAATAATTCTTCATTTTCAATACGCCCTGTAGTTGATCCATGTTTTGCCTTTACATCATCAGCAAAAATTTTAAGTTCAGGTTTTGCATTAACGGTTGCACCATTGTTTAACAAGATGTTTCTGTTTATCTGATCCGAATCTGTTCCATCAGATTTTTTATCAACTAATACCAAACCATTGTATACATATCTGGATGTATCTGACAAAATGCTTCTGGCATCAATATTACTATAGGTATTAGGTGCGTTATGATGTATATAGAAATGATTATCTACGTGTGCTCTTTCATAAGTGCAACATATAGAACCAAGATTCAAAGTAGCAGATTCATCATTTAAGTTAAAAATACCGTTCAACCTAGAAGTGCCAGTGCCAAAAGCAACATTCACAAAATTCAAACATGAATTTTTTGATAGATTAAATATGTATTGATTAAGATAAGTACCGTTTATCTCTTCTAAATTATAAAAGTTAAGAGTACTACCTTCCTTTAAATCAAAATTAAAAACATTACATGTCACACCTATGGCGTTAGGAAGAAAGCATAAGTTAGCATTCACATTAGGATATATTGTGGAATAAATTCTAGTACCTGATATTCCTCTGCCTACAGAGCATATACTTGATACAGAATAATTCGATTTTGCAAAGTTCATTTGATAACTATGTCTACAAATTATCTGATTGAGTTTGTTCACAGCATCGTCATTGACATAAGAAATATCTCTAAAGGATGCCTCTTTAGTAAGATGAATCACATTCCTCTTACTGGTGTTTTCGATTAGCTTGGAGTCTTCGAAAATAATTCTATTATTTGATGTAAGGAATGCATGTCCCAGATTCATTATTTGCTCTGGTTTAAACTCATTTAAATTGCTAAGCCTAGTATACTTCCATTCCTCTGACTTAGGCGGGAATTCAAAAGAGGTATCTTTAATATCCCAAGATGGCTTTATAAAATCTATTGCAGTTTTGACAAAACTCAAACTAATGTCCCTTAATCTGGATAGCTTTTTCGTAACCTTGTTCTTCAATTTGATGAGATAACTTTATATCACCTGTTTTTACTATGGAACCGTCATAGATGATATGTACATAATCAGGTTTTACATAATTTAAAATTCTCTGATAGTGAGTGATCATCACAACAGCGTTATCCTTTGATCTGTATTCATTGATACAATTAGATATAACCTTTAAAGAATCTATATCCAATCCAGAATCAATTTCATCCAAAATAACTAGCTTTGGTTTCATTAATAGCATTTGTAAAATTTCATTCTTTTTTCTTTCTCCGCCTGAAAAGCCATCATTAACATTTCTTTCTAAAAATTCTTTATCTATATTAACTTTCGGCAAAAGGTTTATTACATATTTTTTGAACGCTTCTTCATTCATACTGTCTATACCTTGATATGCACAATGTGAACTAAAAAAACTATGGAAAAATTTAAAATTAGTTAAGTTTGATATAGTGATAGGGTATTGAAAAGCAGTGAAAATTCCTGTCTTTGATCTAAGGTCTGTATCCATCTGTAGAACATCTTTTGTTTTGTTGCCTACCTTAAATTCTATACTTCCATTTGTTACTTGGTATCCAGGATGCCCTGATACAACTTTAGCCAATGTGCTTTTACCAGAGCCGTTGGGGCCCATTACAGCATGAACTTCTCCTTTTTTTACATTTAACGACAAGTTGTTTAGAATATTTTCATCACCAATGTCTACGTTTAAGTTTTTTATGTGTAGCATGAGTTATCCAACACTGTTTTCTAGTTTAAGTTCAATTAGCTTTACTGCTTCTTGAGAAAATTCAAGTGGAAGTTTTTTAAAAATGTCTTTGCAAAAACCATTCACTAGAACAGATATAGTTTCTTCCATGCTCAAACCTCTGCTCTGTAGATAAAAAATTTGATCTTCACTAATTTTAGTTGTACTGGCTTCATGCTCCAATATGGCTGTACTGTTTTTTACTTCAGTATAAGGATAGGTATTTGCCTGACATGCATTATCTACCAACATAGAGTCACATTGAGAATAATTTCTAGCACCTTCAGCCGATGGTAAAATTTTAACCAAACCTCTGTATGAATTAGAAGATTCATCTGCTGATATACCTTTTGATATAATAGTACTTTTGGTATTCTTACCTATATGAATCATTTTAGTTCCGGTGTCTGCCTGCATTTTGCCGTTTGTGAGTGCGACAGAATAAAATGCTCCTGAAGAGTTGTCCCCTTGCAAAATACAGCTTGGATATTTCCATGTTATAGCAGAACCTGCTTCGACTTGAGTCCAAGTTATTCTGGAACCAGAGCCAAGGCACTTACCTCTTTTAGTAACAAAATTGTATACACCACCTACTCCGTTTTTATCTCCTGAATACCAGTTTTGAACCGTTGAGTAATTTATTTCTGCGTTTTTATGAGCAACTAATTCCACAACAGCAGCATGTAATTGATTACTATCATACATTGGAGCGGTACAACCTTCTAGATAGTTTACAAAACTACCCTCCTCTGCAATAACCAAAGTCCGTTCAAACTGACCAGTTTCGTCAGCGTTAATTCTAAAATAAGTAGAAAGATCCATAGGACAGCGTACACCTTTTGGAATATAACAAAAAGATCCGTCACTAAAAACCGCAGCATTTAAGCATGCAAAAAAGTTATCACGAATAGGCACTACGCTGCTTAAATATTTTTGTATTAATTCAGGATGAGTTTGCACCGCTTCGGAAAAAGAACAAAATATTACTCCACATTTTTCTAAATCTTTTTTGTAAGTTGTTCCTATTGATACGCTATCAAACACAACATCAACTGCAACGCCTGTTAGTCTTTTTTGCTCACTTAAAGGTATACCTAATTTTTTAAAAGTTTTTAAAAGCTCCGGATCAACTTCATCCAAAGACTTAGGGCCGTCTTTTTTAGAAGATTTAGGAGCAGAGTAGTAACTTATATTCTGGTAATCTATCTTTGGATAATTCAGATGTGCCCAGGATGGCTCTTTCATCTTTTTCCAAATGCTGAACGCTTCTAGCCTATAATCTAACAAAAACTTGGGTTCATTTTTTTTGTTAGAAATGGCACGGATAGTATCTTCATTCAGACCCTTATCAAAGGTGTCCGAGTTAATTTTGGTAACAAATCCATATTTATAATTTGTCTTTTTTAGTTCAACAGACATAGCAGTTTCCTATTTTAGTGTTCTTATATCATATATAGGCATGGGTATAAATATGTATTTTACCATGTTCAAAGAAATTATTTTGGCCACAATACCATGCTCTGATATACTCCTATCCCATGATTGATGCAGATAAATACCATAAACTATACGATGCTTACACAAAAGGTGATGAATCTGGTGAATATGAAGATGTATTAAAAGAGCTATCTGGAGGTGGCGAAGATACTACATCAAAGGTGTTGTTCAAAGACGATGCTAGAAGAAAACAGCTACATGAAAAGATAATAGAAACGGAGCTTGATGGTAAAAGTAGTCAAAACAATCCAAAGTTGCGTTTTATAGTAGGACATATTGGAGCAGGAAAAACCTCTTTAAAAGACCGCTTGAAAGATGAATATGGTCAAGATATGAAAAATTATGTTAGTATAAACTTTGATGCCATAAAAAGATATTTGCCTGAATATGACGTTTTAAAACGTATCAATTACAAAAAAGCCTCTGCTTTTATACAGTCAGAGGTGGCAACACAAATAGCACCTAAGCTTTTTAAAAAAGCTCTACAACAACATAAGCATATTATATTCGAAAAAAATATAACTCCTAAAAAAGACAATAGCCCACATCAAATAACCCAAGATATTAGTCAAGCAATAAAAAGAGAATATAAGGACGTATTTATACATGTAATATTCCTAGATAGTGCAGAGACCGCACTATCTAGAGTTAGTAAAAGATTAGAAGAAGGAACTAAGCATGAAGCAAAAGGCAAAACATATGGCAGATATGTTTCCGAAGAAGTCGTAAGAGCATCTTTTGAAAAATTATTTACCAATTTGAGCTCAGCTTTAAAAGAGATAATGGATAAAATTGAAATACAAAAGTATATGTTGCTTAATATAGAGTTTATATACAATGGATATGATAAACCAAAAAAGTTACTGCACGTTGCGTATTGGAAATTTCTGCAAGATATTATGAAGCAAAAACATATTAAATTAACAAGCAACTCAAGTCAGAAAGAAATTAATCATGCTGTGTGGAAATTAGCAGAAGAAGCAGTATCAGAGTTTGTTACACGATTAATTAAAAATAAAAAATTGTCGCCTAAACAAAGGTCACTTGTATTTTTTCTGCGGTCAATATCGTGGCTTGTTTATAAATGGAATCGCAAGAAAATTATAGCTAAACTGTATTCACTATATTTTGCTCCTGAAAAACTGATTGTACTAAAACAAAAGCATGCTTTAGGGCTTTTGTATCAGAAAAACTGTAAAAATTTACCAGAAAAAGTTAAAAATAGGTTAAAAACACTTTACTTTTTTGATACAATGAGCGATGAGTTTCATTAGAAACATCAGGTGGGAATTGGAGACATAAGTGAAAATTTTTAAAGAACCAATACTAATAAGTATTTTAGAGAGGATAAAACGTATCAAAGCATACGAAAAAGATGCAGATGAAATGTTGCGTATGTTTCGTGGATTACCTTTGAAGTTTGGTATGGATAAGTTTATGAGGATAGATGGCAAGAAAATCCGAAATAAAGACGCTATATAAAGGCTTTCAATTATATCAATGCTTATCCACGGTGACTGTTATAAAGAACTTTCTAAAATAAAATCATCCAGCGTAGATTTAATTCTAACAGATCCTCCTTACAACCTAGCTCAATACTCCACAGGTAATATAAATGCCAGTTGGAGAAAAACACTCAACAACGATATTGCAAGCTGGGATAAAGATGTCTTAGATATTAAAAAACTAAAAAAAGAGTTTTTAAGAATAATAAAACCCACGGGCAATATTTTTATTTTCACTGCATATAATTTATTAGGAGATTTTCATAAAACATTCGATCCTGTATTTGATAGCTTTCAAATAATGGTGTGGCACAAAACAAACCCTCCACCCAAAATTAGACGAGCTGGATTTTTAAATTCTTGTGAGATCATATGCTGCATGTGGAACAAAGGACACACCTGGAACTTTACAACACAAAAAGAAATGCACAACTTTATTCAAAGCCCCATTTGTATGGGAAAAGAAAGACTAAAGCATCCTACGCAAAAACCTGTAAAAATATTAAAACATATTTTAAAAATAGCATCTAATCCAGGCGATGTGGTGCTTGATCCATTTATGGGTGTAGGCTCTACAGGAGTAGCATGTAAAGAAATGGAACGTAAGTTTATAGGAATTGAAATTGAAAAAAAATATATTCAAATGACACAAGATAGACTTGATAACCTCAACTCACAATTCAATCTGCAAGATAATGTATTAAATAATAACGAAGCATCACCGATAATCTAAAGATATTTTATAAAAAATGATCTCCATTAAAGTGAATCATATGATCAGGGCTATCTGCTATCCATACCTCTGTTTCCCAGGCAATATTTGCAATATATTGGCGGAATATTTTGATATTTGGAAAGGCAGAGACATATATCTTTTGTACTTTACAATTTTTTAATATTTTCTCCATTTCAATATATCTTTTAGACGAAACAGGTCCGTGACTAGTGACAGCTTCAATAAGAAATACCCGTTTCCTTTTTTTATCATAGGCTATCAAGTCAGGAAGCTTTCCATGTGATATTATAGATATTCCTATAGCTTTTAACTGTTTTTCCTCTAGTACTATATATTTGCCACCTTCATTTCGACTTTTAGCTGTATCACCCATATAGAGAACCATTCCAGATTGTCCTATAAATCGTGAGCAAAATTCGTCCACAATATCTTTTTGCAACTGGTTATGTTTCCCAGGCGACAAATTTATTTCTTTTCCTAATCTGATCTTTATTGGAATTTTTGTTTTGTTTAAAGTGCGTTCATAAATTCTTTTTAGTTTGGGCAAATCTTGCTCATATTCTTTAATTTTTTGTTTCCAATTATTGTTTGGATATTTTCTTAACACTTTTATCACCGTCTGATTTAAGGAATAATTATTATACTTGCTGTTAGTTGCTCTTGATGGGTTGTCACGATTTCTATCAACTATTCGTGCTTGTTCAAATTGATGAAGCGTTTGACGTCTTATAGTTTCTCTTGTGTTTGGTTTATAATTTTGGCCGTAATATTTACGTATGAATTGCATAATATCAACTGTTGGCAGTAAAGAAGACTTTGCATTTTTCCACTCATCCTTGGGACGTATATTGGCTAAAGCTAAAAATACCCAAGCAGAACGCTTATTGTATTGCTGTTTAGGAAGTCCTAGTGCCTCTAGTATTTCTTGGGCTTGAACTAATTTTATTTTTTTAGTCATAAGGTTATTGTTTCTTCCAAATAGAAATTTATAATACTGTCGATCTTGTTCTGAGAAGTTTCCATATTTTGTAAAAACAGTTCTCCTATTTGCTGGATAATGTCTATGGATGGCATTTTTAATAACTTAATCTCTGTAGCATTTACTTGGGTGTTACCAGATAGGCATCTAAAATACTTATCCATCAGTGTCGAGTTAAAAAGAGTAGCAAGGCCATAAGCTTCAAATAAGTTTAATAATCCATTTTTTCTTCCTATATAATTGATATGATTTTCCATAGCTAGTAAGGGGCTTTGTATAGTTTGCGGATTATGAACTGCAGCAACAAGACGACGTTTTTCATCTTTTGCACTAAACCGTTTTAAAATTACATATAATTGATTTTTGGAAACATATTTTTTACAACCATCAATTAGTGTAAAATATGCATCTTTCTTGTGATCTCCAGTCCATCTAGTTTGGAAAGCTTTGATATTATGCATTTTTAGTAGAGGAATTGAATATTTGTTTTCTTTGGAGTTAGTTATATATTTTTTAGCTCGATACTCAACTACAGGTCCAGTTGATATAAAATATCCATTTTCTTGAAAGTTAGTTGGCCATTTTTCTACAATGTTTAATATTTTTGCCTCCTCTAAAGCTTCAGGAATTCTAATTATTTCATATTGCGTAGACTTATCGATGATTTGTTTTGCCAAGTATCGATTTTGCTCTGTTTGCCCCAAGTCTTTACATCCAATAGAAGTGCAAATGTCAATATGTGTTTGTTGTTTATGTTTAGTATAATAACAAATAATGTTTTCCTGTAGTACAGATGATCCTTCAAATACCTGGTTTCTTGATTTGAAAATATGAATTTTATTTAAACTCATTGTCCGATTCATGTACTGGCGAAAACCTTTGAAATAAAGACCGTTGGTAAAACTACGAGGGACAATGGCAACCATTTGACCATTAGGTGCTAAGCAAGATGAAACTATAGCCATAAATGAAGCATAAATATTGGGATTTCCGTTATATAGATCAGTAGTAGCTTTTGCGTAAGGGGAAGTCTTAGAATTATATTTAAAGTAAGGAGGGTTAATTGAAGAAATATGGAAACCCTCTTCAGTTTTATCTGGTCTAGTTAGTACAAAATCTTCGTTGTGAATCTTGAAAGTAAACTTGCATCCTTGTTTTTTGAATACATACGTAAGGTGTTCCATATTTATTTTAAGTTTTGAAAAAATATCTTCGTCAATTTCATACAAAACAGCATGTACACGTTTATGTCCCAATTTCAAACATTGTATTGCAGCAAAAGTAGTTAATATTCCTGCTCCTGCTCCAGCGTCTAAGATACGCACAACAGATGCATTGGCTGGACGAATCATTGTAGACATATACTCAGCTGTTATCTTATGTGTAAAATACTGCCCCAATAGTTTTTTTGTGGTTTTAGATTTTTGTATTAGATGTTCGCTTTGTGCAAAAGTAATGTTTTTAGCCATTAGTCGACTCACCGTATTGATTTAACAAAAAGAACTTTATATGTATCTTGTACAAAATAGTATATACTCATAGACATGATATTTTTCAAATATTACTCCCTACGAATGATGGCATTAACATTAAATACAACTAAACTTGTTACAAGAGTTTACCAAACATATCTATCTTGATGCTATAGGTCATGTTATAAGCTATGAAAAGCTAGGTTATGCAGAATAAAAAAATAAGATTAAACAAATATATATCTCAATGCGGAGTATGTAGCAGACGAAAAGCCGACGACTTAATAAAAACAAAGAAAGTACACGTAAACGGTGAGCTAATAAGCAAGCTAGGATACCTAATACTTCCCAACAAAGATAAGGTAAAAATAGGCAATAAACATTTGGTTAGAAAAAAATATGTCTACTATATGTTTAATAAACCAAAAAATGTATTGAGCACTTTATCCGATCCTAAAAGAAGACCCACCATTGCAGATTTTTTAGAAAATTTAGATGACAGAGTATTTCCAGTAGGCAGGCTCGATTGGGATGCTGAAGGCTTGATGGTATTAACTAATGATGGTCAATTTGCAAATAAAATATCTCACCCAAGATGGGGAGTGGATAAAACTTATCTGGTTAAACTAAAAGGAAATGTAACAAATACTCAGTTAAATAAATTAAAAACAGGAGTAAGCATAGTAGGTGGAAGAGTAAAAGCTCGACATATTTTGAAAATAGCAAAGAAAGAAAAAAACAATGACTGGGTTAAGATAACAATTTCAGAAGGGAAAAATCGACAAATAAAGCGTATGTTTGAAAAAATAAAATTTGATGTGCTAAAAATAAAAAGAGTATCAATAGGTAGCTTATCTATTGGCAAGCTTAGAAAAGGTCAGATAAAAGAAATAAACAAGTCAGCAATTTTTAAAAACTCAACCCAAAAGCTAAAGCGAAGTAATGAGTTATCTCGTAATAATAAGTAGGCTTGATTATCAAATTAAAGTTTCTGAACCTGTAGTCTAAACTTAGATAACCAACAACACCCAGTCTTGTTTCTATCAGTGGCTTATCTGCTCTGTCTTCACCTTTTAATTTCAACAAATTGCTTGAAATTGTAGGACCAACCCCTAGATGAATTCCAGCCCTACCACCAGTAAACCTATGCAACTCCTTTGCCAGGGTAAGATTAAAAATCAATAGAGCTAGGCCAGAATAAGATTCATACCCATCTTTTTTATGTCTGTCTTTACCAGAGTTTGTTAAAAAAGGAGTAACATAGATCGATATGTTGGGATATATTCCGCCTGCGTGGTAAGGAAAGTTTATATCTAAACCATAAACAAAAAAATTATTGTCAGCACCCATGATTTCTGCAGTGCCGTCAGCCTCTTTACCTGCATAGCTATATCTGACTAGGTAAGACGAAGAAAGTCCCCACCTGGCGGATGAAGCCTCGGAATTATATTTCTTATCAGCGTTATTGTTTCTATATTTGTTGGGAGGAGGAGAGTCGTCAAATTCAAAGTCTTCATCGTCCGTGTGGATTTCTGCCTCATCATCAAACTCTATATCGAGTTCTTCCTGCCTAGGTCTTCTTGAACCTTTTACTTTAACATCCACATCTGATACATACCCTGTGTTGCCTTCTGAAAATTGAACTTTATAAAATGGCCCTTCGGTTCTATTTGACACTTTGACCTTCTGCCCTCTTTGAAGGTATCCAATGACTGTAGAATCAAAGTCTGCATGTTGATAAACCATTGCTCCATCTGTAATCACTTCGGCTAATTGAGCGGCCTTAGCAGAAACAGAAAAAATCAAAAAACAAAGAATGAGGCAAAAACGAAACAATCTGACGCTCCTTTGACGGGGTATATTGTACCTACCAACAGGGGTTAGCCACAAGTTAATTAGAAGCCTTTTTCATCATGTATCATAAAAACCTCATTTCTTTATAGCTAGCCTAATATTTTCTTACAAAATTACCGAACCTCATACATGGCTGGGGGTTTATTTTGAAGAAGACATGGAAGCGTAAAGTTGCCGTAATATTAATAATATCTATATCCGTTACCTTTTATCTTTTTAAACTAAGGCCAAAAGAAAATGGTGTAGCAAGACAGGCCAGCTTGGGAGAAGCTTCCAATATCAAAAAGAAGACTAAAACCGAAAAATCCATCCTGTTGCATGATGAATCAATTAAAAATAAATTAAATGATCCAGAAATAGCCAGAAGTTGGGGGCTTACAGGCAAGCATTCTAACTCTCATGTGCATGCATCTAGAGCATGGAATATTTTTGAAGAAGCGGTAGCAAAACAACAAGCCAGAGACGTAGTGGTAGCAGTAATTGATACAGGTATAGATGTGTTACACGAGGATATTAGAAGCAATTTGTGGGTGAACAAAGGTGAGAGCGGATTGGATTCTGAAGGTAGGGATAAGTCCAAAAATAACGTAGACGATGACAGAAATGGATTTGTAGATGATTTACACGGGTGGAATTTTGTTTCAGGAAACAACAATATATCAGACAACCACGGACATGGTACACATGTATCTGGCATACTGGGTGCCAGAGGCGGAAACAACGTAGGATTAAGCGGCGTAATTCCTAAAAAAGTGAAGATAATGACACTAAAGTACTACGACCCTGCATCTAAAAAGAACAACAACTTATTAAACACTATAAAATCAATAAAGTACGCTATCAAAATGGGTGCTCAGATAATAAACTACTCTGGTGGAGGCCTTGAGTATTCCAGACAAGAATACGAGGCGATAAGAGATGCCAGAGAAAGGGAAATATTATTCGTAGCTGCTGCAGGAAATGAAAGATCTAACTCAGATAAATTTAGTTACTATCCTGCAAACTATGAACTGGATAATATAATTTCAGTAACAGCAATAAATCCAGGTGCTAATGTTCTAAGGTCCAGTAACTGGGGTATAAGAACAACTCACTTAGTTGCTCCTGGGGAAAGGATTATTTCCACTCTACCTAACAATCGCTATGGAGTTATGACTGGAACATCACAAGCTACTGCTTTTGTAACTGGAGTTGCAGCTCTGCTCTACTCCATGAACAGCGACTTTGATTATCTTCAGGTAAAGAACAGAATCTTATCTACCGCACAGGCGAGTCAATCTGAGTTACTGTTAGGTAAAACAAAAACATCTGGCAGGCTTAATGCTTGGGCTGCTTTGGCGATGCAACCTAGGATTCCTCTTTCAGGGATAATAACAGAAGGCCCTACTCCTATGGTGGATTCGACAAACGCTGGTTCCAAATCTGGTAATTCACAAAACTTGATGGACCTAAAGGATATACTCAGCAAGAAAATTTTAAATAACAAAGCTCAATAGCTTTGCGTTAGATTCTTTGTGTTAGATTCTTTGGCAATTAATTGCAAAGACTGATTTTTTCCAAATATCTGTTCTCTGCATGTTTTCAGTTCCTGGTAGTGACCGTAATACATCTTCTCTAAAATTATCCCACCTATTTTGTCCATCTAATCTGACTAAATGATCCTTTAGCTTACAAAATAACGATAAATGCGATCTATCTAGCCAGGTATATGTTCTTTCATTAGTGGATGGTTCATTTTTCCAAGCCATTTCTACCAACAGTCTTGCTGTGCCCCACATGGGATCTCTAAATTCAGAAACACTGGCTACAGCTTTAAAACAATTTATCTGAACTGCGGTCAATTCTGAGTATAAGCCTTCGACTAACTTAAACAAAGCAAAACAGCCTCCTGAGTTTTTTGCTTCCTTACAACCTAGAAACGATTTTCTAAACCCTGTGGTTTTTTGGTATCTTGAGGTCGTGTCCAGGACAAATGCCGGAGTATATTTAATTTTCAACTGCTCTAATTGAGAAGCACATGGTGTATGTGGAGGGTTTGTAAATAGGATAAAACCAAGTCCAACAATCAAACCTATAATAGCGATCGCCGCTCTGGAAAGTTTCATATAAAAAAAGCCAGGGATGTATAACCCTGGCTCTTCCCCTTTTTTAAAAATTCCTAAAAGTTAGACACTAGTCTTAGCTCCACTCTTTCATCTTTCTGTTCAGCAGCAATAGTAGCACTATTAGGTGAAAAGTTAGCGTATCTAAGTTTAGCACTCAACCCATTATCAAATTTCTTTTTAGCCCAGACATCCAACTCCGTACCAATACTGGCATCATTACTGTTGATTACTTCCCAATCAGATGGTGCATGGTACAGGTTGATATCCCCATTAGGGTCTGTTTTGCTAAACATATGGTATCCAGCACCTAAATAAAGATTGTCTTTTGGTTCAACCTTAAATCCGAAGTTAAGATAAGTTAGGTTACCAAACTCCAGTATGTCGCTGTATCCAGCATTTTTATGTTTGTTGTAAAACAAAGGTTGAAAGTTTGCACTATCCCTGTGGTACCCAGCCCAAACTGTTGAATTAAGAACTTGAGGTAAAGCGTAACGCAATTTTACATCAAACATGTAACTGCTGTCACTATCAGCAGCATCTTCTGCAGCATCATCTGCTGTATCGCCGCCTGATTGCATGTATGCAGCACCTTTCAGATGCACACCCTGTAAGCCAAGCTTTGCTAAACCACCATAAGTTGTGATGTCTTTTGCAAGTCTGCCATCGATGCTTTGAAAGGCCTCATCACCGTTCTGACGTAGAACTGACAACTTAAATTTGCTCACTAGCTCAGGTAATTGTGTAACTTTGAAGTTTGCACCGACATAACCAACTTGAACATCATCTTCTTTGTTGTTGTTTTGTTGCAAAGTATTTACTGGTTGTGATGGACTAAAGGCTCCAAGATCGTAGTCCCTAGCATATAGTAGAGACAACTTACCAGCCGGAGTTTTCCACTTCACAATAGCACCTCTAAGTACTTCAGGGTGGTCTTCATACAGGTTGGTATATCCAAAAAACGAGGTGTCAAATATACCAGCTTTTATTTTTAAAGCCTCAGAAGGAGCCCATTTAACCCAAGCCTGGTATAAACTTAAAGGTGTTTGCGGATCTGAATCTTCAAGATCGTCTACAGTAGTCGCTTGTTTTGACTGAGACAAACTGTAAACGCTTAGATAACCATACAAACTATCTTCAATATTGGCTTTGGCACCCAAAATACCTCTAAAAAACATATGGTTCAGCTCATCACTTAGAGAATGATCCATACGCACATCAAAATTTCCATCCATCTTCCAAGCAGATTCAGGCCTGTCGGAGCCGTGCTTAGAGTGGTCGTCTGCTTTTTCCTTCTTGGTGGCTTCAGCCTTTGCAGCAGGTCCGTCCTGAGCATTTGCTGCAAGAGCAAGAGAAAACACCACAGAGAAAGTGGCTAAAGTTAATAATCGCCCCATAAAATATCTCCTTAAACATTAAACACACAGGCCAGAGCAAAAACCCAAAGCCCCATATAAGCCCGTATGTTATGAGTCAAAAATGTAAGTTGTAAACCATTAAATATAAAAATTAATGCCAAGCATTAATTTAGTGTGTTTTAAGGGGGTCATTATTTCAACTATATACCAGTAATATTAGTATGTTAGGCCAGTATAAGCATGTAGGCAATGTACCTACTGTTATTATTACATTAGACGTGTGTTTCGTATGCAAAAGGTGTGTGGAAGTTTGATGAAAACTTTTTACAGAGGTAGTGAAATCGGGCGGTTGCAGGGCATCAAATCAAGTTATAATAGAGAATCTCCGATCTAAACTTATTGGACATAGGGGGTTTTGCATGTCAAAAAGATCAAGATTTTCCAGGAAAATATACGTAGCTTTTATATTCCTGGCGGTGGCAGCGGCTTTGGTAGCATATCAAAACTGTTCAACAGACATTGGTTTAACCTCCATTATTCCAGACCCCACTGTTAATACTAACTGTAATGATAGCAGCAACAGCGTTACAATAGGTTTTGAGAATTTTCATATAGGAGATTCTAGATTGATGAACGAGATAGAATCTGGTGATTCCTTTGTTCCTTACTGTAAAAGAGTAATCCCTGTGCAAGACGAAAGGTATGACATATGTATTGCACTCAGCTTGGATAATGCTAGCGATGTTGGTACCTTAAATATAGATGATACAAGTATGGGTATTAATTTTGCTGGATTAGAGTCTGAAAGCTATGAGCTAGAAATGTATATTGAAATTACATCTCAGGACGGCCAAACTAAAAAAAGTGATGTTGAAATTATTAGCTTTGAAAATTCTTGTCCTGCCATTACGACGACCACTACGACAACCACGCCACCTTTATGTGCTAGAGTTAACATTGACAAAAGTCTGAACGAAACATGTTTACATGCAGCAGCCAGAGACGGAATGCTAAATGTGGTTATAGCACAAATAGAAGAAGGTGTGTCTGTTGATGTGAGAGATGGATATGCAAGAACTCCTTTAATGCAAGCTTCTAGAAGTAGTCATACAGACATTGTAAGATACTTGCTTGATCAAGGTGCCAGAGCGGATGCTGTGGATCAGAACAACGATTCTCCTTTACATTATATGGCAGCATCAAGCAGTAGTCATTCCTCTGTGCTGTCCGTTGCAACAATGCTTGTTGAAGGCGGAGCCTATTTAAACCAGCAAGATGGACAATCTCATACACCTTTGGATGATATAATGGTGAGTGGCAGAGATGGCCTAGGTGGTACTGGAGAATATCTACATTCTAAAGGTGCAGAGTGCGGAACTGGTGGGGAGATATCTGACTATTGTAGAAGTAGATTCCCAGGAAGTCAGGTAGGCAATGATTGTCCTCAAAGCCATCCTATCTCAGGAACTTGCGGCTCGCAAGGCACTGCGGATAGCGGGTGTCTGAACATGAATCATGACGAAAATCACACCAGATGTGATTCTAGCAGGCAGCCTAATGGCCAGTGGTGTTGCAAGTCCAGTGAAAGAAAGTAACAAAACTAATTTACTTTTTTATATCTATCTTACGAAACTATATCTTGCATGAAATTGTTTTTGAGTTTTCAACTAGACGGTGTTGCGGCTTAGCTTGCAAATGTTGTGGTTTGTATATAGTTAATTAGCTTGTATTTCGGGGAGTGGCGCAGTTTGGTAGCGCATCTGGTTTGGGACCAGAGGGTCGCAGGTTCAAATCCTGTCTCCCCGACCATTTGCTTTTTAAAACTATTAAGCGTTCAACATAAAATCCCATTAGTGTTTAAATATTCAAGTTCTTCAAAAAAGAAAATTACTATTATATACAGGATATGATATATGTTATGATGCTTTTGTTTTGAGGTACGCAAAAGATGTGCAAAGAAGGCAGTATATATGAAAAAGATGACCTTAATTTTATTGTTGATAGTAGGAACAAGTGGCTGTGAGCTATTAGAACCATCTGCTTACTGTTCTGTTTATAGCGACGACTGCGAGTATTACAAATGTTATCTGGACAAGTACTGTAGTTATAACAACACTACATGCGATCAAAACAGACTTGAATATTACAAGGTAAAATGCCTTAAGTGTAAAGATTGTCAGATGTAAGTTTTTAGCATTCCCATAAGGATGTTTATTTCCTGATTTAAGGCTACATATAAAAGGTAAACGACTGACAATTTATGATCTACCATAAAATTAATACTCAACTTGTATGTTTTACAAAAGCTTTGCTTGTTTTATACTGCATTTGATGGTACTCGTGCACCTAATGTGATTTTAATGGCTGTGTTAATAAGGTTTTATGCAGTTGTTTAATTAGTGCTGTGTTTAAGAGGTGATTTATATGGCTTCGTACGAAGGGGTTGTTGTTGTTAAGGCGAATTTAGGCGAACAGGAGCATCGTCAGATACTTTCAAAGAGTAAAAATATTATCAAGGATCATGATGGACAGTTTAATCATTGTGATACTTGGGGTGTTATGGATTTAGCTAATCCTGTAAAAAACATATCTAAGGGTGCATTTTTTCATTACACATTTAGTGGTGAGAATAATGTTGTGAAGGAATTGGAGCGTATCTATAAATTAGACTCAAACGTTGTAAAGTACATGCACGTAAATTTAGGTAATGCAGATTTAGATAAGCATATGGAAGAGTATAAGGATAGATTAAGCAGGTCTGTCAAAGCTGAAAAGGAAAGAGAGCAGAAGAAAAGAGAAAAGAAGAATAAATATTTTTAAGGTTGTCTTAAGATGAACTTTTTGATCGTTATTAAATTTCTTTTGGTTTTTTTGGTTAGTAGTCAGGTGTTGGCTAGTATGCCATGTGTTGCGGCTTTAGGTACTCATCGAACTTTAGGACAATCTACCGAACCATCAAAAGCCTTAGATTTTTTAAAAGCTGAAGAACATGTTTCTAATGAAACATCTAAGGAAAATATCGATCAACAGTTGTTAAGCTACATGGAGTTTTTAACCATATCAGCAAAAAGACTTATAAACGAACACAAAAAAGGCTCGGGTAGTACAACTGTAAATCCACGTAATGGACAGAAATTATTAATTAAATCTTTTTTAACTAGAGCTAGTGAACTAGCTAACAAATCATTACGTACACATGTCTTGATTATTGATCGTCTGCTAGACGCTCATTTAGCAAAACAGGAGAAAAAACAAGAGATCAGTGGTGAGATTAAGCTTTTGCAACAAAAGCTCGATAAGGAATTTATACCAGCAGCAGAGGATCTAATTAATTATTCTAAGCAAGTAGAATATGAATTTAAGAAACAAGACATCGAAACAGAGCTAGGATTAGATAAAGTGTCTGGCCTATAAATATTTGGTTAAGCAAATTTAATGTCATTCGTTGAACAAGTTCTTGATCCATCAGCTATAGCAGGCATTTTGCTGGTACTGATATTTGTTGGGTACTTGGTTTATAATGTTAAGTGGTTTATTTCTAAAAGAAAAAAGCATAAAAAATTAATCGATTGGATATTAGTTTTAATTTTGCTTTGGCTTATATACTCAGGGATAGATTATAGATATGATACACAAAGTGGTCTTAAAGTGTCTTCTCATCTTGGGCTTGTGGTAGTTTTACTTAAAAATTTAATAAGATGTCTTATTGTATTAAATGTATGTTCGTTTGTAATGTCGATCTATACCTCTAAGAAGAAAAACTTCAAAAGATAGTTTTCAAAAAGTTTAAAAAAAGCGAGGGCACAAGGCCCTCGAGTGTTGCGAT
Organism: Bdellovibrionales bacterium; assembly: GCA_965203875.1. Lineage (GTDB taxonomy): Bacteria > Bdellovibrionota > Bdellovibrionia > Bdellovibrionales > JAUICD01 > CBDANC01. The sequence goes on along the minus strand of OZ241914.1, from coordinate 476,285 downwards.
TAAATCGCTTATTACCGATAACCGCTCATTCCCTGATGTATCAGAATGATACCCAATAATGCTGTCATTAATGCTATCATTGGACTTATTTTTGATCAACCGTTATAATCAATTCATTCCAAAACTATCATAAAAAAAACGAGCAGTGTCTCAAAAGGGGAAATTATATGAAGACCAGACTTGGATTGGACATTGGCACCAACTCCATAGGTTGGAGTTTGATCAAGTTAGATAAAGAAGAAAAACCTGTAGATATTATAAAAACAGGCGTCAGAATATTTTCTGACGGTAGAGACCCTAAAACTTATTCAACCAAAAATTCAGAACGAAGAGGTGCCAGACTACGTCGAAGGCAAAGGGATAGATATTTGCAAAGAAGAAAATATCTTATGAATTTTATGATCAAAGAAGATTTAATGCCGCAACAAGAAGATGAAAGAAAGAAGTTGCAATTACTAAACCCTTGGAAACTAAGAGCTGAAGCGTTGGAAAGAAAGCTTACCTCCGGTGAATTGGGTAGAGTATTTTTTCATATCAACCAAAGAAGAGGATTTAAGAGCAATCGAAAGACGGACAAAGGGGAAGATGCCGGTGTTGTAAAACAATCAATTAATGAATTTAAGGACAAGATGAAAGGTGCCAAAACAGTTGGTGAGTATCTGTATTCTGCGCACCAAAAAGGTGAACCTGTCAGAGCTAGAAGACGTGGCACAAAAACAAAAGATTTATACGATTTTTACACTGACAGACATATGCTAAAAGATGAGTTTAACAAAATATGTGAAAAACAAATATCGTTGGGCCATGAAACATTAACCAAACAACTACAGAAAAAATTATTTGATATTATCTTTTGGCAAAGGGATTTGAAACCACCCATTGTTGGTAAATGTTCGGTATATCCAAAAGAAGATCGTGCACCTAGAGCCTTAATTTCATTTCAAAAGTTTAGGTTATGGCAATCAATTAACACACTAAGGATGTCCATAAACAGTCATGACAAAGAAATACCTATTGAAGTTAAACAAGAGTTGTTTAAAAAAATATTTTCTAAAAAATCCATGACTATTGGTAGTATTGAAAACTTTTTAAAAAAAGAATGTGCAAAAGATGGGGACAGAGTAAAGATAAATTACAATACTCCAGGAGCCAAAAAGAGTTTTAAAGGAAATGAACTTATAAATGAATTTAAACAAATTAAAAAGAACGATAATGAACTTACCACAGAGGAGCAAGATGAATTAATTCTAAAGCTAGATGAAACGGTAAAAGAAAATGGCAAACGCAGATACCTTTACGACAGTGAGTTAAAAGAGTGGGTGGAAAGTAAAAATCTATCTCCTGTAGATTATATCGTAAATGAGCTGGAGCAAAAATTACCAGATGGTCATTCTATGTTGTCATATAGAGCAATAAAAGAATTGATCGTTCATTTAGAAAAAGGTTTAGGATATGATGAAGCTCTACAAGAGCTTTTAAAAAATAATCCCAACGCAAATAGTGTTGGCAAACGATACGATACCCTTCCTTGCTACCAAAAAATTTTGGATCACTACACAGCACATATAAAAGACGATTGTGATGAAAAGAGAATTTCTAACCCCACGGTACACATAGCCTTGAATCAATTAAGGTTGGTGGTGAATGACATAATATCTCGCTTTAAAAAACCTGAACAAATTGTTATAGAGCTTGCAAGAGATCTTCCTATGGGAGCTAAATCTAAGGGTGAGCATATATCTAGACAAAATAAAAACAAAACAGACAATAAAAGGATCAATGAAGAGTTAAAAAAATTAGGACAAACCCCAAATAGAGACAATAGAATAAAATATAAACTTTGGGAAGAGCTTGGAGCCGATAAATTGTGTCCTTTTAGTGGTAAAAAAATTGGTGCAAGTGATTTGTTTTCGCCTAAGTTTGAAGTGGAGCATATTTTACCATATGCCAAAACTTTAGATGATAGTTTTGCAAACAAAACGCTCTGTTTGGCACAAGAAAATAGATATAAAGGAAAACGCTCTCCTTACGAAGCTTACGGAAGTGATGATAATAAGTATAGTGATATTTTAACTAGAATTGAAAATTCAAATATGTATCAGGGTAAAAAAAATAAATTTAAAAAAGGTGCCATGGAAAGATTCGATGATGAAGGAGGGTTTTTAGAACGTCATTTGAACGATACCAGGTACATATCTAGAGCCGCAAAACAATACTTAGAATGTCTATATGATAAAAACAACAGCAATGTTTGGGTTGTAACCGGCAAACTTACAGCACACTTAAGACATCATTGGGGGTGTAACATTTTTGGTGGTCAAAAGGTAAGAGACGATCATAGGCATCATGCAATAGATGCAACAGTTGTTGCATTAACCGAAAGATCTATAATTCAAAGGGTATCTACGATATGTTCCAGAAGAGCTGAAAAAGAAGGTTTGGATATTTTAAAAAATTACCCAGCTCCATATGAGAATTTGGTAACAGATCTAGAAAACTCTATAGGTCAAATTATCGTAAGCCACAAGCCTACCAGGAATTATGAAGGACAAATACATAAAGAAAAAGCTTATGGAATTTTAGATAAAACCCCAAATAAGAAAGGCGAGTACAAAGTTAGGCTATATCAAGAATTATCAACTATAGATAAGAAAAACGAGATAGAAGGAGTAGTTGACGATAGATTAAGAGAAGAGCTTATAAAGAGCAGGCAAGATGGTACTGAGGAAGAATTCAAGGAAAGAAATAATGTAAGAAAGCTGCGTGTACAAAGTGAAAAGTCTGTAATACCTGTAGACGATGGAAAAAAAGGATTTATAGGTGGTAGTAACTGGGCCTTTGATATTTATGAAAAAGAGGATGGTTCGTGGGGCAAATATGTTATATCTACTTTTGAAATATACCAGCACATGTCTCAAAAACCAAAAGATGAAACAAAAGATACTCGGCTTAAAAAATATCTGCCATGGGAGGTAAAAAATCCTGGGGCTAAGCTAGTTGCACGGCTACACAGAAATGATCTCTTTAGCTTAATAGAAGATGACCAACTCAAGATATATAAAGTGCAAAAGATTGACAGTATTGGCAGAATATGTCGTGTTAGGCACCATTCATCTGACGTCAAAGAAGCTAACCAAAAGGGTAACACTCTTGGCAGTATGAAGCTGCTAAAGGAAAAACAATTTAAGAAAATTCACATTTCGCCAGCGGGTTTTTATAGTAAGGCTTACGAAAATAACGATTCATCAGAAGAGTTTCATAGTGCAATGGCGAATAGTTGATATAAACGGTACTGGTAAGTACATATGTATCAACCGTGGGTTTTTGCAAGTTTTTGAAAAAGACGATCTGGTTGGTAGCACTGGCCTGGATGACCTATTAGGGGTAGTAGTCTGCGGGCACGGTCACACAATAAGCGTCCCATGTCTTAATCGTTTTGCAAAACTAAACATCTCGGTTGCGTTTTGTGAAAACAACCAACTACCGTTTTCTTACCTTGTACCTGTACAGGGAATATCAGAACAATCTAAAAGGATGATAGCACAAGCAAATGCCAGTGTGCCTACTAAGAAAAAACTTTGGAAACAAATAATCCAGGCCAAAATTTCTAACCAAGCATGTGTGGCTAAATGGCTGAAACTAAAATGTTTAAATAGATTATTGAGCTTATCTAAAGAGGTAAAGTCTGGTGATAGCAGTAACAGAGAAAGTGTAGCCGCTAGAATTTACTGGACCGGTTTATTTGGAAAAGATTTTAAAAGAAATCGCAACTTGTACGGCTTAAACACTTTGCTTAATTATGGTTACACCATTCTAAGAGCCTGTGTTGCCAGAGCAGTTGTGGGCACAGGGCTACACACAACATTAGGTGTACATCACAAAGGCCCCACTAATGGAATGTGTTTGGTGGATGATTTAATGGAGCCGTTTAGACCCATTGTAGATTATTTGGTCTGGCTAATATGTAATAAAAAAGACGACATAGAATTAAGCGAAGAGATTAAAGTAGTTTTGGCCAAAATCTCCATTGTTGAAGTCGAAGGGGAGCAGGGAAGTGGGCCACTATCAACGGCAATGTTTAGAATGACCTCTTCGCTTGCCAATATTTTTTCAGGTTCTAAGGAAACACTTTTTATACCTCCTATGCCGGCTAAAGAAGATATAGATGGTATTGTAAAGTAAATGGACCGTACATTAAGTGCTTATAAAATTATGTGGATATATGTAATGTTTGATTTACCTACCAATTCCAAGAAGGAGCGAAAAGTAGCTTCTGATTTTAGAAAAGCCCTGATAGATAAGTCATTCGATATGGTACAACTTTCTGTCTACGCCAGGCATTGTATGGGTAAAGACAAGGTAATAAGTTTAGCAAATCAGGTGAGAGCTATTATACCTAGAGGTGGGCAGGTCGATATATTGTCTATAACCGACAAACAGTTTAAAAATATCATCAGCTTTAATAACAATAGAAGAAAAAAACAGAAGTCAAAAAATCAAATGTCATTTTTCTAAATTTACTAGTTACTACGAGAAAAATTTATTTCCTTACCTGTAATAAATTGGTACACTTCTTGAGTCTGAAAGTAGGGTAGTTGTTTAATGAAAATGGTAAGCTCAAATAAAGAAAAAAATAAAAAAAATCAAGCTCAAGTGTCGCATTTTAGCACACTTTTTATGCAAAATTCGGCCCGAAACCCCCTGAATTTTCAGTGGGTTTCGGGCTATGGATTCTAACACATCAGGAAATGAACGGCCATCGGAACTTGCTATTGCAAGACTTTTTACCATTTAACATTCTAACACATCAGGAAATGAACGGCCATCGGAACAAGTCAGATCAGAGAACCATCTAGCAAAAAATTCTAACACATCAGGAAATGAACGGCCATCGGAACTGTGGTTAAGGTCTTTGTGTTGCAAACGCTATTCTAACACATCAGGAAATGAACGGCCATCGGAACATGGTTACCTACCTTTTTTGTTAAACATGCATTCTAACACATCAGGAAATGAACGGCCATCGGAACGCTAAAGCGTTTTGCATGTTCTGATAAGTAATTCTAACACATCAGGAAATGAACGGCCATCGGAACCCTTCAGAAATTGCTTTACCATTAGTTATAATTCTAACACATCAGGAAATGAACGGCCATCGGAACAACAAAAAAATATAACAACAGAATTTTTACATTCTAACACATCAGGAAATGAACGGCCATCGGAACAACTTTAGCTATTTTATACCCAAGAGTTTCATTCTAACACATCAGGAAATGAACGGCCATCGGAACGAGCTTACAGCTTTATTAAAAGTTTTACCAATTCTAACACATCAGGAAATGAACGGCCATCGGAACGCACCTATCTAGCATCTATCATAAAGCAGGATTCTAACACATCAGGAAATGAACGGCCATCGGAACACGCTACATTGACTGGAAACAAATTTGTAAATTCTAACACATCAGGAAATGAACGGCCATCGGAACCATTTGGATTTGGCTTTGCCACTTAAGTCCATTCTAACACATCAGGAAATGAACGGCCATCGGAACTTATCGTGATGGCTGATTCTGATAACGAAGATTCTAACACATCAGGAAATGAACGGCCATCGGAACTCTTTCCTGATCTTATATATGCTTTGAATTATTCTAACACATCAGGAAATGAACGGCCATCGGAACATCTTGCCTCCTCATTCTTTGATAAAATCTATTCTAACACATCAGGAAATGAACGGCCATCGGAACTCGCCACGCAGTGATAACCATTCATTATCGATTCTAACACATCAGGAAATGAACGGCCATCGGAACCTATCAGGTACGATGAAAAGTGTGGCATTGATTCTAACACATCAGGAAATGAACGGCCATCGGAACAAAACTAAATCACTTTTATTAGAAAATGTTATTCTAACACATCAGGAAATGAACGGCCATCGGAACAGATATGTGTGCTTATGATAATAAGGACGAATTCTAACACATCAGGAAATGAACGGCCATCGGAACTAGTCTATGCAAAGTCAACAAAAGCATTTAATTCTAACACATCAGGAAATGAACGGCCATCGGAACTATTAAGTGAGGTTTTTTCCTTCCTAATGTATTCTAACACATCAGGAAATGAACGGCCATCGGAACGGCTAGGCATAGCATCACAGCTGTTGCTGTATTCTAACACATCAGGAAATGAACGGCCATCGGAACTGTGGTGATTGAGTACCGTCACCTAGATTAATTCTAACACATCAGGAAATGAACGGCCATCGGAACTAACATTTCCACTAACTGAAAAGTTTCTGCATTCTAACACATCAGGAAATGAACGGCCATCGGAACCATTAGACAATATTTTCTTGAGCCGGTAACATTCTAACACATCAGGAAATGAACGGCCATCGGAACATCAACATCATTGCTTTGTCAAAATCAGGAATTCTAACACATCAGGAAATGAACGGCCATCGGAACCGATCACATCTGCTAAATAACTAGAAACTTATTCTAACACATCAGGAAATGAACGGCCATCGGAACGGTGGCTGTAAAGATAATGCAACTCAATTTATTCTAACACATCAGGAAATGAACGGCCATCGGAACTTAATAACGATGGGCTAATGCAAGAGCAAAATTCTAACACATCAGGAAATGAACGGCCATCGGAACGGTGACACTCCACTAAAGGTAAATTCGTGTATTCTAACACATCAGGAAATGAACGGCCATCGGAACATCAAATGAGTTGTTATCTTTTATGTCTTCATTCTAACACATCAGGAAATGAACGGCCATCGGAACTAGAAATCCATACGAAGAAATACCATTCGTATTCTAACACATCAGGAAATGAACGGCCATCGGAACTATGGACTACATCGAACATTGGAAGAGAGTATTCTAACACATCAGGAAATGAACGGCCATCGGAACTAGCATGGCGTGTAAGGCCTGTGTGAGGCGATTCTAACACATCAGGAAATGAACGGCCATCGGAACAGCAAGAAGTCTATGGTGAATTTGTAGATCATTCTAACACATCAGGAAATGAACGGCCATCGGAACAAAGTGATTAACATTCAAAAGCGACATACATAAGAGGAATATAGAAGCTACTCGATAGTCAAAGTAACCGCAGCCCACCTTCTCTACCGCAGGTTTGATATTCTGGATTACATTTAGGTTTTTCTTCTTCCTGTTGGTCTGGTTTATCTGGTTCTTCCTTTTCTTCTTTATCATCATCACTAAAAAAATCATAAACTTCTTTACCAAGACTACCTACGGCTGCAATAAATTGAAGGATTTTCCATACCACACCTACCCAACCTGATTCAGGCTCTACAGGATTGTTTCCATTACCAAAATAGTGTGTGTATACCAATGCTATACCCTTCCGACTGTTAATCGACCAATCTCCACCTACCAACTGAATATCAGAGGGACTATTAAGCCAAATTACCTCAGCACGATTAATCAACTCAACTTCAGTAAGAGGCACTGATGCAAATGCAGCTGTTAAGGCTTGACTACCATAATAAGCCATCACAAATCTAGTGCCTTTGTACAATAAACAACTAAATAATGAATAATCACCACGCCTTTTATCACATACACCATACTGCTTAATCAGACCTTTATCACTAACCTCACCAGACAAAGCAATAACTAATTCTCTTTGTAGATAACATAATTCTTTCTCATCGAACTGATCTAAATCGACACCAGTTTTATCTGCTACATGCTGCCAAATATTTTCATAATGAAAACCTAGATATTTTTCAATAGCTCTACTGTAACGTTCTTCTACAGTAACTATACAAACGCTATTATTGATATAGCTTTTGTATGCTTCGGCCTGTCTCTTCGAATAAAAGCCGGGTCTTAATCCATGCCTAGCCCACTTTTCATCAATATCACTTGCAGTGGCTTCTTGTACTATTACAACCCTTCTGTCAATCGACAACCTAAAGTATTCTCCGTAGGAAGTTTCATAAACGTTGTACGGATGGTACTCTATAGGTATACCATTAGCATCATAAATTCTATGTTTCCCATTTTCGTCAAAAAGATCTGTTGGTGGTATTTTGTGCCATCTATCCCAGTTTCTCGGTGATGCAGTACAATGATTAGTTGTATGTATAGAAGCGTTGAGTCTCATCAGCCAACCTTTATCATAAATACAATCAACGTCATCACAAGTTCTATTTAGTGATCTTTTATGTATATGACATGTGTTTGGCCCATTACCTCTGCCAGGACCTTCAGAAACTTGTGCTCCAGCGTTTTTACATTGAGTTATTAAACACATTATTATTGCTGCAAACGCTAATATAGGTATTCCTTCTTTTTTTAAAAATTTCTTCACCCCTTCCACGTTTTACCTCCTTTGTAAAAATAGGAATCACTTAATATACTTTTCTAAATTGCATCAACCTCCTACAGTTTCAATGCATTACAAAACAAGCGAACATCAAAACATAAGGCACTAAATGCCAATCAAGAATAAACGTACGATTTAGTAAAAAATTAATGATCCAACTATAATTATTATATGTTGCATATTTTTTTATTATAGTTCGTATAAGTTTTTTTAATTTATTATGAACTTATTAAAATTTTTTATTTAATTTATTAAATTTAGTAGAACTTTATTTTTTCTCAAATGTTTTGATGAATTGTTTAAGGTTAGTCACAGTGACACCGTTCTTAATTGCGTAACTAGAAGATACAGGAGCTATTACGTATTTTTCATTGGCACGGATATTTTTTACTGCTTCTACAAAACCTTTCCTTACTACAGGAGCCTTTGAAGTTTTTATTTCCAAAGCTATAACACGAGACCCTTTTGTCATAACTAAATCAATTTCAGAACCTGATCGGGCACGATAAAAGGAATACTTCCAACGATCAAAATGAGACATGATATTTTCTATAACAAAACCTTCGAAAGAATGTCCGTAAATGGGATGGCCGAACAAATTATTTAACGTTTCAATTCCTAACAACGCATGCAAAATTCCACTGTCTCTGATATATATTTTTGGCGACTTTATTAACATTTTTTTTAAGTTTGATGAAAAAGCAGGTAGCGACCTGATAAGAAATGCTTGTTCTAAGATTCTTATATAAGAATTTATTGTATGAGAACTCACACCCACAGAGGTAGCCAACTTTGAAGAGTTTAAAGTTTGTCCATGACTATGAGCCAACATTGTCCAAAGCCTTTCGATTAATTTAGATTGAATTTTTATACCAATTCTTGCAATATCCCTTTCTAAAAAAGTTCTAATATAGTTTTCTCTCCAATAAAAACTTTTCTCATCACCTCTTAGCAGATAGCTCCTGGGCAACCCTCCTCTATTCCATAAAGTTTCTGTTTTTTTACCTTTTATCTCTGATACTAGAAAGGGACTCATCTCTAAGTAAGCAATTCTACCGGCTAAACTTTCGCTACTTTGTCTTAACAAATCTCCAGACACACTACCTAATACCAAAAACTGCCCATTCTTTTTCCGTTCATCTACTAAACTTCTTATCAAGGGAAAAATCTCAGGCAAACGCTGAATTTCATCCAGGCACACCAAATGCGATCTATTTTGTTCCAAAAAATATTCTGCATCTTCAAGCTTTCTTAAATCGCTGGGCCTTTCTAGATCTAAATAAAGATGCTTTGAATAGCTCTTTATAATTTTTTTAGCTAGAGTAGACTTACCAACCTGTCTAGGACCCAAAATGGCAACCACAGGATAATCCTTCAAAGATTGAGCAACTTGTTTAGAAATATTCCTATTAATATAACCTGTCATATTTGAAGTTTAACTTCAAATATACCATGTTAGCAAGGTAAATATCTTAGACCTGTAATATTGCCTAACACCTTGAATATTCTAACATATTAAGATTCCGTCTACAGTGTTGACGGAATCTATACTCGAGTTCATAGGATCAAAATTATAACCGTAAGAAACATGATGTTCCTCTTAAATTCAAAAAATAGAGTACTGATTTGTCGATTAAGTTGGCGTACAGACCAACCTCCCCGTAAAGCTTCTTCTTCATAAAATTTACGAGCATCTCCATCTTTTACAGATATTAAGGAAACGTAGGCTGACCAAGGAAGGGGGAATATTTCTAGTAGTTTGTCTGGAGTTTTCAAAAAATCCTGTGATTTTAAAGTGCTATAAGATTTTGCCGACAGTGTCGGCACTTTTCTGATGGGATATGTTAACCTCTCGTCCATTAAAGAATCCTCTAATGTATACATTGCAACTAATGTTGGAGGGCGTACTTTATCGCTCGATACATCGATCCATCATCAGCTACGTTTTTACCTGCAATATCAATCGCCATACCATGATCACAACTAGTCCTAATAAACGATAATCCCAAAGTCAGATTTATAGTAGTGTACGGCCTATGCAAAGACTTAAACGGTATAAGACCTTGATCATGATAATTTGCTATAAAAACTTTTCTACTAAAACCACCAGGCTTAAATGCTACATCAGCAGAAACAGGACCAGTTATCGGTATACCTCTGGCCTTTGCATACTTTACAGCAGATTTATACACTCGTACTTCTTCTGATCCTATAACTCCGCCCTCCCCTGCATGAGGATTTAAACCCAAAAGAACAATATCTTTTGCATTCACAATTTTTAACAACTCATTTGAATAATGGATCGCTTTTTTAAGCTTACTTAAAGTTATATTATTAGCCACATCTTTTATTGGAATGTGATCCGTTACAAGCAAGGTTGAAAACTTAGAACCTACAAAACACATGAACGCTTCTTTTTTTGTAAGCTTTCTTAAAAGATCAGTATGTCCTTTATATTTTTTGTTTTTGCCCACGGGACCTGTAACTATAGCTGTAAAAATTCCTTTCAAAGCACCCCTAACAGAATTTTCTACCCAGTTATACTCTGCCTGACTTGACTTAATATCGATTAAAGAAAAACCCTGTTTTTTTGCTTCGATCCCTTTAGCTAATGAAGTAACTTTTTTATAGATAAATTTATTTTTTAGTTTATTAAAATAACAATCGTCACTATCAGAACTTCTCCAAGTAAAAATGCACGCATCGTCCTTTATTCTTTGAGGAAGCCTGAGCAAAGCCTTCGTAGTTATCTCAAGTCCTATAGATTTTCTATCGCCTGTGGTTATGGATATAGTCTTCATTTGTTAATTCTAACAAATGCACTTTTTCTTTTTTCTTTGAGCCAAGTGTCAAGCCTATTATCTAAAAGCTGGCTATATAACTGAGCCTTTAAAGCTTCCTTTTTTTCTTCTATTTCTGGATTGGTAATAAGGTTTTTTTGATCTAGTCTTAGAATATGTAAGCCTGCTAAACTTTCTATCACATCAGAAAACTTACCAACTTCCAACTTAGTCACAACAGAAAACTCTTTAGAAAAATCATTTTGTTTAAACGTTCCAAGTTTTCCAGAACTAGAACCAACTTCTTTTACTAAATCATCAAAAGATACTTCATTGTTTTTCAACTTAGCAAGTGCACTTTGAGCCTCGGATAATTTACCATGATTCCAAAAAAGTTGAGAAACTGTATATTGAAATGTCAAAGAGCGAGATTTTTTATTTATTGAATAATAATAATTTAAAATATCAGAATCTTTAATCGTGATCTTAGATGCAACTTCTCGTGCTATTAAACTCTGCCTTTCCATGTTACTTTTCATAAAAGCTTTATAGTCTTCAAAGCTAAACCCTTGAGCCTTTAGAGCCTGTTCTAACTGCGTTTTTGTCATATCGTGACTCTTGTATACATTACGAATTTCTTTATCTACCTGACTCCAAGTTACTGTGTAACCTTTTTTTTTCACTTCATGCTCTATAATTCTTTTGTCTATTATCTTATCCAACAGAGCTTTATTATCTTTAAGAAGATGCTTTACTTGTTTTTTATCCAAAGCTTCCCCTATCAACTCACCTGTTCTTAAGTTTTTTCTATAGTTATTTACATCAGTCATAGTGATTATTGAATCATTCACTATAGCCAAGACTTTTTCTACCAGCTTGGCCTCAGATAAATTCAACCATAGCAAACTACAAAAAATAAAAACTTTAAAAGTCATCATCCTAAAACTCATCAATTAACTCACCTCAATTATAAACTTCCGTAAAGCTTCTTCATTTTTGAATATTTCGGTCTTACTTAACATATCTTCCAACCAATCAGAATACTTCGCTTGCTGCCTTGTCTCAATCAAAGCAGTCTCTACCATGCCTTTTGCCTTTTCAAAAGATAAAACCCTGCCCTCCTCTTTTAAAAGAACCCTGTAAATATGATACCCATACTCAGACTGTAACACGTTGCTCCATTTGTTTAATTTCATTTTAAATGCCTCTTCAAAAACTGGTAGCCCGCCCTTGTATATCCAGTGTCGCTCAATTCTTTGTCTTACGGTTTCTGGTATGTTGCCGTTTGCAAGTTGTTCATAAGTAAGATCTGCATCTTCTTTTTTACTAAAGATAATTTGTTCTATTCTTAATCGGGACTTGGATGTGAACTGTGCTTTATTTTGATCGTAGTAGGTTTTAATATCGCCTTCGGTTGGTGGGGTAATACTTTTTTTAAACTCTATAAAAACTTTCTTTTTTAGAAGTGAGTTTTTTACCTTAGCCTTTAACTGTCTTAATGTGGTGTCGGCATTCGCCAAAGCTTCTTCAAAAGATAAGCTGGTTTTGTAGCTATTTTTCATTTTATTTAATTCATCATTCAATTCAGATGCAGTAACTCTGATTCCATTTTGATTCCCCCATATATCAAAAAGAGCATCGTTTATAAATTCACTAACAATCTGTGCTTTTATTGTTTCTACTGTCTTTGGATTTTTAACTTCTATCATATTAAACTGTTTGAGCTTTACAGCTAATATACCGGCAAACTCTGTGGACATGAGTTTGTGTTCGCCAACCTGCACTAATAAAACGTTACGATCTTTTTTTGTACAAGAGACCGTAATATACAGTAAGCAAACATATGCCATTACTACTATAAACCTAAACCGCATAGACTATGATCTAACACGGTTAGGCCAGCTAAGTTAAGTTAATTAGAGGGAGTATTTTTTAATTTTGTATTTCTTTTTTAATTTTGCAAAATATTTGTCAAATAACAGCTTTCTTTTTTGTTCAAACACATCAAATTTTACCTGCCGTTTATTGGCATTTTTGTATGGTTTTTTGCCTGTAAGCTTGATTATGTGATAACCATATTTGGTTCTTACGAGATCAGAAACCCCACCATTTTTTAACTTTACAGCGGCCTTGTAATAAGTAGGCAGCATATTGGATTTTGACTGCCAACCCAGATCACCTCCGGTGTTTTTGGTTGGTACATCGTCAGTGTACAACTTGACAAGACTTGAAAATGATTTCTTAGATGACTTTACCTGAGCCAGTATTTTCTTAGCCCTAGCTTGAGCCGCAGCTTTCTGCTTATTGGAAGCGTTGTGATTTACCTCTATCAAAATATGAGATGTTTTTATCTCAGGGTTGCTGCGGTAATAGTTTGCCATATCGGTCTTGGTAACTTTAAGGCCTTTGGAATATTTACTTAACTCTTTTTCTAAAAGCCATCTGTAGGTCAGTTTATCTATTTCTTCTTGAACCGTAGGATTTGAGATAATTTTTTGTTTTTTTGCTTCCTGTACACCTACCTCAAATCTTACAAGGTCTTCTAAAAATTGTTCCTTGCTAGGAGGATTTATTGTGCTATCCACAACAGTTTTATATTTTTTATCAAAGTCGCTCTTCATTATTTTTTTTGAATTTACTGTCGCTAGAACTTTATCTTTAGCCAACGAAACGTCTGATACAAACAAACAAGCAAAAAGGACTATAGCTATTCTCATCATTCCTCCAAGTCTTTTGTTTATTCTATTAAGTGAACAGCTATTGGTACAAGTTTTGATAATGTTTTTCTGTACCTTTAGCTAGTGTTGCATTTATCCAATTTTTGCTTCAGCTTATTGACTAAAACTAAAGCCTCTACAGGAGTTGTATTGGTAATATCGGTATTTAAAACATCATTTAGTATATCATCTAGCCCTTTTCTGTAGGTTGATTTACTCTGCTGCTCTTTGACCATAGCATTATGGCCAGATACATCCATTGTAGTTTTGGATTCCAGTATTTTACTAGCTCTATCAGTAACTTTTGCTGGAATCCCTGCAAGTTTTGCCACCTCTATACCGTAAGATTTGTCACAAACACCATCTATTAACGTGTACAAAAACTTAATACCTTTTTGAGTTTCTTCTATACCCATATGTTTATTTATTACTTTGTCTGAGCTGGTGGTCAGCTCATGATAGTGTGTTGCAAACAGGGCAGTAGCCTTAACATCAAAAACTAAATATTCCAGTATTGCTTGAGCCAAACTCATACCATCAAAAGTAGATGTTCCACGTCCTATCTCATCTAACACAAGCAAGCTTTGGCAAGTTGCCTCGGATAACATACTAGCAGTTTCTTTCATCTCCACCATAAATGTAGACAGCCCCTCTGATAACAAATCACTAGCACCAATCCTGGTATAAACTTTATCAAAAATAGGAAGTTTAGCCGAGCTAGCAGGAACAAATGAACCCATCTGACATAAAATACTACAAAGAGCAAACTGCCTCATAGCTGTACTTTTTCCAGCCATATTTGGTCCTGTGATCATCATTATATCAGACCTATTAATCTCAAAAGTATTGGGCACAAACGGTACTTCACTGTATAGCTCAACCACAGGATGTCTTAAATTAACTACACAAATCTCATCTTGAGTTAATTCAGGCTTAACATAATTATATTCTAGTGCAAGCCATGCAAGCGAAGTGAATACATCAACCCTAGATATTAAATCTGAAACGTCCATCAGCAGATCAGTATTGTTTTGAATAAGATTTTTTAAATCTTTTAAAATTTCAAGCTCTAGGTCTAATTTCTTAGATCTAGCCAGCAGTGCTTCCTCTTCCAAGTTTTTTAGTTCTGGAATTGTATACCTTTCAGAGTTCACCAAAGTTTGTTTTCTAGTATAATAGTCAGGAACTTTGCTTTTGTGTACATTTGTGATTTCGATATAATACCTAAATACGTTGTTAAATTTAACTTTCAATGAAGGTATGCCTGTCTTTCTTCTTTGTTCACTTTCTAATGATTTAATTTTTTCTGCCGCATTTCGATCGCACTCAATCAAGCTGGATAGCTCTTTTGAAGATTCAGGTTTTATAAACCCTCCATCTTTAATGTTTCCTAAAAAATCAATCTCAATGGTACTAAAAATACTATCTACAATTTTTTGTAACTTTGCTTTATGCTTATACTCAATTTTGCTAATTTCAAAAACCTCTAAAACAGCGGATAAAGATTGAGCTAATAAAACCATATCCCTTGGTGTATAATTGTTAGTACAAAGCTTGGTAACTTTTCTGGCTATCTCACCCACACCGGATAAAGATTTTCTTAATTTATTAAGCATGGTTGTATTAGATAGGTATTCTTGAATTTTATTATGACGTTTTATAATAGTATCCTTTTGAATTAATGGGAAATTTAAAAACTCTCTAAGTTTTCTAGCTCCACCTGGAGTTTTGGTTTTGTTGATTGCATAAAAAAGAGATCCTTTTGTTTGTGCATTATAAGTTTTAAAAATTTCCAAGTGCTCTATTGAACTTGATGGGATCTGCATATAATTTAATTTATGTTTTGAAAGATCTTTCAAAGACGAAGCAGAATGTCCCATAGACTCTATGTACCCTATAAGAGTTTTTGTGCTCTCGATTTCAATGCCCTTGTCTGTGTATTTTACTTTATCTGAGTTAGGAATTTGATGTTGGTCAAACTCACTGACTAAAAGTTTTTTGAAATTACTAGTGTTGGTGTTTTTTTGATCTTTAGTAACAACTAACTCTACAGGTTTAAAAATATCAAAAAGATTTTGTACCTGATTTGGATATTCTATTGTGGAATAAAAATTCTCCCCAGTACTTACATCTACAAACGATACTGTTTTATCGTCAAAGCACGAAAGATAATTTTGTCTTGTTGAGTCTAAAGTTTCTGGATCAAACACCATGCCAGGAGTTAATAGTTTTGTAACTTCTCTTTTTACAAGACCTTGTACACTCAAGGAGTTTTCCACCTGCTTACAAACCGCAACTTTAAGGTTGTTTTCTAAAAGCTTTTTTACAGAGCTACCTAGACTAGATAATGGCACACCACACATTGGCACACTGTCTTCTTTGTTTTTATTTCTAGAAGTCAGTGCAATTCCTAGAAGAGGTGATGCAACATTGGCATCTTCAAAAAACATTTCATAAAAATCACCCATTTGAAACATCAGAATGCTGTCTGGGTACTGATGCTTGATGTTCGTGTACTGAACCATCATTGGAGATTGTTTAGACAATTTTACTGACTCAGTACTCTTCCGAAACGTCATCTGATTCATATCCAATTAAGTCGTCATCAAAAGGTGAAGTATCCGATACACCCAAATCTTGTAATGCAACAATAAAATCTTTTTCAGTACATAAGTCTTTTCTCATCATATCCAAGAATTTTTCTGGATAACGGTCTAACACTTGATAGATAAAGTTTTTCAAGATATTACCTGTTAATATACTGTTTCTAAGCTGAATGCTTTCCCATAAAGATATATAGTGTAACCTACAATAATTATTCCCAGCAGAGTCTACCACCGTGGCGATTTGATCGCAGTCTTTTGAACAACAAAGTTTATTACCTTCAGCATCTTTTAGAATTACCAACTCCTCTTTGAAAGCCTCTTCTGTTTCATCCTTAATATCTGGCTTTGGACGAGCTACAGATGCTTTCTTTGATACTGAGGTTAGCTGTTTCTTTTTTTTAGTGACTTTCTTTTTGGTAACTTTTTTAGCGGCTTTTTTAGTTTTCTTAGCAGTTTTTGTTGATTTCTTCTTTTTCTTTACTAAAGTCTTTTTTGTCTTCTTTTTTGTTTTTTTAGTAAGTTTTTTAGATCCGGTCTTCTTTTTAGATTTTACTTTCTTTTTCTTGATAGCTTTTTTAGTAACTTTCTTTTTGGCAGATTTCTTTTTGATGACTTTCTTTTTGATAGCCTTCTTAGCAGTTTTTTTACTACCTTTTTTTATGACTTTTTTTTGCTTTTTTAATTTCTTCTTGGCCACAATGAAGCTCTTATACTAGATGGATATTGCCAAAAGCAAGTGCTTTATTTCTAGCTAATCATGTAATAAGCCATCTCTTGGCTTTGACCAAGTCGTTGGTTATTGAAAACTAAAGATTATTTACCAAGGATAATCTTCTGACCTGCACCTGCCAGCACATCCAATAGGGCTACGTGTTCCATCTGTCTTACTTAAGTGATTTCCACACCCAACAAAACCAAATAAGTCACCAGAAGCTTCACAATTTCTGGTATAACAAGTAGGTCTCCAATATCCACATTTATCTTGCATACAAGCAAAAAATGGAACTGGTGTTCTGCCATCGTGATCCAATGTACCACCGTCACATCCACCTGAAAAAGCCATACATTCTGTTTCTGTCATGACCAAGTATGATTTTGGATTTTCACACGGGTCAACTGGTCTTCTCTGTGTTGTAGTTGTAGTTGTAGAAGATGGAGAGATTTCTACTACCTCCGAAGAATGCTCAACATCACTAAATGTAACCTCTGATGTGCAGTTCTGATACGAAAACATTAACACAGCAGTACAAAATACAAACACTATGGACAAATTAAACGCCTTCATGGTCCACTTATCGGTCTTCTAGATTAAAAACTTATGGAGGCAAAATGGTTGCTATCATCAGAGCAGTTAGAACACCTATCGGATCATTTAAAGGCTCATTATCAAGCCTTAGTGCTACCGAACTGGGATCTATAGCCATAACTGCCGCCTTGTCCAATACAAAAATAAAAACCGTAGACGAAGTAATAATGGGGCAAGTGTTGACTGCTGGAGCTGGGCAAGCTCCAGCTAGACAAGCTGCCTTAGGTGCTCGCCTAGCAAATAGTACTGAATGTCTTACCATAAATAAAGTATGCGGCTCGGGCTTAAAAGCTGTAATGCTCGCATGTGATAAAATTACTCTTGATCCAGATAAAATAATAGTTTGTGGCGGACAAGAGAGTATGTCAACAGCACCATTTCTTCTGAAGAATCTAAGAGACGGCTACCGCATGGGACATCAAAATATAATAGACTCCATGATTCATGATGGTTTATGGGACCCATATAACAACCAACACATGGGCAATTTTGGTGAGCTGTGTGCAAGAGAAAAAAACTATTCTAGAAAAGCTCAAGATGAGTTTGCCATAGAAAGCTATAAGAAATCTATAAATGCTATAAAAAATGGTTTATTTGATAATGAAATAGTACCTGTAGAATATAAAAATAAAAAAGAAGTTATAAAAATAACAGAAGACGAAGAACCAAAAAAAGTTATGTTCGAAAAAATTCCAAAACTTAAGCCAGTTTTCGAACAAGAAGGAACAATAACAGCAGCCAACGCAAGTAAACTCAACGATGGAGCTGCTGTACTTATTCTTATGTCAGAAGAACGTGCAAAAAAATTATCTCTGAAACCAATAGCCAAAATTGTTGCCCATGGATCATTTGCAGCAGATCCAAGTTGGTTCACCACCGCACCCATTGGTGCGGTTAAAAAAGTTTTGGATTTAGCTAAGATGAAGCCAGATCAAATTGACCTATGGGAAATTAACGAGGCATTTGCGGCACAAGCCATGGTTTGTATCGATCATTACAAAATTAATAAAGCAAACGTCAATGTAAATGGAGGTGCAATAGCGTTGGGTCATCCAATAGGAGCCAGTGGAGCTAGAATATTAACTACTCTTTTGCATGCACTTAATAATCTAAAATTAAACTTAGGACTAGCTACCTTATGCATAGGGGGCGGAGAAGCAAGTGCTATGATTGTCCGTACTTAATTCAATTCCATCTCTTTTAAGGTTTTTTCTATAAAAGCACCATCTTGTATTGTGACATGTTTTTCCATAGGGTAAATTGCAGCAATTTTTATATCTTTTTTGCATACATCCTTTACTGCCAAAGAATATATTGACAGCTGCTTTAGAGCATATTCGTCTGTTTTTAAAGTTCCTGTTTTATAATCTATGATCCAAGCCACATCATCTACAACGCTCCAAAGATCAATAACACCCTCTAAAACATATCCATTTATTTTTTTCATAAATCCCCATTCTGAATTTCCATTTTTTATAATTTTCATAAACGGAGGATCTTGTAAAGTTTCTAAAAATTCTAAAGCTAATTTAACCTCCTTCACTTGATTTTCGGATTTAAATAAATTGCCTATATCAAAACTGCGGTTTGTTTTATATATCTGCATAAACTTATGAAACTTGGTTCCAAAATCTGCCCTCTTTACATTAGCTGATATATCCATTTTCCATTTTTTTTGTTGATCTTGATCAGGTTTTTTATAGCTGGATAAAATATCGCCTACAGATCTTTTTATTAATTTTTCGGATTGTAACTTACAAGGGATAGATAATTTTGTTTTTTGTAAAGAAGCAATTTTATGCTGCTTTTCTTCGGGATATTCTACTGTGTATTGATAATCTTTTTTGTTGTAAAAACCTGGGCTAAAATTCCAATCAAAGTTTTTAAGCCAGTAACCTTCGGTTTTGTTTTTAACCTGAGTTATACTATTGTGATCAACAAATATGTGTAGTGAATCAACCGCCCTTGTCATTGCTACATATAACTGCCTGTCTATTTCTTTGTCTTTTATCTGATTTTCATGATCTTTTATTTTTTGTGCTAGTACCGAGGCTTTTTTTGTTCCATTTAGGTCATATGGTATTGCCCATTTACCGCTTTTCCTATCCAAAGCAAGAGTGTTGTTACTTTTACCTCTGGTCGTTTTATCAAAAAAAGCTATAAATACATGTTTGAATTCCAAACCTTTAGCTTTATGAATGGTCATCAGGTTTATCATATTGGGATTAATAGCAGGTATAGCATCTGAGCCCGTGCTACTAGAATATGAATCTTCGTTATACTCATATTCATCATGTTCTATATGATCTAAAAAATTAAACTCAAGGTTATCTTCGTTAAAAGACATTAGGAATTTCCATATATTTGATTCTCTTCTTCCAGTTTCATCATAGTAAAGAGATTGATTTATAAAATCGCTGTCAATACAAAATTTTCTCACTGCTTCTACTACGCCTTTTGTATTAGCATCAAAAATAATTTCATTTAGTTTTTCAGAAATATCAGAAAAAATTTTATCACCGTTGATTGTCTTCCACAATGAACTACCTTTTGTGGTTGCTTTTGATATTTTTAGAATTATTTTTTCTTCTATTGTAACCCAAGGCATACGAAGAAAAGATAGAGTATTGAGATTGTCATGTGGATTTAAAATAAATTTTATCATGATCTTCAAATCTTTGATCTCTTGCCTTTTATGAAAAGCTTCTGATGAATGCAGCTGCGATGGAACTTTATATGTTTTTAAACTTTGAAATATTCTAGATAGTTGATCGTTTGTTTTGCACAATACACATATTTCGCTAGGTTGCACGCCATTTTTTATAAGAGACACAACTTTAGAGCAAACAGCATCTTCCTGCAATACCTCTTCTTCTTTGCAAATAATAAATTTACAAACAGGGTAGTCTGGTGCTGATCTTTTACTCTTACTTATCAAAGGTTCAAATTTTTTATCCTTATGGGAGCTAAAAAAATCGTTAAAAAAACTAACTAGTGCTCTATTAGATCTATAGTTATTATTTAGATGAGCTATGTTTTTTACCTTATCTTTTTTATCATCAAATACCCGTGGCCTGGCTCCTCTAAAGGAGTAAATACTCTGTTGTGGATCTCCTACGTAGTAATACACAGAACGTTTAACAAAATGATCCAATATACGATCTTGTGTTGGGCTAGTATCTTGAAATTCATCCACTAGCCAGTAATCCCAACAATTAGAAAAATCTTTTATTAAATTTGGTTTTTCTCTTATGCATTTTAAAGCAAAAAGCTCTAAATCTGCTATGGTCATAATACCAAGATTTTTCTTTTCCTCATAAAATCTTTTGCTAAATAGAAAGCCTATCTTTTCAAATTGTTTTCCTACGCTTTCTATATTTTCTAAAATACCAGAATTTATCTCAGGATCCATTTCCTCCTCTTGAGATTTGTCATTAATGATCTTTTCTAAATCTGCTTTTGTAGCTGGAATAATGTTTGGATTTTCTAAATGCACTTCATAGAATTTTATTGAATAATCCAATAAATTTTCAAAACTGTAATTTTCTAAAAGCTCGTTATGATTTTTAAGTAAATCTCTTAGGATTCCAGTCGCCAGAGTCTTAGCTTTATTAACCACTCTAAAGTTAGGATAATAACCTAAGTCAGAACCGTAGCGTCTAAGAAATAAAGATACCACACCATGTATAGTTGAAATATGCAGATTTCCCCTGGAAAGAACAAAGTTTAAAAAATCGTTGTCTTCATTAATATTAATTGCTTTTTGCAAAATTCTTTCTTTTAGCTCTTGAGTTGCCTTCCTAGTAAAAGTTGTAAGAACTATCCTTGGATCTCTATTTTGTTCAGTTCTAAACTTGATATAAAAATCATAAACTTCATTTACCAAGCTTGTTGTTTTACCTGTGCCTGCACCAGCCTGAGTAATTTTGCTACTCATAGTTATACCTACACGACTTATTCAGATAACATTTATGGCAATTTTTTGGTTCCATTGGATTTGGATCAAAGTTAGCTTGCTGAATATTTGTTATTATGTCTTTCAACCTATCTTTGAAGTCTTCGTACAGCTTATCTAAATCTGCTCTGGATATTTTGCCCCTTTTATTTGATTTTTGATCTAGAAAAAAACCTCTAAATTTTAGATCTTTTAATATGAAATAAAAAGCCTCTGATACTACTTTTGAAGCTCCTGGAATAAATCCTTCATTTGTGACTATGGAATATAGTATTAGCTGAAGATAGCCGTTTTTAAACCAGTTATTATAATGAGTATGTGTACCTGATCGTTTATAGTCTATGACTCTAGTAGTGGCACTATTAACACTATCTATCCTATCAATCTTACCATATACCAAAACTGCATCGGCATATTGGGTTTTACTAAAGCTCTTTTTTTCTGGCAAAAAATAAGTTTCGTACTTAATTTCTTTTAAAATGGTTTCTATTGATTCATATTCTTCACTATTTCTTTGCTGAAATTCAAAATCCAAACATCTTTTAAGAAAATTTGCATATTTATCTATAACCTTACTCAGATATTTTTGTTCCAAAATAGCATTTTTATCTATGATTGTTTTTAAAACATTTTTTATCTCATTTTTGGTAGGTGGTTTAAATGGCTCAGTAACTAATTTGTCCAAAGCATCGTGCAAGAGTGTACCTTGATCGATGTAACTAAGATCTAATCCCAATAATTTTTGATCTCTTAGCCCTAAAACTTTTCTGGCATAGAATATAAAAGGACATTTTACATAAGTTTCGATATCTGATGCACTTAATTTGTCTAATTTATAAGTTTCTAAACTCTGTTTAATTTTTTTATTGGAATCAATGTTGTTATAATTATTTAGATTGTTATGTTGTATAATATCCCATCTGGTTTTTTTTGGATCTATACATGATGCTTCTTTAGCATACTTGATCCATAGATATGATGGTGTTAATTCATCTGAAGAAAAATTATTTTCGGGAAAACTCAAAACTGCGTCTACATTAGCAGATATGATCCATTCAGTTTTAAATTCCAAATCATTAGATCCATTATCTAGCACAAATCCTGTGTCACGCTCTATATCATCCAAGTCGGTCTGTACAATAGGTACATTGTCGGAAATGTTCATTGCTTGATCAGACATTCCCATCATATATATTTTTTTAATATCTGTTCTATCTAACTGGGATAGACTTACAACTCCTATACCACTAAGATTAGGATGTTCTATGGTTACTTTGATGTCTGACAGTACCATCTCCAAATAGCTAAGCCATTTTGGTAGAGCCATCTTTTGATCTATGTCGTCCTGAAAAATTCTGGTTAAGATTAACTCTAGTCGCTCCACATCCCCATCTATTTGTTTCCAAACTTTGGATATATAGTCGATAAACTCTGTTAAATTTGGTGTGTCGGGTATATGATGCCTGTATAAAAAATCGTAAACTTCTTGTGATCGTTTATAGTCGTCAAACCGTGTAACAGTACTATACATTTTTACAAACAAATCATAGGAAATAATTGGCTTGGTTTTTCCAAAAATAGCCAAGCATAAATCATTTTTATTTGGCATAATCTGTAATCTCAAAAATGAAACCAGTCTTGCAGTGTCACTAAAGCTTTTAATAGAAATTTTTGTAGGTTTATCATATGCAATTCCCTCAACATCTAAATGAGCTTTTAGTACCTTCCAGTACTCTTCGATATTTGGAGCAGTTATGATAACACTATTTGTATTCACCCCTTCATCTATCCAGATTCTTACCTGTGATACAGCATCTTTTACCTCCGATAACATTGAGGAAAATCTTTTAGTATGAATGTTACCTTGTGATTTTTTTTGTAAACATTGAGAGTCAGTTTTAAGTTCATCAAAACGACTATAAGTTTTTAAAGATTTGTATTTATCTATCCAATATCTATTTGGACATAACAGTGTTATATCATTGTTTTTACCTAAACCTTCTAGCAAATGAGCATGTATAGGTTCAAAGTTGCAACCCAAGTAAAAGAAGGAGGGTTTATCTATTTTGAAGGACGATATGTCTTCGTTGAACAATAACGCAGGTATAAGATTATGTGTTGTAATTTTTAAATCTAAAATAAGATTATATGCTTTATATGCTTCATCAATCCATGATTTCCATGATACATCACGTCCTTTTGACCATTCTAGCATTATTTCATATCCATTAGGATGTGAAAACACAGGTAGCACTAGTTCTAGAAAATCAAATACTATTGCTGCTTTACCAGGTGAACTTGTGTCTTCTTCTATTATTGTTTTTATATAATGGCTGGATACAAGTCTTACGCTTGGATATAACCAAAAAAGTATATCTTCCAATAATTCATAAAAAGTTTGTACTGCTTTGCTTGATGTAATTTTATTTTGTTGAATAAAGTAGAATTGAAAATCTGTCTTAGCTTTTATACTAGAAACAACTAAAGACTGATTATCAATATCAAAATTAGAAGCAAATTGTTTAAGTTCTTGAAAGTCATCAATATACTGAATGTTTATGTTTTTCATTTAACTTTTGCTTGTTAGACTTTTTAGCATTTTATTGCATGATTTTTCCAGATCGTCCAATGTTCCGTTGTTCCAAATCACATAGGATGCTTGGCCTAGCTTATCTTCTTGGGGCACCTGATGCCTCACCCTGTTAGATATATCATGTGTGCTAAAACCTTTTTTGATAAGCCTTTCTATAACTAAATTTTTATAAGATGCCACAAGGACTATTTCATCAAACTGTGTTTGCATGTTGTGTTCGAATAGCAGGGGTACGTCATAGAATGCAATTTTATTCCCTTCATTTGATAGTTTTTTTTTATGTTCTTGGACTAAGTTTTTAACTATAGGGTGTATTATATTTTCCAGTTGATTAAGTTTTGTTTTATCAACAAACACTATTTTAGCTAGTTTTTTCCGATCTATTTCACCTAGCTTGTCTAAGGATGATTCGCCAAAAGTGTTTACAATTTTGTCTTTGATTTCTTGTTTAAGTAGCAATGTGTGGACAATTTTGTCTGCTTCTATAACAGGTAGGCTATGTTTTGTGATAATTTGGCACACGCTAGACTTACCAACGCCTATACCGCCCGTAAGACCAATCCATTTCAATCTGGTGAAGCTCCATTCATTGAGGTAATATAACCCTAAAGTAGCAAGGCAACTCTGTCCGATCCTACATCTAAGGTCGTAGTATGTCCAGAGCTGATAATAAATTAATAATAAACAAGAATTATGAGGTAATTACTTTATTGGCTCACGGAGGTATGGCAGAAGTGTATCTGGCCAGAACTCTGGAAAAAGACAAAAGAACACAAAAATTAGTGGCAATTAAGAAAATCTTGCCCAGGTATTCTTCTCAACCAAAGTTTAGACAATATTTTAAAAGAGAAGCACAAATAGCTATAAATATGAACCATCCGAATGTGGTTAAGTCTTATAGAGCTCACACTGACAATCCGCAAGAATTATGTCTTGTTGTGGATTATATAAAGGGTAGGAATCTAAAGCAAATAACCACTAAGCTTAGGAGCAATAAAAAAAACCAGAATCTGGATAGTATAGGGGATTTAAAGGAAAAATTAGAGATAGAAGACGTGGTGTATATTTGCAGGGAAGCAGCAAGAGGGCTTCATTATATTCATGAATACGAATTGTTTGATAAGAAAGAAGGTGAGAAGCCTGCCCACCGTGATATAAGCCCTCAGAATATAATGCTAGGCTGGGAAGGTGAAGTTAAGATACTGGATTTTGGTATTAGTAAGGCAAAGAACGTATCAAGTAGCAAGGATGGTAACACTTTAGATGAGACCACCAGCATAAAAGGTAAATTTTCTTATATGAGTCCTGAACAAGCTCAAGGTAAGTATCTGGATTATAGAACAGATATTTTTTCTTTAGGCGTTGTTATGTGGGAGTTACTTTCGAATGGAAAAAGGTTGTTCTACAGAACAAGTGAAATAAAGACGGTACAAAATATTTTAAAATGCGAAATACCTTCATTAAGTAAGATCAACCCCAACGTCCCTAAAGAAATAGAAGATTTAGTAGGAAAATTATTGGTAAAAAACATGCATGACAGAATTGAGGTATTTAAGTTGTATGAAAGTTTGAATCAATTTTTAAACAAAAACTATCCTGCATTTAATCCAGAAAGATTGGGTGAAAAGTTTAGAAAAATTTTTAAAGAAGAGTACGAAAGAGATCTGATAAGGGATAAGAAAATTTTATCTTCGACTACTGAACCTAAAGAACAAATCATTAGTCGACTTCCTGACAAGACCGGTATTAATATTAAAAAGACGATTAATTGTACCACCGCAAGACAAAGAGTGAATAACACTAGAAATTTAGGCAAAACTACTAACACTACATCGAATTATCAATTAACAGTAGCAAGAAATACGGCTTTGAACAAAGACAATTCGTTAGATCACAAACTGTTATCTAACATTGGATCAAAAATAATAGAACAAGATGCTGACAAGTTAAAAAGTTGGCAAAAATTGAATAGAACTTTACATTACAAAAAAGCAATGAAGAAACGCAGAAATATGTTATTAAGTAAGATGTTTTTTAAAATCCCTTGGAGGGATTTGACGGTTGCTATTGTAGTTATTGTAGTAGTGATGATACTAGCTAATAAGCTTTCATTTTTGTTGCCGTCTCGATTGCTTGATAAGGCTAGTGTAGAGACCACCGATTGGATGTAAGGATTAAGGCCCTTTAGATTTTATCTAAAATTTGATTAGCGGAGCGACAAGCCACAAGGCTTAAAGTGTAGCTAAGAAAATTTTAGATAAAATGCCAAAGCAACTTATCAAGGTAGGCTCCAACAGAATTTTACCAGAAAATATCTGTAACATAGCACCTAAGATGCTCTAGTAACAGGTTGTCATGAACCTAAATAAAAAAACAAAAGACTTGCAAAAATTTAGGGGGGGGGGGTAGACTACTTTTTGGGCAACTAATTTATTTTAGATTTGCGATTCATAAGAGGGGGTAGAATGTTTTTTAGACAATTTTTTGATTTGGGTCTGTACAAGTCATCTTGTATATTGTTTGCCAGTTTATTTTTTGTATCGTGTAATACCGTTAGCAATAAACCCACAGAGGTTGTATCTGCTGCCGGAAGTAGAAACATTGCTAGTGCTTCCATGGCTAGCATGAATTCCAGTGCATTTTTAGTGATGCAAAGCTGTCCTGTACTTTCTAGTATTCAAACTAGAATTAGAGCTGGTACTTCTAACAGCCAAGATATCATGGAAATGATGGATAAAAAAGACAGTCAGGGCAAAACTTTAACTCAAAGATTAATGACAGAATTGACTTCTTCTGCCGGTTGCTTCGCTCGTGTTGTCGCACTTAAACGAGATATGTGCTCTAACAACGCTTATGCGGAGATTTGTGAAGGTTTGGATCAAATTGAAGAGCTAGGAGTGGATGCCGTTAAAAAAGAATTTGAAGAATTTGCAGGAACCACCGCAGATTCTCTTAGCCCCAGCGTACTAGCCTCTAAACTTGATGAGTTTGTAAAATCCCGAGGTGATGACGGTGGAGTAGTGTCTTCTATACTTAACAAGATCAATGCTGTGGTATCAGATCATCCTGCGATTGTATCCGTTGCTGGTTTGTTACTCATTGCATTTTTTGGAAAGGCAGTGTTAGGCATGGCGGCTAGTGCAGCTGTTGGAGCTCTAGCTATTGGATTAAAAATTTCAGCCGTTGTAGGTGTTTTAGCAGTGGCAGGCTGGTTTGTTTTTCGTGCAAGGTAAGAAGTAGCAGTAAAACTATAAATAGATTCTTTTATAAAGAAGGGCCTTTAATAAAAGAAGGCCCTTTTTGATTCTTGTTCGTTAGACTGTAGTACCAAGCCCTTCGCCAGTAGACGTTTGAAAATTGAAGGTCTTTGACGATAATATATTTATAGTCTATCTTGAACGTTGGTAAACATTTTATCAGACACCAGCATAGCTACGTTTAGACCTTAGGTCTTGCCACTCCGCTAGGCTGGTGTTTGATAAAATTTAAAGACCCTTTATAAAACCTTTATAGTATTTCCCTAGACTTCTAAAGCCATACTTGATATTTACCAACCCGATTATTTAACAATACATAGGAGTGCTGTGAGTTTGTTTAAGGGCGATTTGTTCACCAATACTGTAAGTAATTTTGAGCAAGTTTCGGATATTGTAGGCATAGATACTGAAGTCAAACAGAGACTTCTAAAACCCAGAAAATCAGTGATTGTAAGCATACCTATCCGAATGGATAACAATACCGTCAAAGTTTTTGATGGGTACAGAGTACAACACAATCAAACACTAGGCCCTTGCAAGGGCGGTATCAGGTATCACCCTTCTGTAAATCTTGGTGAAGTGGCTGGACTGGCCATGTTAATGTCACTTAAAAATGCACTACTCCATCTACCGTTAGGTGGCTCTAAGGGTGGAATTTGCGTAGATCCAACCAAATTATCTGAGTCAGAACTACAGGCATTAACCAGAAGGTATACAACTGAGATTCACCAAATAATAGGCCCTGAAACCGATATACCTGCTCCAGATGTCGGCACAGATCAACAAACCATGGCGTGGATTATGGATACTTTTTCCCACAGAATGGGTTTTTCCGTTCCTGGAGTTGTCACTGGTAAGCCTTTGGAAATAGGAGGTTCCATGGGTAGGATCAGTGCAACAGGATTGGGCACTATATATTGCTTGGCCCAAGCCTGTAAAAAAATGCAGAAGAAAATAAAGGGGCTTACTATATCCATCCAAGGGTTTGGCAATGTTGGTTCTTATGCCGCAATTTCAGCCTATGAAAGTGGAATGAAGGTTGTGGCAGTAAGTGATGTATTTGGAGGAATATACAACAAAAACGGTCTGAACATTCCAGAACTTATAAGTGCCTATAAAAAGAGTAAAAGTTTATCCGAGTCGATAGATTCAATAGATGGTGAGGTAATAGATAAAGACGAAGTGCTCAGTGTAGAATGTGACATTTTGTTGCCAGCAGCTTTGGATGGTGTAATTGACAAGAATAATGCCAACGATATTAGAGCTTCGATAGTATTGGAAGGAGCAAACGGGCCTGTGACTCCAGATGCAGATGAAATCCTCGAGGCAAAAAAAGTGACAGTCATACCTGATATATTGGCAAATGGAGGCGGTGTTGTTGTGTCATATTTTGAGTGGGTACAAGGGGTAGTGTCTTATTTTTGGACAGAAAAAGAGGTAAACGAACGGCTAAAGACAGCCATGGAAAAAGCTTTCGATCGAGTTTGGAGCTTTTCTGAAGAAAATGGTATTAATTTGAGAAGGGCTGCAATGGGCGTGGCGGCCAAGAGGCTTGAAAAAGCAATGCAGCTTAGAAGTATATTCCCCAGATAGTTTTCGCACCCCAAGAAATTGGATTTTTTTCATTAAATGGTTGGACAATGTCTTTTTGATTATGTATAAAATGCACAATAAGAGATTTTGAGTTATCAAAGCACGATTTTGTGCTAAGGCAATGAGTGAGGTATTATCGTTGGTGTGTTAGGACACTGGCGGGTTGGATCAGTCTACTAGGGATGTCGCCTGATTCTGGGTTTGAGCTTACTTTTCATTCTCTTGTAAAAACACTTAAAGAAATCAGGTTAACATACCGAGGACTTTGAAACTGGCTATGGTATTGGTTGCGAAGTTTGGGTCGATTTGTCTCTTTTTGCTGGCGGTATTTGCTTCTTATGTTGGAACCAACCCTTATCGGGAGGTGTGTATGGTTAGGTTTTTAGTTTTACTTTTAATAGCATTTTCTTCTGTTGCTCATTCGCAGGATGGTGGAAGCTGTGAAGTAGATTTCTCACCTTTGCCATCGGATATAAGCAGCTCCCTAGATCTTGATGGGATAAGGAAAATCTCTATTGATGAGTCAAAGGATGATCCATCTATAGTGCATGTTAGTTTTTATATAAACGAGGAAAATGGCACCACAACTAATAACGACCGTCCTGTCACTTTTGAATTTGATTTGGCGAATTTAGGTCATTCAAATGAAGTTGATAACTCTGACAATCTTAGTTCTTTGGAAGTAAGTTCCTCAGGTAGCGTTTTGTCTAATTACGGTGGTCATGATCGTTACAAGAACTATGGCATCAGTGCAGGTTCTTTAGAGTTAATAGAGAATAGTGGGACTTCTCACAATACTAACGATGTTCAACTATTAATTAGTTCTACCGAAATTGTTGTATCACAAGGTATTTTGTACAGTGTTTTTGGTGCTGGCAGAGTTAAGCTTGCATCTGCTGCTATTGGAAGAAATTTTGCTGCAAACAACATAGCAATTAGTAGTGGGGGTGTAATAAAAGGAGCTTTGGTTAAAGCTGGAAAAAATCCTATAATTGCTAAAGGACCTGGTGTTGGGAATGTTGTAAAGGTGGCCACTGCTGTTTATTTAGTGTTGGATGGACTTGCTCGATATGGACATGTGTTTAATAGCGATAATACAACTTCCTCTCCTATTAGTGCTATAGGAGATTTTATAATGGATATTACACACGACGAAGATAACTACTAGTTGTGTAAAAATTTAAAAGAGGCGGGCCTTCCTAGCTTAAGAAGGCCCTTGGTATTCCTCTTTCTTGCGTACAAAATGATTTGATTATATAAGGTCTTATTACTGATCTTGTTACTTATTATTTATAGGATTATTTTTCATAGCTATGGACTGTAGGATAAAGAAAAAAGACTACTTTTTTATAACGGTAGTGTCAGTTGTTATCTTGTCTTATCTATCGCACCTTGTTGGGTTGAGTTTAACAGTCAATTTAGATAAATTTGTTGAAGTCCAGCATAATGTAGTTAATCAAGTTTGGTTTGGCGTTGTTATAAGTATTATTTTTGTTGGATTCTTGCATAAGCTTCCTGATGACGTGATTGCCAGGTTATTTGGTTCGGGCGGATCATTTGACGGGATGTTTAGAGCAGCATTTGCCGGTTTATTTTTAGATTTATGTAGTCATGGTATTTTGATAGTTGCTATGAAGTTATATGACAAAGGTGTTAGCCTTGGTCAGGTTATATGTTTTTTGGTAGCTAGTCCGTGGAATTCATTATCTATTACTATTATTTTAGCTTCGCTGATAGGGGTATATTGGACGATTGTTTTTATAATTCTATCCTTGATTGTGGCGATAGTTACTGGGTTAATTTTTGATCGATTTGTAGGATGTGGCATTTTACCTACCAATCCTAATACATTTACTAGCACCAATTCTGTAGATATGTTGTCATTAACAAAAGGAATGTTTCAGAACAGTATTAGCATATCTACCTTGAAACAAGTGGTGATTAATGGACTAAAGAGTTCGAAAATAGTTATAAAGTGGTTATGCTTTGGTATAGTGATTTCTGGTTTATTAAATATGTTTATGAATGATGCTCAAATTGGTAAGTATTTTGCTCCAACTATGTTGGGTTTGGGTGTTACTTTAGGTTTAGCTACTATATTAGAAGTTTGTTCTGAAGGATTGGCTCCTGTGGCTGGAGATATCTTTAACAAAGGAAAGGCTATTGGTAACACTTTTGCTTTTTTGATGTGTGGGGTTGCCACAGATTATACTGAAATTATGGTTACAAAGGAAACCACAAAGTCGTGGAAAGTTGCTTTGTTTATTCCTTTGGTTTTATTGCCTCAAATAGTTGTACTAGCCATAATCTTAAATTGAAGAACTTGAATGCTAGGCTTTTTTCATCAAATGCTGTATCTACATTAACCTATGATTATCAAATTACCAGAGAGCATAGTTAGCAAAATTGCCGCAGGTGAAATAATAGACAGGCCATCTCAAATTGCCAAAGAACTTGTCGAAAACAGCATAGATGCCAAAGCCAACAAGATACATGTAAATTTTACTAATGGTGGCAGAGATATTGTTGTAAAGGATGATGGTGTAGGTATATCTAAAAGTGATTTATCTTTGGTGTTGGACAGATATTCTACCAGTAAGATCAGTAGCATAGACGATTTGTGGAATTTGGATAGTTTTGGTTTTAGAGGAGAAGCTTTACATAGTATATCGGCCGTAAGCAATTTGTCGATAACATCAAAAACATCAACCAATGGTGCGTTCAATTTAATTTCTCGTTTTGGTAAGGTAGAGTCCATGGCTAAGAGCCATGGAGATAATGGAACTTTAATTAGTGTAAAAAATTTGTTTGAAAATCTTCCTGCTAGGCTAAAGTTTTTAAAATCCAATCGATCTGAGTCTTTTAATTTAAAGAAAACCTTGAAAGCTTTAGCAATAATAAACTTTAAAACAGAATTTAAACTTAATCAGGATTCAGAGTTAATCAATATTTTAAACCCTAGAAAATCTTTGTATGAGAGGGTAAAGGATATATTAAAATTAGATGAATTATATCATGTAAAAGAATCGGTTAATGGTTTTGATATAGAAATTTGTTTTTCAAGCCCTAATAATACTCAAAAAACTTCTCAAAATATTTGGATATTTGCACAGAATAGATGGATACAAGATAAGTCTTTGCAAATGGCAATTTTAGAAAGCTATAGAACTTTACTTATGCATAGAGAATTTCCAATAGTGGTATTGAACATACACTGCAAAAAGGACGAGATTGATGTTAATGTTCATCCTACCAAGTCTAGGGTTAAGTTCTTAAGACAGTCAGATATATTTAGTGCGATTGTAAAAACCTTAAGAGGTGCATTATTAAAATCTCCATGGCTTGATAAGCTAGCACCTAATGTTAACAAAGCCAATCAAGTAAGCTCCACTAGAAAGTTCAGTGGCGATTATTTTGATAAGGTTAATTTTTCAAAGAAAAATTATAGTGATCGTATTTTTGAACCATCTTTATCAAACACTAGAGTAGATAGTCCTTCTAGAGTACATGAGTTAATTTCTAAAAAAGAACCTAGATGGCAGACTTTAGATATAATAGGTCAATGTAATTGTACGTACATAGTAACTCAGTCTAGAGATAGTCTAATATTGATAGATCAGCATGCAGCCCATGAACGAGTTTTGTTTGAAAAGCTAAATCAAGCATTTACTTGTGGAGACATTAAGGTTCAAAATAATTTAATCCCTTTGAAGTTAAGCATGGATCCTGATCAGTTACTTTTTCTAAATGAGCATTCTAGTTTTTTAAAAAAAATGGGATTAGATATTTCTCTGAGTAAAAATTTTGTTGAGGTTTTATCACATCCTGTTTTTTTGAATGAAAAAGGTTTAAAAGCTGGTTTGGAATGTATGGTGAGCGATATAGGGTCAGGTGGTGACATTTCTTCTATAGATAAAAAGGTATCCAGTGTATTTGCGACCATGGCTTGTCATTCTGCAATAAGAGCAGGGAAAATTTTGAGTAATTTGGAAATCAAAGCCTTATTGTCTCAGATGGATGAGTATTCATTATCTAGTTTTTACCCACATGGAAGGCCTGTGTTTTTACAATATCCTTTTAATAAATTAGAAGTAGAGTTTTGTAGAACGGTATGAAGGTTATATTTTTAGTAGGGCCTACAGCTACTGGCAAATCAAAGCTAGCTTTGAAAATGTCACGTAAGTACGATGCAGAAATTATAAATGCTGACAGCATTCAATTTTTTAAATCAGTAAACA
Source organism: Bdellovibrionales bacterium (assembly GCA_965203875.1). Classification (GTDB taxonomy): domain Bacteria; phylum Bdellovibrionota; class Bdellovibrionia; order Bdellovibrionales; family JAUICD01; genus CBDANC01. Next base: position 442,849 of record OZ241914.1, on the reverse strand, counting down.
TAGGATCTTGTAAACCTTCAACAGAAGAGTTGCACATGGTTCCACACCATTTGTTTGATATAATAGATGAAGGAGAAGACTTTACTGCTGGGGAGTTTAGAAGATTATGTTTAAAGAAACTATCTGAAATACCTTCTAAATATGTTTTTATAGTTGGTGGTAGTGGTTTTTATATCAATGCTTTGATCTTTGGAATGTATGAATCTCCTAAAACTCCTAGGGAGTTAAAAGTTAAGCTGGATCAAGATTTAGCTCAAAATGGATTGCAGCTTATCTATAATGAAGTAAAAAGAAAGGATCCTGAGTATGCTGCTAAGATCAATCAAAATGATAAGTATAGAATATTAAGAGCTGCTTCAATAATGCGTTTGCAGGATAGTACTATTACTGAGATTCAGGCATCTTATATAAAAGAGCAATTTCCTTATCAGCATGTATTTTTGCAGATAGATATGGATAGAGCAAATATTAAGAAAAATGTAATTGCTAGAACAAAGCAAATGTTGGAGCGTGGTTTAATAGATGAAGTCAAAGCTCTACTGAATAAAGATTTGAAAGATTGGACACCTATGAAGAGTGTGGGGTATAGAGAAGTTGTAAAGTTTATTGAAAATGATATTACTTATGATGAATTGCAGGACGAGATAGTAAAATCCACCATGCAACTTGTTAAAAAGCAAAGTACTTGGTTTAACAGATATCGTGGTGTGAAGGTGAAACATAATGACAGCATGAATTTGGACAGTTTTTTTAGTAAAGGTTTAAAGCAATGAATAGTATGACAGGATTTGAGAGCATATCCCATAGAGTTGATAACTCTGTGATCGATATCGTAGTTAAATCTTATAATAATAGATTTTTGGACATTAAGCTCAATATACCTAGAGAATATAATTTTTTGGAACCTAAGCTAAGAAGTATTATAAAAAATAAAATCGGAAGAGGCAGTGTTTTTTTATACATAAACAAAATTAATGCCTCCAAATCTGTATCAGTTGAAATTGATTTAGAGTTAGCCAATAAAATTTTTGGTGCATACAAAAAAATATTTTCTAGCATAGGCACAGATGTAAGTTTAAGTTCAAGTATATTTAGTAAGGCAGTACAGATCGATAATGCTGTAGGCAATAAAGAGGCTAATTTAATAGAGCAAACGGTAAAACAAGCCGTTTACAAACTTGCTTCCAATAGAAAAAGAGAAGGCCTTGCTATCAAAAAGGATATTGAAGATATTTTGAAAAAATTAAAGCACACTGTATTTGAACTAGAAAAAATTAAGATACCTAAATCAAATATAAAAAAGCGATTAATGGGTTTAGACAAAGCTTTTTCTGGTATAGATCTCAATAAACTAGCGTATGAAATAGTGTTTAATCTAGATAAAATGGAAATCTCAGAAGAAGTTTCTAGGTTAAAAGAGCATCTAAAATCTTTTAAAAAAGATATGCAATCAAAGGAGCCTATTGGAAAGAAATTGGATTTTTATACTCAAGAATTATTAAGAGAAATTAATACAGTAGGATCCAAGTCAAATACATATAAAGTGAATCAGTTGGTTGTGGATGCAAAATTATTGATTGAACAAATCAAGGAACAAGTACAGAATATTGAGTAGTATGGAAGTTTCTAAAGCTAATTTAATAATTATTTCAGGGCCTAGTGGTGTGGGCAAATCCACCATGTGTGATAAACTACTTAGGGAGCTTGATAAAAGCTTGGTCTATAGTATTAGTTACACCACAAGATCTCCAAGGGATGGCGAAAAGAATGGACATGAATATTTCTTCATTGGTAGAGATGAGTTTAAAAAGCGAATAAATGAAGATTACTTTGCGGAGTGGGAAAAAGTGCATGGTGAGCACTACGGAACACCACGACATCAGATAGAAAAAGCCAGTGGAGGTAAGTATTTAGTGATGGATATAAATGTTGCAGGGGCAGAACAGTTAAAAAAGGCATATCCTAATAGCCATACTCTTTTTATGCTGCCACCGTCTATTGATGAACTGGAAAAAAGGCTCATAGCCAGGCACAATGACAAAAATACGGACGATATCAAAATCAGGCTAAAAGTAGCTGGTACAGAGATAGAAAAAGCCGGTAGCTATGATCATAAAGTGGTAAATAACAATTTTGATGAGGCGTACGCAAAGTTGAGAAAAATTGTTGAGGATATTATAGAATCCAGGTAATCTGATGGACCCCTTGGCTTTGGAGGTATTGTGGCTAGAATTTCTATAGAAGATTGTTTAGACAGGGTGACCAACAGGTTTGAACTAGTAATGCTGGTTTCTAAGAGAGCTAGAAGCCTGTATTCTGGATCAGAACCTCTGTTGCAGACCGATAATATGAGTGTGGTAACAGCATTAAGAGAAGTAGCTGCTGGAAAGGTGAAATTTGACCATGAAGAGACTGATGATTTGCCTGTTGTTCAAATTCAAAAAAGTCTAAAAGGCTAGTGTATTATTTTGATACCCAACGTAGGTTCAAAATTATTAAAACTGTTATTAATTCTACAGTATGACGATAGTATTAAAAGAGATAAGTATGTTCCCTGAAGAGGGATAAGTAGTAGCAGGATAAGGAGCCTTGCTTGTTTAGAGACTATGGCTATTGCTAAACATCAGTCGAACACAAATAATGGGAATTTGGAAAAATTTGTAAACACAGCGGCTGAAATATACTCTAAAGAAAACCTGGATTTGATCAAAAAGGCCTGTGAACTTGCCAAAAAAGCTCATCACGGTCAGTTTAGAAAAAATGGTGACCCTTATATAACTCATCCTATATCGGTGGCATCTCTATTATCAGAATTACATTTTGATACATCTACCATCATAGCTGCTATATTGCACGATACAGTGGAAGACACGGGCATTTCAATTAAAGAAATAGAAGATCTATTTGGCAAAACTGTGCGAAGTGTAGTAGATGGAGTTACCAAGATTTCCAAAATAGATTTTGAAAATACTCATGTAGCACAAAGTGAAAATATCAGAAAAATGATAATAGCTATGGGTCACGATATAAGAGTGATAATAGTAAAAATAGCAGATCGTTTACATAATATGAGAACTCTTGAACACATGTCTTATGAAAAACAGCTTAATATATCTCAAGAAACTCTGGACATATATGCTCCAATTGCAAATAGACTGGGAATGAGTTCTTGGAAGATGGAGTTGGAAGATTTGAGTTTTAAATATTTAAAACCTCAGGCTTATTATGATCTGTATGCAAAAGATAGTCAAAAAAAAGAAGAGTACGATAAGTATATAGATAAAGTTGTATCTGTTTTATATGAAAAAATTGTTCAAAATACAAATTTAACTCCAAGAATATATGGGAGAACCAAACATATTTATTCAATATATAGGAAGATGAGGGTCAAGAGTATAGAGTATGAAGATGTATTAGATATATTCGGTTTTAGAATTATCACAGATACCACTTCTAATTGTTATGAAATATTAGGCTTGATACATAGCCTGTACAGACCTATTCAAGGTGGCTTTAAAGACTACATTGCTATGCCCAAGGTAAATAATTATCAAAGTCTTCATACAGCTGTGGTTATGCCTGGAGGTCGTAAAATTGAAATACAAATAAGAACCAAACAAATGCATGCAGTCGCTGAAAATGGCATTGCAGCACATTGGTCATATAAGGAAGGTAATAAAATTGACACTAAAACTAAAGAAAAATTTGAATGGCTAAAAAGCTTAACTTCCTGGCATAAGGATATAGATGATTCGAGTGAATTTTTGGAAAGTGTAAAACTAGATCTATTGGATGAAGATATTTATGTATTTACTCCAAGAGGAGATGTTAAAGAATTAAGAGATGGTGCAACAGCATTGGACTTTGCCTATTCTATTCACACTGACATAGGAAATAAAGCTTCAGGTGCTAAAGTAGATGGTAAGATTGTTCCTTTAAAACATAAACTACAGAATGGAGATACTGTCGAAATTTTAACTTCTCCTAATCAAACTCCTTCAAAAGACTGGTTGGCGTTTTGTACTTCTTCTAAAGCTCAATCTAGAATCAGAGCCTATGTTAGAGCACATGATAGAAAAAGATCAATAGAGTTAGGCAGAACTTTATTAGAACAAGAATGTGTGAAATTAGGAGTAAAACTAAACGCAACTCTTAGTACAGCAAAAGCTAAAAATGTGATGGAAAGTATAGGGATCAATAATATTGATGAATTGTATGCTCAGGTGGGATATGGCAAGCACATTCCTTCTAAAATAATAACTTCGATGTCAGGAATACGATTTGATGATCTAGATGATGAAAGATCATTTTTGCAAAAAATGTTTAAAATTCCTAAAAAACCTAGTAGCAGATCGATGGTCCAAGTTGATGGTATGTCTGATTTTTTGGTATACTATGCAAAGTGCTGTCATCCTATTCCTGGAGACCCTATTATTGGATTCATATCTCGTGAAAGGGGAGTCACCATACATAGATCAATTTGTAAAAAAACGTTTGAGTTCGATCGAGATAGGATTATAGATGTTAACTGGTCCGTAGGCTCATTAGATCGGCCAACTAGAAATACTAAAGTTCGTGTGCTATGTAATGATACATCTGGTGTACTTAAGTCAATAAGTGAAGCTTTCACCACTAACAATATAAATATCTCTAATGCCCAGATCAGAAACATTAGAAACAAGAAAACAATATGTATTTTTGATGTTGCTGTAAAAGGGGTGAATCATATTAATTTAACCTTAAAGCACATTTCTAAAATTAAAAATGTAATAAGGGCTGAGAGAATTTAAATAGGCCTAATGTGTCAACACAAACTAGAGTTATAACTAAAAATTGGAAAAATCTTCTTTTGTATAACTTTTTGATGTTGGTAAGAAATAGTATTGATGGTAAAATCTTAGGGTTGTGGTTTGGCTAAAGTGGTAGAGGTTGGTTTTGATTTTTGCAATTGTTTAAATATTTAGGGAGATCTAATGTCTGAAGAGTCATTTTATATATACGCAAATGATGAGCAACTCGGACCTTTGAGTGTTTCTGAGATAGTAGAAAAAATAGTAAGCAATGAGTTTAAACTTAGTGATTTTGTTTATGATGAGGATTCTGAAAACTGGGTCACAATACTAAACCACAGTTATATAATGAAATGTGTCGAAGGTACTGACCAATCTGAAGAACCAACTTTAGTAGGTCAATCTGAAAATGATGAAGATATTGAAAATATACAAGAAGAGCCAGAAAATCATGCTGTGGAATCCAAGGAAGATATAGAAGACAATGATCTATATTTGGAAAAAGAATGGTTTGTTTTGAGAAATGAAGATAGGTATGGCCCTTTTAGTCAAGTGGAAATGGTTCAAATGCTTGCTTCTAAAATATTACATGAATACGACTACGTTTGGAAAACTGATCTTAAAAGCTGGACAAAGATTGCTGAAATGGAAGATTTTGGAAAGTCTGAAATAGAAAAAATATCAAATCTATATGACGTTGAACAGGATATCGAAAACCACTTTTTTAGAAGAAGATATCCTAGAAGACTATGTAATATTCCAGTAGTTGTACAAGCTGGGGAGAAGGTATATACTGGAACAGGTATTTCACTTGGGGAATCAGGCGTTGGCCTCACTATTGAAAATGCTGATCTAAAAGAGCAGAGTAATATTTTATTAAACTTCAAACCTGGCGATCATCTACCTGCTTTTAGTGCTGAGTGTAAAATTATTAACATTACAAAAAATAGTGATGGTGCACTAAGATGTGGTGTAGAGTTTGTGAAGATCGATCCAGAAGTACAAAATCAAATAGTAACATTCTGCCACGCCAATAGAAAGAAAGTTCAAAATAAAAACAAACCTGAATAACTTTTAAAAGATGGGGGAAGCATGAGAAAGCAAGAACAATATAAACCTATAATCAAGATAATATCTGTTTCTTTTATATCTCTAGTTTGTTTTATTTTAGGTGCTTTCGTAGGTAAGTACTTTAGTCAAAAACAAGATCAAATTGAACTAAAAAATGATTACATTGAATCTAATAATGATAATGAAGATGGATCAAATTATAAAAGAAATGTTGCAAGCACTGAAGAATCACAGAAAGTTATAATTGTAGGGAAAAAACGTGATGGCGGATCTTTTATCAATACAAATAGAGGTATAGCTTCTGTTGCAAATTCTGACATGGACAATCCTTCTGACTATATTATGTTAGGTAAATACACAATAGTTGTTGCAGAGTATAACCTAAGAGACAGAGCAATTCTTCATGTTGAAGAACTTAAAAATAGAGGTTTGATTGAAAGTTTTTATGTAAATATTTCTGATGTCGATAGACAGACATACAGAGTCAACATTGGTTTATATGATACAAAACAAGAGGCATTAGATAGAAAAGAAAGTTTATCTGAAGTTGTTGATCTAAGTAATGCAGTAGTAAAAGTGAACGATTAACTAGCTTTTGCTAATTCACTTTTTTGATTTTTATTATTTATATAAGGTAATAACCTCTCTTTGAGCTTCAACAGTGCTTGTGCTCTTAATTGAGAAATTCTGCTTTCTGTTACCTTTAGCATGTCGCCTATTTCTTTTAAGTTCAGATCTTCATAATAATATAAATTCATGACTACTCTTTGTTTTTCTGGAAGTTGTTTTATGCAAGTCGCTATTTTATACTTAAGATCTTTTATATCTAAGCTGACTGATGGATTACCAATATTAGAACCATATATGATACTAAGTATTGATTTTTTATCAAAGTTATTAAATGAAGACTGTTCATCTATAGATAACATACTAACTGGCCTTACATCGTTTTCTAATTTATGAAATTTAGTTCTACTGATTTTTAATTTTTTGGCAACTTCATATGATGTGGGTTTTCTACCTAACTTACTCTCTAACTGAGTTTGTGCACGTTCCATTATCTTAGCTTTATCCCTGATACTTCTTGGAGCCCAATCCTGTGATCTTAATTCATCTAATATAGACCCTCTTATTCTAAATTCGGCATATGTTTTAAACGTGTTTTCTCTACTCATATCATATTTTTCTAATGCATCCATTAGACCCATAACCCCGCTTGAAATAAGATCATCTAGCTCTATACTAGATGGAAGTCTAAGAGCAATTTTTTTTGCAATAAACTTGATTAAAGGAGCGTAGTCTTCTATAAGCTTATCCTTTTGTTCTTTAGTAAGATTGTTAGGACTTTCTTTATATTTTTTTATTGCTGTCATATTTTTTTCTTTCATTTATTATTTCCTTCCGTTATGTTGTATCGGCAATCCAAACTAACCTTCAAAATAGAATTTGAAATTAGTATTGAGTTAATAGTTTCTTTGATTTCATCAGCAACTTTTGTCCTAAAACTTTCGTCCATTAGTAGCTGATGTTCTTGATTAGTTAAAACTAGAGTTAGTATGTCTATAATTTGAGATTTTTTAGAAGCAACTTCTTCTTGTTCTAATAGTGAAACTTCTAACTTTATGTTTGCTTCTACTATTCGACTTGTATCGTTGCCAGGTATATTTATTAATAATGGAAACTCCATTATCAAGCTAGAGACAGATTTATTTACATCGTTCAATGTTTTGTGAAGCGGCTCTTCTAGAGAAGAAAAGTATCTGTCTTGTTCGACATCATAAAATCCGTTGATATACATCACAGGGCAAAAGGGCAGTAATATACCTAGGATAAATAATTTTTTCTGTTTGTATTTTGCCAAAGTTACCATCCCTCACAAGAAGACAAGTATTACTATCAGCAAACTTAGTGCCGAAAAAAAAATTATTGATAACTATTTGGAATTCTTAAGCTATTTGTTTTAATCTGGTGCTTTAGTTGAGTTATAATAGTGCCAAAATTTTTGCGATATACAAATCAAAAGTATTAAAAATATATCAAGTTATTGGCGGTTTGGATTTTTTTTCCAAGGTTCCTTAAGCCAGTCTGGCATTTTCCCGTCAGAAAGAGGATTCCATCCGTCGTATTTATTTGATAATGCCTTTTGACAGATGGTTATTAGTCTATCTAGGCCCGTTGTTTGCTTTATACTTTCCAATATTTTGACAGCCCAAACCGTAGGAGGAAATCCCATGATCAACCTGGCCAATTCTCTAGAGGTATCTATTCCAATTATTTTTATATTGGTAAGTGTTCCAGTTATAAATAATGTATGAATAAAAAAATAGCCTGCTTGATATATAAGTCTAACTTTATTTTTTTTATTTGAAATATATTGTTGTACTAACGGATGTTTTCTTAAATGTTCTTCTGGGATATCTTTATACCAATATCCTGACATGGCACCTTCTAAACCTTGATCTAGCTTCATGACCACACCTTTTGTTGGAAATAAGATATACATTATATAAGTAAGTGTATATGGATCAAGATCAAGTCTTTTCAAAAAAATTATGGAGATTAAAATATACATTGTTGTATAAGATGGAATATCAGACCAAACTAATCCAAGATAATGCTTGGTATTAGGCCAGAATTTATTATCTTTTTCCCAAATTTTCTGCCAATACAATCTTAAAAATGAAATATTTTTCTTAGGAGGTGGGGGAGCTTTATTGAAAAAACCAGCTTTGTTATGTTTATACTCTTCTTGTAACATGAATCCAAAATCAGAAAGCATTGTTTGTATAGTGTCCGCCAAAAATACCATTCCGATCAAATAAGGAGACCAATAGGGAAATTCATCAGTCAATGGAACACTCATGTCATTACTTGTTAATTCTCCGCTTACAGCACGACTCATATTTCCTGCAGCTAATAGCCATATGATTAAAAATTCAGGAACCCTTTGCAGAAATTTATAGAAAGTTTTCCTGGTTGCTCTTGTCATTGCACCAGAATCGTTTAATTGTTTTTCGGTCATTACCCATCTATGCACCTGCCTATTCTTGTGTGGATTCATAGATTCATAGAGTTTGTTATTTACAAATTGTATTACAGAGCTGCGTTCATTATTCGTATCTAAAATATTTTCAACTTGTCTTCTATTAAAATGGCTATCAGATATAATTTCATCAAAGACATTATCTATCTCTTCATCTGTAGGGCTAAGTTGTAATACAATGTCTAGCGTCTGAGGTTTATACTTATCTATTCGTTTAATACAGTCAGATACTGATAGTTCACATGTTGGACCCTCTATATTCATAATTTCATCTGTTATTGGTTGGATTATTTTGTGCATTGCTGAGTTAAACAAATAATCAAATGTTGTTTGATAAAATTGCGTCTGTTCTTTATTAAGCTGATTTAGCATTTCATGTTGTTTCGAATACTCAGATAAGTTTCTTATTGTCCTCATATCCAAATTTTGTGCTGTCATTTCTAAAGCCATGTTTTGAGCTTTTTCTAACACTCTTGTCTCTATAGTTAGGATATGTTTTTCCCACTCTTTATATGCATTGTATTTTACAGAAACTTTTTTAGATATAAGGCTGCCAAGCGATAAAGGATATTGTCTCCAAAATGGTCTGCGTCCCCCATTAAGGCTTGTAATTCTATGTACGGTATGAGAATCAATACCGTTCATAGTGCTTATATCAAATGATTTTGGATAATAAAACAGTGTAGCCGCAGTAATAGGCTTCCATGGTATAAAAGATCTAGATTGAAATATATACTTCCACCAGACAATTGTGAACACTCTGTAAGTTTTTTGCAAAGAATTCCAGCTAAACAAAAAGTTTCTTAATGCTTTTATAGATTCAGAGGTAGGTATTTTATCTTTTAAAGGACTCATCCTATTTTTCATTTTAGATAAAAATGTGCCTATATGACCTTTTTTCCTCTCCGATACTTGAGCTAAAATTTCTCTTATCTTTGCATCTTCTTCATTTGAAAATTCCACCGCTTCTGTTGAATCCAGGTAGTCTTCTGTTTGTGCAAATAAATATTGTTTGTATTCTCTATCCTGCCTTCTTATAAAACTTTCTTTTAGGTTGAAAGCTAAAGTTCTAAGTCCTAAAGAGCCATTTTTATAAACAGCTTCAAGTATTGCAACAATCGATGATTTTCCTGATTGTTTCAAGTTGTTATATTCTTGCAGCACTGGATCTTGTTGTAGTTGAACATCTTGGATCATATCCTTTCTAAGATAGAAAGCGTTGATAACAACATGTGGTATGGTAAATGACAAAAAAAGAATTTTTATAATATTGAGATTAGCTATAATGAATCTATCTATTACTGAATCTTCGAAGTAAACTTTTAAGTTTTGAGGTCTAATAATTCCATTTGCCAAGAACGACTGCTTAACTATGGAAAATAGTTTGTTAAAATTTCTATTTACCGTTTCGCTTATGGTTCCTCCGAAATCTATAACTTGGTATACAAAATCTTGAAAGACTCCAGGATTAAAATGTCCAAGTAAAATTGCTGAAGCTAATGGTGCTCCATAGATTGCTTTTTTATTATATAAAATCCTTAAGGCACCTTCCTTAACTTGCCAGGCTCTTTGGCCTCTAGGACCAGTTAACCCACCTATTACGAAGCCTAGTGCTTCTCTTATAGTGCCGCCTGCCATAGGACGTGGAATTTTTAATCTCTCCATGATCACCTTGGCTTTATTTGCAAGCTTTCTGCCTCCTGCATACATCTTTGTGAAGTTTTCGATTCGTCTTTTTGATTCATCACTTTCTATTACAAATTCTCTAGCTATTTGCTCTGACTTTTGTAAGATATCTGCTTCGTTCATATTTCTTGTATTTTGTGCCGCTGATACTGCTAACCTTAGCCTATTTTTTACAGATTCTATTTGTGATTCATTTTCTACTTTAGATAAAAGTGAATCGAATCTTGCACTTTCTACTGAATTTAGATCATCTAGAAAACTTTCTAAAAGTTGTTCCTGTTCAAAATAGGTTTCATAGGTAAGAAGGTTTGCTTGTATATTCCAAGTAGTGGATAATACTAGTCCCAACTCATCCAAAATATATCTTGGTATCGGAAAGTCGTTAACAAATAAAGATCTATCCTGAATAGAGATTTTTACATCTGGATTTGTTATCGGAACATCAACTTGAAATATAGGGAGATACCCTTCGCTAGAACCTAAAGTTGATCTAAAATAACTTAGATCTATAAATGAAAGTACCGCTTTATTTTCATCTAAGTATATATCTTCAGATTCTATGAAGACTATGTAATTTCCATATCTAGCTGCTGTTCTTATAGGTTTTTGAAAATGCCAAAAAGCTTTGTCTTGATATTTTAATTCTATCTGAACTTTATCATCTTTAGAAAATACAGGTGCAGTGAATCTAATGTTAGTATCGGTAGGAGCATCTATAAAAGGCCTAGGTAGAATCACCTCTCTTTGATTGTACCTCCTGTCAGCTTCCAGTAAGGACAGAACCACATTTTCTGCCCTAAACATACCTGCCTTAGGGTGTTCTATCACTTCCTGCGGTATCAAATTCCATGTATCAACTTCTAGATACTGAACTATATTATCATTTTGATCATCTTGAATTGCGTTTGGAAGATTACTAGTACTGTAGCCATGGACATTATAGTAAGATCCATAGGCATATACAGAATTCAAAATAACACTAAAACACAACAGATGTGTTACAAATGTTCGCCGTAAGGAACTACAAAAATTGTGCTTCACTAAACAATCCTAGCAGTTAGAAAGAGCTTTATATGGAATCTATTTTATTTTTGTATTTTTCTGGTTGCTGGGGCCAATATACTTGCTTTTTTCTAAATGTATTCTATTAATTTAATTTTTGAAATATTTATCAATGTCTAAATAGTTGTGTGATTATAGTCAGTTGCTAAATAGCCACAATTTTTGCTAACAAAATAACATGCAGCTATGTACTGCTCACAGGTGATACCGAGGTTTTACCTGCATCCTTATCATAGGTGGTTTTACTAGTAGTGCTGGTTCCATCATTGATATTAAGGTCTCTGACAGTCTTGTCAGATATTTGCTCGTCCAAAAGATTTAGATGGGCGTGCAGTAATGCTCTTAAGTTTGTCTCTATCTGAATTTTGTTTTTTCTAAGATTGTTTATTTCTTTATAAATGTCGTTTAGTGAATCTCTGGCCTCTTTTACTATTATGTCAGCTTTTTGTTCAGCATCATTTATAATAAGCCTAGCTTCTCTTTGAGAATCACTTTTTAATTTTTTGCTCATCTCTTTTGCTACTTCTAGCGTATCTTGTATGGACTTATCTTTATCTTTATAGTTCAATAAGGATACATCTTTTTCCCTTATCATTTCTTTAAGAGTAGCCCTTTCCTTTAACAATTTATCAACTTCGTATGATATAGCTTTTAAGAAACTAGACACCTCATAAGGATCGTAACCTAACATACTCTTATTAAAAGTTTTAGAAGAGATAGAAGAAACATCAGACAATTTAAGCATCAAAGCCTCCTTGAAAGGAGTTCACCACACCATTTTCTAGATTTGGACTCTAGCACTGATTTTTATGCCTGTAAAGATATTTATAGGCATTTGTTTATGCTTCACTATGCAGACTTAGCTAACTTTAAGCTTTGAGTCAGTTCAGTTGAAATTTCCTTAGCGATCATATCAAGGTCTTGCAGGGTAATTTTGGAGATGGTACGAACTCCTACAAACATACCAATCGTATCCGTAGAATCTGTCAGTGCAAGCACTGTAATTTGATTTGGGTATTTTCCCAGCATCCAATTATCAAAGTATAGATCATTTATTTTGTTCTTGTATATCTCTCCAAAATACTTATCCTTGGTTCGAAATGCTACTCTAAAAATACTAGGTTTCTCTAAGGTTATCTTAGGTTCTGTGTGTATAGGTTTTAGTGAGCTATCCCAGCATACCGGTACTAATGTGTTATCTTTTATAATGAACAGTGACTTATAATTAAATGTATCGTCTAATTTTTGCAGAGCATTTTTTAATATATCTGGATTACGCACGTTGCAACTATCTATATTTACTTTTTGTACAACTTTTTGAACCCCAGTATAAAGTTCTTTTCTTTTAACAACTGTATCTGGAGTTTCAGGCAAATTAGTACTAACAACTTCATCTACCTTTCTATTTTTTAAACTTACATCAGGTTTTATATCTACCACTTCCTTCTGAAGCACAGGTGCTTTAGTAATTTTTAGAGTTTTAGGTAGTTTGTTGTTTTGACCCAAATTAGTGTTGGTAACCTTATCTATCTTTTTATCTATTGGACTTAATACAGGTTTTGTTTCTATGGTTTTTTGATGTTTTGCCTCTGTGCCTTTAGGTGTATCCAAAGATATTTTTTTACTTTTGTTGCTATCTATTATTTTTTTATAACTAGTTACATTCGATTGTTGGTCTAATTTCTCGCTTGAAATCACGTCATTACCCTTAGTTTTTGTATCGGATACTTTTGATGGTTTTAATTTTTTAAGTTTCGAGAGTTTAGAATTCAAGTCAGATTCATTGGTTTTATTATGTTCCTTTTGTTTAGATATAGCCTTTAAAGCAACAGGTTCGGTATCAACATTTGGCTGCGAATGATCTTTATTTGTTTGTTTTACAGGTTTAATAGATATTGGTTTTTTATTTAATTTTTTCTTTTCTACATCTTTATTGGAAACGAAGATTTTGTCCTCTTTTAAGGGTTTTATTTTTTTTAAAGCTTCCATATCTAGCTGTTCTGGTGCCGGTTTATCTGATTTATTTATTTGTCTTATTGTTTTAGATTCATTTTCGATTAAAAGCCCTTCCGGTATATCTAATAACTGCGGTGCTTTAATTTTTTTCTGTCCATTATCAATAGAATTAGTTTGTCCTGAAGTAATAAGTCCTTCTGGTGGTACTACAGTATGTTTGATTATTGTGTCTGTTTTATTGTTTGTAATTTCATCTGTGTTCGTATCTGTATTTTCTAGATTGTACTTAATTTTTTCCAGTGTATCTTTCATGAACTTTGCATCTGCTATCAAAAATTGAACTTTTTCTTGTACTGGAAGATTTTTTATTGGTTCGATACAGGCTGCATAAAGTATGTCTTCATATTTTCTTATAGGTATGACTTGTAGCTCTATTAGAGATTTATACTGTTTTAGTAAGTTTCGATCTATTTTATCGTTTAGAAATTTAGAACTTAACTTAGGAAGACCATAATATTTTGACGCCCAATTCCTGAATTTATCCGGTGCAATTATTTTTGTGTCTATTGCCCATTGCAGTAAGGAGCGTTTTTTGGTGTCTTGTTTCCATTCATCTAATTGATCTTTATTTATTGGAAATTCCTTTGACCATTCGTATTTTTCTTCTTCGTATACCATGCAAGGGTAAGAAACGGCAGAATCTGCCTGAAACTTGACCCGAGGTCGTGCTGTTTAGCTTATTGTACGCTGACTAAAAAATACCCCTACAAAATTGGAATCTGCCTTTAACTTAGCACAGTTTGAGGGTGAATTGTATCCAGTACTAAAGGCTTGTAGGCGTATGAAACAAGAACCCTTAGTTTTTGAGGCTAAAAAGGTAATAAATTTCGGGTCCTTAGCCGATAGGTATCTGGGGATGTTTAACAATTTTCGGAGGTTTAAGGAACTATGAAAAGACTAAGAGTTTTTTTAAGTAATTTTTTAAAAGAAGAGGATGCTCAAGGTGCAACTGAGTACATATTACTTTTAGTTGCAGTAATTGCTGTACTCGTTCTTTTTAAAGACAAGATTATGGAAATGGTCAAAGGTAAAATTGGTACCATAGAATCAGAGATGGGCAAGTTTTAAAAACTTACTTTTTTCTATTGCTTGAGGATAATTTTGTATGACTACTGAACTTGTGATTTTAGTTGCGTTGTCCATGTTTATTTTGACTGGATTTTTAGGTAAAGATGGTCCGTTCAAAAATGCCTTTGTGCAAGCTGGCCCTATACTAGGTACTAGAATTGAAAGACAGCTAGATACAGCTTCGCTTTTTCAAACTAAAGCAAAGAACCATACAGGTGAAGGCGATAGGCTAGGGTGGAGTAAGCCTACTAAAGGAGATTTTGACTAGTGGAAACTATGATCTTAATAATTTTTCCATCTATTATGCTAGCCATAGCTGTGGTGTTTGATCTTTTATACAAAAAATTTCCAAACTACCTATTTATCACCCTATTTTTAACAGCAGCCTGTGCAAAAATTTATGTGTTTGGACTGACAGGTATAGGTGTATCTCTGGCCAGCTTAGTTGCGGTATTAGCTGTTGGGCTATTTCTCTACTATCTTAGAGTATTAGGTGCTGGAGATGTAAAACTTCTACTCGTGTTATCTATGTTGATTAATATGACGGCTCTAAAAATTCTAGCTCTATCTATCGTATGGGGTGGACTACTAGGTCTCATATCTGCCTTGTTGCATGGGAAAATTAAACAACTGATTTGGAATATAAAGCAGCTAATTGTCTACAGGTTAAAACCAGAGGCAAAAAAATTACATTTCATACCCTACACTGTATGCTTATTTTTAGCTTGGATAACACATTTGGTTTTAAAGCAAAAAGGTGTGCCATCATGGTAAGTAGACAAAACATGAAAACAGGACAAAGAGGTCAGATAACAGTAGAGGTAGTGCTAATAGCCACTATAATAGCTGCTGTTGTTTCTCTAGTTTCACAGAGTTTAAGAAGCTCATCTTGGCCTGGAATGATGGTAAAAAAACCTTGGAAAAAAGTATCTTCAATGGTCGAAAGCGGCGTTTGGAGTGAAAAAGGACCAGAAGAGGCTTTAAAACAGCATCCTAATTTCAACGTTAGAAGAAGAGTTTCAATAAGAGGAAGTGTTGATCAATGAAAAATGAACAAGGATTTTTAGTATTTGATTTCATATTTGCATTCCTAATAGTAGTGGGAATGTCCATGCTACTACTTACAACAAACTTTAGTTTGTCTATGATAGAAACCATACAATATATGACGTTTGCGTCATCCAGAAGTTACTATGCTGCTGATATCTCAGAAGAAGAGCAAAAAATATCTGCCGAAGAAAAATTTGAAAATTTAAAAGAACAAAGAATAATAAAAAATTTATTGAACAAGAATTTATTCACTATAATAAGCGAACCAGGTGATCACTCAAATCATTTTGGCGATAACAATAACAAAAATTTACTAGGTACTAAAACAACTGTAAAAATAAAAGTATTATCAAAATCACTACCTGTTATAGGATCTGCAGGAAGTGAAGATGATTTTCAGACAACTGTATTGTCTTTGTTAGGTAGAGAACCATCTATGATGGAATGTATGTCTGCATTAAATACAAAAAATAAACTGATACAAAATCTATATGGAGGGTTAGATAATTTTAGTACTTACAACATATGGGATAATGGGTGTTAAATATGATGGATAACCAGAAAGGCCTTGCAACAATAGAGGCTGTGATCTTAACTTTTGTATTTATAGTTTTAACAAGTTTTGGACTTGGTTTTTTTGGTGTAATACACACTGGTATAGTTAATTCTATTTCAGCAAGACAATATGCTTTTAGCACTTTCAACAACAGAGCCAATTTAACGTACCATAGAAACGAAGAAAGTACAGATCCAAAACTAAATCCTAAATACACTCCTTTTGGTTTTAGATTACATACCATAACAGATGAAAGCTCTAGAGCGTTATTTATCACGCCCGCTAGAAATATATCTATAACCCCTAGTATTAACCAAAAGATGAAAAAGGATAAAACAACAAGTCATGAAACTTCAGAGTTGACCTATAAACATGACAGCAAAATTAAAGCAGATAATGGTATTAAATTAGTGTGGGTAAGAACGGCATATGGAATATGCCTTAATGCTAACTGTGGCGATAAGGAGGCAAGATGAATTCGAATCCTACTAGAACATTGGCTATTTCCATAGGATCCGGTGTGTTTGCTATGTTTTTAGTATATAGCTACTTACAAGAACACAAAGCTGAATACGATAAATTATACGGGACAACAAAAAGAATTGTTGTGGCCTCTAAACCAATCTTAGAAATGAGCACCATAAACGACACCATGGTAGAATATGCAGAAGTTCCAATTAATTTTGTCCAACCTGGTGCAATGACTGATCCTGAGGAAGTGATAAGTATGGTGGCTGGTGCACCAATACAAGAAGGCGAACAAATATTATCTACAAAACTATTGGCACCTGGGCCTATCACAGGGCTGTCTAACCAAATTGCCCCAGAAAAAAGAGCTATCACCATACCAGTAGACGATATAAGAGGTGTTGCAAAATTACTTCGTCCTGGAGATAGAGTGGATATACTATCTGCAATAGAAAGAAATAGAAAAACAGAAGTAAAAACCATTCTTCAAGATATTATAGTATTGGCAACTGGATTAAATATAACTAACAACATACCTAGAACTTTGGAATTGGATTCTTTAGGTAATGCTGAAGCCTTCAGAAATCTTAACGGAGATACTTCATTTAGCACTGTTACCGTAGAAGTTACCCCTAAGGAAGCTCAAGATATTATCTTATTGCAAATACATTCAGGCATATTTTTAGCGTTGCGTAACAGAGCTGACAGATCTAAAAGAATCACATCACCTAGTAGTGTGGATTCACTTTTGGGTAGAGCTAGTGTGATAGCTAAACCAACTGCCATGAATAGAACAAGAACTCCACAGAGCGTAACTCGTGCACCTACTCCAGCTCCTAAACCAAAGGTAGTTAGAAAAACTAGAGCTAAACCAAGAAGCTCATTTAGAGATATACAGTGAATAAAAGAAGTTTTTTATTATTTTTGATTCTAATACTATGTTGTCCAAATTTGGTCGATGCCAAGTACAAGGCCAAAAAAAGACAATATATAAATTTGGTTGTAGGACTAACTCAAGATTTTAAATTGCCTTACATGCCTAATAGACCTAAATTTGAAGGTAACTTTAAAAATATAACTGCATTAAAGTATGCTGATGATATAAAAACGCTTAGGTTTAGCCCTAAACAACCAGGAACAGCAACACTTACCATACAGGATCAAAGAAACAGAGTAATAGCAGAGCTGTTTTTGACTGTTAGAACTAGTAGTTTAAACAAAATAGCTCAAGAAATAAAATCTGTGTTGGCTGATATAGAAGGCATAGATGTAAAGATACTCAATAATAAAGTGGTGGTAGATGGACAGGTTCTTTTATCAAAAGATGTAACTAGAGTTTATAATGTAATTTCACAATATGGAAATAGAGCTTCTTCAATAGTGACATTAAGCCCTGCAGCTCAGAAAAAGTATGCAGAATATATAGAACGTGACATTAACAATCCACAGATTCATGTTAGAAGTGTGAACGGTAAATTTATAATAGAAGGTATCGCTAGCAGTGAATCTGAACGTAAACGATCTGAGATCATAGCAAAGACATACACGCCTGATATTGTAGTTAATAAAGCAGAGTCAGATGGACTAATAAAAAAAGTTAAGATTGAACAAGTTATCAATCTATTAACCGTTAAGAAAGCTAAAAAGAAAAAACCGGGCAAAATGATCCAGTTAGTTGTGCATTTTGTTGAGTTAAAAAAAGAATATCAAAAAGGTTTTAGGTTCAGTTGGGCACCTGAAGTTGGTGATAAAACAGGAATACAGTTTGGTAGAACAGCAAATGCAGCTTCAGGAATTATTTCGTCAATCACAGGAACTATAAACAACTTACTACCAAAACTGAACTGGGCAAAACAACATGGATATGCCAGAGTTTTACAAAGCTCTAGTGTTATTGTACAAGATGGGAAAAAGGGAGTAGTCGAATCTGTGACACAAATACCTTACCAGGTATTAGGGCCTAATGGAGTCCCAGGAACTAATTTTGCCAAAGCAGGGTTGGTATCACATATTATACCAAATATAATGGGTGGAAAATCTGACAGTATAAAACTCAGCATAAACTTTAAAGTTAGCAATCTTATGGGAGTTACAGCTACAGGGCCACTCATTTCAGAAAGAACTATCAATACAATAGTTGTGGTTAGAAGTAGAGAAAGTGCTGCAATAGGTGGTTTGGTAACATCTCAAAGTAATACAGGATTTAATAAAGCTCCAAAAAGCGGTAACAACCCTCTATTTTCACTTTATGCATCTAAAGAATTTAATAGAGATCAAAGTCAGTTTGTTGTATTTATTACACCTTTGGTTAAAGCATCCGCAAGTGAAGGGTCTGAAAAGATAAAACGAAAGTTTAGGTTTAAACAGTAATATATTTTTGGTTTTATATTTGATATGTGCATTTTTTATGAACTATGGTATGAGATGTAGTGTCTATGACTAAAATTTTTAAAATTGTAAAAGAAAAATATTTTAAGCTTGGGTTTGTGATTTTTATTTTTATTCTTGCATCACTTGTACTTGCATTTGAAAAAAAATCTGATGTGAAAGATGATGGAAATAGCCAGTTAGCTAGCAGCTCAAACAAAGCTGGATTGTTGACTGGTACACAGGCATTGATGATGTTTAATTCTATGAGTTTCAATTTAGAAAATGCCAAAACTTACAAAGATCATGAAATTGCCAAAACAAACATGATTAATTTTTCAAACATTGCCAATTTGTATGATGCTGAAACCAGTAAGCTAATATGCCAATCTTTATATCAAAAAACTCCAGAGAAGCTTGTCTCTTATGATTTC
The DNA here is from genome assembly GCA_965203875.1 of Bdellovibrionales bacterium. GTDB lineage: Bacteria > Bdellovibrionota > Bdellovibrionia > Bdellovibrionales > JAUICD01 > CBDANC01. Next base: position 423,238 of record OZ241914.1, on the reverse strand, counting down.
TTCATAAGAGAAACTTTGATAAATAACCCTTGTAAGGACGCTTTGCTTAACAATATCATGTCCTATTTGACAAAATCCAAAAGCCCAATAATAGAAATAGATGAAGAAGGAAACATTAGCATAAATGCAGCCAACAGAACAACTAGCGGCATGTTGAACAAACTGGAAGTTAGCTCAGAAGACAACAACGTTTTTTATGGTCACGAATTTCCAAAAAATCATGTTGTAATAACTTTAGATGATGGTCCCCATAACGTGTATACCCAGGCAATAGTGTATATTTTAGAAGCCTATGGTGCTCAAGGTACATTTTTTTTCATAGGAAATAAAATAAATGCAAGCTCTAAAGACGTAATTAATATAGTTGCTGAGTATGGTAACCACATAGGTTCTCATTCCTTTAATCATCAAGATTTATCAAGGCTTCCTTTAGATGAAGGTATAGACAATATAAATATAGGTCACAACCTTGTAAAAGATATTTTAGTAGATGTTACAGGTACATTTCAGAACATTTTTAGATTTCCATATGGTAAAACTACTCCGGAGCTACAACAAGAGGTCATAGATGCAAATATGACAACATTCTTTTGGAATGTAGATTCACGTGATTGGGACATCGAAGACCCAGAAGAAATAAAAGATGGAGTTATCAATTCACTGAAAAATAAAAAAAGAGGATCAATAATTCTACTTCACGATGTACATATACAGACAGTTTTTGCAATGCCACTGATATTAGAAGAACTGCTAGAGATGGATGTTACACTGATAAAACTTACAGGTTAGTCTTATTATCTGATTCTATTGTTGTAACTTTTATTTCTGATAAAGATTGACCTATTTTTTCCAAATCACCTTCTAAAGATATATCTTTTTTATTAGACTCATCTAACCTGGAAGTCAGCTCTGATAAAGTTTCTCGTTTTTGCTGTTCTAATTCATCAGGCGCTAGCTCATCAAATTCTGATAACGAAGGCAGATTCTGCAAATTCTTAAGACTAAAAGTTTCTAAAAATTTTCTAGTAGTTTTGTATAACATTGGTTTTCCAAGAAGGTCACTTTTCCCAGCAAAACACACCAAGCCTTTATCCATAAGCACCCTTATTAGATGACCAGAATCTACACCTCTTACTTCATCGATTCTTGCTTTTATGCACGGTTGCTCATAAGTTACTATTGCTAGAACTTCCATGGCTGGAGCTGATAATCTAAACTGTTTAGATTTGTTTATGTTTTTTAAAATTTCACTGTTGGTTTTTTTTGTTCTAATTTGATATTTACCACAGACCATGTCTACATATACTCCACGGTTGTCTGACTGAAGAATTGCTTTATATTTATTTACTAGATCCTTAACGTCCAAATTTTTATCAATATAAGCTACCGCTTGATGTAATAAGTCTAAAGAAACAGGTTTGTCCGATGAAAACAACACGCTCTCAATAACAGAAATGGCTCTTGCTTCTATTTCCGTATATTCTACATTATTGTTCATTAGCTTGAACCCCCTTGTAAGTATCTAAGCGAGATATAATATTTTCTCCTAATTCTTTCTTTACTCCTATGTGTATATCAGAATCTAAATCGCTTTGAAATAGAGATACAAATCCCAATTTGCTCAACTCTAAAACAGAAAGAAAAGTTACCACCAATTTTGACCTACCATCGCTTTTATAAAGATCCTTTAATGTCAAATTAATCCCCAACACTAATTTTTTTCTAAGCTCCATAATTCTAGAATATACGCTTTGACCAACAGTTTCTACTACATGGACTTTATTTTTAATCATATGTATAAGTTTCTTGTATGATTTAGTTAGATCAAACAAATGAGTTTCATCTATTTCTATCTCTTCTGTTTTTTCTATTTGTTCCTTCATCCCTTTTACAAAAACATCCCTACCTACAATATCTAATTGCTTTAATTTTTTTACAGCTTCCTGATATTTTTTGTAATCTAGTAACTTTTGGACCAGCTCAGCTCTAGGGTCCTCATACTCTTCTTCAGTATCTGGATCAGGTGGGAGTAGCATTTTAGATTTTATTTGTATCAACATAGCTGCCATGGCAATAAAATCCCCAGCTTTATCCAGATCAAGCTGTGTAATGAGTTTAAGTTCTTGCATGTACTGGCTAGTTATTTTTTGTATTGGAATGTCATAGATATTCATCTCTTCTTTTTTTATAAGATGAAGAAGAAGTCCTAGGGGGCCTTCAAAAGAATCCAGCTTGATTTCGAGTGGATCATACAAAAATAACGGAGAGTCAGAGTACTGTTTTGTTGATTGTGAATCCATATATCTTACCTATTTACTCCAGAGGAAAAAGACATTGCTGATCTTACTTCTTTTAAAGTTTGTTTGGCAACCTTTCTTGCTTTATCACAGCCATCTATTATAATTTCGTCAAGTTCGTTGCCATCTAATATCTGTTTTTTTGTCTGTCTTGGTTTTTCAATAAATGTATTTATATTTTCTGATAGTTTATTTTTGCAATCCTTACATCCAATTCCAGCCCTACGGCATTCTACATTTATCTCTTCTACACTCTCATTTGGAGAAAAAAGTTTATGAAAATGAAATACCGAACATACATCAGGGTTGCCAGGGTCTTTCCTGTATACTCGCTTTGGATCTGTTACCATGTTATTACATAATTTAGACAGTTCTTTTTCTTCTGGTATCATCGGAAAAAAATTATTTTTTGACTTGGACATCTTACTTCCATCAGTGCCCATCAATAATGGAGTGGATGTCAATAGCGGTTTTGGTTCTTTTAAAATATCAGTTTTATATATATTATTAAATCTTCTTATGATTTGTCTTGAAATTTCAAGATGCGGAATTTGATCTTGTCCAACAGGTACCAACTCACCCTTGTATATAGCAATATCTACAGTCTGTAGCACAGGATAAAGAAACCTACCTAAGTTATGTGCATCCTTAGCTTTTAGCTCCTCTATTGAATGTTTCCAGGTAGTAACCCTCTCTAACCAGCCCATAGGAGTTAGGTTTGCTAAAATAATAAAAAGCTCTAAATGCTCCGGAATTCTACTTTGAATGAATAGAATAGATTTTTTTGGATCAATGCCTATTGCTATCCACTCAGCAAACATTATCCGAATCTTCCTATCTATAGAGTCAGAAGATTTATAAAAATCAGTCATTGCATGCCAGTCCATCACACCAAAAAAGCACTTGTACCTATTCTGAAGCTCTATCCAGTTTTTTAGAGCACCAAAATAATTTCCTGCGTGCATAGATCCGGTGCTACGCATACCACTCATTACTGTTTTAGGTTCCATACACCATGATCCTAGAACTAAAACCCATTACAGAGTAGCTAAAAATCCAAAACAACAAAAAAACATTAAAAAACTAATTAATTAGGAAAAGGTGGGATTAAAAAACCAGAAGCAATATGGACTGGTATGCCTAAAAAAACCAACCCTTTGGTCATCACCAACACAAACAATAGCATATATGTTGCAGACTGGTTTTGTTCCAAAAATATATTCACTCTGGCTGGCAAAAATCTTCCCAAGATTTTACCTCCGTCCAGTGGATGAACAGGAAGCATGTTAAATACGGCCAAGAATAAATTAATCATCACAAAATATTCCAACATCATAAATATAGGTCTTAAGATATTAACAGGTAAACTTATAGATATAAGTGCATACATCACTACAGAACCAACAATAGCAAGAAACACATTAGATAGTGGACCTGCAAAAGCTATCCAAAACATGTCTTTTCTGATGTTGCTTAAATTTCTTGAATTAACAGGCACAGGTCTGGCCCAACCCAATAAAGGCCAGTTTAAAAACAAAGCCAAAGACGGAAATATGATAGTCCCTACTATGTCGATATGAGGTACTGGATTTAGAGTAAGCCTACCTAACATTTCTGCAGTGTTATCGCCCTTTAACTTGGCAACAAAGGCATGAGCAAATTCATGAAAAGAAAGTGCAAATAAAAAAGGAACTATAAAAAGACCAAATGTAAAAAATATCTCAGACGTCATCTATCCCATCCAAACAAGTCTTTTTTACCGTTTGTATAATATTTTTCAAGTTAGCCCCAGGTCCAAAAATTGCCTTAACCCCTAGACCAAGCAATTTTTTCTTATCTTCATCAGGAATTATCCCACCAATAAAAATAGGTTTGTCCAGGCTAATTTTATTCATCTCTTCTTTTACAGCACAGACCAGAGGAATGTGAGAGCCAGAATGAATAGAAAGACCTAGCACATCCACATCCTCTTGCATTACAGCGTGTGCAATGTCATCAGGAGTCTGATGTAATCCAGTATATATAACCTCAAACCCTGCATCTCTAAGTGCCCTGGCCACAACCTTTGCACCCCTATCATGTCCGTCTAAACCAGGCTTAGCCATCAAAACCCTATAAGGCCTCTTTTGCATAGCACATGGTACTATCAATAGAAATAGGTGTAAACATGGAGTATTGTGTCATAGCATGTCTAGATATGACTTAAGATAGCAATTTTATACCCCAACATAGCTTGATGTTGCAGCTACAACAGAATGTTATTATCATCCCACTTTTAAAACTCTATGAATAATTTATTTAATCCTACAGACGAACATAAACTTTTAAGAAACACCATTTTTGAGTTTACCAAAAATGAAATAGAACCACTGGCTCTAGAATACGATAGAAAAGAAGAGTTTAATTTGCCCATGTTTAGAAAACTGGGTGAATTAGGATTGCTGGGAATAACGGTACCTGAACAATATGGCGGATCTGGAATGGATGCCACAAGTGCAGTAATAGCACATGAAGAATTATCGACAAGTGATCCTGGATTTTGCCTAGCCTATCTAGCACACTCAATGTTGTGTGCAAATAACATATCTGTAAACGCTAACCATGAACAAAAAGAAAAATTTCTACCCAAGTTATGCTCTGGAGAATGGGTAGGTGCTATGGCTATGTCTGAACCTGATATGGGAACAGATGTGTTAGCTATGAAAACTAACTGCACAGAAAAAGATAATGGTTTTGTAATAAACGGTACAAAAATGTGGATAACAAACGGCTGCATCGATGAAAATAAAACTCCTGCAGACTGTGTGCTCATCTATGCAACCAGCCAGCAGAAAAAAGAAATATCTACCTTTGTAGTTCAAAAAGATATGTCCGGATATTATGTAGGTCAAAAAATAAAAGATAAGCTAGGTATGAGGTCTTCTAATACTGCAGAACTTGTCTTTGAAAATTGCCTTGTGCCTAAAGCAAACATGATAGGTGTAAAAGGAGATTCAATTACACACATGATGCGTAACTTAGAAATAGAGCGTATGACCCTTGCTGCACAAGCTGTTGGCATTGCCAGAAGATGTATAAACGTTATGAATAAATATGCAAGTGAAAGAAAATCATTTGGAAAAGAAATTAGAAGCTTTGGCCAAATACAAAAATATATATCTCAAAGCTACTCCGAATACATGGCTGCAAAAACTTATCTGTACAATACAGCATCTAAACTTGATCTTAACTCTAAACAAAATAATCGCCTAGACTCTGATGGAGTTAAGTTATTTGCCACAAACGTTGCAAAAAAAATTGCAGACAGATCCATCCAAGTATTAGGTGGATATGGATACGTTGGTGAATATGTTGTAGAAAGACTTTGGAGAGATGCTAAATTACTTGAAATTGGTGGTGGAACCTTGGAAGCTCACCAAAAAAATATCACAAAAGATCTAGATGGAAAAATTCTAGAATGAATCTTTTAGGATTTTTCAATAGATGGATTAGAAAACTCTATGATTGGACATTGAGCTTGGCGGGTCATAGATTTGCTTTGCCTGCACTGTGTATTGTGTCTTTGACAGAAGCTAGTATTTTTTTAATACCACCAGATGTCATGTTGATTGCTATGGGAGCTAAACTACCTAAGAAAGCTCTAAAGTATGCATTTTATTGCACCGTCTTTTCTGTCATTGGAGCATTGTTAGGATATTTACTAGGGGCCTTTGTATGGAGTTACATAGAAAACTACGTGTATAATTTTTTATTTTCTAAGGACCAAGTAAACATGGTCAAAGAACTATTCCACAAAAACACATTTGAAGCAGTACTGCTTGCTGCATTTACTCCAATACCATTTAAGGCCTTTACATTGATAGGCGGAACATTAAGCGTCCCTCTTGTTCCGTTTATTTTAGGATCCATAGTAGGCAGAAGTCTTAGGTATTTTCTATTAGGATTTTTATTCTTTATATTTGGTGAAGGTATAAAAGTGTATATAGATAAACACTTTGAAAAAGCAACTTTAATAATTGGAATACTTATGGTGCTAGGAGTTTTTTGTTATTACCTGTTCAAACAATAATATTTTTGGATTAGATCATCACGACAACCCAAAGTTTGTGGTTATACCTGTGCCCTGGGAAGGCACAGCTTCCTACGGTAAAGGCACCGCAAAAGGGCCTGAGGCGGTAAGGGCCGCTAGCTCGCAAATTGACCTTGTGGATTATGATTTTGGTAGTTTAGAAAATGTAGGGATAAATTATGTAAACGATGAAGCTACTGTTAAACAATTAACCGAAGTAGCAAAAAAAGATGCAAAGTCTATTAATGAAATTAGTATTAAATTAGACAACTGGGTATTTGAAACTTGCAAAAATTTTAAAGCTTTTGTGATGTTGTTAGGAGGAGAACATTCCATTTCGTTAGGAGGATTTAAAAATACACACAGAAAATTTAATGACTATTCTGTTTTGCACCTGGATGCACATATGGATATGAGAAAAGAATACCAAGGTTATGTAAGATCACATGCATCTGTATTTTACAATTTAATGACAAGCGACTTTAAACCCAGATCTTTAGTACAAGTCGGGATAAGAGATTTTTGCAAGGAAGAACTTGAATTTCAAAAAGCCAGACCAACTGTTCATACTTTTTTTGATAGAGAAGTAAAAGAGCAGCTTCATAGAGGGATAAGTTGGTATGGCATGTGTGATAAATTTGTCGAAAAACTGGAAGCAAATGTTCATATATCAGTAGACATCGATGTTCTAGAACCGCAGTTTTGTACTGGAACTGGAACGCCTGTACCAGGAGGTTTGAGCTTTGACGAACTTGTAACTTTACTCAAAGTTGTATCCAAAGAAAGGAAAATAGTAGGTGCTGACCTGGTAGAAATAGCTCCGCTAAAAAATGATAATAATCTAAATGCAAATATAGGCATGAGGCTTTTATATAAACTGATAGGCTTTGCATCTCAAAGCTAAGTGACAGATCTATGAGCTGGTAAACATTTTTAAAAATATACATAACTTCGCTTGACCTGCGGTCTTGCTGTTACGCTATGAACAAAATCTGTCAGAATACACCTTGAACGTTGCACAAGGCCACAGCCTTTCAGAGCAGCAAAGCCACTCTTGCAGGCTGTGGCTCAAGGGCCCGATAATTGAAAACCCTTAATTAAATATTTATCCAGTTAAAAGATCTGACAATCTTGTTACATTCCGAAAGAGAGCTTTTAAAAGATTTAATCTTATCTACACAAGTTAAAATCACGGAGTTTTGATCTTTTAAAAAAATCACCTGACGAGCTTGCTTATTAGTATTTGGGTTTTTAACATCAACAACGTACCCAGAACTGTTTTTATGACTAAACGATCTTGAACCTAATACTTCATAACCTAACTTTGCATAATCTCCCATCCAAGAAGCCACGTAGTTGGCTACGTTTTTATCAGTCTTACCAAGCCTAACAGTCATAATTGGCCGAAAACCGTTGGGCTTTTTTAAGACAGGTGCTCTAAATAGCATACTAACACCCTCCTTATCGGCGGGCACGGGTGCTTTCCACCAAGATGTTTTAAGGTTACTGAACTCAAACAGCTCCCCTTTGATAGAGATATTTCTAGCCTCACGAGGTCGCTTTGCCCCCATAACAGGTGCGGCAAAAACTATAAGACAAACAAATAAGAAACTAAACCTCAAAACCAACTCCATAAACAAAAATAAGTCCTGATATTAGAGGTATATGGTCCTGCTCAAAATATCAAGTGTCAACCCACTTTAAGTCAATTATGAATTTACTACACAATAAAACATTTTAAACCCCAGCCATTTGTCTAAACCACTTGTCAATCCCGATCAATTTGCCAGGATAAGGCAGGCTGTTTTAACAAGGGTTTTAATGGTACACACCGGCTTGTAGTCTACATGCTAGGCCAGCTAGTATTTGATAAAAAAATGGAGAGCCTACACCTAAAAAACCAAGGGCCTTTATGAGCTTACTAGAAGTAAACAATTTAAAAGTTGGCTTTGACACAGACCAAGGCTTTTTAACAGCTCTTGATGACGTATCATTTAAAATAGAAAAAGGCCAAACGCTTGGCATAGTAGGCGAAAGCGGCTGCGGCAAATCTATAAGTGCTCTATCCATAATGAAGCTGATCCCTTCTCCGCCTGGAAAAATATATGGTGGCGATATTTTATTTAAAAAAAAATCCATACTATCCTTAAAAGAAAAAGAAATCAGAAATATAAGAGGAAATAGTATTTCCATGATCTTTCAAGAACCTATGACTAGCTTAAACCCTGTATTCAGCGTAGGAAACCAAATTGCAGAAGCTATATCTTCACATCAAAAAAACCTTCGAAAATCGAATGTAATGAACAAAACTATAGAAATGCTAGAGCTGGTTGGAATACCTGAAGCACAAAAAAGATTGAACGAATATCCGCACCAACTTTCTGGAGGAATGAGACAAAGAGTAATGATAGCAATGGCACTAAGCTGCGGACCAGAACTTTTGATAGCAGACGAACCTACAACAGCTCTAGATGTCACAATACAAGCACAAATACTAGAGCTAATAAACAAACTGCAAAAAGAATTAAATATGGCGGTCATACTGATTACGCATGACCTTGGAGTTGTAGCAGAAAGCTGCAATAACGTAGCTGTTATGTATGCTGGTAAAATTATCGAATACGGAACCACAGAAGATATTTTCTACCGACCAAGACATCACTACACAAAAGGACTCATTGATTCCATTCCTTATTTTAAAACCAACAAGAAACTAAAAAGGCTAAAAGCCATACCTGGAATAGTTCCAAGTTTGTTCGATATAGAAAGTGGATGTAGATTTAAAAAAAGATGTACTTATGCTGAAGCTAGATGCCAAGAAAAACATCCAGATATTTCAAGAAGCTCCGATACTCATACGTTCTCGTGCTTTTTTCCTAGGAAGGTATCCAATGAATAACCCTCTAATAACCATCCAGAATTTACACAAAAGCTTTGATATAAAATCCAACGTGTTTGGAAAAAAAAAGGTAAGCTTAAAAGCAGTATCAAATGTTTCCTTTGACATAAAAAAAGGCGAAACCTTAGGTCTAGTGGGCGAGAGTGGCTGTGGTAAATCAACCCTAGGCCGCCTGATTGTAAAACTCTTGGATGCAAACCAAGGAAAAATACTTTACCGAGACAAAGATATTACCAACTACAGAAAAGAACCTTTAAGAAAACTAAGAAGAAAAATACAAATTATCTTTCAAGACCCGTATGCTAGCTTAAATCCTAGAATGACAGTAGGAAATATTATCTCAGAACCACTTGTAATTCACAAATTAGCAGAGAGTAAAAAAGATAGACTAGATAAAGTAAAAGAGCTTTTAGAAATTGTTGGGCTAAGAGCCGATGCCATATCCAGATATCCACACGAATTTTCAGGAGGACAAAGACAAAGAATAGGAATTGCACGAGTGCTTGCAGTAAATCCAGAGTTTATTGTCTGCGATGAGCCTGTGTCTGCACTAGATGTATCCGTTCAAGCACAAGTGATCAATTTATTGATGGACCTACAAGAAAAATTTGAACTTACATATCTGTTCATAGCACATGATTTAAAAGTGGTGGAGCATATATCAAATAGAGTTGCTGTAATGTACTTGGGAAAAATTGTTGAGCTGGCAAATAGCCTTGACCTCTATCAACATCCACAACACCCTTATACAAAAGCACTGATGTCAGCAATACCTATACCTGATCCTAAAACAAAAAAAGAAAAAATAATTCTTTCAGGGGATGTTGCAAGCCCTATCAATCCACCAAAAGGCTGTGCATTCCATCCTAGATGTAGTCTTGGCGACAAACAGTGCACAGAAAAAACACCCTATCTAGAAGAAAAAAGAACTGGACACAAAGCAGCCTGCATAAAAGTTCCAAGCATGTAATAAAATGAAGACCTTTAATTTGAAAATTTTAGAGCTTTATGATAGTTCCTTTATAGTCTACCTTGAACGTTGCCTTGGCGTTTTGATAAGTACACATAGCTTCACTTGACCTGTGGCCTTGCCGTTACGCTATGTATACTTATCAAAACGAAGGGCCTTATTTATAAATACTACATTTTTATAGTGAAATTGAATTTTTTAACTAAATTATAAACAAATATGCTAATATTACCCTCTAAAGAAGCAACACGATATCCATGAAACTCAAATTTATTAGACATATTGAAAAAGCAAATACTTGTAGGAACATTAGTAAAACAAAAGTACTTTTATTTTCTGTAACATCATTTTTTATAACGTTCGGTGTACTTGGTGTTTTCACTTATGCTCAAGCTCAAACTACTTCCTATACAGAGCCTAGTTCTTACGACTTGCAGTTAGCTAATAAGGCTGTCTCCTCTTGTAGAGTCTTACAAGATGTTATTAGTGAAAATAGTCAGGTTGAAGACATCTCAGCTATCGAAGCTTTTATTGAACTACAGAAAACAGAAGATGGAAATCTTCTAATAGATGATCCATCTTGTAGAGAAAGTATTTTAGAGTTTGTTAAAAGTTTATGCACTTCTAGTTCTTCTAAAAATAATCTTTATTGTGAAAGCTTAGGTATTCAAAAAAGTGAAAGTACTAGTGATGATAGTATTAATAATACGAACGATTATAAAAAATTTGGAAATTCTGCTATTGATGCCTTAGGGATTGATTTAACAGACAACATAAGCTTTGAGCCAAGTTTAGAAGAAAAAGATCAAAGTAAGCTTAAGTTTTTAGCAGCAGGTACATTATTTTCTTTAGGTCCTGTAAGAAAGCTTAGAGTTGCTTCATTCGTTGGTAAAAATGTAGCTACTAGAGTTAAACCTGTTCTTAGTGGAGCATTGTTAGTATTAGCTACCTTAGGTTTATCGTCTTGTAATGATGCTACAGGTCCTGAGCCAGTTAAACCTCCTCCCACTGTAGTAGAGACTCCTTGTACTAGAAGAGAAAGTGGTTATTTTCAATTATCAGGTGCTAATGGTGCTTGCATAAAACTTCCTACTTTAACTTATAGTTTTGTATCGAGTACAGGCGAAGAATCGGATTCTTCAAATGGAGATCCCGATACTACGATAAAGCTAAAGTTTGATTCAGAAGTTGTTTTTATAGACTCATCTGGACAGCAAGCACTAACCCCAGAAAATGTCTTACAAATGCTAGAGATTAAAAAAAATAATACAGGAACTGACCTTACAACTCCAGAAGGCTCTATTAATCAAGATAATATATCTATAAGCCAAGAAAGCTCTAATACAGTTATTACTATAAAACCTCCAAATAGCTCTAATGGCAAAATCTATCATGTTGGAGAGTATTCTATATTAACCAAAAACTATGCTAAAAAGTTAGATGCTGCAAAAGTTCAACAGAGCAGTAGTACTAATACTTATCTTGAGAATATAACACAAGAATCTTCATTTAATGTTATTGTAGACAATCCATGTACTAGAGCTGAAAAAGGCTATTTTTATTTTAGAGATGCCAGCGGCACTGCTAGGTGTGAAAATTTAATTCCAAACGTAGCTTATACTTTTAGTTCAGACGGCAATCCCCAAGCTACTTTAGAAATAAGCTTTGATTCTGATATTGTATTTATAGACAACAACGGATGGTCTGAGATAACCAACGATAATATTTTAGACATCTTAGCTATCAACCCCGTTGATACTGGTGCTGATTATACGATTTATACTGGTGATTTATTAGTAGAAGATGGTCCTATAGATCAGGATCAGATATCTATCACCAAAACAGATACAAGCACAACTGTTACAATAGATCCTCCTAATACTGGATTGAATCCGCACAGAAGGCATCAGGTTGGATTATATCAAGCTGGTGATTATATAATCTCAGCTACAAATTATATTAAAAGATCGGGTGCAGATATGGTCATTCAAAACAACGTACTGGGTGATTATCTAGATGTCGTAAAAAGCAGTGGTGGTAAAGATTTTAATATTGATGCTGTAGCAAGCCTTGCTTGTGGAGCAGAAACTTCACAAGGTTATATACCTACAATACCTATTGATGATGAACACCAAAAGCAGTCTTTTTGTGGAGCTTATGTGCATGAACTTCCACCTGAATTAGCCACAGCAGCACATCACCATTATCAACCTAGAAGAGCTGATCCTGATACAACTTATGTAATAGATATTGGTTTTGTAATGTCCGAAAGATATTCTACACCTGGTTGGGATGATTTTGTAAGAGATGATGTGCTTCCTCATATGAATGATATTTATCAAAGATCAGGAGTTAATGTAGAGTTTAGAGCTGCGGCTGTTGTACCTTTTCAAAACTACAGACATTACTTGCTTTGTCAGATTGATACTCTAGATTTAAAGAACGATGATGCTGTATCTCATGCTGAGTTTAATTTACTTCCTACAATACGACAGAATTATGGAGCTGATCTTGTATATACAATACAAAATTACGAGGAAGGAACAGGTATCTGTGGATCAGCTGCTCTTCTGCTTAAGGGCTACTCATTAGAAGGAGCCAAAACATATGCTGCTGGCGGTTCTGTGGACCCTAGTTGTTCTAGCGAGAAAATGCCCGATATATCTGATCGTATTCAACATTATAATTTCATAGTAACGTTGTCCCACGAAATTGGTCATAATTTGGGTTTGAATCATAACAAGGAAGATTTTGCAACATTCCCATTTGATGGTACATTTCACCCGACTGGTTATGGGTATAAAGGAGAAGCTAATACTGCAAATGGAGAGCAAACCTCATATGGCACTATAATGTCAGTTTATTTACCTCATATACCGTTCTTTAGTTCCAATAAAATGGTAACTAAAGAAGAGATATGTGTAGATAGGGACAGGTACGATAATCAGCTTTATGTAGGATTTTGTTCCGCTCAATACAGTAGGTTATCTGATAAGCAGATTCGTCTGGGCAACGAACAAGCAGACGCCACAGAGGCTCTGCAGTATTCAATAGAAGATGCGTCTAAGTATCACTGTAATCCAAGCTCCTGCTAAAACCACAAGCTCTTCAGTAGTACTTTTACTTTTTAAATAGTAGTGTTATTAATCTTCACAGCAATCTGTTTTGTTGCATGATATTGGGCTATTGCACCTGGAATCATTTGTTATATAGAGATTTCTCCAACCACCTACTGTACAGTCTTGTTCTTCGCCCTCATCATCTGGTTCTGTTGTACCATAACAATAACCACCATCATTATAGTGGGGTTCGTATGGCCATTTACAAAATTTGTTTGATCCTTCCATTCTTATCCAACATGAAGGATTAGTTATTTTCTCTTTACATCGTCCTGTGCTTGGATTGCAAGTGTGGTTTGTTGGACATGTTTTATCCCTAGGTTGTTCAGTACAACTGTTGTCATCAGTACATACTTCACAAGTACCCTTTCGACTACCACAAGTAGAGCCGCTAGTACATGTTCCTGTACATGTATCACAACTATCACATGTACCTGAACAATTAGAACATGTTAAATTTTTTCTCCTAGGTTGTTCACTACAACTGTCATCATCAGTACATTCTTCACAAGTACCCTTTCGACTACCACAAGTAGAGCCGCTAGTACATGTTCCTGTACACGGATCACAACTATCACATGTACCTGAACAATTAGAACATGCTAAATTTTTTCTCCTAGGTTGTTCAGTACAACTGTTGTCATCAGTACATACTTCACAAGTACCCTTTCGACTACCACAAGTAGAGCCGCTAGTACATGTTCCTGTACACGAATCACAACTATCACATGTACCTGAACAATTAGAACATGCTAAATTTTTTCTCCTAGGTTGTTCAGTACAACTGTTGTCATCAGTACATACTTCACAAGTACCCTTTCGACTACCACAAGTAGAGCCGCTAGTACATGTTCCTGTACACGAATCACAACTATCACATGTACCTGAACAATTAGAACATGCTAAATTTTTTCTCCTAGGTTGTTCAGTACAACTGTTGTCATCAGTACATACTTCACAAGTACCCTTTCGACTACCACAAGTAGAGCCGCTAGTACATGTTCCTGTACACGAATCACAACTATCACATGTACCTGAACAATTAGAACAACTCTTATTGCAAGTAGGAGGAGGATCTACACAACTATTATTCTCACAAACCTTCCTACCAGAACAGTGCCAGTCATAAGTACATCGTACACAACTTCCACTACTACAATAAGGAGTAGAGCTAGAACATACAGTACCTCCACGATAGCAAGTTATTGTATCATTACATCCTCCAGTAACTTGCTGTGAACTCCCGCCACTACAAGGTGCATATGTGCTCCATTCAGAAGGACAGCTTGCAGGTGTACAAGGAGTTGTTGTTGTAGTTGTGGACCGTCTGGTTGTTGAAGTAGTTCTTCTGGTTGTCTGAGTAGTTCCTCTAGTTGTAGAAGTCGTTGTTATAGAAGTGGTAGTGGAAGAAGGACTTACACATCGATCTGCCAGACTTGTATCTGCTGAACAAACTTTTCCAAGAAGCCCACAAGCAGTATCATCGCAAGCACAACCATTATTTACGCAAATATTACCAGGATCACAGCAAATAGCATTATTACGACAACTAGCATGATTAGCTGGACATTCACAACGGCCAGTAGCACTATTACACCTCTGAATGCCAGTGCATGTTACCCCAGCACATGGATCCGTTGTAGTAGTCGTAGAGAAAATAAGTGCATCTTCTTGAGGCGATGGAGAGTAGTTACCATACTCATCCACTAACCTAAGCTCTATACTATACTCAATACTAGAATCAGGTGCAGGCAACTCAGTAAATCTTAAATGTAACTCCTTATCTTTACTACGATCACCACCTTCAGGATCACTCGCATATAGCTGGGCAGTCACAGGATGTGTATCATCACCAATAGTAAAGGAACTACCAGATAAATCATCACATAAAAACCAATCTCCAACTGGATGATCTATACCACTAATCTTTTTGTTCAAACGACATAAAAATACTCCCTTACTAAAACTGGAATTTAAACAATATCCTGCATCATTACCATCTGGACACCTATAACCCCTATCCCATACACGACCTTCTAGCTTAAACCTACATGTCGTAGAATTATCAGAATTTGTAGTACATTGAAGGGTAGTGGTCGTTGTTGAAGTTGATGAACTGTCTGAAGAATCAGCCTCAGAATTAGACACAGAAGATAGAGATATTGTAGATGGATTATGCTTATTATTAGCTTTATTAGCCAGATTACTAACTAAGTTGTTACTAACTAACTTGTTGTTATTAGCTTTGCTACTAACTAACTTGTTGTTATTTTTGTTACTAGCTAAATTAGCTTGAAAGCTATTATCAGGTGGTTGAGTCGTAGTAACTGAAGTAGTCTTTACTATTGTCTTATTGCGTGCTGTTACATACCTCTGAGAATAAGAAAATACCTTCTCAGCTCTGCATCTGATAGGATCATAACTAGATACTGCCTTCCTCTCCTCAACCTCCACAAATAACTTAAATCCAAGATCATGACGAATATTAGCCTCAGGCAAACCTGATAAACTAGAAGCAAGCTTATAACCTAACTTACTCTTATCTGAATTCTCAGGTTTATCATAAACAGAACGAGGACGAACAAAAATAGGATGTATAGCCTTACTCTTATGCCTGTTACAACTATCTGTCTTCTCATTCTTGCTTATATCCCAAGGCCTTATACCAATACGAACATCATACTTAGACTTAGCTATGTAATTACTTACAGGAGTATAACTACTCACAGGCTCAACTGGACCAAAGGATAAGGACGATATATCAGATAAACGCTCACTTAACAAAAATAACGACTCTCCGGTCAACCTATCCCACTTATATCCATCTGAAGATGAACCATTGTTGTCTGCTAGCCCTTGATGAGCTGTCCGTTTATCTTCATCCTTAAGCTTACGATATTTATTAGGATTCTCTTCAACCCACTTGTCTAAATCACCTAACTTTATCAAAGGAGCAGAAGACTCATGAGACTTAAACTCCATCTTCACTAGATCAAAAGTCAAAGCTGAACTGTTACTAATTTGAGCATCTGATGGACATATAGAAATAGGATTAGTAGAAGATGTCTTTAAATACTTATTATACAAGTCCTCCAAAACTCCAACATCTGAACCATCATATAACCTATCTAAATGTAAAGTAACTCCACTAGATGAAGCACTTAATGGAGAATCTACAGAAGTATTATGACCAATCTTGCTTAAATTTTGGTCGCCCCCCCCCCCCCAAATTTTGGGTAGTAGAGGTAGTAGAAACAGTAGATATAGTAGCTACTTCTTTCTTAGGAGAAACCTTACTGCCATTCTTAGAAAAATGAGCCAATACATTACCAGCTACAGATGAACACATATAAGTATCATGCTTCCTCTGAGTTAAAGTCATCATATTAGCCGACATAAACGTAACCACAAAACCTGTAGCTGATACCAACGCCAATCCTATCAATGTCTCCAACATCGTAAATCCCCCAGTCTTGCGACTGGACGCATTTGCTGGCTTACAGCCAGCCGCTTGAACAAAAGCTAACAGTAAACTACGAAAACCTATTGTTCGATAACAACTTTCAGTTGGAGGCTTTTGCAACCTAACGGCTGCAGAACTTCGGAGTAACCAAGTTTTTCGTGATTCACATAAGCTTTTGAACCATCCATGGCGACTGGACGCATTTGCTGGCCAACCTACGGTTGGATCAGTTTGCTGGCCTTCGGCCAGCCTCTTAAACGAAAAATTAACTTGCGACTGCGGAGCTTTATAAAAACCAACCTTCGGCCCAATCAATCTGCCGGCTTTCAGCCGGCCCTTTAAAAGAAAAGTATTTTTAAAACGAATAAATAAAGATCTTAAAAAAAACAAAATAAAAACCTAAAACTTAAAACCAAACTTACCAAACTCTAAATTCTACGACAAAAAACCCTTTTCACAAAGAAAAACAAAACTAAGTCCAGAAAAATACCCCTCACACACATATAAATTATCACATTGAGACAGTACCTTCTGATACAGTACCTTTCATTTACAAAAAGGTAACCACGACATATTAAGCAGACTAAAATATGCAAGCTACAACAATAAAAGATGAGTGTGCTAGATTTGTTGTATCAGCAGATATAAACAACGGATGTTAGAGTTTACCTTGAGAGTTGTACAACGTTTTTAATAGATGTACATAATACAAATCTTTTATAGTGTACCTTGAACGTTGTAAAACATTTTATCAGACATGTGCCTAGCCTCGTTAAGACCTAGCAGCCTAACCACTACGCTAGCAAATGTATGATAAAATTGAAGGACTTTGGCTTTGACCTGCGGTCGGGTCATTTCGCCATATGTGCTTATTAAAAAACGAAGGACCTTAGGCAATCTGTTTGTAGCCTACCTTGAACGTTGCTTTGGCGTTTTGATCAAATGCTTTCAAGCTGCTCGTAAGAGCAGCGTACCTCGGAAAACTATACAACCAGATTCGTTGCAAAGCTTCTACTTGTTTGGAGTTTACCTTGAGAACTGGTAAACATTTTTAAAAGTATACATAACTTCGCTTGGCCTACGGTCGGGTCGTTTCTTCAGAACAAAAGCTTTCGGAGTATACTTTGATAAGTTGCACACAAGGCCACAGCCTTTCAGAGCAGCAAAGCCACTCTTGCAGGCTGTGGCTCAAGGGCCTGATAATTGAAAACCCTTAACCTTATTGAGCTAAGTGCCTATCAATAACTTTCTGAAACTCCGCAGCCGGATAAGCACCTTTTATCGAAACACCATTTATAAGAAATCCAGGCGTTCCAGAAAATCCAAACTTAGCAGCTTCTGCTTTATCAGCCTCTATAATGTCAGTAACTGTCTTAGAATCTTTATCCTTCTTAAGCTTAGTCACATTAGCTCCAACTTCCTTAGCCAGCCTATCTAATATAGCTTCCCCTTCCGTTTTCATCTTAGCTTGCTCTTCAAATAACTTATCATGAAAACTAGTAGCCTTATCATGACTCTGCAAAGCTATAGCCTCATAATATCTAGCCGCTGGCTCAGCCAAAGGATGAAAGTTCAAAGGTAAATGCTTATACACAACTCTTATTTTATCCGGATACTTACCCATCACCTCTTTTAAAGTTCTATAACCTCTGGAACAAAACGGACATTCAAAATCAGAATACTCCACTATGGTTATAGGAGCTTTCTTATTACCAAAAATAACTCTGCTATCTCCAACCTCAGGCTTTTTAGGGTTAGCAAACTCAGCTTCCCTAGAATTCTGTTGAGCAGCCGCTGCTTGCTCACCAGCTCTCTTTTTTGCAGCCTCATCAATAGCACTCATTATAGCATCAGGATTTTTCTTGATGGCATTAACAAGTATATTCGGATTTTGCTCTAAAGTCTTTTGCAGTTGAATAGCCGACGGACTACAACCTAATACAAAGCTACCTAAAGCCAACAACAATAAACCTCTCATATCTATCACCTCATTATTTATTCTATCCAACTAACCTAAGATCAAGGCCAAGAGACTCCCCCAACCCCGACCAAGTATTCTAAAATCCATATACGACTATGTACAGTTAGTTTTCTAAAAAAATAAAATATTATTCAATAAATCGACACATCCAAACCTAAGTCAGTTTGCAAAACCTCCCCAGAAGAGCATTTATTGCAACGCACAATAGCCAGGGCTAGACTGCCTTTATCCTGTAAAGCAGGTATACAACTTAAGGCCACCCCAATTTTTTTGCCCTGTTTTATTAAAGACAAATCTTCATTTGCCAATGCATCAACATGACACACAAACATTTGCTTAGGTCTTTTATTATGATGAATTTTTTCTACCACTTCCTGCCCTGGATAACAGCCCTTTTGCCTTGAAATAAAGTGATCAAACGGACCATCTAGGATCATAATATTTTTGAAAACAGCATTATCTATCCCAGGAGCCAAGGCTATGTAAGACAGTGCTTCAAATTCTTTTTTCATATCATTGCCAACAACATCCCAATAAAACACAACCTTAAAAGCCGTACCCCATAAATGCCAATCATAAAGCTCATATGAAGAAGCTTCTGTCGGATTATGCCTATAGCACTCCTCAGTCCAAACAATGTCTTCAATGTTAAGGCTTATATCTTCACCAAAATGCATCTTATCTATGTAAGACAACATGGCACCTTTAAATAAATCAGATACTATAAGACAGTAATTTTCATTCTTTATTAAATAAAATGGACTTATCACTCTGGCTCTTTTATCCAAAAAAGCAGCAAGCTTTGGATCTTTTTTTACACTAAGTACATCCTGACAACAAAGACGCTGTAAAAAATCACAAGCATCAGAACCTTTAAACTCTACTCTAATGCCTTTGAAGTGCTTTGTTATGTTATCGTATGTAGTTACTAACTCTCTCATTTAAAAAGCAATATTATCCAACCTTAGTTGACCAGCATATTTAGCTGGATGCTTTTTTATAATATCAAAAATTTTTGTAGTCTACATCAACCCGCAGTCTAAAAAAATAAGTGCAGGTTTTAAAAAGTTATAGGTGGGCATGCGTGAGCAAGTTTATTATTTCAAGATTAAGATTCTCTTTGAATTCTGTTACATATTGAGTGAGGGTCATATCAGATATAAAAGGCAGATTGGGATCTGCTCCAGCTTTAATCAACAATCCTATTATTTGTGCTGCGAAGTATTTACTAACACTGCCTTTATCGATTATATCAAAGCATGAGTTGAATAGGTGTCATGCCACTTGAGAAACGTTGATTGACATCTGCACCGGCTTCTAACATCAGCTTTAAACTTTCTGAGATGATTTCATTAGTCCAAGAAGTATTGGCGATCAGGGATTCGATAGGTGTAGTATCATTTGAGAAACGTTCGTCGACATCTGCACCGGCTTCTATTGCAGTCCAAATACGATAAGGCAGAAGAACAGCTAGTGGGTTTTGTAAGTTTCTTTCAAGTAAAGTCACCTTTTCATCAGATAATGGTGACCGCCAAGATTTATTATTAACATCAACATCTCGTGTAGCTAAAGAAGCTCTAGTAAATGATAAAGATAAATTAGCTATCCTGTTAGGTTTGTATGAATTCTCAGCCTGTACAGCAGGAGTCAATGCTTGAACACATTCACTCTTAATAGAAACAGTGTTGGTTTTACTAAACGCATCTATAGAAAACAAAGATATAGCTAGAATAAACAAGGTCATTTTGTTTTTTTTTATGAATCGTTATATCCTCCAAAAAATCCTGAAAATACCTTCAAGTTATAAAGCTAGCTGGCTGCAAGTTGTTCAGCAGATGTTTTTGCTCCATATTCTTTCAATAAATTGGCTGCTCCGGTGTAATTAAGCATAGTTGCAATGTCCAACATAGTTTTACCCTTCGCCCAAGAGTAATTGGATACAGCATTGGGATCTGCTCCAGCTTCCAGCAACATTTTCAGTTTTGTTACAACATGGTTATCTCTATCCAGGTTTAGATCGTTATCATTTGGGCCAACGAAAACAAATTTACCTTTACCAGGCAGTTCACCATTCTCAAGCATCATTAAATATTCGATAGGTGTTAAGTCAGAGTAAATTCGTTGATTTGGATCTAATCCAGCTTCAAGGAATATTTTTAATATACCTATATCAAGAAATGCATGGACATTCGTTTCTAACACACCCACAAAATGTCTGGCTATGACAGATTGACTCAAGTCAGCTCCACGTTTTACCAGCAGAGAAACCGCCTTAGAATCTCTTATTTCAATTGCAATATCCAGCATAGTTTTACCTTTAGTCCAAGAGTAATTGGATACAGCATTTGGATCTGCTCCAGACTTAAGGAATAATTCTAAAATTCTATGTCTGTGGCCGCTGTTATCATGATCAGAGTTATACATCATCGCAAAATAGATAGGTAGCATACCATTTTTAAAGGGTTGATCGACATTAGCTCCAGCTTCCAGCAGCAGTTCCAAATTTGCTATTAGGTTGTCAGCTCTACTGTTCATCATAGCATACTCAATAGGTAACATACCATTTGAGAAAAGCTGATTAACATCAGCTTCAGCCTGTATAGCAACCCAAATGTGTCCTGGAAAAGCAAAGTCTGGTTTTCTCATGTTTCTTTCAAGCAAAGTCACCCCTTCATGTACCGGTGGTAAGTTCCAAGCTTTACTGTTAGCGTCAATATTTCGTTTGGCTAATGCAGCTTTCGTAGACGATAAGAACTCATCATCTCCTTTATGAGGTTCGTATGAACTTGCGATCTGTGCAGCAGGAGTTAACGCTCGAACACATTCACTCTCAATAGAAACGGTATTAGATTTACCAAATGACACTAAGGAAGGTATGTTTAATAAAGTAAAGATAAATAAGAACATTTTAGTTTTTTTATATGCATGACGAATCAAAATATTCATTTCTTTTTTCTCCTTAAATGTAACATATCAGAAACCAACACAAAATGGTCCACCATTCACAGCCTTTTTAAAAATCATGCTTTTACCAGCAAAAGAACATTCACTGGCAAAAGCATGTGGTAAAGGAGAGAGTGTGGTACCCTATTTAGTAAGCAATATCCATGCCAAACCTAAAAACCGCTTAAAACGCAGAATCCCGCAAACTTTACAGTTTCAAAACAAAATAACTACCAATTATTGTTACACTAGGTGACAAAAATTGTCACAAGATCTGGCGATCACCCAACATTTTTTAATACCTGCCTGGGTTTACTCCCCTGCGGCATACTCACTATTCCTTCTTTTTCAAATGCCTCGATTATTCTGGCTGCTCTTGGGTATCCCAATCGAAACCTTCGTTGAAGCATAGAAACACTTACTTCTGTCTGAGACTGGACAAACTCCAACGCTTCATCATACATACTATCTCTGTCGCTACCTTGAAAGTAATCAAAATTATCGTCTGTAGATGATCGATTTAGCATGTCAACAGCCTTGGAATCATATTCATCTTGTGATTGCTCTTCCCAAAATTGAGCCAGTCTCTCAACTTCACTTTCGCTTATCCAAGGGCCATGATATCTTTCTGGCTTACCCATACCAGGAGCTACAAATAGCATATCGCCCTTAGCCAAGAGCCTTTCTGCACCCGACTCATCCAAAATAATTCTAGAATCAATTTTACTAGATACTTTAAAGCTAATCCTCCCAGGTATGTTTGTTTTTATCAAACCGGTGACCACATCTCTTCTGGGACTCTGTACAGATAAAATCAAATGCATACCACAAGCCCTTGCCATTTGTGCAAGCCTAACCACTAAATGTTGAACGTTTGCCTTGTTGACGGCCATCAAATCTCCAAATTCTTCAATAACAATTACTATATAAGGCTGCTTAGTATAATAAACCTTGTCCGTCTTTTCATAACATGCTCGCTCTTTTTCAGATAACTTTGATACAACTTTGTTAAAACCTTCCAGATCTCTAACCCCGAACTCTGACATCGATCTATATCTCTTTTCCATCTCACCTATCGCCCATTTCAAAGATACCTGTGCTTGAGTCGGATCTTTTATAGGTGGCATTATCAAATGAGGTATGTTGTGAAATACACTCAGATCAATTTGTTTAGGATCAATGAGTATAAGCCTCATTGTCTTTGGAGAATGCTTAAACAACAGCCCAGTAATCATAGATATTATAAATACAGATTTTCCAGAGCCTGTGGTTCCAGCGACCAATAGGTGAGGTATCTTTCTAAGATCAACTGCTGTTGGCAAACCATTTACCTTTTTTCCCATCACTAAAGGCAAACTTTTTTTCTCATCCCAAAAACTACTATCTTCAAGAATATCTCTTAAATAAACAATGTCCCTTTTAGGATTCGAAGTTTCAATACCAACTACATCTCTTCCAGGCAGTGGAGCTATAATCCTGACCGATTCAGCCTTCAAAGCCAGGCATAGATCATCTGCCAATTCTGTAATTTTGCTGATCTTGACGTTCACTTCAGGCTTAAATTCGTATAGAGTGACAGCAGGCCCAGGTTTTACCGCAACAACAACCCCTTCCACCGAAAACTGTTTGAGCTTATTTTCTAAAATACCAATATTTTGTTTTATTGTGTCATCATCTATTCTAACCCTGGAAATCGGAGTACTGACCAACATATCTAGCTTAGGAAATGTCCAGTTTTCCTGAACTTTGAGCATGTAAGAACTTTTAACTCTTACATCCTCTTCTCTTTCTATAGTAAAAGTATCATAATTTCCTCTTAGGGATGAATAACTCTGAGGGCCATCTTGTTTTTGCAGTTTCTGTTTTAAATAAAAAACCAGCTTGGTCATACCAAAAAAATACAGTGTATTAAAAACTACCAAACATAGACACTTATAGGCAGTTTTGAAAAAACTTACAAAAAATGAAAGCCCTGTTTGATTATAGAAGACAACGAATACAAAAAAGAATGTCCACAACAAAATTCCTGCACCCAAAGGATTTAACATATTCACAAGTCCTTCAGATACAATCAGACCTACAATTCCTCCTACTAAAATTTTCGATTCATGCAAGGTAGGTAAATAAAGCGAACAAATACTAGATAACGTTGCAAATAACGATAAGTAAATTAACACGCCAGCTCTTGTTACCGTTACCTCCACGCCTCTAAAACTAAGCACCGCAGCTCTAAGAAAAAATAATACGAAGAGCCAAGAGGCCATACCAAATAACTGCAAGAGAGCGTCAGATAAAAAGCTTCCAACGATACCACACATATTGCGTACTTGATCTACGTTGCTGGATATTGAATTTAAAGAAGGATCAAGAGGGTTATAACTATACAAACACAAAAATATAAACACCGCAGCAGACAGCCATAAAATACCCTTTATATCCTTTGTCATAATTAATTAAGTTTATTGTGTTTAGGCGAAGAGCTTAATTAGGTAGAGCTAAAACTAGCCCTAGGTTATGGAACATCCTCATTTTTTAAAATTAAAAAAAAGTAAGTTATTGTGTTGCATAAATTTAAAAATTCTTTGCAAATAAGAAAAAATAGATATACCTATCCACCTTGTTTTAGTTTCATAACAATTCAAAAAAGAGGGGTCATAATGAATACTGCTAGCTCGCCTGACAACCTTTTGGTTGCCAACTTAAAATCAACCAGCCTTGAAGAAATTGTTAGAAAGAAACTTGAGTTCTTCTTTAGACAACAAAAGGATACGAATACAGACCTAAGCGGAATATATAATATTGTAATGGGTCAAACAGAGAAACCTTTGTTAGAGCTGGTGCTAAAGTCTAATAGAGGCAATCAAGTTAAATCTGCACAAGTTCTTGGTATTAATAGAAACACACTGAAGAAAAAAATAGACCTGCACAAGCTTAATCTAAGAAACTTCAGGTAGTGTACTGTAAGCGTAATAATAAAAAACTCATGCCTATCTGTCTTAATATAGGCACTAAGGCTAAGGCGTGAATGACAGATCGTTTGGTCTGGTTGTTGTGTTAGAGCTTTTGCTGTAACTTGTAGGTGCAAGGTTAGAGAATGTACCATATTCAGGTACCCATGCTAGAGTAACCTTCCCAGTTGGCCCGTTTCTTTGTTTTCCGATAATTATTTCTGCTATGCCTTTATTGTTGGAGTTTTCTTTTTCGTAGTAATCCTCACGATATATCATCATTATAACGTCAGCATCTTGTTCTATAGAACCTGACTCTCTTAAATCCGATAGCATTGGTCTTTTACTAGATCTGCTCTCTACAGATCTATTTAACTGGCTTAGAGCAATGACTGCTACGTCTAGCTCTTTAGCTATCTTTTTTAACATTTTGGAAATTTCAGAAACTGCTCGTTCTCTACTTTCTACTTCACGCTTCACATCCATTAGTTGTAAGTAGTCTATAATTATTAAATCTAATCCAAATTTGTTCTTAAGCCTTCTGCATTTAGATAAGATTTCGTTAGGTCCAACATCAGAAGTATCGTCCACAAACAATGGAGCCGGAGATATTTTAGATGCGGTATCTATTAAAACTTTCCAATCTTCGTTTTTAATTTTACCAACTCTAATATCTGATAAATTTATTCTAGATTCCATGGATAGCATTCTGAACATCAACTGCTCTTTGGACATTTCAAGCGAAAAATAAGCGATTTTTTTATTGTGTTTGATGGCTGCGTTGGTAGCTATGTTTAAGCTAAGTGCGGTTTTACCCATGGATGGCCTAGCAGCTATAATGATTATTTCTTTTGGCTGTAGCCCTGCTGTGATTTTATCTAAGTCTACAAACCCTGTAGGTATTCCAGTAACATCAGATTTTCTTTTTGATAAGTCTTCGAGTCTATCTATACTCACATTAACTATTTCTTTTACAGGTTTCAACCAAGATGTAGTTCTTTTGTCAGAAAGAGCGTATATTGCACTTTCTGCTTTGGTAATGAAGTCTTCCACATCAGAATCAAGAGAAAATGATTCTTCAATAGTATTTTGGCAGAGCTTTATAAGCCTTCTAACAAAAGCTTTATCACGAATGATCTTTGCATAATCCATTACATTCTTGGTGGTAAATGCAGAATCATATATTTCTTGTAAAAACTGTGAACCACCTATTGCTTCAAACTCACCTCTTTCTGTAAGCTTATTTGACACGGTCACAAGATCACATGCTTCTTTTTTGCTATTTAGATATTCAAGTGCTTGGTATACAATTTTATGTGCAGGTTTATAGAAATCATCAGAGCTAATAACCTGGTCCAAGTCATCCATAACATCGGTAGATATCATCACAGCCCCTATTAAGGATCTTTCAGCCTCCAAGCTATGAGGTAACGCTACATTTTTTAATACTGATTCTTTTCTTTCCAAATCTTGCCTCGTTTATTCTTTTTTATCAGTTTTATCAGTGCTCGTGTCTTTTTCCACCACAACTTTGATCTGTCCAACCAGTTTTTCTCCTAGATCTACTTTTACGCTGTGTACACCTGCGGTTTTGATGTTGCTTTCTAATACTATGTCTTTTTTATCTAGTTCGAATCCTTTATCAGCCAGGGCAGTTTGTATGTCGATATTTGTAATGGAACCAAATAATTTTTCACTATCTTTATTTGCAAGAGCTTTTATAGTAAGTTCAGTATCACATATTTTATCTAGCATTTCTTTTTTGGATGCAAACATCTTAGCTTTCTTAGCCTTGGCCATGTTCATCAAATGATTTAGCTCTTTCATTTTTCTTTCGGTGGCAACTCCAACTAAGCCCCTTGGTAATAGATAGTTTCTTGCATAACCATCTTTTACCTTTACAACGTCACCTACTCTTCCTAAATTTCTTACATCAGATTTTAGAATAACCTTCATAACCTATCTCCAAGCTCAAGACGTGCTAGCCTTCTAGCCATCACATCCAATAAGCAACACTCATATCACCTGTCATTTGAGAAATCCAACTCTATAAAACAAATGAATGCAGCCAAAGACTACATAAAGCCTTACCCAAGGTCTGTTCAAGATTAAGGCATAAAAAAACTAGGCTCTACGAATAAATGCTATGTTGTTAGGTTATAAAAAATCTAGTTATTTTAAGTAGTTAAAATATATGCCAGGTGAATCAAGTATTGCTTTTATAAACTTTGCAAAGTCACAAACCTCAAATTTTATTGACATGTTCTTAAGAACAGAGTTTAGCATAGTCGTCTAGTTCCAAAGGTTTTTTTAGCCGGAGGAGCGGGATTTTAGCAACATTATTAGGGTTTATTAAAGCGTTATTACGTGCCTGTGCTTGGAGGTTAAGTGGAAAAGATTGTGTCTTTGTATTTTGTATTAGCTGTTTCTTATGGTCAGGCGTCTGATTTAAACCATTTGCCAGATCAAGACGACCGTGTTGTCGCTGCCCAAGAGTTTTACGCAGATATTGTCCATTGGTTTGTGAACTTTGGCGAAAACAACTCCAGCGATTCTTGCCAAAATGGAAGGGGCATGTTTGTTGATACCCATGAGTATATGCAAGCGGCCTTTGGTGGACCCATAATGGTACTTGGTGATTACCATACAAACGAAAGGGCATGTTCATCACCGACTATTTCTAGAAAAGGGATTACAGAGCTGCTGTCACAATGTGTAGTTTCTTTTGGTGCGAATTCCAATTTTTTTGAGAACAAACTTGTGTGTTTGAACGCTCCTGAATTTACAGACAATATACCGCTTCTAATGGTACTTTACTGGTATGCTGTAAATGAAGATATTCAAACTCTAAGAAAGATTGTGGACTATTCTCATGATTTGCTGATGCATAGATATAAAGCTGAGACTAAGAATAAATTTTTGACCGATACATGTACCAGTGTGAGTTGCTTGGTAGTGGAAGGTGGTACTAGCAAATTTGTAGTTGATAATAAAATATTGCTCTATTTGATATCTGAACATGTTGAAGATGAAGATTTTGATGGTCTTAAATCTTTGATATCACAAATCATCTCAACAAAACACATAGGATAGCTTTGGCTTAAGATACTTATATCTTTGCCTTTTATGCTAACTGAATACATTTTATTTATCTTGTTCAGCTAGTAGTACTTAGGATTGTGTTCAACGATACTTTTTTACCTGATAGATTGTGTAATCCTACTTATCTCTTGTTCAGTTAGTAGTACTATATCGTCTAATCTGTTCTGATCATAAGCTGTAGATATTTGATTAACAAAAGAGATATTGTAATCAGCAAAGCCTCCGTGATCTATGTCAAATCTGTGCTCAATAGCCACTCTTGACTCATGATATGCACCACCATCTAACGTACTAATATAGTGTTTGCCGTATTCAGGATGCGACTCTATTTTTTGCTTATGTTTATCACCTACTACAGTAATAAGAAACTCAGTATAACCAAAAACATCTCTCAGCTTTGCTGTATCTTCTTTGTTCGCAAGATGGTTTATCACAATCATAAGCGGCAAATTACGTATAAATATAGGAGCATTTAGACACAAAAGTTTTTGTTTAATGGGAGGTAGAGTGGTAGGGGGGCCAAAAACGTCAAAATTTGTAGACACACAGTCTGATAAAGCTGCGGTAACCACAGACGATTGTGCTGATAGTTCCAGTTCACTACTCTCGTCGAATGTTTCAAACCAATTAACAATGTCATCAGAATATGATGTGAATCCGTCCTCACTTGACAGATCATGTTTTGGATGGACAGAAGCATCCTGTCCCAGCACCTGCTTACAAAAAACAGACAACGTAAACACCAAAGGCAAGAAAAAAACTTTGTTAATATTTTTCATATTACCCCCTTTACCTACGCACTATGCGTGCACAGAAAAATACTATTGGCAATGTTTAGATAACAACTACAAAAACTGATATTATATAATATTCATTACTTTTATAAAAATTTTATAACCACCCAAGCTTTTAAACTGCTGCTTCTAGTGTAAGGATAATATCTGTGATATACAGCTTGCTGTAAGTGTTGGAGGATATAGATGAAAAAAGCTCTGTTTCTGTCGGTGTTTCTTGTATTGTCTGTTTCACATGGACAAGTCACTACCAGTGATAAAAGTAACCGTTCTAATTTTTTTGAAGATACATCGCTGCCTTTGCATTTAGAGGATTTTTATCGTGATGTTGTCTATTGGTTTGTAGAATTTGACGAACAAACTACAAACTACCGCATGAATGAGAGTTTTACTAGTATGTACGTACATAACAACATATACAAATTGATGCCTTCTGGAGGGCCTCTTTTAAAATTTAACAGCGGTATAGATTCGCCAGATCTATCACCAGCATTATTGCAAAATGATAGTGAGAGCTTGTTCATATACAAACCTATTTTAATTCCATCACTTAATTATCGTCCTGCAATTTTGATTTTACAAAATGATTATACGCTCATACCAGCAGCACAAGAGATCATGGTTTTAGAGAATAATCCTGCATCAGACAAGACAAAAGAAGTTTTAGATGAGATAGAAGATAAAGTAAGTTATTTATTTGAACAACATCCTACATCCTTAGTTTCAGAAGATGATTTTGTATCGTCAGAAGACATAATTGAAGATCAAGTTGGAATTGTAGGGTACTTGTCCGATTGTGTAACTGAAAATTTTGGAACTGATTTAGATCATGTTAAGCAACGGCTTTTATGTCTAGGTGCCCCCAAATTTGTAGGTAATTTACCACTGTTGATAGTGATCCATTGGTATGCTGAAAATGAAGATATCGAAACTTTAAATGAAATTTTAAGTTACTCCGAAATGATTATAGCAGAGAATAACACAGCAAAGATAGCTATTCATAAAGAGACTGGTGAAATACGTGATAGTGAATACATGGCTAATGAAGGTTTGGATTTTATTGACTTAGATCAATTTGCTTTTACAGAAGACAATACGGAACTGGTTCAATCGATGTCTAAGCATATTAGAGATGTAGACCCTATTGCTCTTCGTAATTTGATTTCACAAAAGATAGATGAAGAAGTACAAAGACTCTCTGACTACTGCAATAATTTTTCTTGTTAAAAAATGTTAGGACATCAAATGTCTTGTAGGTGCTTTAAAGCTCTTTTGGTTGCTATTCTACCTCTTGGAGTTTTGATTAAAAAGCCCTCTTTTATCAAATAGGGTTCATAGACTTCTTCTACTGTATCTTTTTGTTCACTCATAGCAGAGCTGATAGTGTCTATTCCAACAGGTCCTCCTTCAAACTTATCCACTATGATATTTAGAATTTTTCTATCCATATAATCTAGTCCCAAACTGTCTACTTCTAGCTCTAAAAGTACGTCTTTGGCTATGGCTCTATTAATTTTATTATCAAATTTAATTTGAGCATAATCTCTGATTCGTTTCAAAAGTCTATTGGCGACTCGTGGGGTACCCCTGCATCTTGAAGCTATTTCATTTGCTCCATCCTTATCTATTTCTATGTTAAGAATTCTGGCTGATCTAAGCACTATGGTAGATAGTTCTGTGGGTGAATAAAAATCTAACCTCTCAGTTATGCCAAATCTATCTCTAAATGGAGCATTTAAAAGCCCTGATCTGGTAGTAGCCCCCACTAAAGTAAATGGCTCCAGTTTAAATTGCATTGCTTTTGCACCAGGGCCTTCACCTGCTATTATGTCGATGTAAAAATCTTCCATTGCAGAATATAGATATTCTTCGATGGTTCGGTTTATTCTATGTATCTCATCAATAAATAAAACTGAAGACGAAGTTAAGCCAGTAAGTATTGCAGCTAAGTCTCCTTTCTTTTCGATAGCAGGACCTGAAGTAACTTTTAGATCAGTCTTCATTTCAGATGCTATTATGTGACCGATGGTAGTTTTCCCAAGCCCAGGTGGCCCACACAAAAGCAAATGATCCAGAGGTTCTGCTCTGCCTTTGGCTGCTTCTACTGCGATTTTCAACCTATTTTTTACTCTATCTTGTCCTGGAAACTCTTTAAACTTTGCAGGTCTTAGTGTGTATTCTTCTTTAGAATCTAGTTCGTTTGCCATAGGATCAAGTAACCTGTTCATAACATCTCCTAGTGCTCAGACAAAGTAGAAAGCCCTTTTTTAATGGCTTCTTTGACTGAAGAATTACCATTAAGCCCGGATACAAAATGATCCACGCTGGCAGGTTTGAATCCTAGATTAATCAAAGCACTTGTTATAGCAGTTTTTTTCTTTAAGTCTAAGGGATTTGACTCAGTATCAATATTCAAACTTCCCTTTAGTTTCCATACTATTTGCTCTGCTTTTTTCTTTCCAATCCCAGGCAACTTGGATAGACCACTAACATCTGCTGCTTCTATCATTTCTAAGATTACATCAAAAGGTGAGGCAGACAGTAGTTTGATCGCCATCTTAGGCCCTAATCTATCAACCGAAATCAAGGATTCAAACAAGGCTTTTTCTTTTAAATCAACAAAGCCATACAAGGTTATAGAGTCCTCTCTTACACAAGTGTATACCCAGACACTGCACT
This sequence comes from Bdellovibrionales bacterium, assembly GCA_965203875.1. Taxonomy (GTDB): domain Bacteria; phylum Bdellovibrionota; class Bdellovibrionia; order Bdellovibrionales; family JAUICD01; genus CBDANC01. The sequence continues at coordinate 391,974 of OZ241914.1, read as the reverse complement.
TGGATTTATTATTTATGGCTTTGTGGGAAAAGCTGGTTATAAAAACTTGATAACCTACTCCTGCCTCAGTCAACATCAATAGTTTTTCACCGGTGAGGTTTAAAACTTTGCCTTCTAGGTATGCAATCATGAAAGTTTTGTACTACAATGTTGGGTCACACTCAAGGCTACAGCCAACGCATCTGTTGCATCCAGATCTTCTTTAGAACTTATATCCAAACTAGCAAATGTTAAAAGCCTCACTTGTTGTTTTGTAGCAGCTCCATTACCTGTCACATTCTTTTTCACAGATCTGGGAGATATCTCTGTTATTGACACAGAGTGGCTGGCAAGGACATATATCAGTGCTCCTTGGACTAAAGACATCTTAATTAGGCTCTTGGTGTTGAGTCCTAAAAATGGTTGTTCTATAGCTGCAACATCTGGCTTGTATTTTATTACCAGCTTATCTAATTTATCCGCCATAAGTTTTATTCTAGAATTTATCAAAAGTTTTTTATCTACTTTGATACATCCATGTGTTAGATGAACCGACTTATTGTCGATATAATCTATGATTGCATACCCTGAGCTATACGTACCTGGATCCAGACCTAAAATTCTCAATTTTATACCTCATTAGTTTTAGTTTTGCATATTAGTATATATGTTTTGTACATCATCTAGATCTTCTAGTTGGTTAATTATTTTCAACACTTTTTCTTTCATTTCTTTTTCTACTGTAACAGGTGCATTGGGCACTTCTATTATCTTGGAGCTAACTGGTTCGTAACCATGTTCAACAACTTGTTTGTATATTTCTTCATGATCATTTGGTTTAACTGACACTATCGTAAACCCCTCTTCTTCTGTAATATCTTGAGCACCTAACTCTATTGCTAATTCTTTGAATTTGTCGCTGGCAGTTTCCACTACAATTTCGCCTTTCTTGTCGAAGAGATATTTGACACATCCTGATTCTCCTAGGTTTCCACCTGCTTTATTAAAAATATGCCGGATCTTTGCCACTGTTCTGGCTTTATTGTCAGTCAAGCACTTTACCATAAGTGCAACCCCTCCTGGAGCATATCCTTCATAAGTTACTTCGTCATATTGTTCTTTTTCTTTTTTATTTAGGATTTTTGATATGTTGTCTTTGGGCATTGAAACCGACTTAGCTAGTTGAATTGCTTTTCTCAATCTAGGGTTTGAGTCAGGATTATTCCCACCAATTCTAGCGGCTGTCATGATTTCCCTAGAAACTTTATTAAACAGCTTGCCTCTCTTTGCATCTTGAGCACCTTTGGCTCTTTTTATAGTTGCCCATTTACTGTGGCCCGCCATTTAAATGTCCTTTACTAAATAAGTCCTATTTAATACAATACCCGTGCAATGCTGAGATCGCAAACAGATGACTCCTTAATTAAGAAATATGAGCTAGCATACCAGTCTGGTCAAGATACAAAGGTATTTGCTTCTTTAGCAGATATGTACAGAAAAGCTGGTTTCTTAGAAAAAGCCCTAAGAATTTGTCAGAGCGGAATAAGTGAACACCAAAATTTTGCCAATGGATTTTTGGTTCTGGCTAAAATTTATTTGGATCTGAAGTATATTTCTAATGCAGTTAAGGCTCTAAACAGAGTAATTAGACTATCTCCTGAAAGTTTGATTGCACATAAAATGCTGGCTGAGATTTATCTAAGGCAAGCAGAAATGAGTAATGCCTTAAAGTTGTTTGAAAAAGTGTTGTTAATAAGTCCTTATGATGAAAGAGCCAAAGCACAAGTTTTAAGAATCAAGCAAGTTCTGTCCACTGATGAAGATCAATTCAAGATGAAAAAGCTAACTGACTTAAAAGCATCATCTAGCAACTTAAATAACAATCAGGTAGAGGTTCAACCTGCCTCTGCCTCTACACCTGCACCTAGCAAAAATACATTCCATCAGATACTAGATCGCTATCTATCCTTAGCAGATGCGTATATGCTAAGAAGCAATATACAAAAAGCCTTAGACACTTTAAATGAAGCTGAAGATAAGTTAGGTCACCACCCTGAACTAACCAGAAGACTTACTTTGCTTTCGTCCAGACTGAAAATTAATATTCCAAATGCTCCTGCTTCTATTAAGTTTAGCACTGAAAGAAAAATTGAAATTTTAGAAAATGTATTAAATAGAATTCAAAAAAACGCCTTTTCTTTCAGAGATTAAGCATGTACGAAACAAATGATTTTAAAAAGGGTCTTAGAATACTTTTTAATGATGAGCCACATGTTGTTATAGATTTTCAGCATGTTAAACCTGGCAAGGGAAATCAGTTTACCAGGACCAAACTAAAGAACATGGTCACCAATGCCAATTTAGACAGAACTTTTAAGTCAGGAGAAAAATTTGGAATTCCTGATGTTTTATCTAAGGAAATGCTGTTTTTGTATAAGGATGAGATGAACCAATATATCTTCATGAACCAAGAAGATTTCAATCAGTATACTCTAACTGAAGAACAAATAGGTCAAGCCAAATACTATTTAATAGACAATTTGGCCGTGAGTGCGGTGATCTTCAACCAAAAGATGGTTGGCATAGATGTACCAGATCATGTCAATTTGACTATTGTAAAGTCAGACCCAGGCATAAAAGGCAATTCAGCCAGCGGTAGAACTCTAAAGCCTGCTACTACGAACACAGGTCTGGTCATACATGTCCCTCTACATATCAAAGAAGGTGATGTTGTAAAAGTTGACACTAAAACCGGAAAATATTTCGGCAGACAATAAACCATAACAAAAATTTTTCCGATAAAGTTAGTGTTTTCGTGTATTCTACCTAGGTGTACGTTATGAGCTTTGAACCTTTAAAAACCGATTTAGGCAATGAATCTCTAGAAGAGATCAGAAAGTCTATGATTCTTTCAATCACAAGAAGTGCCGAACAACATCCAAAGGCAGCATACGACTTAGCTGTTTGTCTATATACTATGGATGCATATCATGAAGCACTTAGTATACTGGGCAAAGTAAATAACAAAGCTTGTGATTTTTTAAAATTAGATATTTATTACAACAGTAGGCAATATGAAAAGGCATTGTCTTGTACAAATATCTTGTTTGAAAAATATGCAAGTGACTTTGAAGTGGTGCGTGGTGTGAGGTATACAAGAGCAAAATGTTTATGGAAGCTTAACAAAAAAGAAGAGGCAAAAGAGCTTTTATCAGAAATAGTGTCTCATGATGCAGATTTCAGAGATGTACAATCTTTGTTATTTGAGTGGAATAAAGGGGTTGAGGGTTGACCAAAAAAAAACTACTAGGTGTTTTCTTTCTAAGCTTAATTTTGTTTAGCTTAGTATCGTTGCAATTTAAGCCAAAATTAGAACAATTCTTAAATAAGATTGTAATTAAAAGAGCGTCTGAGTTTTATGTTCAGATAATTCCTGATAACTTAGAGTTAAATTTCTTTCCTCCGCAAGTTAATTTAAACAAAGTAGAACTTAATATCAAAAATCAGAACAAAGCTTATGCAGAAAAAATATCTATTAGCCCTAACTTTAAATTTATAAAATCAAGTTTAAGATTGATAAAGATCAATGTATCAGGAGTTAAAATAGCTTTTAATTTAAAAAAAAGTAGAAGACAAAGTAAAAATTTCCAACGCTATGTAAGCCAACAATTAAAATTAGTAGAAAGCAAGCTATCAAAGCATCTAGCAGCACAAATTATTTCATCAGTGACTTTTGAAGATGCTCAAATTGAAATTTCCAGGCAAAAAATTAAGCTTATGGCTAATACATTTTTAAGAGCCAAACGTAGGTTTGGATCAGTAGATTTTGAATTGCAATCTAATATTGATTTTAATGTTGATCCATTAAATTTAAATTTTAACAGCATAAATCTAGCTTCTAACTTTACAATTTCCAATGACAAATTAGATATTGATAACTTCTCTATAAACAAGGAACGCATAATAGATGCTGATCTTTCTGGTAGTGTAAAATATCATAAAAAATCTACTGCAATAGAACCAAACCTAGCATTTGATCTAAGCTCAAATGTAGATATTGTCAGAAGTATTGTGTTGCAGACAAATTATGTAGATAAGCTGCCTGAAATGAGCGGAAATATAAAATCAACCATTAAACTTACAAATAATGCTGGAAGTAATTATTGGTCATTTGCTGCTGGTTTTAAAAATTTAAAAGTTGATAAGTTTAACGTAGACAGTCTGAAGCTTGATGGCAATAAAATAAAAAACAGGGTTGTTATAAATAGAGCAAAGATTAACAATAATGGTATAGATTTAATAGCAACCTTCAATAGATTTGGACTAGATAAGCTTTTAAAACTAAATTTAGAAATAAATTCTATGAATTTGAATCCTTTTTTAGCGAACCTAGGTGTAAAAGCTCCAATTAGTGGCTATGCAGTTGGTAAAGTAGCATGTGACATTAATTACCAAGATATTACTGCTTCATGCCAGGATAACCTATTAGAGGTTAGAAATTTTATTGTTACTACAAACAATCAACCGATGGTTGCACTAAAAAATACTGAAATTGTTGGAACTGTTTTTGTTGGAAAAGAAAAATTGGAAATAGATAGCAGTTTGAATATTGCAGATAGCAAACTTGATGTTAATGGATCAATAGATTTTGATGATGGATTTAACTTTGCTTATTCATCTGAAAAATTAGATTTGGCTGCACTTAATAACAACATTTCAGGATTAAAAGTAGAAGGCAACGTATCCGGATCAGGTACTGTTTCTGGCAGTGCACGCACAGCTTCTTTTAACACATCTCTTGATACTAAAGGTGTTTGGTTAGAAGATTATTTTTTAAATAATGTAAATACAAATTTATCTTATAAAGACCGCTCCCTTTTTTTTGATGATCTAAATGGAAGGATAGATGTATCAAATTATAATGCCAACATAAAAATTAACCTTAATAACAAAACGATATCTTTAGATGGAGAAGTGCCTGAGTTTGAGTTGTCAGAACTTATAATGGCTTTTAAAAGACGAGTGCAACTACCATTTGATGCATACGGGAGAGGTAAAGCAAAAATAAACTTAAATGGACCTCTTAAATTTAATCGCTTAAACTACGTTTTAACCAGTTCAGTTAAGGATGGCGCTATATCTGATGAGTACTTTGATGATCTAAATTTTAATATAAAAGCTAATGATGGTCATGTAACTGTAGATAATGTGCAGTTGATAAAAGAAGATGGGGTAATTACATTAGACGGAGTTGGCAGGCCTGATGGCAATATAGATCTTGTGATTTCTGGTGACAAACTCAAATTAGAAAGCAGCCAAGTATTAAGAAATACAAATTTAAATTTATCTGGTGATAATAATTTTAAACTCACAATGATAGGTCATGTTCTAAGCCCAACCACAAAGCTAAACGGTAGTTTAAGAAATATAAGATCTTTTAACAGAGCTATTTCTGATATTGACTATAGCATGCAGATAACTTCCAGAAATTTACTTTTAACCTCAAAGATGTTGGATGAATCATTGCATGTTGTCTCTGACATCCCTTATTCTAGTAAATTGCCATTTGAATTAATCTTAAATGCAAACAAATGGGATTTTGCTCCTTACTTATCTATTGCGGGTGGTAATAGCAAAGAATATAGTGCTTTTTTAACCGCAGATATAAAACTTAAATCCAAATCCCACTGGCTAAAAAATGCAAATGGACGAGTGAATATATCTGAAGTTAGACTAGCTAAAAAAGAAAAAGAGCTTGTAGCTAAAAACTCTAGATTTGTATTTGACAATGGAAATATGGATGGATTTATTGAAATGATTGGGAATGAAAATAAAAAGATGATGTTGAATATTAATGGCTACGAAAAAAACAGACCTAGTATGTCAATACGTGGAGATGTTGATCTGGATTTATTTTCGTTCGCAATGCCATTTTTAGAAGATGTTAGAGGAACACTGCACGTAAAATGTTCGCTAAACAAAGAAGGTAATAACACCGTACTTTCAGGGCGCGGTGCTATAAAAAATGCGTTTCTAAATATTGTAAACGTCCCGCATCCTGTAGAAGATCTATATGGCAAAATAAGTTTTTCTAAAGACCAACTTAATATAGACCAATTAAAGGCTAACTTTGCTTCTGGAACGGCGTATGCTAAAGGAAATATTGGTATTGTAGGTCTTGGTGAGTTTCCAACTAAAATAGATTTGAAACTAAAGGACATTAGATTAAACATACCAGAAGGTGTTGAGACTCAAGGAGATGCAGATATTAAAATATCTGGATCATGGTTTCCATTTTTATTCGAAGGAAATTACAATACAACAAAAGTAAAAGTAGCAACAGAGTTTGAAGAATCTGACACAAGCGAACTTTATTCCAGTTATCTATTCTTACCCAAATCCCATAAGGAAGAATTAGCAGGCCCTATACAAATGAACATTCTTACTAACTTTGACAACAACACAGCTATTAGTAATTCTTTAGTAGAAGGCTCTTTTAACGGCAGCCTATATATACAAGGTCAACCTGTTTACCCTAAGCTATTAGGTAGAGTTGACCTCAAAAAAGACACCATAATAAAATTTAATAGCAATGAGTTTTTGATCAATGACGCTAGATTTGATTTCAAAGGAGGAGACGAAGTTAATCCTGACATAAACCTAGAAGCTACCACTATTTTGAAAGATCATACTATAACAATGTATGTAAGAGGCGATGTAGACGAGCCAGTGATTTCTTTTGCAAGCAATACTAATTTATCTCATTGGGATATAGTAAACCTGTTAGCCGTGGGTTACACAACATCAGAAACCGATAGCATATCTATTGGAACACAAATACAAAACCAGGCATTGAGTGCATCTACCAATCTTGTGACACAAAATCCAATACACAGAACGATAAAAGAAAAAACCGGAGTAGATTTGAGATTATCTACTGAAATGGAAGAAACAGAAGAAGATGCTATAGAAACCACTGCTAAGGTTGTAATCAAAAAACAGTGGACTGATAAAATTAGCACGGTTCTTAGCAGAAAGCTGGGAAGCAGCCAGACATCAGATATGAAAGTTGAATATAAACTTAGTGATAAATTATCCATCATGGGTAACTATGAAGAATTAGCACCAAAAGAAGGTGATTCAGATTTAATTATACAAGATGAGAGAAATAATAATATACTAGGATTAGATCTTAAGTACCAGGTATATTTTAAGTGATAAAAATAATATGTATATTGCTCTTTAATTTACTTCATGCTGATAGCTTGGTACAAGTGCAGATAGAAACAGAAAACGATAAATTAAAGTCCGAACTAGTTAAACTTACTAACAAATATAATTCAAAAACTTTTTCTGATGAGTTAGATCAGAAAATTTTGGAAGAAATAGAAGATTATTTGAGAGATAATAAATACTTAGCTTCTGCTGTTTCATTAAATAGAGAAAGTGAATCTCATTTAAAGTTCATTATAAAACAACCTTACAAATTAAAAACCCATTTTAATATCAAAAATGAAGGAGATGATGTAGTAGGAGTAGGTAGAATACAAGAAACTTTAGATTGGAGTAATTATAGCGAACAGTTATCAGACCCAGCATCGTATGTAACAGAAAAAGTAACACAGTTATACAGAGAGTACGGGTATAGTGAGGTTATAGTAAGACATAGATCAAAGATGAGCAATTTTCAAAACGATTTAGTTTTTGAAATTGATCCAGGAGTATTTACTAGGCTTGGAAAGATCACAGTGATAAGCAAAGATCCTAGTAATGCCCAGACTTTTTCTAGATTTATAAGACAGCATAATTCTAAATTAGATAAAAATTACGGCGGTTATTTCAGAGGTAATATAGAAGAAAGCGTAGAAGCTTTATTGTTAGATCTTGTGTATAGAGGGTATTTGCGTCCTGAGCTTAGATCAATGTCCGAAACTTTTACTAGTTCAAAGGAAGTTGCTAATGTCCAAGTAATAATAGACGAAGGTTTTGTAACAAGAATAGATAAAGTTAGTGTGCTAGGGGTATTGCAAGTAAAAGAAACAAAAATAAGAGAGATTTTGGATATAAATGCAGGAGATAAATTAAACATAGGTAAGCTAAAAAAATCACTGCAAGATATAAGACACTATTACACCGATAGATCTTTTTTAAACATGGAGTTTAACGACATGGATAAGGTCATACAGTACAGCAACAATCAAAGATTAGCTAGCGTTACAATAAATATTACAGAAGGTATGGAAGTTAAGATAGGTAATATTATTATCACTGGAAATACAAAAACAAAAAAAGATGTTATCTTAAAGGAAGTAAATCTAAAACCTGGCGGTTTATTATCTTTAGTTGAAACTAACAGAAATAAGCAGAGGCTTTTAAGAACTGGTTTGTTTACTAAGGTTGACATATTGGCTGTAAAATCGAATGAACCGGACATAATGAATGTTCGTATTGAACTTATAGAAAAAGATCCTGGTGTGTTTAACTTTGGTGTTGGTTTGAATGATGAGTTTAATTTAACCTTGAGAGGTTTTACCGGAGTTTATTACGACAATATTGTCGGAAGTGCTAGGAAAATTAGTAGTCGTTTAGAATTACAAAAAGCTTTGGCTCAGGATGTAGAAGGTATTTTGGAGTATGAGTTAAGTTTTGGTTATTTAGAACCATACATATTTGGTAAACATTTAGGCGGCAAGGTTGGTGTTACCAAAGCTAAGAATATTACCTCTGTTTCAGGGCGAACAACTGGTGAGATAACGGTTGAAGATAAAACAGCTTTGGATTTGAGTTTGGAGCATAAGTTTTATGAGAGCATGAATATTTCTTACAGTTTGTGGAATTTTGAAACCGCTACTTTGTTTGAGTATGTTGGTGATAGTGTGAACGAGAGTCAGGCTATTACTGGTTCTACTGGTCCTTCTTTAGAGATGGATTTTAGGAATCATCCATTTAATCCTTCCAAAGGTTGGTATTATCAATCTTCTATTGAGTATGCAGCTCCTTTTTTAGGGCTTAACATAAATGATGTGGATACTAAATTTTATCGTTTAACTGGAAGTTTGAATTATTATTTACCTATTGAATCTTTTGTGTTTGCACAGTTGTTTTCTGGTGGTTATTTGATAAACAAAAGTAAAAATTCTTCGTATTTACCTGAGACAAAGGGTTTCTTTTTAGGTGGTAGATCTACGATTAGAGGTTATGAGTTAAATTCTATTCCTGATCGTTCTAGCTTTAGTGATGATCTTTTAGGCGTTTTACCCATTGTGGATACGAGTTATTTTTATTTAACCAAATCTGAATTGAGATTTCCTATTACAGATTTGCTTGGTGGGGTTATTTTTTATGATGGCGGTGGTGTAGTTATTAGTGGGCTAGATTTTGCTGATGAGTATAGAAATTCTGTAGGTGTTGGGTTGAGATTTGCTACTCCTGTGGGGCCTGTCAGTTTGGAGTATGGTTTAAGGTTGGATAACACAATAAGTGGTATAAATTGGTTAGTGGATAGTGGTCGTTTTCATTTCTCAATAGGAATGTTCTAAAGGTCTTCGTTTTTAATAAGTGTACATAGCGAAACGGCCCGGCCGAAGGCCAAAGGCTGAAAGTATAGCCAGGGTACATGTATTAAAAAAGCCGAAGCAACGTTCTATGTAAACTAGTTTTTTCTAAAGATAGATACAGTAGATCTTAGTGCTATAGTTAGAGCTTGTTTTATACCATACCATGCATTTTTATGAGCGTTAGCAAAGTACCATCTCTTATGTCGTTCTACATTAGCATTAATTTTCCTACTGCAATCGTAAACTGCTTTGGCCAGACTATATGACAATATACTGATTTCTGATACAATCAAAATGGCTATTATATTTCCAGTAAAAAACCCTGCTCCAATTGCTATTGAACCGGTGTCAATTTTTAATCCTAGCATTTTCAATAAATGTATTGCCACCGATATAACCAATAATGCCCCAGCTGCTGATATAACTCCTATTCCAAATCCCTGGGATAATTTGTCTACTTCAAATAGTCGTTCTTGTTCATCAGTCGGTTTTTGTGGTTGCATTTTAGCTTCCTCTGACATCGTATTTCGATATTAACAAAATCTAGTAATGATAGCAATGGTATAGAATTATGTTTATAGTACTTACAAAAGTTTTTGTAAAAGCTATTGGCCTACGGACAGCAAGTCATTCAAGAGTTAAGGTTAGTTAGCTTTGTCTGGATAAACCATTTACATCCAAGGCTGCTTCTCTGACAACTTCACTAAGCGTAGGATGAGAATGAAAACTTCTAGCAATATCCTCACTACTAGCTGAAAATTCCATACCGACTATAGCTTCTGACAATATGTCAGATGCCCTAGGCCCTACTACGTGACAACCTAAAATTTTATCAGTTGTTTTATCTGACAAAAATTTAACAAACCCACTTGTATCACCCATCGCCTTTGCTCTGCCATTTGCCTTAAATAAAAATTTTCCTTTTTTATATTCAATACCCTTTTCCTTTAACTGTTCTTCGGTGTATCCAACACTTGCAACCTCAGGATGGGTATATATAACACTAGGTAGAGTAAAGTAATTCACCCAACTTTTTCCGCTAGAAATTATTTCTGCAACAGCAACGCCTTCTTCTTCTGCTTTATGAGCCAACATAGGTCCATCTATAACATCACCTATTGCATATATACCTGGCATCGAAGTTTGAAATTGATCATCAACACAAATAGTGCCTTTCTTTGACAAATTAATAGATACATTGTTCAAACCGAGGCATTCGGTATTGGCTTTTCTTCCCACTGCTACAAGACATACATCACCTTCAACTTTGGTAGAATCATCTAAATTTAACTCAACGCTATTTTTCTTAATTTTTGCTGATTGAACTTTTGAGTTTAAAAGTATTTTCATACCTTGGTGAGTCAAATTTTTCTGTGTTTCTTCGCTAATTTCTCTATCCATAGCACCACAGATTTTATCGGATGCTTCTATAATTGTTACTTTGGAACCAAGCCTTTGCCATACAGAACCCAGCTCTAATCCTATTGCACCTGCTCCTATTACAAGCATGCTTTTTGGTACCGATTCCAAGCTGAGTCCTTGGGTCGAATGTATAACTTTTTTGTAGTCAAACTTTAAAAAAGGAAGTTCAATTGGAGTGCTACCAGTAGCAATCACTATGTTCTCAGTTTCAACCAAATTTTTTGATTTTTCGCTAGAAACAGAAACCATGTTTGGAGATAAGATTTCTCCATTGCCTTGAAACACTTTAATTTTATTTTTTTTCATTAGGTATTTTATGCCAGAAGTCAATTCTGAAACAATACCATCTTTTCTTTTCATCATGTTATTTAGATTGAGTTTAAACTCGACATCTATTCCATGCTTGGCCGCACCAGATGACATAAAGGTGTAATGTTCTGATGAATCTAAAAGAGCCTTACTGGGTATACAGCCCACATTAAGACATGTCCCACCTAGGTTGTTTGACTTATCAACCAAAGCTACCTTTAGCCCTAACTGGGATGCTTTAATCGCACCTGTGTAACCACCTGGACCTCCGCCTATAAATATTACGTCAAACAAAACTCCTCCAAATAAATTTTATTGTAACCAAAGTTTTTAAACAAACTAATATGTTTAAAAACTATATGCTCAAAAGCAGTCTTCTAGGATCTTCTATACATTGTTTCACTTTGACTAAGAAGCTTACAGCTTCTCTGCCATCTACAATTCTGTGATCATAAGACAATGCCAAGTACATCATTTTTCTTATCTCGATCTTAGAATTTACAACTACAGGTCTTTCAATTATAGAGTGCATACCTAAAATACCACTTTGTGGTGCATTCAATATAGGGGTCGATAGCATAGAACCAAATACACCACCATTAGTAACGGTAAAAGTACCACCACTTAAGTCATCTAGGGATATTTTTTTATTACGAGCAAGTTCAGCAAAATTTTTTATCGCTAATTCCAGTTCTGCTAAAGTCATCCGATCAGCATTTTTAATAACAGGCACTAACAAACCATTATCGGTACTCACCGCAACACCTATGTTGTAGTAGTTGTTGTATATTATATTATCACCTTCTATGAAGGCATTTACTGTAGGAAAATCTTTTAAACTCTCTATGCAGGCTTTTATAAATACACTCATTAAGCCAAGTTTTATATCGTATTTTTTGATAAATTCATCTTGATATCTAGCTCTTAATGACATCAGTTCAGTTAAATCTACTTCGTTAAAAGTAGAGAGTATGGCAGCAGTTTGTTGTACACCCTTTAGTCTCTTTGCAATTGTTTTTCTTATAGATGACATCGGTTCTATTGTTTTTAAGTCTTTGGGTGCTGCTGATCTTGGTTTAGGGTTTAAATCTTGTTTTAAAATGCGCCCATCTTTTCCACTACCTTGAATTGAGTCTGTGTTTATGTTTTTAGATAAAACTTGATGCCTTACAGCTGGGGACAAATTTTCTAACTCATTATTGGTTTTTGTTATTTGCTGTTTCTTAGCAGGTTTAACAGCATCTTTTATGTTGGGTTTTTTCTTTTGTTCGGTCACTGCATTTTTTGGTTTTGTAGCTTTGTCATCAATCGTTCCTACTACAGTTCCTACTTTAACTGTCTCACCAGGCTGTGTTGATATTTTAAGTTTGCCACTGACATCTGCTGCAACTTCAACGGAAGCTTTATCAGTATCAATAGATAGAACATCTTCACCTTTTTCTACAAAATCTCCGTCTTTTTTTAACCATTCGGATATTGTGACCTCTTGTATAGATTCGCCTACAGAAGGTATAATTATTTTTGCTAAACCCATTTTGTATCTCCTATTTTAGAGCCTCATTTATTATTCTATCTTGCTCTATCGAGTGTCTCTTACTACTACCTGTAGCAGGACTAGCACTTAACGGTCTGCCTATGTACTCTAGATCCAATTTCATATTATTTAAAACACGGTACATTCGAGTTCTCACAAATCTATAAGCTCCCATATTTCTAGGTTCTTCCTGTACCCAACACAATTTCTCAATATTGGGATATTGAGACAAAATCTTATTAATATAATGTCCTGGAAAAGGATAAATTTGTTCGAGTCTCACTATTAAAGATTTATTGTCACCGCTTGATTCTTTTTTATCAAGCAAGTCGTAGTATATTTTTCCGGAACATAGTAATACTTTATTAACATTTTCCTTGTCCTCTAATTCATCAACTAATACCTCTTTAAATGTTATTGTATCACTGCAGAATTCGTCAATATGAGATACGACCTTTCTGTGTCTTAATAGAGACTTTGGAGACATTATGATCAGGGGTTTTCTAAAATCTCTCTTGATTTGTCTTCTTAGTAAGTGAAAGAATTGTGCTGGAGTTGTTGGATAACATACTTGTATATTTTTATTTGTACATAGTGATAAAAATCTCTCTAACCTAGCACTTGAATGTTCAGGGCCCTGACCTTCATACCCATGGGGTAGAAACAACACTATGCCGCTCATTCTATTCCATTTAGATTCAGCTGCAACAATAAATTGATCAATTATTACCTGTGCTCCGTTTGCAAAGTCTCCAAATTGAGCTTCCCATATTGTGAGCATCCAGGGGTTTGCTGCGGACACACCATATTCAAAGCCAAGCACTGCGGTTTCTGATAAAAAGCTGTTGTAAATAAAAACATTGGTTCCACCAGATGCCAAAGTTTCTAGAGGAGAATAGAGAGATTGATTATAAAAATCGATATACTTTGCGTGTCTATGAGAAAACGTCCCTCTGATAGAATCTTGTCCTGTCAATCTTACGCTGGTACCTTCCAGAATTAAGGTGCCATAGGCTGCCATTTCTGCAAGAGTCCAGTTCATAAGCCCATTTTTTGAATATAACTCATATAGCTTTTCATATTGTTTTCTAAGCTTAGGATGCCAGTTGAATTTTTCAGGAGGACTTCCCATGGTTTTGATTACTTTATCTATGTCAGCTCTTAAACCAGAAGTGTTTACCCGAAAAAACATATCTTCGTCACTATATGTTCGTCTTAAACCAACCCACGAGCCTTTAATGGTATCTGGTTTTTGTTTCAAAGGATTTTCCCTAACAAGATCAAGCACCTTTTGCAGTTCATCTATTTTATCGTTATAGAGTTTTTTTATTTCATCCTGAGTTATCAAATTTTGTTCCGATAGTTTTTTAGCATAAATTTGTCTGACCGTTGGATGTTTCTTAATATTACTGTATAGTGTAGGCTGGGTGTAGGATGGCTCATCTCCTTCGTTGTGACCATATCTTCTGTAGCCAACATGTCTTATAACTATATCCTTGAAGAATTTATTTCTGTAAGCTATTGCGATCTGTGCAGCTCTGATTGAACCTTCTACACTATCAGAGTTTACATGAAGCACAGGAATATTGAACGTTTTTGAAACATCAGAAGCATAAGTTGCTGTTTTGAATTCATCTGGGTTTACTGTGAATCCAATTTGATTATCAAAAATTATATGGATGGTACCACCTACGTTGTTTGCTTTCAGACCTGACATCTGAAAAGTTTCGTACACAACTCCTTGACCTGAAAATGCTGCATCCCCATGAATCATTACAGGCAAGACAGACATATAATCTTGTGTTTTACCGTTGCTATGTTTGCTTAGTTGTTTTGCCCAGCTACTTCCTAAAACTACAGGACATACATATTCCAAATGTGATGGATTGAAAGCCAAGGATATATTAACAGGTCCGTGCTTAGTGTTTCTTACAGCAGAAAATCCCATGTGATATTTCACATCCCCGCTTTCATTTTTATCGTTTAGCAAAGCTTCTTGTCCATCAAATTCTGCTAAGACTAACTTAATTGCTTTACCCATGAAATTGGTCAACACATTGATTCTTCCTCTATGTGCCATAGCTATAACAAAATTTTCTGTCATGGCTCTTTCTAGCAAAGTTTCTAAAATAATAATGCCTGTATCAGAACCTTCAATAGAAAATCTTTTTGTGCCTACAAATCTAGAGTGTAGGAATCTTTCCATGGCTTCTATTGAGTTTAGTTGTATAAGGCGTTCTACTTTTTGCTCGTCTGTTAGTTTAGTATCCAAGCCTTCTTGTTCAAACTGAGATATCAAAAACTGTCTTTCTTCAACTTCGCAGTCATTAAACTGAACACTCAACTCTGAACAGTATGAGTTAATCAAAAAATTGACGACATCCTTGTTAGTTTTGCAACCTCTTTGTATAAACCAAGTGTCCTTAGTTAAGTCTTGTTGCTCCTTAGGATTTAAGTTTAATAACTTATGTATGTCTTCGCTGGGTTTATTAGAAATGTTTAAAGGGTCCAGTTTGGCATACATGTATGCTTTTTCTCTTAGTAGTTCTGCATAATTTGCAGACCCAGAACCAACGGGTTCTTTTTGTGATGCTCCAAGTTCCAGACCTTCAAAGAAACGTCGCCATTCTTTATCCACACTCAAAGGATCTTTTTTATAGTCTTTGTGTAGAGAGTCGATATAGTCAGAACTGAGAGAATTCATGTAGTCAGTTGTCTGCATTTAGTTTCCTAATCCCTCTAGCTTAGTGTCTTGACAGCATAGCTTAAAGAAAAACATGACTCTATAATTGACTATATGTGGCAGAGACAAGTTAAATTGTATAGCCTGATGTTAGGTTTTGAATGGTAGTTAAGTTGACAGGAGCGGTAAAACTTAATTTAACTCATTGCTAATGCGTTTAAATATCGATACACCTGTTCAGTACATCAAGGGTGTTGGCCCAAAGATAGCTAATTTGTTTAAAAAAAAACAAATCAAGACAGTACTAGATTTAATAGAGTACTATCCCAAACATTACTTAGATTATCGTAGAGCCAAGTCGATTAACACTCTGAAGCCAGGGGATCATGTAAGTTTTCCAGCAACCATTGCTTTAGTAAACAGTATTAAGGTGGGTAGAAACAGAAAAATTTGGACGGTTTTAGTAAAGGACGCAACGGGTTCTATTGCCTGTAAGTATTTTCGCACTCCTTACAAAGGATATTTTTCCAGATTGAATATTGGAAAGCGTGTGACCATCGAAGGATGTGTATCACATTACAAAGGCAGAATTGAATTTCATCATCCTGACATATTAGAGCATACCGAGAACAAAAAAAATCATATAATGCCAGTGTATCCTGAAGTAGAAGGGATTAGCCAAAAGAAATTGCATGATATTATTAAAACTGCCCTTGTTGGTATAAAGGGTCAGCTAGAAGAATACCTTCCTGATTGGATATTAGATCAAAGTAAACTTGTAGAGATCGAAAAGGCTATCTTTAAGGTTCATAGCCCTGATAGTGATGTTGATTCACAATTTTTATCTAAAAAATCATACTATCATAACAGGATTAAATTTGAAGAATTTTTTTGGCTTCAGCTTCCATTATTAATGGTTAGGTCAAATATTTCTGAGGAACATACTAAGTCATTTACATCCAATGACCCGCATTTAAAAAGATATATCGATAAGTTGGAATTTAATCTCACCGGTGCACAATCCAAAGTGTTAAATGAGATTATATCTGATCTAGGTGTTACAAAACCCATGCATAGATTAATTCAGGGTGATGTTGGATCAGGCAAAACAATAGTTGCTCTACTTTCTGCAATGTATGTTATGTCGTGTGGGTATCAAGTGGCTATAATGGCTCCTACAGAAATTTTAGCGGAGCAACATTTTAAAAAAGCAAAAAGTTTATTTAAAGATTTTTTAGATAAGATGGTTTTATTGACTGGTAGTATGAAAAAAAGCCAGAGAGAAGAAATCACAAAGTCATTAGAAAGTGGTAAGGCTTTGTTATGTGTTGGTACACACTCTTTGATTCAAACGGGGGTTCAGTTTAAAAATTTAGGACTTGTAATTGTAGATGAGCAACATAGATTTGGAGTGGAACAGAGAACAGCTCTTAAGTCAAAAGGTGACCACCCTCATTTGCTTGTGATGACCGCAACTCCCATTCCAAGATCTCTTTCTATGACTTTATATGGTGATTTGGATGTATCGATAATAGATGAGATGCCTAAAGGAAGGTTTCCTATCACAACAAGAATAACTTATCAGAATAAAAGATCGCAGGTAATAGAGTTTATAAAAAAGCAACTTAGACAAAATAGGCAGGCTTATATTGTTTATCCTTTGATTGAAGTTAGCGAAAAAATCGATTTAAAAGATGCCACTACTGA
The DNA here is from genome assembly GCA_965203875.1 of Bdellovibrionales bacterium. Taxonomy (GTDB): domain Bacteria; phylum Bdellovibrionota; class Bdellovibrionia; order Bdellovibrionales; family JAUICD01; genus CBDANC01. The sequence goes on along the minus strand of OZ241914.1, from coordinate 374,783 downwards.
GTTTGAAAAGTTAAAAAAAGAGTTTGCTGAATTTAAAGTTGAGCTGTTACACAGCAAATTACACAAGGATGAAAAAGAACGTGTGTTTCAAAAATTTGTAGCACATGAGGTGGATTTGTTGGTGTCTACTACAGTGATTGAAGTGGGTGTTGATGTTCCTAATGCAAACTTAATTTGGATTGAGAATGCCGAAAGATTTGGCTTAAGTCAGTTGCATCAGTTAAGAGGCAGAGTTGGTAGAGGGAAATATGCTAGTTATTGTATTTTGATGCTGGCAAATGCGGTATCTTCTGAAGGCAGGCAGAGGATGAAGATAATGGAAGAGACTATGGATGGGTTTAAAATTGCGGATAAGGATCTGGAGCTTAGAGGACCTGGAGATTTTTTAGGTACAAGGCAATCCGGAGTCTTAGTACTTAAGATGGCCAATATGTCATCTGATCTGGAAATTTTGACTAAGGCTAGGAATGTGGCAAAGTTGTTATTAAAAAAAGATCCAAATTTATCTAAGCTTGAACATAGGAAATTAAAAGATAAGGTAGTACAGAAAGGATTTTTGTCCCTCACCCTGTCTGGCTAAATTTAAGACCCCAAAGTTTGAACAAACAAATGTCTGATAAGCAGAGCAACAATGCTGAACACTTACGTACCATCACAAACTGGTTATTGTTGTGAGTTTTGAGTAAAAGCAAGTACCCATGTAGCAAAAGATGTGGATGGCAATCGATATTCCCCTTTTTTATTAGGATTATCAAAAATGATCTGTTTTTCTTTCAACGCTTTAATTGCATTGTTCACTGTAGTGGCTTTTAGACCAGAATTTTTTAATATGTTAGATCGAACAATCCATTTTTGCTTTTGTGTAGCCATACATTGTAAAACTTTTCTATGGTTATCAGAGCCAATTTTGTTATAAAATATATTATTGAAAAGCTTTTCCCCTAACTGTTTCAAAGCCCCTGTATTTTCATCATAAATTCCTTTATGAATATCGCCTTTATCTATCAAGCGATCGTCGTCTGCCTCAAACGAGTTGTAAGCAAATTGTTGTAGAAAATAAGGGTATCCTTCTGACAGTTCAGCTATTAATTTTTTTGCATCTTTGGCAATTTTGGTTTGAAAATTGTTTTTTTCATTAGCTTCTTTTAGACCAGCTTCAATAACTTGCTCTCTTTCGTTGTCAATTAGGACGCTCATGCTTAAAATATGAAATAGCCTTAAACTAGATTCATGACTTTTTCGCAATTTGTCTATAGTTTCAAAAAGTCCTGCGGCACCTATGCATATATTATTACATTCTATAGAGACAAGTCTTTCTGTTAATAGTTTAAAAAAGGTACCCAGCTCAGAACCAGAGCTAGGTTTGTCCGCCTCGTCAATCAAAACTAAAACTCCATCGACTTTTTTTAATTCGCTAATTTTTTTTAACACGTTTGAAATTTCACTCACTAACATATTATCCGGAGTTTCTTTTTCAGAAAAAGACAAATGTGTTGTTTGGAACTTCGATAAAGTGTCAGTAGCTTGAGTTTTAATCGACTCAAAAATGTTGTTGCTGCTTAATTCTATTTTAGCTTCGGAAATTAATTTTTTGATAATATCTAAAAATTTATAATGAGGTTCTAAATCAATTTTAATGACTACAAAATTATAGGAGCCTGTTAACCTTCCTGCAGCCAAGTGCTTGGCATACAATACTAAAGAGGACTTACCAATACCTCTTTCTCCCTGGATTAGGAAGTTTTGCGGGTTGCCGTTTTTTGTCTGAAATAGGCATTTTTCAATAAGCCGTATTTCACGCATCCTACCAACAAACATCCCTGGATGGACTACACTGCCCGGTTTAAAAGGATTGTACTTCATAGAATACACTCTACTCCAAAACTGTGGGGTATTTAAAGCTAATATTGGGTAATATTGGCTAATATTGGGTAATACTGGCTAATATTGGGTAATATTGGCTAATATTGGGTAATATTGGCTAATATTGGGTAATATTGGCTAATATTGGGTAATATTGGCTAATATTGGGTAATATTGTTGCTTTTCACAATATCCGAGGCGTTTTCACAGTATTTTCAGTATGTTAGATTGTCTTATGATGTAATTATGCATCGAGCAATAAAAGTATCCTTAAGTACTGTTTAGAGCCTGCTAGCTTCATCTATCATATAGCTACCCAACAATTAGGTGCCATTTTATAATGACAAGATTATCAAAAATTTAGACCCTGAAAATAGCGTATTGTCTTATCTAAGCCTTCATCCAGTGATATTTTATGTTTCCATCCCATATTATGTATCTTGGAGACATCTAATAATTTTCTAGGGGTTCCATCTGGATAACTAGTGTTAAATACAAATTTACCTTTAAACCCCATCCTATTTGCGATCTTGTGAGTCAACTCTGTGATGGTAATATCTTGACCTGTACCTATGTTTATAAATTGAGGCACATCTTTTTGTAAAAGTAAAAAAAGACAAGCATCGGCCAGATCATCCACGTAGAGAAATTCTCTTTTAACTGTACCGCTACCCCAAATTTCAAATGTATCTTTTCCAGATTTAATGACTTTATGCATTCTGTGAACGATTCCTGGTATGACGTGAGAATTTTCAGGATGAAAGTTATCGTTCACTCCATACAAATTAGTTGGTAGCACAGAAAAAAAGTTTAGCCCAAATTGTCTTTTGATATTTTCTGCCACCTTTAAACCTGCAATTTTAGCAACTGCATAGGGTTCATTTGTAGTTTCTAAAGACCCTGTTAAAAGGCTTTCTTCCTTGATTGGTTGCTCGGCATATTTTGGATAAATGCAAGATGATCCAAAAAAAAGAAATTTTGGTACATTCACTTTAAGGCTAGCATTGAATATGTTGTTTTGTATGTTCAAGTTTTGCAGTATAAAGTCTGCTCTGTAAGTATTGTTGGCATTTATGCCTCCGACTTTTGCGGCGGCATTGATCACTACTTGTGGTTTATGCTTTGTAAAAAAATCTATTACATCTTGCCCGTTAAAAAGATCTAGTTCTTTTCTATTTGGTGATATAACATTTTTAAACTTTTCTTTATTAAATAACCTAACCAGTGAGGAGCCTACAAGCCCTGTTCCACCTAGTACTAGTATCTTGGTTTGGGTATTCAATTATAATTACCTTTTTAACGAGGCTAGATCATGACAAACCATTTCTTTTACCAATGCTTGTAAATCTGTTTTGTTCTCCCACCCTAGGATTTGTTTTGCTTTAGATGCATCCCCTTCTAAATGCAAAACTTCTGCTGGCCTAAAATATTTTGGGTCAACTTCCACTAAGATTTTATCAGTTTTCGAACATTTGCCCACTTCATTGGCGTCTTTACCTTCAAACACAATACCTACACCTACTTCTTTAAAAGCCATTTTGACAAAATCTCTTACAGATGTAGATATGCCAGTTGCAATTACAAAATCATCTGGTTTATCGTGCTGTAAAATTGCATGTATTGCTTTTACACAATCTTTTATATGACCCCAATCTCTTGTGGCAGATAAATTACCTAAGTAGAGTTTATCTTGATGCCCAAGATGTATTTTTGCAACGGCTCTGGTTATTTTTCTTGTTACAAATCTATGGCCTCTAGTAGAAGATTCATGGTTAAACAAAATACCGTTTGATACAAACATACCATAAGCTTCTCTGTAGTTGACTCCGATCCAGTAAGCATACAACTTACTTACTCCATAGGGCGAACGAGGGTAAAAAGGAGTTTTTTCTGTTTGAGGCGTTTCTTGTACTAATCCAAAAAGTTCGCTTGTAGAAGCCTGGTATATTCTGCATTTGTCCTTTAATTTTGTATTGCCTAGCTTGGTATTTTTTACGGCTTCTAAAATATGTAACAATCCCAACGCATTAACGTTTGTGGTGTATATTGGTTGATCAAAAGAGGCGTGTACGTGGCTCATAGCACCTAGGTTATAAATTTCATCAGGTTGTATATTTTGTATTAGGTTGGCTATATTTAATGCATCCGTCAAATCTCCTTGGTGTAATTTAAATGTGCCCTTATATTTTGAAATTATATGTTCGATTCTGTTGGTATTGGGCCAAGAACTTGTACGCTGTAAGCCGTGCACGATATAGTTTTTCTTAAGCAAGAATTCTGCTAGATGGCTACCATCTTGACCTGTAACTCCAGTTATCAAAGCTTTTTTCATGGTAAATGATAATACATAGGCTTTAATATAAAGAAAATATTTTTTTTAATTAATGAAGTATACAAACATGTATAAATTGATACTGTTTTTAATGAAAAACAAGCCAAGTTTAAGTTATTGCAAATCTTTTTTATAGCAAGCCTTGTTGCAATTATAAATATCTTGATAATAATAGTGTATTGGTTTGTAATCGGAGATCGAACCTAGCTTAAGTAATAAGGGGGCTTTTGGTATGAGATGGGCGTTTTTGGTACTTTTTATCCCTGCGGTTGTATGGTCGCAAACTGATGACACACATGCTGGATTTTTCCTGGAACCATCTTTTGGTGTGATGCTATTTGGTACGCAGACAACAGAAGATGTTGGCTCTGGTATCGAAAGAAAATATAAAGCTCAAACGATATATACTCCTGCTGTTTTAAGATTTGGCTATAAATTTGAACAACACCCTCTTTCATTGGACTTGGAGTTTCCGTTTCTAGCATCGTATAGTCAAGAGCTAGTTTATGAAGTAGAGTCGACAGAAGATTCTCCTTGTACAAGTGGTAACGGCTGCTTGGAAGGAGAAAGAAAGTTGGCACCATTTTCACTAGGAGGTGCTGTTTATTTTGAAAAGATTCCTTTTGCACCAAAACTAACAGTCAGAGCTGGGTTTTTGCATAATCATATTAAACTTTGGCAAGGTAGAACAGCTAGTGTTCAGCTTGAGGATGCTACAACACGTGCACAAGGAAAAGTGTTGGCAACAGATGATAAAATATATGTGCCATTTTTTTCACTAGGACTTGGGTGGAATATTGATGCTAAGGTTGCAAAACTTGGCTTGGGATATAGTTACACCAGGTTATTGCCACACAGACCAGAATACTTGAATAACTTGGATACAGAATTTAAAGGTAGTAATAACCACAGAATTGAAGTCAACTTTGTTTACTAGAGTCTTCGTACGAAGCTGTTTATCCTTACAAGAGCATAGAGGTCACAGGTTGGCCGGCTTACGCCTGAGCTGTATTTTTTAGTAACAAGAATTTTATTGCCCTTCGGCTGCATGATCTTAGTAGTTTCGTAAGTTTTTTAGATTTTATTAAATGGCTCAACTAGCTTAGGTGCACAGCTACAAAACTGGAGCACTGCACAACGTAGCTGGCAAGCTTTAGTATTGATATTTTTATTAGATCGTGTAAAAACTGGCTTTGGGACGCAGCTTAAGAGGGGGATCTATGAAAAGGTTATTGTTGCTACTGGGAGTTTGTCTTTTTGTATCAAATGCCAAAGCCCAAATCAGAGACTATTATGACGACAGAGTGTTTTATTACGATGACTACGGTTGGAGTGTAGCTCTATCGCTGGGCACTGTCCTGTACGGAGAACAAGATTACTATCTTTCATTCAAAGAAGTGACTGCTCCATCATCAACTATAGTCAATGCCTTGTCAAACATCTCCGCAAAAGGAACGCTGGAATTGAAAGAAACTCTACTTCCGTCGTTTATGGTGACTGGAGAGTATAAGCCTTACATGGGCTTATCTTTTGATACAGGTCTTACTTATTTTTCACACGATTTATCAGAAGAAGGTACTGATGTAGGTAGTTCAAGTAGGCTTATTTGGTTTGTTGGAGGAAATTATAACTTCGATGAAGTGGTCTCTCGTTTAACTCCCTATGTTACTGCTGATGTTGGGCTAGCCTACAACTTTGTGAATCTTGAAAGTGAAAATGTGGAACTTTTAGACGACTCGTCACTGTCTCTGGCCACCCAAGCTGGAGCAGGAGTTGATATAAACGTAGGCCCTGTAAAGCTAGGCCTTTTGTATAACTACGTACTAACAAATGGATACGAACTAGAGCTGATACTGCCTGCACCAGTGCAAATACCTAACAGCGAAGGAGCAGCTTTGAAAGGATATGGCTTTGATTTTGATAGCCTAGGTGGGCACAAAATTGAGTTAAAAGGAACCATTAAACCAAGTATCCTTAACAACTAGTACAATCTTTAGGACATGTATGGAGGAAAGTTATGAAAAAAATTGGTTATAGATCGGTTGCTGTATTGATCATTTGCCTTTTTGTATCAAATGCTAAAGCCCAAATCAGAGACTATTATGACGACAGAGTATTTTATTACGACGATTACGGTTGGAGTATAGCTCTTTCACTCGGCACGGTCCTATACGATAAACTCAACGTTTCAAACCAAGGGGAAACCTCAACACTAGCAGCAGGAGAATATGACTTAAAAGAAACTTTACTTCCTTCGTTCACACTAACCAGTGAGTACAAACCCTATAAGGGCCCATCTTTTGACACAAGCATTACCTATTTTAAACATAATATTCAAGGTACTGGGGAGTCGGCAGAAGACATAGGAAATCAAAACAAACTTATTTGGTTTGTTGGAGGAAACTGGCATTTTGATGACATCTTTTCTTTTATGACCCCTTATGTTACGTCTGATTATGGATTAGCGTTCAACAACATAGGACTAAATGAACCTAATGAAGAACAAGAAAAATGGGCTATGTCTCATGCCGGACAAGTTGGAGCAGGAATTGACGTAGATGTAGGACCCATAGAGCTGGGTGCTTTGTACAACTATATTTTCACAAAAGGATTCAAATTATATTATGGTAGTGGTGATAGTGCAAACGAAGACAATGGCCAACACCATGACAATATTGGCAGCCTATACGGGCACAAAATTGAGTTAAAAGGAACCATTAAACCAAGCATCTTTAATGAATGAAGATTATTTAATCCTTGTTCTATCAAACGAAGTTGTTTTACCCGTCATATCCAGAATATCTGCAACGAATTAGTTAGGTCTTCTTCTGTTTCTTACATCTTTTCTATAAATTAACCAGCCAACCAACGACATTCCAATTGTACTAATTACGGTTACAGCCGCCACATCTGTTAGTACCGAAGCTGCTGTTACTGCACCATAACCTAATGCTGCCCCTACTGCTGGAATTATTGGTAAAGCTGCTGCTACAGTTATAAATACTAATGCAATAACAGCAGGAATCATAATATGTTTATTATTGTTTAGTGTATTATTTATTCTACCAAAGAAAGTACTGTTAGAGTTTACAAATGCCTCAACTTTACCAGGCAACTGGCTAGGATCAATAGAGTCTACAGAGGCACCCGTAAACTCCTCAAACTCCTGTACAATATCTTCTGTTTTTAGCTTTTCAAGTTGATATAAAATTTCGCAAACCTCACTATACTCTCCGTAAAGACATATATTTTCTCTAAGCTCAGCAACACGTCTAATACAATCATTATTAGAAGACAATTCTGACATAAGTCTTTGTTGTAAAGTTCTGCCTGTAAAATCTTTTTCTTGCATTAAAGCCATCATCTGTTCACCGTTAAGACTGCCACCAGCTTCTAGGACTCTAGATTGAATGCGAGTAACCACAGGACAATATTGCATCATCAAAAATGCACTAGCATTAATATTAGTTATGGCAGAGCTAGCAATATTCCTAGTTCCTGCAGCAGATACAATCTCTGTGGGTTTACTACTAGCAGTGTTGCAAGATACAAAAAATAAACTGGCAAACAATATACAAGATGACTTATATAAACCTAAATCAAAAAATTGTCTAAAAGACATTCTGCCCCCTTGATTTAACTTTAGACCGATAAACAAAAATACCCTCTCTTACATTTTTGTCAAACTAAATAATCAACCTGCAATCCAGAAATATTTCCAATAACAGAACGGTTGTATACTGTTTATGATCCATATAGTAACAATCTGAGTGTATAGTTTAGAGATTCTTTACCCAAACGTGTATTGTAAAGAAACATCAAAGAAAGATTATACCTATTACCCTAAACTTTAGGCCAGGTATGTCCGACCTGTATAATAAAGGGGGTGCTTATGTTAAACACCCAGAAGCATTTGGTAAAAAATGTAACAGGCATAAAAGCCACCTGTGTTCAGACCGTTGATCCTTCCAATTTAGTACTAAATAGTGCGGTACTAGTAAATGCATCCAATGATAGCTTAATGTTTCATGTAGACAGAGCTAGTTTAGTTTCTCAAGAGTTAAAACAGCATATAAATTTAAATCCTATAGAAGGTAAGTTTATAACTTTCACTCTAGAACCTATGAACTTAGACATCAGTGGTTATGTAGTTAAAACATATATGTTAGGTAAAGGTATATATGGATTTGATGTTAATCTGAGCAATGAATCCCATTACTTTAAAGAATGCCTGTTTGACCTGTTACCAGGAATCAAACAAATGACTTAAACATACCAATTTCTGTGCGTGGAAGAAAAAGCATGAAAAAAATAATTTTATTAGCAATATTAACATTAACAGGTTGTAATAACTCCAATAATTGGAGTTCCTTTGAAAGTTGGTGTGATTTATACGAAAAAAGTTTAAATTTATGCTCACAAGGAGATGAATACTTTTGTAATAAAGTAAGCGATTATTCCGTAAAATGTGCTCTTGAAGAAATTTAAAAATACTATATAAAAATGAGAAGGCTTAGTTTTGACCTCCGGTCTTGCATTCCGTTAGCAGAAGTTTTACTACACGAAGGGCTTTAATGTAAATTCTTTCATAGTCTACCTTGAACGTTGGTTAACATTTACCAAATATTCTCTTAGCTACGCTTTAAGCCTTCCGACTTGCCGCTTTGCTAATCAAATATTTGATAAAATTGAAAACCTTTAGACGTTGCACAACCAGCCTTGCGGCTGCGGTTTTTTTACTATCAGCAATATGTTTAACCGTGCTAAAGGTTTATAACCTTGTCATTTCATTATATATACTTATCAAAAACGAAGGGCTTTAATGAATGAGTTTCTAAAACACCTAGAAATAGAAGATAAGAATAGAGATAAAAATTGGGATCACAGTTTTCTAAATATGTTCCCAAAATGCAACATCAGCATAGCACATGATCTTCCGCAACAAGGATCGGATGGAATGCCATACATGCTAATATCGTCCAGCAAATCATCTAAAGAACCTGCAACTAAGCTTCTTAGCTGGGCACACAACAAAGGTGTCGGAATTGTACTAAATCCAGATAAAGATTTTCCAGATTTTATTTTTACCTACGGCATGATATGGCTCTTTAAAGAAACAGGGCGATTTTTAGCTAAACCTTTCAACATTAACACAGCACAAAAGCTTGCGATTCCAAGCTATGTGAGATCCATACTAAGACAATTTTTCTTAGACCAGGGAGTATATCAAGCTAAATTCTCTATACTAAAAAACAATAAAAACACCTTCGACATATGCTTCTGTGCCAACTCACTAGGAGATCCGCCACAATCAGAACACACAGGTATATTAAAAACCCTGTCCTGGTTTCTGCCACAACATTACCCAATAGCCATTGTAAAAAATACTAACGTCCATTTTGAAACACTCTAGATCAACTAAAATAATTTTTTAAGCAAACTACAGTCGTTATCTCTAGATAAGAAATAAAAAATTATAACTTAACTAAGTGAAGTTGTGCTACGATATTGTTATGTTATTTAAGTTTAGAATGATTTTTGTTTTCCTTATTCTGCAAGGATTCACCCATTTAGCTTACTCTCAAACTGAAAAAGAGTTTGATGACCAACGTTGGAAAGTAGGCATTTTCACCTTTGCAAACTTACCTAACAAAATGCAAGTTTTTATTTTTAATACAGGCACATCAGAAAATCAAAATTATGCAGAGTTTAAAGACAAATACCTAAACATACCAGGATTTGGTGTAAAATATGCTGTTGACACTTTATTATTTGATTTAGAGATTGGTACCGAACTTTACTATCTACACGATAATAATTTTACTATACTAACCGACAATCCCAAACTCTTCTTGGAAGGTAAAAATGACACGTTTGTTTGGTTAGCAGATATAGACTGGGCATTAACTCAATCTGTTGATCCAATAGTTCCTTATGTAACACTTGCTTTTGGCATAGCTAACATTCACACAAAAACAACTCTTTCATCACCTACTACACAAAATCATATTGCTCATGATGGTTCCAATTTTGCTGCATCAACTCAATTAGGACTTGGATTCAACTACCTTCAACTTCGAGACCTTATAGATTTAAGTTTAAGTTACAACTACACACAATTTGATGACTATACACTAGAAACAAAACTTCCAGAACAAACAACATCAGAAAACTTATCACTTAAAAACCAAACTAGATTTGGCTCTGGCAACAATCATCAAATCAGGCTTGCCTTATCCTACCAACTAAAATAAAAACCGAGTTTTTAAGAGAACTTTAACGATTCATGATTAAATTTAAATCCTTTGGTTAAAACTTTTCTAGGCTCTACTCTTTGACTATATAAAATTACATTTCCCATTTCTCCCATCAGTAACCTAATAGCACATGTTGGTATTTTTAAAAAGCAAGGCTTTTTAAGTGATCGAGCCAATTCCAATGAAAATTCCTGATTTGTAACGGGGTTGGGGCTACAAGCATTTACAGGTCCTTTAATGCCAGGTGTTTTTATGATAAATGATACTAAAGATAAAAGGTCTTTTATATCAATCCAACTTATGTACTGATCTCCAGAACCAACAATTGCACCTAATCCTGATTTAAACACAGGTATCATTTTTTTTAATACGCCTCCGCTGTTTTCTAAAACCATACCTAGCCTCAAGTTTACAACACGAACATCTTTTTGATTTAACCTATTAGCTTCAGATTCCCATTCAATACAAAGTTTAGATAAAAAATCAGAACCAGCATTACTTTCTTCAAAAAGAATCTCAGAAGCTCTATTACCATATATACCAACCGCAGACGCTGAAATAAAAAGCTCTGGAGGATGTTTAAGTTTTAAAATAGAGTTAACCAAAGTTTTAGTGCTGTTGAGCCTGCTATCTTTTATCAGTTTTTTATTTTTTTTACTCCAGCGAACAGCTATATTTGATCCTGAAAGATTTATGACTACATTAACACCTTTTATGCTCGAGGTATCTAAGTAATTATTGTCAGGCTTAAATAGAATTTCAGAATCTTTAGGGTGATTTCTTACCAAGGAGGTTACAGAAAAGTTTTTTCGGATCAGAAATTGTTTAAGATGTTTTCCAATAAAGCCATTTGATCCGGAAATAAGTACCTTCATAAACATTAAAGGCAATAACAAAACCAGCTACATAAGGCTAGCTTTTACTCAAAACATTCTTAATTAGCATTATGGATTTTCTGCTCTAGGTCTAAGTCTATTTTTCAATCTCTTGTCAAATCCACCAGTTGCAAGCCAAACTACACCACCAACCATAGCCAGTGTTACTACTGTTGCTCCTACCGTTCCCACCGCTCCCACTGCTGCTGCCCCAGCAGTTGTCGCTGCAGCCTTATGTATTCCTGACAGTAGTGCCAGTATTATAGGGGCTGTTATAAGAGATGTTCTAAAATTCATTTCCTGCGATCTCGCTTCTGCTTCTAATTGTTCTAATTCTTCCTCTCGTGATGACGGTTCTTTGTATAACACTGGTTCCCTATGAAAGAATCTGGCAATCAAACCTCTGCTTTGAATAAACCCATCAAGTTTACCTACTAACTGACTAGGATCGATAGACTCTATAGAAGCTCCTGCAAACTCTTCAAACTCTTGTATAATAGTTTCCCCGTCTAGCTTGTCAAGCTTATGCAAAGCATCGCAAGCTTCGCTATACTCTCTGTAAAAACATATGTTTTCTCTTAGATCACCTATACGACTTAAACAATCACTATTAGAAGATAACTCCAACATAAGCCTCTGGTGCAAGGTTCTACCCTGACCGTCTGTTTCTTGTAGCATATTCATAACGTATTCTGCGTTGTAGCGGTTAATATGTTCATCACGATCAGGGTAATTATTTGTAATGAAGTTCTTAAGTCTTCGACCAATATGTTCATCACGATCAGGAGTACCCCTCCATGATGGGATTCTAGACTGAATACTAGCCAGTACAGGACAAGCTTGCATTGCTAAAAAAGCACTAGAATTTACAGCCATAGCAGCAGCACTAGCACTTGCAATCTTTCTACTACCAGCATTAGATACAATCTCTGTAGGCTTACTACTAACAGTATTACACGATACAAAGAACAAACATGAAAACAATATACAAGATGACTTGTACAAACCTAATTTTAGAAAATTACTTAAAAACACCCCTTACCCCCTTGTAAAGACTTAAACAGCAAAAAAAAGCTGCTCAAAAAGTATGTTACCCCCCCCCCCCCCCAATTTTTGTCAAACTCTTTGTTTGGTAGCTTGCATGATGATCTGTAGCTGTAGCAGTTGATAGAATTTGAAAACCTTTAGAAAGTCTGTTGGAGTCTACCTTGAACGTTGGGCAACATTTTTAATAAGTATACATAGCTACACTAAGGCCTTTGGCCTTGTCGTTTCGCTGTATACACTTATTAAAAATTGAAAACCTCTAGCTTTCATACCAATATATTATTTCAGGTCTACCCTGAGGAACCTTCGAAGGGACCGTACTTGTCGTAGAGGCAGCAGGACTAACTTCATCACTTTTCCCACCACTGGCAGTAGTAGAAGTTGTAGATGTAGTAGAAGTTCCAACAGCCGCCTGCCTATTAGAAATTCCTAGTATACTTTTAACTTTATCTCTGTCATAGACCACAACTTGTACCTCTTTGTTCACAACCCCAGACTTTCCAACACTCTTTATCAAAAAATTTGTCTCACCTTCTTCAGAAAAATATAACCGTATGCCAGAATCCTTAATTTCATTAACATTTACATTAAACCTAGATAGAAAACCAAAAAAATCATCTTCGTTCTTAAAAGGGCCAGACTGCTCAAAATGCTCATTCATTCGATCTATTATCTCATCAGTGATAGTAGAATGAACTGATCTTAATACCACCTTACTTACTTTATTTGGATTTACACCACCCACTCCATACACCGTTATACTAGGTTTAAGAAAATTAAAAACTCGATCTGTAACACCACTCACCATCCTTAATTCTTCCAAAGTTCTAAATGCCCTATTATAAGGTAAATTCGGATCTTCATACAGAGCCTTTTCATCTCTATTATCAAATGACATATCATCTGCATCCACCCAATCCTTTATATTTTCTATCACTCTTTCATAATCCACATCTTCTATTTCTGAATCTGATTCTTCTAACGAGTCTATATAATTTCTAAATAAGCTAGCAAGCTGCACCTTTATAGAATTGGCTAAAGATTCATTAGCAGCCGCAAGTGAGTTTATATCTATTTTAACACCTTCACTTTGAATCATAGTTTGATACTGCACGTCTTCTAACAATGATTCCTTGGAAACTTCTGTTATACCTTGCTGATCTACACCAGCCAAATCTTCTGGTATATCAACAGGCCAAGAAAATGGAAAATTCCATATTGTATCAACTAAACTAGGATTAGCAGATAACTGTTGTTTAAATTGACTTTGTGCTTTTTTGTACATCAATATTCTAAGTAACGATAACTCTACTCCAGACTTTGCGGCATAATAAGCTCTGAGTTTATGGTACTCTCTGCTCGATATAATGTAGTCAATGCTAGTATCATAACTAACTTCAACAGCAATAAAGCTAAGCATCATAATACTAAACAAAGATATGAGCAGTGCCACACCACGTTCTCTAATAGAAACATTTTTTTTAATATTCATAAGCTAAACTGTCTCTTATAGAGATAATAGCAAAATTACTTGAAACAAGGTAGCCTTATAAATTACAATATTCACTGGTTACTGACACATCCTGTTGTTAGCAAGGGTATGTTCAACAATAGAATAAAAATTCTAGTAACCAAGGTAAGGTGTGACAAGGTAAGAAATGTTAGTAAGTGATTTAGATACATCATCAGTAAAAAAAATAACATCGTTTAACGATATATTAGATCTAACAGATCGTGATTTGCATTCTATCTTTGAAAAACGTGCCTCTAGATTTGAAGAATCTTTTTCGTTCAAACAAATTTTAGAATTTAAAGCCGTTCTTTCTAGACTAGAGGCTGGTTTGCCAGCCAGCTCAAAAGACTTTAAGCAACTTGTCTATATGAGAAAAACCGCACAGAGACTTAGATCAGCTTATTTCATCTTCGACACCTCTCATTTGATCCCAAAAGACTTAGATATGATGGTTATCAAAATGGGCAAATTAAAAGATGCAATCAAAGCAAACTCAAGCGTGGAAGAACAATCTAAAAAGATAAGTAAATTTTTAGAAAATCTACTTGGTTCCAACTTAGAACATCTAAATAAACTGGATTTTAAAGGTGAATTTATTAGTACTTCAACCTTTGAACTTCATCAGTTTTTAAAGTCATACCTACAAGATACAATTAGTATAACAGAAAAAGGACGCAATTCTAACGAAACAAAAGTAAAACTAATATACAAAGACTACCATAATGTAAGGAAAACCATCAGAAATTTCTATTGGTTTATTAAATTTGTAAAGAATGAATTTAATCTTAATGGATTAGGAAAATTCAAAGATATTTTATGTGATGTTAACCGCATCATGGGAAAAGTTTGTGATGATATTGAACAATATGAATTAAAAACTGGTACAAAATATAACGACCTACTAGATTTAAAACCAGAGGTATTAAAAATACTCGGCATGCTTTGCAGGATGCTTGCTGGAGAAAATATAGAATCTCTTGTGATGTTATATAAAAAATAAAAAGTTTTTAGTTAAAAATACTACTGTTTAACTTTAAATATTATTAGATGTTTATCACTGTATGATTTTTTATTTGCTACAAATAGCTTTCCATATGAATCTTTAATGTTGTCATGCTTACTTACCTGTATGAACAGCATGCTATCTTTGTGTATTACATCACTATTTGAAACTGACGACACGATCTTATCTGATATTTTTTTCACAAACGGTGGATCAACAAAAACTATATCAAATTGAGTAGTGCATTTTTTTAGAAATTTAAAAGCATCTTGTCTGCATACTGTTATTGAATCTGATAGATTAAATTTTTCTACATTTTTTCTTATTATGTTTACAGAGTTTTTTCCACTGTCTACTGCAATTATATTTTTAGCTCCTCTAGAAGCTGATTCTATAGACAAACTGCCTGTACCAGAAAATAAATCTAATACTGATGAATTTTGTATTTTAAAGTTTATTATATTAAATACACTTTCTTTCACCATATTAGACATCGGTCTGATGTTTAAGTTTTGAAAGCTGACAAGCGTTCTGCCTTTTAAATAGCCTCCAATAACTCTCATTAAAATTCTTTTATGCTTATGGACATACCCTCTTCAGTAGGCAAAATGACAGATGTGTATTTGTCTGGATTGCTAAGTGTTTTATTAAATTTACGCATAGCTTCCCATGCTTTTTTAGAAACATCATTAGTTGGAGAATCTAGGTATACATTTTCAAAAAGATAAGTGTTATCACCTATGATAAGTCCACCTTTTCTTATATGTTTAGATGCCCAATCTAAATAATCCAAATATCCACTTTTATCAGCATCGATAAATATAGCATCAAAGGGAGCTTCTTTTTCCAACAATTTTAAACTATCTAAAGCATTTCCTTCCAACACTTCGCACACAGGAAAATCAGACAATGCTTCTTTAGCCAGCTTGGCATGTTCTGGATTTTGTTCCAAAGTCCAAATCTTACCTTCGTTATTCAGAGCTTTTGCAATCCATAGAGCAGAATATCCGGTAAATGTCCCAACTTCTATCACCTTTTTTGCATGTATTGATCTTAAGAGCACTTGTAAAATTTTACCCTCAATAAAAGAAATGGACATATCAGGATTGAGCTTATTAGCGTTGGATTTTGCCAGTTCAAAATTAGCGTCTTCATCACAAAAAAGTTCTTTCAAATACTTTGCTTTTGGTGAATTTATTTTTGTTCTCATCAAACAACCTCTTTCATATACTTATTTATGGTATCTTTACATTCAGTCAATTTGTCTATGTTTAATATAAAGCCTTGAGCCAATTCTTTTCTGCCTCCTCCGCCACCTCCGGCTATTTTTACAATTTTATTTAAGATATCATTTGAATCCACGCCAATATTTTTTGCAGTTACTATCAAAGGAATTTTTCTATCCTTTCCAATGACTACAATTAATCCAGAATTAATTTTGGATTTAAGTTTAGTCACAGCGTTCATCAAGTAGCTTCTGTCTTTTGACTTAATGTGTGCAAATATAAATTTATGATTTCCTATACCTTCAGCATTTTTTATATATTGATCTATATCTAACTTAGGGCGACCTAGCATTTTGATTTGTTTTTTCAAATCTTTTTCGATTTTTTCTTTCTCTTTTATCCAATCTGGTAAAACAAAAATATTATTCTTATAATTCTGCCAGCTATCTTGAACGTGGGCAGTTTTTTTGCTTAGAATATTTTCTCTTGTATTTTTAAGTAAAAACTTTACTCCTTCAACTCCAGCAACGGCTTCTATTCTTCTAACGCCTGACTTAACACTGCCTTCTGATACAATTTTAAATGCCTGGATGCTGGAGGTATTTTTAACATGCGTTCCTCCACACAATTCAAAAGATACATCTCCCATCTTTATTGTTCTGACTATTTTGCCATATTTTTCTCCAAACATACCTACAGCACCTTTTTTAGTGGCAGTGTCGTATTCCATGCTTTCATGTATTACATCTATTTTATCCGAGATAACTTGGTTAATTTCATTTTCTATCATTGCTATTTCTTCTGGAGTCACTTGTTTGTCGTGGGTAAAATCAAACCTTAAGCGATCACCGTTTACATGACTACCTGCTTGTTTTATATGATCGCCTAAAAATTTTTTTAATCCGTAATACAGAAGATGAGTTGCAGAATGATTGTTTGATGCTTTCTCTCTTTGTTGCTTATCTACAATTAACTTTACTTTGTCACCTACCTTTATTGACTTACTTTGATTTATCTTTACCACATGCACAAAAACATCATTTCTTTTTATAGTGTCTTGCACTTCTGCTAAACTTAGGATTTCACCTACATCCCCCACTTGTCCCCCGCTCTCAGCATAAAAACAAGTTTTGTCCAAAATCAAAAATCCTAACTGATTCGATTTAAGTTCTTGCACTTGGCTTTTAGTATCTGATATAGCTAACACTTTAGATTCACACTCTAGCATTTCATATCCTAGAAATTTTGTTTTATTATTTTTGGATACAAATGCTATGACGTGTTCTTCATTTTTATTTATATGCTGTCCTGTCCAAGTGGATTTAGATATAGCTTTAGCCTTAGACATATGCTTTAAAAATGATTCTTCATCTACAGTGATTCCATGTTCTTTAGCAATAACTTTGGTTAGGTCAACAGGAAAGCCGTACGTGTCATATAACTTAAAAGCAACAGCACCATCCAAAATTTTGTTATGCGATTTTTGCAAAGCTTCATTTAAAAGTTCTTCACCTTGATCTAAGGTATGCATAAATTTTTCCTCTTCATTTTTTGTGGTTCTTAATATTAGAGCTTTATTTTTATCCAAATCTGGATATACAGATTTCATTTTTGAAATAACTTCTTTTGTTAAACTAGATAGCAAGTCTGTGTGCTCTGACAATTTTCTGGAATACATTATTGCTCTTCTAATGATTCTTCTTAAAACGTACCCTCTACCATCATTTGATGGCATCACTCCATCTGCGATTAAAAACGAAACCGCTCTAGCATGATCTGCTAACACTCTCATTGCTATTATAGTTTTATTGTCACTTTTGTAAGATATATTAGTTTTGCTAGATAGTTTATCCGTTAGAAATAAGAATAGATCAGTTTCAAAATTTACATTTGTATTTTGCATAACAGCAGACAATCTTTCTAAACCAGCCCCTGTATCTACACAAGGTTTTGGAATTTTTTGCCGTTTGTTTTCTGTTTCATAAAACTGCATAAATACCAAATTCCATATTTCGACAAACCTATTGGTTGTGTCATCATTTATATCCTTAGGTTTTCCTCTTTCTGGATAATGATCATAGTATATTTCACTACAAGGTCCACAAGGACCTGTACTACCCATTCTCCAAAAATTATCTTCTTCGCCAAATTTGAATATTCTATCTGTAGGTATCTTTTCTTGTTTGTGCCAAATATCAAATGACTCCAGATCATCTTTAAAAACACTGATGTACAATCGATCCTTGTCTAATTTTAGGGTTTTTGTTAAATAGTCCCATGCATAGAAAATTGCTTCTTTTTTAAAATAACTTCCAAAAGAAAAATTTCCCAGCATTTCAAAAAACGTATGGTGTCTTGCTGTGTGGCCGACATTTTCCAGATCATTATGCTTCCCACCAGCTCTTAAACACTTTTGACATGTGACCACTTTATCAGACGGAGGTGATTCTATGCCTAAAAAAACATTTTTGAATTGATTCATTCCCGAATTTGTAAACAAAAGATCTTGGCCATCCGGAACAAGAGAACTGCTCTTTAAATGCATATGTCCGTTTTCGGCAAAATAATCAATAAAACTTTGTCTTACCTCATGACTTTTCATGTACTACTCTTCTTGCTATACTACTATCATATCCTTGCGAACATAAAAATCTATATACTTTTAACGTAGGTTCTTTGTCATAGAGTTTTTTTCTAATTAATTTCCTAGCTTTTGATATTTCTATGTCTTCTTTAATTTCAACTGTAGGCAAACCCTTTGTAGATAAATACTTGTTTATATATCTTCTGCCTTTGTACTTGGAATTAAGCCTTGATGCCACTTTCTGTGATAACTCTTCTTCTGGAACTAGCCAACCGGCTTTATCTGCATATTCTATTGCTTGGTTTATTTCTTGTTCATCAAAATTTTTTATAAGTTTATCTTTTAATTCCTGTACAGAATGATCTCTTATTGCAAGGTATCTAGCCAGCTTATCGAGTATTTTATTTTTTTTTGAACTTTCTATCAAAGGATTAACTCCAATATTGAGGTCGTAATGCTTGTTCTAGCATGATGTAGATTTTCTCTCAATAAATTAGTAGCTATTCAGTCAAAAAAAAACGTGATAGGAAGAAGTGCTATGACATTTGTAAAATTAATTGTGACCGGATTTTATTGTGGTTTGGCACCCAGAGCTTCTGGAACAATAGGAACAGCTTTGGGCATTCCTCTGGTTATTTTATTGGGCCAATTTAATGATATGGTTTATTTATCTTTTGCTTTAGTATTTATTATTGTTTCTATTGTGCTTGTTGAAATTTATGAAACCAACATGAACACAAGAGATCATAGCTCTATAGTAATTGATGAAATAGCCGGTTATTTGGTGGCCATGGCTATACTGCCTCCAACTATAGTGTATATTTTTTTATCTTTTATAATTTTTAGAATTCTAGATATTACAAAACCGTTTCCAATAGGGTATTTGGATAGAACTGTAAAAGGTAGCATGGGTGTTGTATTGGATGATGTGGTTGCAGGGCTTTTTACCAATATTTTTTTGCAAATCCTTCATCAATTAATATAGACCCCAAGCGTTAAATATTAGGCAAATCTGAAAAAGGTACTTTTAGGACTACCTTTATAGTAGGAATGGGACGAACTATCGGATGATTTTTATTACTAGGAGGCGTCTATGTTGGAGACTAATAGAACAGAAAGAAAAAAGGCTTTAGAAGTAGCTATAAGCACTATAGAAAAACAATTTGGCAAAGGCTCTATAATGAAGTTGGGGGAAAAGAAAACTTCTTATCAAAATATTTCTACTATATCTACTGGTTCTCTTTCGTTAGATATTGGACTTGGCATTGGAGGTGTTCCTAGAGGTAGAATCGTGGAAGTCTACGGACCTGAATCTTCTGGTAAAACTACTTTGGCATTGTCGATAATAGCTCAATGTCAAAAAAATGGTGGTACGGCTGCATTTGTAGATGCAGAGCATGCTTTAGATTTGGCTTATGCAAAAAAATTGGGTGTTGAAACAAAAGATATGTTGATCTCTCAGCCTGATACAGGTGAGCAAGCACTTGAGATTACAGAAACTTTGGTACGCTCTGGTGGTGTAGATATTCTAGTTGTAGATTCTGTGGCTGCTTTGACCCCTAAAGCAGAGATAGAAGGTGAGATGGGCGATAGCCATATGGGTTTGCAGGCTAGGTTAATGTCTCAGGCTTTACGTAAACTAACGGCTGCCATTAATAGATCACATACCACTGTAGTTTTTATAAACCAGATCAGAATGAAAATAGGTGTTATGTTTGGGAATCCAGAAACCACTACTGGTGGAAACGCACTTAAATTTTATTCTTCTGTCAGGCTTGATGTCAGAAGATCTTCTGTAATAAAGGAAGGTGATACTGCCATAGGGTGTAAAACTGTAGTTAAGGTTGTAAAAAATAAATTGGCTCCTCCATTTGCTAAGGTGGAATTTGATTTGATGTATGGCGATGGTATTTCTATAGAAGGTGATATATTGGATCTTGCTGTGTCTAAGAACTTGGTTCAAAAGGCAGGTTCCTGGTACAGTTATGAAGGAAGTAAGATTGCTCAAGGTAGAGAAGGTGCTAAAGCTTACTTAAAGAAACATACTAATGTACTGAATCTTTTAAGAAACAAACTGTTAATAATGCATGGTATACAGTCTGTGGACGGTGGTACTGGTGCTGCTAAGCCTAATATCACTACCAAAGAAGCAAAAAAGTAATAAGGGTTTTCATTTTATATTAAAGGTCTTCGTTTTCAATAAGTGTGCACTAGCGTAACGAATAGGCCGGAGGCCGAAAGTGAAGCTAGGTGTGCACTTATTGAAAATGTTGCCTAACATTCAAGGTAACCTACAAAAGAATTGCTTAAAACCCTTCGGTTTTAATAAAAACATTTTGTCAGACCTTTTAGTCTATCAATAAAAGACAAAACACCTTTTTTACTCTTCCCACTTCTTCCCTTTCTTACCTTCACTTTTTTCTTTACCTTTTTATTTATCCTTTTATCTTCAAAAGATTTAGTAACCTGTTTGGGTTTATACGATGCTGCTTTAGATGTTTTTTTAGATATCTTTTTAGGTCTGGTTTTAGGCTTTTTAGTTTTTTTAGTAGGTTTATATTTTTTCTTAGCTATATCTTGTTTTACTTTATCTAAAGTTACAAAATCTTCTATTAGATCAGATTTTTCAAGCCATTGTGTTTTTAGTTTACTTGCTAGGTATTCTTCAACTCTAAGTAAGTTAGGAACATCTAAATCAGAGACCAGGCTACAGGCAACGCCAATTTTTTTAGCTCTACCTGTTCTTCCAATTCTATGGATATAATTTTCTGGGTTATCAGCAAGCTCATAGTTAATTACTAGATCTACATTTTCTATGTCTAATCCTCTAGCTGCCACATCAGTTGCTACCAGCACATTAAAATCTGGGTGGTTTCTAAACTGATCCATGACTCTTTTACGCTGCTGCTGTGTCAAAAGACTAGAAATACCAGTTGAAGTAATGCCATTTTTATTTAAAAACATTTCCAGCACTTCAATTTTGTGCTTGAAGTTACTAAATACTATTGTCTGTTTAGGATTAAGTTTGTTCAACACAGACAGTAGATACTGTGGTTTTTGTGATTCTCCTATATGGTATATGTAGTCATCTACATTTTGTGTTCTTACGTGCTTTTTGCTTAGATCTATTTCTATAGGTGATGCCCCAAACTTATAAGCCATGTTGATAACAGAAAAATCCATGGTTGCGCTAAAAAACATAAGTTGTCTATTTCTAGGAATTCTGTGCAATAAAAATTGCATGTCATCTTTGAATCCCATATCAAACATTTTGTCAGCTTCATCAAAAACAATTGCCCTACATTGTCTGAGATCTAAAGAATGAGATTTATACAAATCGATAAGTCTACCAGGGGTACTTATAATAAATTCAACCCCCTGTTTGATCATTTTGTTTTGTCTGTCATAAGTGGTGCCGCCATAGATTTGGACAGCATCCAGAACTGTAGCACCCTTAAAAGAGTAAAAATCTTGGTATACTTGCTCTGCAAGCTCTCTTGTTGGGACCATAATCAGACAAAATTGACCTTTCTGCCAATTGGAAAACCCATTTTTTCCAAGCTTTCCCATAAAAACCCTCTCCATCAAAGGAACCAAAAATGCAGCAGTTTTGCCAGTGCCAGTCTGAGCAAGCCCTGATATATCTTTGCCTTTTAAACAGTCTGGGATGGTAGCAGCCTGTATAGGAGTACACTCCTCGAAGCCATTTGAAGTAATGCCTTGAAATAATTCATCTGAAAGATTTAGATCTTTGAAATACATTCACTTGCAGCTTTGTGACAAAATAACTAAAACTTAACTGTTATGATAACTATCATCTTTTAAGTGTCATGTTAATATTTTGTTATTAAAATTAAGGAAACTTCAAAAATGACTAGTCTTACCAGACAAATGCTAAATCTAATAGATGCTAGAGCAATAGACTCTGAAGCATTAACAATCATAAAACAGCTACAAGATGGAGGTTTTGTCGCTTATCTAGTAGGAGGATGTGTCCGAGACCTACTACTAGGCCTACAGCCAAAAGATTTTGATATAGTGACAAGTGCAAAACCTAAAACAGTCAGGTTTTTGGTAAAAAATAGTTATCTTATTGGAAAAAGATTTAAGCTTGTGCTGGTTAAAAGAGGAGTTAAACAATTTGAAGTGGCTACGTTTAGAAAAGCACCTGAAAATAGTACAGATTTATCAACCAATGACAACGTATTTGGTGGAGCAGAAGATGATGCATCAAGAAGAGATTTGACGATAAACAGCATATTTTACGATCCAATTGCAAAGAAAATTGAAGATTATGAAGATGGTGTCAAAGATATCAATAAAAGAATCATCAGAATGATTGGTGATCCTTATGTAAGATTAAAAGAAGATCCTATCAGGATTCTACGAATCTTACGATTTGCAGAAAAGCTAAAATTTTCTATAGAGCCTGAATTAAAAAATGCCATTACCAAACTAGGTTCAGAAATTAAAAACGCAAAGTTACCTAGAATAAGAGAAGAAATTATAAAAATTTTGAAATTAGCAAATCCTAAGTCAGTTTTTTTAGAGCTATTAGATTTAGATATTCTAAAATATATTTCTCCAACTTTACATACAGCCATGCAAAACAAAAGTTCTTTAGAAGACTTCACAGTATATCTAGATAATATAAATGTGTGTGATGAGACAGATCCAAAGGAACGTTTTGCTTATCTAACTTTGGGATTTTTAACAGCGTTTAAAAGCTATGATCCAGAGTCTAAAATAGAAAGAGGTAGTATAATTAATGATGCTAACCTTACAAACTTTATGAAAGTAGAGCTTGGGATGTTTCCATCAGAAATTGTACAAATATGCAATTTTTTAGAAATATTTCATCTAATGAAAAATCCAGAGCGTATTAAAACTCTTACAAAGGAAATAGGATTTCCTATTGCTCTAAAATTTGCTAGGCTCGAACATCTGATACCGTCCTGTGACTCTGACTACCAAACATTTTCGGTTTAATATTCCATTTTCTTAGTTTATAATAAAATTTACTTTTAGATATTTTAAACTCATCAGCGGATGATGTAACATCGCCATTATTTCGTTTTAAAATTTCTATCATCGTATCTTTCTCAACTTGTTCAAATTGATCAGAGTTATAGCCAAAACCATATTTATTAAAACCAGCATTGCTCAGCTCTAAAAGACTAGTTAGATTATGTTCATATACAGTTTTATTATAAAATGTAGTTGATGTTCTAAACACAAAATTTTTAAGCTCTCTAACATTTCCTGGCCAATAATATTGTTCTAATGCATTGATGGCACAATCATTAAACTTAACTTTTTTACTAGCACAAAAATTAGAAAGCAACGGCTTTATATCTTCTCTTCTATATCGTAAAGGAGGTATTTTAACATGAATAACATTTAATCTAAAAAATAAATCAGATCTAAACTTTTGTTTCCTAACTAAATCTGTCAAATTTCTATTGGTTGCAGAGATGACTCTCACATTTGTTTTTATACTTATATCTTCGCCCAAGGGTTTTATCTCATTGTTCTCTAGTGCTCTTAGAAGTTTTGGTTGAAGATGCATTGGTAAATCACTTATTTCATCTAAAAACAAGGTTCCACCTTTTGCTGACAGAAATGCTCCTTTGCGGTCACATACAGAACCGGTGAAGCTACCTTTTTTGTGACCAAATAATTCACTTTCAATCATATTGTCAGTCAGAGTACTACAGTTTATACTAACATAAGGTTGTCTATTTCGTCTGGACATCTTATGTATAAATTTAGCTAGCACATCTTTTCCAACTCCAGACTCACCTGATAGCAGAACAGGATGCTTTGTAACAGCATACCCTGGCAGTAGAGATAACTCTTTTTGCCATAGTATATTGTCAGATTGAGCTGCACTAACATTTATTTTTTTCGTAAAAAAGAATAATTTATTGTCACAAGCCGATATGACATCACCGTTGTTTAGCACTGCATCTATTATTTGTGCTCCATTGATATACAACGGAGCACTCAAATGTACATTACTAATGTATACACGGCTTCCATTGATCTTAATCCGTATATTAGATAACTCCGGTTTATTTTGATCTATGTAATAATTTAAAGTTGATCCATCTGTTACAGGTATCCACTTACCATGCATGTCATCTGATAAGAGATATCCATAGCATGTATTATTTGCAGCTTTCATAAAGACCTCCATTTATCTAAATGTACACAATCAAAAATTGTGCCAATTACATGTTGTAAGCTTTCTACTTATAAACACTTATAAATTTGTTGACACTAGGTGGCTAAAACCTTAGCTTTAGTACCGTTTTTGAGACTTTCAGTCCTAAAAATGAGACAAAGTTGTGTTTATAAAGAGTTGTGTTGATAAATATTTTACAAGTTCTTTGCCTGAGGTCGCTCTTGTGGGTAGGTCTAACTCCGGCAAATCCTCGTTTTTGAATTCTTTATCTGGTAGTAAAGTTGCCAGGGTATCTAAAACTCCTGGTAAGACCAATCTTTTAAACTTTTTTAACATGGGAAATTATATATTGGTTGATATGCCAGGGTATGGCTATGCAAAAAGAAGTATTTCTGAAATTAATAAATGGAAAAATATGGTTGAAAATTATTTGATCACTAGATCATCTCTAAAACTACTAGTACTTGTAATGGACATAAGAAGAGATTTAACCAATGACGAGATGATGCTCTTCACTTTTGCTAAAAAGAGATCTATTCCTATTTACATAGTTTTAAGCAAAGCTGATAAATCAAAAAAATCAAAAATAAAATTAAAAGAGATAAAAAAGTTATCAGAAACAGATTATGTATTTGTTCATTCTTCAAAAACTAAAGAAGGCTTGCCTTTGATTAAAAAATCAATGAATGATGCACTTACAAAATCAACTGCATAGAAGTTAAATTAGGAATAGCCGTTATAAGCCAACTGCTAAACCATCAAGTGTTGAGGTAGGTTAAATTGAAATATATTTTTATAACAGGAGGTGTGGCATCGTCAGTTGGCAAAGGTCTAGCAACAGCATCTATTGCTACACTGTTAGAAGCAAGAGGATTTAAAATATCCATAATAAAATTTGACCCTTATATTAACGTAGATCCAGGTACTATGAACCCATTCCAACATGGCGAAGTATATGTTACAGAAGATGGAGCTGAAACAGATCTTGATCTAGGTCATTACGAAAGATTTACTAATTGCACAATGTCTTATCAAAATAGCGTAAGCACAGGTCAAATATATGAAACAGTCATACAAAATGAAAGAAAAGGCGATTATCTAGGTGGAACGGTGCAAGTGATTCCTCATATAACTGATGAGATCAAAAGAAGAATCTTTAAAGTATCCAAAAATAAAGACATCACTTTAGTAGAGATTGGTGGAACGGTAGGTGATATTGAAGGTCTACCTTTTTTAGAAACTATACGTCAAATCAGAAGCACTAAGGGAGTATCCAATTCTGTTATAGTTCATGTAACATTGATTCCTGAAATTGCATCCGCAGGCGAAATTAAAACAAAACCAACACAGCACTCAGTAAGAGAGCTTAGGAGTTTAGGTTTACAGCCAGATTTTTTAATATGCAGAAGCACTGATAAGATCAGCATAAGTGCCAAAGAAAAAATATCCCTACAATGTAGTGTAAACATGGACAAAATAATCTCATCTCCAAATGTGGATTCGATTTACACCTTGCCAATATTGATGCACAAAGAAAATTTAGATACTAATATAGTTAAAACTCTCAAACTTAAGAGTAATAAGCCTAATTTAACTAAATGGGATAAAGTTGTTAGTGATCTAAAATCAGCCAATGTAGAAATAAAAATAGCTCTTGTAGGAAAATATGTAAATCTAAAAGAAAGTTATAAATCATTACATGAAGCAATCATACATGGTGGTATAAAAAATAGAGCTAAAATTGAGGTAGTGTATATAGATTCAGAAAAATTTAAAGAAAGTCATTTAAAAAACATAAATGCAATTATAATTCCAGGAGGTTTTGGAAATAGAGGAATAGAAGGTAAGATTCTTGCAGCTAAGATAGCTAGGGAGAATAAAATCCCTTATCTAGGAATATGCCTTGGAATGCAAGTTTGTATAATTGAATATGCAAGAAATGTTTGTAATATGGAATCAGCAACTAGCAGTGAGTTTTCGAAAAAAGGAAAATATGTTATACACACTATGAAAGATCAAGTAAAAACTCTAAATAAAGGTGGCACAATGCGATTAGGTTCATACAAATGTCACCTATCACCCAGCACCATAGCAAAAAAAATCTATAAGAAACCTTATATAACAGAAAGACATCGACATCGATACGAGTTAAATAATAAATACAAAGATATTTTGAAAAAGCATGGTATGATTATATCTGGTATAAATCAAAAAAGAAATTTGGTTGAAATGATTGAACTAAAGGATCATCCTTGGTTTATAGGAGTTCAGTTCCATCCTGAATTTCAATCAAAACCTTTTTTACCTCATCCTCTGTTTAATGGTTTGGTCAAAGCTGCCATCTCACAAAAAAAGCAGGCAAATAGATAAGTAACCTATCGTCTATTATGAACGTAAGAAAATCGTATGCTTGAAAAAATTTCTTGATTGTTATATCATTACTTTTTTACTTGGATGCATAAATGGAATATGACATTAGCCTATTAAACTCTATAGCTAGAAGAGCTTTATACCTAGCTACCCAGATGATCTATCTGGCAAATAACAGAGAAGATAAGCAAAAAGGCGATCCTAAAGTAGGTGGACATCCTGCAGCTTCATCTAGTTGCTTACATTTATTAGGAGCATTGCATTTAGTAGTAAAATCAGGCCAAGATTACATGGCAGTAAAACCTCATGCTTCGCCTACGGATCATTCTTACAATTATCTTTTAAACTTATTTTTGGATAAAAATTTAAATCCAATAAATAAAAATGAAGCTAAAAAAGCTATGCATAATTTAAGAGCTTTTTCTAAAAATGATTATGTATTTCAGTCTTACCATTCAAAGTATGATCCGGATCATGCTGGATTTCTTCCATCAGGAACAGTAGGTATACCTCCTGTTAATTTAGGCTACTTGGCCTTAGCTTACAAATTTGTTGAAGCACATGGCTTTGAAACTCCTAAAGATGCTCACTTTTGGGCTTTGATTGGTGATTCAGAATTTAGAGAAGGATCGCTCATGGAAGCAATGCCTGATTTTGCCGAAAGAAAATTAAATAATGTAACATGGATAATAGATTATAACAGGCAAAGCTTGGATGGACATAGAGTTATTGATCAGGACGTATATGGAAACGATAGTAAAAGAATATATGATACCGCTAAAGCCAATGGTTGGAATTGTATTATGCTTCAACATGGAAGTTTTAGAAAAAAATTATTTAAGCAAGGTGGAGAGTTTAAAGATTTACTAGAAGAACAATTATCTGATTTTGAACTACAGGCCATTTTATTATCTTCCAACATATCTGAAGTGAGAAAAAAAATATTAGAAAAAAATTCCAAGATAAAGCCATTTTTAGATAGGGTTAGTGATAAAGATTTAATACGAGGTCTAAATGACTTTGGAGGTCATGATTTTGAACAAATAATTAAATGTTTAATTGAAAGTAAAAGGTCAGATAAGCCAACTATAATAATTGCACACACTATCAAAGGGTGGGGCCTTGAATCAAAGGCCATATGTTCAAATCACAATACGCTACCTGATAAAAAAGAAGTCGAAGCTTTGAAAAAAAATGAAGATATACAAAATGCGTTTGAACTTTTCAAATCCGGAACAAATGAATATTCGTTTTTACAAAAAAGACACAAGAAACTACTAAATGATTTTAAAAAGGTATCAAACCTAAAGGATAAAAATAAAATTAAATTGGATAACATTCCAGATAGTTTAGATATCAATCTAAAGTTTGCAATTTTCCCTCATACACAGTGGATGCTTGGTCAGCTAATAGCCAAACTCACTAGAATTGCGAATACAAAAGTGGAAAAAAATGAGCTTGCATTTAAACCCATAGCCAATTTGTTGGCTATAATGTCTCCAGATGTTGGAACTTCTACAAACTTAAATCCATCTATGGATGGAAAAGTGTATGGAAGTAAGGTAAATGACTTAGAAACCGATCTGAAAGTAAGAGACCCTAAGTCTCCGCATCTAGTGCCTGACAAAAATAAGATAAACAGATTTTTAAGATTTGAAATAACAGAAGCCAACACAATGAGCTGTGTCGGCTCTTTTGGTAAGATAAAAGAGATATTGGGTGTTCCGATAATACCTATAATGTCTGTGTATGATTTTTTTATCAAAAGAGCACATGATCAATATTTTTATAACTTGTATTGGGATTCTAATTTTATCCTAGTAGGCACGCCTTCTGGAATAACCTTATCGCCTGAAGGAGCACAACATGGTTGGAAATCAGATTTTCAAATCCCTAACCAAATCACATGGGAACCATTTTTTTGTCAGGAGATGGATTGGATTTTTGTAGATACATTAAAAAAACATGTTACAGGAGATAATCAAGCTCGTACAGGTGTGTTAATCAGAGCCACTACAAGAGGTGTAGATCAAAAAGATTTTTTAAAGCATTTAAAAAAACAAAGCAGATTTAAAACAGAAACCGTTACTTTGAGTACAGAAAAAAATGGCAGTTTTGCTTATGAACCAACTGTTAAAAGTTTAGATAATGCTACCATCTTAAATACAATCAAGCATGATGTATTAAAAGGCGGGTATAACTTGATACACTTTTCTAACTACCATGCATATGAACCAGAAGATAATGTAATTAATCTGTTATCTATGGGATCTCCAACAACTGAAGTTATCACTGCATCTTTGGAATTATTAAAGTATGGAATTTATGCAAATGTATCTGTAGTAACAAGTCCCGATTTATTATTAGGCAACTTAGCTTGTGAAAATAATTTTTCACAGTTTTTTCATCTAATGGAAAAAGAAGTGCCTATAATTACCGTACATGATGGTGAGCCAGGTCTTTTAGATAATGCAGGTTCTGTACTAGGAGTAAAGGCTAGCACACTTGCTACAAGAAAGCATTCCAAATGTGGAAGACCCAGTGACATATATTCTTACCACGGAATAAACTCTGATAATATTGTAAAAGAATCCCTAAAGATATTAGAAATCTATAGCTAAATAAGCCTGAGCAATCATTGCCCTATCAGGTCTAGCAGAACTTGGAAAAAGGTATCCTAAATCTAGCGAAAAGCTGGCTTCATCAGTAATGTTGTAACTGGTTGTTACGTCTATTTCAAAGTTGTTGCTAGTATTTTGCAAAACTCTAGCCCATATAATGCTGGCCTTTAAATCTACTTTTTCAGCTACAGGAAATTTTACTTCAGGAGAGAGATAAAAAGCATTAGTTAAAAATTCAAAGTCAGCTGCATTATTCAATTCCAACCCTTCGTTAGTTAAAAGCTTATGAGTACCTAAAATATTTTGTCTTAACACTTGGTTAAATAAAATTAAACCAACATCATAATCTCTATCTACTAAATAGCCTTCATATACGTCTGCTGTTTGTGGGTCATCCCCAGATATATAACCCATGTTAAGGCCAATCTCTATTGTATCAATTACTTCATCAGAACTGACTTTAGCAACTAGTCCAAATGAATCTATCTTAAGCTCATTTCCGTTTTCAGCACCTATGCCGGTATCACCAGTTTGAGTGCCTATTTCAGTTCTAATCTTAAATTTGCTAATAGATTTTTCGGCATGAAAATTTAATGATCTGATATTAACTTTACCCTTTGAAGTAAACCCATCGGTACCATATATACCATCTAACTCTGTTCCATCAACATGACCAATCCTTTTGTGGTAGAGGGCACCAAATAAAATTTCTGGATTTTCGTATATCGCACTACCCATATACTCACTGGAGTGAATTTTTGTTTTATCAGTTTTAACTATCCCATAAGCGGGTGTGATAGCAAAATTACCCATCACCGCCTTAAACGCAACTCCATCCATATTGTCTATATAGTGTCTACCTCTAGAAGATAAATTTAATCCCAATCCAAAGTCCAATGGGATCCTACCTAGCATTAAATTACCATGCTCAATGGTCCAAGAAATATAGGCTAGGTTAGCATTTACACCTGATGGAATTTGATATTGATAGCCTCCACCTCTTTTGCCGCCTAAAAAATCTCCTCCCAAGTATCCCAAATAATCATTGTTAAATATATCTAATCTTGCATGAATATACACGTCATCCGCAGCGATTATCTGGGGGTTTAGTGTCAAATTGTGAATCAAATATGCCTTAGATTTTTCTGATTGACTAATAGTCGTGCCTTCAAATTTATAATTTCCGTGTAGATTCAGATCAAAGCCCCATCCAACGCTGGCAATAAACATACATGTAATAAAAATTCTCATCTCTTTTTTGCCTCTTCTAGATAAAATCTGTCGTACAATGCTTTCCACTCATTTGTACCTTCTAAAATACCTCTTTTTATAGATGCAATCTTTTGTTTAACCACAACATCTATATCTTCTAAACCAGAAGCAAAATCGAAAATAACTTTTTTAGCCAACTTTAGAGCTCTGTCTTTATTCTCAAATTTCAAAAACCCATCCATACCATTTATAATTTCCTTTGCCAAAAAAGATTGTCTATCTAAAGAAATCATAAAACAAAACCTTTTTGTTTGGCCAATCGCTCTTTTGCCATTTTAAACATTTTATGCCTATCAAGTGCTTTATCATTTGAGTTTGCAATTAGCTGATCAACTAATACATTAACCTCACGATCTAACTCTTTTTCTAAATTAAAATTATTTTTAATAATCTCTGATACTTTAGATACCACCGTCTCTTTTGCAGATAAAAATTTTGCGGCATTATTTTGTTCAAGCATATCCACGACATTCCTAGCCATTCTCTGCATTTGTACTTCTGATAAACCCATAAATCGTCCAAAGACTAGTTTGCACAACAACGTTTTTCAAGAATAAAAATGTCCTCCTGTATGCAGATCAACAAACACATCGTGACGCTATGCGTGTGATCTGGTGTATGATGTGTTTGTTGGATTTTTAAATGAATAGTTGTTTTGATATTTGATATAGCAGTCCTTATTATTAAGGGTCAACTCTAGGAGTTTTAGTCATGAAAGGCTACAGGCATACACTTAATCTTCCCAAAACTCAATTTCCGATGAAAGGAAATCTCTCAGCAAGAGAACCTGAAATTATCCAAAGATGGAAAGACATGAGCCTACACCAAGCTCAAATTAAACAAAATAAAAAACCTTTTGTTTTAATAGATGGACCTCCTTACGCCAATGGTGATTTGCATATGGGTCATGTTTTAAACAAAGTGCTAAAGGATATAGTAATAAAATATAAGAATATGACAGGGTTTAGTGCTGAATTTGTACCAAGCTGGGATTGTCATGGTTTGCCTATTGAACATATTGTAACCAAAAAGATCAAACAAGATGAAAAGTCAGACGCTAACATTAGATCCCTTTGTAGAGATGAAGCAAACAAATGGGTGAAAATTCAATCTGAACAATTTGCTAGGTTTGGGGTTCTAGCCTCTTGGAACAAGCCTTGCCTTACTTTAGATAAAGAATATGAAGCTTGCCAAATCAGAATACTTGCTGATCTGGTAGAAAAAGGACTTATTTACAGAGGTGAAAAAGCTGTTTACTGGTGCTACGCTCTACAGACCTCACTTGCAGAAGCAGAAATAGAATACTTTGAACACAAAAGCCCTTCTATCTACGTAAAATTCCCAGTTGTAAATAGTTCTAGCAGCTTTAAATACGACAACTTACATATAATGATTTGGACAACTACACCTTGGACAATACCTGCAAATAGAGCACATGCGGTGGATAAA
The DNA here is from genome assembly GCA_965203875.1 of Bdellovibrionales bacterium. Classification (GTDB taxonomy): domain Bacteria; phylum Bdellovibrionota; class Bdellovibrionia; order Bdellovibrionales; family JAUICD01; genus CBDANC01. The sequence goes on along the minus strand of OZ241914.1, from coordinate 342,184 downwards.
GATTTTGATTACAGTGTTTATAAACTGGATAACGACCATGTAATAATGGCAGATGGACTAAAAGATCATTTTGAAAAAACAACAAATCTTAGTATTAAAAAAATATCTTCTTCATTTAAAGGAAGTAAACTCTGTGATCTAAAGACAAGTCATATAATGTATCCAGAAAAAGAATCACCTGTTGTACTGGGCGATCATGTAACTTTAGAAACAGGCACTGGTATAGTTCATACAGCACCAGGGCATGGGCAAGAAGATTTCGAGCTGGGTAAAAAATATGATCTGGAAATATTTAGTCCGGTGGATGAATTTGGGAAGTATACAGATCAAGTTCCAGATTACAAAGGAATGCATGTATTTGAAGCTAACAATTTATTAATAGAAAGATTCAAACAATCAAAACACTTGGTTTTTTCTGAAACAATTAAACATAGTTACCCTCATTGCTGGAGGAGCAAAACACCTATAATATTTAGAACCACTCCTCAATGGTTTTTTAAAATGGATCATGATAAACTAAACGTAAGAAAGCTTGCACTAGAACAAATTAACAAAGTTTCTTGGCTCCCAAAATGGGGTTTGAACAGAATAGGCTCTATGATAGAAGCTCGCCCTGATTGGTGTATAAGTAGACAAAGAATATGGGGTGTCCCTATCCCAGTATTCTACTGTGCTAAATGTAAAAAAGCACATGCTGATAAAAAAACAATGCTAAAAATAGCTGATCTAATTCAAAATGGTAATGGAATAGAAGAATATTGGTCAAACGACATAGATACACTAATAAAAAAAACCATATCTTGTTGTGGGGCACACAACTTTATAAAGGGAAAGGACATACTGGATGTTTGGTTCGATAGTGGTATTGCTTGGGCTTATGCAAATTATCAAAAAAGGCCTTTTCCAGCTGATATATACTTAGAAGGCAGCGACCAACATAGAGGATGGTTTCATACAAGCTTACTAACCTCTATAGCTAAACAAAAAGTTGCTCCGTTTAAACAGGTAATCACCCATGGATTTGTTATGTTTTCTAAAGGTGTAAAAATGAGTAAAAGCAGAGGTAACGTAGTAGACCCAAAAAAGATAATCCAAAAAGACGGAGCAGAAATACTTAGATTGTGGGCTTCTCACGAAGACTACACTCAAGATATACACTGTAGTCCAGAATCCTTTGATAGACTAAAAGAGACCTACAGACGAATAAGAAACACTATGAGATTCATGTTGGGCAACTTGGATGAATTTGATTATAAAAATCCAATTTCATATAACAAACTGCATATGCTAGAACAATGGATTTTACATAGACTAAATAACATAATTAAGACGACCAAAGAACACTATGAAAATCATGAGTTTTTTAAGATATACCATTTATTAAATAACTTCTTTAGTGTAGACCTATCTTCTTTATACTTAGATATAGTAAAGGATAGATTATATACCAGTAAAAAAACTGGCCATTTAAGAAAATCAACACAGACGGCACTTTTTTATCTAACCTATAATTTAACTAGACTTATGGCCCCTATATTGAGTTTCTTAGCAGAAGAAGTTTATACATTCCTACCCAATAAAACAAAAAAGAGTATATTTTTAACCAATATGCCAGACACAAAAGACGAGTGGGATAACCCTAAATTGGCTAGTAGGTATGAGACCATATTTGAGATCAGGGATCAGGCAAAGAAAAAATTAGAAGAGTTAAGAGAGTCAAAACAGATAGGTTCCAGTCTAGAAGCACAACTTATCTTATCCCAACCAAAAGAAATTTATGATGTTCTTAATTCTTATAAAGACGATTTGCGTGAACTTTTTATTGTGTCAGAATTGAAACTAAACTTGGGTGAGTCTAGTATAATAGCTAAAAAAGCTGCGGGTAAGAAATGTGCTAGGTGCTGGAATTTTAGCATTACCGTTAATTCTTCTAAAGAGTTACCTGATATTTGCTCTAAGTGTATAGACGCACTTAAATAATATGATGTAGAATTGATGGATTGATGAGTATAAATAAACGAGGTTTTCTGATGAGTTCAAAATACTTTAAGTATTTGCTATTGGTTTCGATATCTGGTTTTTTATGTGCCCTGGATCAACTAACAAAAATGTACGTTCATGTTAGCTTAAGAGTAGGGGATGTTATAGAAGTCATACCAGATTTTTTTAATATAACATATGTTAGAAATCCAGGAGCAGCTTTTGGATTTTTATCAGAATCAAATCCTGTTTTTAGAGATATTTTCTTTTTTTTAATACCACCCATTGCACTTTTAGTAGTGATCTCTGTACTCAGATCAGTAGAAAATAGCGATAGAATTCAAATCACAAGTCTGTCCTTGATCTTTGGAGGTGCTATAGGAAACTACATCGACCGTGTCCGTGGTAAATTGTCAGGAGAAGGCACACAATATGTTATAGATTTTTTGGATTTTTATTATAAAGGTTACTCTTGGCCTGCATTTAATGTGGCAGACATAGGAATTGTATCAGGGATAATACTTTTAATAATAGTTATGATTAGAGATTCTAAAAAAGCCATTATGGAAAAAAAGCTGGCACAGTCCAAACTTTAGTTAGTATTTTTTAAACAAAAAGGTAATTATGCGTGGTTCATATTTTAAAAAAACTTGTGTAACCATGCTGATATTTTGAAATAAACAACATGCAATATTTTGTACACGATTTAGATCCTACTCTTATAAAATTCGGATTTATTCAGATCAGATGGTATGGGTTGATGTATGTACTGGGATTTTTCATAGGATATTTAATTCTTGTAAGCAGATGGAAAAAATCAAAGTTCGCTCTAAATCCTGACCAAATTGGACTGCTTATTACTTATTTGATGATTGGTATGATTGTAGGTGCAAGGCTAATATATGTATTTGTATATGACTACTGGAATTACATACAAAATCCTCTAGAGATATTTGCTGTTTGGAAAGGAGGACTATCGTATCACGGAGCTGCTATAGGTTTTATTGTTAGCAGTGTGCTGGTGGCTAAAAAGTTAAATGTCGGATTCTTTCATATCATGGACAACGTAGTTATTGCAGCTTGTATTGGAATAGCCTTAGGAAGAGTTGGTAATTTTATCAACGGAGAATTGGTAGGTAGAGTTACAGATGTTCCCTGGGCGGTAGTTTTCCCCATGGTGGACAGTATGCCAAGGCACCCTTCTCAAATATATCAAGCTTTATCGGAAGGAATATTGATATTCCTTATCTTAGTAATAATAGAAAAAAGTGAAATTAAAAAAGGATTTTTTAAGAGTTCAAAAAGTAACAAGTGGCTAAGAACAGGAATAATATCTACTTCATATCTCATAATCTATGGAGTTTTTAGATTTGTCATAGAATTCTTCAGACAGCCGGATAATCAGCTTGGGTTTTTTCTACAATATTTTAGTATGGGTCAAATATTATGTTTCATCATGATTTTGTCAGGAGTAATTTTGCTACATATTAGAATTAAACATCCTATAGAGGAACGTATTAATTAAGTGGCACCCATTTTAAGCTCTCTACATCTTTCTTCCTACCTGTTGGTAATGTCTATAAGCTTATGTATATGCATAGTATGGGTATACCGAAGATCTAAAAAGATTAATCTTGCAAAAGATGCTCTAGATTTATCTTTAGTATTAATAGTTTCTGGATTGATTGGTGCAAGAATATCTCATGCAATAATAGAATATCCTGTATACTATATCGAAAATCCTCTCAATATTCTAAAAATATATCAGGGCGGTTTTGTATTCTATGGAGGATTTATATTTGCCTTGATAGCAGGCTGGGGATTTTTGGCCCTAAGGAAGCAAAAAATCTCTATTTTTTTGAATTTATTTGCACCTGTTATACCTTTAGGCTATGGGCTGGGAAGGCTAGGATGCTTTCTGGCCGGATGCTGTTTTGGAAAACAAACTTCTAGCATTTTTGCAATTACTAAAGGCGATGTAAGCATTCATCCCACGCAGTTATACTCCTCATTTTCGGGTTTTTTAATAATGACAATAATTTTGTATATGGAAAAAAATAAGGTAGAAGGCCGTTTTTTTGCCTATTTAATCATGTACGGTATTAGCAGGATATGGATAGAAAGTTTGAGAGGAGATTATAGAGGAGACTATTATTTTTCAACCTTAGTTAGTGTATTGGCTGTATTATTTGGCTTAGCAGCATTTGTAAACAATAGATTTTTCAAAATTCCACCTAAAAAAGAGGCTTAAAAACTAATGCTATCTTGATAGAATTCCGATCGAGCATTTAATGGGATTCAGAAGGTTAAAAACTAAGTTAAAAGCTAAAAAGTCAGCAAAATTAGCATCTGGTAGATCAGCACCTACCTCAAGCCGTAGTAAATTTGCAAATAAACTCAACATAACCTACTTTGTGGTAGCTGCCGCTATCTTGGCGATGAGTGTTACCAACTGTGGAAGGCAGGGTAGCAGATATGTTGGTCCGTTTTACGGTGGAGATTATTGCCAAAATTATAAAAACAACAACAGAGGACGAGGATCCTATAATCAGTCACCGGGTCAACAAAACCGTTACGGTCAAAATTACGATAATAGAAATGGTTATGGGCAGAACTACGGTAATAGGAATAACTATGGACAAAACTATGATTATAGGAATGGTTATGGACAGAATTATGGCAATAGAGATGGGCGATATGACAACAATTATACAAGCGCACAACACAGATATGGATGTGACAATAGCGGAAAGTTTGTAGGAAGTAGTTGGAATGGAATGTCGCTTACAACAGCAAATCCAAGTGGAAGAGAGACAATAAGAATCACAAACAAAGATGTATTTGATAACTTTTTAGAACTTCTAGGGGTGTGTGCTAACACTAGATGGAGTGGATTGCACGCACAATTTGTTATTGGAAGTCAGTCCTGTAGAAGAGCGGTAGAAAATTTAAGATTGGGATTAAATATATTTCTAGACCATAGTCCAACACAGGATTCCTATGCAGAAACAGACGCATACATATGGCATAACGATATGACTCATCTTCATGACCTAGAACCTTGGATTATTCAAGAGGGCAGATTTACAAGAGTAAATGATGGTAGGGAATTTGAAATAATATATGAGTTATTCTCAGAAAGAACTGCCAATTTCAAAGTCAGAGTAAGAGGTACTCCAGAAGATTTGGAAGACTGTAACAACACGACAGTGAGTATCTCATTTGCCAACAAACAAATGGCTAGAGGAAGCATATTCTCATCAGACAACCATTGTAGATATTCAAGATAGACTAAAAATTAACTTAAGGCCCTAAAGTTTTGACAAATGCTAGATAGCAGAGCGGTTAAGCCAAAGCTCTTAGCAAAGCTAGATAGGCACTTAATCAAAACAAAGGCTCTAACCTTCGTTTTATTGACATATGTGGTTAATTCTGATTTTATTTGCTGGTCTGGAGGTGCTATGAGTAGAGCAGGGCTAGTTAATATTGAACTGTGTAAATCAGGTATTTCAGTTGTCCTTTTAAATAGTTATCTGATAGAGCAGACAAACCCAATACAACCCAAAGTGTAACCAACACTGGAAGATATCATGAGATTTATATTAATAATTTTCCTATGCCTAATCTCGGGCTGTATATCCGTAAGCTTAGACCCAAATAAATTTAAAACCTCAAAGCAAATTAGTTTTACAGAGCCCGCTGGCTTTAAGCAGTTTAAGTCAAGTTTTGCCGATAAGTCATGGAAAGATAACCACGGCAATATTATTTCCTTCCACACAGAATGCAGCAAAAAAGCAAGTACAGATCTAAAAACAGTTTTTAATAATTATGCTTCCGGCCTATCAAATATCGAATCATCGAAGGAAGTCACATTAACATACAACGAAGTTCCTACTATAAGATCCACATTATTAACTGGATTAAATGATGTTAAACGACAAATAGACCTGTTGGTATTTATAAAGAAAAATTGCAATTACAGCATAATGCTGGTGGGTTCGCCTAGCACAATAATAGAGGCCAAAAATAAATTTGATAACTTTATCAAAAATTTTAAGGTTGAATAATGCAGGCCATAGCACAATCCATAGGAAGCTTTGTAATATCACAAGTTAGATTTATAGGAGGCTCTTGGGTCTTACTCTTTCAGTCAATAAAAGAAGGATTCAGACCCCCTTACTATCCTGGTCTAATTGTATATCACCTGAATCAGGTAGGTATAAGATCTTTAGGTTTAATAGGAGTAACTTCACTTAGTATAGGAATGGTTATCTCACTGCAATTTGGATTAGGTTTAGAAAAATTTGGTATGAAAACTTATGTTCCAAGAATGGTATCTCTGACTATTGTAAAAGAGATGGGACCTGTACTTACCAGTTTAATGTTTGCAGCAAGAGTTGGAGCTGGTATAGCGTCAGAAGTTGCTTCTATGTCAGTTACTCAACAAGTAGATGCTATACGAGCATTAGGAACATCCCCCGTAAAAAAAATAGTCATTCCAAGAGTACTGGCTTGTTTAATAGCTTTACCTGCCTTGGTTCTGATATCTAACTTTATTGGTCTATTTGGTGCTGCAATGGTAGCTAATGTGGAGTTAAATATAGACATAGGTTTTTTTCTTCTAAAAGTTTATTCGTCTGTATTTTTTATTGATTTTATGAGCGGTTTTGCAAAACCTTTTGCCTTTGCATTTTTTATCTCTCTTACTGCATGTTATTATGGACTCACCGCTAAAGCAGGGACCAAGGCTGTTGGCATGGCAACAAGACATTCTGTTGTAGTATCTTCTATACTGATTGTAATAAGCGATTTTTTCATAAGTAAAATATTTTGGATAATAGAAAAATGGATATTATAAAAGTAAGAAATTTTGCCAAACGATTTGGTAAAAACATAGTTCATACTGATGTGAACTTCGATGTAAAAAAAGGTGAGTGCCTAGGTTTAATCGGAGGTAGTGGCGCTGGGAAAAGTGTGATTCTAAGAGGCATTATTGGTTTAGAAATGCCAGAATCAGGAAGCATAAAAGTAAATGGAGAAGAAATTACTGCTCTAAAAGAACATCAATTAGTAGATATTAGAAAAAAAGTAGCTTATGCATTTCAAGGTGGAGCTTTGTTTGATTCGATGAGTGTTTATGAAAACTTAGCATATCCATTAAAAGAGCACACAGATTTAGACGATGATAAAATATCAAACAAAATATTTAGTACTCTTAAAATGTTTGGATTAGAAGAAAGTGCAGAGCTTCTACCTGCCGAATTGTCCGGAGGTATGCAAAAAAGATTAGGCTTAGCCAGGGCTATCATACTAGAACCAGAGGTAATTTTGTATGATGAACCAACCTCTGGCCTTGATCCATTTAACACAATAAAAATAAGAGAGATGATGTTGAAGTTAAAAAAAATCGGTATCACTTCTATTTTAGTGACGCATGATATACCTACAGTTTTTGCAGTATGTGATAGAGTAGCTATTTTGCATGAGGGTAAAGTAGGAGAAATAGGTACAAAGGAAGAACTAACTGGTAAAAAAGATGGTATGATTAATAAATTTGCTGAAGGAAAAATTTAATTGGAGAAGTTTTATGTTTAAACGTAGTTTGGAAATACAAGTTGGAATATTTATAAGTGCAGCGTTTATTATTCTCATCGTTGCTTTAACTTCTTTAGAAGATGGCGGAATAAGTTTCTTTAGACCTAGATATAAGCTAAATATGAAAGTAGATTCTGTAGAGGGATTAGGCCCAGGCAGTTTAATTCAAATACTTGGTGTACCCGCAGGTAATGTAAAAGAAATAAACATAATGCCTGACAATGAAGTGCTTGTTGTTTTGAATCTATATAAAGAATTTCAACCTATGGTTACCAAAGGCTCTAAGGCATTTATAAAAACTCAAGGTGCCCTAGGTGATATGTTTGTCTTGATAAAACCTGAAAATAATCAAAATGGTGTGTTAAGAAACGGAGATTTTATAGAAGTAGGAGCTAATACAGGTATTCTAGCCGCCTTTTCTAAGGACAATTCTCCGTTAGAAACTCTATCTGACGTACTAAATAACATAAAACTTATGTTGGAAAAAATAAATTCAGAAGAATCCGAAGGAAGTAGTGTACTAAATAATCTTGAAGGTATAACTCGTGAACTAAAAATCCTACTAAAAAGTATAAATGATGTTTTAAATGACGTATCAAAAGATGAATTAAGAAATTTGTTATCCGATTTATCGAAGGTTATTAAAAAAATTGAAATGGGAGAAGGCACTCTAGGGGCAATTATAAACGACCCCACTATTCATTCTCAGATCAAAACTTTTTTAGGAGCTTCTAAAGGCGACAAATATGTCAGTGATATTATAAAACAGTCTATCGAAAACTCGAAGGAATAAAAATCATGTCTATACAAGATGAAAAACACTTAATAAATTCTAAGATTGTAGAAGTAACTTCTTTAGTAGACAAACTAAGGGGGTATCTTTGAAGTTGACACAAAGAAAGGTAAAGTCAAAGAATTAAAAAAATCGGTAAACAATCCAGATTTATGGTCCAATCATTTGGAGCTAACAAAAATAAATTTGGAAATATCTTCGCTTGAAAAAACGATAGACACTTTTAATAAGGTTAATTCTAGTGTTCGAGATCTAAAAGCAATGTTTGATATAGCTATAGAAGAATCTGATGAAAATCTTTTTTCAGAGCTAACCTTAGAAATATCAAAAGTTTTAGAGCAAATAAAAACATTGGAGTTAGAAACATTGTTAAGTGGAGAGTTAGATAGTGGTGATTCATATTTAACTATTAAGTCAGGTGCTGGCGGAACAGAGGCATGCGACTGGGTTCAGATGTTGATGCGTTTATATTCTAGATGGTCCGAAAGGATGAATTTTAAATATAATATAATGGATATAAATTATGGGGACGAAGCAGGAGTAAAAAGTGTAACTTTTCAAGTCAAGGGCAAAAATGCTTATGGATATTTGAAATGTGAAAATGGCGTTCACAGGCTTGTTAGAATTAGCCCCTTTGACTCAAATGCAAGAAGGCACACTTCTTTTGCTGCTGTATTTGCCACTCCTGATATCAAGGATGATATAGAAGTTGAGATCAAAAATGAAGATCTCAAAATAGATACCTTTAGAGCTAGTGGTGCAGGAGGGCAGCATGTAAACAAAACAGATTCTGCTATTAGAATTACTCATGCTCCAACAGGTATAGTGGTGAGTTGTCAAAAAGAAAGATCTCAACATGCAAACAAAAAAAGAGCTATGAAAATGCTTAGGTCAGCTTTGTATGAAAAAGAGCTTAACAAAAAGGAGCAAGAAAAAGATAAATTACATTCTACAAAAATGGCAAATGAATGGGGCAGTCAAATAAGGTCTTATGTTATGCACCCTTATAGACTGGTAAAGGATCATAGAACTAAGATTGAAACTGCTGATGTTGATGGAGTTATGGATGGAAACATAGAACTGTTTATCCATGGCTTTTTAAGCTCTAAGTTAGCAAATGAAAAATAGATTGATCCAGCAACAAGTTGCTAAATGAAAATATCTAGCAGGAGCCAGGGTTACAAGAATATTTAGAGGCATCTTCTATTGTGTACTGCAAAGCTTCCGCAGCATCCACTTGGTCATCTCCTAAACGAAGTAGCTGATCATCAACCAGTTTATCGTAATGAGATGGGCAAAACCCAGCATCAAGTTGATTATCATGCCTATCTTCATCCACGCATAATTCTTCTTTAGTTACGGTTTTGTTGGCACTAAAGAAAGGTACAGCAGCTGTCCGAACTGACATTATGGTTCCATATGCTAAAGTTTGTCCATATACCGTGTTAGCTTCACCTCTATACCCGTAAGCCTTAGGAGGGATACCTTTAACAGGAAATGTCGAAAACTCTTCTTTGTTATGAGCTAATCCTAAGTTATGGCCAATTTCATGAGATAAAGTTTCTATAAAAACATGATGTTGCGAATGACTAGACATATCAGGCATTATCTCACTGGAACAACTAGGGTCGACTGAGCCATAGGCAGCTCTGCTCGCTCGTTCTGATGTAAAACCATCTAGCCTGGCAGCAGCTATCCCACAAGCTTCTACATTTTTGTTATAATTTTGTATTGTATAAATGAGATCAGCTCCATAATGCTGACGTATTACGGGAATCATATTAAATACAACACTAGATACAGCACTTCTATTTTTTAAATCTATAGTATCAATCTGACAAGGTAAGTAATACCTATAATTTTGGAAGGGTACAATAGCTGCAGCTCTAAATTCCACATTCACTCCTGATCTTTGAAAAATACCATTCACGTGAGGAATTACTTCATTCATCACAAAGCCATCCCAACCAGGTGTAGAATATCTTTCGGACATTACAAAGCCAATATCTATCACATAAGTTTTATTAGGATCAGCTCTTCTAGGTTGATAGTTATGATGTGCTGCCATAGCTAATTCAGGCGGTAGATCATGCACATAAGCTTTGCAAAAAGATTGCTCTTGGTTTTCATCATCAATAGGTATTGTGGGTACATAACCCTGAGATGATTCTACTCCACAAGCTAAATTTGCTACAGCATCAATACTAAAGCTTTTACTATTACTATTTTTTACAGCTTCTAAATAACTTCCAAAGATATTATGTTGAGTCACTATATCCATATCTGATCTTTTAATATAATTAGTAGCAGATATTATATAATCACCAGCTTGATATAGACCAACCTGATGTACTCCATGTGGATTTAATCCGGTGTTAGGAGGATCTATTTCAATAGTGATGTTTGAATTTGTTTTGGTTACGGTGATTTGATCTATATTAATAGGACCATCTTCTACTAACAAATCGTCAGTATTAATGGTATAATCAGCACCAATATCAACAGGGTTAATAGATAGTATGTCTAAAATTTTGTTTTCATCTATTTCAGACCATCCTGTTTCGTCTATGTATACTATATCAGTACCAAAGCTTATTTCTAAAGTAGCTTGAGGATCATTGTTTGAGCTAACAGTGTACGTTGTGCTTGGGATTAAATTTTCACACCTTGCAGTATTATTGGCATCTCTAAAATAAAAGTGGCCTTCTTGGCCTCTAACACATGGATTATTACCAGTAATACTAAATGAAGATTCTTTTGTTATAGCAGTTATATAAGCATCAGTATTACTACTTTGTTGTACTTTTGCAGCATCTGTCCTTGGAGCATAGTTTTTGGTTAAAATAGAATAATCCCCAACATGATAGATTTTTCCATTAGGACTACTTGGAGGAGATATAGTAATAACTGTGTTAGAGCTTTCTTGGGTTATAGCTATGTTATCTTGTGTTATAGGTCCATCTTGAGTAGTCAAATCATTGTCTGCGTCATTCTTTTTGATCTCAAGAATCTCTAGAATATTTTCTTCGGTTAATTCTTGCCATCCGGAGTTATTTATAAAAACAACCTCAGAATTAAACTTTAGTTTTATACTGATATCAGGATCACCGTTTGATGAATCTGACTCTGTGCCATCATTAGCTATGAAGGAATAAGTTAAGCTTGGAAGCTTTATACATTCGTTGTCGGTGCCTGATAGTTGAAAATAACCAGATTCTCTTCTAGTACAGGGAGTTTCTACTACAGTTGGAGGTTTAACTGGCTCAGGACCTGTGGCATCACTACAAGACGATAAACCTAAGGTAGCTAATATTAACAATGCTCCACTCAGAACAGGTTTTATTCTAGCAGCTACATTTGAAGCAGTTCTAAGCTTTTTTACAGGACTTAAATAAAATAATGTACCTGCTGCTAAAAACTTTAGTTTGCTCTGCTCTTCTTCTTTTTCTTCTTCACCTAATCCTGACTCAAAGCTTATATTATCTGATAGATCTATACCTAAGTTATCTATAGCAGATTGACCAAAGTTCTTATAATCGTTAATACCGTCATCAATTCCAGTATCACCATTATCGTAGCTCTTTTTAATACCTAAGCTTTCGCAATAAAGATTGTTCTTAGAAGAACTAGAACTACATAAACTTGAAATAAACTCTAAAATACTTTCTCTACAAGATTCGTTATCTATTAGAAGATTCCTATCTTCTGTTTTTTGTAATTCAACAAAAGCTTGAATAGCTGGTATGTCTTCAATTTGACTATTTTTGCTAATAACATCTTGTAAGACTCTGCAAGAGGAGACAGCTCTATTAGCTAGCTGCAAGTCATAAGAACTAGGTTCTGTGTAGGTAGTTTGAGCTTTGGCATAAGTAAATACAAAAAACACCACAAAAGACACTGCAAAGAACAAAAACTCTTTTGTTCTACCAATATCTGCTTTTAAAATATGTCTAATAAATTTGAGTTTCATGTTGTTTCTTTAGAAGGTGATATTAGCATAATTGTTTATAATTTAGTTAAAAAACTCAATTTCACTATAAAAATGTAGTATTTATAAATAAGACCCTTCGTTTTGATGAGTATACACTCTACTAGTTGTTACAGTAATATTTAGTATTATATCCACGGTCGATTATCTGGTACACATACTCCTAGTGCATTACAGTAATGTTCATCCGGGCAACCGCCAGAACTCTTATTAGCTTCACATTGTGTGCATGTATACTCTACTTCTCCGTTAAGCTTTGTTAGACGACTGCAATATGAAGTATTATTTTTACATTTAGAACCTCCTGTGCATCTCCCATTCGTACCGCAGCTTCCACCACATGTACTATCCAATTTGGCACAATCAGCATCATCACAGGAGTCTGAGTCGTCATCCTCCTCACAGTCACCATTGCTGTTACAGCTATAACCTTCAGAGCAATTTTCTCCATCCCAACAGGTTTTTACACCACATACTCTGGTTGAACGACTATTACAAGTTTGTTGTGAAGTATGTGGATGAGAAGCTGGACAAGATACTTCACTTGCTGTTTTAGCTACACGTGTACCGCATTGATCAGGATTACACTTATAACAATCATTTGGGATGCAGGTAGGACCACTTCCATTCCAGCATGTTTTTACACCACATACTAGCGGTGTTTTTTTAGTACTCTTACAAGTTTGTTTTGAAGTATATGGATGAGTACTTGGACAAGATACTTCACTTGCTGTTTTAGCTACACGTGAACCACACTGACCACCACGACACTTATAACAATCATTTGGGATGCAGGTAGGACCGCTTCCATTCCAGCATGTTTTTACACCACATACTCTGGTTGAACGACTATTACAAGTTTGTTGTGAAGTATTTGGATGAGTACTTGGACAAGATACTTCACTTGATGTTTTCTTCACACGTGAACCACACTGACCACCACGACACTTATAACAATCATTTGCGGTGCAGGTAGAACCACTTCCACTATAGCAAGTTGTTCCGCATTCTGTTCTTGGATCAGAGTTACAAGTTTGTCGTAAACCGTGTGGATAACCACGCATACTTCCAGAACCACAGGTTATGGTTACACCATCACATGGATCATCACGCTCACACCTTCTTGTGCTTGTGTTGCAAGTGTAGTTTGGTAGACATTTAGTACATGTTCCTGTACATGTATCACAACTATCACATGCACCTGAACAATTAGAACAACTCTTATTGCAAGCAGGAGGAGGATCTACACAACTATTATTCTCACAAACCTTCCTACCAGAACAGTGCCAGTCATCAGTACATCGTACACAACTTCCACTACTACAATAAGGAGTAGGGCTAGAACATACAGTACCTCCACGATAGCAAGTTATTGTATCATTACATCCTCCAGTAACTTGCTGTGAACTCCCACCACTACAAGGTGCATCTGTGCCCCATCCAGAAGGACAGCTTGCAGGTGTACAACCACTAGCTTCACAAACACAAGTGTTGGTATTTAAAGTCTGACTTGAAGGACATGTTTTAGTTACAGGATTTCCATGAGTACTTACGCCAACACATGTTTTACAATTATCCACACCTCTCTTTTGCTCACAGGTTTGCTGGGTTTGTTGATTTACACAATGGCCATTTACACAAACTTTTCCAAGAAGCCCACAAGCAGTATCATCACAAGCACAACCATTATTTACGCAAATACTACCAGGATCACAGCAAATAGCATTATTACGACAACTAGCATGATTAGCTGGACATTCACAACGGCCAGTAGCACTATTACACCTCTGAATGCCAGTGCATGTTACCCCAGCACATGGATCCGTTGTAGTAGTCGTAGAGAAAATAAGTGCATCTTCTTGAGGCGATGGAGAGTAGTTACCATACTCATCCACTAACCTGAGCTCTATACTATACTCAATACTAGAATCAGGTGCAGGCAACTCAGTAAATCTTAAATGTAACTCCTTATCTTTACTACGATCGCCATCTTCAGGATCACTAGGATCACTCGCATATAGCTGGGCAGTCACAGGATGTGTATCATCACCAATAGTAAAGGAGCTACCAGATAAATCATCACATAAAAACCAATCTCCAACTGGATAATCTATACCACTAATCTTTTTGTTCAAACGACATAAAAATACTCCCTTACTAAAACTGGAATTTAAACAATATCCTTCATCATTATCATCATTACCATCTGGACACCTATAACCCCTATCCCACACACGACCTTCTAGCTTAAACCTACATGTCGTAGAATTATCAGAATTTGTAGTACATTGAAGGGTAGTGGTCGTTGTTGAAGTTGATGAACTGTCTGAAGAATCAGCCTCAGAATTAGACACAGAAGATAGAGATATTGTAGATGGATTATGCTTACTATTAGCTTTATTAGCCAGATTACTAACTAAGTTGTTACTAACTAACTTGTTGTTATTAGCTTTGCTACTAACTAACTTGTTGTTATTTTTGTTACTAGCTAAATTAGCTTGAAAACTACTAACAGGTGGGGTCGTAGTAGTAACTGAAGTAGTCTTTACTATTGTCTTATTGCGTGCTGTTACATACCTCTGAGAATAAGAAAATACCTTCTCAGCTCTGCATCTGATAGGATCATAACTAGATACTGCCTTCCTCTCCTCAACCTCCACAAATAACTTAAATCCAAGATCATGACGAATATTAGCCTCAGGCAAACCTGATAAACTAGAAGCAAGCTTATAACCTAACTTACTCTTATCTGAATTCTCAGGTTTATCATAAACAGAACGAGGACGAACAAAAATAGGATGTATAGCCTTACTCTTATGCCTGTTACAACTATCTGTCTTCTCATTCTTGCTTATATCCCAAGGCCTTATACCAATACGAACATCATACTTAGACTTAGCTATGTAATTACTTACAGGAGTATAACTACTCACAGGCTCAACTGGACCAAAGGATAAGGACGATATATCAGATAAACGCTCACTTAACAAAAATAACGACTCTCCGGTCAACCTATCCCACTTATATCCATCTGAAGATGAACCATTGTTGTCTGCTAGCCCTTGATGAGCTGTCCGTTTATCTTCATCCTTAAGCTTACGATATTTATTAGGATTCTCTTCAACCCACTTGTCTAAATCACCTAACTTTATCAAAGGAGCAGAAGACTCATGAGACTTAAACTCCATCTTCACTAGATCAAAAGTCAAAGCTGAACTGTTACTAATTTGAGCATCTGATGGACATATAGAAATAGGATTAGTAGAAGATGTCTTTAAATACTTATTATACAAGTCCTCCAAAACTCCAACATCTGAACCATCATATAACCTATCTAAATGTAAAGTAACTCCACTAGATGAAGCACTTAATGGAGAATCTACAGAAGTATTATGACCAATCTTGCTTAAATTTTGGTCGCCCCCCCCCCCCCAAATTTTGGGTAGTAGAGGTAGTAGAAACAGTAGATATAGTAGCTACTTCTTTCTTAGGAGAAACCTTACTGCCATTCTTAGAAAAATGAGCCAATACATTACCAGCTACAGATGAACACATATAAGTATCATGCTTCCTCTGAGTTAAAGTCGTCATGTTAGCCGTCATAAACGTAACCACAAAACCTGTAGCTGATACCAACGCCAATCCTATCAATGTCTCCAACATCGTAAATCCACAACCTGCGGTTGGAAGCTTTTGCAACCTAACGGCTGCAGAACTTCGGAGTAACCAAGTTTTTCGTGATTCACATAAGCTTTTGAACCATCCATGGCGACTGGACGCATTTGCTGGCTTACCTACGGTTGGATCAGTTTGCTGGCCTTCGGCCAGCCTCTTAAACAAAAAATTAACTTGCGACTGCGGAGCTTTATAAAAACCAACCTTCGGCCCAATCAATCTGCCGGCTTTCAGCCGGCCCTTTAAAAGAAAAGTATTTTTAAAACGAATAAATAAAGATCTTAAAAAAAACAAAATAAAAACCTAAAACTTAAAACCAAACTTACCAAACTCTAAATTCTACGACAAAAAACCCTTTTCACAAAGAAAAACAAAACTAAGTCCAGAAAAATACCCCTCACACACATATAAATTATCACATTGAGACACTAAAGCTTTTTAATTTTATCAAATAATAGCTAGCGTAGTGGTAAGACCAAAGGTCGAGAAAAGTTTTCGTAGTTTACCTTGAATGGTGCACAACATTCTTATCAAAACCTAGCTTCGTTTGACCTGCGGTCTAACCACTTCGCTAGCTTTGATAAGAATTGAAGGGCTTGGGTGCTAAGCTATTATTTGATAAAATGTTAACCAACGTTCAAGGTAAACTACGACAGATTGTCTTAAAGCCCTAAAGTTTTACCAAATGTTTTCATAGCTACGCTTTAAACTGTATGCCTTACCGCTTCGCTAATCTTTGACAAAATTTAAAGACCTTTAGATAATCTTTTGGAGTTTACCTTGAGAGCTGGTAAACATTTTTAAAAGTGTACATAACTTCGCTTGACCTGCGGCCTTATTGATTCGTCATGTACACTTATTAAAAATTGAAGACCTTTAATTCAAAAACGAAGGACCTTAAATATGTATTTTAAAATGGTAATAAAATACCTAAAAGGCGGAGGAAAATTTGTCACGTGGACCTCGCTATTCGGAACCTTAGGCATCATAGTAGGAGTAGCTTGCTTAATACTAGCAATGTCTATTATGAACGGAGTTGAACAAGTTATCAAAAAATCCGTGATAGATATCAACGGACATTTCATCATCTACGGCAACATAACTCCTAGAGAAGAACAAATAATCAAAAAAGAAGTACCTACATTAGACCAAATTAGTCCATTTATAACCATGGAAGCCTTGGCAATTAATAAAGGCGACATAGGCGGTGTACTAATAAATGGATTAAACAAAAACACCTACTCTAAAACTCTAAACCTAGATAACAGAGTGACTTCCGGACAATTCGCCTTCAAAAAAAATAATATGGACGCAGCAATGATAGGCAACGTACTATCAAAAAAACTAAACCTCGAAGTAGGCGATACATTCCAAGTTGTTGTCCCTAGAACAGGTAACAGCGTACTAGAAGGATCATTTGCCCCTCAATCCAGAAATTTTTACCTAGCAGGAATATTAGACTTAGGAAAATATGACTACAACGAACGTCTCATATTTATTGAAGACAAAGCTGCACAAAATATTCTAGGACTAGGCGGAGTCTATTCAGGAATAAAACTTCTTTTAAATGATGCCAAAACTGCGATTGGACTGGAAAATAAATTAATAGAAAAATTAGGCTACGAATATCATATGCAAAACTGGTTTGACATGAACTATAACTTTTTCTCCTCTTTAGAATTAGAAAAATGGGCAATATTTGTAATACTATCATTTATCATACTGGTTGCATGCTTTAATGTATGTAGCACTTTGTTCATCTACGTTATCAAACGATTTTATGATATCAGTATCCTAAAAACCTTAGGAGCTTCAGAAAATTTTCTGGTAAAACTTTTTATAAGCCAAGGCCTCATAATTGGCATAATAGGCTCAGTAATTGGCACGATTTTAGGCCTAATTTCATGCTTGGTTATAAAAAATCTAAAAATAATAGAAGTGCCGGCAGACGTCTACCAATTCAGTTATTTACCAGTAAAAATAGAATTTTTTGATATTGGGATAATAATTATATCAACCTTGCTTATATGCTTCATATCGACTATATTACCCGCTCTAAAAGGTGCAAATTTAAACCCAGTGGAAGGCTTTCGTAGCACATGACACCTCTAATAGAAGCCATCGATATTTCTAAAACTTATACCACAAACGTTAAAACTGTTCGTGTATTACATGAAATATGCCTAAAAGTTAATAAAACAGAAGCGCTATGTATAATGGGATCTTCAGGTGCAGGAAAAAGTACGCTCCTACATATTCTGGGAACATTGGATAAACCAACCAGCGGACAAGTACTATACAACGGCCAGGATGTGTACGACTATAAATCTGAAAAATTAGCAATGTTCAGAAACAAAACCATGGGATTTGTTTTTCAAGCATACCATTTATTAAAAGAATTTACAGCTCTTGAAAATGTGATGCTACCTGCACAAATTGCAAGACAACCTGAAAGCAAACAACGAGCAATGGAACTTTTAGAAAACTTAAAACTAGCACACAGAAGCAACCACTTACCCAAAGAACTAAGTGGAGGTGAACAACAAAGGGTAGCCATAGCCAGAGCCTTAATGCAAAACCCCGATATTCTGTTCTCAGATGAACCTACAGGTAATTTAGATAGCAAAAATGAAGAAATCATAAAAAATATGCTATTGGAGCTAAATCAAAAAAGGGGGATAACTCTGGTAGTTGTCACTCATGACATAGGGTTTTCCAAAATGTTCCCTAGAGTATTAAATATGAAAGATGGTCAATGGTTAGTTTGATTGTTATATAAACTTGTGCTAGGTGTACCCAAATGCTCACGTCCAAGAAGTATCTTTTCATAATATTTTTTACTCTATCTTATGTAGGGCATACTGTCTGTCATGCAGAAATCATTAAAGATATTAAAATTGAAGGCAATAAAAAAATAGGTGAAGAAGCAATACGCTCTAAAATTACGAATGAAGTAGGCAAGCTTTATTCAAAAAACAAAGTTACAGACGACCTAAAAAAAATCTTTGAAATGGGTCATTTTTATGACATAGAAATTCACAAAGCACCAGGTGTACTGAGGTATGTGGTGGTAGAAAAACCTTCCGTATCCGAGATAATTTTTGAAGGCAATAAGAAAATAGATTCAGATGAGCTGTTTGAGATATCCGAGCTTAGTAAAGACGAGTTTTTGGATATATCCAAAGTAAACGATGCAATAAGCAACATGCTAGAATTATACGAATCTAAAGGATTTTTCCTAGCCAATATATTGTACGAGATAAAAGAACAAGATAAAGATTCGGTAGAATTAATTTTTAAAATAAGTGAAAATAAAAAAGTAAAAGTAAAAAAGATAAATATCCTAGGAAATAATTCCATCACTGATGAAATAATAAAATCAAATATGCTTACTAAAGAAAAAACTTTCTTTAGCATTATTTCAGGAGGTGGACTTTATAGTAAAGCCGCTTTTGAAAGAGATATTCAGGCAATAAAATATTTATATTATAATGAGGGGTTTATTGAAGCTAGTGTAAAAGATTATCAAATTTTTATCTCTCCTAATAAAAAAGATATTATGATAAACATGCAAATTGAAGAAGGGGTCCAACACACTGTTGGACAAATAAATTTCAGTGGAGATTTATTATTCACAATAGATCAATTCACAGAAAGGATAAAAACAGAGTCAGGAAAAATATTTGCTTATAATGTTTTACAGAACGATCTTAGTAGTTTACAGGCGATGTATGGTGACCTTGGATATGCATTTGTAAACATCATACCTGGAACTAATGTAGATAACGAAAACAATTTGATTGATATAGATTTTGCTATTGATAAAGGAGAAAAAGTTCATTTTGGTCAATTTAATATTGTAGGCAATCAAAGCACCAGGGATAAAGTAATAAGAAGAGAGATGAGTATATTGGAAGGTGAGCTGTATAACGAAACAAATAAACGCAGATCGCTAGAAGATATCAAAAGATTAGGTTTTTTTAGTGACGTAAATTTTCAACAGAAAATAGATCCAGAAAACCCAAGTGTAGTGAATTACGACTTGGTAGTAGAAGAGAGAAAAACAGGAAGTTTACAAGTAACAGGAGGTTATGGATCATCTTCCAAATTAATATTTTCTGGTATGGTTGGGAAAACAAATTTATTTGGAAAAGGACAAAGTTTTTCACTCAACGCAAATGCTTCTGAATTGGAAACTATTTTTTCTTTAAACTTTACAGAACCATATCTATTAGACACCAAATTGTCATCTGGACTAGAACTTTATAAAACAGAATACAGAATACAAGATCAGTACAAAGATTTTAGAACCGGAGGAGCATTAAGACTCGGGCATCCATTAACTAAATATTTTCATAGTTTTATAAAATATTCATATGAAGATGTAGGAATTGAAATATTAAAAGATTCTCTTTTTGATGCTAACGATGAAGAAGAAGCGGAAGGTATCTCTAGCTCCGTAACTTTATCCTTTGAGTACGACAAACGAAACGACAGATGGATGCCCAGCGATGGGTTATTTGCTAGTGCATCGCTAAAGTACGTAGGTTTAGGCGGTGATAAAAAATATACAGAGCATTCTTTCAATGTAAGATTTTATAAACCTGTATGGAGAAGATTGATTTTAAGAAATAATTTAACTTACTCTAATTTGCTCCCGTTTAATAATGAAAGAATTCCTTTTAATGAATTATACAGGCTAGGTGGATCAAATACATTGCGTGGATTTGAATGGTTTGGTATAGGAAAGACTGTTAAAAGAGTTGTTAGGAGAGATACTGAAGAAAATGAAGGTGAGGAAGAAAATGAAAGCACCAGAGAATATGAAGACATTGTTGGAGGTGGAACAAGCCAGATGTTTTATAATATTGAATTACAATTTCCTATGGTAGATTCTAACGGTATTTTTGGCGTGATATTTTACGATATAGGAATGGCAGAGGACAAATTGAAACTAGAAAATTTAAGATCTAATTTTGGACTAGGTTTGAGGTGGTTCTCTCCAATGGGACCTTTGAGATTTGAGTGGGGCTTTCCTGTAGATAGAAGACAAGGTGAAGATAGCTCTCAGTTTCAATTTTCCATGGGAACCCCGTTTTAAAGTTATTTTTTTGGAGGAAAAATGCATATATTACTTACATTGTTATCTACGGTACTTATTTCATCATCTGAAGCAGAAATGAAGGTAGGTTTTGTAGACGTAGCAAAAGCCTTACAAACTACTAAAGCTGGTATTGCAGCAAAAAATAAATTGGAAAAAGAGATAAAAAAAGTAAAAGACGACATTAAAAAAGAAGAGGCTAGTTTAAAAAAAGAAAGCGAAGATTTAAAACGAAAGGAAACTGTTTTATCAAGAGATATCTTTATGCAACAACAAGCTGCACTTCAAAGAAAATTTGTAGCCTTACAGAATAAATTGGCTCAGAGTCAAATGAACATTCAAAAAAGAGAGCAAGAACTGACTAAACCAATCCTAGACAGAATTCTAAACATTGCAAATGAAATTGGAACCAAAAAAGGATATGATCTTATTTTACAAAAAAATGAAGTATCCGTTCTATGGGGAAAATCTTCTTTAGATTTAACTCAAGAGGTTATAAAAAAGATAGATGGTAAAAAATGATAGAAGATAAACTATCAATAAAAGAAATATTGGACATATTACCTCATAGATACCCATTTTTACTTATAGACAGTGTATTAAAAAGAGTAAGATCTGAAGATTTAAAAAATTGGGAAAATGCATATTTAATCGCAAGAAAAAATATAACTATCAATGAACCATTCTTTGTAGGACATTTCCCAAACAATCCGATAATGCCAGGTGTTTTACAAATAGAAGCAATGGCTCAAGCAGCAGCAATTTTGGTATTAAAGCCCAACTCAAACAACTCTACTTTGATAACCGGTGTTGATAAGGCAAAATTTAGAGCTCCTGTAGTACCTGGAGATATATTAAATATAGAGGCCAAAGTTGTAAAAATTAGATCAGACAGAGTATATATCTTTGAAACTAATATTTGCAAAGAAGATGGATCAAAAGTATCTGAAGCTAGGCTAACGGCATACTTTAAAAGTCATTAAAGTCATTCCAATCTATGGTAGATTCATCTATTATTTGAATGCCAAGCCGTTTTGCTGTATCTAACTTGGTGCCGGCCTTCTCGCCATATAAAACAAAATCAGTATTCTTGGAAACTGAATTTAACACATTAAACCCTTTAGCCTCTAAAATTTCTTTTATTTGATGTTTTGGCAAACTTAATCTACCAGTTAAAACAACAGTTTTATTTTGCTCATTATAATTTTCATATGATAATTCTAGTACTTTCATTAATTTTTTGATCTCTTCCATGCCTGAACCTGACAAATATTGAGCTATGGTATGACTTGTCCTATCACCTAACCCATCTATTTTAGAAAAATCTTCTTCTTTAGCAGATAAAAATTTATCTATGCTTTTAAAGTGTTTAGCTATTAGTTTTGCAGTGTTCTCTCCAACATGCCGTATACCTAGAGCATATATAAATTTATCCATCCTCTGTTTTTTTGTTTTTTGTATGCTAGAAATTATATTGTTAGCAGATTTATCTTTATAACCCTCAAGACCTAAAATATGCTCTTCTTTTAATTTATAAAAGTCGGAGTAATTTTTAACCAAATTAGCATCTGATAATTTTTCTACAAGTTTATCTCCTAGCTGATCAATATTCATAGCTCTTCTAGATACAAAATGTTTTAACTTTTGTTTAAGTTGAGATCCACAATTTGAATTTTTACATCTAATTAAAGTTTCTGACTTGTCAGCCTTCTTATTACAAGAAGGGCATTTATCTGGAATAGTATATTTGGCTGCACCTTTTTTTCTTTTGGAAAACTCAACGCCTGTAATATAAGGTATTACATCACCCGCCCTTTGAACATTCACTGTATCCGATATTCTGATATCTTTTCTATCTATTTCATCTTGATTATGTAAGGAAGCATAAGTTATTAACACTCCTGCCACTCTTACAGGTTCCAGTATAGCTACTGGGGTCAGTACCCCAGTTCTGCCAACTTGTACTTTAATATCTAAAATTCTTGTTTTAGCTTCTTCTGCTTTAAATTTAGCAGCACATACCCATCTAGGATATTTTGCAGTCATTCCAATTTTTCTTTGCCAATTTATTCTGTTTACTTTTATCACCACACCATCGACATCAAAATCCAAACTTGGCTTTATGTTATAAATAAAATTTCTATATTGTATCACCTCATCAAGCGAATTTGCTAAAAAAGATAGGTGATTATCCGCTGCTTTAGTTTTTAAAGATTTTCTGACAGGTAATATAGGTATACCTAGAGTCCTTAGACGCTCTTCCATATCTTTGTGAGTTTCAAATTGTACTCCTTTTACTGACCCACAAGCATATGCATAAAAAAATAATTTTCTTTGAGCTGTTATAGCAGAATTGAGCTGTCTTACAGAACCAGCTGCTGCATTTCTAGGTGTGGAAAAAACTATACCCTCTTCTGCTTCTTGTATTTTGTTAAGAGATCTAAAATCATTTTTCTTCATGATAACCTCACCTCTAACTTCCAAAAGATTGGGGGCATCTGCAATGTATAGCGGTATGCACTTTATTGTTTTTATATTTTCTGTTACATTTTCGCCTGTATAACCGTCCCCTCTAGTTATAGCCTTGGTCAGTTTGCCATTCTCATACACAAGTTCCATAGCTAAACCGTCTAATTTAGGCTGACAAAAATATTCTAAATTTTGACCTGCAAGCTCTGTGGACAAAAATTTTCTTACCCTGGAATCAAATGCCACAAGTTCCTCATCCAAAAAACAGTTTTGAATAGACAACATAGGCTCTGTATGAGAGCTTTTGCCAAATCTTTTAGAGACTACACCGCTTACCCTCTGGGTGGGAGAATTGGCTGGTGTGTAATTATGTTTTTTTTCAAGCTCTAGAAGCTTTTTATATTTCTTGTCGTATTCTAGGTCACTTATAGTTGGATTGTCTAGAGCATAGTAACAATAGTCATGCTGATTGATCTCTGATGCAAGTTTGTCAATATCATTTTTATAAGAACTCACCAAATTACACTATCAATCCTATCTCAAAAATACAAGGCTTTACAGATTATAAAGTGTTTAGGTATAACATCATTTATGGATATAGAAAAATTGGCCAAATTAAGTTCACTTGACAAAGAGGACGTTCGTATAAACAAAAATTTACTTGTCTCAATATTAGATGCATTCAAAGAAGTAAAGCATGTCGATACTAAAAAAGTAACACCGTTGATTAATCCCACTGAACCTACAAACCTATACAGAGAAGATAAAGTGAATCAACAAACAACAAAAGAAGATTTTTTAAAAAATGCTCCAGATAAAATTGGCAGATGTTTTAAGGTTCCATTTAAATTATGAGATCTATTAAAAATTTAGTATATTCTATTAAAAATAAAAGTATGCCCTCTGCACACGCTGTTGAGCGTTCACTAGAAAAAATAAAAAAACAAGACAAGGATATAAATTCTTTTGTCTATATAGCAAAAGATCCTTTAGAACAGTTAGGTAAGATAGACCACGAGAAAGATCTTCCTCTGCTAGGAGTTCCTATTTCCATAAAAGACATGTTTTGTGTTAAAGGTATGCCTACCACCGCATGTTCCAAAATATTAAAGAATTTTATTTGTCCATATTCTGCAACAATAATCCATAAACTGATAAACGCAGGGGCTATAATTATGGGCAAAAATAATTGTGACGAATTTGCTATGGGATCTAATAATGAAACTTCCTGTTTTGGTACAGTAAAAAACCCTTGGAATAAAAAACACACGGCTGGTGGTTCAAGTGGCGGTTCTGCAGCAAGTGTAGCTGATGATATGGTATATGGATCTATTGGGACAGATACAGGTGGGTCCGTCAGGCAACCTGCAAGTTTCTGCGGTGTTGTAGGATTAAAGCCAACTTATGGTAGAGTGAGTAGATATGGTATGATAGCATTTGCATCCAGCCTGGATCAGGCAGGTCCTATAGCAAATAATGTGACCGATGCTGCACTGTTGGCTAAAGTGATAAGCGGATACGATCATAAAGATTCCACCACCGTAAATATCCCTGTTCCAAACTGGGATCAAGACATAAACACAGATCTAAAAGGGTTGACCATAGGAGTGCTAAAACATCAAGACATTCATGAAGAAATAAAATCTTCTTTAGATGAAACAAAAAAAATCCTAAAAGATTTAGGCTGTTCTTTAGTAAATATTGAATTGAAACATGCAAAGTATGCAGTTCCAACTTATTATTTAATTTGCACTAGCGAAGCTTCTAGCAATTTGGCCCGTTATGATGGGGTTAGATTCGGGCTAAGAAAAGATAATACAATGAACTTTATTTCAAAAACAAGAAGCAGCGGATTCGGTAAAGAGGTTAAGCTTAGAATTATGATGGGAACATTAGCTCTGTCCTCTGGTTATTATGAAGAATTTTATTTAAAAGCTAGCAGAGTAAGACGGCTGATAAAAAATGATTTTGACAAATGTTTTAGCAAATGTGATGTGATATTGTCTCCTGTAACATCAGGGTTAGCTTTTAAACATGGTGAAATAAAAGATAAACTAGAGCTGTATTGGGATGACTATTACACAGTACCTGCAAATCTTGCGGGAATTCCTAGCATAAGTTTACCAATAAAGTTGTCCAAAAACAACCTCCCTGTAAGTATCCAGTTGATGGCTAAACAGTTTAAAGAACAAACATTATTTAATGTTGCAAAAGCAATAGAGGGCGTATGTCAGTTTACATCCCTACAATAGGTATAGAAATTCATGTTCAACTCAACACCTCTACAAAATTATTTTGCGATTGTTCCACCAAATTTGGGGATCGTGATAACCAAAACATCTGCCCAGTATGTCTAGGACTTCCCGGAAGTTTGCCAGTAATAAACCATAACGTTGTACAAAAAGCCATACTAGCAGGTAAGATGCTTAACTGTAAGATCAATACACGCTCCGTATTTGAAAGAAAAAATTATTTTTATCCAGATTTACCAAAAGGCTATCAAATATCCCAGTACAAAGAACCTATTTGTGAAAAAGGATCGATAGAATTTTATTCAAATGACATTTTAAACAAAGTACATATAACTCGAGTACATATAGAAGAAGATGCAGGTAAATTAATACACCAAGGAGAATCCAGTGTATTAAATTTCAACAGAGCAGGAATCCCTCTGTTAGAAATAGTATCTGAACCAGAGATTCAATCGCCAAAACATGCATCTGACTACGCAAGAGCAATAAAAGACTTGGTGGTTTATATTGGGATCTCTGACGGGAATTTAGAAGAAGGCTCTTTGAGATGTGATTGTAATATTAGCTTGAGAAAAAAAAATGAACCTCTAGGTACAAAAGTTGAACTTAAAAATTTAAACTCCTTTAGATTTATAGAAAAAGCTCTAGAATATGAAATAGCCCGACAAAACCAAGTATTAGATCTCAAAAGTGAGATAACACAAGAAACCAGATTATACGACAGTGCCACTAATAAAACTACATCAATGAGATCAAAAGAAGATTCAGAAGATTACAAATATTTTCCTGATCCTGACCTATCTCCTATAGAATTATCAAAAAAAGATTTAATAATAAATATTCCGGAACCACAAATAGATAAAATTAAAAAGCTATCACAATATATGCCAACTACAGAAGCGATTCAAATTGCTAAAACTCCAGATTTAGCTGATCACTCATTAGAACTTTTTAAAAACTACAACAATATCGATTGGATTAAAGATTATCTATACACCATTGCTAAAAAACATGATACCTATAATAATATTAAAGCACTAAGAAAAATAATAGACTGTGTTGATAAAAAAGAAATTTCTATACGATCAGCTAAACTTATTTTGGAAAAAAGTTCATTAAATAATGCAGATATAGGTAACCTAATTGAACAAAAAAAACAACTTTCTGATGATACAGAAATCTTAAACATAGTGAAAAATATAATAGAAGAAAATAACAATCAGTGGAAAGAATATCTTAAAGGAAATGCTAAAATAAGAGAGTTTTTTGTAGGTAAAGTTATGTCAAAAACTAAAGGCAAGGCAAATCCAAATATTGTTATTAAGATAATAGAAAAACTAAAATCCAAATGATTGTAGCAACAATAGACTTAGGGACAAATTCTTTTAAATGCATGATTGCAACTGTAAAAGAAAATAAATTAAAAATCCTGTTTGATAATTCACAGATAGTAAGAATTGGACAAGGCGTAGCAAAAGAAGGGTTCATAAACAATCAATCCTTAGAAAAAGCAGCCGAGGTTTTAAGTTTCTTTAAACAAAAAATTGATGAACATAAAGTACAAAAAATTAAGGCGGTGACCACAAGTGCTGTACGGGATTCTAAAAATTCAACCGAATTTATCAAATTAACAAATAAATATGGCATTGATGTAGATGTTATCTCAGGAGAGCAAGAGGCTATACTGGCATACAACAGTGCTGTATATTCTAAACCATATAAAAATAATTGCACAGTCATAGATATAGGCGGCGGCTCTACCGAAATAACTTATAAAAAAGATGAGTTTATATTCCATAGCTTAAATATAGGGGCTGTAACCCTAACAGAAAAACATATCTTACACGATCCAATTACACAAAATGAAATAGAGAATTTATCTTTTGAAATAAAAAACCATTTATCTAAAATTAAAAAAACTAGTACTAAATATAATCTTGGTATAGGTGGGACAATCTACACTCTTTTAGAACTACAGAAAGAATTTAACCTCACACAAGACACAATTTTATTACAAGATATAGTCAAAATTTTTAAAAAACTATCCTCAACGAAGCTAGAAGATAGGATGAAAATTAAAGGATTACATCCCAAAAGAGCTGACATAATAATTGCAGGAAATTTAATATTGATTGAAATTCTAAAATACTTAGGTATTAATAGAATTGAACCTAGCTACGGTGGAATAAGACTAGCACTAGCAATACAGCTGTTGTTTAATAAATAAGAATATTGAATATTATAAAATGGCACAAGACAAATGATAAAAATAGCTACGCTTACTTCATTTATACTACTTTCTTATTCAAACGATCTAACAGCAAAATCTAATACCAGAAAATTAAAAATTTCTAACCATGAAATAGAAGTCGAAGTAGCTAGAACCGATAAACAGAGATCAGCAGGTTTGATGCATAGAAGACAGCTGGATGAAAATAGCGGTATGTTGTTTGTTTTTGATCAAGAAAAACCTCTATCTTTTTGGATGAAAAACACCTTTATACCATTGAGTATAGCTTTTGTAAACTCAAACTGTGTAATAGTAGATATTCAAAAGATGAATCCGCATAGCCTTCTTGTAAAAGACCTACCTACATACACTAGCAAGAAACCAGCAAAATATGCACTCGAGGTAAATCAAGGTTGGTTTGCTAAAAATAAAGTCCAGCTTGGAGACAAACTGGATTGTAGAAATAGAGAAATTGTATTCTACTAGAGTCTTCACACAAATAAGAGCTTGACCTTAGTCTCAAATTTTCAAACTTACTAGACTAAAGCTTCTAAGTATTAAGCTGCTTCCTTTATTATATACCTTTGGTTGTGATTAAAAAATTTAAAAGAGATCGGCTGTTGAAGCACTTATTTTTACTTTTAGTTTTGATATGTTTTGTTGGTTGTACTTCTAACAAAAAAGAAGATGTCCAAGATACTTCAAATGAAACAGATACTGTGTCTGAAAATTTTGACGAATATGACGAAAGTGAATCAGAATTTCCTGAAGACCCTTTAGATGAAGATGCAAACGAAGACATCTCCGCAGCAGATGGTGATACCTACGATTCAGACGAAGCAGACGACTCGATGGATGAAACTTCAGAGTATGGATCAGATGATACACAAGAAGGCGAAAGTGGCGATGATTTTGGATACCAAGATTCAGAGGAAACTGAAGAAACAGAAAGCCAAGATAGCCAAGATTATTCATATAGCGAAGAAAGCGAGGATTCCTTTGCACAAACAGATGACACTCAGTCATATTCTGATGATACAACAGAAGTTGAGCCTAAAGGCTACGTCCCTGTAAAGAAAATAAAATTTGAAACATTTGAAAAAGCAGCCCGCCTGATAAATGCGGTTTACATAGTAAGAGAAGGTGACACTCTGGCTTCCATAAGCGGTAAAATATACGGTGATCCTCAAAGAGAGTCCGAACTTTTGGAAATAAACACAACATTGGCTAGGAAAATTTCTGTAGGCGACAAAGTCTATTACAACTCACCTAACAGACCAAACGATAGAGGCAGGCTCGTGCCCTATTATGAAGACGCAAATATAAACTCAAATGTCTATAGTGCCAAAAAAGGTGAGAACATACGAGATATTGCAGAAAACTTACTGGGAAATAGAGAATCATGGAAAGAACTTTGGGCAAAAAATCCTGACCTTAACGAATCAGAGAAATGGACCTTAACTCAAGATAGAGAAATAACATATTGGCCGGTTGGGCAAGCTCCTAGTGCTCCTATAGAAGTGGCAGAAAATACTCAAGAGCCACCGCCTGATGTAATGAACGAACCTCCACCACCTGATATGACAGATATGCCTCCTTCTGATGATATGGGTATGCCTCCTCCGCCTCCAACTGAAATGGCAG
Source organism: Bdellovibrionales bacterium (assembly GCA_965203875.1). Taxonomy (GTDB): domain Bacteria; phylum Bdellovibrionota; class Bdellovibrionia; order Bdellovibrionales; family JAUICD01; genus CBDANC01. Next base: position 312,457 of record OZ241914.1, on the reverse strand, counting down.
ACATGCCTCCGCCTCCTGGTATGGACGATATGGGTATGCCACCGCCTCCTCCTCCGCCTGGTATGGATGATATGGGTGCACCACCTCCTCCGCCGCCTCCACCTCCGCTTCCCGATATGGCAGACGTACCACCCCCTCCACCAGCAGAAGTACCTCCGCCGCCAACCGAAATGGCAGACATGGATAGTGAAGAGGGTGGAATCGCAGGACTACTTGAAAAACTCCCTGGCGGTGGGGACAAAGTTACCGTATTGGCAGCTGGAGTAGTGCTAATAATGGTGGTTCTGCTACTGGCAGTAAGAAGAAAGTCCAAATCTAGGAAAAAAAGCCTAGAAGCTACAGGGTTTGGTGAAACACAAATTTAAACACAAAAATTTAAGCCTGTGTTTACTCTATCCACAGGATGCGATTAATATCTTGACTACAAGACTTTTGGCTGATAGGCTTGTGCCCTATAAGGTTTTACCTTTCTTGAAAGAAGGCCTGTCTTATCATCGTATGCAAATGGTGTACGTAAATAATGTATGTAGATAACTGGTGTGCTGAGACTAATGTGCTAAAACTGATATGCTAGGTTCGCTCATCGAAGCTTTGCGATAGGATAAAGGCTTAATTCTATACCAATCTTAGGTAACGTTTATGCATCAGGAATAAAGGAAATGTCGGATAACAAGGAAGAAAATATAGGTCAGGTTTCTTCGCCTCACAAGTCTGCAAAAAGCGACAAGAGAAGAGGCAAAAACCACCAGGGTTCTATGAGAAGATCTGGCTCTAGCAACCCCAGAAGATTTAACAACGACAACTATCACGAAAGACCGAAAAGAAAATATGAAAATTCGCCTAACAACAAAAGTGCTGAGAGCACAGACCCTTTGGAAGAAGTTAAACGTGAGCTGTCAGAAGAACAGATAGAGCAAATAAAGGCGGCGTTAACAGACGAAGATAAAAAATCTCTAAACTCCAAAGACTTAAAATCTAAAAAAATAAACGAGCTGGCTGATCTTGCAACCAAACTGCACATAGAACATGCCGCAGGTCTTAGAAGACAAGACCTTGTTTTTGAAGTCTTAAAAAGAGCTGCTAAGTTTGGAGATATTTATGGGCATGGTGTATTAGAAATTTTATCCGATGGTTATGGTTTTTTAAGATCTCCTGACTATAATTATCTGCCAGGGCCTGACGACATCTATGTAAGCCCCTCACAAATCAAGAGATTTGGCTTAAGAACTGGGGATGACATAGCTGGAACAGTGAGACCTCCAAAAGATAACGAAAGGTACTTTGCTCTTCTAAAAGTTGAGACTTTAAATAAGGAAAAGCTGGAAACCTCAAAAGATAAACTTCTATTTGACAACCTCACACCACTGTACCCCAAAACCAGACTTAAACTTGAACACAATCCCTCTAATTTCACCACAAGAGTTGTAGATATGATGGCCCCTCTAGGCAAGGGGCAAAGAGCATTAATTGTGGCACCTCCTAGAACAGGCAAAACTGTACTTTTGCAAGATATAGCCAATGCAATTTCTGTAAACCACCCAGAAGTATCCTTGATAGTGCTTCTTATAGATGAAAGACCTGAAGAAGTTACCGATATGTCCAGAAGTGTAAAAGGAGAGGTAATAAGCTCAACATTTGATGAACCTTTAACAAGACACGTCCAAGTTGCCGAGATGGTTTTAGAAAAAGCAAAGCGATTGGTTGAGCACAAACATGATGTTGTAATATTGCTAGACTCAATAACTAGATTGGCCAGAGCTTATAATACGGTTGTTCCACCTTCTGGGAAAATCCTATCAGGTGGTGTGGATTCAAATGCATTACATAAGCCAAAGAGATTTTTTGGAGCTGCTAGAAATATTGAAGAAGGTGGAAGCCTTACAATAATTGCAACTGCCTTGATAGATACCGGCTCTAGGATGGATGAAGTGATCTTTGAAGAGTTTAAAGGTACAGGTAATTCCGAAATCAATCTTGATAGAAAACTTATGGAAAAACGTATTTTCCCTTGTATGGACATTAATAAATCCGGAACAAGAAAAGAAGACTTGCTTTTAGATAACAATCATTTACAAAGATTATGGATTTTAAGAAAGGTACTAGCACCTATGAATGTGGTAGATAGCATGGAATTTTTGTTGGATAAGCTAAAAAACACAAAAACTAACGAAGAATTTATAAACAATATGAGCGGCTAATAAAATATAGAAAATTTTATACTACATGTGCAGGCTTGGCTTGCAATAAAAACAAATTTTTTATAGGTTCTGGTAGCTAAGATATGAAAACAATAAATTGGTATAAAGATGCTAAGGTAAAATGTGTTTGTGGAAATTCTTTTTCTACAGGTTCAACTTTACCCGAAATAAATATAGATATCTGTAATGCATGCCACCCATTCTATACCGGTAAGCAAAAATTGGTAGACGTAGAAGGCAGGGTTGAGAGATTTAACAAACGATACGCCAAATTCAACGTTAAAAAGTAATGTTGTTTAAAAATTTAGACGACATCAGTCGTAGATTTGAAGAGATAGAAGAAAAACTGTCCAAAATGGACGTTGCCAAAGATAAAATTCTATATCAAAAACTGATTAAAGATTTTTCAGAAATCAAAGAGACCGTAGAAGTATATAGACAATTTAAGAAAGTTGAAGAACAAATAAAATCTAGCCAAGAAATAATTAATGAAACAGATGATCCAGAATTAAGTAAATTAGCCAAAAGTGAAATTACAGACCTTAAAATAGAAAAAGAAAAGCTAGAGACACAACTCAAATTGCTTCTTACTCCTAAAGACCCTAACGATGATAAAAATATTATTTTAGAATTAAGAGCTGGAGCAGGTGGGGATGAGGCTAGCTTATTCACAGAAGAATTATTTAGAGCATATGGGCTGTACGCATTAAACAACAAATGGAAAGTAGATGTGATTTCAATATCCGAAGGAAATTCCGGTGGTTACAAAGAAGTAATAGCAGCTCTAAGTGGGAACAAAGTTTTTAGCAAATTAAAATATGAAAGCGGAGTACATAGAGTCCAAAGAGTTCCTAAAACCGAAAGTCAAGGAAGAATCCATACATCAACTATCACAGTTGCGGTATTACCAGAAGCAAACGAAATAGATATTAAAATAGAACCAGAAGATCTAAAAATAGATGTATATAGATCTAGTGGAAGCGGAGGACAACATGTAAATACCACCGACTCTGCTGTTAGGATCAAACACATTCCATCTGGTATGGTAGTTTCTTGTCAGGATGAAAAATCACAACTAAAAAATAAAAATAAAGCAATGAAAGTTTTATATGCACGGCTTCTGGATATGGAAAACAAAAAACAAATGCAAGACGCTTCAAAAAAACGACTACAACAGATAGGAACCGGAGACAGATCAGAGCGAATAAGGACATATAATTTTCCACAATCCAGAATAACCGATCATAGAATGGGATATACGACTAAATCTTTAGGTGCTGTTATGAATGGACAAATGTCTGATCTGATAGACCATGTAACAACTCATTTTCAAACTCAATCTTTAAAAGATGGTTAAAATCATACAAGACATAGCTAAAACACTCAACGTAACACATGCAAAATCAGATGCACAGTATCTGTTAAGCTATGTATTACAAGTAGAAAGAGATCAGCTGCCTTTTGTCGATAAAACTCTGACAAAAACTCAAAAAATGAAGCTTAAAAAATTAATCGACAGAAGAAATAACGGTACACCTTTGGAGTATGTGATTAATTCAACACAGTTTTATGGTTTTAATTTTTTTATAACTTCCGATGTATTAATTCCAAGAGTTGAAACAGAGATATTAGTTGAAAATGTTTTAAAAGTTTTAAAGCCAGGTCATTCTGTTCTAGATATGGGTTCAGGCTCTGGCTGTATAGGTATGTCAGTTGCATTGAGCAAAAAAAGTGTGAGAGTACATGCAATAGAACGTTCAGATGCAGCAGTGCAAGTTATTAAAAAAAATTTTCTTTTACACAATCCAAATAACTTTTCATATGAAAGAATAGATGTTCTAGATTTTGAAGGTTTAAATTATGATTGTGTGGTTGCAAATCCTCCCTATGTTTCTTATTTAGATGATCTAGAATCTTGTGTAAAAGATCATGAACCATGGGAAGCACTGTTCTCTGGAATGTCTGGTTTGGAATGTATTGATAAATGGTCAAAGCTTGCAAATAACTTTTTAAAACCGGACGGTTTAGTATTTTTTGAAATAGGTGATGGTCAGAGCGATAAAGCTAGGGATATTTTTAGAAAAAATGGGTTTTATATGATAGAGTCCTTAGATGATTTATCAAGAACGCCTAGAGTGATAAAGGCAAAAAAATGCAAAAAATAGTAATTGAAGGTCAAAATAGACTTGTTGGTGAGGTAAAGGTTAGTGGAGCTAAAAACTCTGTTTTACCTATTTTATTTTCTACCTTACTTGCTGAAGGAAAGCATGAATTTACAAATACTCCAAATTTAAAAGACGTAGATCTAGCTCTGAAATTACTGGATGGTTTTGGAGCTGTTACCAGTCAAAACGCTAACAGGATAACCGTAGACACAACCAATGTTTCAAACACCACAGCTCCTTATGACTTGGTTAAGCAGATGAGAGCAGGCATATTGTGCTTGGCTCCATTATTGGTAAAGCACAAAGAAGCGAATGTCAGTTTGCCTGGCGGGTGTGCTATTGGAACACGCCCTATAGATCAACACATAGATGGTTTAAAAAGTTTAGGTGCTAGTATCGAAATTAAAAACGGCTATGTACATGCCCACTGTAATAATATGAAAGGTTCCAGAGTTGTGTTTGATGGAGTCAGTGTTGGAGGGACGGAAAATGTACTAATGGCTGCTGTACTTGCTTGCGGTACAACAATTATAGAAAATGCAGCAAAAGAGCCTGAAATTATGGATCTTGCACACTATTTAAAAAAAATGGGTGCTCATATAGAAGGTATTGGAACAAGTGTCTTAAAGATAGAAGGAGTTAAGGAGCTAATACCATCAACTTATGAAATAATGCCAGACAGAGTGGAAGCTGGCACATTCTTAATAGCCGGTGCGATAACCAAAGGCGATGTTAAAGTTATATGTAACCCCAACCATCTGGATTCTTTGATAGTAAAATTAGTAGAAGCTGGATGTAATATTAATAAAACATCAGACTATATTCACATAACTTGCGACTCTACAATAAAGCCAGTTGATGTTATCACCACTCCCTACCCTGGATTTGCTACAGATTTACAGGCACAATTTATGGCGTTGATGACTCAGGCCTCAGGAAGCAGCGTGATTACAGAAACAATATTCGAAAATAGATTCATGCATGTTTTGGAGCTTAATCGGCTAGGGGCTAATATAACCTCCAAAGCCAGAGTGGCTATTGTAAGAGGTAAAAGCCAGCTACGTGGAGCACAAGTTATGGCCACAGATCTAAGAGCCAGTGCTAGTTTATTGCTGGCAGGATTGGCAGCCAAGGGGACCACGCACATTGAAAGGGCGTATCATATAGACCGAGGATATGACAAAATAGCCAAAAAATTGGAAAATTTGGGGGCAACCATCCACAGAGAATAGTCAAATTTGCTGTTTTTTTAGAAATACTTTTAAAAAATCCTTTAATTAATTGACTTAATTAATTGAATTAGTTCATTGATCGTATTCTGAAAATCTTTCATTTAAGGCAACTATGCTTAAGGAGGTTTAGATGTCGGAAATTCTGTTAGCGAGTGTTTTGGTTGTCACTAGCAAGATCAAGAAACACATAAAGGATAATTTTGGGTTCAGCACTTCCAACTCAGCTATACAACAGCTTTCAAAAGCGGTGGAAGCTATGTGCAAAAGAGGTGTGGACAATGCTAAATCCCAAAAACGAAAAACCGTTATGGATAGAGACATTCCTGTAGATCACTTGTAGTGTTTTACAGAGTAGCTAGAAACCAAGCATATAACACTGTATTCTAGTCTTTAAATAGCTCTTGTCTGGATTTGGTCGTGCCTTTATTTTTGTTGCGTTTTTTACGCAAGGCACCTGCTTTTGCCTTTTTCATTTTTCGTCTTAATCTGGTTTGCTTTGTTGGAGATGCCATATAAGTAGATGTCCCTATCAAAAGTAAATGTTTAAGTCAAAACTATGTATCATATTAGCCAGATTAAGTCCATAGTTAGCGCTTATCTTTGGTCCCTCGTATCCTAATCCACCAGACATGTGTATCTTATTTTGTTTAATATGTTTGGAGAAAAAAGAATTTACCCCCAGTCTTATAGTAAAATCAGAGATTCTATTCTCTACAGCCAAGCTCAGTTGTGTATCCAAGTCTGTTACATTATATGTAGCGTATGGCAAGTTCCTGCGTTTAGCTCCAAAAAGTATACTTACTTTTTCGATTGGCTTGGACTCTATTCCTAATACAACCAGGTGATTTTTATTAATAAAACCATAGTAGGAAGCTGCCAAATTTACAAAATCAGACGGGCTATACATAACCCCCAACCTTAAATCGTTATTTGAGAATCGATCAGAGCTATGGACTCCTAAACCAGCAGTAAAGTTTGGGTTAATATCATAAAGGGTCGCAATATAATAGTTGTTCTTATAACCTCCACCTTTTATAGCTTTTCTAGAGTAAAAAAATGCGGCTGGAAATAATAAGTCTCTACCTGTATCTATTGCATAAGCATGATAAACATATTCATGCTCTTTATCATTATCAAATGTAAATCTATCATCATGCCCGTATAGAGCTGATCCCCCCATATACACACTATGCACTCTAGAAATAGACGCTGGGTTAAGCATCAAAAGTTCGGCATAAGCCCCTTTTTTTGCCACTGCTGCCGCAGATAAAGCAGTCTCTACAGGCCCTGTTTGTGCTTTCGCCACTGACACAGTTAAGAGAAAAATTATGTTCACATACCAGCTCATTTACAAAATAAAATGTTGGAGGTGTAATATCTGTCAAGTGTTAGGTTTAATATTTAAGCTAAGACCCAGCGTGACATAATCAAGTAGAGCTTCTAAGTATAATCATGGGTTTAAATATAGGTTCATAAAAATTTTATAGCCTTATGCAATTATGGACTTGTTACATAGATGGGTTCAAGTTAGAAACTACTTATCTAGAGAGGTAGAGTATGCAAGAGCCAATTTTAAAAGAAAATAAGAACAGATTTGTATTACTGCCAATAAAGTACCCTACTGTTTGGGAGATGTATAAAAAGGCAGAGGCCAGTTTTTGGACTGCGGAGGAAATAGACCTTTCTGCCGATATGAGTGATTGGGCTAAGCTGAACTCGGACGAAAAACATTTTATAAAACATGTGTTGGCATTTTTTGCCGCTAGTGACGGAATAGTAAACGAAAACTTAGCAATACAATTTTGTAGTGAAGTTCAAATACCAGAAGCCAGATGTTTTTATGGTTTTCAAATGGCGATGGAGAACATACATTCTGAGACTTATAGCCTGCTTATCGATACTTACATAAAAGATGAAAAAGAAAAACAATATCTGTTTGATGCCATAGAGACCATCCCTGCTGTAAAACAAAAAGCCGAGTGGGCTCTTAGATGGATAAACGACAGCGATTCATTTGCACATAGACTTATAGCCTTTGCTGCTGTTGAAGGAATTTTCTTCTCAGGTAGTTTTTGTTCTATATTCTGGTTAAAAAAACGTGGCCTTATGCCAGGCCTTACGTTTTCTAACGAACTTATAAGCAGAGATGAAGGTTTACACACAGACTTTGCCTGCTTGTTGTTTAATTTGCTTAACCAAAAACCTCACATAGATGTGGTAAGAGAGATAATCACAGAAGCTGTAGAAATTGAAAAAAGTTTTGTTACATCAGCTCTTCCAGTGAGTTTAATAGGTATGAACGCTGAATTGATGAGTCAGTATATTGAATTTGTTGCAGATAGGCTTTTGTTAAACCTAGGTTCTGACAAAGTATACAAAGCTAAGAATCCATTTGACTGGATGGAACTTATATCTCTACAGGGAAAAACCAACTTCTTTGAAAAAAGAGTAGGTGATTATCAAAAATCAGGTGTGCGAGCTGATAGAACGGATCAAGTATTTAAGCTGGATGCTGACTTTTAAATCCGTACTTAAATGGTCAAGTAAAAACTTAACTATTTTGTGATCAGTCTAAAACTAGACTTACGATCTGGTGATGTGGCCTTATTTCAACATCTAAATTCATACTATAGTATAGGGAGTTTTAAGCAAGATTTCTTTAACTGCTTGAATTTACAAGGCCACATGAAATTTTGCTATTGCGACATTCAACTTTTATATATACACCTTGCACTAAGCAGTGCTAATAAATGTGTCTTGTCCTAAGCTATACGTGGATGTGGGTTTGATATGTATGTGGTAAAAAGAAGTGGTAAAAAAGAGGCTGTCAAATTCGATAAGATTACCTCAAGAATAAGAAAGCTCTGTTATTCTTTAGATAGTGAATATGTGGACCCCACAGAAGTTGCAAAAAAGGTAATTATAGGAGTTTATGACGGAGTTTCGACCAGTGAGCTGGACAATCTAGCTGCAGAAACAGCAGCCTATTTAGCCACAACCCATCCAGATTTTGCTATATTGGCAGCTAGAATTGCGGTTTCTAATTTACATAAAAATACAGAAAAGTCTTTTTCCAAAACCATGACTAAACTGTATAAGTACATCAATCCTAAAAATAATCAGAAATCCCCTCTGCTCTCAGATGATGTTTATAAAATAATACTGGATAACAAAGATATTTTAGATTCCTCTATCATATACAGCAGAGATTTTGAATATGACTATTTTGGGTTTAAAACTCTAGAAAGATCTTACCTTCTAAAATTAAATGGCAAGGTTGCAGAAAGGCCTCAGCATATGTTGATGAGAGTAGCTGTAGGTATACACAAAGAAGACATAGATGCAGCTATCAAAACCTATAATTTACTGTCTGAAAAATGGTTTACACATGCTTCACCTACATTGTTTAATTCTGGAACTCCAAAACCACAGATGTCATCATGTTTTTTGTTATCCATGACAGATGATAGTATTGATGGAATATATGAAACTTTAAAAAGATGTGCATTGATTTCTCAATCCGCAGGAGGCGTTGGGCTTAGCATACATAACATAAGAGCTAAGGGCAGTTATATCAGTGGAACAAACGGCGTCTCTAATGGAATTCTGCCAATGTTGAGAGTATATAACGACACCGCTAGGTATGTCGATCAAGGTGGTGGAAAACGAAAAGGTGCTTTTGCTATTTACCTTGAACCATGGCACGCTGATATTTTTGATTTCTTAGACCTAAAGAAGAATCACGGTAAAGAAGAAAACAGGGCTAGAGATTTGTTCTATGCACTCTGGACACCTGATCTATTTATGAGAAGAGTAAAGGAAAGTAAAAACTGGTCGTTATTTTGTCCAAATGAAGCACCTGGTTTGAGTGACTGTTATGGCGAAGAGTTTGAAAAGCTGTATACAAAATATGAAAACGAAAATAAAGCCAGAAAAACTCTACCTGCAAGAGAGCTTTGGTTCAAAATTTTAGAATCACAAATAGAAACAGGTACTCCTTATATGCTCTACAAGGATAGTGCCAACCATAAATCAAACCAAAAAAACCTAGGTACAATAAAGTCTAGCAACCTTTGTACGGAGATAATTCAATACACTTCAAAAGATGAAGTAGCAGTCTGCAATCTAGCATCGATAGCCCTTCCAAAATTCTGTAACAAAAATCAATTTGACTATAAACGCTTATTTGAGGTTACTCAGACAATAACCGAAAACTTAAACAAAATAATAGATCTAAATTTTTATCCCATTAAAGAATCTGAAAATTCAAACTTCAGACATAGACCAATTGGAATAGGTGTGCAGGGATTAGCAGATGCATTTATCTTATTGAGAATGCCATTTGAATCTGAAAAAGCAAAAACTTTAAATAAAAATATTTTTGAAACTATTTACTTTGCATCACTAAAAAAGAGTATGGAGTTGGCCAAAAAATATGGTCCTTATAGTTCATTTAAAGGCTCTCCTGCCAGCAAAGGTATCTTACAGTTTGATATGTGGGGAATTAAACCGTCTTCTTCAATGTGGAATTGGGAGGAATTAAAAGCTGATATCAAAAAGCATGGAATAAGAAACAGTCTATTGATAGCTCCTATGCCAACCGCTTCTACTTCTCAGATGTTAGCAAATAATGAATGTATAGAACCCTACACCACTAATATTTATACAAGACGTGTTTTATCTGGCGAGTTTACTATAGTAAACAAACATTTAATGAACGATTTGATAGATTTGGGTTTATGGAATAGTCGCCTAAAAGATAAAATTATTTTAAACAATGGTTCTATACAAAATATTGAAGAGATTCCTGATAAGATAAAACCTCTATATAAGACTGTCTGGGAGATTTCTCAAAAAACTCTGATTGATATGGCGATGGATAGAGGGGCATTTATTGATCAAAGTCAAAGTTTAAATCTTTTCTTACAAAAGCCAGATTTTGGAAAAATGTCGTCCATGCATTTTTATGCCTGGGAACGTGGTTTAAAAACTGGAATGTATTACCTAAGAACACAAGCGGCAGCACAGGCTATTCAATTTAGTGTAGATAAATCAGAATTAGATAACACAGATAACAACGAAGTAAATATGGAATCCATGATTTGCTCCATCGAAAACAATGAAGAATGTATTTCATGTGGCAGCTAATCCTTCTTTAATAATCCTAGTTATAAGTTAAAAAGGAGAGTAAATGGCAAGCATAAAAAGAACTTTTATAAAAGGCCTTATTACTATTGTACCTATCACTGCAACAGTCTTCTTATTAGTATGGTTGTTTCAAACTACCGAAAAAATTCTGGCTAACACTATCAAAAGCCTTCTTCCTAATAACATAGCTTACGTTCCAGGTATGGGGTTAATATTTATATTAATACTTATCTTTATTATTGGATTTGTTTTAAATGCATGGGTAGCAAGATGGCTGTTTAATCTTGGTGAAAAAATTGTTGGGAAAATACCACTCATAAAAACCATCTATAACTCTGTTAAAGATATAACCGCCATGTTTGCTCAGTCTAAAGGCGATATAGGGAAAGTTGTTACAGTAGATTTTGATCAAAATAGAAAGTTAGTAGGCTTTTTAACAAGAGATAATTTAGATGGGCTAAATTTAGTAAAAGACAACAGCGGTTATGTTGCTGTATATTTGCCAATGAGTTATCAAATAGGCGGTTACACTGTTTTGTTACCTAAAGAACAGGTAACTGAGGTTGATATTCCGGCTGACAGAGCATTAAGTCAATGTGTTACAGGGTGGCTGACTGCTAAAAAACCAGAATAAATGATCAATTAGGCAGATCTTTTAGATCAAAATGTCTAAGTATCTCGGTTATACCTTTATCAGGTGGTATAGAATTAACAGCAAAGCTAATTTCTTTAGCTCCTGCTTCACTAACTGTATACATAACTTTTTTAATTGTTAGAAAATCTGTTTCTTTATCAGCTTGTATTGTGATCTTTCGTCTGTTGTCTTTTTCTCTGAGTTTTTCTTCTTCATCTATTTGGCCAACAGCTGATCTCAAAACAGTATTTAATCTTTCGTTAAATTCTACATCATCTTCTCTAAACATCTCTTGAATTCTATATCTAAGTCTTTCAATCATCCAGCTAGTTTGCTGCTTGACTTCTTCATAAGTAGCTACTAACTCTTTATCTAAATACACTTCTGCATCGGTTACTGTAACAACATGTGCTGGCTGTAATTCTTTAATTTCGCTGGCTTCTGGAAGAGTTACTTCTTTTGGAATATATAAAACCGTTTCAGTAGTTTTATAGTTCATAAGCAAAAACACCACCAAGACTGTGAACATATCCACCATGGCTGTTAAGGAAAGTTGTGCAACTAATTTTCTACCCGATTTAAACCCCGCTGCTCTTCCTTTATATCTTTTTCCAGGAGCGTATATAGGCATTACCTAACTCTCCCAGTTTGTATTGTCACATCTGGAAATCCGGATAACAAAAGGCTATCCATACCTACAATGAGATTTTCGTAATTAAGTTTTTCATCAACTGAGATCATTGCATCTTTTTTGTCAGGATATTTATCTTTTATGTCTTGAAGGGCTAATATCAATGATCTTTGATCAAATTCATCATCTGCCTTAGGTATACTTGTTCTAGTTCCTGCCAGGTTTATTACAAAACCTCTATCATATACTTGAAGCACCATTGGTACTTTTGGAGGCGGAGGAGGTTTTTCTTCTTCGCTAGTTTTTTTGCCGTATACAGAGCTACCTATTTGGATCATAGATACTTGTGTCCACACTGCTGTTAAAAGCAAGAATATAATACACACACTCATCAAATCTATAAAAGGTATGATGTTAGGTTCTGAGTTTATCTCCCTTCCACCACCACTTTCTTCAACATTTGCCATTACTTACCTTTATAGATTTTATCTCTATTAGAAACTACTACATTCATCAAACTCATAGAGCTTTCGGTCATATCATTTAGAAGTCTTCCAACACGAACTTGGAAAAATCCATATCCAATAATAGCCGGTATTGCCACAATCAAACCAAATGCTGTACAGTTCAGTGCGTGAGATATTGCTGCAGATAGGATGTTTGCTTTTTCTGCTGGATCAACTTCTGCAAGTGCTCCAAAACCTTTTATCAAACCTATGATTGTTCCAAGTAGTCCTGCCAAAGTTGCAACGTTACCAAAGACAGCCAAAAATCCTGTCCAACCTTCCACTTTAGGAGTATGTCTTAACACAGCAGCATCCATAGCTACCTGAACTTCTTCGTCATTTCTTTTATTCATAACCTGAACAAGCCCAGCCTTAAGAGTATCAGTAAGCGGAGTTATTTTTGAATCGCAAAACGAAATAGCAGTTGCTATGTCCCCACGAAGTATCGCATTAAATACTCCATCTGTTACGCTTCTCTTATCAACTCCAAATTTACTAAGCGTCATAAATCTTTCTACTATAAGTAGTGCGGTTAGCACACCAACTATAGCAATAGCGGTCATTGTTGGTATTCCGCCATCTATAAATGCCTGTGCTATAAAGTTTCGCTCTACCACTTCCTGCATTACTTCTTCTTCCACAATATCCTCCTTTTAGTTAGATGCTGGTGTAAACACAAACGGATAAGTAATATCTCCAACTTGACCATCTGGTGGAGATGGGAACCGCCATGAACGCAACCTTGATACCATACAGCGTGACATAGCTGAATCGTTCATTTCGTTGCTAACTGTTCTAGCTCTTCCAACTTTACCTCCAGATAAAATTGTCCAGTTAATTACAACTTTTCCTTGAGCAGTTGGCCTCTTATCCAATGCTCTTTTGTAACAAGTTCTGAGTTGATTTAGATGTCTTTGCACGACTCTTTTTATTGCTTCTCTATCAATAGATCCTTCGAAGGCTTCTTCTGCACCACCTGCTTCTATGTTGGTGCCTCCTCTACCTCCAAGATTTCCTCCGCTTCCATATCCGCTGTTTCCGCTTCCTCTTCCTCTGGTTTTAACACCTGCAATTCCAAACGTACTTTCTCCTTTACCGCTTTTACCTACCTGATTTAATCCACTACCAACAACTGTACCCGAACCAGCAGCTTTCTTAGAACCAATGCCTGTAGCACCTTTTGCAGCGGCGGATACACCTGAACCATCAGTGGCATTTCTTAAACTTTTCTGAGTTCCTCCCTTAGCAAATAACCCTAACAGACCAACTTTTTGTGTATCTATTGGAGCTTTTTTGGGACTTGTACCACGACTTATACCTTTGCCTGTACCTGGATTTTTTGCAGTTAGTACTTTTTTGTTGGATTTGCTTTTTGTTCTAGGAGCGTCACTAGCTTTACCTTTTTTAGCAGCTCTTTTGACCACTTTTCTTTTAACAGGGGCCTTTATTTTTCGTTTTCTAGTCTGCTCCTTTACTTTAACAACTTTTACTGTCGTAGGTGGAGGAGGTGGAGGTGGCTTAATCCTTGTCTGCGGTCTAGGAGGCGGTTTATATACAAACAGAGCTTTTCTTTCTTTTTTATCTTCTAGATCTTTTTCTTTTGCTGCTACATTTTTTTGATCCGACATAACAAAAAACAACGACATCAAAATCGAAAGTCCTATTGTTAGTATCACATTGGTAAGCTCTTGAACAGAAAGGCCTGTCAGTGGAAGCATCAACGGTCTAATTGTAGGAGGTACATATCTAACAAGTAATGATATATTATCACTCAGCTCTACTTTAACCATCTCTGTTTGTTTTAAAATCACATACAGACCACCTGCACTAGTAAGTGTTCCCCCTGACTTTTCTATTTGCTCTAAGCTCAACTTTTTAGTAGCAGTAATTACAGATGCATTCATACCATTAGGTACAAAAACTTTAGTTTGAGTAGGTGATATACTCAATAACTCATGATCAGCACCCACGACATAAGGAAGTAAAATATCATTGCCTTGTCTCGATCCTATGGTCACCGATTTTTTAGTAAAGTGATTAGAATCTATTATTCTATTACCCCATGCTACTAACACCTCAACAACGGATCCTTTGCCAGGTTTTATGTTGTTAATATTGATTTTATCACCTTCATTATCAAAACTCTTTGATACTTTGGCTGGAGGGACACTTGGTTTGGCAGGAGTTTCCGCTACTTTAGAATTTTTGGATATTTCAGTGACTTGTTCATCTGGGGTAATTTCAGCAGTATGAAATTCTTCTACCTTAGGAGGTATAATCTTTTTTATGGCCGCTGCTGGTTTTGTTCTTAGTTTTTTAGTTTTCTCTTTAATTCTATCTTTTAAAGAAGGTTTTGTAGAGTCTTTTGTAGTTTGTTCTGCATTCAAAGCAGAGGGAGGTGGCGGAGGTTTTATGCTAGGTTTAACTTTACCAGGACTAGCGACAGGTTTTTTTAGCTTAACTGCTGTGGTTTTAAGTTTTGGAGGAGCTTTAGGAGTTTTAGGAACCTTAGGTAAAGACTTAGGTTTTTTAGGTTTAGCTTTTTTTTGTTCAGATTCAACATTATCTGTTTCTACTGCATCTGTCTCTACTACATTAGATGCTGTCTTTGCCGGAGCACTTATTTTAGCAGGTTTTTTAGTTGGTGCTTTATTTACCCTTGGAATTTTATCAAAAAATTCCAATCTAAATTCTCCAACTTGAATATTATCTCCATATTTAATAGCTTGATCTACGGTTTTGATGTCGTTTACAAGTACCCCTTGTTCTGCACCTAAGTCAGATATAAAAAATTCTTCTTCTCTAAGTTCGATCATTGCATGTGCTAATGAAACACTATCAGAATCAAGTTTAAGAGACGCTTCTGGATCACTCCCTATAAGGATATAGTCAGTTGACGGATATTGTTTAACAAACAATAATTTATCTTCCTTATATACTCTAATAAAAACCAGCTTCACTTAACTATTCTCCTCGTTTAATTACTATTTCTTCCGTGGATCTTCTCATCTCAGGCAAGAAATTCTCTCTAAGTTTAATAAGTTTTTTGAAGTCAAATTTTCCTTTTTGCATTAGGAAAAATAGATCAGGGCTTTGAGCACTGCCCTCGATCAACTGATCTTCAAAGTTTATAGTTGTTCTTTTATTCCTTTTCTTCTGAGCATGAGAATTAAAAGAAAATAAAATTATAAAAACAAAAATTAAAAATCTAGTCATATCACTTCCTAATTCATTTGCCTTAACAGTACTTTAGCCTCGGAAATAAGTTTTGTGTCGCTTTCATTAAAAGTAATCTCATTTAAAGTTTTTTTAGCAATTGCTTTATTTTTATCGGTATTTTGCATTAATCTTGCATAATTTAATTTGATCCACCCAGCTTTTTTAGAAGAGGCCAATTTTAATGCCTTTTTATACACATTTGCCGATTTTCTAGTTCTGCCAGAATATTTAAGTGCAATGGCGTAGTTATTTAGTACTGCTACATCCTTTGAGTATGTTCTGGCTGCCTTAGCTAAATATGGCAAGGCATCTTTAAAATTTTGATATTTTAAAAGAATAGTTCCTGCATTTGCACTAGCTACTACATTTTCATTTTTTAAAGCGGAACCATAAAATTCAGAAAATGATCTATTAGCGCCTCCTTTTTTTAGCAGCACCATAGCCATATTATTCTTTTTAGTAGTGCTAGGAATTCCTCTAGACTTATGGATTTTACCTAGATAAAGTGCTGCCAGGTAATTATTACCTTTGTTTAAAGCTATGACCGCAAGCGTGTTATAAACTACTGCATCCTTAGGATTTTTTGCCAAAATTTTGGCTGCTTCTTTTATTGCTAATTTGAGATCTCTTGCCTTTAGCGAAGCTAGCAAACCTTTATATTTTTCCCTATTCTTTTTTTTGTTTAAACCGTAAGTGTCCAGTTTTTCTACTGGCATAACTTTTTCCGACATAAAAGAATATTGGTTTGGTTCTAATTTAGCCAGCCTTTTAAAGGATCTGGTTACACTTTCATTATAGGCATGGAGCTCAAATGCTTTATCTATTGCTAGTTTATAATTTTCCATTACTATTTTTCTACGTGGAGATAGTAATTGTTGTTCTATACCTTGCTTATATTCAGCAATTTGTTGTTTTGTTTTAAGAACTTTTGGAACAGGGACTGCTTCTATTGCTTTAATAAAATCTTCATTTGCTTCTGCAATCATAGCAACTGATCGCACCACATGGTGACCATCATCATATTTTATGATTGCAGATAGCTCTGCAGCCAACTTGTCTAACAACTTTTGTTTTGACACAATAGTAGCTGCTTGCTTAGCAGGGTTGTGTGATATTTTGGATTTTGCAAATGTTGAATATAACTGCTTTGCTTTATGAAACCTTGCCTCAGCTGCTTCAGGCATACCAATATTACTAAGAGCTTTTTGCGTTCCTATTATTTTATCACGCCATTTGACAATGTCATTCTTTCTAAATTTCTGAGCCATTCTAAACAATTTTAGAAGAGAAGACATCAGCATATGTCCATCTGAAGGATTAGAAGTAACATAATTTGAATAATCTGTATACGCTTGCGATCTGTTTCTCATCTCTTCTTTAGTCTCTGCTATTTCAAAGAGGATCTTATCTTTTTTGGCTTTTGATGTTACTTTATTGCGATATGTTCTAAAGTTATTAAGAGCTTTTTGATACTGTTTGAAACCTCTAAAAATTCTTGCTGAATTTAAAATAGATTCATCTGCATATTGATCAGAAGGGTAGCTTTTTGCATACTTTTCAAATTCTACAGCTGCCTTTTGCAAATTTCCTGTTTGCTCATATAGATTTGCTAGTAGCCTATTAGCTTTTTTGACCGTTTCATCACTGGTATCTCTATTTATTTTTAGGTAAGCTTCGTATTGATCTATAGCTTTTAGAGCAGCATTTGCTTTCTCAAAGTTTATAGCAGCATTGAATGTTACTTTATTTTTTAAATCTAGGTCATTACTTTGTTTTGCAAACTTTATGTATTCTCTGGCTGCTAGTAAATGATCTCCTTTCTTTTCAATATCTTGAACATTCTTAAGTCTAGCATTATTGACAATGTTTTTAATGTTTTTGATTTCACTTTTACCGCCTTCTGCACTAGCTATAAGGGTTTCATATTTTAATAACTTCTTACCAGCTTCGGCTAAGCCTTGATAGTCTTTTTTCAAATTATAAACATCTAATATCAGGTTGGCTGAATAAGTAGCTTGTTTACTCTTTGGAAATTTCTTAATTATATCCCAGAAATTTACCAAAGCTTCGTCAAAATTATTTTTTAGATAGTATAATCTAGCAAGTTTCATATGGATGCTGGCACTGTTTTTATCATTTTTTATAGTTGCCACATATTTTTTAGCAAGTTTGACAAAGTTACTTTCTGCTTGGGTATATGGAATTTTCTCTATAGAATTAGTTCTCTTACTGGTCTTAACTTTCTTAATAGTTTCATCTGCTGCAAGTAATGCGTTAAGCAAAGCTGTATCGTAATGTTTACTTTTTGTATCTCCATCAGCAACAATCATATAATGCTTCATTGCTTTGTCATAATTTTTTAAATCATACATAAGTTCTGCATAGTAAAAATGCATAGTTGAAGCTTCTTTACTATTTGAAAATTCTCTCAGATAGATAGGATATGCGCCTAAGATTCTGTTTTTACTAGCCTTAGTTCTGCTTTTTTGATACAACTGATGGTTGTTCAATATATAATTTCTAAGAAGTATTTCTCTGGTTTTAGCAGACTCATTTATTAGTTCTTGATTCTGCACATTTGCTTTATACCAATCAGATCCTTTAGCAAATCTTGTTATGTATATGTTCAACTCGGCTAAGAATATTTTATTATCAGCATGTCTATACATTTTGACAATTTCCTCTTGATAATCCAATGCTTCTTTAGAGTTAGGTTTTATTTGTATCAATCTTTTAAATAACAGCCTTGCAGAAGATAGATTTCCATTATCACTGTATTGATATGCTATTGCCTTTAAATATTTTGAAATGTTCTTTTCAGATAAACCTAATGTGTTTGTTAGATACCTTTCTGCCGAACTTGCTGATTTTTTTGTTCTGCTATAGATCTGCACTATGTCAAATAACACAGGTTTTTTTAATCTTTTATAGCCTTCCAGTGAGTTTTTAGATTTTGATAGTCTATATATCTTTTCAAGATTCACCAAGGCCCTGTCCGGGTTGTCTAGTTGAAGATCGGACCATGCGTATTTATAAAGTGCATTTGGAACAAGATTTTGTTTTATAGGTTTTGCAATGTATTTATTTTTTATCACCGCCAGATAGTTCTGTTTAGCTTGTGTCCATTGTCTGGTGTCAAAGTAGTGTGTGGCCAAAACAAAACTAGCAAGGCCTATATACTCACTGTTTTTGTATTTGGCCTTCAGTTGATTAAAATGTTTAATCGCCTGTTTACTTTTTCCTAATTCCATATAATTTAGACCTAAAAAGTATAGCACTCTGTCAACTTTAGAATCTTTAGGAAATTGAGTCAGAAAAGCTTCACACAGTTTTATAGATCTAATGCTGTATTCATTCACAGAAGAAGTATTTAAAACAGGCCTTTTACCAGTTCTATTTCTAGCTTCCCACTTGGCCAGCTCATTATCAAATTTAGTCTGTATGGCTTTGTCTAGGTAACTAGCCTTTTGTATATACAGTTCAGCTAACCTAAGCCATAGTTCGCCTCTAGTGCTAGCACTTTTGTGCTTTTTAACTAAACCCGACATAATTCTTATTTGTTCATTCAAAAATTGTTCAGATACAGCATCTTCACCTGTGGTGTTTATCCTAAAGTCTTCAGATTTAGGCATGATGTTTTTAGGTTGTGATCTTTTGATCTTTTTTTCTTCTACCTTGCCGGCTCTAATAACCGTTGCCTTTTTCTCTATACTTTTTTTGTTCACATTTCTAAGTAACTGTTCAACAGTCTTAGAATTTCTTCCCAAGGCTTCTGCTTGCAAGAAAGTTATTAATGCTAAAATAAAGATGGTGGTTTTATTCACAGTTAGACACCCCTAAAAAGTAATAGTTCCCTATTTCGTCTAACCAATATTCACCGCCAAAAGGCCAGTACTCATAGCCATTTCTGACGTAAAATCCTCTGTTGATTTTGGCATCTATTCTTTGTTTAGATTTTTTACCTTCATCAGTTGTCTTATTAGCTTTACTTTTTTGTGCTCCTAACATTTCATATCTAATAAAATCGTACTGTTGATCTGAGAGCTCTATTAAATGAGACCTCATCAAACCCAGGGTATTTATAATGCTTCTGCCGGCTGCTTTTTTTGTATTTTCAAGTCTTTTGTTTAGCATATTAGACACATACCTTTGCATAGCAGAGCTTGCCCAAGACGCATTTTGTAAAACTACTTTCTCTGCCTGAAGCATTTGGGCATATTTTAAGTAATTCTTTATCTTAGGATCTCTTAAAATGGAAAGAGCCCCAACAACTGGTAATTTTGAGCCTATATGTTCTATTTCCACACCTTCCTCGTATTGCCTTTGAACACTAACTAGATCATCAAACACCTCTTTCGGATTTTTACTGCCAGCAGTGTAGCTAACTAGCTTCTCTTTTATTGGAAAATATGTGTTTTTGAACACTTTTAACACTTTATCTAGTTCGTCATACTTGCAGATATAGAGATATATTATAGCTCTTAAGATTAGTGATTCAGGTTGATACATTTCCTTGTAATATGGCGAGTGTAGGGAGTGAAAATTACTAAGTGCTGATCTGAACTGAGCAGCCCGCATCTGTGCCCAACTTAGTTCAAATATAGAGTCGTGCCACTGGATAGTGTCCCTTGGTATCATTTTATATTTTCTAATGGCCTCTTTCCAGTCTTTGGCTTGGTAAGCAGCTCTAGCCATGCCTAAAGTTGCATTAACCCTAATTACATCAGTCGTAGCATGATTATTTCTAATGTTAGCTAGTTCAGAAAACCCTTTATATGCTTGCTTGGGTTTATTTATTTCTGCATAAGCCAAACTTTGAATATATTTGGCTCTTAAGTATTCTTCGCTATTTCTGTCTACTTTACTTAATATTTTTATAACACTGTCATATTGTTTATTGGTTAAATAAACTTCCGATATTACTACCCTTAATTTATTTTGGTATTCTTTAGGAAAAGTACTCAGTTCTACTTTACTTAAGGCGTAGTTTAGCATAGCACTCGAATGTAAAATATTTGTGCTTATATGTTCTAGTTTATTTATGCTCTCTACTAAGTTGCGTCCTCTAGAGCCAGTCACAGCCATTCCAAATTGAAAAGCAGCTGTTTGGTAAAAATTAAGATTATAAAACGCTAAACCCATAAGATAATAAATTTTTGATCTATGGGATCTAAACCTAAAACTTCTTCTTATTTTGAATAATTCCTTAAGTGCACCTTGATTGTTATCAGAGGCTATCATGGCTTCTATGCTATTTAGTTTTCTTATTTGTGCAGCTTGTGACTTAGATCTTCTTGCTCTCTTTCTGTTGGATCTTGTTTTTCTAGCTTTTCTTTTAGTTCTAACTGATCTTTTCTTGGATTTTTTCACCTGTGCTTGAGCTACTTCCAAAAAAGAGCCCCCTACGTTGGCCTGTCCAGCAGAGGGCAGAATAAATGCAAATATCAGGATAAATACTAGGTGTTTCATTATCTATACTCCGCATCTGGAAAAAAGAGACTTAGTCCTAAAGTAAAATATATGTCGGTATTCCAACCTTTCATTTTGATAGGAGCAGAAGTTTGTTCTTCGCTTGTTTCTGAAACAACATTATTTTGATTACCTCTATTTATATGCCCTGTATTATCGTAATAATAAATCCTCCAAGATATATCCCACTTAAAAGCCATCATTTTATTTATTGCAAATATTTGGCCTGTGTTTATTCGATAAGACATTGGTTTAGTATTTCCAAGAGTTTGATTTGTGTAAGTTTGTCCTACTCCTAATCCAAGGTACATATCAAACGGAGCAATTTTATTTTTAAAAAATCCAAGTTTTCCATATGCCTGAGATACCTTGAAACCAACATCATAAAATGATCTAGGTAACATTACGCTTTCTATTCCCACCATCCATTTGTCTGAAGCAAGTTTACGAGTTACAGATCTATCAGACTTAAGTATATAAGCTGCGGTAGCTTCGATGCTCAGATAGTCTGACAGGTAATAACTTATATTTGCACCCAATGGATTATTTAAGTAAAAAGAATTATTTGCCACCAATCCAATGAACGGAGTTAGTTCTACCCTTTTAGATTTAGACAAGTACCTTCTTTGTATTACGGCTATATCTTTATAAGGAATTAATTGGCCTAAGTCAGAAGGAGAGTCTGGAAGCTCGCTTCTTATAGACTCATTATCAGATGCTGTATCGTCTGGAGAATCTTCTAATACATCATCTAATCCTTGTATTGAATCTGCCGAGTTTGATCCATCATCCAAGGAAAAAGCCTCTTCTGTTTGACCAAATGATTCGACAGAAATAGTTAATAGAAATACAACCAGTATACTCTTCATACTATTTTAATTCTATTATAGTTATTGTTAAATAAAAGACCTGATCATGAGATAAGTTTATGAAATTTAAATACTAGTCCAAAGCAATAAGTTTTAAATTTCATACACTAGTCTAAAGCAATACGATCAATCCCATTGTAGATATAATATCTAACTTGAGTTCTTTATCTATTGTATTGCTATCCAACTTTCCTGTTTGCTCTATATATTTTCTAGCTAGATAATCTACTCCTTTATAGAAAAAAGAATAGATATTGAATCTAAATCCAAATGATTTTCCTAAATAAAACCTTTGTCCCAATCCTATAGATATTGCTGGAAATTCTGCATCCTTTAAAAAAACATATCCTGCTCCTAAGGTTGCCACTATGTCTGTATTAAGATTTATCCATTTAGCTAAACTTAGTTTTCCATAGAAAGGGCTGTACTCATAATTAAACAGGGCAACCATATCATGCCTTTGAAAAACATCAAATTTTTGTTGTGGTTTAACCGTCCCACCTTCTTGATATTGTTCCAAAGCTACTGCATACTTCGATTTTTTATCGAACATTTTGCTAACCATAAGATTTATGCCGTGTTCTTCTGAAAAATAAAACCCTAAAGAACCTCCTAAAGTAAACGCATCAAAAAATGGATTATTCATAGAGATGCCTGCAACTGGTTGTATTTCTAAGGAATTGGTTTTAACAATATTTCTGTTTTTAACATAAACTGACCTGGGAAAAATTGGGAGCACAGATTCAGGAGCAAGTTCATCTTCAGAAAATTTAATTGTTTCTGCAACGCTAGTCTGAGAGATCAATATTAGTATAAATAGAATTCTTATCATCATTTCACCTATCTTTGGATTACTTATAATACCCATATTTTAATAAAATATCACACAATTCACGAACTGCACCTTTTCCCCCTAGACTTTTGGTTATATAGCATGACACTTCTTTTACTTTGTTGATAGCGTTCTTAGGGCAAACTGAAAATCCACATTTATTTAGTACTGGTATATCTGCTAGATCATCCCCTATGTAACAAACTTCATTTGATTTATATTTTGTTTTTTCCAAAAAATTTAAAAAGTCTTTTAGCTTATCCAGAGATTTTTTATAAAAGTGCTGTATGTTTAAAAATTTAATTCTATGATCTATGTCATTTGAATCAGCAGCCGTTATTACTCCAGTTGTATAACCTGCATTAATTAATTGTTTTATCCCCTCTCCATCTTGCACATAAAAACTTCTCTTATATTCATTATCTTTGTCCAGCCATATTGTCCCATCAGTCATAGTACCATCTACATCAAATATTACTGCTTTTATATTTTTTAATGGACTCATCAAAACTTATTATAGCCAAGTTATTTAATCTTTAGCAAATGTTTAAGTTATACCGGAACTAATAGATTTGCGAGCTGGATTACTTCATTATACACTTATTAAAAACTTTAGGGCTTGGAGGAAATTTATTTATAATCTATCTTGAACGTTGCACAACTTTTTTAATAAATGTACCTTAGCTATACTTTCGGCCTCCGGCCTAACCGTTCCGCTAATGCACATTTATTAAAAACGAAGGGCTTTATGAATAAAGTACTACTCTTGATATTAGACGGTTTTGGAATTTCAACAAATTCCAAAGGCAATGCTATACATCACGCTTTGACACCTAACCTAGATTATATACATGCCAATTTTTCTGGAGACAAGCTTGCTGCTAGTGGTCTTGACGTAGGTCTGCCAGATCAAACAATGGGCAATTCTGAAGTAGGTCACTTAACAATAGGTGCCGGCAGAATAATACCGCAAGACTTGGTAAGAATTAATAATTTTTTAAAGGATAGTAAATTTACAGACATAGCTTATATAAATAGAGCATGTAGCATGCCAGGCAGGCTGCACCTGATAGGTTTAGTGTCAGATGGACATGTACATTCGTCAGCAGAGCATTTAAAGCTATTAATTAAACATATATCCGAAAAGTTTCCTCAAAAAAGGCTATGTATACATATGATCACAGATGGAAGAGATACGTCTATTAAGAGTTCTTTAAAATTTGCACAACATTTAGATTTAATAATTTCAAAAAATAAAAATTTATTTGCGTCTTCTGTGATAGGTAGATTTTTTGCCATGGACAGAGATAAAAGATGGGAAAGAACCAATAAAGCTCTAGAAACAATAAAAGGATTTGGCAAAAAACAACATACATGTTTTCAAGATGCTATCAAGGCACAACATGATAATGGAATATATGATGAATTTATAAATCCAACTTCCCTAATAGGCTTTGACGGCGTTAAGTCAAACGATCAAGTTATATTTTTTAATTTTAGATCTGATAGAGCAAGACAGTTGTCTATGGAATTAACTAAAAATTTTATCAACCCAGAAAATTTTATTACCATGACTGAATATTCCAAGAAATTTAGTTTTCCTGTTCTGTTTAAAAAAAATGTAATTAAGAATACTCTAAGTGAAACGATACAAAGAGCAGGTCTTAGGCAATTAAAACTTGCAGAAACAGAAAAGTATGCACATGTGACATACTTTTTAAACGGCGGTGTAGAAATGCAGTTTGAAAACGAAGATCGTATATTGATTCCATCTTGCAAAAGCGTAAAAACATATGATCTAAAACCTGAAATGAGTGTTTTTGAAATTACAGATACTTTAGTTACAAAAATGAAAAAAAATTTGTACAGCCTAGTAGTTACCAATTTTGCAAACGCAGATATGGTAGGTCATACAGGTAATTTTGAAGCTGCTGTACTTGCTGTAGAATCAATGGATAAATGTATAGGTAAAATTTTACCGTTTGTAGATTTAGGTTGGGATATTTTATTAACTTCTGATCATGGAAACTGTGAACATATGATTGATTCTAAAATGCCTGTAACAACTCATACAACAAACCCGGTTCCTGTATACTTAATCTCTAAAGATAAAAAACAGCTATCTTCAGGCGGTCTTTGTGATATTGCCCCCACCGTACTAGAGCTTTTAGATGTCGATGTACCAAATCAGATGACTGGAAAATCATTGCTGTTGCTGTGATCTATAATTATCGTAGAGATTTTCTAGTATTGCAGTAGCAATTTGGAAGATAATAGAATCTTCTACTTCATCTTCTATATCTCCTCTACACATCACCCCTTTGCCATTTCTAAATTCGTACTCATTCGAATTTGAGTCAGACATGTACATATAAAGATCGGTTGTTCCTTGGCTATCATTATGAAAGTAGGTGTATTCATAACCATATGAAAACATTGTCAGTGTATTGGATTCATCTACTTCGTCATATATCATATCTTTATATGTCTGCCCTACTTTGCAAGTGCTAGTTATCTCATCTTCTATATCTATAGAGCACACTTCTACTGCTTCTGACCCTTGCATTTGAATAGTACTGCTAAGTGTGATTTGCGAATCAGGAGCTAGAGGACTAAGGTCGCTAGGTGTCAAATAGTTGTCGCACATATTGGTCTGGTCTTTTATTTTACTGGCCCCCTTTAGACCTGAATTTTTATAAACTGAGCACTGTTGTTGACTTAAAACTAAAGCTATACATGCTACACTAAAGATGGCTGCGTACTTCATCTTGATTCAGATCGGAAAGTTATTCGATTATGTCAAGCATAACTAATGTGGCATTATTTACAATGAACTAAAAGGCTTATGTAGTGGGCATTATGTTTTGAATGTTTTTTATCTTGCCGTTAAACGTTCTTTTGTCTAAACTGGACTTTGCTTGGAGGGGGTGCTGATGAATAGGATCTTGCTTATCATATTCATTTTATCGTGTTTATTTACTCATAAGGCAGAAACACAAAGTTTTAGTGAAATAATTAGGAATATACAGAGCGATTCAGATACACCTCAAGAGCCTGACGAAGGTATGGATGATACCGACCAGGTGGATTTAGACGCAGGTAATGATCTAAATGAAGATCATCCAAATAATGAAGATGATCCAAATGAAGATCATGTAGATAACAACGTAAATACCGTTGATTCAGATACAAGTGATGACTTGGATGCAGATGTTACAGAAGATACACCTGACCAAAATCTACCTGATGCCAGTACAAACATAGATGATGTAGATACAGATGTAGGCAACGAAAAAGTTGATAGTCCAAACATAGAAAGCATGAATGATAATCAAAAACCTTCATATGTAGATGAAACCTTGCCTCCTGAAGATATTAGAGCATCTTCTGAAAGTCGTTTTTCTGTAGGAGGGCTCTTGGGTGTAAATTACAACTTTATGGGAGCAAATTGCTACGACATATCTAGCAAAAACACCTGCTATTTAATAACCAACAGAGAATCAGGTGGAGATGAGTGGATTAACCCCGAAGAGATACCAGATGATATAGATGACATAATTAAATTAAAGGCAAGAGGCTTTGGAATGCTTATAAACGGATTCATAGATTGGTCAGCCAACGATACTTTAGGAATAAGAATTACTTATGGATGGGAGCATTTTAGTGTCATAGATACGGTAGGAAGTAGTGTGGCAGCCGTAGATAGACTCACCACCTTGGTCGATTGTAGCACAAAGCTAAATCCAGATGGAATGAGAGTGGCAGGAGATGCTGGCGGAAGGAGTGTATGTTATGCCTACATTGATTATATCTCTTTAAGCGGACTTATTAGATACAAAATGGATGTATATGAAGATCTTAATCCATGGATAGGTGCTGGAATGGCCATCTTGATACCTTTTGATTGGAAAAGTGAGTTTCTTAACAAAAATGAGATCCCTCCTGTCAGAGGAGCTTTTCATGTGGCCATGGGTCTAGATATTAACATTTCAAACAACCCTTGGTTTTTCCCAGCTACTGCAAGCTTTACTTATCCTTTTAACAACTTTTTAAAGGATTCTACTCCTAAGGCTATAGAAGATTATTCTATTGCACTTAGTGTAGGAGTTGGTTATCGCTTCTAACCTCGAGCCTAACGACGGCCGGTGTTTCTTCCACGTTTTCTTCTATCTCGGCTAGTGCCGTCCGGATTTCTCTCATCCATTATAGGTGTTGCTTGAAAATTTGAGTCCATGTAGTTGTTATAATTGTTATAGTTATTATAGTTGTTATAGTTGTCATACCTGTTGGAGTTTTGTTGTCCAAAGTCATTGGTCAAACTTGCTGTATCAAAACCATAATACCTTGAGTTTTGAAATATATTTGTCCTCACTCTGATTGCAGCACCTCTAGGTCTTCTGTTTCTGGTTGTAGGATAAGTTTGATCTGTGCTGTGCGGAAAGTTGTATCCGGTTTGGGCATATCTCATTGCAAGATCAGTATCTCTTTGATCAAAGATTCTATCTTCAAATCTAAGTTGGTTTATTAGATTTTCGATATCTCTTTGCATCAGGTGCTTTTTTCGCTCAAACTGATTGGAGGTATTCATTAGTTCAAAGTTATGTTTATATGAATCTTGCTGATAACGATAAAAATCCCACGGTGTTTTGTTTGAGCTATTATATTGAGTTTCCGCCAACTCTAGGCTGGTTCTAGCCTCTAGTATTGTTTGATTGATTTCATCCAGTTCTGATCTTTTATCATCAACTAACTCTCTTGTATTTCTATGACCTTTCAATTTCTTTCTTAGATCTGATGCATAATCAACATCTGCCAATTTTTCTAAGCTCTCTTCAAAAATTTCTTTATCATCTTCGTTTGAATAATTTAATTCTTTCATTTCATCTTCTATTTTAGAAAAAACCTCTTGTCTTTGCTCTCTATTCAAGTTTTCGACTGAGTTTATCAAGCACTCAAGTTTAACTTCTACATTGCGTTTGTTATCACAGTTTTTCTCTTCCATTCTTAGTTCGTGTTGTGCCAGACGCTTGTCATTTAGTTTGTTTTTTATCTCTCTTTTTTTGCTGCGGATAAAGGCTGCTAGTGCATTTTTAAACTCGGTTTTACAGTTTTCTATAGCTGTTTTGCTCGGATCAGCATCTGGGTTTGGAAGATCATTTCCATCTGCATCTTTAGAACAGTCTTTTTTAGCCAGATTGGATATTTCTTCTGAAGTTTCTAGATAAATTATTTGGGTTGTTTCGCATTCACAAGTACCATCATTTATGGTTGTATCACTTTCTGTTTGAGCTTCTATTTTAACTAAAAGTTTTCCATCTTCGTTAGATGATGTCCAAAAGTCGTCTTCTATTTCTGCCTCTACAAATGATATAGTAAGATTAGTATCTTTGTCTCCATCCCCATCTAGATCTAATTTTCCTTGGTTTGTTAGCTGTTCACTTATTACACCTAAGATCCCTCTTGCATCGTCTGTCAGAGAAGAGAAGTCTTGAGAGCCTGAATTCATGCTATTAATCAAAGAAGTCGTGCCCAGTGCCATGGGTAATAGCAGTAATACAAGTAGTGTTCTAGACTTTTTCATAGAGTCCTTCTTTTCGGACAGATCTATGGTTTATCTTAAGGGCCTGTCTTAAGCCAAATTTCCTCAGATTATTTTATCTGGCGTATAAAAGTTCTTGAAATTTTAAGTAGTTATAGAGCTTAAGAGTCAAATCAAATGCTGGTTATTTAATTTCTTTGTGTAGGGTGTGTTTTTTTAAGAATGGATTATATTTTTTCTTTTCGAGTCTTTCTGGATGTGTATGTGTATTTTTAGTAGTAGTATATCTGGACACAGGCTTACCGCATTTTTTAGCTTGAGTGCACTCCAATGTAATAATTTTAACTTTGCCTTTTTTTGCCATTATTATCTCCTTTAGTCTGGGAACTCTATCCGACAAAATAACAAAAGTAAAGATAAAGTTAAGTACTTATCTTTATCAAAGCTAACTTAAAAACTTTTAATAAATCAAACCACAAGCTCAATGGTGTGCTCAACAGGACTCGAACCTATGGCCCCCACCACGTCAAGGTGGTGCTCTACCAACTGAGCTATGAGCACATATTTTAAGTATATGCAAAAAACTTCTAAAAGTCACCTAAACACTATCGTTTTTGATATAGGTTTACCGCTTTTTGATGTTCTTTATAATTCTTGGAAAACTTATGTGTTCCGTCATTTTTACTTACGAAGTAAAGGTATTGTGTGTTTTCTGGATTAAACACAGCTTTAATAGAATCTTCTCCCGGATTAGCTATAGGTCCTTTGGGAAGTCCGTATATGTGATAGGTATTGTATTCATTTTGTGATGTAATGTCTCGTCTTCTAATATTTGTTATATGTATTCCTGTATCCATTAGTATTCCATATATTATAGTAGGATCAGATTGTAGTTTCATGCCACGTCTTAATCTATTGTAAAAAACAGAAGAAATAAAAGGTCTTTCAAAGCTAGCTCCTGTTTCTTTTTCTATAATACTTGCCAATATGATGACTTCATTTCTATTTCTAATATATTTATTATATCTGGGATTAATGCTATTATATACCTTTAGAAAATTATTAACCATCATGGCAATAATAGCTTTAGAACCCATGTATTTTTCTATCCTATAGGTTTCAGGAAATAAAAATCCTTCTAAACTGTTTAGTTTTTCTCCCATGAGACTTTCTATGAAAGCCTGTTCTTTTATGAGATCTAAAAACTTTTCTTTATCAACTAGTTGTTCTTTACTTAACAGATCAGCAATTTCATATACATTCAAGCCTTCCATAAAAGTAACTAGTCTAGCATAAGAATTTTTCGAAGTTAGTGTATGAATTATTTTACTAGGGCTCATGTTGTAATATAGTTCGTATTCACCTACCTTAAGATTTTTTTCAAAACCAAATATTTTTGTATAGAGTAAAAATATTTGTTTGTTTTTAATAAGTTTTTTTAAAATTAGCTTATCAGAAATTTTATTAAAATTGTCTCCTGGAGCTACATCAAAAATGATTTTTTCAGAAGAACGATGGTTTGGAAGATACATATTGTAGCACACAAATAGAGCCAAAGCTAAAAACCCACAAATGCCTAGAGCTAGCATTATTCTTATCATCAATCTGCCTTTTGCTTATATTCTAAAACCGAGTTTTTTATAATCTCACAAGCCAGATCTATTTGATTATCTGTAATAATAGCTGGCGGTAAAAATCTAATTTTATAAGGATCCCTACCACATCCAAATGTAACTAATCCATTTTTATAAAAAGTCTTAATAAGCCCTATTTGGTTTTCCTTGGTTCCATCAAATGGAGTTACCGATATCATCAATCCCATTCCACTTATGTCATTTATCAATCCTTTACATTCAGTGTTGTTTAAATGAGATATATTAGAGGTAAATCTGTTATAAATCTCATTTATCCTACCATTTGTTCCCATAAAACCGTGCTCTAATATTTCTAGTATCTTAAGACCTGTGGCCATCTGAACAGTGGAACCAGCAAAAGTTCCTGCAATTAAGCCTGGTCTGGGATTATATTCTTTTGTAAATAAAGTGGTTGCTATTTGAGGAGCTTTGCCTACAGTAACAACGTCTACATATTTGCCTAAATCCAGTTTTTCATACGCAAAAAATTCTCCTGTACGAGCAAACGTCTGCACTTCATCGTCCCATATTGCGATGCCATTAGCTTTGCACTCTTCTAAAAGAGGTAGGAAGAACTTACGGGGAGCTGTTCGAAAACCGCCCTCACCTTGTACTAGCTCAAACACAAATGCTGCTATATTGTCTTTGTTGTTTGATATATGTTCTCTAAGCTTAGCCAAAGTTTTTTCGCAAGAATTGCTAATAGAGCTATTATAAAACTCAAGCCTTAATACTTCATCATAAGTAGGTAAACCTTTTTTATATTCTGGATTATCACTAATTTCGTTCATCATCGTGCTTCGTCCTGCAAAGGCCTTTTTCATAGCAATTATTTTTCTAGCTGGCCTATGCTTTGAGCGTATAATCTTAAGAGCATTTTCGTTAGCCATAGTTCCTGAAGTGGTAAGCCATGAATGTTGTAGGTTTGAATTTTTGGAAGCAAGTTTCACAAATTTTTCAGATAGTTTAATCCAATCCACATTCATTTGTAAATTTCCTTGCATAACAATATCTGACGTTGCTGCTTTGAGTGCAGCCTTGGTTACTTCTGGGTGTCCATGTCCTAAGATATGTATACCTATTCCGCCTACCAGATCCATCTTAACGCTGAGATCTTCTAGTTCTACATACACACCATTACCTCTACCACTACCCATGTATGGCAAAAATAATGGTCTGCCCCTTAAGGCTGCCACTTTTTTACAAAATTCTTTAGCCAAATTTGGATCTGAAGGCTTTTTAATAGCATCTATATCTTGATTTTTTATTTCATTCATCAAGTTAGATATCAGTATATCTTTTGTGTTTTCTATTTCACTTGACATAACCACCTTATTTAGTACCTTCTGAAAGAATAAACTTTAAGAATAATGATCTCCATAATAACCTTACTTACTATCAAGGCTTTTTGTAGCCAAGCTTTATTTGATTCTGGGGTACAAGCCTATAATAATAAAAATTATAGGCAGGCAGAGCTGCATTTTAAAGAGCTTTTAGAAAAAAAACCAGATGATGCAAATCTTTTATATAACTTAGGAGTTATCAATTATAAGATCAACGAAATTGGTCAGGCTGTAGGATTTTTAAATGCAGCACTATTTAGAGGGCACAAGCTGGCAAAGCCAGTTTTAGAAAAGATTAAAAACATAAATCCTGAAATTGAAATTTATAAAGATAGAAACTTAGATCTTCCTTTGAACTTACTTTTATTTATAAGCTTTTTATTTCTTGTTATATTCTATAGCAGGTTTATTGTTTTATATAATAAAAAACCTGGGTTTTATTTTAAAAAATTTATTTTTTCGTGGGTATGTTTTTTTGTACTATCTAGTACGATTCTCATAAAAATTAGCAGGGGTTATCAGACTCTGGCTGTATCAAAGCAAAATACATCACTCTATACAGCACCTGATAAAACAAGTGCCCCTATATTAACCATACCTATAGGACGCAAGATGGTTGTTAAAAAATCAAATAGTAATTGGGTATTTGTAAAAGATCAAAACGTCACAGGTTGGATTTTAGAAAGTGATTTATTTTATATTAATCGTACAGGTAGATGAGAAAAATGTCTTAATTTTTCAATTTTCCAAAGTCTATGTTAACACGTTCATCGTCTTGATCCGATTTTCTAACTTCTTCTGCAAGGATATTCACATCATCATCTAAAACTTCTAAGTAACCCCAAGACAGATGAGCTTTTTGAGTTTTGTTGTCTGTTGTTTTATAAGCTAATATTCCAGAAGATAAAGTTGTTATTAAAGGGGCATGCCCCGGTAAAATAGTTAGCTCCCCTTTATAAGCAGCAACTCTTATCTCTAACGTTTTTTGATCGATAAGTAATTTTTTTTTAGGAGTTAAAAGGTTTAAATTTAAAGATTCCATTAGTTTATTTTTTTTGCTTTTTCGATTGCGTCTTCAACAGTGCCTACTAAATAGAAAGCTTGTTCTGGTAAATTATCATGTTTGCCTTCCAGTATTTCTCTAAACCCTTTTACTGTATCTTTTATATGAACATATTTTCCGCTTATTCCAGTAAAAGCTTCTGCAACAAAAAATGGTTGGGAGAGAAATCTCTGTATTTTTCTAGCTCTTGAGACCAAAAGCTTATCTTCTTCGCTCAATTCATCCATACCTAGAATTGCAATTATATCTTGTAGTTCTTTATATCTCTGAAGTACAGCCTGTACTTGTCTTGCGGTTTGATAATGTTCTTTATCAACCACATCTAAGGATAATATTCTAGAAGTAGATGCTAAAGGATCAACAGCTGGATAAATTCCTAATGATGCAATCTCTCTGGATAAGTTTGTTGTAGCATCCAAGTGAGTAAAGGTTGTTGCAGGAGCAGGATCTGTGTAGTCATCAGCAGGCACGTAGACAGCTTGAACAGATGTTATTGATCCTGACTTTGTAGAAGTAATTCTTTCTTGTAAATTCCCCATTTCAGTAGACAACGTGGGTTGATATCCAACCGCTGAGGGAATCCTTCCTAAAAGAGCCGATACCTCTGCTCCTGCCTGAGTAAATCTAAAAATATTATCCACAAATAATAGTACATCTTTAGCTTCTTCATCTCTAAAATATTCAGCAAGGGTAAGGCCTGCTAAAGCAACTCTGGCTCTAGCTCCAGGAGGCTCATTCATCTGTCCGTAACAAAGAGCTGTTTTATCCAAAACACCAGATTCTTTCATCTCCAACCACAGATCATTCCCTTCTCTAGTTCTCTCTCCTACGCCAGCAAATACGGAATACCCTCCATGTTCGGTTGCAATATTTCGAATAAGCTCCATGATTAAGACAGTTTTTCCAACGCCAGCTCCTCCGAATAAACCAATCTTCCCACCTTTAGCGTATGGTGCTAGTAGATCAACAACCTTAATGCCCGTCATCAACATCTCTGTCTTGGTAGATTGATCTTCAAACTTGGGAGCATCTCTGTGTATAGACCACTTTTTATCAGAATTAATTTTACCGGCCTCGTCTATTGGCTCACCTATGACATTAATGATTCTGCCTAAAGAGCCGACTCCAACAGGCACCGAAATAGGTTTTTTGGTATCATGAACAGTCATTCCTCTAACAAGGCCATCTGTTGTATCCATAGCTATTGTTCTTACAATATTTTCGCCCAGATGCTGTGCTACTTCAAGCGTTAGATTATGATTTTCATCACTGATGGTTGGGTTCTTTAAAGTAAGAGCATGTAAAATGTCAGGCAGTTTGCCTGATTCAAATTCCACATCCACCACCGCTCCTAGAACTTGTTTAATAATTCCTGTATCCATATAATTATCCTTTTACAAAGCTTCACTACCGCTTGTAATTTCAATAAGCTCAGTTGTTATTTTTGCTTGTCTTTCTTTGTTATATTCTAAAGATAGTTTTGCAATCATTTCCTTAGCATTTTTTGTTGCACTCTCCATAGCAGTCATTCTAGCACCATGCTCTGAAGCTACGCTCTCTTGTAAACATCTATATAATTGAATGACAAAGTTTTTCCGAATAAGTGTATCTAGTATTTTGTCTACCTCAGGCTCGAAAATAAAATCAATTTTGTTATCACCTTCCATAGGTTCTAAAGGGAGTAGTGTTTCCATTGTTACTTTCTGAAGCATTACTGTTTTAAAGTCATTATAAATAATTTTAACTTGTTCATACTTGCCAGTTTCATAGTATTTAAGAACTAATTTAGCAATATCTGATGCTGTCTGATAAGAAATAATCCTGTCCAAGTTCACAACAGAATGTTTTTGAACATATCCTCTTTTTTTTAAGTAGCTTTGTCCTTTTTTGCCAATAAAGATGACTTCTGCATCCTCTTTTTCTAATGCCTGAGTGGCATATTTACATATGCTACTATTAAATCCTCCACAAAGACCTCTATCACTTGTTAAAACAATCACAAGATTTTTACCATGCTTTGAACTTTTCCTAATAAACGGATGCGATACATTGGGATTTGATTTTATTTGACTAATTACAGACAACAGTTTTTTTGCATAAGGTCTTTGGTTTATTATATTATCCTGAGCTTTTCTAAGTTTAGCAGCCGAAACCATCTTCATAGCTTTAGTAGTAGCTTGTGTTTTTTTTGTGCTGTTTATTTTATCTCTTAAACTTTTTAGATTAGCCATTTTTAAATACAGCTCCAAACTCTTCTAAAGCACTCTTTAATCCGGCTTTTAGCTTATCATCAAGCTTACCTGTTTTTTCTATCTCATTTAATAGATCTGAAAATTTGCGATTTAAAAAATCTCTTAAAGATTCTTTATATTTTGATATTTTACCTACATCTACCTTGTCCACAAATCCATGAATTCCAGCAAATATGATTGCTACCTGCATTTGAACTGGCCACGGATCATACTGAGGCTGTTTTAATAATTCTACTAATCTTTTGCCTCTATCTAACTGTGCCTGTGTAGACTTATCCAAATCAGAACCAAATGCTGCAAAAGCTTCTAGCTCTCTAAATTGAGCTAGGTCTAGTTTTAAACTACCGGCTACTTGCCTAATTGCTTTTGTCTGAGCATTTCCTCCAACTCTTGAAACAGATATACCTACATTAACCGCAGGTCGTATTCCTTTATAAAATAAATCTGATTCTAAGAAAATTTGTCCGTCCGTAATTGATATGACATTTGTAGGTATATATGCTGACACATCTCCTGCTTGGGTTTCAATGATAGGCAAAGCTGTGAGCGAACCGCCTCCTTCTGCATCGCTAAGTTTACATGCTCTTTCAAGCAATCTAGAATGTAGGT
Organism: Bdellovibrionales bacterium; assembly: GCA_965203875.1. Classification (GTDB taxonomy): domain Bacteria; phylum Bdellovibrionota; class Bdellovibrionia; order Bdellovibrionales; family JAUICD01; genus CBDANC01. The sequence continues at coordinate 277,114 of OZ241914.1, read as the reverse complement.
AAAAAACATCTCCAGGATAAGCTTCTCTGCCAGGAGGCCTCCTAAGTAAAAGTGACAACTGTCTATAAGCCTGTGCCTGTTTTGTCAGATCATCATAAACAATAAGTGCATGCTTACCTTTATCTCTAAAATATTCTCCAACCGTACACCCAGTGTAGGCAGATAAAAACTGTAGTGAAGCAGCACTGGTGGCACTGGAAAAAACTATTGTGGTATAGTCTAGTGCTCCGGTTTCTTTTAACTTTTCAAACACCTGTGCAACCGTAGATTGTTTTTGTCCTATAGCTACATAGACACAGTATACATCTTTTCCTTTTTGGTTTATGATTGTATCCACAGCAATAGCTGTTTTACCTGTTTGCCTGTCTCCAATAATAAGTTCTCTTTGGCCCCTTCCTATTGGTATCATAGTATCGATAGCTTTGATTCCAGTTTGAAGAGGTTCATTTACTGGCTGCCTTTTCACAATACCTGGAGCTTTTAATTCTATACGCCTTGAATGTTTACATTTAATCTCACCTTTTCCATCCAAAGGTGCACCTAGAGGATCTATTACTCGTCCCAAAAGATTTTCATCAACGTCAATTTGCACTATTCGCTTAGTTCTTTTGACAATGTCTCCTTCCTTAATCCCTGAATCATCACCAAAAATAACTACCCCGACAGATGAATCTTCCAAGTTTAATGCCATGCCATATACACCAGAAAATTCTACTATTTCACCAGACATAACATTGTCTAATCCATAAACTTTAGCAACGTTATCTCCAACAGACAGAACCCTTCCTGTTTCACTAACTTCAAGCTTGGTTGTAAAGTTTTTTATCTGATCTTTTAAGACACTTGCGATTTCATCAGCTCTAATTTTCACAAAATAACTCCTTATATTTCTTTCAATTTATTTAATCTGTTGAGTAAAGTATCTTCAAATATCAATCCGCCAATTATAACTTTTATACCGCCCAAAATAGATTTATCTATTTCATACTCAAAAATTACTTTTTTATTAATTTTTTCCAAAAAAACTGTTTCTAACATTTTTTTTTCTTCTTTTGAAAGAAAAACAGCAGAAATAACTTTTCCTCTTGCAATATTATTTTTTATATCGCTTATCTTCTCAAAGGATTTAATGCAAGAAAGAAAATCCGTCCTGCCTCTGTCCAGCATAAGTTTAAAAAACTTTTTTACAAGTTCAGTCTTTGTCATTATATCAACAATTTTATTTTTATCCTCAGAGCTTATAACTGGATTATTAAAAAAATCTTGAACTTCTTTATCTAGGTTAGATTTGAAATTATAAATATCAGTTATTTGTCCTTCATCTTTAGCTAAATCAAATAAAGCTTGGGCATATCTATTATAAACGTTCATTTTTTACCCTACTTTTGAACTCGCTATGAAGTTTAGAATGTATGTCAGATGATACATGACTTTTTAATTCGTTAGATACATTTTCTATAGCACTAAGTAGCAAGTGAGCTTTTAACATTTCATGTACTTTTTTCTGTTCTATATTGGCTGTTTCGATGCTGTCTTTTTTTATTCTATTAGCATGCGTGTCTGCCTGACTTAGTAATTTTTGATTTGACTTTAGAGAATCTTCCTTGGCTTTTGCAATTTGTGCATCCCTAGTATTAGAAATTTCACTTAACTTCATTTCAAAGTTTTTAAGCTCATTAAGAGCTTCATCTTTTTTTACGCTGGCACTTTTAAAAAGTTCTTTGAATTTTAGTTCTCTATTTAAATAAAATTTAGTAATTTTATTTTTTAAAAGAAACCATAGTAGCCCTACAAACAAAATGAAGTTTAAAGCTTGAAACCAAACCACGTCTGGTATGCCATGTGCCTGAGCACTTGAAGCTGCATACAATGTTTGTGGAATAAAAAAATAAAACATGGGAGTCATCTTTCAAATAATCTTTTCTTTGATGTGGGAGGATATATGTGGCACCTGTTTGGTAAGTTCGATCTGAGCATCTTCCTTTTGCTTTAAAATTTCAGACCTGGCAAGTTGTAAGTTGTTGGTTGCTTCTTTATTGGCTAGAGTTATTTTTCTTGCAACTTCTTTTTCAGTTTCTCTTAAATCTTTATTAAAAATTTCTTTGATTTCATTATCCAGTTTTTTCGCAGCCATTTCATATGCTGTCTTTTTTCTTTTAACATCTTCTATAATTCTATTGGTTTGCTCTTCAGAGCCTACTGTTAATTTTTTTCTTAAATTGACTCTGTGAACCAAAGAGTCTAACAAAGTTTTTTTTACAAACAAATATGCAATAAGCCAAAACAATATTTGCACAAATACAGTGCTATCCACTCCTAACTTATCCAAAATCCCCAACATAAAATGGCTATTACTAAGAATTGTTTAAACAGTCAACACGTTCAAATTTAATGAACCCAATAAAAAAGAATTTTTAAGACATATAAGATGCACCTTCAAATACTACGCCTTCTTCTATCTGTAAGCTGGGAGTAGTTACGGTTCCTTTTAAAACAGCAGGTGGATGCATCACAACTTGTCTGTGTGCAAATACGTTTCCTTTGACCACGCCTGATATAATAACAACTTCTGCCTCTATCTGAGCTTCTATGTCAGCATTTGGATCAATTATCAGAGTGTCCTTGGTATATATTTCGCCTTTAAAAATTCCCCCTATACGAACAGTGCCTTCAAAAGTAAGGTTACCTTCAAAAGAAGTGCCTTTGTCTAAAATAGCGGTTACGTGCTTATAGCTATTTTCTGACACTTTAGTTTCCATCTAATCTAGCTACAATGCCGTTGAATTGTTCTGAGGAATAGTAGTGTATGCATATTCTGCCTTTTGCATTTCTATAACTAATAGATATTTTTGTACCTAGTTTTTTCTGAAGCTTTTGTGCAATACTCTCTACTAGTTTTAAAGTTTTATCCTGCGATTTCTTATTGGTAGGCTTTGAAATAAGAGATTCTAATCTTCTAACACTAAGTTTTTTTTGTACCACAATATCTGCATATCGATTTTGACTAGACTTGTCTCTAACAGAAGCCAAGGCTTTAGCATGGCCCAAGGAAAGCTTGCCTTGTTCAACAAAACTTCTCACCTTACTAGGAAGAGATAAAATCCTAAGCAAATTAGATATGGTTGCCCGATCTTTGGATACACGCTTGGCTATTTCGCTATGCGTTAAGTCGTAGTTTTCCAAGAGATCTTTATACGCCTCGGCCTCTTCTATTGGGTTTAGGTCTTCTCTTTGAATATTTTCTATTATGGCTGTTTCCTTGGCTTGCTGGTTATTTATTTGCTTTAACACCACTGGGATTGTGGCAAGGCCTGCTAGATTAGCAGCTCTCCAACGCCTTTCCCCTGCTATAATTTCAAAGTGTTTTTGTTTTTTTCTAACCACTATAGGCTGCACAACCCCGTGTTGTTTAATAGATTCAGCCAACTTTAGGAGGCTCTCTTTTTCAAAATTTTTTCTAGGCTGAGCTTTGTTTTGTATCACCAAGTCTATGTCGATTTCTAAAACTTTTTGTTTTGAAAGTTGTTCTGTAGGTACGCTAGGTATCAAGCTAGCCAATCCTTTGCCCAACCCTTTTTTACCCTTTACAATGTCTGTAGACAAAACTCCTCCTTACTTGTTTTTAAAAAATTCTTTCTATCTAGTTCAAATGCTAAGGCTTGGTATTGTTTGCTTCCTACAGATTCTTTATCATAGTCAAATATACACATCCCATGGCTAGGTGCCTCACTAAGTCTTACACTTCTGGGAATGATTGTTTCAAAGACCTGATCCTTAAAATGCTTTTTTACCTCATTTAGAACCTGGTGCGATAGTCTATTTCTGGTATCAAACATGGTTAGCACTATCCCTTCTAACTTTAAGTTTTTATTAAGACTATTTTTTATAAGCCCAGAGGTATTTAACAATTTACCCAAACCTTCCAAAGCATAGTACTCGCATTGTAGAGGTACCAAAAAACTATCCGCTGCACACAGAGCATTGACGGTCAAAAGCCCCAAACTGGGAGGGCAATCGATAAGCACATAGTCGAAATGCTCTGATAGAGAATTTAAAGCATTTTTAAGCCGCAACTCCCTTTCTGGAAATTGCACTAACTCAACTTCTGCTCCTACAAGATCAGCGTTGGACACTAGGGCTTTTAGATTTTCAACACTAGTTTTGACCAAGGCAGAAGTTATGTCTCTTTCTCCTGTAAGCACGTGGTATACGGTTTTATCTGTAGCTTTTGACAGAACTCCAGAGGCATTACCCTGTGGATCCATGTCTATCAACAATACTTTTCTGTTTAAATTAGCCAAAGCATAGGAAAGATTTATGCTGGTAGTTGTTTTTCCAACTCCTCCCTTTTGATTGACCACGCATATAACTCTGGGCATTACATCCTCTGATGTTCCACGTGGAACATTGCGGGCATTATGCTATTTTAAGTCAATGTCCATGGCAACACACAACACCAGGTGGTAGTAATATAGATCGCAAATAAATAGTCAGGCCTTGCTCTTTTACAAAGCCATTGGATGTTTTGATAGGATATTATCAAAGTTGGGCCTGTCTGTCTGCGTCTGCTACGGCTTTAGCAGGTAGAGTATGTCGTTGGATCGCTGACACAAACTCTGTAATATAAGATTTATCGATAAAATACTCAACGTTACGATATTTTTCGGCTACCTTACCTACTCCTGGTGTTGATATTAAAAATCTACGGTATTCATGGGCGTTTGTTGCATTCTCGAGTCTAGAGATAAAATGATCAAGTTCATCCGCATCGAAGGTTATTGCTAAGTGTTCAGAAACACAAAGGTTTTGGCTATCACTAGATACTTCGATAGGTTGACAGTCATCATCCGCTTCTAACCAAACATGTTCTCCGAAGCCAAAAACATATAAGTTGCCGGAGTGCCATTTGAAAGGCAATTTTGTTATTGTGTATATTTGTACAGACTCTAATTTTCCAGGTGGGAGAATGGCAGCTCTCATAAAGTAATCTCCCGTAGCTGGCTGTGCAGAAGTCCGCATTTGGTCAGGCACGTGGTTTGGCATTAAATATCCGGTCACTGTGCTTATGTTTTCTAGATTGTTGTGTACGAAGCCTTCAACAGAACGCATTTGTTCCGTGTTAATTTTTGTATTTCTAAAAGTTAGTAGCTCATTTTCTATTTCTGTGGGTTTAACATCGGGTAAGTATTTTTGAATTTCTGACATAAAAGTCATTATATAGTCTCCTGAAATATCGTATACAGCTTTGTGATACTTACGATCAAAAAATGCTCCTGGTGATAATAAAGAAAACCTATAATTACCCAATTCATTAATACGGCCACTGTGAACACTGGCAACTACATGTTTCTTAAAGTCTTCTAATGTTTTAAAGCTCATCACTATGTGTTCAGATATACAAAGATTTTCGCTGTCATCAGATGCTTTAGCAGTTTCACAATTATTGTCTCGCCCTGGGCGGGTTACATCAGGTCTGGCAAGCCCTGTGCCTGGTAACAGATCCTGCCATGTGCGGGGCAGTTTTGTTATTGTGTATATTTGCACAGGACCTATTTGATCTGGTGAATTAATGGCGGCTCTTATAAAGTAGTCCCCTTTAGGTGCTTGGTTTGGCGTTTGATTTGCCGTCAAATACCCTGTCACTGTACTTGTGTTTTCTATCTTGTTATGCACAAAGTTTCTAGAAGAAGGGAGGGTTTTTCTATCAATTTTTACGTTTGCAAATGTAAAAGCCTTAGTTTTACTGGCAGGTAACCTATCCTCTGTTTTGGGAGTTTGCACTCGCTTAAGCTTTATAACACCAAGAATGATGCTTAATATGATCAGTCCTACAAAAACCTTTGTCTTGTTCATAGGCCCTAGGTCGGCATTTTGATTGAGGATCTTTATCTTGTTCCACGTGGAACATTTATTTTTCCATAGCAGCCTTTAAGGTTGCCCTTTGTCTTATAAGATCTTTATTTGCCTCTATCGAAGATACAAATGTTCTTAGATAGCTCCTAGGCACTGTGTATTGTTTTTTAGTGTTAGCACCTATAAGTTCAAATCTCCAAACTCCTGGTTTTGTAGATTCTTCTTTTAGTTTTTCGAAGTTTTCAAAGTGAACAGTTATAGTTTCTGAGTAGACACATGGATTAACTTTGCATGTGAATTCTTTTTTTATCTTTGTTACGTTGAGGTGTTGTCCGTAGCTCAGTCCTTTATTTAGATATGCCCAGTCAGAGAAAAGCGATGTGACGTGAAGGTGTTGGTCGTATAATTCTCCTTTGTTATTGAATACTCCCACTAGTTTATAGGATGTTTTGCCTTGGGTTATCGATGGGCTAGAGGCTATTGTTTTATTTATTCCTTCATAGTGATCAAATTTGATACTTGCAGCCGTTGATTTTGTGTCGGTTGGCATTTCGTATGCCACAAGTGGATGATTTGGAATAAAGAGCAATAAAAGAAGGGCCATTTAGATTTTGATCGGCACTTTGGTCCTAAAGGTTAAAGGTCTTCAATTTTACCAAATGTTTGATTAGCTTAGTGGCAAGACCGAAGGTCTTAAACGAAAGCTACGAAAACATTTGGTAAAATGTTGCCCAACGTTCAAGGTATGCTCCAACAGACTAAGGCCCTTCGTTTTTAATAAATGTACACTGGCAAAACGGTTAGGCCAGAGGCCGAAAGTGAAGCCAGAGTGCGTTTATTAAAAAAGTTGTGCAACGTTCAAGATGGACTCCAAACAGGTTTTCTTAAGGTCTTCAATTTAACTTTTCTGGACTAAATGCCGATCCAGATAAAAACAATGTAAAGGAGAAAATATGAACCTAAAAGTCTGTAAAATTGGAGTTATTTGTTTTTTACTATCAGCCTGCTCATCTGATGATGGGACAGTCCAGTCAGTTACTCACTCTTCCACCGAAGGCGAAGTAACAAAAGAAGAAATATATAGCTGGGCAGAAGATAAACAAGTTTTAAAGGTCAAAACAGAGACTACTTTCGAAAATACATACACAGATGAAATACTAACCACGACCAGACGAAAATTTAGCAGAGGAAATCAATTTGTGCTAAGAGCATGGATTAAAAGTAACAACGAAGTAGAATCTATACAAATTTATACAATTTCACACTTTCACCATCGCTCCCAGAACGACTGGCCCAACCTAAACAACGCACTTTACGATGAAACCCAGCTAAATATAACAACGATTCCAGGGGAAGTGCTTTGTGACAATCCAACAGCATGTGTGTTCTATGAACATGTAGCCATAGACTTCGAAAGCTTTGCAACTCTTAAAGAACAAGCTACAAATGGTAGTTTTGCGTTCACCCTTACAGGAGACAATAATCAAGTTCAATATACGATCCCAGATAGTTATCTAAAAGGTTTTGTACTAGCTATTCAGGAATATATAGATAAAAGGATTCAGCATGAAGAAACAAATAAAAAAGAGATCAAACTAAATAATCGACTAATTAGCTAGATGTTTCTGCATAGTAAATTTCTGAAATTGCTAACTAACTTCTAACCTCCATATTAGAGCATTGCCACAGCGTTTCTAGAAAATAGCCTGCTAATCTTTTCTTCTGAAGATGGATGCAACATAACCTATTACATGAGTAGGTAGTTGCAACACACCTTTCCATACATTATTATGGCTTCTAGCAAATTGTTCTCTTCTGCATCTTTCTACATTAGTATTATTGCAATGATTAAGGTCTCTTACCAGGCTATATACTAGTATACCAGTTTCCAATGCCAACAAAATACCCGCAGCTATTTTTAATGATACTAAACCCCATGCTACAGCACCGTAACGGCTGCCCCGGAGGAAGGTGATCTTAGACCACCTTCTGTTTCCAATAATTTGTTCATGTACCCTTTGCAGCCTGCTGAACTCTCGTACTCTACTCTATACCCCTGCCTAAAACTACTGCTGCGCCTAATGCCTTCCCAACTTCTCGTTCTGATCCTTGCGATTGTTCATATTCTTTAATTTCGCTGTTTAATTCAGCTAGAGTTCTTTGGACGGTTGCACGATCAGCAGTTTGAAGTTGTAATATAGCACGATCTACTTGTCGTCTTAATTCAACAGCTGCACATAGTGGATCATCATTTATACCATCACATATAACTTGAGCAAGAGCGTAAACCTCATTTTTACAATCTGGATTTCTTCCCCCTCTCTTTGTTGACTCTCCACTTTTTGTAAAATCTCATCCCCAGCTTCGCATGACGAGATGACTTGATCTGTTAAAAACATGACTGCACTTTCTTTTGCATTCGCTTTTTCTTCTGCACTTGCAATCCATCTGCCGGTTTCTGTATGACTATAGGTATTTGATTTAGGTGTAGTTGTGCAGGCTACTAAAAATGCATGCGTGACAAATATTATTAGGCATTGATTTTTCATAGTGTGCCCCTTCCCGTTATAACTTTAAAGTTTTCAATAGCATATACAATTTTAATATCTGCCTAAACTGCGATTAAGAGCTTCGATTAAGAGCTGTGCTCTTGTATTTTTTTATATAAAACATTATAGCCTGAATAGCTGATGGGTTTACTCCACTAATCCTGGAGGCTGCACCTAAGGTTCTGGGTTTTATTTGAACTAGTTTTTCTATCTCTTCTTTAGAAAGTCCTCTAATTTTTTCATATGGCATATTCTCTTCTAAAAAGGTATCCTCTAATTTTTTAACTTTGTTAATCAACTCTTTTTCTCTTTTAATGTAACCTTCATACTTTATATCTATAATAGCAGAGTTATAAATATATGACGGTTCATTTATTTTAAAACCTATGGCTTTAAGTTGATCCACTGCGGTATCTTGATGCAAAAGCAATTTACTAAGCGGAGTTTTAGTTTTTATTTTATCTGTCTGTTCTGATGAAACTTTAAAGTTGTTTAGCCTTTGTTTAAATTTTTGCCTTCTGTTTTGGATGTCGCTTAGCAAATTATAAAAATTAAGATCAATCAACTCAAACTCCTTAGCTTTTTCCAAAAGTCTTTCTATGGTATTATCTTCCCTGAGGTTGAGTCTAAACTCTGCTCTTGAGGTAAACATTCTGTAAGGTTCTTTTGTTCCTTTTATGACCAAATCATCTACTAAAACTCCCACGTAGGCTTGGCTTCTTTCTAAAATAAATTCTGACTTATTCATTATTTTTCTTGCAGCATTTACTCCTGCTACAAGCCCCTGAGCTGCGGCTTCTTCATAACCGCTCGTTCCGTTTATTTGTCCTGCAAAAAATAAATTCTCCAGTGGCTTGGTTTCTAATGTATGTTTAATTTGGGTTGGTTCTATAAAATCATACTCCACTGCATAACCGTATTGCAGCACCTTTACATTTTTAAGTCCTTTCATTGTCTTTAAAAATTTATTTTGTATATCTTCTGGCAGACTGGTAGAAACACCTTGAAGGTATATGGAGTTGGTATTTAGTCCTTCTGGTTCTAAAAATGCTTGGTGTGTTTGTTTATCTGGAAATTTAAAAATTTTATCTTCAATACTGGGGCAATATCTAGGACCTGTGCCGGATATAATACCTGAGTATATTGGACTTTTTGATAAATTTTTAAAGATTATGTCTTTAGTTTCTAAGTTAGTTTGGGTTATATGACATTTTATCTGAGGCAGTTTTAGTTCTCTTGGACTTTTGTAGCTAAATGGTATAAATTCTCTATCCCCTAATGCTTCTGGTAGTTTTGAAAAGTCGATAGTTTTTGCATCAAGCCTAGCTGGGGTTCCGGTTTTTAATCTCTTTATAGAGAATCCAAATTCTAAAAGAGAATCTGAAAGGCCTTTTGATGCAGATTCTCCTATTCTTCCCCCTTCTTTCTTTTTATCTCCAACATGCATTATTGCATTCATAAAAGTTCCTGTTGTTATAATGACTGCTTTTGATTTAATACTTGTGCCATCAGCTAACACAACTCCTTTAACTTTTAGTTTTTCTATGATTAAAGATTTAACTTCACTTTGTATTGTGGATATTTGGGTTTTATCTAATAGGTTTTTCATGTTTTTAGAATAAAGCCATTTATCGCATTGTGCTCTTGATCCTCTTACTGCAGGGCCTTTTGTAGAGTTTAGTCTTTTAAACTGAATGCATGACATATCGGCAATACCAGGCATTGCTCCTCCTAGTATATCCAGCTCTTTTACCATATGACCTTTTGCAAGACCTCCTATCGCAGGGTTACAGCTCATAACAGAAATTTTATTTAAATCTGTAGTAACTAAAAGTGCTTTAAGTCCTAATCTGGATACCGCAAACAAGGCTTCTATGCCGGCATGACCGCCACCTACCACAATAACATCCATAGCTATTTTCCTATACAAAACTTACTAAAAAGTGTATCCATTATTTCATCATTAAATTCTAACCCCAGTAATTCTAATACACCATTTAGTGCTAACCTTACTTCTATTGTCACAAACTCCAGACTTTCATTTTTTATACTTAAAGCTTTTGCTTTTTTGAGGTTTTCTGAGATTTTTTCAAGTACTTCAGCCTGTCTTAGCTGGGTAATTATAATAGAATCTTCTACAAGTTGATTTTCTATCTTACTTTGGATTGTAGTTTTTAGATCTTCTATACCAGTATCATTTTTTATGGAAATAGATATGCCATCTGTATTTGAATCAATGCCCCATATATCAGACTTATTGTTTACTATAATTGTAGGTTGTTTTATTTGAGCTAAAATTTCCTTATCTTTTTTGGTTGTCATAGCTTTGTCTGTTACAAAGATAACCACGTCTGAGGCATCGATAGCTTTGTGTGTTTTTTTTAACCCTAAATTTTCTATGTCATCTAATGTTTTTCTAAATCCAGCTGTATCTATAAACGTAACCATAAGATTTTTTATAATTATATTGCCTTCAATTGCATCCCTGGTTGTGCCTTCTACATTCGATACTATAGCTTTTTCATCTGATAAGAGTTTATTTATAAGGCTTGATTTTCCAACATTAACTCTCCCTACTATTGGTATTCTAAGGCCTGAATTTAATAACTTTGCAGCTTTATATGTGTTTAGGAGTTTCAGTATAGGATGCAAGATTTCTTCTATTGTCTGGGTTATTTTTTCATATGAAATTATGTCTATTTCTTCGTGACTAAAATCTATGGCTGCTTCTATGTCGGATAACAGTTCTATAAGTTTTTCTTTTAGCTTTAAAAGTTTTTCCTTTAGTTCTCCTCTTAGTTGTAATAAGGCCTGTTCTTTTGCAGCAGTTGATCTAGCATGTACTAAACTAAGTATCCCTTCTGCTTGTGTAAGATCAATCTTGGAATTTAAAAAAGCCCTATAGGTAAATTCGCCTGGTCTTGCCATGCGAACAAACCCTGTTTTAATTAAACAATGTATGATGCTAGATACAATTAAAGGATTCCCATGGCATGAAATTTCACATGTCTCTTCTCCTGTATAAGCTTTTAAAAAATAAGTGATTAAAACCTGATCCAGTATTTTCTTTGTATCATCTTGCAATAGGCCAAAATAAACTCTGTGCGATTCTATTGTGTCTGGCAAAAAGGGTGCCAGTTTCCTTGTAGCCTTTAATGCTTTATTTCCACTAATTCTGATTACAGAAATTCCCCCTATGCCTCTAGGTGTGGCAGGTGCACATATGGTGTCATCATCAGATATTGCATCATAGCTCATTGGAGTTTTTTCTATTAACAAGTATTTTTATTTTCTTGTAGTAACCATCTCCTATAGACTGAGTTTTTATTCTTCTATCGTTAGAAAGATGCTGGTGTATAATACGTCTTTTTTTAGGATCAAGTGGTTTAAACAAATAACTTTTATTCTCTTTTAATGCTTTCTTTTTCAACTTATCTGCTGATTTGGTCAAAGAGTTCATTACTTCCTGATTAAAATTTTTAGAGTCTGCTACTACACGAAGTCTTTTATTTTCATGATTATGCTGTAAGATACGTTCTAATAAAAATTGAATTGAATTAAGCAATGTGCCTCCCTTATCTTTGAGCAAATTTTCATCTTCTCCTTGAAGTTCAACTGAGGCTGTATCTTGACCATCATACTGAAGTTCATACGATAAATTAAATCCTGCTTTGTTTAAAATTTCTTTTAGTGATTCTTCTACTATATCCAGAACTTTATCATCCTTGCTGCTTTTTTTAAAAATATTTAAAATACTCAAATTATCCTCCCTTGAGTTTTTCTAATTTAGTCATAATTAATTGTTGTGCAATGCTAAACAAACTTCCTATAAAAATATAAAGAGCTAATCCGCTAGGATAAACTATCATGAACAATGAAAATACTATTGTCATTATAAGCATAATTTTTTTGGCTTTAGGATCAGGTGTAGTTGGAGATATTTTTTGGTGTAAGATCATAGATCCTGCCATTAGGACAGGTAGTATAAAGTATGGATCTCTTTGACTAAGATCATCAATCCATCCCAAAAAAGGTGCCTGATAAAATTCGATAGCGACTCCTAATACTTTAAATAGTGCTATGAAGACTGGGAATTGCAATAGCATTGGAAGGCAACCTCCTATTGGGTTGGCCCCACTATTTCTCATCACTTCCATCGTAGCTTTGTTAAGCTCTACTTTATCATCTTTATATTTTTCTTGTAATGCTTTAAGCTGCGGTTGTATTTTCTGCATCTTTTTCATAGAATTGTGAGACATTACGTTGAAAGGCAAAAGTGCCATCCTGACCACAAAGGTCATCATTATAATTGCTATGCCCCAGTTTTGTGTCCAAGAAAAAAATAGCCTGATCATGTCCATTATAGGGTGTGCTATCCATGCAAAGAATCCATAGTCGAGCACAGGTCTAAGCCTGCTATCTGCATTTAAAAGAGCTGTTTTTTCTTTAGGGCCTAGGTATATTAAATTTTCTATTTCGATTTGTTTGCTGCCATCTGGAACAGTGTAGACAAGAGAGCCTTTGGCTCTAGCATTAGAGGGTAGGTATTCTATTTCCAAGTATGGTTTTATGTTAGAGTTATCTATGATGGCTCTAGTGAAGTAGTGACTTTCTATACTCAATAAATTTATATTGTTGTAACGTTGCTGGATTAAATCATTCAACATTACCTCTCTATCATTTTTTGCACCGTAACCTACAAGATAAGAAGAGTTACTATAGCTAGGTAAAAGAGGAATATCTTTTTTGGCTAACACAATATTTTCTTCAAAGTTTAGTTTAATATCTGTAGAACCTTCTATTGTGGTCGTAGTTTTTATCAAGTATCTTTTGTCATCTATCAAAAAAGTTTTTCTAATTCTCAAACCTTCATGCAAGAGATAGCCTTTAAAGGTATTTTGATTTTCTCTTTGAATTTCAAAGTGTAGTTTTTGTGAAGGAAGATCTGTTGCAAAAAGAGGTTGTTTGCTTAAAAAGGATACCTGTTTTTGTTGCCTATCAAAGTATTTTTTTAATTTTATGTCCTTTAAGCCCATTCCAAAAGAAGAGATATTAAATTCAAAATTTTCTCCTTCAAATTTAAATAGGATTTCTTTTTTTGTTGTTTGAGATATAGCAACAGGTTGGTCAAAAGTTACAGCTGTGCCTGTTTTTGGTTCAATGTCTTTAGATGTATCAGGAGCTGAAGAGTTGGAGGTAGGAGGGGGATATTTTTTGTTCATATGTCCTTGCCATAGGATCAAAAATCCTATGCAGAACACTATGGCAGCTATGGTTTTCGAATCTATAAAAGATCCTCTGTCTGGTTGTTCCAATTACTTTCCTCCTGGCACTGGATCATAAAGGGATTTTTTGCTAAATGGTCTACAAGAGCAGATCCTACATAAAGTTAAACGCATGGCCTTTCTTGTGCCAAACTGGTTGAAGCATTCCAGAGCATAGTCTGAGCAGGTTGGGTAGTACCTGCAAGAGCCTTTTGCCAAAAACCCAGATGCTTTGTAGGCCAATATCAACAGTTTTACGGATGCTTTTATGGCATGTGCAGCCAGACTAATTGTTCTCGGTACGCTCCAGGATTGCAATAAATCCTTTGTGGACAACTTTCTCCAGTTCATAATACTTTAATTCCTTATAATTTTTTTTCTTTCTAAACACTATGTTCATATCCGCCTTTGGAAGATTCTTGTTTTGCCTAAAGCATTCCCTTGTCCATCTTTTGAGTTTATTTCTCAAAACAGAGTTTGCAACGGTCTTTGGAATGGTTATTCCTAATCTGGGTTTCTTTCCTGCAATAGAAAGAATTAACATCCATCTTGCTGGATAAACTCTAAATCCTGATTTTTTTAATCTTCTAAAATCACTTGTTTTTATGCTCTCCAAACCTAGTAGTTTTTATATTATTTACCGCTAGCAACTACCACCAGTCTGTGTCTGCCTTTAGCTCTTCTTCTGGACAGGGTCTGCCTTCCGCCGCTTGTGGCCATTCTAGATCTAAATCCGTGGCTAGACATGCGTTTTTTTACACTTGGCTGGTATGTGCGTTTCACTTAAAGCCTCAAAAATAGGGATAAAACCATGACGCATGCTCGCCTGTCAAGATGTTGAAGAATTTAGTAAAAGTTGCTACAAGTCCTGCTTGGTCTGCTAGTTTTAGCTTTCTAAAGAGGTGTACGGATTGAACAGAGAGATATGGGATCAGATAAAGACCAGCATCAATAAGAAAAATAACAATAAGCCTACAATCATGGGTCTGTTGGACTGCATGATGCCTCAAAAACCCAAGGAGTCTGCTCTGGGGGTTTTGGAGCTGGAGTTTTGTGTAAAATCTGACTATCACAAGGAAAAGGTAGAGGGCGTTTTAATAAAACAGCTAACACAAGAATTGAAGTTGGCGTATAAAAGACCTTTTGATCTGAAAGTTAGGGTGGAAGAGCCCGACCCTGACACAGACTTTGCCATTAGACAAATGACCCTGACACAGCTAGCAAGTGCTAAACCAGGCTTATTTAGAGCAGGGTATACTTTTGATTCTTTTGTGGTGGGATCAAACAACGAATTTGCACATGCAGCTTCTTATCGTGTTGCTCAACATCCTGGGCAATCTAGCAGCAATCCTTTGTTTATTTTTGGAGCTACTGGGCTTGGGAAAACCCACTTACTGCATTCTATTGGAAATTATTTAGAAGAAACTGGCACCAGGAGGGTTAAGTATATTTCAGCAGAGCGATTTTTAAACGAATGCGTTTCTGGAATTCGTCATCATAATATGTCCAATTTTAGAACAAAGTATCGTCAAGGATGTGCCGTGCTTTTAATCGATGACATTCATGTCTTGGGGCGTGGAGAGCATGCTCAAGAAGAATTTTTTCATACCTTAAATGCGTTCTTTGATACTGGAAGGCAAGTAGTAGTTGCGTGTGACCGTCTGCCCAAGGAAATTTCAGGTTTAAAAGATCGTATTCGCACTCGTCTAGAAGGCGGCTTGATTGTTGATATTAAAATGCCAGATTTGGAAACAAAAATGGCTATATTAAATTATAAAGCAGAGGGCTTAAAATTTCGGTTATCTAGCGAAGTTTCTAGATATATAGCAAGCATTTCAAAAAGGTCTATTAGAGAACTGGAAGGAAACTTAAATAAAGTAATGGCATTTTCCCAGTTTAGACACAAGCCTGTCACAATAGATTTTGTTAAGAAAGTTTTATCCATACATGAAGAAAAAAACACTGTTACAGTAGACCGCATACAAAAAGCAGTGTCTGATGCGTTCAAAATAACCAAGTCGGAGCTTAAGTCAAAAAGTCGCCAAAAGAACATATTAGCAGCACGACAGTTAGCCATGTATCTTGCACAAAAATATACCAAAAAAACTTTGAAGGATTTAGGTTCGCATTTTGGAAATAGGGACCATACAACCGTCTTAAATTCTATTAGAAAAATTCACCTCAAATTAAGAGAAGATTCTAGTTTTAAAAGTCTTTTCAATAAGATAGAAACCAATATCAACAATATTGTGTAAATGTGAATATCAATCTTGGCAAAACCTCCAATTGCTCTTATTGGCTAAGCTTTGGCATATGGCAAATTCACTTGTTTACACACAAATTTATTTAAATTTTGCTAACAAAATTGTTGTATTTTTAATGAGTTAAAATATATATACACATATTACAAATAACTACTACTAACCTTTTATAAATTTATAAATTATAGTAGCAATAGGGGTAAGGAATTTTATGCAAGTAAAAACAGATAAAAAAACATTTTTGGAACTCTTAGAGAGTGTTCAAGGGGTTATTTGCGGTAATAGAAACATGCCGATTTTATCCAATGTGTACCTTGAAGCAAAAGACGGGTTTTTACGTGTATATGGCACGGACTTAGAGGTCAGCGTTAGAAATAAGGCCAAAGCACAGGTGTTAAAAGAAGGGGTTTTAGTAGTAGAAAGTAAAAAATTATATTTACTTACAAGAGAGCTTGAAAATGGCGAAGTGAGCCTAGCTAGTACAAAGAACAACTGGTTGGAAATTTCTCAAAATAAAACACGGGCTAATATGGTCAGTGCGAATGTTAAGGACTATCCTTCAATTAACACAGAGGATGTTAAAGATGACAGTCTAAAGGTAGAAATATCCGTTCTAAAAGACATGATAGAAAAAACTGTATTTAGTGTATCTAATGATGAAACTAGGTATCACTTGAACGGAATTTTATTTCAAAAAGACAAAACCAGCTCAGGCTACATATACAGAATGGTCTCTACAGATGGGCACAGACTAAGTTTAGTGGAAAGAATAGACGGAGACACAAAAGATAAAACAATAATTGAAAAGGATGCGGGAGTTATTATCCCCAAGAAGGGAATTTCTGAAATAAGAAAGTTATTAGATCACCAAAAAACCGGCTCCATCTACATGTGTATTAACAGTAAAGAGTGTATGGTTAAATGTAACAACACAATTATTTCGATGAGGTTAATAGACGGAACATTTCCTGATTACAGACAATTCATGCCAAAAAACTTTGAAAACAAAGTCAGAGTATCTAGAGAAAAGTTAATTTCTTCTTTAAAAGTGGTGTCGGTACTTACTGACGAGCGATCGAGAAGTATTACATTTAGTGCAGAGGGCAAGAGGCTGGAAATAGCTTCAAATGATTCTGAGCTTGGAAATGCTAAGGAAGAACTGGGTGTCGAGCACGATGGGGAAGTTATAAAGATTGGGTTTAATGCAAAATACCTCCTAGACGTTTTAAACAGTTTTGATGAAGACAACGTGAATTTAGAATTCAAAGATGAGACTTCGCCAGGCGTAATAAAGCCAGAGCTAGATAAAGACTACACTTGTGTTGTCATGCCTATGAGGTTAAATGCGCCTGGGAATCAATCCAGACCGAGAGCCTGAAAACCCTTGATTTTAAAGAAACTAACTCTTTCTAGGTTTAGAAATATAGAAAATTTAGACTGTGTTTTTAGCCCAAGAATTAATGTTTTGCATGGCCAAAACGGCCACGGAAAAACAAATATTCTAGAAAGCATACACTTTGCTTTAAAGGGAGTTTCTTTTAGAGCTACAAAATCTGAAATGATCATGAAGGATCGTACAAGCTGTTTGATAAAGGCTTGGCTTGATACAGAGGTGGAAAATCAACTAGAGGTGGTAATTGACAAAACAAAGTTCATAAAACTTAATAACAAGAAAGTTGGGCAGAGAGCATTACAAGAAAAGTTTCAGGTCATTTTATTTGATCCTTCTAGCTTGGATGTTATCAAAAGAGGGCCTGAGCAAAGAAGAACCTTTTTGGATGAATTAATCAAATTTGAAAACCCTTTAAATGTATCGCTGCTTTTGAATTTTAATAAAGTTCTTAGAATGAGAAATCAAATACTGAAGAATGCCAAAGAACAAGTAATCACAAAATTCAAAGCAAAGGAGCTTTTAGAATGCATAGATCAAGAGTTTCTTATGTTATCTGCCCAAGTTATACATAAAAGAATCTCTTGCTTGGATAAGATAACAGGGCAAGTGCTTAAAATTCTAAAGCAAATGAATGAGCAAGAAAACCTTAAGCTCAGCATGGATTATTTAGTTGAAAAAAAACCTCTAAAGACACATGATCTGGAGCGCATTTTTGATGTAATTAAAAAAGCTCTAAATTTTGAAAAAGAGGTTTTATACGGCTTTTCTCTAGTAGGACCTCACGTGGACGATGTCGATTTTATAGCAGAAGGCAGAAGGATAAAATACTACTATTCTCAAGGGGAACAAAGGGCATTAATGCTAGCTTTTAAGTTGGCAATGTTGTACCATGGTGGGGTTGGCAAAGAGCCGATATTACTGCTAGACGATGTGTTTTCTGAACTAGATGCTAGAAGAAGAGGCTTTTTAATACGTGCATTAAAGGAAACCAAATCTCAAATTATTATTACGACTACAGAAATCGATAATACATTGGGTTTTGATACGCTGTTTTTGGTTGAACATGGAAGAATTAACAAAATATGACGCTGGTTCGGTAAAGGTTTTAGAGGGCCTTTCTGCGGTAAGAAAAAGACCCAGTATGTACATAGGTGATGTGTCTCTTAGAGGGTACCATCACTTAGTATACGAGATAGTGGATAACTCCATAGATGAAGCATTAGCAGGATTTTGTAAGAAAATATGCGTCACTTTGCATACAGATGGCAGTGTTAGCATTGAAGATGATGGCAGAGGCATCCCTGTTGGTAAGCATAGAACGGGAAAATCAGCTCTTGAAGTAGTTATGACAACATTACATGCCGGTGGAAAATTTGACTCCAAGGCATATAAAGTTTCAGGTGGCCTACATGGCGTGGGAGCCGCTGTGGTTAATGCACTGTCTAGTTGGTGTATAGCCAAGGTGTATAGAGACAATGAAGAATGGGTTCAAGAATATGTTAAAGGCGAACCTAAGTCGGATATTTGTTTAGTAGGAGCTTCTGACAAAACAGGAACGTTAATTCGATTCAAACCTGATAATGAAATATTTGATTCCAATATTAATTATGACTTTGAAACTTTATCCATGCGTCTAAGAGATCTTGCATTTCTAAACTCCGGTCTGTTCATAAAAATTATAGATGAAAGAGACGCACGAAGCGAAGAGTATAAGTATGATAACGGGATTGTTGAATTTGTAAAAATGCTAAATCAATCAAAGAAAACTTTAAATGAGATAATCTATATTAAAAACTCCAAGAAAGAAACAGAACTAGAAGTTGCGTTGCAATGGAGCGAATCGTATCGAGAAACAGTATATAGCTATGTAAATAATATTAATACTCCAGAAGGCGGCTCCCACTATGTAGGGTTTAAAAAAGCACTTACAAGGACAATGCATCAATATGCAACTTCAGAAGGGATGTTAAAAAAGTCTGACAAATTGGAAGGCTCTGACATTAGAGAAGGTTTATCTGCGGTTATAAGTTTAAAGGTTTTGGATCCGCAATTTGAAGGACAAACCAAAACAAAGTTAGGAAATACAGAAGTTAAAAGCATAGTAGAGACCATCCTAAACGCTTCTATAAGCGACTGGTTGGAAAGAAATCCTAAGGAAGCCAGAAAGATTATTAGCAAGTGTATAGACGCATCTAGAGCTAGAATTGCAGCCAGAAATGCTAAAGAGCTGGCTAGAAGAAAGACAGCTCTAGACGGAGGAAGTTTGCCCGGCAAGATGGCCGATTGTCAGGAGAAAGATCCTAGCTTGTGTGAGTTGTATTTGGTAGAGGGAGATTCTGCTGGAGGCTCTGCAAAGCAAGCTAGGGATAGAAGAACGCAGGCCGTGCTACCTTTGAAGGGAAAAATATTAAACGTAGAAAAAGCTAGAATTGATATGGTGTTAAAAAATGACGAAATAAAAACAATGATTTCTGCAATTGGAGTTGGCGTTGGAGAAGATAATCAACAATTAGAAAAACTCAGATACCACAAAATTATCATAATGACAGATGCGGATGTAGATGGCTCTCATATAAGAACCCTTCTCTTAACTTTTTTCTACAGACAAATGCCTGAGTTAATATATAACGGACATGTATACATAGCCCAACCCCCTCTATATAGATTAAAGAAAGGTTCATTTGAAAAGTATTTAAAAGATGATCTGGAATTGATAATGTTTTTTCTAAAAAATGCTACAGAAGTACTTGAGATCCAGAACATGTCTTCTGATGATAGAACAAACTTACTGTTAAAAATACAGCAGTTCAAAAATGCACTTTTTAGATTATATAAAAGAGGTAATGAAGACATCTTATATAAAATGATCACAAATTCTCTACAGCCAGATCAAGAAAACTTTTTTGATATTGTTGTACAAAAACTTAAAAGCGATCCGTCTATAACGGATGCAGGGTTTAATTCCAATGGCACAGGTATTATTTGGATCAACAAACAAGGGCTTAAGTTAGAGCTACCAGCCAGCGATCAACTATTTCAATCAATAGAATATACAGATGCAATTAACTTATTTAATGAGCTAAAAAATGCCCACCCTCTTCCTATTACCGCTACCTCTAAAGGAAAAGAGGTAGTTTTTGATGATTATATAAAACTGTTAGATTGGATAATAGAGCTAAATAAAAAAGAATATTATATACAAAGATATAAAGGATTGGGTGAAATGAATCCGGATCAACTATGGTCCACCACCTTAAATCCCGAAAATAGAAATTTAATTCAAGTAAAAATAGGTGAAGCTATAAAGGCAAATGAAATATTCAGCCTGTTGATGGGCGAAAGAGTTGAACCAAGAAAAAACTTTATAGAACGAAATGCCACAGAAGCGTATGAACTGGATATTTAATAATGAATGAAGCAGAGAACCAAATAGAAATTGAACAAGAGATGAAGAGTGCATACTTGCAATACTCAATGAGCGTTATTGTGGGTAGGGCACTTCCTGATGTAAGAGATGGGTTAAAGCCTGTTCATAGAAGAGTATTATTTGCTCAGCATGAAATGAACAATGTTCATAATAAACCATATAAAAAATCAGCTAGATTGGTAGGGGATGTGATAGGTAAATATCATCCGCATGGCGATACAGCTGTGTACGATACTATAGTGAGAATGGCACAAGATTTTTCTTTAAGATATCCATTAGTGGATGGCCAGGGGAATTTTGGATCAGTGGACGGAGATAGTGCCGCTGCAATGAGATATACAGAAGTAAGGATGACAGAGCTTGCAGAAGAGCTTTTAAAAGATATAGACAAACATACGGTTTTGTTTCATCCCAATTACGACGGATCTTTTCAAATACCTCAGGTTCTCCCTACAAAAATTCCAAATTTATTGGCAAACGGCTCTTCTGGTATTGCAGTTGGTATGGCTACCAACATACCTCCTCACAATTTAAATGAAATTATAGATGGACTAGTGTTGACGATTGATAATCCTCAAGTTGAGTTATCTCAACTGCTGGAAGTAATAAAGGGTCCTGATTTTCCTTCATCTGGAATTGTAGTAGGCAAACAGGGGATAATACAGGCGTATAAAACTGGAAAAGGAATCATAACTTTGAGGGGAGTTCATCATGTTGAAACTACTAAATCCAAAGAAAGGATAGTGGTTACTGAAATTCCATATCAAGTCAATAAGGCAAGGCTTATAGAAGTTGCTGCAATTAGAATAAAAGAAAAAAAATTGCAAGGCATATCTGACATTAGAGATGAATCATCTAGAAAAGGTATGAGGATAGTATTTGATCTTAAGAAAGGTGAATCATCTGAGGTGGTGTTAAATAGGCTTTATAAATATACACAAATGCAAACCAGTTTTGGGATAAACCTTCTAGCGTTAGACGGAGGAACTCAACCTAAACTATTTGATTTAAAATCTTTGCTAAGAGCATTTATAGATCACAGAAAAGAAGTGGTGATAAAAAGATGTATCTTTGAGCTAAGCAAGGCAAAAGCCAGGATACACATACTTCAAGCACTTAAAATAGCACTTGAGAATATAGATAGAGTTGTTGAGTGTATTAAATCATCTCAAGATACCAAAACAGCTAAGCAAGAATTAAAAACAATGTTTTCTTTTTCAAACGAGCAAGCACAAGCTATTTTAGATATGAAACTTTCCAGATTGACCAAACTTGAAAGAGGATCCCTTTTAAAAGAAATAGAAAAACTGGAAAAGGAAATAATAAGATTAGAAGCAATATTAAACGATATAAATAAAGTCTACCAGGTCATAAAAGATGAGCTTTTAGAAGTTAAGACCAAGTATGGCGATAGTAGAAGAACAAAGATAGAAGATCAAGAGGATGAAGTAGAAGACGAAGAGCTTATAGAAGAAGAAGACGTACTAGTTACTTTCACGCAAGGAGGTTATATTAAACGTACCCCTGTTGATGTATACAAATCGCAACACAGAGGTGGTAGAGGTATTAAAGGTGCAGGATTGGTGGAAGGAGACTATGTTAGAAAATTATTTAAAACGCATACAAAGACAACCCTTTTAACTTTTACAGATTCAGGCAGAGTGATTCCATTAAAAGTATATAAACTACCAGATGTTCATAGACAATCTAAAGGCAGAGCAATAATTAATTTGATAGACGCATATAAGGGTGAAAAAGTAGTTACTATATTTCCAATGGATGAATTTAAACCTGATGGGTCGCTTATATTTGTAACCAAACAAGGAGTGGTTAAAAGAATAGATATAAGCTATTTTTTAAAGATAAGAAAAACTGGAATAAAAGCTATTACAATTCAAGAAAAAGACCTTTTGGTGGATGTGCAAGCTAGTGGTGGAGATAGAAATATACTTATGATGACTAAACATGGCAAAGCAATTAAATTTGATGAAAGCGATGTACGCAAGACAGGCAGGACAGCAGGCGGTGTTAGAGGTATAAAGGTGTCATCGGAAGATGAAGTAGTTGGAGTTTTGGTTTTGGATAAAAATACAGATAAGAATCTGGTTACTGTTACTGATAATGGATTTGGAAAACAAACACCTATTTCTGAATATAGACTTCAACACAGAGGAGGATCTGGAATCATAGGCCACAAAGTGAACGAAAAAACTGGCTCTGTTGTAGGCATAGAGATAGCAAGCTCTGATCAAGACATTGTTATGATATCCAACAGAGGGCAAATGCTTAGAACTAACTTGAGAGAATTGTCTGTGTATGGCAGAGCATCTCAAGGAGTTAGGGTTATGAATCTAAAACCACAAGAAAAAATATCCAGTATAGAATTGGTGGTGTCATCGGAAGATGAAGAAAATACAAATACTGATTAGTATATTAATACTGACATCTTGTAGCAGGCCTGATGAGAAGTTTTATTTTAAAAAGGCCTTGCATAAAAATAAAAATAAAGAATATTCAGCTGCAATAAAAAATTTAAATAAAGTTTTAGAGATAGGAAATAACAAGACTTATATGATTAAAGCTGCAAGGACAGGGCTTAAGATAAAGAACATAAATCCTGCTCAAAAAATCAAGTTTTTAAGAGCCATTATGCTTCACACTAACAATAGTAAAGAAAGAAGGGATTCTCAAAGAGAAATTGCAAACCTATATTATGAGACCCAAAATTATAAACAAGCCATTTATGAGTTTGAAAAATTGAGTGAGAAAAATTTGAAAATAGCACAGTCATACTTTCATTTAAATGATATGGATCAAGCATTAATAGAGGTAAAAAAATTAGAAAATTCAAATGAAGATCAGTTTGACTTAATGGTATTAAAGGCCAGAATACAAGCGTCGTTGTCAAAATTAGATGAAGCAATAGCTATATACACATCACTTTTGAATGAAGATACATCTAAATCAAGAACAGTGTTAATAGAGCTTGCTCAGTGTTATGAACAAAAAAAAGACTATGATAAAGCTATTTTAGTTTTATCTGATAGTGATGACGAAGTTATTAAATCTAAATTGGAAAGATTAAAAATCTCAAGAGATATGCAACCTGGTGCTAAAAGGATTAATAAATGAACAAATTTTCGAAGTTTATAGCTTTAGCTTTTGAACTTACAGGGTTAATAATAGCAGGTGTTTTTTTAGGAATGTTAATAGGAGAAACCTTGGGCAGCAAAAATATAGGAGCCTTTTGGGGCATAGTGGTAAGCTTTTCCTTTTGGGTATATCGTCTCATAATATTGACAAAGGATAAAACGTGAAAATATCTGTGGTTTGTTTAACTCTTGCATTAATATTCTTTTATATTGTATTAGGCGATAAAAGGTCACTTGGGGTTTTACTAGGCGGGGGATTTATTTATGTTAATGCTGTAATCAATTCATTAATTTTGTTTTTTGTTGTGAAAAAATTTATTGCATACCCTATTTTTGCCATTGCATCTAAGTTTATATTTATGTTAGCTACTCTTTGGATTATGTTTTCTGTTTTAAACAAAGAGTATATGATTTGGTTTATATCTGGGGTATGTTTTGCAATACTAACACTTGTGTTATTTGTTAAGAAGACAAAATTAGATCATAAATTAGATCATAAATTAGGTCATTAGATGGTTCATTTTAATTGGTTACAACTTATTCCTGGAATAGGGCACCATTATCTTCATATCGCATGTGTAGTTTTGGTTTCCATTTTGATCATGTTGATGGCTTTGTGGGCAAAAAAATCTATTGATCCTAATTCCTATGCACCTCAAGGCAAATTTGGCATACTGGGCATTTTTGAAGCAATAGTAGATTTTATTTATGACAAGGTGAGTTCTATTATAGGAAATGATAGTCAGAAATATGTTTCTTTTTTTTCGTTTTTATTTATATTCATCATGTTGAATAATTTTTTGGGTCTTTTTCCTGGATTTACCTCAGCTTCTGACAATATAAACACAACATTAGCTATTGGATTGGTTGCATTTGTATTTTATAACAAAGAGGGTATTAAAAAACATGGAATATTAAATTATACTAAGCATTTTTTAGGACCAATTTGGTGGATAGCTCCTTTGTTGTTTGTTGTTGAAATTATATCTCATGTATTTAGGCCATTTACTTTAGGCTTAAGATTGATGGGAAATATGAAAGGCGACCATACAGTATTGAGTGCATTTTTGGATATTGTTCCAATAGGTATTCCGGTTATTTTTTATGGGTTAGGTTTATTTGTTAGTGTTGTTCAAGCGTTGGTTTTTACTTTATTAAGTATGGTATATGTATCTATGGCTGTGGCCAGTAATCATTAATTTTTTGGAGGAAATATGAAAATAGTAGCTTTTATACTAGCTTTTTTGAGTGCCGAATTTGTGTTAGCTCAAGAAGTAATGGAACAAACAAGTAGTGCTTTTGATTTAAATGGCCCAGCTACAGCCATAGCTCTTGGTATTGCTGCAACTGGAGGAGCACTTGCTCAAGGAAAAGCTATCAGTGCTGCATTGGACGGTATTGCCAGAAATCCATCAGCACAAGATAAAATCTTTACTCCTATGATATTAGGGCTAGCTTTCATAGAGTCTCTAGTTATCTTTACTCTATTGTTACAATTTATTTAGAGATAAACACGTGCCGTGTGAATAACTACTCACACGGCATCAAAGCTCCTTTTTTAGAAATTCATTGGTTGCACTTTCATCTAATAAAGTCATGTTTTCAGGATGTCCTTTGGCTACCACTTTTCCGCCGTGCTCTCCACCACAAGGCCCCAGGTCGATTATATAATCACACGATCTGATTACATCTAGATTGTGTTCAATAATGACAACCGTATGCCCCCCTTCTACAAGATCTTGTAATAAGCTGATAAGATTCTTTATGTCTTCAAAGTGCAATCCTGTTGTAGGTTCATCTAGAATGTAGATAGTTTTCTTATTTCTTGATCTTGAAAGTTCTTTGGATAGTTTTATTCTTTGAGCCTCTCCGCCCGAAAGGGAAGTAGAGCTTTGCCCTAGAGTTAAATAATCTAAACCGACTTTTTGCAAAGTTTCCAGCTTATTTAATATAAATGGATGATGTTCAAAAAAGCTCAAGGCCTGTTTGACAGTCATATCTAATATATTTTTTATATTTTTATTTTTGTATTTTATGGATAAAGTTTTTTTATCAAATCTATCTCCATGGCAAGTGTCACATTGAACATATACTTCAGATATAAAATGTAAATTTACTTTTTTTTGTCCTAAACCATCACATGAAGCACATCTTCCATGTGTTAGGTTAAAACTAAATTGACCTGGTTTAAAACCTCTTACTCTGCTCTCAGGCACTTTTGCCAAAAGCTCTCTTATTGTGCCCAATAAATTTATATATGTAGATGGCACAGATCTAGGAGTTTTCCCTATAGGTTTTTGATTTATATCAATCACTCTATCTAATTTTTGTATACCTAATATTTTTTCAACCTCTAAAGTTTTATCTAGCTTATTAAAATGATTTTCGAGATAATTTAATAAAACCCCTGAGACAAGCGAAGATTTCCCACTACCCGACACTCCTGTTACAGCCACCAGTCTATTTAGAGGCAGTTTTACGTCTATATTTTTTAAATTATTTTTGTATGCGTTTTTTATACTTAACCAATTTACTTTCGACAAACTTCTATGCCTGTTATCATGAACCAGTTTTTTTTTACTTAAATATAGTCCAGTTAAACTGTTGGACTTATCAATTTTGGAAATCTTTCCTTGGTATACAATTTTTCCTCCTAAGCTCCCAGCTCCAGGCCCTAGATCAACTATATGATCGGAGCTTAAAATAGTATCTCTGTCATGCTCTACTACTACAATTGTGTTGCCTTTATCTCTTAGTATTTTCAAACTGTCTAACAGGCTGCTGTGATCTTTTGGATGTAACCCTATGGAAGGTTCGTCTAAAACATAAAGCACTCCTATTAAAGGATTTCCTAGTTGTGTAGCTAACCTGAGTCTTTGTATTTCTCCTCCAGATAGGGTTTTAGAAGATCGTATTAATGTTAAATATCCTATACCTAGATTGACTAATAAATTTAGTTTTTCTTTTAGAGTTTTTATCACTTGCCCCACTATTTTTTCCTGTCTTTTTGAAAGCTTTAGAGCTTCTATAAATTTTTTTAAATCTATAATATCAAGTTTGGAAGTTTCATCGATGCTTAGGTTGTTTATAAATATACCCCTAGCTGTTAGATTTAATCTCGAACCTTTGCACCTAGGACATATTATTTCATGCTCATCTTTTTCTATTAAGCCTATACCCTTGCATTTTTTACATGCTCCTCGTATATCATTAAAGCTAAACAATCTGGGTTCTGGAAGTTCTGTAAAATTATAATTACACTCAGAGCACGTACCTGTTGTCGAGAAAAAAAGTTCTTTTTTATCTTTAATCGTAGTAGCTTTTAAAAACCCGTTCGTTAAATCTAATGCACATTCTACGCTGTCATTTATTCTCTGTAAGTTTGAATCTTTAACCACAACTTGATCAACTATCAAATCTATCCAATGTCTAGTTGTTTTATTGAGCTTAGTTATGCTTTCTAAGTCCAGGATTTTTTTGTCGATAATTGCTTTTACTAAACCTGTTTTTTTCCATTCATCTATTTCTTTTTTAAACTCGCCTTTTTTTCCTCTTATAAGAGGAGCTGATATGATTATGGAAGAGTTTAGTTTCATTATTTGATCTAAAATATTTTGTGTAGTTTGTGGTTTTAGTAAAGTTTTATGCCTTGGACATTTAGCAACACCCAATTTTGCGTATAATAATCTAAGATAATCGTAGACTTCTGTTATTGTGCCTACAGTTGATCTGGGAGAGGCCATGGTTGTTCGTTGTTCCATTGCAATCGATGGAGATAAACCAGATATGGATCCAACATCAGGCTTGGGGAATTGTTTTATGAATTGTCTTGCATAGGTTGATAAACTTTCCACATATCGTCTTTGTCCTTCTGCGTATATAGTATCAAAAGCAAGAGAAGATTTCCCACTACCAGATAGCCCCGTTATAACGGTTAAACTATTGGTTGGTATGGTTAAACTAATGCCTTTCAAATTGTGTTGTTTGGCTTGTGTTATTTTAATATTTTTCATAATTCTTTTAAAAGAGGTTCAATTTTATTTCTTATTCGCAGAAGGCCTGAGCTGGTTTTTGATTCAAATCTTAATACGATAACGGGCTGAGTATTGGAATCTCTAATTAATGCCCAACCATCTTCAAAGCTAATTCTAACTCCGTCTATATGATTTACTTTGTACTCTGCAGTGTCGTTTTTAAAAATATCTTTTATTTTTTTCATTAACTTACCTTTTTTGTCTTCACTGGTATTTATTCTTATTTCTGGCGTGCAATATGATTTAGGAAGATCGGTTAAAAGTTTTGACAAGGGTGCGTTTGATTGGATTAAAATTTCTAGTAACCTTAGACTGGCATAGATGGCATCGTCATAGCCATAATTTTTATCTCTAAAACAAATATGTCCGCTTAGCTCTCCGCCTAAAAGAGCATTTTTTTCTTTGATTTTTTGCTTTATTAATGAGTGTCCTGTTTTCCACATGATAGTTTTTCCGCCCATGCTATTTATTGCGTTATATAATTTATCTGAGCATTTCACATCTGCCACTATTGATGCTGACGGATTTGTTTTAAGAATTGCTTTGGCAAAAATATATAAAAGTTCATCGCCTAAAATAAATTGTCCTTTTTCGTCTACAACACCTATTCTATCGGCGTCTCCATCGAATCCGATACCAACTATAGATTTTGTTTGTATTACTTTTTTGGCTAAATCTTCTAAATTTTCTTTTATTGTTGGATCAGGGTGATGGTTTGGAAAATTTCCATCTGGAGTTTCAAATAAAATTTCAAAATTTAATCCTATTTTATTCATTAATTTTCTAAGCACAATTCCTGCGGTTCCATTTCCACAATCCATTACTACAGGTATGTTTTTAAGATGTTTGAATTGTTCTGCATATTGATCTACGTATTTTGTAACAATATCAAAGCTTGTATTTCTTCCAGAAGTTTTTGAAAACTCTTTGGCCAGCATTATACCATATATTTTTTGAATATCTTCGCTTGATAGACTGCACCTGTTAAATGTTAACTTGAAACCATTGTATTCTGGAGGATTATGGCTTCCAGTGATCATTGCACTCATTGCAATATCGTCTATCATATAGGTGGAGTAATATGATAAAGGTGTTGTTATCGGACCTAATTTTATCACATGAGCACCATGTTCTGTAAGCCCTGCTATTAGGGATTTATATAACTTATGACTAGAGAGCCTGACATCATGTCCTACGGTTATTTTTTTCTTACGCCCTTTCAATCTCATGTAGGTTGTAAGTGCTTGACCTAGTAAATAAGAAAAACTTTCATCTATTTCTTTATCAACTATGCCTCTGATGTCATATTTTCTAAATACTATGTTATTCATGTTTAGTAATCCCTAGGGGTTAATCAAAATCCCTAGTATATCCTATGGCTTATGAATGGTACAAATTTAATTATCTTTCTTTTAAAAAGAAAGGATTTTAAAAAAGTGTCAGTTGACAGTTGGCTTTTATTATAGCAGGTTACAGGCTGTAAATTATAAAAGGGTGTTTTGGGTATGAAAGTTGATGCTAAAGTTATTGAGGCTTTAAATAAGCTTTTAAAAAATGAGTTCACTGCGATTAACCAGTATATTTTGCATTCGGCCATGTGTTTGGATTGGGGGTATACAAATTTGGGTGAAAAATATAAGCAAGATAGTGATGAGGAACTACAAGATGCCCGTAAGATAATAGACAGGATATTATTTTTAGGAGGAAAGCCTATTGTTAAGGACATAGGAAGTGTGACAGCTGGAGACAATGTTAAGCATCAATTTGAGCTAAATTTGAATCTAGAGCTAAGCAATATAAAAGATTTAAATGAATCGGTAAATATTTGTTCCAATGCTGGCGATCCGGCTACTAGGCTAGTACTAGAAAGAGTTATTTTGCACGAAGAAGAACATGTAGAATGGTTCGAAAGACAGTTGTTGCTGATAGATGATGTAGGTATAGAAAATTACCTAGCTGCTAACATAGTGAAAAACAAGTAAGGGCTTTGTGAAACAATATCTGGATCTTTTAAGACACGTTCTAGATCATGGACAAATTAAAAAAGATAGGACAAATACCGGCGTAATAAGTGTTTTTGGCACTCAAACTAGGTATAATTTAACTAAACAATTTCCACTGGTTACCACTAAGAAAGTCCATTTAAAATCAATCATCTATGAATTATTATGGTTTATAAAGGGCAGCACTAACGTAGATTTTCTAAATAAAAACGGCGTGTCTATATGGAATGAGTGGGCTGATGAAGATAATAACCTAGGCCCTATTTATGGCAAACAATGGAGAAGTTGGCCTTGTAATGACGGCAGTAGTGTGGATCAGCTTAGTAGAGTAATTGAACAGATTAAAGAAAATCCAAACTCTAGAAGACTAATAGTAAATTCTTGGAATGTGGCTGAGTTAGATCAGATGGCACTACCTCCTTGTCATATGATGTTTCAATTTTATGTCAACTCTGCTTCTAAGACACTATCTTGTCAGATGTATCAAAGAAGTGCTGATTTATTTTTAGGTGTGCCATTTAACATAGCTAGTTACTCCTTATTAACCATGATGATTGCTCAAGTTTGTGAACTTGTGCCTTCAGAGTTTATACATACAATAGGAGATGCACATATATATATAAATCATTTAAGTCAGGTAAAGATGCAACTTTCAAGAACTCCAAAAAAACTTCCTACAATGATTTTAAATAAGAAAATAAAAAGTATTTTTGAGTTTAAATACGAAGATTTTCAGCTGTTAAATTATAAGCCGCACAAAAAAATTACAGCTGAGGTTGCGGTTTGATATCACATATTGTTGCGATGTCATCTAACAGAGTTATTGGTAGAGACGGCAAGATTCCTTGGGATATCCCTGATGATCTAAAGTACTTTAAAAATACAACGCTCGGCCATTGTGTTATCTTAGGAAGAAAAACTTTTGAAACATTGAAAACTCCTTTGGTTAATAGATTGAATGTAGTAATTAGTAAAAACCTTACTAAAACTTCCGAAATTTCTGTGTTCCCCGATGTGTCTGAGGCGATAGAATTTTGTAAAAATCAAAAACTTAGACCACAAGAAATATTTATTTGTGGAGGTTCTCAAATTTATAAACAGACATTGAATATTACACAAAGAATATACCTAACCTACGTACACAAACATTATGATGGAGATGTCTTTTATCCTGAATTTGAATCTGACTTCAACCTAATTTCAGAAAAAACCTATTTGGACCCAGAACGTTTTTCGTTTAGGATATATAATCGTATTTAGGCGGATTGTTTTAAAAAACTCCCTTTTTTTGTATATGGAAATAGTTCCGCATAAGTTTTTATTTGGCTTATGCTTATTCTTTTATTTATGAAAGTTCTATCGATCTCTGTGTGTGACTTTACTCCTGTAGCTTCTAATAATTTAGCTAGATATTCGATGTTAATTTTGTGATAGTTGTATACTCGTTTTGTTTTGTTGGATACATTTAGTCCTACTACTAATGTTGGATCTTGTGTTGCAACACCTGTGGGGCATGTATTTGAGTTACACTTTCTGGCTTGTATACAACCTAATGCTAGCATCATACCTCTAGCAGAAGTGAGGACATCAGCACCTAGAGCCATTTTATTTATCATTTGGAATGCGGTTATTATTTTTCCTGAGGAAATAATTTTTATATAATCTCTTATGTCATGACCTACTAATGTATCATGAACAAAGATAAGACCTTCATCCAGAGGTGTGCCCACTGCATTTGAAAACTCTAGCGGAGCTGCACCTGTTCCTCCTTCAGATCCATCTATGCTTATAAAGTCAGGATAAATTTTTGTTTCTATCATCCGCTTGCATAGATCAATAAATTCTTTTTTATGTCCTACACATATTTTTATACCAACAGGCTTGCCGTCAGACAAAGTCCTTAACTGTTGTATGAAGTTTAATAAACCTAGATTGTCCTCAAAGGCTGTGTGCTTAGGTGGAGATTTTACGCTTTCTCCTAATTTGATATGTCTAATTTTTGCTATTTCTTCGGTTATTTTTTCTGCAGGTAAGATGCCTCCATGAGCTGGCTTTGCTCCTTGTGATATTTTGACTTCTATCATTTTCACCTGATCACTTGTGGCTTTTTCTTTAAACAATTCAGGGTCAAAAAAGCCTTTTTGATCTCTACAGCCAAAATAACCTGTACCAATTTGCCAAACTAGATCACCCCCTGGTTTTTTATGGTATGGGCTTATGGAACCTTCTCCTGTGTTATGAAAAAATTTTCCCAGTTTGGCAGCTCCATTTAGTGCTAAAATAGCGTTTTTGCTTAAGGAACCATAACTCATAGCTGAAATATTGAAGATACTAGAGGAGTATTTTTTGTCGCAGTCAGGTCCGCCTATAGTAACTCTTAGTTTTTCAGGATCAATTTTGCTTGGGTACATGGAATGATTTATCCACTCATAACCTATTTTATATACGTCTCTTTGTGTTCCAAATGGCAAGGTATCTAATTCAAGCTTTGCTCTTTGGTAAACTATATTTCTATACTCTCTAGATAATGGGGTTCCGTCAGTGTTATTTTCCACAAAGTATTGTTGAATTTCTGGCCGTATCGATTCAAACATATAACGAAATCTTCCAATAACAGGAAAGTTTTTTAAAACCGCCTTCTTAGGTTGGTACATGTCAATCAAACCCACTATAAATAGAAATGTAAGAGGGAAAAATAAT
Source organism: Bdellovibrionales bacterium (assembly GCA_965203875.1). Lineage (GTDB taxonomy): Bacteria > Bdellovibrionota > Bdellovibrionia > Bdellovibrionales > JAUICD01 > CBDANC01. Next base: position 244,478 of record OZ241914.1, on the reverse strand, counting down.
AGCCATAGAGGGTTCCACAGATACCCTAGTCCAGCTACGATCATGCTTATTGCTAAAGATATAAATAAGAACAGCACTCTCATAGTTGAAAGATCGACATAATCTCTTTTAATATTTAAAAAATAGCCCAGGTCCTGGACCAAGATATAGCAAATTTTAGGGGCTATACGGGGAAAAAAAACTAGAAATTTGTGTCTTTTGAGCCGCAGCTAGGCATTTCTGGGGCGTAAGGATTTTGAACAGCATCTTGTTTGCCACTGTTTTGAACCCACACTTTTTTTACCATAGGACAAGAATAAGCATTATATTTGCCAACATCATATGTTTTTACTATGTGAACTAGAGCTTTGGATACAAAATCATAGGCTTTATTATTCTTTTTCCTGTCTGATGTTGCGTTTATTTCATCAAGTTTGTTTTTGGATAGATTTAAAAGTTGTTTTATTTGCTCATCCCGTATTTCATTGATGGCACTTTTCATCTCTTGAGCCTTTGGGATTATCTTTGCTGGATCATATTGAAAAAATAAGGAATGTAAGGATTCATTTATTTTTAGTACTTTTAATACTCTAGTTTTTGTAGCATCTGGTAGAGTTCGTCTGTTTGCATGTGTTTCAAAAGCAAAGCTAAAAATTAAAAAAGCAAAAAGCTGTATGGATAATTTCATAAGTGCCCCCTAAAAAGAGTAGGACGATTATAATCATAGGTCGTGTCAAAAGTAAAGTGTTTCAATCAGGTATATTGAAATTATTTGATATACGTAGTAGCTATAGGTATTAAAACCCCCTGTACTTTATGAAATCAAAAACACTTCTTGAACTTTTTAAAAATGGCAAAAAAGGCATCAATTTAAATACAGACAGCATAGGTTTATCCAAACTTATCTACGAAACTCGCTTAGAGATTACAAAACCAATATTGATAATATGTTCGACCGAGAAAATAGCATTGGATGTAAAAAACGATCTGAATTTTTTTAATATAGATAGCATCTACTTACCCAGCTTTGATATAAAGCCATACTCTGGTCTATATCCAAACGTAAGCACAATCCACCAAAGGATGCATGTTATTTATGAATCTAAAAATAATAAAGTGTTTGTAGCTTCAAGCGAAGCTTTGATCCAAAAAACCATTCCAAAAGAAATGCTAGAAGCACATACGATCACTTTTTCTATAAATTCCAAGATGAATAGCATAGGAGCAGGTTTTGAAAACATGGGCTATTTTAGTGCTCCAATGGTAGAGCATGTAGGCCAGTATGCAAAAAGAGGGTGTATTTTAGATGTGTTTTCACCTAACTATCGATACCCTATTAGAGTCGAGTTATTTGATGACAAAATAGAATCGATAAGATTTTTCGATAATAAGACACAAAAATCTATTAACAAGATAGACAGGGTAGATATCATTCCATGTAGAGAAATTGTGATAACGGATGAAACCCGGTCCAGGGCAAATCATGAATTTCAAAAAGATATATCTCAAAGATCAATCACCAGACATGAGGCAACCGGTGTATTAAATAGTATCCTTATGGGAAGATATTTTCTAGGTATAGATTATTTGATCTCTTACTATTATCACGGTGCTAAAAATACAACGGAATACTTCAAAGATGCTTTTGTTATTACGTTAAACCTAGATGAAATAGTAAAAGAACAAGAGAGGTTTTTTGACTTTTTATCAGAGAGAAAATTAAAAAATTCCCAAAGATTAATTTTGCCCAAAATAGATATGCTTTATGAACCACTTAAATCAACTCAGTTGCCTGATACTACACAAAATATTAATTTTAGGTCTAATTTTAATAGCGATATAGAAACACAGATAATGAAAAACAAAACTCATAAAGTTGTAATTTCATCTAATTCCAAACTTAACTCCGATAGATTTTTGACAAAGTTTAAAAATTTGAACCCTAAAATAAGCGATAAATTCAATGAAAATCTAGGTTTTCAGATTGTTCAAAATTCTATAAGTAAAAATGTTGAGCTTATTGATGAGAAATTTTTATTTTTAAAAATTGAACAAGAAGAGTTTTTAAAAGAACCAGTAGGTGATTCTAAAAATGCCTTGGACTTTATCGATGAAGATCGAAGCTGGCTTTTAGATATAAATGAAGACAGTAAAATAGTTCATATTGATCATGGTATTGGCCTGTACAGAGGTTTAAAAACCATCAACTTGCAGGGCATAGAAAATGAGTTTTTAGAAATAGTATATAAAAATAATGATAGGCTTTATATTCCCATTTTTAATTTAAGTAAGGTTCAAAGATATACAGGTGGTGGCGATGTAAGTAGATTAGGTGGTAGTGGATGGCAAACAACCAAGTTGAAAGTAAAAAATAGATTAAGAGATATCTCAGAGCATCTGATCACACTTTATGCAAGAAGAAAAAAGGTTGTTAGAAAACCATTTGATAGCCCTGATGAGATTTTTAAACAATTTGAACAAGATTTTGAATACGAAGAGACATCAGATCAAATAAGAGCGATAAACGATGTATTAAGTGATTTACAAAAAGAAACTCCTATGGACCGCTTAATTTGTGGCGATGTAGGATTTGGTAAAACAGAAGTTGCCATGAGAGCAATCTTTTATTGCGTACAAAACAATCACCAGTGCATATTTCTAGTGCCCACCACCATACTGTGTCTTCAACATTACAATACCTTGGTTAAAAGATTTAAACAGTATCCTATTGTTATAAAAACCTTAAGCAGATTCACCAAACCAAATATTCAAAAAAATATTTTAGATGGTCTAAAAAACGGTAGCATAGATGTAGTGGTGGCAACTCATAAAATTCTAAATAAAAATATAAACCTGAAAAACATAGGGTTAGTTGTTATAGATGAGGAACAGAAATTTGGAGTTTTACAAAAAGAAAAAATTAGAAACTTTAAGAACGATGCAAATATACTTTCTATTTCTGCTACTCCAATTCCCAGAACTTTAAACATGAGTCTTATAGGATTAAGAGATCTTAGCATAATCAAAACTCCTCCTAAAAATAGATTGCCAATAAATACATTTGTGATCGAGCAAGACAAAACTGTTATACGAGAAGCCATTTTGTCTGAAATAAAGCGATCGGGTAAAGTGCTTTATGTATACAATAGAATAAGTTCTATATATGAAAAAAAAAGTTGGCTAGAAAAACTTGTCCCTGAAGTTAAAATTAGAGTTGCACATGGAAGAATGCTTGAATCAGAATTAGAAGAAGTTGCTGTTGATTTCTACTCTCATAACTTTGATGTATTACTTTGTACTACAATAATAGAATCAGGTTTAGATATTCCCCAAGTCAATACAATGTTTGTTGAAAAATCTTATTTATTAGGACTTTCTTCACTGTATCAGTTAAGAGGAAGGATTGGTAGAAGCAATGTAGAAAGTTTTTGTTATCTAATAATGAGTGATAATCAAGAATTAAGCGATCAAGCTAAAGAAAGAATTGATTTATTAAAAGAGTTTTCTAAATTAGGAGATGGCCTGCAAGTAGCAAGACAGGATTTAGAGTATAGAGGTTCTGGGAATATATTGGGTGACGAGCAAGCTGGACACATTGATTCTATAGGCTATGAGTTGTATATGGAATTATTAGATGAAGCAGTGAGCATAGCTAAAGACGGATCTAGTAAAAGCATATTGGATCCTGACATTTATATACCAGTTCCTGCTTTAATTCCTGATAAATATATGCCAGATATTAAAATGCGGCTATTTTTTTACAGAAAATTATCTAAGGCAAAAGTTATAGATGACATAGATAGGTTAGAAGAATCTATCAGAGATCAATTTGGAACATTGCCTCAGATGGTTTTAAATTTGTTAGGAGTGATGTCTATAAGAGTTTTGTGTAAGCAGATTGGCATTTGTGATTTAAAATGTCGTTCTAAATTTTTGGTTTTAACATTTTCTGATGACTCAAAAATTGATGTAGATCATCTGGTTATGCTTGTGTCAAAACAGAATAAATATTCTCTTAATCCGGACAACAAATTAAAAATCAAACTTGAATCAGACACACTGAGTAGTATTTATGAAGAAATTTTGGTCTTTTTAAGGTAAATTAAATTTCAAGCCTCAATGCAGCATTGACAGAAATTTCTCCATCGAAGCCATAATCTTTATCTGCACCTGGTTGGAGCTTGGTTACTCCTATGCTTATGTAAGTATTTTCAATTCCTCTGTCAAAATAAGAGGACATATCTCCATCTGCATCGAGCCAATCAAGTTGGATCCAAACTCCTCCTGAATAGTAAACATGTGTAATATCGCCTATATAACCATCTTGATTAGGCGGTACATCTCTTATAGACATTCCAAGAGGGTTATGTTGTGCGTTGCCAGCAGTGAATTTTTCCATAAAATAAAAATATTTTCCTCCAGCTGATAAATACGGCACCACATAGGGTTCTTTAAAGAGGTTATCCCAGCTCCATGTGACGCCCAATGTTCCTGGAAAAATGGTCATGCTGGATCCATCTTCTGCCTTATTAAAATAGAATCCTGCACCTAAATCTAGAGAAAGCGAACCAATAAAACTATTCCACTTAAGAGATACGAGCAGAGATAAAAGCGGGATATCTGCAGCAGAATAAAACTCTTCAAAACTTTGATTTATGCCTGTTACCTTATAATTAATTGGCACAAAATTGGAGTACGAAAAAGAGAACATCTGGCTAAACTCTGGTCGCCTTGTTCTATAAGGATTTAGTTTAAACTGCCCTGTAGAGCTAAAAATTTTTGAGTCATCTTCTATCTTTATATCATCTGCGGCTGTGGCATCGTAAGTTGACATGAAGATCAGTAAAATCAAAGCCATACGAAATTATAAAATACAACATAGGCTACAGAATAGGAAAAACTTATTTGATTAAAATGATATAATAAAACTAATACTTAAGTATTGAATTTTTAAAATATTTGGCTTTAGTGTATAAAAAAGAGAGTTGAAACCTTATAGGATTTTGAATAATTCTTCTTTTTAAAAGGAAATTTTACCCATGCAAGAACTTCTAGAAGCTTTTAGTGAAAAATATCCCGAGCTTGGAGATAAGTTTAAGGATATTTTTTTAAAGTATCCTATCTCTAAAACTTTGTTATCCAAAAAAATAGTTCAAATTAGCTCTACAGATTTTAGGACATGTGTTGATACTATCAAAGCTTTCTGGGAACTCAGATGTAATGATAAATATAAAAAATGTGTATATGATAAATCCCCTTTAGAAACCAAGCATAACCCTAAACATTTTTCTATGTTGATGTGTTTTGATTTTCATATAACCAAGCAAGGACCTAAACTTATTGAAATTAATACTAATGCTGCATTTTCAATTATAGCTTGGCTGTTAGGCGAAAAAGATAATTGCTTGTTAAAAGATGCTGGTTACGACGAACTGCTAAGAGAGGTTTTGACAAGAGAAACTTCTAATAAAAAATTAAATATAGCTATTGTGGATGAAACTCCAGAAAAACAACATGCGTATTTTGAGTTTCATTGTTATAAAATTTTGTTCGAAAACTGGGGACATTGTGTATTAATTTGCGATCCTAAGGAGTTGGCTTGGAATGGAACAAACTTAACCCATGTTTCTGGTGTACAAATTGACTTTGTATATAACAGATGTTGTGATTTTATTTTTTATAAAAAAGAAACCCAGCATTTGAAAAAAGCTTTTTTAAGCTCAAAGGTTAGGTTTAGTCCAAACCCTCATGAATATAATTTACTTGCCAACAAAGAAAGGTTTATAGATTTAAGTAATGTAGATTTTTTAGATAATCTAAATATCAGTGATTTTGCCCTGAATACAATCCATAACATTATTCCCAAAACTTATAATATAACAGATATTGAATTTGATGAATTAAAAAAAATAAAATCTAACTATATATTTAAGCCCAAAACTATGTATGGTGGTAAGGGAGTGTATAGAGGAAGGAGTATTTCTCAAACCAAACTTTCCAATATATATTCTGAAGACTACATAGCTCAGGAGTATGTGCCTGCCCCTAAATGGTCTGATTATAAATATGATCTAAGAATCTACACTTATAGAGATGATTATCATTTGATAGCTGCCAGACTTTATAAAGGACAGGTTACAAACACAAGAACAGATGGAGGAGGTCTTGCTAGTGTTAAGATCTGTTAGTAGTTTTAGGTATTGTCCAATATTTTTCATAATGTAAGTTGCCTTTGCTATTTCTGGTATGCTTTTTAAACCCAAGATTATAAAATCTACCAGTGAGATCTTCTATCATTTGAGGGTTTCCACACAGCATCACGGCAGTATTTTTTGGGTCAATTATAGAATATGTTTCTTTAAAATTATTTGAATTTAATATATCCTGCACCCTACCTTTTGGAATATTTTGCTTAGTTTCTCTGCTTATGATTGGGAAAAAATAGAAATTTGATCGAGCTTTTTGTATTTTTAAAAACTCATCTAAATACCCAAAGTCTTTAAATTTTCTAACTCCATGGATCAGAGCTATTTTTCCTTGCTTTGTACCTAGTTCTGGATAGGTTCTGAGCATGCTCAAGTAAGGGCATATGCCTGTTCCAGTAGCTACCAGGATTAAATTTGGTTCCGTTACAGGTTTTAGTGTAAAAAATCCTGTAATTTTTTCTCCAAGCCAAAGCTTATCGTTCTTTTTTAAGTTAAAAATTTTTTTAGTTAAAACTCCATTTTCAACTCTTGAGATAAATAGTTCAATCTGGCTAGATCCATTTTTAGATGCTACAGAATATGCTCTTTTTATTACTTTCCCCCTTTGCACTAGCCCGATGGTTGCAAACTGTCCTGGTTCAAACTGAAATATTTCATTGTCTTTTTCAACCTTAAGTATCATAAGATTTTCATTTATAAAGTGAACATCCTTGACCTTAGCGTTTAGTTGGTTTTTCATGTCTTTCTAGTAACATATCATCTAGGTTTAAGCTAGAGCTTTAAGAGTATGAAGTTTGATTTATCTTATATAGCATGTTTATTTAGAAGTTGTGCCTGCTGTAAACTGGATTTTTATTTTTATGAATGGTTATGTCCAAAATGTCAAACTTTACTAAAAAATAACTTATTTAAAATTGTTGTTCATGAATTAGACTCTGATATAACTTTTTTTGGCTTATGTGATTGGAACAACAAAAACTATGACTTAATTTTAAAGCTTATTTTAACTCTTAAAGGCAATTATAACCAAAGTGGCTGGAGATTTATTGCAGATCAATTTATAAAGAATTTAATTTTAAAAAGCAGATTTCCTGATAGAGATGCTGTTTTAATACCTGCACCTTATACCGATGTTAAGAGAAAACACTCTCATTTATTGGCAAATGAGGTTGGCAAATTGTTACAACTGACAGTGGATACCTCATTGTTAAGTTATAAAGCAAAAAAACTTAGACAAACTAGTCTAAGCAAAACAAGAAGAGCAGATATAAAAATTCAGTCCAATAAACATAAATATAAGAACATAATAATTGTTGACGATGTATGTACCACAGGGTCAACCATAAGAGCGTCCAAAAAAGCTCTTATGCAAGCAGGAAGTGGAAAGATTAAATTTGAAGCTTGGGGATTTACTAAAAGACTTTAATTTTTGCTTTGATATGTAATATAGGTGAGTTATAAATAACAAACTATGCTTTTTTTTAAGTATTTAATCTTAGTTTCTACTGGCTTTTCAGATATAAGCAAAATAGATTTGCTTGCAAAGATTGAATCAAAATACAGCAATTTAGAAACCATTTCTTCAGATGTGCAGAAAATAACTATAGCAAAAGTTTTAAATACTACAAAAACCTATACAGGAAAAATTGTTTTTGCAAAAGACAAGATGAGGCTTGATATAAACAGCCCATCTAAATCTACCCTATTACTTAAGAACAAGATGTTCACTACATTACAATACCCAGAAAATACAGAAATTAACAACCAAGTTAGAGTGATAAAAACTAAAACGAACGATTTTCTAAGCGAGATACTTAAGGGTAATTTTAAAAAAATGAAAGTGTACAGCCAGTCTACTAAAGATGGTGTTATTACTTATGAACTGCTACCTCTACAACCTATGAATTTGAAAAGAGCTAAAGTGTCAGTTGATATTGCTAGAGTTTTGGTTGTTAAACTTAGTTATTGGGATAATTTGGAAAATCAAACATCATTTGTTTTTAATAACATCGAAACTAATAAAAAAGTAACAGATGAAGTGTTTAGTGTGACAATACCAAAAGATGCTTTAGTGACAGAGTTGTAAATTATTGTTTTAGATGATAGATATCTTTGTAATTTCTCCCTATTTCATAGTGATCCATCCCATATCCTACTACAAATCTATCTTCTATTGTTTTTCCCACAAAGTCCGGCTTAATATCAATAGCTCTTCTGGCTACTTTATCTAACAGGGCAACTATTTTTATTGAAGCAGGATTACTTATTAAGAGCCTGTCTTTTAAAAATTTTAATTTTCTGCCTTCGTCCACTATTTCTTCAATTATTAGAACATGCTTATCAGCAATATCACAGGATATGTCTGTCGAAAGTCTTATTGTTTGTTTATCATCAGTATTGTTGGTCATATGTACAAAATCAATTTGTAGTGGCATATTAAGATGTCTTGCTAAGTCAGTTGTAAATACCACTGATCCCATCAAAGGGCATATTAAAACTAAAGGTTTTTGATAATAATGGTTTTGTATTTCTTCCGCAAGATTAATTACCATCTCATCAATTTCTTTTTTATCTATATATATTACAGTATCATCTGTTTTCAAAGAGTTCCTTCCATTATTCTATTATTCTTTGTAGAAGAGGTTGCTAATTTTAAACTTCTTTTGGCCTGTATATTTTCAGGGTCTCTTAGTAGTATAGATTCCCATGTTTCTATAGCGTCTAGAATCCTGCCCGAATCATAGTATATTTCTGCAAGTTTTTGCCTTGCGGTTAAAACATGAGGGCTGCGTTTGATCAAATCTCTTAATTCCATGACAGCTGATCTTGCATTATCTAGTTTTAGATATGATTCTACAATTTTTATAACTATATCTGAAGTATATTTTAGATGTTTTGATCTTAGTAAGTTATCCAGTGCTTCTTCATATCTTTTATAACCAAAGTACATATCTGCCAGCTCTTCATGTTTTTTTGCCAGAAGTTCATTAACAAAATGGTCAGTTGATTTTTTTTGTTCAGAAAATATTTTTTTTGCTGTTTCAAATTCTTTTTTACCTTCTTCATATCGACCTAGATCGTTGTAGATAATACTTAGACCTACAGAAGCATCTGTATATGCAGGGTCTAATTCTAGTGCTCGTTTAAAAAATTTTATTGCCTTGTTGAATTTACCTACATCATAAGAAATTGTGGCTAACATTTGAAAAATTTCAGGTATTTGATTGTTATATAGCAGTAAATCATTTAATAGACGCTGACATTCTTGATATTTGCCATTAATAAATAATTCCCTTGCATTACTTAATTTAAGCTCAAAGGCTTGCTCGCTAGTATTCATATTTAGATCCCATACTCTTTCATAATTTTTGTAGCTTTTTTTGCATGTTTTGAACTTTCAAACTGTGTTATAAGTGTGTTAAGATATTTTTTACCTTCTTCTTTATTGTTTAGCTTTAATTGAGCGATTCCTGCTCCTAGCAAAGATGCAGCAGCAACAGTTTTATTTTGTTGGTCTAATATAGTTAAATATCTATTTAGAGCAGATTTATAGTGCCCACTTTTCAAATAGTAATTAGCAATACCTAACTCTTTTTGGACAAGCATATTTATAAGTTTTAACTTTATAGACTTAGCTTTTTCTAAATTTTCAAATTTCGGATATTTTGTTATAAGTTCAGCTATAGTTTTTAGTGTGTCGTGAGCTAAAGATAGGTCTCGATCTGAAGTTCTAGGCAGTCTGTTGTAATGGCACAGTGCAATTTGCCATATCACACGTGCCGAGGATTTATGTTTTGGATAGAGCTCTTTGAATCTATTGTAGAAATATAACGCCTCTTCATATCTTCTAAGTTTAAAATAGACGTCTGGTATTTGTAGCTCTGCTTTGGTTATATATTCTGAATTTGAAAATTTTCTTACGTCTTGTAAGGTTTCTATAGCAAGATCATATTGTTTTTTTTTAAGAAGATAATTAGCATATTCAAAACTGCCTTTTGCGGAAGATAAGTCACCTTCAAAATGAGAGCAACCTATTATTAGCAGGGGCATTGAGATTATTAAAGTTTTCATTTTATACTCTAAATAATTGGGAACCTAAAAAAATTTTACATAAAAGTCAACCTAAAGGTCTTCTTTTATCAAACACTAGCTAGCGTAACGGCAAGCTATAGGCTGAAGTGTAGCTACGAAAACATTCTATCAAAACCTTTAAATCTTTTGAGTATTTGACAAAGCTATAAAAAAGTAAAAATATAGACTCTATGGATCATAAGGTTACAAGTTTTTATTCTTTTTTTAAGAAAGATATGGGCAAAGCCAATGAGCTTTTATCTCTAATAAAGAAAACTACATCCAGATTGAACTTGAAAGGGATGGTATTAATCGCTGGCGAAGGGATCAACGCCACTGTAGCTGGTGATAATGATGCAATAGATGAATTTAAAAAAACTGTAGATAAAATTTTAATGACTTCTATTTTATATAAAGATTCCTATTCTTCAAAACCACCTTTTAAAAGGATGAAAGTTAGATTAAAGAGCGAAATTATAACCTTTGATAAAAACCTTAAAGCCTGTGGTGATAAGAAGCTAGCTCCAAAACAATGGCACATGATTTTAGAAAACAAAAAAGAAAACACAATGTTTGTAGATGCTAGAAATTGGTATGAAACAGATTTAGGAACATTTAGATCATCAACAGTGTTAGGAATAGACACATTCCAAGAGTTTACTACGGTTTTTGAAAAACTAAACGTACCTAGTAGTAAAGATGTCTATATATTTTGTACAGGAGGGGTTAGATGTGAAAAAATTGCCCCTGTATTAAAAAAGAAAGGACATAAAGTATATCAGTTAGATGGAGGAATTTTGAATTACCTAAAAGAGTACCCCCAAGGCTTTTTTGATGGAGAGTGTTTTGTTTTCGATCATAGAGTGTCAGTAGATAACAAATTAAACAACACGAAAAAATACACCCTTTGTCCGCATTGTGGACAACCAGCAAAAGATGATTATGAATGTGTATTTTGTAAAAAGAAAACCAAAGTATGCAAAAAATGTATAAAAGATTTTAAAAATCAAACTTGTTCCAAAAACTGTGCATATCATGTACAACGTCAGCATTGATAATTTGATATATTACAGGTTTATAGGATTCTTAACGTGTATGCATTAGACATCAAAGCCTTGGTCAAAAACTATGGTGATTTAAAAGCTGTAGATGAAATTTCATTTAATATAGAACCAGGTGAAATATTCGGCCTGTTAGGGCCTAATGGTGCTGGGAAAACTACCATAGTGTCCATTATAACATCTTTAGAAAAGGCTACTTCTGGTCAGGTAACTGTTTTTGGTAAAAATGTTTTTGAAGAAGATAAACTTACAAAAAGTCAGATAGGGGTGGTGCCGCAGGAAATTGTCAGTCATGGATTTTTTAAGGTAGAAGAAGTTCTGCATATTGTATCTGGATATTATGGAATAACAAACAACGAACCAAGAGTTAATGCTCTTTTAAAAAGGCTAGATCTCTGGCAACACAGGCATAAGAAAATTCCTCAACTTAGCGGTGGTATGAAGAGAAGATTTATGATTGCCAAAGCCTTGGTACATGGACCTAAGCTGTTACTATTAGATGAACCCACTGCTGGCGTGGATATTGAGCTTAAAAACTCGCTATGGAATTTGGTAAAATGGCTTAACTTGGAAGAAAAAATTACTATTTTATTAACCACACATTATTTACAAGAAGCGGAACATTTATGTAACAGAGTTGGTATTATTGATTTAGGAAAACTTAAAAAAATAGGGCCAACTAATACTCTTATAAAAGAATTAACCCTTAGAAAAGTGACAATTAAATTAAAAAATCCAATAAGGCATCCTTCGCCTAATAAAACAAAAGACACCGTCCAGTTCAACATGACTTATGAAGACGGTTTGGTAGACACTTTGGATAGGTTAAATATAAATATGGAAAATATTAAAGATCTAAAAATTGAGGAAGGTGACTTAGAAGACGTATTTGTAAAAATTGTAGGTAAAAGGGTGCAAGTTTAGCGATGTCTAACTTAGATACCATCAATATACCGAAGGCTTTGTCTTTAGAAGATAGAAATCTAAGAACCACTCCATTTATTCAACTTTGGTTTAAGGAAGTACGTAGATTTTGGAGAGTTAGGGGGCAAACTTTGTTTAGTCCTTTGATACAAAGCACATTATATCTGCTAATATTTGGTGTCAGTTTGGGTAAAAGCGTGACATTTGAAAGTGGAATTATTTACCTAGAGTTTTTGATCCCAGGTCTTATAATGATGTCGGCACTTAATAACGCTTTTCAAAATTGCTCAGGCTCCATTGTCACATCCAAATTTCATGGTGATATTCAGGATTGGAAACTTATACCTATCACAAACTACAAAATAGTGTTTGCATTAGGATTAGGAGGACTGGTTAGGGGCTTTTCGGTTGCGGCCATAACCTTTCTGACTTGCGAAACCTTCTTTTGGTTTACAGAAGGCAAATTGCTATATATTCATAACCTATTGATATTTCTAATATTTTTGTTTTTAGGAGCACTGGCTTTTGGATTGATTGGGGTTACAATTGGTTTTTGGGCTAAGGGTTTTGAGAATGTGAACGCTGTAGGTGGCTTTATTTTGCTTCCGTTGTTGTATTTAGGGGGGGTTTTTTATTCTATAGATGTTTTACATCCATTTTGGCAGAGTATCTCTAAGTTGAATCCACTTTTATACTTCGTCAATGGCTTTAGATATGGGTTTTTAGGTACTAGTGATTTAGACTGGAGAGTATGTCTGGTTCTATCTATGATATTCGTAGCTGTCTTTTTGATGACAAGTTGTTATCAGTTCAAAAGAGGTTCATTTAGTAGGTGGTAGATAAGAGCTATGTAGCTCTTGAATACATAATTTACCAATTTTATAGATTTATATGGACAATTCCTGGTTTTTCGGTCATTTTGTCATGGTCCGTAGTAGACTATATGCGTTGCGGCATTGTGAAATATGGACAGTGGCAATGAAGGCGTACGGTGGAAGAAGAGCTTTGATGGAATTTTATGGTTAAGATCAGGTTATCTAGGGGTGGAAGTAAAAAAGATCCCAGGTATAGAATTATGGTTGCTGATAGACGACGTTGGAGAGATGGCCGATTTATAGAAGTTTTGGGTCAGTACATTCCTTCACCCAGAGGCGCTCAAAAGAAATTGGTTTTAGATGCCGATAGGATTAAGTACTGGATATCAAAAGGTGCTAAACCTTCTGTGCGGTTAGAAAAGTTGATGAAAGGTTGATTTTGTAGCAAGGGAGATGATGTTATGGATTACGCAAACTTGAAGGACTTAGTGGAGTTTATGGCCAAATCACTGGTGGATAATCCAGACAGTGTTGAGGTCAACGAAGTAGCTAGTGAACAGACGACTGTAATTGAGCTTAAGGTGTCAAAAGAAGACTTAGGAAAGGTTATAGGTAAGCAAGGTCGTACGGCAAGGGCTATGAGAACAGTGCTAAACGCTGCAGGAACTAAAATGCAAAAACGAAGCGTTTTGGAAATTGTAGAATAAAAACACGCTCTATAACAATAGCAAACATTTCAAAGCCATTTGGTATTAAAGGTCTTGTTTTGGCACATCCTGTGTTAAAAGATTTTTTTAAATTCATTCACACTTCTTGCTTTGAAAAATCATGTACAACTTCTGATGGCAGGTCGATTTTAGAAATAAAAAAACATAAAGGCGAATTTTTAATAAACCTAAAAGGCGTTAATGACTATGATCAAGCTAAAAGCCTAACGAAGCATCGTATACTATCAAGTTATATTTTTCCAAATAGTCTATACTTGGCGGAAGTTGTTGGATTTTTGTTATATGACAAGCATAAACAGTTAGGACAAATAAAAAGTTTTTATCATAATAATGCACATGGAGTTTTATCAAACGGAACATGTGAAATTCCTTTTGTTGAGAATTGGATCGATAAAATTGACTGGACAAACAGAAAAGTAATAATGAACTTGCCGGAAGGTTTAAATGAGATTTGATATTATAACTATCTTTCCAGAGATAATACAAAATCATTCTTTTAAAGGAATAATTAAGAGAGCCAATAATACTATAAATACAGTAGACTTGCGGAAATTTACAGATAAAAAATATAAAGGCGTGGATGATAGACCGTTTGGCGGTGGAGATGGTATGGTTTTTTCTCCTAAGATAGTATCTTCTGCTTTAAAATCTATAGACAGATTAGAAAACACGGTTTGCATCCATCTAACACCCCAAGGAATTAAGTTTAATGACAAACTAGCTAGAAAACTTGCTCTTTTGGATCAGATTATATTTATCTGCGGCAGGTACGCAGGTATTGATGAAAGAGTAGTTGTCAAAAATGCAGACATAGAGCTTTCAATAGGTGATTATATTCTAAATGGAGGTGAGCTTCCTTGCCTTGTGGTTATGGAAGCTACCACTAGATTTCAAGAAAATGTTTTAGGAAACCCCAAATCTAAAGAATACGATTCTTTTTCTAAAGATGATCTGTTAGAAGCACCATCATTTACCAGACCCAGGAGCTTTGGTAAAATGCACATACCAGAAATCTTGCTCCATGGAAATCATGGTGAAATAGATTTGTGGAGAAAACATGTATCTATATTAAGGACATTTTTTAGAACATCTACCAAATTAAAAGAACAAGATCTTAAAGCAGCGAAAGAATTTTATCTAAAAATGTCAGACGAAGATAAAGGCATATGCGGGCTTCCTCTAAATGCACATAAGTTTGGCTCACTTTAGAACACCTAGGCTGTATAGACTATTGACGATCTGTAAAAAATAAATACAATTTTTAAAACATCAAGTAATTTAATATGTTATGCTTGATAAGTGATAGATTGGCTAATTAATTTGTTTAGTTTGGATATTTCTGTAATTGCTTCTGTATTTGTAACCCATTGAATTTATTTGAATTTATTATTTGGCACAGAATGTGCTTAGTTAGTAGGGTAGTAAAACTGGAAGGAGGATTTTATGGAAGGTTCAAAATTGGTGATAAAATTTTCTTACACCATACTTATATTAACTTTTTTATCAGTAACCACTCTTTGTGCTATACACCCTGGTATTAGAGCTTACGCAAAAGATAAATTCTATACAAAGCGTAGGGTTTTATCTTCAGCTACTGGCTATATCTTACATGACGATACTAGAGTGAAAGCATTAAAAATTATTGAAAACAATGATCTAATTTTGGAAGTTTATTCTAATATTTCTTATTCTGAAACTCCAAATTTGATAAGCAGATTTAATTTGGGATTAACCAAGGATGCATACTTTACCTTTAAAGGCGTCTCTACTAACTTAGCTTTTGACGATGTAGATCAAGATGGCAAACTGGAAGTAATAGTTCCTGGATACGATAGGCATCTTACAGCAAAAATTGAGGTCTATAAATATAGCCCTATAAATGGATTTTTTAAATCCAAAGATATGATTTATAATTAAGCTACTGTCTTTACCTTAAGAGGTTTTAGATAGTTTTAAGCATCAGGTTTCCTTCCACCTGATGCTTTTTTATTGCATAATTTCATCTACTTTTTACTTTTTATAGACAATACTGCTTTGTCTCTATATTTTATCCTAGTTTTAGGGTCATAGCTCAGTTGGTAGAGCGCCGCCCTTACAAGGCGGATGTCGTCGGTTCGAATCCGGCTGACCCTACCAACAGTATTTAAATATGATTGAAGTATTTCAGACCACAGAACATCAAAACGCTGTGCTGATGCTTTCGAATGGGTCTTTTTGGATAGGCAAATCTATAGGTTTAAAACAAGAGGCAGAAGGTGAGATATGCTTCAATGTATCTATGACAGGATATCAAGAAGTACTTACAGATCCATCCTATTTTGGACAAATTATTTTATTTACATTTCCTCATATAGGAATTGTTGGATGTAACAAATATGATTATGAATCTAAGAAGGTGTATGCTAGTGGCGTGATCATGCGAGAGCATCCTGGAATGAATACAAATTATATTTCAGAAATATCTTTAAATAAATGGCTTATAAAACACAAAGTAACTGGAATATCAAATGTGGACACAAGAGATATTGCTAAAACTATAAGGGACGAAGGTGCAAAAGCTGCTATTATCTCTTGTTTTGATGTGGGGGAAAAAATATCTTTAGACAAAATACACAATAAGATTAAAAATAAACCGACTCTTTTAGGCCAAGATCTTGCTATTAAGATTTCTACAAAAACCTCATACTCTTTAAAAGCAAAAGGTAATGAGCATAATGTTGTAGTTATAGATTATGGAGTTAAACAGAGTATACTAGATCTGCTTTTAAAAGCAGGGTTTAATATAACAGTAGTTCCAGCCAACACTAAGTTTGAAGATATAATGAAATTAACCCCAGAAGGGGTAGTGTTATCAAATGGCCCTGGCGATCCACTAGCAACTTTTGAACTTGTAGGAAAAACTATACGTAAACTATTAGAGTCAAATATTCCTATACTTGGAATATGTTTGGGCAATCAATTAATAGCTTTGGCATGTGGATTAAGTACACTTAAGTTGCACAAAGGTCATAGAGGTTCAAATCATCCAGTTAAAAATCTTAAAACAGGTAAAGTAGCAATCACTACACAGAATCACGGGTTTTGTGTTTCTAAAGAAGTTGTGCCGGACAGTATAGAAATAACACATAAATCTTTGTTTGATGACACTATAGAGGGCATTAAAATAAAAGATTCAGTCTTTGCTGTACAATATCACCCAGAAGGTTCTCCAGGTCCAAATGACAGTCGTTATCTATTTCAAGAGTTTTATAAAATGATAAGTAGAAAATAAATGGCAAGAAGAAAAGATATTTCATCTGTGTTGGTAATAGGAGCAGGCCCTATTGTTATAGGACAGGCATGTGAGTTTGATTACTCAGGTACTCAAGCAATAAAAGCTTTAAAAAAGGAAGGACTAAGAGTAATTTTAGTAAATTCAAATCCTGCTACTATCATGACCGATCAACAAATGGCAGACTCAACATACATTGAACCTATAACTCCAGAGATAGTAGAGAAAATTATAATTCAAGAAAGACCAGATGCTATACTAAGTACAGTGGGTGGACAGACAGCATTAAACTGTGGACTAGAATTATTCGAACGACAAATTCTAGAAAGAAATAACGTTGAAATGATAGGTGCATCTGCACGTACAATAAAATCTGCCGAAAACAGACAAACTTTTGCAGATATTATAACATCCATGGGACTTAGTATTCCAAAAAGCAAAACAGTATCATCTATGAAAGAAGCGATGGAAGCATTGTATGAGATAGGATTGCCCACTGTGGTACGTCCATCTTTTACTTTAGGCGGCAGAGGTGGTGGTATTGCTAGAAATATTGATGATTATAAACAAATTGTAGAACAAGGACTTGAATTGTCTCAAAACAATCAGGTGCTCCTTGATCAATCTGTACTTGGATGGAAAGAATGTGAATTAGAAGTTATAAGAGACAAAAATAGTAATTGCATAATAGTATGTTCTATTGAAAACATAGATCCGATGGGTATACATACAGGAGATAGCATAACAGTATCTCCAATTTTAACTTTGACAGATAAAGAATATCAAAGAATAAGAAGTGCAGCCATTGCTATAATGAATAAAATTGAAGTAGAAGGAGGAGCAAATGTTCAATTTGCACTAGACCCTAACAGCAACAAATTTGTAGTAATTGAAATGAACCCAAGAGTATCTAGATCATCAGCCCTCGCCTCAAAGGTGACTGGTTTTCCTATAGCTAAGATAAGCACGTTACTTTCAATAGGCTATACTTTGGATGAAATACAAAACGATATAACAAAAGTAACACCAGCTTCATTTGAACCTTCCATAGACTATGTTGTGACTAAGATGCCAAAATTTAACTTTGAAAAATTTGAAAAGAAAAGAGAAACCTTAAGCAGTTCAATGCAATCTGTAGGTGAAGTTATAGGTGTAGGAAGAAATTTTTTAGAGAGTATAAATAAAGCAATAGTTTCTTTAGAAGAAGATAATTTACCAAACACTCAAGCAGAACTTAAAAAGCATACAAAGTCTGAGCTATTACATAAACTTAAATATTTTTACAATGACAGATTGTTTATAGTACTGGAAAGTTTAAGAAGAGGAATAGACGTAACTAAAATAAATAAACTGACAAACATAGATAAATGGTTTCTTAATGAGTTGCAAAAAATAACTAAACAAGAAACGGAGGTTACAAAACATACAATTAAATCTCCAGGTAGCTTAATTAAATTAAAGCAAATGGGCTTTACAGATGAAAGAATAGCACAATTATCTGATATCAAAAAGCAAGAAGTTTATGATCTTAGAAAAAGTTTAGGCATAAATCCCGTTTATAAAATGATCGACACATGTGCTGCTGAATTTACATCATCAACACCCTATCTATATTCCAGTTATGAATATGCTGGTCCAAAATTACCTGTATGTGAATCCAGTCCAACATCAAATAAAAAGATCATGATACTAGGAGGTGGCCCTAACAGGATAGGCCAAGGGATAGAATTTGATTACATTTGTGTACAATCTGTTAAAACCCTTAGAAATCTTGGTATCGAAGCTATAATGGTTAACTCTAATCCTGAAACAGTTTCAACTGACTATGATATTCCGAACAAATTATATATAGAAGCTCTATCTGAAGAACATGTTATTGAAATTGCTAGAAAAGAACAATCAAAAGGAAATCTTCTAGGTGCTATGGTACAATTAGGAGGACAAACATCTCTTAAATTATCACAATGTCTACAACAACATAACATATCTATAATAGGTACATCTTCTTACAGTATCGATCTTGCCGAAAATAGAGAGAAATTTCAAGCCATGTTATATGAATTAAAATTGAATCAACCAAATAGTATAACTTGCAACTCAATTTTTGAGATTAAGAGCAAAATAGAGCAATTAAAATATCCAGTACTAATAAGACCATCTAATGTATTGGGTGGCAGAGCCATGAAATGTTTGTATAACAAAAATGATCTAGAGAAATACTTGGAACAAAAAGGCAACAATATATTGGATGGACCTATTTTAATAGATAGTTTTTTGGATGATGCAATAGAAATAGACGTAGATGCTATCAGTGATGGAGAAAGTGTATATATAGGCGGAATTATGGAACATATAGAGCAAGCCGGCATACACTCTGGAGATTCTGCATGTGTACTTCCGCCATATAGTTTAGAGAAAAATATGTTGAAAGAAATAACACATACAACTGTTAAGCTTGCTAAAGCTATGAGAGTTATTGGGTTTATCAATGTTCAATATGCCATAAAAAATAATACATTGTATGTACTAGAGGTAAATCCAAGGGCATCCAGAAGTTTGCCTTTTGTATGTAAAAGCACAGGCGTTCCTTTAGTTTCCATAGGAATTGAACTAATGTTGGGCAAAAAATTAAAAATGTTTAATTTACATAAACTAGAAAAACCTTTGCAGCATTATTCAGTAAAAGAAACGGTATTTCCTTTTTCAAGATTATCCGATGTGGATATAATATTAGGCCCTGAAATGAAATCGACTGGTGAGTGCATGGGCTGGGATAACGATTTGCATGCAGCATTCGCCAAAGCTCAAATGGCTTCTTATAATCAAATTCCAGAATCAGGCAAAGTACTAGTATTTTTTGATGACAAAAATAAAACCTACGATGTAGTAAAGAAACTTAAAGATTTAAAATTTGAAGTTATATTAGCTGGCGATGAAACATCATCACATGAATTTAATTTTGATCTAAAGAAAATTGAAAAAGATGAAGGGATTTTAAATTTTATTAGGTCAAACAATATTTCTATGGCATTTATTACAAATAAGAATCAAGAATTTGCAAAAATTAGAAGGGATATTATGCTTAGTAGAATTTGTTATTTTACTACATATAGGGCTATTGATATGGCTATAGAAACTTTAAACAAAGGTAAGAATAAAATTCAAAATGTAAACGAAATACAAATTTTATCAGTAGCAAACACACAAACATTTGTGCAATGAAGGAGTTTTAGTTGGGAAAATCTATAAAGATGAACCATATTTTAAGTGACTCTCAGTTTACAAAACAGAACATCCTGTACATACACGATCTAACTAATAAAATAAGAGATATTTCAAAATCTAAAAAAGGTGTGCTCTTTTTAAAAACCTTGTTGCCTCATAAAAGGGCTATACTTTATTTTACACAAACTTCAACTAGAACTTTTCTATCTTTTCAATCCGCATGTCAAGTTTTGGGCATGAGTGTTCTAGAAATTAGAAATCCTTCTGTAAGCTCTGAAGTTAAAGGTGAAAAAATACAAGACGCTATTAGAACTTTTTCTAGCTATTGCGATCTTATAATAATGAGGTCTCTTATCCCTGGCTTATGTCAAGAATCTGCATTAATGTTAAGTAATACTCCAAGGCCTGTTCCAATTATAAATGCAGGCAGTGGTTCTGACGAGCACCCTACTCAGGCAGTACTAGACGTATATACTTTTATAAGATGGTTTAATAAACAAAACACTTCTATAGAAAACAAGACTTTTTGTCTTATTGGAGATCTCAGGCGAGGTCGTACGGTCAGATCACTTGTACGACTATTATGTCTTTTTAAGAAAATAAAATTAATTCTTATCTCTCCTAAAGAATATTCTATAAAATCAGATCTTAGAGAGTATTTGAAAGCAAATGAAGCTGAGTTTGTTGAAACAACGGATATGAAAAATTATATTAAAGATGCAGATGCATTATACATAACTAGAATACAGGATGAATACGGAGATGTTGAAAAAGAAGTAAATATAACAGATTTTTGTTTTAATAAAGATCATTTAGATTTAATTAAAAAAACTTGTGCGATAGCACACCCATTTCCCAGAAGACAAGAGTTGTCGAGTGATATTGATTCTGATCCCAGAGCTGTATACTGGAGACAAGAACGAAATGGAATGTGGGTCAGAGTGTCTCTGATAGCTACGTTATTTGATATAGATCAGTATATTATGTCCAACTCTGCTCAACTCTGATATATTCTATTTTCAAAGTTAATAGGTATATTGGTATCTAACCGTTACCTTAGACCCTCTTTGTAAGCCTCTGTGGATAATAATCTTCCTGCTATTAATAGAATAATTACCTCTATCAAGAATAGTATTTGAACCATCTTTTTCCACAGTTACTTGGATACTTCCTTCTACTGGTGTTAGCGACAAAGTTAATGAATCTGCCATAAAACTTCCAAGCTCGGAGAGTATTCTTCCGTAGTTGTCAGCACATATACTTCCTTCAATACCGCCTGTTTCATTAATAGCAGATCTAATGATATGTGCATTTTCTGCATTACATCTACCATCATTGCCACCTACAATCCCATGTACAGTCAGCTCTTTTTCAATGCCCCAAGCCTTCTTAAATGTTGCCATAAAGTTGTCTACATGTTCTCCAACATTTTCGTCTGTTAAAATAACCAATGCTAACTCTACATTATCTCTGAAGAAACCGTAGTTGTGATTGTTTCTTTGTTCTATTGCTTTTTTAGCACATAAGAATGGAAATTCTGAACCACTACCTGTTTCAGATCGCCTAATAGTTTGACTAAATAATTTATCTTTACTATCTACCTCTGGTGTTAGAAATAATATTGGATCTGAACCTTGACTAAATCTTAGAAGATTGCCGTTATCTCCTATGTCGGTAGTAATAATTCCAATATGATAATCTACATCGCCCATTGTTCTTAGAAAATTTTTAAATTTATCCGACATTTTTGCTTGATACCTTGCCATAGATCCAGAGTTATCATCTATAAATAAAATGTCTATTTTTTTACTATTAACGCCTGGATAAAATGCCTCGGAACAATAACCATCTCCATCTTCATCATTAACAATACATGGGTTAGTGCTGGAAAAATCTATTTGAGATTGACTGCAGTTTTGAAAAGTAATAAGTAGCACAAGGCATAGTAAACAAATAGCAGCAACTAGAATCTTTGGTTTAGTGAAATGTTTATTTTTAAATTTCATAATATTACCTCTTTTACAATAAAGAAATTAATTTTTTATTATCGCCTTAAATCTCTGTCCGGTAGCATATCATCTTCTAGTTGAAAATGAAAATTTGCTCTGTAAATAAATTCGAAACCCATTGCACGAAAACTTAAATTTGCAACACCTTTTATAACAGCATTATCTAATCCTTGGTATCCAGAGCTTTTTGTTATTTTACTATTTTTTAGCTGTCCATATCTATCAAAATGTAAATCTACTTTAACCGTACCGTGTTCTTTTAAAGATTGACTTGTTTTAGGATATTTTACTAAGTGATTTGTAAGAGGAACTAGCTCATTTTCTTGAAAAATTTTAAGTGTGCCAGATGATGAAATTTCATCTTTGCCATCATCAATCAAGCCTCTTCCATTGGATTGTTTAGGTATATTAATTTTTGCCAACCTATTTTGTTTTATTGATTCTGTAGTATCTGATGTATTTGTAGTATCAAAATTCAAAAAATCTTGTTTTGGAATTTGTTTAGGTATTTTTACCTTTTGCTGGTCCAAGTGTGCGGTTTCAACTGGCTCATCAATTAAGTTTTCCATTAGATTTGGTCTTTTTAAAAATTCAGATTCTACATCTGCTATGTTCTGTTTTTGCTCGATAACTTGCTTTGTATTTTCCATAACTTTTTCTTCTTTTGGTTTTAAATTTTTATCGTCTGTTGGATCAATAGCAATATCTGAAGTATTTTGCAAAGTCTCTTGTGCTTTCTTAGTGTTTATCTTGCTCTGATCTTTGTGTACAATTTTTTGTATGAAAGCTTTATGCTTACTGGACGCTACCTCCGACTGGTTTTGTATTATATCTAAACGAATTGGAGATTTTTTATTTTCAACTAGATCAGACGAAAGTGTTGGTGTACTTATTTCTAATATTTCCATTTCTTGATCTGTACCTTTGTCTAATCCAGTAACTTCATTTATTTCAGATATATTACCTTTACTCTTTTTATCAAATCCTGGTACATATGTTTTTAATAAGAAAACTAAGATACTAAGATGAAGTATTGAAGATACTACAATGTAGATACTATTATTCTTGTTTATTTTTTTCCTAAACCTTTTAATCAATTTATAACCCTCTTATTAAAAAGTCTAAAGTCTAGAAGTGGTTAATATTAACCCCTCGCCAGTAGGACTATCGGACAGTTTAGTAGATAATTTAAAAGCTTTTCTAAAAGAGTCTCCTTGTAGTACTTCAATCAGGTGCTCTTTTTTTGACAGCGTGCTATCCACAACCACAGCACTGGCATCTGAAAAACCCAAACACCAGTTAAAATTATGGGTAACAATAAGAAATCTGTTTTTTGATCTTAATTGTTTTATACAATCTTGCAGAATGTATTGGAATCTTTGATCTAAATAAACTAAAGGTTCATCTAGTAGATAATATTTAGCTTTATAACTAAGTGTAGCAACAATCCATAGACGTTTATACTCACCTGACGATATATTACTTATAAGTTGATGTTTAATATTCTTTATTTCAAACTCTAAACTTAAATCGCTCACTAAATCATTGTCACAACCTAAGATATCGAATATATCCCATGCCTCTAGATTCATATCGAGTATGGGATTAGCTGGAAGATAAAAGATACTTTGTGGTTTTTTAACTAAACCCGAAGTTACTGGCAACAATCCTGAAATACAATTTAAAATCGAGGTTTTTCCGCTTCCATTTGATCCAAATAAAAAACATACTTCATTGTCTAATTTTAAATTTAGATTATCTATTTTAAAATTACCTAAAGTAATAGCTGCTGATTCAAGCATTTTTTAACCCAGAAAATAGAATATAAATAAAAAATGGTGCACCTACTATTGCGGTGATACTCCCTGAAGGTATTTCCATAGAACCTCCTATTAGTCTTGCTAAAACATCAGACGATAGTAAAAATAATCCCCCTAATATAGGTGTAAATACCAAACACATGAGATGTCTTGATGTTTTTAAGTACATCTTTACTATATGAGGAGCAAGTAATCCTACAAAACCTATTAATCCTGAAAGACATACAGCTACAGAAGTCATAAGAGATACTAATAAGATGACCTTTGTTTCCATATTTGATTTGGAACATATAGAAAATGAAGTTCTACTATCAATCAAAAACATATCCAGTGACCTATGATTTCTAAGTATCCAAAAAAAAGCAATAAAAAATGAAATCGCTGCTATTGGCCAATACTTTCCATTTTCACTGACTTGCCCCATAAGCCAAAACAATGCCAACTGAATGTTGTTAGGATCAAGTAAAGCTATTAATAGTGTAACAACTGCACCACATAGAAACGATACCATTACCCCAAAAAGAATTAGGGATTTTGACGATTTAAAACCAAAAAATTTTTTCGCCTTAATTATAATTAAAGTAATAATCCAGCATCCTAAAAAAGATCCAACAGCTATAAATTTTGAATCAAATCCTAGAGTTATAAATAAAACTGCTCCTAAACTCGCTCCTCCAGAAAGCCCCAGAGTATAAGGCTCGCTGAGAGGATTTTGTAAAAAAGATTGTAAAAGTAAGCCTGAAGTTGCCAAAATAGCTCCAATAAAAATAGATAACATAGTTCTATTGAATCTTAGATCAATCAATATAGCCCTATCATGGGATGAATTAGACTTTATCAGCTCAAAAAAGTTTAATCCGCTAGCTCCTACACTTAACGAAATAGCTATCAAACTTAGCAAGCTTAACAAAATAAATATTAAAAGTTTTAATTCATTAAGTCTAAGCATATTTGGTATAAATTTTCTGAGGATCTAAGTGTAAGCCTGCTTACAAAATCTGGATTTACATTTTTAACTCCAGACATTCTATTTGGCTCTTTAGATATATTTATCTTAAGGACGTTAAAAGTACTAAAAAATTCTCTAGAAATTCTTTTATATCCAATTTTTCTAAATAAATTTTCTACTCCGCACATAGATAATAGATTGTCTAACAAAGTATTCTTTCCAGCAAGCATTAAAGGATTTTGAGATATTTGAATAATAGCACTAAGTTTAGATTTTATTCTAGATAATTTTTTTAAATTACTTTCCCATTTGTTTAATACTTTTTCATGTTTGGCACTGGGGAATTTTTGTTTTAATAGAAGAATATTTTTTTTAAAATCTGACATTTTTTTGGATTCTAAGATAACCATTTCTATACCAACTTTCCTGAAAAAATCTTCTCTATGAGACTTTTCTGAAACAATAAAGTTTGGCCTTAAGGAAATAACCTTTTCTAAACTAGGGTTTGTATAAGCTCCTACAGTCGGAATATCTTTTGCCTTCGCTGGATA
The DNA here is from genome assembly GCA_965203875.1 of Bdellovibrionales bacterium. Classification (GTDB taxonomy): domain Bacteria; phylum Bdellovibrionota; class Bdellovibrionia; order Bdellovibrionales; family JAUICD01; genus CBDANC01. The sequence continues at coordinate 218,869 of OZ241914.1, read as the reverse complement.
ATCTGAATAGTCACTGGTACCTACTATAAATCTACCTAAATCTAAATCAAATAAAGTTTCTGTAATAGCTGGAGAAAAACTAACAATTCTAGTTTCAGATGCTAAAGCCAAGGTTAAAATTAACGCTATCATCTAGTACAACATCTCTTTTTTTAAAGAAGTTATTCTATCTATAGATTGCTTTATTTCATGAGCTAATCTAGTTGGTAGATTATTTGTCATAATTGCATCCAATCCTGTTTTTGCCGAATTTAGACTATTACAGTATAATAACATGTCACAACCTGCTTCAATTGTCTTAACAGCTATATCAGCAATCGACCAATTTTCTCTTAATGCACCCATATCTAGATCATCACTTATCACAACTTTATCATACCCCCAAGATCTCAGAAGAGAAATGGCTTTTTTACTCAGGGTAGCTGGCATGCTATCTATCGTTTTATATAATACATGTGCTGTCATTATCATAGGAACTACATCTAAAACATACTTAAAAGGTGCAAATTCTGTACTAGTCAAATCGTCAAACGACTTTTCTACTATAGGTAAATTCTTATGTGAATCTATATTTGTGTCACCATGACCAGGAAAGTGTTTTCCACAGGGTATAATACCCATATTTAAAAACTCTAATATAAAAGCCTTGCCCAATTTAGATACAATAGTTGGATCGTCGCCAAAAGATCTATCACCTATTACTTCGTTGTTATTATTTGTCAATACATCTAAACATGGAGCAAAATTTAAATTAAATCCAACCTTTCTTAAATCATTGCTCATAGTAGAAACAAACTTTTTTATTTCTCTATAAGTGTCTTCTGAATAACTACTTCCAAATTTTTTCATTGGGGGTAAATTTTGGAATAAAGGAGATCTTAATCTTTGAATTCTTCCACCTTCATTATCAACAGCTACAAAAATATAAGGATCTATTTTTTTTATATTTGATATAAGGTTAGTTAATTGTTTGATAGAAGTAATATTTCTATCAAATAAGATAACACCACCTATTTTATTGGATAAGATAAAATTGATCTCTTCATCCAAAAGCTCTTCGCCTTCAAGACCAATTATGAACATTTGCCCTATTGAATCGATGGTCTTTTATATACTCAATACTTCTTAGGGTCAAGAATGTCTCTTAGGCCATCTCCAAACAAATTAAAGCCTAAAACCAAAAGAACTATAGCGGTTCCAGAAAATATGCTTATATGTGGTGCTTCTATCAATACTTTTCTACCTGCATTTAACAGTGCTCCCCAAGTAGGAGTTGAATGTGGAGCACCTAAACCTAAAAAACTAAGTGCAGATTCAGATATAATTGTGCCCGCCATGGCAAAGCTAGCCTGGACTACAAGCGGACCTACTAAATTTGGCCAAATATGAATGATAATCTGCCTTACAGGATGAGCTCCCAAAGCTTTTACTGCACTAACATAATCTTTTACTTTTATATGTAAAAACTCTCCTCTTACTAATCTAGCATAGCCAGCCCAACCTGTTATAGACATAGCAATTATTAAATTGTTTATAGAAGGACCCATTACACTAACCATTGCTATAGCAAGCAAAAATCCTGGAAATGCATACACAGTATCTACCACTCTCATCAACGCTTGATCGTACAATCCTCCGAAAAATCCAGCTATAGATCCTACTATAACTCCTATAACCAAACTGATACCAACTACACTAATTGCCACTAGTAAACTTACTCTTGTGCCATATACAACCTGACTAAAAACATCACTGCCATTTTGGTCGAGCCCAAATGGATGTGTTAAAGAAGGAGGCAAAAACTGCTTTTCTAAATCCATTATTGTAGGATCCTGAACAGCAATCAAAGGAGCAAATAAAGCTACCACAAACATTAGTAAAATTATACTTGCACCAAAATATACTAAAAATTTTTTCATGTGGCTCTAGTTCTAGGGTTAATAAACATATAAATTAAGTCTGTTAATAAATTTACAAAAACATATGTTAAAGATATTAATAAAACACATGCTTGTACTAAAGGATAATTTCTTTGTTGAATGCCTTGGTAAAATAAAGAACCTAATCCAGGCCAATCAAAAATTGTTTCTGTGATAACTGCTCCGGTAAGCAAGGTTCCAAATTGTAATCCCACTATTGTTACTATAGGAATAGCTGCATTTCTTAATGCATGTTTAAAATAAACAAAAAATAAACTAAGGCCTTTAGATAAAGCAGTCTGTATGTATGGTTCTCTTATAACCTCTAACATAGAAGCTCTAGTCATACGAATTAAAATAGCACCCAGAGCTAAGCCCAAGCTTAAAGATGGCAATATGATATGTTCCAAACCACCTCTATCACCTACTGGAAACAGATCTAATTTTATAGAAAAAATTAAAATAAGAACAGGCCCTAGCCAAAATCTAGGAATAGACATTCCAAGCAGTCCAAAAATTAAAACACTATTATCTATCCATGAATATTGTCTTGTTGCTGCTAAAACTCCAAATGGAATACCAATCAAAAGAGCCCAAAACATTGCAAATATGGTTAGTTCAAAAGTAGCCGGAATACGTTCTAATATTTCTTCAAACACAGGTCTTTTACTAAAAAGAGAAATTCCAAAATCAAGTTTTAAAAGATTTCCTAAATATGAAATATACTGATGAATAATAGGTTTATCTAGGCCTAATTCTTGTCTTAGCATTTCTCTATCAACTTGAGACGCTCTATCGCCCAACATTATGTCCACCGGATCGCCAGGCACTAAGTGTATCAAACAGAAAGTTATTGTGATTACACCAAAGATTACAGGTATGGTTGCAATAATTCTTTGTAATACAAAACTCAAGCCCAAACACCTAGTTGTAGCAGTTAAACACAGAAAAAAAGTTTATATGGTCTTAAAAAAGTTCATAGCAGTAGTAATATTGAAGTTTCGAATTAAACGAATACTTCTATTAAATTCAGATTCAAAAATAACTTTGCCTAGTTTGTCAATCTGTGTGTATCCATAAGAAGTCTTAAGTAAAGTAATTTGACCTGCGTTGGCGTTATACAGCTCTCTAGTTTTCAAAGATATAGGTCTAATATATGGAATCATACTATCAAAAGTTTCATCTAATACGTTGTAAGTTTTTGATTTTTTAGCAGGAAGATTATCATTGATTAATACCATATATAAAAATTCTTTCAAAATTGTATTTTCTGGAATGACATCTTGGCGGGTGAAAGTTTGATTATTTGTAATCTTTGTTTTGGATAAAATATTATTATAAAATTCTGCTCGTATATTGGTACTATATTCTGATGCTCCGGCTTCTTTAATTTTATACTCATAATAAATTGGATTAAATAACTTATCTGAAACAGAAGTTAGCTCATACGTGCTAACAGCTGATCCTTTGTAGTCATAGACTATGTTTTTGATTTCAAATCTGTTATTTTTAAAAGATAAACTTTTTGCCATATATCCATCGAATTTTTTATTGGATTCTATTTTGTACCAAGACGTTCTAATAATACTTCCATTTGTTTTAGAAGAAATAACTAAGGTAATTAAAAAGACTATACTAAAGTTAGTAATGTACAATAGGCATTTCATCACTTAGTGGTTTAATCTAACAAAGTATAAGTTTTAATCAATTATAAAAGATGATATAAAAAGTTATGTTGCAAAAAATGTATGGTCAAAAGGGACAAATGTCTATATTTATGGTCCTAATCTTTCAAGTACTATTTGTATTCTTTGCCATGACCATAAACGTAGGTCTAGTAGTACATGATAAAATCAATTTACAAAATTCTGTGGACTTGGCTGCCTATTATGCTGCTACTAAGCAAGCTGAAATTTTAAACCTAATGGCACATATCAATTATAGAATGAGACAAAACTGGAAGCTATTTTCTTATAGAATAAGAGCTATTGGAGATTCTGGCAGATCACACCATCCATTTCAGTCTAGTGGAGAAGGTAATATGTACCAAGGCTCCAGCAATGAATTCCCAAGTATTTGTACCAACCACGGTTTATGGGATTGGGTGCACCCTAATAACCAAAATCAAATTGTTGGTAACTTGTGTAGAAATTTAAACACCACAATAAGAGAGCTACCTACTTTAACAAATATCGCTAACTTTGGGGCGATAGGTCAGCTTAATGAAATGGCTAGAGTACTTTCTATACAAATGCAAGCACAATCTAAGATTCAATGTGAATTGGCAGGCAGTGCTAATTGGTTGCTTGGGTATGCATGGATAAAGCAATTTCATACATACTCTGCTAAACGGGCTGTTTTATTTGAAGAATTATATAATAAACTAAGAAATGGATTAGATTTAGAAGGTAAAAAAATCGAAGATGGTGTTATGAACACCTTAAGAGGTAATTTAACTAGGTCAAATCTAGCATCCTTAGATAAAGGAAATCTTTTTATAAATCCATTAACAGAAAACAAAGATATGTTTAATCAAATCAAACTAGTACCATTAATTTTTTATGCTGATTCTGCGTATATACCGGGAAGCGGTTGTTCTGTTTTTCCTAAAATTATGGTTCATTATGGTAGTGATGGAACCTCTGCATTTTTGCCCACTCATAACAGGTATGGAGAGGTTGATAACTCAATATTAAATAGGGAATTTATTCTGGGCTATGAAAAAAACCCTTGGTATATTGTATATTCAAAAGTTCAGGCTACCACTAAGCCTAGAAAACCTTTTGCTCCTCTAGGAAAACCCGTTACCCTGATTGCTCAAAGTTATGCAAAACCATTTGGTAGTAGTATTGGTCCGTGGTTGTATAGTACATGGCCTAGAAATATGAACAGATCTCAAGGAAGTTATGACAAGGCGTTGGATAAGCTACTACCACCTTCTATTAATGATAGAGGTGCTGGTCAAATTGCATCACAAAGACTTACACCGAATTACTCCCTATATCCAGGAGATACAGAAGGCTTAAATTCAAAAGAAAATCTTATGGCATTTTTGATAGATTCAGATTCGAAAGGAGCTAGGCTGCGTTTCGAAAGAGCTAATTATTCACAGGATGATCTTGCTCCTATTGGTGTTAGTGAATTAAGTGCGATGACTCCTAATGTATTTGATATTACATATTATTCAATAGAATCTGACATCAAAAACTATGAGAGTTTTACAAATCAAGAATCAATTTCGTCTGAAATATCTGTAACATCTTTGGTTAATGACTATAAACCAAATGCTCTGTGGGCTGTAAATAACTGGGAACATTTACTTAGTGGTTGGAATCCAAATTTATCAACCTCAACAAATGAGCCTAATAAAATGTTTGCTAGGTGTGTAGGTGCAGGTAAAATCCCTGGGGGCTGTGCGGTTGGTGGAAGAGTTGGGTATTCTGTAAAGATGTTATCTTCAAAATATTTAACTAGAGACTTGCCTTTAGGTGGGCAAGGGATAACAGGCAAAATAAAGAATAGGCATTAAAGGTTTTCAATTTTATCAAATAATAGCTAGCGTAGCGGTTAGACCAAAGGTCCAAAGCGAAGCTAGCTATTATTTGATAAAATGTTAACCAACGTTCAAGGTAGACCACAACAGACTTACTAGAAACTTTTAAGTTTTATCAAGTATTAATTAGCAAAGCGGCAAGCCATAAGGCTTAAAGCGTAGCTAAGAAAATATTTGATAAAATGTTGCCCAACGTTCAAGGTAGACCATAAAAGAACTGTCATAAGGCCCTTCGTTTTTAATAAATGTACACTGGCAAAACGGATAGGCCAAAGGCCGAAAGTGAAGCCAGGGTGCATTTATTAAAAAAGTTGTGCATCACTCAAGGTAGACCATAAAAGAACTGTCATAAGGCCCTTCGTTTTTTAAGACTCTAAAGTTTTTAATATGACTAATCTAAGCGTAGAGCTTTTTTTAAGATACGTCAATCATAGATTGGCCTGAAAACCTCTCTAAGCTCTACGCTTAGATTTATTTGTGAAGAATTAAAATTTTTTGTCGAAAGTTGGTTATAGGCTCTTAAACTGACTGATCTATAGTTGATCCGTTGACTTTTAAGACAGTTTAGTTATAGATGACTAAGATATGTTTTATAACAAATCAAAGGTGCTTAGGTGAGATCAAAAGTTTTTATAAATCGGACTCTAAACTTAAGAAAGATCAAGTACATCGGATTTGATATGGATCATACCTTGGTAAGGTATAACACTAAGAAATTTGAAGAACTGACATATGAGCATGTTATAAAAAAATTAATTATAGAAAAAAACTATCCTGAGGAAATCCTTAATCTAAAGTATGACTTCGATAAAGTAATCCGTGGGTTGGTCTTGGATTCTAAAAATGGAGATGTTTTAAAACTCAATCAGTTTGGAAAAATAAGATTTAAAGCTCATGGAACAAAACGAATTAGCTATCAAGATCTAAAAAATCAACATCAAGATAAATATATAGATCATAGGCTGGCACATTACTTTTATATAGACAGTGGATTTTCTGTTGCAGAAGCCTTATTGTTTTCTCAACTTGTGGATTTAAAAGATGGGAATCTATTTAAAACTTTGCCTTCCTATCAAAAAATTGCGGAAGACGTAAGATTTTGTACAAATGAGAGCCACAGTGATCAAAGTTTAAAAGGAGCTGTAGAAAAAAATATTAAAAATTATATCATTCAAGATTCCAATATTGCCAAAGGTCTTGAACGATTTAAAGCACATGGAAAGAAATTATTTTTACTTACCAATTCTTTTTATGAATATACAAAACTTCTACTAGACTATACCATATTGCCATTTTTATCTAATCACAAGCATTGGATAGATCTGTTCGAAGTAATTATAACTGGAGGAGATAAACCAAGATTTTTTTATGACAACATCCCATTTTTGAAAATAGATCCTAAAACGAACTTTATGACTAATGACAAACAAGATATTTCAAAGGGAGTATATCAAGGCGGTAATGCAAGAACTTTTACTAAAAGTATGAATTTGAATGAAGAAGATATTTTATATATTGGTGATCATATATATGGTGACGTTGTAAGACTTAAACAAGAGTGTAATTGGAGAACTGGTCTAGTAGTAGAAGAATTGTCAAATGAACTTGACACTTTGTCTAAAGTTAATCCATTAAACTCAGAAGTTGAAAAGTTGATGAAAAAAAAACAACCGTTAGAAGATCAGTTGGTTGATATAACAACAGAGCGAATGGAAACAGGTACTAATACTTCAGAAAATGAATTTAAAACACTTCAGAATCAAATATCTAAAATTGATTTAAAAATCAGAGAAAATATACAAAACATTCAATTATCTTTTAATTCACATTGGGGAGAGATAATGAGAGTAGGCAATGAAGAAAGTTTTTTTGCAAGGCAGGTTATCAGGTATTCTTGTATTTATATGCCTAGATTAAGTGATTTTTTAAATATATCTCCAAGGAGTTATTTAAGGAGTATCAGACGAAAGATGCCACATGAATTAAATATATCCAATTAAAAAGGTCCAGTACTGATATCATAATGTTTTTGACTACATTATTTACAGTAGATTTTGCTCTATTGTTATATTATCTTTGTGGTTATATTGGTGACGTAGCCAAGTGGTTAGGCAGAGGTCTGCAAAACCTTGTACGCCGGTTCAAATCCGGCCGTCACCTCCAAACTTTTCATGACCTTTGAATAGAATATCTAAATCATCTAATTTTTACCTCTAGTTTTTCCGAGTTAGTGGACAGGAAGTTTTTCTCTATTTTTGTTGGAGGATTAAGTAGATGAGAATAGCACAGTACACTTTTTTAACTTTAGTACTACTTACATCCGGCATAGCTTGTAGAAGTATGGAAGCTGGTGGTGTATTTGGTAGATTTGATAGAACCAGATATACTTCGTCCATGGATAGTTGCCCAAATGATAGTCCAGCTGACTATGTAATGCATAACAGTGTACTAAGTTTAGAGGTATATACAGAAAACAATCATGCAATGGGCTTTGATTTGGTTAAGGGGTTTCTATCTTTGTTTAGTGTAAGATTTTCGTCCACATCTGCAAAACTATCTATGCGTTCTGCTCTGACGACTACCAAACAAGGTATGTCACGAAATGAATATAGTGGATACGAAGCTTTAGCTGTAAATTCAGAAGCTAAGGAGGAAAACAAAAAGTGGAATTTTGCTTTAGGGTTGGATGCAGATTGGGATAAAAATTGTTCTCCTGATGGTAACAACGTTGTAACTGGAGGAGTTTGTTTAGAACATATAAGAAATACTCCAATAAATGACCTTATATACACTGCTCTTGAAAATGGCTTTAGAAAGATGATTGACCAAGTAGATAATAAATATGGAGATGAGTGGAGAAGTAGAATTGTACAAAAACCTGAGTCACATTTGGATCACTTTTTTATTCCGGTTGGAGATTATGCAAATGTTAAAGTAGGCGATGTGTTTGTAATACATAACATAGAACATTCTTTTAGAGGGATTCCTTGTGATTCCGAATATCTTGGTTTTTCTAAAACTACTAGAAGACCGTTAGCTCATGTAAGAGTTGTTGATACTAATCCATTTTCATCTTTAGTTCAGGTGATATCAGAATATTCTTGGAACCTGAACGGCAGACCTAGTCACAAACATATACAATACGGAGCTTTAGTTGAAATAGAATCACTTATAGATGAAGATATCAGAGATAGAAGACTATCTAGATCTTTAGAGTTGGGTATTATTAGAAGTCTGATCATGCCTTTTAATACAAGCACAAATGCAGGTACAAACACAGGTCCAAATGCAGGCACGGGCACGCCGCCAAACGTGGGGGGACAAACTGGTGTTACAGGTCAAGCTGGTAATACAACAAGTAACAGAAATGCTCTACTACTTAATATTACCCCGTTGGTATGTGAAAATATAAGAACAGTAGCTAATCAATATGGTTTTTATATATACACCGAAGATTACGAGACAGAAATAAGAAGATGTAATGCAGGAAGTGATATAGATCAGTTATTCTGGGATCGAGAAGACCAGGAAAACACAGGCACTCTTACAGGTCTATTGAGTAATGCCTTATCTAATAATAACTCTGGATCAGGCCAATAATTAAGATCTTCTGTTCTACTCTACTAGCTAATATTTGACAAAATTGAAGATCTTAAATAAATTGATCAAACTGTGATGCTGAGTAAAGTTGGAATATGAATATAGCGGTTTGTATAAAACAAGTCTACGATACCGAAAGTAGACTTGTAATAGAGAATGATACAGTTTCTGTTAACAATCCTAAGTGGATAATTAATCCTTACGATGAGTTTGCTATAGAAGAGGCGGTTTGTGCAAAGGAACATTTCAATTCAAAAACAACCTTGTTTTGTTTAGGAGACAATGACACAACTTCATCTATAAGAACTGCATTGGCTATGGGTATAGACAATGCAGTTTCGATAGATAGTAATGAGACGATCGTAGATAGTTACTTGATCGCAAAAGTTCTAAGTAATGCTCTTAAAAAATACGGCCCATTTGATCTGATTTTTTTAGGAAGTTTATCAATAGATAATAACCAATCATCAGTAGGCTCTATGTTAGGTGCATTTTTTGATATCCCGACCGCAGTGCATGTAAGTGGAATAGAATATTCAGATAAAATAACAGCACATACAGATATAGAAGGTGGTTTAAAAAGTAAAATAGAGATTAAGCTTCCGTGTATTATAACCACTACAAAAGGGCTTAACATTCCAAGATATCCAAAACTTCCAAACATAATGAAAGCCAAACAAAAACCTATAGATAAAATATCTTTGGAAGATCTTAAGATAGATATTTCTGATTCAATGTTGGAGTTTTCAAACTTTACTTTTCCGCCTAAAAGAGAAAAAGTAAAAATGCTAAAAGGCTCTACTGACCAGATGGTAGAAGAACTTGTAAACTTACTTAGAGATGAAGCTAAAGTCATATGAACAACCTATTAGTTTTTGTAGAGTTTAAAAACAATAAAATAAAGAAGGCATCTTTAGAAATTCTATCAAAGGCGCTTGAAGCTAATGTTAAAACATCTGTTTTAATGCTAGGGCCAGGCTCTGAAATAGCATCAGAAAAACTTAAAAATTGTGGAGTTAAAATTTTACTGTCTAGCTCTACAGTATATAAAAATTATGATCCCATTTTATTTACTAAAGTGCTTCAAGAAGCCTGTTTGAAATCAGAAGCAAATATTGTTTTAGGAGCAACTTCAAATACCACTATAGATATGTTTGCAAGATTAGCTGTTAAACAACAAGCTGGCTTTGTAAATGATTGTGTTGATTGTCAGTTGTCTGATACAGATTTTTCACTCATAAAACCTCTTTATGCAGGAAAATGTTATACCAAAGTTAGATTTAAAAATTGTAAAATTAAAATTGCAACAATTAGGCCTAATCAATTTAAAATAGATTTGCCTAGTAATAAAAATTCTAGTTTTATTCAAATTTCAGATTTTGAAAAGACAAACAACTACGAATGTTTAGAAGTATCTGATTCTAAAAAAACAAAAGATATTAAAGAAGCATCAATTATAGTTTCAGGTGGTAGAGGCCTTGTAGTAAAAGAAAATTTTTCTATTTTACATGAACTAGCTCAAGTTATCGGAGCTTCTGTTGGTGCATCTAGGGCTGTAGTGGATGCTGGATGGGTACCTCATAATATGCAAATCGGGCAAACAGGTCAAACTGTGTCTCCTAATCTCTATATAGCTGTTGGAATTTCTGGTGCAATTCAACATTTAGCAGGAATGAGAACTAGCAAAATTGTTGTTGCTATTAACAAAGATGAAAATGCTTTTATCTTTCAAGAAGCTACCTACGGAATAGTAGCTGATGCTTTAGAAATAGTACCTAAACTTACATTAGCATTAAAAAAACAACTACAATAATTTATTCGTTATTGGATTCTGTTTGATCCATTACATCAGCTTTAATAAGATGTAGTATTGATATGTGTTCAGTTACATCTTGATATAAACTATTTAAGGTTTCATGATCATTGTCTAATCCCTGTTCTTGCATTCTATCTTTTGTCCATTGTATTATTTCTGGTTGTAAACTTTTGCTGCCAATTCTATTATTTTCTAATTTTCCAGCAAGCCAGACAAAAATTCCATTTCCAAGAGCATTGTTAGCAAATGATGCAAAAAACTCAAAACCCAACCATCTAAATCTACGTGTTATAACTTCTTGTATTGTTGCAGCTTCCCATCCAGCACTTACAACATTGCCTTTACCAACTCTATGCCCAGTTTCAAATAGATAATTGTACTTAGTTTTTCTGTGTGGAAAACGTTTGTTAAGAACCCAGTCTCTAAATTTCTCCAAGTTGGAATGTCTGACCAGCCCTTTACCTTTTACTATGGATTTTACACTAGCAAGTGGTTTGATATAACTGTCTTTTGCGGCTAAAGTAGTGGAAATTACTCTTATGCCGGTGTTATAAGCCGCTAAATATTTTACGATTGAAAAAGTTGAAACATAACCTATATGCACTAATAGTCTCTCCCATCCAAACTGATCCAGCCTTCTTGAATATAAGTTAGCTTCATGATCTTCATTTGAAAAAGGTTCTTGATCACCCAGCATAGCCTGACCTACCATTTCTGCACCAAATGTGCCGCCTGCATACAACATAGCAAGATTATGAGTTGGCATTGCGCCCTTGTTAGCAAAAAATATAAAAGTACCATCGATGGCAGCAATGGAGAATATATCTAAAAAAGCCTGTCTGTCTCCTATCATTGCCATTTTTGATGCAAACCATAGATCTTCAAACATGGTTCTAATTTTATCAGGAAATGAATCTTCCCTATTCCATGCGTTTCTCATAGTTGTAAAAAGCCCTGGTCTGCCTAATCTATCTAACTCATACCCTATTAAGAAACCCATGCTACCTGCAACAAATGTAATTTCTCTTAAGTATTTTGAAATATAATTTCTCCATGCATTGTCTACTAATATTCTACCTTTGAATGCATATTTTTTATATAATCTTCTGACAAGAACAGGGTTTCTTTTTATCTTTGCTGACCATATTTCTTTCATCATATTTGTAAATTGAGTTGCATTATTTTTGGTACCTATAAATATTTTTCTAGGCATATTAATTGTGTTACTTGCAAAACTTGTTGTACCTTTTAAGATACGAATAGGCTGTAAATGTCTAAACCATCTGGTCATAGTAAACGTCCCTAAAACATCAAACCATGCATTCATGCTGAGATCTTTGGTACCTAGGTTAGCTGCCATAAATGCATAATCTAAACTCACCGCTCCTGCCCATCTGGCATTTGGAATATGTGTCATTAGTTCTTCTCTATAGCTTTTCTTTTTCCTATATCTGTGTGCGTAAAAAGCTGCTTGTCCTACTAGAACTATAGGCGTCAGTCTATACATCTTTCCATACGCTGTTTGATTACTTTTACCCCACCAATCTTTTGTCCAGTTTCTTGCCCATGTTCTAGACGTGCTTGTAGGTTTACTGCCTATATGATTTAGGGATCTTCTGATTCCATCTGCTATGTCAACAGTTTGAACCGTTCCTTTTGTACTTAAAAATCTCATTAATACACCAGATCCAACAGCAATAAATAAATCATTCAAAACCTCATTCCACGTCAAGGCATGAAATTTATTTCCTGTGAATCCATATGGTAATCCAAGCATGTAGTAGTCAGCTTCTCTATAACTTTGGAAGTCAGGAAAAGCCTCTTCATATTGCTCTTGGCTTTCCAATCTTTGAATGGTTTGATGTATCACTTCCAGAGTTTCTGTCCTTAGCACTACAAGAGGAGCAACATATTTTGGATCATCAGTTAATATATCTATTATAAAATTAGTCGTGCCACTAACTGCTTGGAGAGTTTTTTGCTCTATAAAAGATCGAGTAAGTCTTTTTAGACTAACAAATTCTCCTTCATCATAATTAAAATTACCTTGTTCAAATTGTGCTTTACTAATCCTCCAAAGCAAATCTATATATACGATTCTATTTCCATTGATGTCTTCTACTGTTTCTTGCAAAAGAGTAAGCCATGGCTTATAGGATAGAAGTTGATTAATTAGAGCAGTGTGAGTTGCTATTTGCTCTGATAATAATAATTCTTGTTCTCTAAGTGAATCTCTTTCTTCTTCTCGTGCCTCATATATTTGTTTTCTTATATCTTCTAGATGTTCTTGAAAATGCGTTCTTTCTTCATATACACTTCCTACTTCTATCCCATACCAAATTAGAGAATTTACGGTTGTGTCTAATAGTCTGTCTTTTTCAAGGCTTGAGATCTCTTCTTCAATAGCTACTGACATCCCTTTTGCCAGCCTAGCTAATCCAGAAAACTTTTGTTCTATTTTATTGAGAATATCCTGACTTAAGAAAGTTCTTGATGAGCTTAACATGCACCAAACAAAAAGTTGATTTAAGGCTTTTTCTAAAACTAATCTCTGATTTAATAATAATATCTTTTCTCTAACAATACTTTTTATAATGCCAGAGCTTGTGTTAGACGTTTGTTCATAAAGCTCTGAGTTTAATACTGGATCTAGAATTATATTTTCAATATCTGCTTCAAAAAGTTCTTGAACATTATGCTGATATATTGGGGTTTCCAGATTTTGATCACCCAGCATGTTTTTTAATTTCAACATATGTTTACCTAGTTCCAAGGTTTTTTCATCCAGATCATCCATTTGTTCGAATTCTTCTTGAGAGTGCTCTATGTGAGGGATATGAAAAAGAATTTGTCCATTTCCAAACTCTAAACCTATAGCTTTGTCAGGCTCTGAATTGGAATACGCTTTGGCTTTAAAAGGGCAGAGGTTTAAGAATAAAAAAAAACAGACTTTAATAGCTAAGAAGACAGCAGATCGAAAATCTACACTGATTTGCTTCTTTGATACCTCAATGACACTGTCTAGTATAAACAACTACGTACCCCATAAATCTAATTCTGACCTAAACGTTTGATGTAGGTTCAAGGACTCTAATTTATACACTATTTGTGCAGAATTTGAAAACCAGCATAGGCATGAATGAAAAAATAGCATACAAAAAGCTCACTAAAATATTTGGAATTAACATGATATTGTGAAATAGTATAATTTATACAAAAACTAACTAGTAAGAGTTATTCTATGCTAACTAAAACAAAGCCAGATTGGCTTAAAGTCAGACTTCCATCTGGTAACAAGTATTCGGAGCTGTCGTCAATGTTCAGTCGCTTAGGGCTGGCCACTGTATGCAAAGAGGCCAAATGCCCCAATATAGGCGAGTGTTGGTCTGGCGGCACCGCTACTATAATGATTATGGGTGATACTTGTACTAGAGGCTGTAGATTTTGCAATGTTAAAACAGGTAATCTGGATGGCCAACTGGATGAACTAGAACCATATAAAGTTGGGGTAGCTGTATCCAAAATGGATTTGAATTATGTAGTTCTTACCAGTGTGGATAGGGATGATTTAGATGATGGAGGGGCATTACATTTTGCAAAAACTGTAGAAGTCATTAAAAAAAATAATAAAAAAATAATTGTGGAGGTACTAGCTCCAGATTTTAAAGGTTCTTTAAAGGACATAAAAACTATATTAAGCTCCAAACCAGATGTCTTTGCACATAACATAGAGACGGTTGAAAGGCTAACTCCAAAAGTTAGAGATATGAGGGCAGGTTATAGACAGTCACTTTTTGTACTAGAGCAAGCTAAAAAACTGTCAGGAACATATACCAAATCATCTTTAATGTTGGGGCTAGGAGAAAGAAAACAGGAAGTACACAGATCTTTAGAAGATCTACGCAATTCAGGATGTGATGTGGTAACATTTGGCCAATATTTAAGACCTTCCAGTAAATTTCTTCCAGTAAAAGAATATATTACTCCTAAAGAATTTGACTACTGGCGAGATGTTTCAAAAAGCTTAGGTTTTATGTATGTTGCAAGCGGCCCTCTTGTAAGAAGCTCATATAAAGCAGCAGAATATTTCATTGAAGGCGTTATTAACAGAGGGAGAAAAAATGGCTAAAGATGTTGGACTACCCGAAATTGGAGAAGGTGTTAAAGAAGGAGAGCTTGTAAAGTGGCTTGTAAAACCAAAAGATACAGTAAAAATTGATCAAGGGCTTTGCGAAGTACTAACCGATAAAGCCACTGTAGAAATACCAAGTACCATAGATGGCATAATCAAAACACTTAAAGCAAAAGAAGGTGATACAATACAAGTGGGTCAAACTTTACTGGTGATAGAAGAAACAGCCAATTTAAGTGATTCTAAAAAAATTACTTCCAATAAGGCTGCTTCTACTACAAAAAACATTAGCTCTAAAATAACTGATGAACCCAAAGCTACCATAATAAATGCTAGCCCATTTGAAATATCGCCTCCTGTTGCTGGAGCCAATGTGTTAGCTACGCCTGCAACTAGAAAACTTGCCAGAGAACTAGGAGTGGACATAAATAATATAAAAGGTTCAGGGAATCAGGGACGTGTGACACAACAAGATGTAAGATCTGCAACTGCTTCACAGCCTATAGGCACGACTTTCAAAACTGAGCAAGATCAAGTTGTCCCTCTTAGAGGAATTCGAAAAAAAATTGCTCAAGCCATGGTAAATTCAAAAAATATAATTCCTCATTTTTCTGTATTAGACGAAGCGGATGTAACTAATTTGGTGAAATTAAGAGTAAAATTAAAACAAGATTATCCTGACTCAAAAATAACTTTCCTTCCATTTGTAATGAAGGCTTTAGTTTTATCAATTAAAGAATTTTCTATGGTAAATGCCTCTCTAACAGAAGATGAAATTATATATAAAAAAACTTGTAATATTGGTTTTGCAACAGACACTCCAAATGGTTTAGTTGTACCTGTGATAAAAAATGTAAATCAAAAAACCATACTAGAGATGAGTAAAGAATTAGTGACTCTTTCTGACAGAGCTAGAAATAACAAACTAACTCTAGAAGACATGCAAAATGCAACTATAACAATAACCAATATAGGCAGTATTAGTGGAATCTCAGCTACGCCCATAATAAATCATCCAGAAGTATGTATAGTTGGTATGTACAAAATCAGAAAAACTCCTGTGTTTAAAGGTAGTAGTTTTGTTCCAAGAGATGTGATGAACATAAGTATAACAGCTGATCATAGATTGATAGATGGTGCTGTCGCCGCTAGATTTTTGGGTAAACTTATAGATAAACTAGAAAACCCTATAAAAATGGTGGTGGAATAGTGGACTACGATGTAGTGGTAATTGGTGCAGGCCCTGGTGGGTATACAGCAGCTATAAGGTGTGCTCAAAAAGGATTAAAAACTGCGGTTGTAGAAAAAAAACATCTAGGCGGGGTATGCTTGAATGTAGGTTGCATTCCGTCCAAAGCCTTGATACATGCCTCCCATTTTTTCAAAAGTTTAGATGATGCACACAAGATGGGAATTAACATAGGATCAGACAAGCAGGTTGATTTTGAAAAATTACAATTATGGAAAGAAAGTATCTGTGATCGAATGCGTCAGGGAGTGGACGGTCTTTTAAAGGCAAATAAAGTAGATGTTTTAAAAGGAGAAGCTAAATTCTTAAATCCTCAAGAAATAACAATCTCTGATCGCAAAATAAAATCCAAACATTTTATTATAGCCACAGGCTCTAAACCCGTACAAATAGACGGCTTTGAATACGACGAAGAGTTGATTTTATCCTCCACCGGAATACTTAGTCAAAAAAAACCTATTAAAAAATTAATTGTGATAGGGGGTGGATATATCGGACTTGAGATCGGTGGGTATATGGCCAAGTTTGGCACTAAGGTAATTGTGCTAGAAGCATCCAGTAATTTGTTTTCTAATTTATTAGATGACGATGTATGCAATGAAGTTTTAAAAAAATTTAAAAAACTAGGTGTGAAAATACATACAGATTCTACTGCATTAAAAGTACAAAAGAAAAAATCATCTATAGAAGTTTTTGCAGACATAGTAGGCAGTGAGCTTTCTTTAAAAGCTGATAAAATTTTGGTAACTGTAGGAAGGGTTCCAAACTCAGGCATAGCAAAGGATATAAATTTAACATTGGATCAGCATGGCTTTATAAAAACTGATTCTCAAATGCGTACAAATGTACCTAACATTTTTGCGGTAGGAGATGTCACCAAAAATCCGATGTTAGCACATAAGGCTACTTATGAAGGGCTTCTTGCAGCAGATGTAATATCAGGAGAAAATAGAGTGTTTGATGCTAAAGTTATTCCCAGTGTTATTTTTACAGATCCTGAAATTGCAGCAGTTGGTATGGGGCAAAAAGATCTTCCTGATGCAAAAGTAGCAAAGTTTCCATATAGAGCAAATGCCAGAGCAGTTTCTGTTATGGAAGATGACGGATTTGTTAAAATAATTTTCGAAGAGTCTACAAATTTAGTACGAGGCGTTCAGATTGTTGGATCTAATGCGGGTACTTTAATTAGTGAAGCTGCACTGGCAATGGAAATGGGAGCGACATTAGAAGATATAGCCTTAACTATACACCCGCACCCAACTTTAGGTGAATTAATTATGGAATCAAGTGAAGTGGGGTTAGGTCAACCTATTCATATTTTTCAAAGATAATGACAGTAATAAATCTTGGACTAATAGATTATAAAAAAGCTCTTGAAAAACAAATAGAGTGTTTAGATAAAACTTACAATACCAAAGAAGAATTTCTAATAGTGTGCTCTCATAACAGAGTTATAACTGTTGGGTCGGCAGGAGACTCAAAGGACATTAAAAATTTTGACGGTGAAATAGTTAAAGTTAAAAGAGGTGGAAAACTTACTCTGCACGGGCCTGGTCAAATTCTTCTATACCCTATCTTAAATCTAAACTTAAGAAATAGAGATCTTAGGAAACATTTAAAAACTCTAGAAGAAATTGGCATAGAAGTTTTAAGTTCCTTTAATCTAAAGTCTTACGCAAAAGATACTGGAGTTTGGGTTAACCAGAAAAAAATTATATCCATAGGAGTAGGTGCAAAAAAATGGGTAACTTATCATGGTATGGCGTTTAATATAACAAACGATTTTTTTAATTGTGAGTTTAATCCATGTGGTATGGATCAATCTCTTATGACTAGTTTGGAAGACGTTGTTTCGGTGGATTCAAAATTAAATAGATCAAAAATTGAATCTTTACTCATTAATACAGCTCAAGATAAATTTTGTTTATAGAAAAACACAAAAGCAAAACGGCTCGATTGAAAGCCTTACAAAAATATCTTGCTTAAATTTAACCTTAGAAATACGAGATCTAAAAAAGAGCTTGACAAAAATTGGGGGGGGGGGGGGGGGGGGGGGTAGCATACTTTTTTTTGAGCAGCTTTTCTTAGTTATTTAAGTCTTTGCAAGGGGGTAAGGAATGTTTTTAAGTAATTTGCTAAAATTAGGTTTACATAAGTCATCTTGTATATTGTTTTCATGTTTGTTCTTTGTATCGTGTAATATTGCTCGTAGTAAGCCTACAGAGGTTGTATCTACTGCTGGTAGTAGAAAGATAGCAAGTGCTAGTGCTGCTGCTATGGCTGTAAATTCTAGTGCGTTTTTGATGATGCAGGCTTGTCCTGTGCTGGCTAGTATTCAGTCTAGGATCCCATCATGGGGAGATACTTCTGGTCGTTCCGAACGCAACGAGCTTATTAACCACTACAACGCTGAATATGTTATGAATATGCTGCAAGAAACAGACAGTCAGGGTAGAACCTTGCACCAGAGGCTTATGTTGGAATTATCTTCTAATAGCGATTGTTTAAGTCGTATAGGTGATCTAAGAGAAAATATATGTTTTTACAGAGAATATAGCGAGGCTTGTGAAGCTTTGCATATGATCGATAAACTAAAAAGGGAAACTATTATACAAGAGTTCGAGGAATTTGCAGGAGCTTCTATAGAGTCTATCGATCCTAGTCAGTTAGCAGGTAAAATTGATGAGTTTATTGAGAATAGTAAGAGTAGAGGTTTTTTGGCAAGGGCCAGTGAAGCACTAGAAAACGCAGTAGCAGCAGTAGCGACAACAGTAGTACGTGCAGAAGCAGTAGGTGCAGCATTATTAGTAGTAGGAGTAGCAGGAATAGTAGTAGCAGCAGTAGGTACAGCGGTAACAGCAACAGCAATAGCAGCTGTACTTGTGGGCAACTTTGTATTTATGTATTCTCACATCTATAAAAAGAGAGTTAAAAATAGAAAAAAACCGAATTAAAAACTATTAGATGGTCTTTTGTAGTCTACCTTGAACGTTGCACAAGGCCACAGCCTTTTAGAGCAGCAAAGCCACTCTTACAGGCTGTGGCTCAAGGGCTTGATAATTGAAGACCTTAAGACAGTCTGTTGTAGTTCACCTTGAACGTTGGGCAACATTTCATCAAATGTTTTCATAACTGTGCTTTAAGTCCTTCGGACTTACCACTTCGTTATGAAGCAAATTTGTTTATAGTATACCTTGAACGTTGCACAACGTTTTGATAAGCATACATAGCTTCACTTGACCTGCGGTCGGACCGTTACGCTATGTATACTTATCAAAACGAAGGACCTTAATTAAAAATTGAAGACCTTAAGGATACAGTTTTGTTTAATACCATCTTATTATCCGTAGAATTATCATCTATACAGAAAAATCCAGTACGTTCAAACTGACAAACCTTGGGGATCTTAGTGTTTTCTACCTTTACATCCTCTATAACTTTTAAAGACTCAGGGTTTATATGTTCTATAAAATCTTTACCTGGACGCTCTACTAAAAACAACCTGTCATATAATCTAACTTCCACAGACTGGTTTTGACTAGAAGAAACCCAATGAATGATACCTTTTACTTTCTCGCCACTTGACATAGGCTTACCACCTTTGGTTTCTGGAAAATAACTACATCTCAATTCTACAATTTCATTATCTTTATTTTTTATTACTTCATCACATCTAATAACATACGCATATCTAAGTCGTACTTTCTTACCCGGACTTAGCCTATGGAAACCCTCTGTTGGGTTTTCCATAAAATCATCTTTTTCTATAAAAACCTGATTTGAAAAAGTTAATTTTCGCCTGCCCAACTCTGGTTTTTGTGGATGTGCCAATGGAGTTAACGTCTCTTCTTTATCATAGTTTGTTAAAACCACTTTTAGAGGATTTAATACAGCCATCAACCTTGGAGCGTCATTCAATTTTTTTCTAACACATTCTTCTAAAAAACTAAGTTTTGTAACGGTATTTTTTTTTGTTACCCCTATTAAATCACACATATCTCTGATAGCACTGGCAGGATAACCTCTTCTTCTCATACCTCTAATGGTTGGCATTCTGGGATCATCCCATCCTGAAACAAAATTATTCTCTACCAAATATGAAAGAGCTCTTTTGCTCATAACTGTATAATCTAAATTTAATCTAGAAAATTCATATTGTTTAGGTTTTGAAGGTAGACTTAGATTTTCAATGAACCAATCATATAACGGTCTATGATCCTCAAATTCCAAGGTACATATAGAATGTGTCACATGCTCTATCGCATCCGATTGTCCATGTGCAAAATCATAAGTTGGATATATTACCCAAGCATCTGTCCTAGGATGCGGCATTTTTTTTATTCTGTACAATATAGGGTCTCGTAGGTTCATATTTCCACTGGACATATCTATCTTTGCCCTTAAAACTTTTTGTCCGTTTTCAAATTTGCCTTTTCGCATTTGATCAAATAATTTTAAGTTTTCATCGATAGTTCTATTTCTAAAAGGACTGTTCTTACCCGGCTCTGTCAACGAACCTCTCATTGTTCTTATCTCTTCAAGACTACAATCGTCCACAAACGCCAAATCTTTTTTTATAAGCTGGGCTGCTAGCTCAAATAAAGTTTCAAAATAATCAGAAGCATATTTAATTTCTTCATCCCAGTTAAAACCCAACCATTTTACATCTTCTTGAATTGCATTGATAAACTCAAAACTTTCTTTTTCTGGATTGGTGTCATCAAATCTTAAAAAACATTTTCCATCGAACATCTTGGCCAAGCCAAAATTTAAGCATATAGATTTAGCATGACCAATATGAAGATATCCATTAGGTTCTGGCGGAAATCTAGTAATAACCTCCGATTTAGATTCTTTGATTATTTGCTGTATGAAATTATAAGGTTTTTCCATAAACATCAAAAATTAATCATAGATACGGCTTAAGATATCACCATTCAAACAACATGCTATCATGCAATTTATCTATTCACAACTAAGCTTTAACCTAGATAACCACCTGTTTGATTATACGCAGGAATAAACAATAGCTTTTTAAGGCATGATATATAACTATCTATCTATCTATAGATAATCTTTCGGAGCCTACCTCGAACGTTGGTTAACATTTTACCAAATATTCTCTTAGCTACGCTTTAAGCCTTCCGGCTTGCCGCTTTGCTAATCAAATATTTGATAAAATTGAAAACCTATAGATAATCTAGATATACTATTACTTCTTTATTTTTTCTTTCTATTACAATGAGCATAGCTCTTAAAGCCATATCATTTTCTAAATATTTATAAATTTTAACAAGCCGTTGTTTTTGCCCACTTCTAGTTATCCTATCCAACATGGCAATTTCAGAAACTGCCTTTATCTCAATCATAAAATGTTGATTCCTATAAGACACAAGTAAATCTACTTCTCCAAAAGGAGTTATGTAATTTTTCTTTAGGATTTTAAACCCAATTTTTTCCAATCCAGCTGCTATAAGCTTCTCTGCAACATCCCACTTAGCGTTAAATAAATTCTTTGACCCTTGAAAATGTTTTTCTATGCATGACACAAGGTCCGTGTCTTTTAATTGCTTTGATATGCTTAGACGTAGGATAGCCTTTATGAGTTTCGAAATCATATTGAGGATACTCCTTTGATAATCCTAGCATCTTCTTATCCCTTATAACCTTTGCCACAATGGATGCCGCAGCTATTGGCTTTGCTCGCAGTTCTCCTTGTGTTAAAGCCATCTGCTCTATATTGAGATCGGGAATACAAAATTTTCCATCCACTAATACCAAAAAATTATTCTTTAAACCAAGCTCTAAAACAGCTCTACGCATTGCCATTAAAGATGCATTCATTATATTAAATTTTTCTATTTCTCTAACGGTTGCAAAACCTACAGCATAGTCTTGATTTTTTATAATCTCTTTACAAATTCTCTGACGCTTTAGGGGAGTTAATTTTTTTGAATCTGTATATTCAGAGATATTTTTAGTACAAACAATTCTGACCGCAGCAGCACAGACAGGGCCTGCTAATGAACCTCTACCAGCCTCATCTACCCCAATTATTCGTATTAAATCTTTCTGATCAAATTTGTTGGGCTTGGCATTAGTTAAGATACTTCACCTGATTTGGTTGTTTTATTGGCTGATTCAGATTTAATCCTAGCAGCCTTCCCTTTAAGATTTCTCATATAATATAATCTTGCTCTTCTAACCGAACCACGAGAAACAAGATTTACCTTTTGTATAAAAGGGCTTGCAAAGGGAAAGGTTCTTTCAACCCCTACTCCATACGAGCTTTTTCTAACTGTAAAGGAACGGCCTGCCCCTGAGCCTTGTATTTTCAATACCAAGCCTTTAAAAATTTGAATTCTCTCTTTTTCACCCTCAATCACCCTGACATATACCTCAACAGTATCCCCAGAACGAAAGCCAGCAGGCTTTACCAGGCTCTTTTTAAGCTCTTTAGAAATGTCTAAGACCACATCACTCATATAATCACCAGAGCAAAGCGTTAGCACGCAGCATTGAAAACTGTCAACTTAAAAACTTACGGTACTACAGTCAGTTTTAGGGCTTTTTAAAAACATAGCCAGCTTAAGTTAACTTCCTAACCCCTTGCACTTTGCGTTACATTGATGGGTAACAAGATTGTTAAAGTTGGGTATTTTGATGTTATATGTATAAAAAGGAAAAATTATTATAACTAAGGCCACAGCCTGCTAGGTGTTTTTCAAATGTTAGCACAGATTTTACCTATAATTATTATACTGTCATTTGTTTTGATATTTGGGTTTGGGCTTATCTACTTAAACGCAAAAGCAGCAGGAAAATACTCTTCTAATGAGAAAAAAGATATGCCCTATGAGTGTGGAGTAATTGGAGCAGAACCAAAAAGCAGCAGAATATCGATAAAATTTTACTTAACTGCAATTTCATTTATTCTATTTGACATAGAGATAATTTTTCTTTTTCCCTGGGCCTTAGTTTTCGTAGAGAACATACAAAGTATGGGTTTGTTCTTACTTACTTCTGTAGGTTTCTTTTTCTTAATACTAGTATACGGCTTAATTTATGAGTTCAAAGTAGGCGGACTGAAATGGGATTAAACGATGCTAATCTTTAAGGATAAATTTTTTGGGCAGCGATATTCTTGAAATTAGTATAAATACTATAAAGCTTGTTGTGATCTTCTTAATGATGGTGCAGGCGGTTCCTATTCTAGTCTGGATCGAAAGAAGAGGCTCGGCTTTTATACAGATGAGATTTGGTCCAAATAGAGTAGGCCCTTTGGGTTTAACTCAACTTTTGGCAGATGCGGTAAAATTTCTCTTTAAAGAATCGTTTGTTCCTAAAAATGCGGTAAAAATTTTATTTTTATCTGCTCCTGTGCTGGCTCTGATACCAGCAGCTCTTACATTTACTGCACTACCGTTGTCTATACCAATAGAGGTCGAGCCATTTGAGTTTCTTGGAAAAACTTGGGGAGGATATACTTTTAACTTTAGTGGATTCGACATCGACATTGGTATTATTTATATATTAGCCATTTCGTCTCTAGGAACATACGGAATACTAATTGCCGGATGGGCATCAGGAAATAAATACTCATTGTTAGGATCTCTTAGGGCCAGTGCACAGATGATCAGCTATGAATTATCCCTAAGCTTATCATTAGTAGGTATTTTAATGATCTACGCTACATTTAATTTTTATGAGATGGTGAGCTTTCAACAAGTTCCTATGTTTGCCAATACAGCATTGGAATATTCAACTTGGTTTTTGCCTAGATGGGGAATTTTCTTACAACCAGTAGGAGCGATGTTGTTTTTGGTTGCCATGTTTGCTGAAACAAATAGACTCCCTTTTGATCTACCAGAGACAGAATCAGAATTAGTCGCAGGTTTTCATACGGAATATGGTGGATTTAAGATGTTGATTTTCTTTATGGGAGAATATGGTCACATGATAGTCTCAAGTGTTTTGTTTGCCCTGCTATTTTTAGGAGGTTGGGGACTACCTATGGTTACAGACAATTCTCTACATGCATTTATAGCCACGCATGTCGAAAATACCACCATGATAAATATCTTAAAGGCTGGATTTTTTCATATGGTTTTGGTTTCTAAGGTTGCTGTTTTAATGTGGCTTTTTGTTTGGGTCAGATGGACCTTGCCACGGTTTAAATATGACAAATTAATGCAATTTGGTTGGGGCACTCTCCTACCACTATCGCTTGCTAATGTGGCTGTTACAGCAATAGTAGTATTTTTAATAAAAACTAAATTTGGCGGATAACTTGGATCTTATATTTTATATGCTTGCTTTTATATTAGTTGCCTCTTCTATGGCCATTGTACTTTTGCCTAATCCAGTATACGGAGCACTAAGCCTGGCTATATTTATGGTATCGGTAGCAGGAATGTTTTTTACATTGGAAGCATACTTTCTAGCAGGTATCCAGTTGATTATATATGCAGGTGCAATAGTAGTTCTGTTTGTGATGGTGATCATGATTCTGGATGTAAAACAAGAAAAACATCCCTTTTCTAGAGGAGTGGTTGCTTCAACACTTAAGATAATAAGTGCAGCTTTAATATTTACGTGCGTGATTTCTGGCGTTTATTTTTCAATAAAAGATATTAAATTATCTGAAGCAAATACAGATGCGGTAGTAGCAACAAAAGGAATGGCCCTAAAGTTGTTCACTGATCATTTATTTAGCTTTGAGCTTATAGGAGTTCTTTTGCTAGTTGTTCTAGTTGGGGTGTTGTCTTTGGCAAAAGGTAAAGGTGGTATTAATGCTTGATGTAGGTATACACCACTATCTTATTTTATCTGGCCTGTTATTTTCTATAGGTATTGTAGGAGTTTTAATTAGGAAGAATATATTGGTTATATTGATGTCTATCGAACTGATGTTGAACGCTATTAACATAACTTTTGTGGCTTTTTCTAGGTTTATGGATAATTTAGATGGGCAAATAGTTGTGTTTTTTATAAAAGCAATAGCGGCAAGTGAAGCGGCTATTGGTCTGACAATAGCAGTAATGGTGTTCAAACAATTTAAAGGCATACACCTTAAACTTTTTGAAAATTTAAGAGGCTAGGAAATGTTAATAGGTTTAATTTTATTTCTTCCTTTTTTAGGGTTTATAGTCAATGGGATTAGCCTAAAAAATCAAAATTATAAAATCTCAGGGATCTTGGCAACTGCCATGGTCTTTGTACCGTTTTGTCTGTCATATAAATTGTTTCATGCAGTATCTGTTACAGATAAACCAGTAAAACTCGATCTGTTTAATTGGATACTTGTAAGTGATTTTGAAATCAAAGCATCTTTCGTTGTGGATCATATTAGTTCTTTAATGCTTCTTGTAATTACCGGAGTAGGGTTTTTAATACATTTGTTTAGCATAGAGTATATGAAAGACGATGCTAAACCTAACAAATATTTTTCTTATCTAAATTTGTTTGTGTTTAGCATGCTGATTCTGGTTTTGGGTTCAAACTTGCTCACCATGTTTGTTGGATGGGAAGGTGTTGGACTTGCCTCTTATCTATTAATAGGATTTTGGTTTGATGATGAACAAAAAGCCAAAGCAGGAATGAAAGCATTTGTAATGAATAGAATAGGAGATGCTTTTTTCTTGCTAGGGATATTTTTAATTTTTATAAATATTCGAACTTTAGAATTTGAAGCAATAAATCAAGCAGCCTCTGGTACAAACTGGGCAACTTGGGCAGCAATATTGTTGTTTATGGGTGCTACGGGTAAGTCTGCTCAAATACCATTATATACTTGGTTACCGGACGCAATGGCAGGCCCTACCCCTGTATCTGCATTAATACACGCAGCTACTATGGTAACAGCAGGAGTTTATTTAATAATAAGACTTAGCACACTTTATGTTGCAGCTCCTTTATCTATGAATCTTATAAGTATAGTAGGAGCATTGACCTTAGTATTAGCTGCTTCAATTGCCTTGCTACAAGTGGATATAAAAAAAATATTGGCCTACTCAACAATATCACAACTAGGTTATATGTTCTTAGCTGTAGGAGTTGGAGCATTTAGTGCAGGGTTTTTTCATTTAATTACCCATGCATTTTTTAAAGCTCTTTTATTTCTAGGTGCAGGAAGTGTAATACATGGCATGAGCGAGGAACAAGATATTACAAAGATGGGAGGGCTTAGAAAATATATGCCCTTTACACATATAACCTTCCTGATGGGATTTTTTGCTATAATAGGCCTACCTTTTTTTGCTGGATTTTTTAGTAAAGATGAAATCTTGTTGATGAGTTTACACTCTCCAAAAGGCAGTATTTTCTTATGGGTGTTGGGAGTTTTAGGAGTTTGTCTTACAACATTCTATATGACTAAAATTATGTGTCTTGTATTTTGGGGTAAATCTAAGTTCGATACTAAGAACAAACCACATGAACCTGGGTTATGTATAAAAGCCCCATTATTGATTTTAGCAATTCTATCTGTGGTAGGAGGGCTTATTGGAGTTCCTCATGTACTAGGGCATTTTGTGCACATACCCAATTTCTTATCCGAGTGGCTGAGCAGTAGTGTTGCATCTATACCAAATATGATCATACCTGATGCAAACGCAGAATTTTTGGCCATGAGTATTTCTGTAACCGCTGTACTCTTGTCATTAATGGTGGCTTATTTCATTTATAATATCAGGCCAAATATTTCTATAGTGCTTAAAAAGAAATTTCCTAATATAAAAAATATTTTACTTAATAAATACTACATAGATAATTTCTATGACAAAGCTATTGCAAATTTTTTTACTAAAGTTAGTCAAAATTTATTTATAAAAATTGACTCAGGCATGATCGATAAATTTTCTTATAAATTATCTAATTTTGTAAATTCAATGGCATCCACCTTAAGAAATCTACACAACGGAAATTTGCAACAGTACGTATTATATTTAG
This sequence comes from Bdellovibrionales bacterium, assembly GCA_965203875.1. Classification (GTDB taxonomy): domain Bacteria; phylum Bdellovibrionota; class Bdellovibrionia; order Bdellovibrionales; family JAUICD01; genus CBDANC01. Next base: position 191,650 of record OZ241914.1, on the reverse strand, counting down.
TTCTAGGTTTGGCATTTATTAGCTTTGTTTTAATGAGTAAGTTTAAAGGAGCATGATGCTTTCTTGGTTAATCTTTTTACCTATATTTTTTGCTTTGGTACTTACTGTAGTACCTAACAAAATAGTAAAGAATCTGGCAATTATATTTTCTCTATTGGTATTTACGCTGAGCCTGGTTTTGTTATGTGTTTTTGATAAATCTACATACAATCCACAACTAATAGAGAATATTCCTTGGATTAAGAGCATGGGTATATCCTACTTTGTAGGAATAGACGGTATTTCTATATGGCTGGTAATACTTACGACTCTCCTTACACTTTTAGTAATTTTATCTAGCTCTATAAAAGAAAAATCATTTTACTTTCATATTTTGACGTTAGAAACACTTGTGCTAGGTACTTTTTTATCTCTAGATGTTGTGCTGTTTTATATTTTTTTTGAAACATCTTTAGTGCCCATGTATTTTTTAATAGGGGTGTGGGGTGGTCCTAAAAAAGTTTATGCCGCTGTAAAATTTTTTATTTTTACCATGGTTGGATCTTTATTCATGTTAGTTGCGATAATTTCTATGATGTTTTTAGCCAGGGATCAATTAGGATTTTTCACTGCTAGCATAGCAGAGCTTTATAAGCTAGATATACCGTTTGTAAAAGGAATGTTGCTTAACCCTCAAAACTTAATGTTCTTTGCATTCTCTTTGGCGTTTGCCATAAAGGTTCCGATAATTCCTTTACACACATGGCTTCCAGACGCACATGTAGAAGCACCTACAGCTGGCTCGGTAATTCTGGCTGGGGTCATGCTAAAGCTAGGAGCGTATGGTTTCATTAGGTGGGTTATACCAATGTTTCCACATTCAGTACAAAATTTTTATTGGATATTTTTAATCTTAGGAGTACTTGGAATAATATGTGGCGCTCTTTTAGCTTTTGTTCAAACTGATGTAAAAAAACTTGTTGCATACTCATCCGTTTCTCATATGGGATATGTTATCTTAGGACTGTTTTCATTAAATATTTATGGTGTAACAGGTGGGTTTTATCAAATGTTAAACCATGGAATTAGCACGAGTGCTCTATTTTTATTGGTTGGAATGATTTACAAAAGAACTAACACTAGAGATATTTACTCATATGGAGGGCTTGCAAAAAAAATGCCTGTGTATGCTATTCTATTTTTCATAGTCACCATGGCTAGTATAGCTGTCCCAGGTACTAATGGATTTATTGGAGAATTGTTGATCTTATTAGGTGCATTTGAAGTTAGTAAAACTTTTGCTGCCATCGCAGTATTAGGAGTGATACTGGCAGCTGTATATATGTTATTTGTTTATAAAAAAATATTCTATGGACCATGTACTAAAACTTCAGAATCAGTATCTAGCGATCTAAGTAAAATAGAAATTTTTGTGTTATTGCCTTTGGTTATATTAATATTTTTGATGGGCCTGTTTCCTAATAAATTTTTGGATTATTCTAAAACCAGCCTAGAACATTTAGTGCAAAATCAAGGAGCCTATAGTTTAGATATTAACTCTCAAAAGAGGGATCAATGAACACACCTGGCTTATTAGATCTATGGATTGTTATTCCACTGGTTATAATGTTTTTGACCAGTATATTTCCTGTTACTATTAAAATTATGACAAAGAATCAAGAACAACCATTTATAAATACAATTACACAATGTTGTATTGGATTAATTTTAGCTCTGGTATTCTGGCTGTTTTTAGGTTCTGGACAAACAGGGTTTTCTGATAAAATTGTAATTGATAATCTGGCATACATCATTTTTATTGTCGTCATCATATTTACCATAGCCGTACTTTTTATATCCTACGGCAATTTGGATGTAAGGAGCGATAAATTTTCTGAACATGTATTTTTGATTATCAATGCTAGTATAGGAATTATAGTAGTTTTTATTTCAAACGACTTTATGATCTCCTTTATAGGAATTGAATTAATGTCTTTGGCTTTTTACGTACTCATTGGACTTAGCTTAGAAGAGCGTCTATCCAAAGAAGCTTCTATAAAATATTTTATCCTAGGTAGTGTTGGGTCAGCAATATTGCTTTATGGAATTGCACTTTTATATGGATCTACAGGAAGCTTTGCTATTTCTGATATAAAAGATAGCCTATTTTTGATCAAGGAAGACCCGGTATTTTTGATGGGTTTTGTGCTATTAACCGCAGGACTGTTATTCAAAAGCTCTGTTTTTCCTTTTCATGCATGGGTGCCAGATGTGTATCAAGGAGCACCCACCCCAGTTACAGCTTATATGTCGACTTTAGGCAAAATTGCTGGGGTTGTTTTTTTGATGAAAATATTCATGCTTGGACTTTTAAAAGAAACTTCTAGTTATGTAGATATACTCCAGTGGCTTAGTGTAATCACTATGCTAGTCGGAAATTTTTGTGCTTTAAAACAAGAATCCTTAAAGCGTATGTTGGCCTACTCCAGCATAGCTCATTCTGGATATATCCTTATAGGTATCATTTGCTTAGGATTTGATTCTTCAAATGAAGGAGCAATTGTAATGTTTTATCTAATTGCATATTCTCTGATGAATTTTGGAGCTTTTGCCCTTGTTAACCTTTTAGAACGCAGATCGTCTGATGTAATTTTACTGGACAATCTAAAATGTCTTAGTAAAAAACCGCTACATGCAGCAGCACTTTCTATATGTCTTCTAAGCTTGGCAGGCCTGCCGCCTACTATGGGATTTTTTGGAAAATTTTATTTGTTCACAGCAGCTATAAACAAAGGCCTTTTTTGGTTGGTACTGTGGGCAATTATTAGCACCATGATTAGTATGTATTACTACCTAAGACCTGTGTTGATCATGTATATGCCAAGTACAGACCATAAACTTTCTATGAATCAAAATGTACTTTCTACTGCTGTTTTGTTGACATCTGCATTGATTATTATGATAGGAGGAATTTTTTCTGAAAAAATAGTGGCCTTGTTATTGACCTACATTCCTAATATGTAAATTATGACTCTTCTAAGATATTCACCAAAGATTTGAGATTGGTATTTTCTTTTTGAAGACAGTGAATTATTTTGTCTCTGTCTTCTATAGCATTCATGTATATAGATTTTATCTCACGGACCAGAGACTCTATATTATCCAAAGATATAGATGCATTAAAATCCTTATTAACTTTGGCCTTTATAGGCCCTTGGTCGACTATAAAATACTGGCCACTTTCTAGCTTATATTTAATATTATGATTTTTTATTTGCTGTTTAAGAGTGGTTATACTGATATTGTACTTTTTTGAGTAGCCATCAAGAGATATCCAGCTATTTGATACAGGTTGCACGATAACAGATGCTATCCATCTATCTATCGTATTTCAACAAATTAACTTTAAAAACTGGACCTAGTATACAATATCTCTATATAAATGTGATATACTTTAAGATGCCTGTATACATACGCAGGTTAGTTGAAATGTGTTAATCAAATGATAGTGCATATGGCATATAATCAATATTAGATTATAAAGAGGTTTTAAATGAAGGTAAAAAATCTAGTAATTTGCATGTTTGTACTTACAATCGTAGTTGGGGTGAATCAAAATTGCAGCAAAGTAAAGTTCACATCATCTGGAGATAATGAATCAAAAGTTGGCTTAAGTAGCAACACAAACTCCAATTTGCGTACATACACCGATAGTTTTAATCAAGGTAGTGGCTCAGTAGATATCTTGTTTGTAGTAGATAATTCACTTTCCATGTACGAAGAACAGACTAAATTAGCTAATCAACTAAATAGTTTTTTGCAAGGTTTAGGTGGCACGGATTGGCAAATAGGTATCACCACCACTGATATAGATGGAGGATACTATAGTACTAATGGTAAACTCTTAAACTTTGAATCACAGGGAAGAAAATTTAATGTATTAGATCCAGAAGTACAAAATGCAGCTTTACTATTTAGGCACACCATGCGAAGAGATGAAACTCTATACTGCGGCAGTCCAGATAGCGACGGGGGAAAATGTGTCTCTCAACCATCATCGGATGAAAAACCATTCGGTGCAATAATAGAAGCAATTAAATTAAGAAATACAACAAACCAAGCGTTTTTTAGACCTAATGCAGACTTGGCATTTGTAATACTCTCTGATGAAGATGACAGTGGTGCAGATACACCAGAAAATCTGATAGAAACATTTACACAAGCTTGGGGTTATGAAAAAAGAGTAACAGTACATGGCTTGATCATAGAGCCTGGAGACGAAAACTGCTATAATGAACAGCTAGCACAGATGAACAATGCAAACTGGGCTGGATACGGCAGAGATATAACAAGAGCTATTCGATATACAAATGGTGTGGTGGGAAGCATTTGTACAGTAGACTATCAAGATATATTGGTGAACATAGGAGCTAACATATCTGCCAACAGTGTTGAATTAGCTAAAATACCAGAGGAACTAATATCAATAACAGTAACTAACACTCATGGTACCAATGTCGATGTAGTACCTAGAACCGGATATAATGTTGTAAAGAACAAGATAATCTTTAGAAGACCTATCGTTGCTGGCTCAACAATAGACGTAACTTATCTAGCCAGGCAAAACTAAATCATGTTAGTTTATTAAAACTTATAGCTTTAAATGTACCTGGAGCATAGGAAAGTGAGTTGAATAACATATTAGAAGCAATAGGCAAAACTCCTCTTGTAAAAATCAATAACATTGCAAAAGATCTAAAGTGTCAGCTTTATGCCAAGTGTGAATTTTTAAATCCAGGTGGTTCTGTAAAAGATAGAATAGCATATAACATGATCAAAAAAGCTAGATCAGAGGGAAAGATTAAACCAGGAGATACATTAATAGAGCCAACTAGCGGGAACACAGGACTAGGAATAGCAATGGCTGGAGCTGTGTTAGGATACAAAGTTATAATAGTTATGCCAGAAAAAATGAGCATCGAAAAAGAATTAGTTTTAAGAGCTTTAGGTGCCGAAATTATAAGAACTGCTACAGAAGTTTCATTTGATGATCCTAGAAGCCATATTAGCGTAGCTCGCAAAATGCAAAAGCAAATTCCTAACTCACATATTTTGGATCAATATGCTAATCCTAATAACCCAGACACACACGTTCGGCATACAGCACAGGAAATTTTAGATCAGATAGATGTTGTAGATATGCTAGTAGCTGGCGTAGGAACAGGAGGAACGATCACAGGCATCGCCAAATGCTTTAAAAAGAAAAACCCAAGTTGTATTATTGTTGGAGTCGATCCAGAAGGATCTATTTTGGCTGGAGGCACAGAAGTTGCACCATACAATGTAGAGGGTATTGGATATGATTTCATTCCGAAAGTATTAGACAGGTCACTTATTGATGTTTGGGTAAAAACCAATGATAAAGATTCCTTTAATATGGCTAAAAAAATTATTAGCCAAGAAGGATTACTTTGTGGTGGTTCATCTGGTTCAGCCATGTGTGGAGCACTTAAAGCAGCTACCAGTTTGAATGAAAACCAAAGTTGTGTAGTTATTCTACCTGATAGTGCTAGAAATTATCTAAACAAATTTCTGGATCCTAAATGGATGAAAGCAAATAACTTTATTTAAGGTTTTGCTATTCTAAAAATATCTTTATCTACCTTTATGTTGTGTTCCGAGCTTTTAATGTATATTTGTGCTTGAGATTCTTTGGCATGTACATTGATCTTACGACTTTTTTTGTTTATCTCTTGCCAATGTATTTTTATATCGTTTCTAGCACATGATGACAAAGTGTTAGCGGTTTTTTCACATACCCAACCTTCAGGTGCTATATCAAATAAAAACCAGGTTAATTCCAAAAGAGTTACAGGCATTTGTACACCACCTATAATAACTTTAGGATGATACTTGCCACTGTAGTATTCTAGATTACTATGTATAAAGTAACTAAGATGGCCATCATCCAACGCTATACTGGCTACATTGATTCCAAATGCTGAAGAAATATCTAACCTTATATTTGCAAATTTGGTGGCCACTATGTGAACATCTACACTTTGATTTTTACCATCCACAGTTAAATCTAATTTGGTAGAAAAACTACTGGCGTCAACTAGCAGTCCAGATGTTCTTTGTTTTTCTATAGATGTACAGGAAATAAATATACTAGTTAGCAGAAATAACTTTATAGCCTTTGTGGGAAGCTTGAATGTCCGCAAGTTTTGATTTGATTTTTGCAAGATTTTTTTCATCGACCTCAAGAGATATTGCTCTTTCGTACATTAGCACTGCATTTTCGATCTGGCTAGCACTGTGATATGCGTCTGCTAAATGTTCTGCAATAACACTTTCGTTAGGCTCAAGACTGTAAGCAGACTCTAGTACCATTATTGCATCGTCCACTTGGCCTTTTTTATATAGAATCCATCCAAGTGTATCTTTTATATATCCATCATCAGGCTTGAGTTTTAAAGCTCTGTTCACAAGCACCTGTGCTCTTTCAAGGTTTGTGTTCAGTTCAGAATATGTATAAGCCAGGTAGTTTAAGGCAGCTACGTTGTTTGGTTCTAATTTTATTACCTTTTTCATAAATGCTATGGCCTTGGTTTTTTCGCCGGTCATATCATATATAGAGCCTATTGCGTAATACAGATCTGTATTATCAGAAACACCAATGCCTTCTTTTAATATAGAAATAGCCTTATCATATTGACCCTGAGAACTTAAGAGATTTGCATACATAATTTTTACTTGTATTGTAGGATGAGTCTCTAGAGTTTTTTCCATAATCAAAATTGCTTTATCTATTTGATCATTGATCTTATTTAAATACGCAGCATGCATCATAGCATCTGCATAGTAAGTAGAATTTTCTGTGATTCCAACAAATGCATCTATGGCTTTTTGTCTAAAGCCTAGCTCCTCATACACTGCCCCTAGGTAAAATCTTATTTGGTCAGATTCTGGCACCCTATCCAAAAGCTCCTTAAATATAACTTCTGCCTCTGTATATTTTTTCTGCTCTACTAATATTAAGCCCATTTTTGTTGGAGCATAAAAGTCATCAGGGCTTGCATTATATACAAAACTGAATTCATTATAGGCGTCTGATAGCCGCCTTTGAGATAAATATAATTCGGCCAACCTAGAAGAAATTTCTAGACTATTGCTAGATGTGGATCGAAAATCAGACAATATGCCTATTGCTTTATCCAATCTTCCCTCTGACTTATATATATCATGAAGGCTTAATACAGGATTGACAAAGTCCAAGTCAGCCTCGATAGCCTTAGAATAATGCCTCTTAGCTAATAATTTCTTCTGCAATCCGTGATATATGTTACCTAATTTATAATGTGCTATATGTACACTAGAAGGATCTAACTCTACAGATCGCTTCAGAGCCAAAATGGCATCCTTTATGCGACCTTCCTTTTCATAGATTACACTCAAATATAAAAGTGCAGAATATTCTTTTTTTTCTACAGCTTTTTCAAACGCCTTTTTTGATTTTTCATAAGACCCATTGGTGGCATATAAATTTCCCAATAGAACAAGTATATTAGCTGAGCTACCGTTCAGCTCTAGAGCAGCCTCTGCACTGTTGATGCCAGATTCAATATCCCCAGATTCTAGGTATTCTTCTGCAAGCCTATGGTGTATGCCTGCCTTTGATAAATAGCCCACAGAAGCTTTAAAGTGCTCTATGGCATTTTGCTGATCACTATTAAGGCTGGCAATTTCTCCTCTTATAAAGTGATAGTCAGATATACTCATCCTATCTAAGTTGCCTCTAAATAGGGTTGAGGTTTTAACCTTGTCAGAGGTAGAGCAGGAAATACATAGCCCACATAAAATAATCAGATTTAGAAACTTAAGCCGCATCGGACAGCTTATCGGACATGGAGCTTATATTCCTGAATTAGCTTTCTGCCAGACAAGCAAGGGGCCTGAAGTGCATGTCAAGAGTTTAGACATAATACACAAGAATATGCCCAGGATATTGCAATATTTTTCCAAAAGCAGGTGTTTTATAAGTACTGATTCGTTGTTTACAACCTAACCTTGACAAGGCATGTAAGTATTAATAGGGTCTGTTGCATCTTGCAGCAAATAAAAAACCAGAAGCGGGAGGCGTAATTTTGAACACACATGAACAAATGGAAACAAATGTTGTAGCACCCAAGGTCATAAAACGTTATCAAAACAGAAAGCTATACGATACCCAACAGAGCTGTTATGTGACCTTAGACGATATATCTAGAATGATAAAAGCACAGGAGAAGGTCACGGTTGTAGATAACAAAACTAAACGTGATATAACTGCTTCTACTCTGACACAGATCATTTTTGAAGCGGAAAAAAAGGCTGCACTATTCGCACCCCTAAAAGTTCTTAGAGAAATAATCCAAAATGATAATGGAAGTATTTCATCCTATCTTGCTAAGTTGGAAGTTTTTACCAGAGAAGATACGCCTAAACCAGTCGAACATGAATATGTAAAAGACTTGATTGAAAAAGGCTCAAGAAGCCCATCTGGATACGGGAAAAATCAAAATCTACAGCCTGCTTCCAATCAAAATACCAAGTATAACCGTAGCTCAGTACTTTCGGATGATGATAGTCCCACACAACTTACTCCGGGCATTAGACCCATGTCCCCTGATTCACTCACAGACGAACTACCATCTTCCACCACGGATGTTGACTAACAACCTACAGCCCAATCAATTTGCAGCCCTGGCGGCTGCAACCTTTCTAAAAAAACAGAATTTGTCTGTAACTCGTTCTGTAACTTAATGAAGACCTTTAATATTAAGTCCCACTAGGACAATGCCGATCCGCAAGCTATATGAAATATATCCACCTGCTGCTTCTATGCTTTACCACCTTATGGACACCGACTAAAACCTACAGTGTAGAAGCAGATGTAGAAACAAATGCAAAAGTAGATTTTGTATCAGAAGGTCTGATCTATAAAACACATAATACCACCAGCACAACTAAACCAACCAGACCAAATATACATGACAATATAGAATTACAAATTAACCAAATAAATGAAGATAAAAGATTAGAAAAACTCCACAAAAAAGCCCAAATAAAAGAATTAAAAGAAAAGGCTAAAAAAGCAGGCTTTGAACTAATAATAGAAGACGACAAAATTATCAAAGTTTTAAAAACCCACTAGTTTTTAACTTGGCAGGGTATCAGTTGTTGCTTTATCAAAATATGCTCCTTTCAAATACAAAGCATGAGCTGAAGCAGTATTAAAAGCTTTGGTTCTGTCTTTTGCTTCTAATATTTCTAGAAACTTTAACTTAGGCAACTTTTTAGAATGCATGTACAATAACGTACCTACTAAATTTCTAATCATCTGCTTTAAAAAACCATTAGCCTCTATTAAAAACTCTATATAATTCTCATTTTTATACCAGTTTGCAGTGTACACTGTTCTTATAGAAGTTTTGGTATTTGCATCAGATGCTCTAAAACTTTCAAAATCATGTGTACCAACGAACAAACTTGACAAATCATTCAAATAAACCAGGTCGATTGAATCAGAAGTATAACAAAGATAATTTCTTAAAATAGCAACAGGACTTTGGCTACTAATTACCTTGTATAGATAGGATTTTTTAACACAAGATTTTCTAGCATGAAAATTGTCAGGTACGTAGATAGCTTTCTTAACAACAATATCCTTGGGTAAATTGGCACACATTGCCTTAGCTAACTTATCTACTTCAAATGCCTTGGGTAAATCAAAGTGAGCCACTTGGTTTAAAGCGTGAACGCCAGCATCTGTTCTGCCAGAACCAACAACGGATATTTTAGATCCAAAGATTACTCCCAGAGCAGACTCTAGCTCTGATTGTATGGTTTTTTTGTTTGGTTGTCTCTGCCAGCCACTATAGCCTGTGCCATCATATTCAATGTCTATTCTGACTCTACTACTCCAAGCCGACACAAAGTATTCTCAACTATAGATAATACCATCGGTTTATAATATCACCTGGCATATTCTTATTTTTTCTTGCACCAAAAACACATTCTCATTAAAAAAGTAATTTGCGAATCTTGCCAATCCTCTAAGATAGTCACAATGCGATCATGCCCTTTGTTTTTAGCTATTTCAATAGCTAAATTAGCATTATCGGCCGGTTCAAAGGTATCAATAGATAAAAATCTCTCTACAACTCGGACTTGACCTACGGAAACCGCATGCTCAAAAGCAGTTTGGTTTTCTAATTTATCTCTCAAGCTAAAATCAGCACCATGATCTGTTATAAGCTGCTCAACTAATATGTCATTGCCAACGATGACTGCCCACATAAGAGCAGTTTTTCCATCTCTGCCATATACATTCACACCAACTTCTGCATTATTTAATAACTCATTTGCAGCTCGCACACGGCGATCTACAATGGCAGCTGTTAGAGCTGTTGTTCCATCATCCGATTTTGCGTTGGCATCTATGTGAACGTAACTTAGTAATTCCGAAACTACATTTCTACAACCACTACGAGCAGCAATTATAAGAGCAGTTTCGCCATACTCATTTCGTGTGTTGGGATTAATTTCAGCTCTATACAGTCTGAGATTATCTAGGTTACAAAGCTCCGCCGCTTTAAAAAATTCATCTTTGTATACTGCTAATACATCACTTAACAAGTTTGAAACTTCTTCGTTTCCAAGCGATTTTGCAATCTCTAAGGCGGTTTGGGTTTCATTATTTCTAAGGCCTATCTGAACTCGATCACTTGACAACAAAGTCTGTGCTACTGGAAAATTATTAGCCCTGGCTGCATACATCAAAGCGGTATTACCATCATTATCCTGCATGTTTACCTCTAAAGCTCCGTAGTTGTTCTCATAATATTGGATACTAAAGTTAGATAAGCCTCCTTCTTGTGCTACAAGCATCAAGAAAGTCTGGCCCTTGTTGTTTGTAGCATTCAGGTCAACTCCAGGTGCAGAAGCAATGAGGTGGACCATTCTGCCTCTGTTGTTATTTCCATGTTCCCCAGAGATAGCGTTCATAAGAGGCGTGTTTGCTATTTTGCTTTCTTCTTTCATATTTAAAATATCAGAGGTATCCAAATCTCCTTCATTTGCATACATTATTTGAGCTAAAATAGACGAAACAGTTTCTACATCTCCTCTTTTAATCGCATTGTGCAGATCATTAGATATACCTGGCTTAAGACGCTGCACCACTTCTGTATTTTCAAGACGTTTAGCCATCAGAAGTGCTGTCTCTCCAGATACAGCTTTAATCTGTGTATCTATAGTTTCTTTAAACTCATTCAATAACAAAGACACTGTACTAGAGTCACCAGCAAGAACTGCATGCATTAGGGCGGTCCTGTCATTTAGATCTTTTGCATTTATATCTATGTCAGACCCACGTTTATTTACCAACAAACGAGTCTCAGGGAAGTTGTCATTCATACCAGCACTTTTCATAAGAGCAGTGGTTTCATTTTCAATCTTGAAGTTTACATCTAAACTAGGTGCATCTAATATTGCTTCCAGCATATTGATATCCCTGTTTTCAATAGCAGTCATAAGTGCTGTATTACTATTTTCACCCTTGCGTCTCATGTTCGGATCCACACCTAAACGCAGAGCAGTTACTACCTCTTCAACATTACCTGATTCGACGTTATCTAGAAAACTATCGGTTTTTTCATTGATCATGTTTGCTATAAACTCAACTACACTCACATCCGCCACATCAAAAACACTTAACCCTTCATGATTAACAACAGCCAGATTTGTATTTGGATTATCAATTAATGTTTTCATAAGACTAAAAGCTATGTCGCCACCTCTCATAGCTAACAAAATTAAAGCAGTGTTGCCGTCACTATCTTGTACGTTTACGTTCACATCACTTTCCAAAAATCCTAAAAAACAATTTCGATCTGCAAAATATGCAGCTCTAAGAAAATTGGCATCTCTTTGCTCTAAATTAGCCCATGGATCATCGTCTTTTGGAGATACACTACAATACGACTGAGCATTTGCCACACTAGCACCAGCACAAATAATAAAACAAACAAACAACTTCTGGAAAAAGTTAGAATCCAACAGATTGATCATAAACATAACCCCCTTAATAAAACTCCAATGCCCCTATAAGACTAAAAGCAAATACAACCAATAGCCTCAAATAACGAGTTTATAAACAAAAATCACAAAACGACCTAAACCCGCTGGGTTCAAAGAACATTGCCATCTTTTATGCTGCAAGTCAATGTTCGTTTTTAGGGTATGTAAAAATGTAATTTATTCCTCTAGAGCTGGGTAGCGAATAAAATTTTGATCTGGCACAAACACGTATAGCAAAAATACTTTTAGGCGATCCAAAAAGCTACAAGTTTATGCCCTCGGTGTTTAAATGATTCAGCATTTGTACAAAACAATCGATGAATAAACTAATAATGACTTTTTGTTATAAATAACTTCTTTAATACTCACGAGGTATGCATCAGTTTAAACTATTATATTAAAAATTAAAATACGAATCTTGCTTTAAAAAAATAACATAAAAGCAACGGCATTAGTTAATGCTAGGCCTAAGTATTGATCTGCAAACAACATTGCTTTGAAAGTAAAATTGCCAGTCAAACAGTAGCAAAGTCAAGGAGCGTGTTTTTTAGCAATTCTTATAAGTACACCAAGGCTAACCTAGCTTAATATTCTGTTTTTTTAATCCGATCTTCTACTAGTGAAATTGCGTTCGTTTACAAAATCTGGAACTAAGTTTTTTAAATCTAGCTTAGGCAAGATCACACTAGTTTGTGTATCAGTGATACTACTATTTATATTTTTTCCGTCATGTGGTAAACAAGGCAAAGAAATTGTCTACGTTGTAGAAGCTCATCCGCTTAGAGATGGCCACGTAAGAGCTGTTAATACCAACCAGTATGAAGCCAAAAAAGCTTCCAAAATAACAGATGTCTCTGTCAAAGTTGATGGTATAGAAGAGTCCAATAACGGGACTATGGCCGTAAGTTTTAATTTTGAAGACAGCTCTGGCACAGAGGAATTTACCTTAAATGGAGTCATTAAATCAGGAATCGCAGAGTTGACCGAAGGAGGTGAAGAAAAGGTGGTTGGGTACGGTACTTGTCTTTCAGCAAATTGTGGCCAGGTAGTGGTGGATCTTTATTATCTTGATGATCAAAACAAGCTTCAAACAACACAATCTGAAACATATACAGTAGCAAGTAATAGACCTATGGCCTATCTAGATGATTCAGATCCTGATCCAGAAGGTGGGAGGCAAGCCGAATATGCTACCCAGACAAACTTAAATACCGTGGCGGATAAGCTTGATTTGAATCAAAGTCAGGTGAACGATTTTATAGCTGATCAACCTGTTATAGCATCACAAGAATTTGTTACGTTCTGGCAAGAATATCTAGATAAACTAAAACAAGAACAAGGAGTGAACACTAGCCCTGCTATTCCAAGAGAAAGTGTGGAAGTAGTGGTGGACGGTGGCCAAGGTTTACTTTTTAAACTTACAGATCGTAACTCTAACACGTTTGCCAGGCCATTTAATTCTCGTATTGAACAGAGAATATCTGTAGGAGAAGAGCAAGAAGTAGGAGTACAGGGAATATTACTAAACGGCGAACCTTTGGTAAATGACAGAAGAAACTGCGTAAGATGGGCGGATGAATCTAGGCAAAAAGGCCAATTTAGATATGCTGCCTCACTGTTAAATGCTGTACTACTATATACAGGAAAACAATTCAAAAGACGCCTAAGAGGGTGTGAAGTAAATATAGTAGTAAATAAATCATCCAACGAAGACGGAGGAACGCTGCGTTTTTTAAGCGATCCAAACAGAAGTCATAAAACACATCAAAACGGCTTAGATGTAGATATATCATATGTCAACAGACAGAGACCTTTTGCTGATGTGGTGAATAATGGAAACGTTACGTTGAATCAAAGAAATAGTATTAAGAACTTAAAATTAATTAAAGAGTTCTATGACACCGGTACGGTCAATAGATTTATAATGTCTCCTTATATAAAGGCACACTTAGTAAAAATAGCTAGGCAAGAAAACTTGCTTTCGGAATATCAAGAAGCTCTAGAAAAAATATTTCCTTATCAAAATCATGAAGATCATATTCATTTAGAATTAGTGTGTGCAACTTTTGGAGTAAGCTCAAATTCAGGATGTAGAGAAACAGATGCAAAACACTACAAATGGCCAATAGCTAATTGTAATGATAATACGTGTAGTAGACAGCAAATACCAGTGGTACATAGATCACCAGATCCTGTGGTAGCACAACTTGAACCAGATACATCATCAAATCGTACTAGAACTACAGAATCTTCCGGGTCTAGTGAAGCCAATCAGCCAGATACCCCTAGTAGAACCAATGATCAAACAGCCAGTACCGATACTTCAGGCAATGACTCTACAACTGATGTTGGAACAAGCACACCAAATAGGACAGGTAGAAGAAATAGATCAGGTAGAGTAACTGCACCTGCTAATAATAAACCAACCTCTTCAGCACAAAAGGTTGCAAGATGTACAGCCATTCAAAAAAGAGCTATAAGAGATGACGGTGTCCATGACCCTGAAGGTTGTATACCAACCAACAGCTCACAAGAAAAACTAGATGAATTTGGAAAGAATCTACAGCCAGGAGTTACTTTATGCAGATGGAATAAATTCTATATTTTACCTAATTTGTGCAAGGTGAGAACCTCACTGGTTAAAAACGGTAGGTTGAAAGACTGGTTGTTCTATGAATGCACCAAAAGACAAGTAAGAAATATAGGTTATCCTCCTCCTGCTGATATATGTAGCCACTCGTCATCTTATAATATCGAAAGATTCATATATAATGAGATGGATGATGAAGACGCTAATCTATGTATGTGGAGTATGCATATTTGCAAAATAGAACGTTAGCCTTTTTATAAAGCTGTTTTCCATAAACAATACATCACAACTAGTGGACAGATTTATCTTGCAGTTGCTATAAATGATAGTGCTTTGGTCTAGTACAATTTTGTTGGGTGAATTGTATTAACTTTCTTTTCTTTTAATCCGATCATTTGGATTGAGCTTTGGTGTATAACCGCCATGAGCTTGATCTTTAAGGGGAGCGTTTTATGTCTTTTAAAAAGTTTTGTATTAAAAAGGTCAACTTTATAAAGTCTAACCTAGGAAAAACAATTTTTGTTTTAGCTGGTGTAGTTATATTGTTTAGCTTTTTCCCATCCTGTGGACAAAATAAATCCAAAAGCAAGCACGTCTTAAAGCCACATCCTGTAAGGGATGGACACATGACTACTGCACCCACAGGTGAAGACGGAGACTTTGATCATAGCCAATATATTCAAGATGTATCGCTCAGATTTGACTCTACAAAGAATCCTGCTGAGATTACTGTTGGTTTGCGTTTTATCAGAGATGGACAGTCTGGTGAAGGTGAAGAAGTATTTTTAGTAGGGGAATTGGGTTCAGGAGGTAGTTCTACAACCGCAAAAACAGTTCATGATGAAATAGCCTACGAAACGCTCGGAGCAGAGGTGCATTGTATGACGGCGGATTGTGGAGGTATAGTGCCAATAACAATACATTACTTCGACAAAGATGGTATAAAAAGAACCTTTCAGAGAGCCAGTAGCACAGGAAATATGACACTTGATGCAGGTGATGGTTCAACGGCTGCAATAGGCGGAACTTCACCTGGACGTGTGATTATTGGTGAGATCGCAGATAGATATGCAAACCCTGAATTTGTTAGATTCTGGCAAAATTATCTTGGGCACTTAAAAACACAAAACAAAAGCATAGATCCTGAACTTCCAGAAGGGCTCATAAATACAACTTTATCAGGTGACGGCGGAAACTTTATAACTTTAAACTCAGATGTTGAAACAAACACTTTTGCACGACCTATAAACATGAGATCCAGCTATGATGTTAGTGTGGATGGACAGGACAGAACCATAGCGGGGATACTATTAAATGGTGAACCACTTATTAATTATGATTTTTATTGTGTTAAGTGGGCAGATGTTGACAGAATAGATGAATATAGATACGCATCCTCTCTTTTGAATGCTACTTTACAATATGTGGGGAATACCCTCAGAACACCCGAAGAAAAATGTGCGTTTGACATATATTTAGGACAGGCATCTAAACAGGCAGGGGGAGAAGCAGAAGATCATACTTACTCTTATACTACTGGTGCCAGTACAACGATTGATGGTAATGCATTAGATTTAGATGCTAGAATCACTAGGATAGGGCATCAAAACGGTTTGGACGTGGACATTGCCTACTTAGCAGCGGGTCAAATTAATGCAGGTAAATTTGTCGATATAGTTAATGACGATGGGAGCATAGCTCAAAGTCATAATAACAGTATGTGGGTGTGGCAGCTCCAACTATTAAAGAGATTCTACGATACTGGCATGGTCAACAGGTTTGTAATGGCTAAAGAAGTAAAAGCACGTCTTGTGAGAGCCGCAAGTTCAGCAGAAGCTTATAGAAATACTTTGGAAAAGATATACCCAGTTCCTAGTGGGCACGAAGATCATTTCACACTGGAGTTAGTATGCGGGGCAGGGAGTGTGAGAGAAAATAAATGGTGTAGAGAAACTAGTGCAATAAATGAGCTTTGGCCAATCGAAAACTGCGATGACAACACTTGTTGGATCGGCAAAAAACCAGATATGCTAGCTAGCGGAGCTTCTTCAAAGAGCTTTCCGAATATAGCAGCTTGTACCCAAATGCAGTTTAATGCTATACACAGCAAGCCTTCAGATCTTAATATCAGCTGTGTGCACGCAGCAGATGCAAATCAAGCCTGGAGGGAAACACTACAACCTAGTACGAAATTATGCCGAAACTTAGCATTGGTCTGTGCAGTACCTGAGTTTCAAAATGATAGCAGATCATTTGCAGAATGTACCGAAGTCCAAAAAAGACTGTCACAGCAGATTAATTACGAATGCAAATCACTTACCGAAGACTTAAGAGAGTTTGTAAACAGCTCAACAAATCACGAAGTTTTGTGTAAATATGATGGACGAGTATGCAAACTTCCTAAAGAGTTGCGTCAACCGCTTTAGAATGTAGTAAAAAAATAAGCTAGTTGTACAACTAGCTTATTTTACCATCGTGCAGTTTTTAAATAAATAGCCAGCTACAATGTTTACAAACCAAAAACTCAAGTTAAAATTATCAAAACATGAAAGCTATATAATTTGTTTTATAAAAAATACATTAGTTGTATTTTTAACCCATAGTATGTAAAACTTGTGTTATGCATTGTCACAACTAGAGATGCGAGGTGATTGATGTCTTGGTTTTTAAATAAATTTAATGAAAATATTGTTAGATCCGGTTTGATGCTGGGAAGTGTATTTGTGCTGGCTGTATCCACTGTTGGTTGTCAAAAAAAAGATAAATCATCTCCTGATACAAAAGAAGAAACTCATAAAGAAGACGCACAAGCCGAAGACGCAGATGCAAATACAGGTGAGTTTCGACTGGATGAGGGATCAGATACAACTTCTGATACAACCGAGAGCGTTCCAAACGACAGTGATATTGTAAGACAAGTTACTACCGATAAAGATTCTGTATCTACTGCTGAAGATTCTACTTCAGTCACAGGCGATTCTGCTATTGCAGCATTGCCGATTAATGCAGAGCTGTTAAGGGATACACCAACAAATAGATGTCACGAACTAGAAGGTGGTATACCTCTAGATCCTGCAGCTTATGATGCTGTGGCGGGCAGCACAACTTTGGCCTTTGAAGAACTGCCCATATTTTCGTTTAATATAAGCCCTACTTTGTGTTACTTGAAACAGGCGTTAACACACAACTCCAATATCAACGACACTGTGGATTCATTTTTTGCCAGCGACGCAACCAACGCAACAGAAGATCTGATGCAGATTGGGCTATTGCTTCGTCAGATAGTTGAATATGAGCCTGAAGATATGGAAGTAGACTATGCCATAAATAAAGTGTCGGCATTTACCGCCTTTGTGGAGAACAGAATTGAATCAGATAGAGTAGCAAGAGATCAAAAAAGAGTTAATACAGGTATTGCAACCGCATTAGTTTCCGGAATTGTCTTTAGCTCCGCAGGCGTTAAGGTGCTAAATCGTATAAAAAATGGTGCAATAATTCGGGCAGCTTCTAGCTTTACGAACCAGTCTCCTCAAAATAAGTTTGTTATTTCATTAATAGCTGGGAGTTCTGGATTCCTTTTAGGTCACCAAGCTTTAGGGCGACTGGTGTTTTCACCAGGGGAGTTTGCACAACTAACAGATCAGGAACTACTTATAGCATTTAGAGAAGCCGCATCGGTACAGGAAATGATCGAGATATTGAGTAAAGCGGAAACTTCCAAGGCATCTGAGGTGCAAGAACCAATCGACACACTTAGCGAATCAGAAACAACCTCTAGATAAACATCAACACTGAACAAGCTTCCATAACAGCCAAGCTTAAGTAGTTTTTTGTTCAAACAGTAATACCCATTGCTTTGGGCTGCTATATGGCTAGTGCATTTGAAGAAAGGCCAACGGTTACAAACAGTAGCAACTATATAGTCATTTCCTGTAAATTATACAACCACTGTTTTTTGTAACCTAAATACTAATGTAAGTAGTTTATATTAAACTAAATGAGATACATTCTATTGATAACGATTTTATGGCTAGCATCTGGATGTTCTAAAAATCCCAACCTGCTTGTTGATATTAAAACACATAACGAACCTAATCTGACAGAAAAACAAGTCTCTGAATTAATACCTGTTATAGAAGACAGAATTAGATTGCTTGAATATGTTTTAAAGCCAACTCAGATCAGTTATGACAACAAAATTCCACCTACAGATGACACACAACTAGAACACAACTTTGTAAATGATTTGGATCGATTGATCGCATACAACGATTTATTGTTAGAAGGCAAACTATCCAATGACACCTTTCAGAACAAAAACTGTAGATCGTTTATTAATACACAAAACAGACTATTAGAAGATCTTAAAAAAACTCTTTTGGTCAGATCAGATAGCGAATATTATCACAACAACAAAAGAGCCAGAATAGAGATCATAAACAGTCTCTTTAAGGCTCATGAAATTTTTATGGAAAATGGCAGAGAAGGCGGCAGCATTTTACCAGTATCTGACCGCAGCACCTGCGACATTGAAAATCGAGATGAATGGATAACCTTGGCTTCTAATGTGTCAAATAGCATAGATTCCTATACACAACAAGCATATGGGACCCAGGGAATATTTGATAAGCATTTTTTAAATAGTTTAGAGCAAGGAATCGAAATAAAAAACAAGCATGAAAACACCAGGTTTGCGTGGATGTTGGCTGCAGATATAGGTTTGAGTATAGTTTTGTGGAAATATGCAGTAGCAAAAGGTGTAGCTAACATCGTAAAAAGCTCAATACATGCCAGAAAAATTATGAACACAGCACGCATAGCAACTTTTACATCAGTGGCTACAGGAACTTACTATCTAGATAGTTTGTTATATACAAACCCGGAAAAACCAGAAGAAGTTTTCAGCCAATGGAATAACCTCATACAAGAGACCGACTATTTGGTAGACCTTAAATTAAATTCCCCACAAGAGTACTCAGATTTTTTTTGGATATCACATAAAATTTTTTATGAAAATTTACTGGATCAAATTGCCAAATTACAGGATGTGCTGGTAGAAGTGCAGGAAGAATATGGCTCACTAAATGGGGCACTTGACGAACATAGAAGTCTTTTAGAAATTTTAAAACAAGAAAAGAGAGGTATCAAAACATGAAAAAATTAATCTTGCCTATTTTTTTGATCGCTTGTGGCCACGGCAATCAAAGTGAGGAATATACAAACGACAATCAATTTGTGGTTGCAGCCGCAGAAGAAGAGTGTAAAAAAGATAACACCGGCTGTATAGAAGAAGATGTAGCAGAAGCGGATATGATAGTCACAAGTAGTGCAACTTTTGTAGACGACATGGTAACCATGGCCGATTTAATAGAATTAACTACGGGTGAACTATCTACCAATCCCATATACAGAAATGAAAAATTAGTCGGATATATACAGTATCTATCCAATAACTTTGGGATTAAGACAAGATGTTCAGAAGAAATAGACGAAAAAAGCTGCTTTGATTCTGTCAAAACTCTAGTAGAAGCCACTACACTTAGACAGTTTCCAAGAAATCCAGAGTTTATCCCAGTGGCCGAAATAGACATACTGGATCTTGGTGAAAGTGACTCAGATTACTACATTGGCTTGGATGATAGGGTGTATATTAGAGCCAATATAAATGCTTCAAGCCAAAAATGGGCAAGAATCATAAGTGAAGCTCTATCAGATGACGAACGAATGGAGCTTATCAGAGGTAAAGAAAATAACCTAAAGAACCTATCAGATATGGAGCACTTTTTTGGTAGATCAATTTCAAAGCATCACAATTTGGACGATGAAGAATTCCACCAAGGGCTTAGGCTTTTACGCTTGGTGAGCAATTTGGATGTGGATGCAAGAAGACCCGGCATAGTTTTAAACAACGAAACCGATAGAAAAGACAGTCTGGGCAATAAAGCCTACCAGAACATTGTGATAGGAAGTGAAAACAGATACATTTACGAAAACAACGCAAAAGCTAATGTCATGATAGATCTATCCGATACCCCTAAAAACATCTACTCACATTTAATAAGCCAACCCAACTCCCCCATACTTGATCTTAATGGCTTTCAACTTGCGTACTTAAGTGGAACCAAAAGACACAAAAAGGATCAAGACCTGTTCTTAGAATCAAAACAAAAAGTCGTAGAAATTGTTGCGTTGCAAAAGGAGGTGGATGCCCTGTCTAGAGAACTGTCTGCACTTATAGACGTTGATGTTGAATGTAGCTTTGACATGGATGAAAAACGACTCCTGTTTGTTAGTGTAGGCATATCCTTAGGTACCTGTCACGAATCACTATTAAGGCTTAAGAATCGTATTACAAATCTAGGCGAAATAGATGGTGTTCAAATAGCAGATAGTTATTGTCGTGATCATTCAATCCCCATCCAATGCAGTGTCATTGAAGCTCTGATCCAGAACCCGGAAGCTCATGTAAAAATAGTTATCAGAAATGATAGGGTTGACATACAGGATAAGGTGCTATTCTTAAACAAAAGAATACATAATCACGATGCAATACTGGTGAAAATCTTAATGAATGGCAGATCATCAGCCCAGAAGACCTAAAACTTTGGACAAGGACAAGTTGTGTAGATTGTACAAAAAAATACTAAAAAATAGAAAAGAAACAGTTGACATAGGTTTTTAGCGTTTGGTACCTTTGCTTTAGTAAGGTTAGTCCATGCGTTGCTAAACTCGATATCTGAGGTAGGTTGCAGGGGGCTTTGTTTAAAAACAGGAGTTATAAGGAGATATGATGAAAAAGTTAACTGTTGTATTATCGCTAGTGTTCTTAGCATCGTGTGGGGATGACGAGCTTTCTTCGTGCACAGAAGTTGCTACTAATGACGCTTACAATTCAAGCCATTGTGTACTGGTTGACGACAACGATGGCCAAGAAGTTGGCGACAACCAAGTTCAGTGCTCAGTTACAAATGATGACAAAGAGTACAGTTGCGTAAAGCCAAAGAAAGCAGAAGATAACTAAATTATAAATAAGTTGAGCTAACTTTGCTTTTATAAAAAGGGCCTCTAGAGGCCCTTTTTGTTGTTTGTGTCCATATACCCCGGGATTTTTTTTAAATCTGGGCATTTTTTTATAAAATGGATAGGATTTTAGTGTGTGGAGCTTTTGCTGTGATCAAGCCTTCGTGTATTTTGCTGATACTTAATGTAACATATTGTATTTATTAACTTTTAGCCAGATCCCTGTGCCAGTAAATAATCTATGTTCTATAATAGTAGTGCGAAAAAAGTAGATAATTCTACTGGACAGAGTTTTTTTTTCTTGTTACAAATCCTTAACTAAATTGACTACAAGCAAGGAGTGTTTTTGTATGAAAAAGGTGATAGGTTTGGTGTTTTGTATGGCCCTATTTGTTGGCTGTGGTGACGATCAAGAATATGCAGAATGTTCGGATGCAGCTAAATCAGGCGAGCTGAACGGTTATCTGCTTTTGCCTGACGATGGCATAGATCAAAGTGCGTGTAAAAACATGAACACCACCAGTGCAGCGGACTTAGTTGCCCACGAAAGTACTGCTGTAGGCGACAAGAGACTTTGTCAATGGTCGGGTCATGAAGACACAGACTGGCTGTGTGTATACACAGACGCCCCCAAAAAACCGAGAACCCAGGGACCACAATGGCGCTAAAGCTTTCATAGCCCTATTTTGTTGCGTCCTGTTTGCCTGATTGTGGTGGGTATTCTTGGGCTACCAGAGGCTTTGGTTTTGTATTTTCGCTTGTACAATAAAGTAATAGTTTGTTGTAGTTGTGTCGTTTTTAAAGGGGATTCCTGTGAAAAAAAACAATCGGTTTGGTGTTTTGTGTGGCCCTATTGGCCGGCTGTGGTGGTGATGATGATCAAGAATACGCAGAGTGCACCGAAAAGCAAAAAAGGCAGTTTCGTGGTGCAATCCTTGTGGCAGACGGAGGGGTAAGTCGAAACAGATGCAAGGACTTACATATAGCCACCGATCTTGAGATAGCCGATCATGTAAAACGTGTTGAAACTTCAAATAGAGACAGGGATAATAACAGCCTTTGCCAGATGACCAACCACAAAGGCTCAGATTGGTTGTGTATCCACACAGCCTATTAAAGTATATAGTGCAAAGTTGATGCAACAATTGTAAAAGCAAAAATGGGAGACCTATGAAGAAGACGATTTTGATATTTTGTATAGCTATTCTAGCCGGCTGCGGTGGTTCTTTAGAAGTTGAAGAATGCTCAAACTGGCAAAAACGCAATGATTTAGACGGTAACATCCTTTTAAATGATGATGGGATAAATCAGAAAATGTGCACAGTCATCAGATATTCAGAAAATGAAATAGCAAATCAAAAAGAATTAGACAAACATGCCAGTAAAGCTTCTAAGGGACAAAATACCTGTAAGTGGTCCGGGCACAATGACAAAGACTGGCTATGTATTTTTGATCCAGCCAAAGAAGCTAAAGCAAAACAAATCCCAGAACAAGCAAAACACGGCAACGACATACGCCCAAAATAATCAAAAAGCAAGACCAAAGTAAAGGCACTTTGGCTTACAAAAAAGCGACAACTTAAGCTCGCTTATGCCTTAACTACAACAGATTAAAAACTGCTGTTTTCTATCATGTGACCATGGTATCATGTGTGTCACTTTGTAAAGAACTCTTAAAGGAGGCTTTGGTACATGCAAACATATGCAAAAACAGGTTTAGTGCTTTGTGTAGTGCTTTTTGCTGGATGCGGTGGAGATGACGCTTCTGAAAATGACCTAGATCCTACTACTGAACAGGAGCGTTCGGCAGACTTAGACGTTGATCTTGATACGATCGATCAATGTACCGATGCACAACGAAATGGCGAACTTAAAGGTAAATGGTGGAAAGCCGACGGAGGTGTAAACGATAGTAAATGTACCAGCATTCCCAGAGGACCAATGTATTCAATGGCACAAGAGCGAATACAAAGACACGTTGATAAAAAAACAGATACGCAAGGATTCTGCATATTGAGTAGAGAAATAGCAGGTGGCAACAATTATCTTTGTATAGTAGACTTGTGATATAGATCAAAGAGCCATAAAAGAGGAGCATTATGAAATCATACATACAAAAGATAGGCTTAGCACTTTGTGTGGTTTGGTTTGCCGGATGTGACCAGTCCAACGATGATACAATTACTAGTTATGAACATGTTAAATAATGTACCCAAACCCAAAAAGACAATGAACTCAAAGGATCATTTTTTTCTGGACCCGTTAATAGCAGATGCATAGGTGTTAGATTAGAAGGAATAATAGAAAAAGACCTGGAATATGTTTTCGATACCTACGAAGGAAAAGATAGAGGTTGTAGGCAATCTACAAAAACTTTGCGTAAAGTGATATGTAAGGTTGCTGAAAAAGACCAAGAGTTTTGCCGATGGATTCGTGACAACAGAGACTTGCTTTGTGCGGTCGATTTGTAGTCCCTGATCAGTCTCGCATTTTATGATCATTATGTAATAATGGCTCTTAAGGTGAGTGTAATTGGTAGACAATATAGCTACTAAAACCTATTCTATCCACTTAACTGTGGCATTCCACCGTATAATTTTTAGGAGGATTGATATATGCAAAAGCTAGGCTTAATATTTTGTGTGATACTACTTGCTGGATGCGGCAAAGATAAGAACGACTCCAACGGTGCTTTTTCTTTTGATGTCTCTAAACTCAAAGAATGTACCAATGCTCAAAAAAATAATGAACTAAAAGGTGAGTATCTGCCAGAAATTATAAACACTAACAGATGTGTTGTTATAAGTAACAACTATGATAAAGAACGAGTCAAAAATCACGTGGCTAAAAAAACAGAGACACAAGAGCTTTGCCTGTGGGCCAACCATGGACGCTACGACTGGATTTGTATAGTAGATTCATAATAACCAAATTTTTTGCATGAAATACCAGGCATTAAAACTCTACCTGACAAATAAAGTTTTTTGACAAGGAACATAGAAGTTAGACCTACAGGCATAACTTATGATACCATTCTGTAAATAGGTCGTACTGGAGGTTTTTTATATGAAAAAGACAAGCGTGATATTTTGTATAGTTCTACTTGCTGGGTGTAGCTCTAAGGACTCATCAGTTTTAAATTATGAGGACGCTAGCCAATGCACCGACTCTCAAAGAGACAATGAACTCGAGGGTAGTTGGTATGCTCGTGATCTTGGTGTTAATAAGAATAGATGTATTGGCATAACAGCAGAAGATATGGAAGAAGGAGTATGGGAATTTTATACCAGTACTGATGAAGATGGAAATAAGCTGGCCTGCAAACGGCATTTAATCAGATCCTGGGCTAAACCAATATGTAGAACAGTTCAAGCACACCAACAGCTATGCAAGCAGAATATTGGAGGTGCAGATTGGTTTTGTGTGGTAGATTCATAGGGAGTATAGGTACGACATATTGTGAGCAGCATAATTTAAAAAATAGGGTGCATACGTATATGGTCTGTATTGTTGTAGAATTATGATAGTTGGAATTCCAAAAGAAATAAAAAATAATGAAAGTCGAGTGGGTATCACCGAAATTGGCGTTAAAATGCTGGTCGAAAGAGGACATAAAGTTCTCGTAGAAAAAGATGCTGGCCTAGCAAGTGGTATCTCTAATGAAAACTACATAGCATCAGGAGCACAAATTTCCGACAACATAAACATTTATAAATCCTCTGACATGATAGTTAAAGTAAAAGAACCCCAACCTTCCGAATACGATCTCTTAAAAGAAAATCAAATTTTGTACTGCTATCTGCACTTAGCTAATGAACCTGAGCTAACAAAAAAACTGGTAGAAAAAGGAGTCACCTCTGTTGCATACGAAACCATAGAAGATGCTAACGGCAAAGCCAAATTACTGGTACCCATGAGTGAGGTCGCAGGCAAAATGGCGACTCAAATCGGAGCACAGTTATTGCAAAAAAACTTTGGCGGAAAGGGCATACTACTGGGTGGCTCTGTTGGAGTAAAAAAATCTAAGGTGGTCATTATTGGTGCTGGAGTCGTGGGCACCAACGCACTCAAAATTGCAATTGGAATGGGAGCAGACGTAACTGTTTTGGATATAGATAGAGACAAGCTGGAATACCTGGATCACATCTTTGAAGGACGCATACACACACTCTACTCCAACCACAGAAATATAGCTTACTCCACAAAAACCGCAGACCTTCTAATAGGTGCAGTTTTGTTGATAGGCCACAAAGCTCCTAAGCTAGTTACAAAAGAAATGATCCGTAGCATGAGCCAAGGTTCTGTTGTGGTAGATGTATGCGTAGATCAAGGAGGATGTGTTGAAACTTGCACCCCAACCGATCACGAAAACCCAACATTCACATATGCAGATGTAATCCACTACTGCGTTCCAAACATGCCGGGCATTGCTCCTAGAACTTCTACTTATGGATTAACAGATGCCACATTGGAATACATGTTGATGCTAGCTGATCATGGAATAGAAAAAGCAGGCGATATAGATCACCTTCTTATCAAAGGGATCAATACATACCACAGATGCGTTACTTATGAGCCAGTAGCCACGGCATTGTCCATGGAATATAACAGCTATACTGAGCTGTTAGCCTGTGATAGACCCAGGTTTTATGGTTGACAATCTGGCGGTAAAAAGGCCTTAATTGGGGGCCTTGCGGGAATAGCTCAATTGGCTAGAGCATCAGCCTTCCAAGCTGAGGGTTGCGAGTTCGAGTCTCGTTTCCCGCTCCAGAGAAAGGGTAAAGGTAGGAGGTTTTTTGTGGGTTATATTAGTGCCCATGTAGCTCAGAGGTAGAGCACACCCTTGGTAAGGGTGAGGTCACGGGTTCAATTCTCGTCGTGGGCTCCAAAAATTGATCTAGATCACTAGGCTATGTTTGTGTTATAAAGTGTATTTTTAAAGGAGAGGCTTAATGTCAAAAGAAAAATTTGAAAGAAATAAACCGCATGTAAACGTAGGAACCATAGGTCATGTTGATCACGGTAAAACAACACTGACCGCAGCAATCACCAAAGTCTTAGCTGAGACAGGTGGTGCGACCGCTATGGGTTATGAGCAAATAGACAAAGCTCCTGAAGAAAAAGAAAGAGGCATCACGATCTCTACAACTCATGTAGAGTATGAGACAGACAAAAGGCATTATGCTCACGTGGATTGTCCAGGCCACGCTGACTATGTAAAAAACATGATCACAGGTGCTGCACAGATGGACGGAGCTATATTAGTTGTATCCGCAGCAGATGGACCTATGCCACAGACAAGAGAGCATATTCTACTAGCAAGGCAGGTGGGAGTTCCAGCCATAGTTGTTTTCATGAACAAATGTGATCAAGTTGATGATCCTGAACTGTTAGATCTTGTGGAGCTTGAAGTAAGAGAGCTTTTAACCAAGTATGAGTTCAAAGGTGATGACATACCTATAGTCAGAGGCTCTGCACTAAAAGCTATGGAAGGTGACACTTCCGATATGGGTAAGCCTGCCATTTTGAAACTAATGAGCGAGTGTGATGCATTTATCCCTGAGCCAAAAAGAGACATAGAAAAGGATTTTTTGATGCCAATAGAAGATGTGTTTTCTATATCTGGCCGAGGTACTGTTGTAACTGGCAGAGTTGAAAGTGGAGTTGTCAAAGTTAATGAAGAAATAGAAATTGTGGGAATAAAAGAAACCACCAAAACTACAGTTACAGGCGTTGAAATGTTTAGAAAATTATTAGATCAAGGTCAGGCGGGTGATAACCTAGGTGTGCTACTTCGAGGCACGAAAAAAGATGAAGTTGAAAGAGGTCAAGTGCTGACCAAACCCGGCTCTATTACCCCACACAAAAAGTTTAAGGCAGAAGCATACATCCTAACTAAAGAAGAGGGTGGAAGACATACTCCGTTTTTTAAAGGGTATAGACCACAATTTTACTTTAGAACCACCGACATAACAGGTGTAGTAACTCTAAAAGAGGGAACAGAGATGGTTATGCCTGGAGATAATACCGATATGTCGGTTGAGCTTATAGCCCCGGTTGCCATGCAGAAAGGCCTTAGATTTGCCATAAGAGAAGGCGGCAAAACTGTGGGTGCTGGGGTGGTCACTGATATAGTCGATTAGATTAAAGCTTTCTTTAACTTTATTTTATTGATGCTTTGTCAGAACTCTAAGAGTAGTATCGGGCACTGGTGGTCGAACACCTGGACATTTACTTATTTCTAAGGGTAGTAGCTCTAATTGGTAGAGCGACGGACTCCAAATCCGTTGGTTGCGGGTTCGAATCCTGCCTACCCTGCCATTGCTATCACCTATCATTGTCAGTGCCCGTGCACATAAGTCCTTTATATACCTTTTATGAATATTTTATTGTTTATAAAAAAAGAGCGGCTTAAATTGTAAAGCCACCCTTTTTTGCTTTTGATATTAAAGTGCAATTATTATAATATTATAAATCCATTTCGGCAGTTTTTTCCATTGCAAACTCATCTCTTATGTTGTTGACAGCATCTAGTACTATTAACTGCACAAAACTACCTTCACTAAATTCTTGATCCAGATTTACAACATCTTCATTATACCAATGGTTTATTCTCTCAATAAATACAGGTTCAGACGCTGTACCAGTTTTTCTAAATACCTCTTTGCCATCAATCATAAGTACATATGTAAAGTTACTAGTGTCAGCGGAGTCCCTGGCGAGTTCTGCACTTTCTTCTTCATTCTCTCTGTAAATCTTCACCTTGAATAAACCGCCTTCAGGTATCGAAAACAGCCTGTTATCTCTCTCTTCGTTGGTTAGCAGTTTATTTCTACTATCCTTTAGTACATCCATAACCAGAGTTTCGTAGGCAACATACTCTATTTTTACATGTCCGTATGGAACATTAGGTGCTGAATGCTTCAGAGAAAAATTAGAAGGCGACACATTTAGCTCAATACCAGTACTGGACAAAGCATCTATACGATGATTGACACGATCCATTGGATCACTGCTACTAGCAGCATCTTTATCGTTGGAACAACCAACCACAACCAAAGCAAATAACAATACCAAAGACCTTATCACAGCAACCTCCTAAAATCTTTAGGTTTAAAACTCACGCCAATAACATAAATGGCGTCCAATGTCTTAAATCGGTTTTTATTAAGAGAACCTAAACAAAAAAATACTAACCACTAATAATCCACTCGCAAGGTTACTAATTTATGCATATGGTCATAAGAAAGCACTTTAATATAAACAATATATCATAGGGCAAATCCTATAATATTTTTGTTGACGCTTAATTTTTTTGATGCTAGCCGTTAGTATCTTTGCCTTTTGTTAATTACAGGGCCTGGAAGACTTATCGTGTTTTAGCCCTTAGTGGGCGTGGTTTAGCTCGGTGCCTTTTTGTGCACTCGAGGGCTTTTGTTAATCTTGTGGTAATTTGCTTTTTTAAGCATTTGCTGTTTAGGTTGGCGGGGCCTAGAGGTTTTGCATACTTAAGGCTGGCTTTTTTGTGTGGCTTAGGGAGTTTAGTTTGAATCGGATGACAAAAGAGCGTGAAATAGGCCACCTAGACGAAAAATTTTCCAAAGCCAAGGCCTCTTTTTTAGTCGACTTTAAAGGGGTTGATGTTGGCCAAATCACTAGCCTTAGGAAGGGTTTGGCAGGTGCTGGTGCCCAGATGAAGGTGGTCAGAAATACTCTGGCTAAGGTTTCTTTGAAAAAGTGCTCTGATAAGAGTTTGGCCAAGTTAGTTGACCATTTCGATGGGCCAAATGCAATAGTGTTTGCCTACGATGACGTGCCTAGCGTTGCCAAAGTCTTATGTGATTTTGACAAAGAGCTTGAGAGTTTAAAGTTAAAAATTGGTCATATGGGTGCGGAGTTGTTGGATGCCAGTAAGATAGTGTATTTATCGAAACTGCCTAGCAAAGACGAACTTAGAAGCCGTTTCTTAAGCATTCTACAAGCTGTCCAGGTTAAATTTTTAAGACAACTAAAAGCTCCTGGCCAAAGCTTTGTCTGTTTGCTTAAGGCAAAAGAAAGCAAAACTTGATTTTTTAGGAGGAAAATATGTCTTTAGATCGAGGGCAGGTTATTGATTATTTATCTCAGTTGCCTGTTATAGAACTTTCCGAGCTTGTAAATGAGCTGGAAGAAAAATGGCAGGTTAGTGCCCAGGCTGTTGTGGCTAGTGCAGCACCTGGCACAAGTGAAGGTGCCAAGGATGCAGAAGAGAAAACTCAATTCGATGTGTTGCTACAAGCCGCTGGTAGTAACAAGATCGCAGTTATTAAGGAAGTACGTACTATCACCGGATTAGGTCTTAAGGAAGCAAAGGAGCTGGTGGAATCTGCTCCGAAACCTGTAAAGCAGGGTGTTTCCAAGGATGAGGCTCAAAAAATACAAGAGTCTCTTAAAAAAGCTGGTGCTCAAGCAGAGTTGAAGTAGACCTAGAAGAGGCAAACAGCATGAACAAATATTTTTTGTGTTGTTAATATTGACTATAAGGAGAGTTTGCAACATATGTCCACACCTATAACCGCCTCTAATTTGAGGCTAAGGCGTTCATACGGAAAATCAGATGTAACAGTCGACATACCTGATCTTATAGAATTGCAAAGACGTTCCTACTCCAATTTCCTTCAGAATGACGTAGATATGGATAAAAGAGCATCGGTAGGCTTGCAAGGGGTTTTTGCGTCCGTCTTTCCTATTTCAAATTTTAATAAAACTTGCAGCCTTGAGTTTGTAGGTTATGCCCTAGATCCTCCTAAATATGACGTTGAAGATTGCAGACAGAGAGGTATGACATTTGCCTCTCCGCTTAAAGTTACGTTGAGACTGGTAGTTTTTGATGTAGATGAAAGCTCTGGTGCAAGATCAATAAGAGACGTAAAAGAACAAGAGATCTACTTAGGTGAAATGCCTCTTATGACAGCCAGTGGATCGTTCATAATAAATGGAACCGAAAGAGTTGTGGTAAGTCAGTTACATAGATCACCTGGTGTGTTTTTTGATCATGATCACGGAAGAAATACTGCGAGTGGAAAATACATATACAGTGCCAGGGTGATACCCTACAGAGGTTCTTGGTTGGACATACACTTTGATCAAAAAGATCTTTTGTATGTCAGGATAGATCGAAAAAGAAAATTTCCTGCAACCATACTTCTAAAAGCTCTTGGTTATGACTCCAAAGAGTTATTAGAAATATTTTATGAACCGGACATCATTACATTTGGCAAGGATGGAAGAATAAAAAAATCCTTGAACATAGATAAAATATCCGGAACTCGTGCATCTGGTGACATAATAAATCCTAAAAATAAAGAGGTAATAGTAAAACAAGGAAGGCGTATAACCAGATCTATCGTTAGTAAAATAAAAAATCTGGGCATGAAGGAATGTTATATTGAAAAAGAAGAGCTTTTAGGTAAAGTCTTAACCGAAACGGTTGTTGATGATGACACAGGAGAAATTATAGCAGAGTCCAACTCTGATATAACCGAAGAAATTCTAGATGCATTAGAAAAAGCGAAAGTAAATAAGTTAAAGGTTATATTCTTTGATGGATTTGCTGTAAGCCACTCGCTTAGAAATACTCTGCTGATTGACAAAGTTGCAGACAAAGAGGCAGCTCTGTTGGATGTGTATAAGCGTATGAGACCTGGTGAACCTCCTACGGTTGAGATGGCCGAAAACTTTTTTCACAAAATGTTTTTTAATCCAGAGACATATGATCTATCCGAGGTGGGTAGGCTTAAGTTTAATCATAGATTTGGTACTGAAGATGTTCCAATCACACATGGTACCTTAAGAAAAGAAGACATCATTTTAGTTATTAAAACTTTGATTGATCTTAAAAATGGTATTGGTCAGGTGGATGATATAGATCATCTTGGCAATAGAAGGATCAGATCTGTAGGTGAACTTCTAGAAAATCAGTACAGAATTGGTCTTGTTAGAATGGAACGTTCTATAGTGGAGAGAATGAGCCTTCAAGACATAGAAACCATGATGCCACATGATTTGGTTAACGCTAAGCCTGTCAATGCGGTTGTTAAGGAATTTTTTGGTTCATCTCAACTTTCGCAATTTATGGATCAAACAAATCCATTAGCAGAGATCACGCATAAGAGAAGATTATCTGCATTAGGGCCTGGTGGTTTAACAAGAGACAGAGCAGGTTTTGAAGTCAGAGATGTGCATCCTACTCACTATGGAAGAATTTGTCCTGTTGAAACTCCAGAAGGACCTAACATTGGTTTGATCGCATCTTTGGCGAGCTTTGCAAGGATAAACAAGTATGGATTCATAGAAACGCCTTACAAAGCTGTAGAGGGTGGTGGCATCAAAAAGAAGATACAATATTTATCTGCCTTTGAAGAAACCGGACATCACATTGCACAATCAAGTGATCAACCTAAACTGTCTTCTAAAAATAAAGGCATGGTGGATGTTAGGTTTAATGGTGAATATAAATCTGTCGCCAAGGATCAGGTGACCTTGATGGACGTTTCTCCTAGCCAGCTTGTTTCTATTGCTGCTTCTTTGATTCCGTTTTTAGAGCATGATGATGCGAACAGAGCGCTGATGGGATCAAACATGCAAAGACAGGCTGTGCCTTTGATGTTATCGGAAGCTCCTTTGGTAGGCACAGGTCTTGAAAGGTTGGTCGCACGTGATTCAGGAACCTCTATAGTTTGTAGAAACGATGGAGAGGTGGTAAAAGTTGACGCTTCAATGATCGTGGTAAGAAGGCTTGCTAAAGGTGGTGGCCTTGGTGCGAACGTAGATATCTATAATTTAGTAAAATATCGAAGAACAAACCAGAACACTTGCTTTAATCAAAAACCTATAGTGAAACTTGGAGACCGAGTCAAAGCAGGTGATATAATTGCTGACGGACCTGCAACAGAATTTGGAGAATTGGCTTTAGGAAAAAATGTGGTGATAGCGTTTGCTCCTTGGCAAGGTTATAACTTTGAAGACTCTATTCTTCTATCAGAAAAGTTAATCAAAGAAGATACTTTTACCTCCATACACATCGAAGAATTTGAATGTGTAGCCAGAGATACTAAGTTAGGACAGGAAGAAATAACAAGAGACATAGCTAATGTGGGCGAGGAAGCCTTAAAAGACTTGGATCAAAGTGGTGTAGTTAGAATTGGAGCGGAGGTAAAGCCTGGAGATATTCTGGTTGGTAAAGTTACTCCAAAAGGAGAGACCTTGTTATCTCCTGAGGAAAAATTATTACGAGCAATTTTTGGTGAAAAAGCAGGGGACGTCAAAGATACATCTTTGAGAGTTCCGTCCGGAGTAACAGGAACAATTATAGACGCACAAGTATATAGCAGAGAGCCGGATGAAAAAGATGACAGGCTTCAATACATAATTGCTGAAAAAAAGAAAAAGCTTAAAAAAGATCTGGGTGTAGAAGAGAACGTAATCAGAAACAACGCTTTTGATAAGCTAAAGAAAATTTTGGTTGGTCAAAAAACTGTTGGCGAGTTGGTGAACGAAGATGGTTCACAAAACTTGCTAGAAAAAAAGCAAGAAATAACAGCGGAAGATTTGGAAGCAATTCCATTTGAACTTTTAACTTACATACCTTTGGAAACAAAACTTGAAACCAAAGTTTCTGATGTAGTGAACGAGGCAAAAAAACAACTAGAAGCTATAAGAGTTATCTTTGATGATAAGTCTGGAAGATTAGACATAGGCGATGAGTTGCTGCCTGGTGTTATCAAGATGATTAAGGTGTACGTGGCCATAAAGCGAAAACTGCAAGTGGGAGATAAGTTTGCTGGCAGACATGGAAACAAAGGTGTTGTTTCAAAGGTAGTTTCAGAAGAGGACATGCCGTATATGGCAGATGGTAATCCTGTAGATATGATCTTAAATCCTTTGGGAGTTCCATCTAGAATGAACATCGGGCAAATTTTGGAAACTCATCTAGGCTTAGCGGCTAAAGCTTTGGGTGAAAATTTGGATAAATTCGTAAAAGATTTTCAAGCTAAAGCTGCTAGGGATGATCTTCTAAAAGTGTTTAAAGGCACAGAGTTTGAAAATCAAATTAAAGATGCTGATGATGAATCAATAAGAAATATGATTCCTCATTTAAAACGTGGAATTCATGTTGCAAGCCCTGTATTTGATGGGGTTAAAGAGGGTGAAATACAAGAATTATTCGAAAGAACAGGGCTTCCTTCGAGTGGACAGACAGTGCTCTTTGATGGCAGAACTGGTGAACCATTCCAAAACCCCATAACTGTTGGTGTGATGTACATGTTGAAGCTACATCATTTAGTGGAAGAAAAAATTCACGCAAGAGCTATAGGGCCTTATTCTTTGGTGAGTCAACAGCCTTTAGGTGGAAAGGCACAGTTTGGTGGTCAAAGGTTGGGTGAGATGGAGGTGTGGGCAATCGAAGCTTATGGAGCTGCTTATTCACTTCAAGAATTTTTAACAGTTAAATCAGATGATGTTGCTGGTAGAACCAGAATGTATGAGAGCATAGTAAAAGGTGAGAATACACTAGAATCAGGCTTGCCTGAATCTTTTAACGTACTTACCAAAGAGCTTCAAAGTTTAGCATTAAACATTGATCTTTTAGAATCTGATCACCTTAACGAAATTTCAGAAACTCAAGTGGACGAAGAAGATGCTATTTTTCAATAAGGACTGTGTGATGTTGGAGAATTTTTAATGAAAGATTTATTAAACTTTTTTGATAAACCTAAAGATCCTCTAGCTTTTAGTGCGGTTAGAATATCTTTGGCATCTCCTGAAATGATTCGTAAGTGGTCTTTCGGGGAAGTTAAAAAACCAGAAACCATCAACTACAGAACTTTTAAACCAGAAAGAGAAGGTTTGTTTTGTGCAAAAATATTTGGTCCTACTAGGGACTATGAATGCATTTGTGGAAAATATAAAAGGATGAAGTTTAGAGGCGTTGTATGCGAAAAGTGTGGCGTTGAAGTAACTCAAAGTAAAGTTAGAAGAGAACGGATGGGCCACATTGAATTGGCTTCTCCTGTTGCACATATTTGGTTTTTAAGATCACTACCTAGTAGGATAGGTAACCTTATAGACATCAGTTTAAAAGACGTAGAAAGAATTTTGTATTGTGAATCTTATGTAGTTGTTGATCCTATGGAAACTAGTTTGCAAGAAGGACAACTTTTAACTGAAGAAGAGCTGCAAGATGCAATGGCGGAGCATGGCCCTGGTTTTAAAGCTAAAATGGGCGGGGAAGCTGTAAAGGATTTATTGAGCAAACTGGATCTAGAATTTTTGTCAAAAAAATTAAGAATGGATATAAAAGAAAGCAAATCCGAAGCTCAAATAAAAAAATTAACAAAAAGACTTAAGGTTGTGGATGCTTTTAAAGGTTCGCCAAACAAACCTGAGTGGATGATTCTAGATGCTATACCTATAATACCTCCTGACTTAAGACCGCTTGTTCCTTTGGATGGTGGTAGATTTGCAACATCAGATCTAAATGATTTATATAGAAGGGTGATCAATAGAAATAACAGGCTTAAAAGATTACAGGAACTTTCTGCACCTGAAATTATAATAAGAAATGAAAAAAGAATGCTACAAGAATCGGTAGATGCTTTGTTTGATAATGGAAGGAGAGGAAAAGTATTTACTGGCCCTAATAAAAGACCGCTTCGTTCTTTGAGCGATGCACTAAAAGGTAAGCAAGGTAGATTTAGACAAAATCTATTGGGTAAGCGTGTGGATTATTCTGGTAGATCTGTGATTGTTGTTGGGCCGCACTTACGACTTCATCAGTGTGGTATACCAAAAAAAATGGCTTTAGAATTGTTTAAGCCATTTGTTTACAACAAGCTAGAAGAAAGAGGCATGGCCAGCACAATCAAACATGCAAAAAAAATAGTAGAGCAAGAGATTGATGAAGTTTGGGATATCTTAGCTGAGATAGTTAAAGAACATCCTGTTTTATTAAACAGAGCACCTACTTTGCACAGACTGGGCATTCAAGCATTTGAACCAGTTTTAAATGAGGGAAAAGCAATTCAACTACACCCTCTTGTATGTACAGCTTATAACGCAGATTTTGATGGTGACCAAATGGCTGTTCATGTTCCTTTGTCGTTGGAAGCTCAAACAGAATCCAGAGTATTGATGATGTCTACAAATAACATTTTATCTCCTGCAAATGGTAGACCAATTATCAATCCGTCTCAAGATGTGGTTTTAGGATTGTATTGGATGACCAGAGAAAGATTTGGAGCTAAAGGTTCCGGTAAAACCTTCTCTAGCATTGAGGAAGTTTTATATGCTTATGAAACTGGTTGTGTAGACATACAGGCTGGAATAAAAGTTAGAGTCAACGGAAAATTGGAAAAGACCACAACTGGTAGAGCGATCTTGGCAGATATGGTTCCTAAAGAAGTTTCGTTCAATCAAGTGAATCAACTTATGACTAAAAAACAAGTGGCAAACTTGATAGATTCTTGTTTTAGAGTCAGTGGTAATAAAGCTACTGTGTTGTTAGCAGATAGGTTGATGAATACAGGGTTTAAGTACTCGACTGTAGCAGGAATATCTATTTGTGCTGACGACATGATTGTTCCATCTTCTAAACAAAAACTAATTGATGATACTAATTTAAACGTTCGTGAAATTCATAAACAGTACGATGAAGGTTTAATTACAGATGGTGAAAGGTATAACAAAGTACTAGATCTTTGGACTCAGACGTCGGATAAAGTTGCAAAAGAATTGATGAATGAAATAGAATTTCAAGAATTTGATGTAAATGGTGAGAAGAAAAAAAGTACAAGTTTTAACAACATATACGTAATGTTTCATTCGGGTGCTAGAGGTTCGGCAGCACAGATAAGACAACTTGCTGGAATGAGAGGTTTAATGGCAAAACCTTCTGGTGCAATTATGGAAACTCCGATCACCGCCAACTTCCGTGAAGGTCTTTCTGTTTTACAATATTTTATTTCTACTCATGGAGCTAGAAAGGGTCTGGCTGATACAGCTTTGAAAACTGCTAACTCTGGTTATTTAACTAGAAGACTTGTGGATGTAGCTCAAGATTGCATTGTGTTGGAACAAGATTGTAATACCGATCAGGGTATGATCATTCGCCCTTTAATCGAAGGTGGTGAAATCATTCAAACTCTTGGTGAAAGAATATTGGGTAGAGTTTCTTTTGAAGATATAAAAGATCCTTATTCTGATAAAATTATAGTTAATAAAAATGAAGAGATCACAGAAGAAAAAGTTTTAGCTCTGGATGAAGCTGGGATTGATGTTATAAAAATCAGATCTGTGCTTACTTGTAAAACCAATCGTGGTGTATGTGCTATGTGCTATGGTAGAGATTTGGCCTGCGGTAACATCGTAAATTTGGGTGAAGCGGTGGGTGTGATAGCTGCACAGTCTATAGGAGAACCCGGAACTCAGTTGACTATGAGAACTTTCCATTTAGGTGGAACAGCAACAAGAGCGATTGAGCAATCGATATACGAAGCCAGAAGGGATGGTATTATTAGATTTGAAGGACTTATTACTGTTAAAAACAGAGACAATAAACTTGTGGTAATGAATAGAAATGGCGAGGTAGTTGTTCAGGATGATACTGGCAGGGAGAGAGACAGGTTTAGGTTGGTTTATGGTGCCGTGTTGGAAGTAAAAGAAGGTGATTCAATTAAGTCAGGTCAACTGATAGCTGAATGGGATCCCTATTCAACTCCTATTGTGACAGAGGTTGATGGTATAATAAGTTACAAAGATATTGTGGAAGGAAATACTATTTCGGAGCAGGTTGATGCTGTAACTGGTTTTTCTACTAAAGTTATAACTGAAGGAAAAGAAGCTGGTTTAAAACCTTCGGTTATTTTGGTCGACAAAAAAGGTGAGAATATTAAGTCGCCTAACTCTGGGAATAATGTCCGCTACATGTTACCGGTTGGTGCTCAGCTTTTGGTAACTCAGGATTCTGAGGTGAAGGCTGGTGATATAATTGCAAAAATACACAGGGAAACAACTAAAACTAAGGATATTACTGGTGGTTTACCTAGGGTTGCGGAGTTATTTGAAGCTAGAAAACCTAAAGAGTCTGCCATTGTGTCTGAAATAGATGGCTACGTAAGCTTTGGTAAAGATTTAAGAGGAAAACAAAGGGTAATTGTTACTCCTAAAGATGGAGGAGAAAAGGACGCAAGAGAATATTTGATTCCTAAAGGCAAGCATATAGCTGTCAGAGAGGGTGAGTATGTAAAAGCTGGTGAAGCTTTGATGGATGGAGCTACTAACCCTCATGATATTTTGGCTGTGCTAGGTGATCAGGAGTTAGCTTCGTATATAGTGAATGAAATACAAGAGGTTTATAGACTTCAGGGTGTACCTATAAATGACAAGCACATAGAGATTATTGTAAGGCAGATGTTAAAAAAGGTTAAGATCACTGATTCTGGGGATACCAAATTTTTACTAGAAGAGCATGTTGAAAAATATGATCTTGAATCTGAGAATGAGAGGGTAGTAAAAGATGGTGGCCAGCCTGCTCAGTTTGAGCCGTTGTTGTTAGGTATTACAAAAGCTAGCTTGAGTACGGAGAGTTGGATATCGGCTGCATCGTTTCAAGAAACCACAAAGGTCTTAACAGAGGCTGCAATTTGTGGAACTAAGGATGATCTTAGAGGGTTAAAGGAAAATATTATCATGGGGCGATTGATTCCTGCAGGTACTGGGCTTTCGTGCTATAAGAAGTGGAAGGTTGACATTGGTAGTGAAGAGAACCAGGAGGTATAGTGCCAACTATTAATCAACTAGTTAGAAAATCTAGGGTTTTGCCTAAAGCCAGAACCAAATCACCTGCTCTTAAAGCATGTCCTCACAAACGAGGGGTTTGTATGCGTGTTTACACACAAACTCCAAAAAAACCAAACTCTGCTTTAAGAAAAGTTGCTCGTATAAAACTTTCCAACGGACAAGAGGTTACAGGATACATACCTGGTATAGGGCATAACTTACAAGAGCACTCTGTGGTATTAATAAGAGGTGGAAGGGTAAAGGACATACCTGGTGTTAGGTATCATGTAGTCAGAGGAGTTCTGGACACTCAGGGTGTTCAAAATAGATTGAACGGAAGGTCTAAGTACGGTACTAAAAGAGCTGCCAAAAAGTAGAAGGTAAAAAATTTAGAAGTTTATGTCTAGAAAGAGAGGAAATTATACCAGAAAGGTTTTGCCTGATCCTATGTATCATGATCTTGTTGTGTCCAAGTTTATAAATCAGCTAATGGTGGATGGTAAAAAATCTGTGGCTCAGAGTGTTTTTTATAATTGTCTTAGTATTTTAAAGGAAAAGGTAAAATCTGAGGAACCTTTAGCGGTCTTTAAAAAAGCTGTTGAAAACACAAAACCTTCTGTTGAGGTTAGATCGAGGCGAGTAGGTGGAGCTACCTATCAGGTGCCAATTGAAATAAGACCTGCAAGACGACAAACGCTTGCCATCAGATGGATTGTGAATTTTGCAAGAGAGCGTAAAGACAAAACAATGTCAAAAAGGCTGGCTTCTGAACTAGCAGATGCATTTAATAATCGTGGTAATGCTGTAAAAAAACGAGACGATGTACACAGAATGTCTGAGGCAAATAAAGCTTTTGCTCACTATAATTGGTAAACAACTTAAGAAAAATCACCAATACATTGTTCTTTCTTTAAAGATTTTGTACAAGCTATCGGTTTGATAAAAGTTTAATACCGTTCTTTTTCTCTATGGCCTTTCTCATTTTTGTTTTTATTGGATCGAACACTTTCTGTATTTTCATCGATTTAATCCATTTTTTTATTTCACTAGCTTCTGTACTATCTTGATCATACTCAGCTAATTGGAAAGCACGTTCGAGTAACCAAATAGGTAAATTGTATTCAGATAATGTGGAATAATCTTGGTATTAGCCATATATGAAATCAATCAATAACCTTGTACCTTCCCTGTATTTTATCTGTATTGCCGTAGAAAAATGGTCACCAAAATCAGACTTTCTAGTTCTTTTATGATCCATTAAGCGAATTATAATATCCGTGCGTTTTTTTAACAGAGCCAGACTTATAGGTGGCTTAATGGTTCCAGAATCGTTCACATTTAATTGTTTGTAATTTAGGAGCAAATCTATAATTTCCATATGTCCCAAATCAATCGCCAAGCCTAGAGGAGTTCTTGCAGTATCAATATAGAGTTGTAGTACTTGATTTATATCTGTACCTGTATCCAACAACTTTGATACCTTGCCAGAATCATTTTCTTTTATTGCATGAATTAATTCTTCCGAATTATTTCTTTCATTTATAAGTGCAGATAAACATAAAATTTCATTTGTACTAGCTAGTTTTGATAATAGAATAACCACTAAATTTAATGTTATAACAACCAAAAATGTTCGCAATTTTTTCATATCTGCTATCCCTACCAACCAGTTTTTCAAGCCGTCTTACAAATTACATGAAAGTTATTACTTTACAATATATAAGGTATACTTTTGAAAAAGCTATATTTTTTAACTATAATTTATTTTGTTATATTGAGTTTAGGAAAGGTGTCAAAAGCGTTTTTATATAGTTGTTGTTTGAATTTTTCTACATTTATTTCTTTTATCTTAGCTAGAAATTCTCCAACATGGATTAAAAATGCAGGTGAATTCTTTTTACCTCTTACAGGAACTGGTGCTAAGAAAGGTGCATCGGTTTCTATATGTATCCTATCCAAAGGAACGCTCTTAGCAATATCCACTAGATTGTTTGCATTTTTAAACGTCACAATTCCGCTAAATGATATATTCATACCCAGAGCCATTGCTTCTTCTGCAAGCCATTTAGTCCCAGTAAAACAATGAATTACGCCTTTTATTTTTCCATCAAATTTTTTTAAAATATCGATAGTGTCTTTTTCTGCATCCCTTGTATGTATTTGAATGGGTAAATTCATGTCTGATGCTATGTTAAGCTGATCTTCAAAAACCTGACGCTGTATGATTCTATCTGAGTATTCATAGTAATAATCTAAACCAATTTCTCCTATTGCAACACAACAGGTATTGTTGGCGTTTTCTAAAATATAGTTTTTTGAAGCTAGGTCAAAGTCTTTAGCATCGTGTGGATGAATTCCAAGTGTATAGAATACGTTTGGAGCATACTGCTTGGATAAACTTTGCACTGTTTTTAAAGTATCTGGTGTGGTTGAGATAGTTATCATCTGCTCTACACCCAACTCTTTGGCTTTATTAACAGCGTCTTTATGATTTTCTATCATGTCTAAGTGACAGTGGATATCTACCCAGTGCATATATTTTTGCCCTATTTCATTAATATCATATGTTCAAATAGTAGAGTTCTGTCTATATTACCTTTGATATCTTGAATCATTTTAGAGGAAAAATCAAAAATAAGGCCAGCTCTTTTTGTTGTAATTGATCCATATATCTTAGCTATCTCTGGATGCTTTACTGCGGTTTTATCGTATTGACTTATAGCTAAGTCTCTTAAGAACTCTCTTATAAGATAACATATACAAAGAGCTTCTTTTCTATCTTTAATTTTTAGCTCACCCAGAATGTATATATCTTTTTCCACAATAGCTTCTAGCAGACGCAAAGCTTTTTTAAATACCAAGGTATCATTCTTGTATGTTTCATCATTATTTACTCTGATTATTTGAACACGGCTTTTTATTGTCGAAAGTAATGTGCTTTCTTCTGGTGCTAAAAGCATAAAGTACTGATGTTTATTTGGTTCTTCTATCACTTTTAATAAGTGATTGGACGCATCTTTGTTCATCAAGTTTGCATCTTTTATAATAACAACATTTGCTTTGTTTATAGGTGTTAATTTTATAAAGTTTATAACTTCTTTAGCACTTTCTATTTTTATAATTTGATTTTCTGGTTTTATTATTAGCACGCTTTCGTTTATTTCTTTTTCTGTTCTTACACATGGTCCGCACTTACGGCAGCCGGTGTTATTAATACATAAAAGTTTTTGAGTTAGTTTTTTGGCTAATGTAAATGCTTTGTCACTACTTCCTATTATAGCTAAAGAATGTGGTATATTGTCTAAGTACTGCAAACCATTTCACCTTTCTGTGTTAAGAGATCCACCCTCTTTTATGAAATTCATCAATTAGTTGTGTTTTGTTTTTTTCTGTTGAATCGTTACCGTTTAGTATTAGCCAATTTAAAGAGTTTTTGGCTTGTTCTAGATAGGAGTTTCTGACGTTTGTATGAAAATCTAATTCTTCTATTTCGAATCTATCTTTTTCTTGTCCTACTGAGATTTTTCTTTTGTTAATTCTATTTTTGCTTGTTCGTGGATCTATATCTATTAGTACTGTTAAGTCAGCAGTTGTGTTATCTGTTGCAAATTTGTTTAAGTATTTCACTTGGGTTAAGTCGATACCTCTTCCTTTGGACTGAAATGCTATGGAGCTGGCCGTAAATCGGTCGCATATTACCCATTTTTTTTCTTTTAAGGCAGGATTGATTATGTCATGGACATGTTGTGCTCTTATGGATTGGTATAATAATAATTCTGTCTTGGCACAAAGGGATCTGTTTTTTTTATCTAAAAGAACTGCTTTTATTTGATTTCCAACTGTTGTACCACCTGGTTCTTCTGTGATGATATGGTCTACGTTAAATTTTTTTGTTAGGTGTTCTGACAGGGCACTTATCAAAGTGCTTTTTCCTGAACCGTCTAACCCTTCTAGCACAATGAAAGCCATTTTTCGGAATTTAGACTCAATTTAAATTTGCTACAAGATGATGTTTGACTTACTACACCGCAACGAACAATATTCTTTTCAAGCTTAAGCAACATCTATTTTGGCAAAATTCCCCTTTGTTTCACTCTGTGCAGTCATCTTGTACTGCATGTATACGGGCGATACAAAATGCCAAAGGAATTCATATCAATCTCTTTGAATTATTTACAATTACTAGTAATATCCGTTGGTTGTAGCGTTCTAACCATGAATTAGGGTTAAGTTATGTTGAATTATTTTGCAATAAATTGCTTTATATTTTCCGTCTAAGTTGCTATGATCGCCGGCTTGGGATGTACAAAAGATGGAGGATAGAGATTATGAAAATCAATGATGTTAGCACCAAGAAATATTTAGCATTAAGCGTTTTGGCATTTGTGGTTTTCTGTGTGGCAGTAGATGGAAACACACAACAAGAACAAGGTGATAGGAAAAATGTTCATGAAGGTATAGACACAACTTATACAGGTCACACTGACGAAAATGGCGTAGAGTGGGTTCCGCTTTGTCGTCCAGAAGAAGATCCTAACTCTGCTGCATGTTTAATTGTTAAATATGGAAGAATTCCTACAGAAGATGATGAAAAAGAATTTTTTGATGCTTTAGCAACAAGAAAGCAAGCCGAACTGGAAGCCAAAGCCAAAGAAGATCTTAAAAAAAAACACAAAAACTCAAAATAGAATCGGGCGTAGATCCTGATAAAAAGCTCGATCAAAATGATTTAAGAAAAATAGAAAACTACCTACAATCTGAGAAAAGAGCAGAAACAGAATCTTGGATCGGAGACGTTTATTTTGATGGCGGAGATAGCCATAGAGAGCTTTATTTAGACGGTGGCCTGATATGCAAACGCAATTATGCAGCAACTACACGAAATCGTTGTGTTCAAAAAAATGCAGAGGGATTTCTAGGCTTTTTTTGGCGTAGCGAAGTCTGTACCGATTCATACCCTTGGGAAGTTTTTTGTGATGTCTCTTATCAAACTGATCCAGAGCTTTTTGTGAAAGTATTTAAGACAAGAGCAGGTATAGTATATGAGGAATCTGATAGAGAAATAATAAAAGAAAAAACAACAAACTTTTTAAACACTTGGTCTGGTAGCACGTACTTTTCTGATGAAAGTTGTGGCTTAATAAAATTGGATTATCTAACAGAAAACCTGGAGTGCCAAAGGGTGCCAATAGTTCCGCCTCCTGCTGCTCGATCTTGTACTAATAGAAACTTTGGTTTTTTAAAAATGAACAACCAACATACTTGCTATAGGCCAAAGTATCCATATGAAGTTGAGTGTGAATACATTGATCCTCTTAATACTCGTGGAAGGCGTATGGATATGAGCATCTTTGAATGTCTGGTAGGTAATTCTGGATCAGAATCTAATACTAGAAATATACCAGGTGACAACGATACTGCTCTTTTCGAAGATGATTTGTATGAAGAAATGTATCCTTCAGAAGAAGCTCCTTTCCATAATACATCTTCATTATTTGCAGCAGATTTTACCACAGAACGTAGTACCAGCCTATTAGAAGAGCATTATGATGAAATATATTATACTTATAATTACTCTTCTACTCTACTTGAAGAGGATTCTTCTGATGGAATAAGCCCTGCATTGGCACTAGACAGACATGCTTTGCGCAACAAACCTTCGATGTTAGTAGAAGATGATTTCAATAATG
This sequence comes from Bdellovibrionales bacterium, assembly GCA_965203875.1. Lineage (GTDB taxonomy): Bacteria > Bdellovibrionota > Bdellovibrionia > Bdellovibrionales > JAUICD01 > CBDANC01. The sequence continues at coordinate 147,430 of OZ241914.1, read as the reverse complement.
AGTTGTTGTATTACTCAGAAGAGATGCCTGAGGGCAGTTTTCAGGAATCTCTTCCTACGGCTTTAACAGAATCGATTGCCATTGAATCAGAATATGTCGACATAACTTGGAATTGCAGCTCGACAAAACATCCTTCATCTAACACAACAGCTGCTGACAAGGTCTATCGATACGCTTTTAGGCAAGACGGCGGCGTTCCAAGGGCAAGGAATTCGAGACATAACAACTTTCTGCTATCTGAAAGAGTACCATTAGAGATACTAACTAATAGAGCTTCAGATACAAGATGTGAAGTTACGGTTACAAAACCTAGGCTTCCTGAATATATCCAGGAATGTAAGGAGGTTTTTTCTCACATAGGGTGGTGCACAGATCAGGTGCCACATAGGCCCCACAAAAATAATCATATTAGAATAAGAATTCCAATTTATAAAACAGTTTGTGAAAGAGTAGAATCAGCAAGATCGAAACGATTGCCTCCACTTGAAGTTGTTGTAAAAAAAGAATTTGATTTTAAACCTACATATTCTAATGGTGTAACAGCTATATTGTCCTCATTTACTACCAGCTCTATTGAAAAAAAATATAGACATCTAAGAGTATCAGGAGCATGCAGTACAGCGGAACTAAACCTTTCCAAAAATTCGGTGGAAGAGTTCTTAAATGGATTTACATTAGGGCTTGCCAACATATTGAAAATTCCAACTCAAAAGGCACAGTGTATTTTAGTTAATAAGAACGGTTTTGGTACCCCAGATTATATCTGGAGTGATGTAATTTACACAAAAATAAACTAATTAAAGGATAAAAGTTACAGTAGAATTAGGCTTGGTAAAATAAAGGTATGAAGGTAAAAGAACTTTTAAAGCTATATTCTTTCGAATGCCCTGGTGTAATTACCAATTTATCTAGGATGTTGAATCATGGAAAACTGGCTGGCTCTGGTAAGCTGGTTATTTTGCCGGTAGATCAAGGTTTTGAACATGGACCACTTAAAAGCTTTGACAAAAACCCTCCTGCTTACGATCCTTACTATCACTTTGAACTTGCTATCGAAGCAGGCTGTTCTGCCTACGCTGCTCCTTTAGGATTTATAGAATCTGGAGCTAGAAGGTACGCCAACGAAATTCCACTCATACTTAAGCTAAATAGCTCTGAGCTTTTGTATAAGGACGAAGATCCAATACCTGCCATAACATCTGGAATAAACCATGCACTTAGGCTTGGCTGTGTTGCGATTGGGTTTACAATTTACCCAGGCAGTAAACACAAAAAACAAATGTACGAAGAAATATCTAAGTTAAGTTTTGAAGCGAAAAAAGCTGGCTTGGCTGTGGTTATTTGGAGTTATCCCAGAGGAAAGCAATTAATAGGAAAAGAAACCAGTTTAGAAACCATAATGTATGCTGCTCATATAGCTGCTCAGTTGGGTGCCAACATAATAAAAGTAAAGCCTCCTACCGAGGATAATATGACCCTTGATAAAGCTGTAGAAAAAGTATTACAAGCTGCTTTTAACAAAAAACGAATTGTGATATTTAGTGGCGGCCCATCTAAAAACACCGATGAACTTCTAAATGAGATCCGTATGCTTGCCAAAGGCGGCAGCTTTGGTAGTATTGTAGGAAGAAATGCTTTTCAAAGAAAAAAGCAAGATGCTATAAATTTGCTAGATAAAATAATGTCTATATACAAAGATTATGAATAGAGCCTATGGAAAATACATTAAGACAAGAAAAAAGAAAAAAGCTTAACAAACTTAGAAAAAATATAGATGCCTATCCACACTCTTTTAAAAGAACTTGTTACTCTAGTACTATCTTGGAAAAATTTAATTCAATCGAGCCTGGAGAAAAATTAAAAGATACATCTTTTACTCTAGCAGGCAGGGTTATGACCAAAAGACCCATGGGCAAAGCTTCTTTTTTTAACATACAAGATGACATTAATTTTCAATGCTATCTAAAATTAGAAGAATTATCAGAAGAAGATAGACTTTGTTTTGAAAATATGGACATAGGTGACATTGTTGGAGTTGAGGGTTTTGTATTCAAAACAAAAAAAGGTGAGCTAAGCATTCACTGTAAAAGCTTTAAAATGTTATGCAAAACCTTAGAGCCATTGCCGGAAAAATTCCATGGTATTGCCGACACTGAGATTAAATATAGATCCAGATATTTACACCTTATCTCTGATCCAAAGGCTAAAAATGTTTTTAAAACTAGATCTAAAATTATAAGTTTGATTAGAAAATTTTTGGATGAAAGAGGTTTTCTAGAAGTTGAAACTCCGATTCTACAGTCTGTCTACGGTGGTGCTGCCGCAAAACCTTTTGTAACCAAACATAATACTTTAAATATGGATTTGTACATGAAAATTTCTCCTGAAATTTTCTTAAAAAAATTAATCGTGGGAGGCTTTGACAAAGTATATGATCTTGGTAAAAGCTTTAGAAATGAAGGTATAGATAGACAACATAATCCAGAATTTACCACTGTGGAATGGTACGAAGCTTACACTGATTACTTATATCAAATGAAGCAATTTGAGGAACTAGTAGTTTTTGTTGTAGAAGCAATACATGGTTCAAGTAAGATATCGTATCAAGGTAAAGAAATAGATTTTAAGGCTCCTTGGAAAAGATTAAGCGTTGATGATGGCATACTGGAATATTGTGATATTGATCTTGGTAAAATATCAGATAAAGATCTTTTTTTAGCATGTAAAAAGCAAGGCTCTGTTTTGAAATCGCAGGTAACTAGAGGCGAGATGATCATGAATTTATTTGAACTTGTGGTTGAGGATAAATTATGGGATCCAGTTTTTGTTATTGACTATCCAATAGAAATTTCTCCACTTACAAAAGTACACAGAACAAAACGTGATAGAGTTGAACGATTTGAACCAGTTGTGGCAAAGATGGAATTAGGCAACGCTTATACAGAATTAAATGATCCTGAAGAACAGTACAAAAGATTAAAGGATCAAGAAAACATAAGGCTTGCGGGTGGAGAACACCATCCTATGGATAAAAGTTTTGTCCATGCTATGGATATAGGTATGCCACCTACAGGAGGCGTGGGTTTAGGTATAGATAGACTTGTTATGTTATTAACCGATATGCCATCAATCAGAGATGTGATTTTATTTCCCACAATGAAATTTAAAGATCAGTCATCTGATTATAAATGTTCTTAGGTTTTTACTGTTATATTTTGTTTGTGAAAAAATTGGAGTATGATAGGATCATTTACATATAGGATGTTTGAGTTTTTATATTGGAGTTCGAGATGATTTGGAATTTATTTGGCCCATTGTGGGGATTCTTTGGATTGAGTATTTGGCTGTATGTGGTGTTTTTTGCTTTGGCGATACTCATTAGTTATCTAAAAGCACCTTGTATTTTGTGGTTTCTTTTGGGCTTTCTCGGATTACTAGGCATAAACGCTTTACCTGTTACCATTATAATTTATGTTTTACTTTGTTTAAGCATTCTGATTGTTCCATTTAGAAGAAATGTGATCTCAAAAATTATTATGAACATAATAAAAGTTTTAAAACTTGTTCCTCGTATTTCTAAAACGGAGAGTGAAGCTCTAGCTGCTGGAGCACTGTGGTTAGATAGAGAATACTTTTCTGGAAAAGCAAGGCATAAAAAGTTGATGAATGAAAACTACCCTACACTAACCAAAGAAGAAGAGGATTTTTTAAACAGTCCTGTTGAAGAGCTATGTAAAATGACAGATAGCTTTGATATTAATTCAAACAAAAGAATCCCTGAAAAGATATGGGAGTTTCTAAAAAAAGAGAAGTTTTTTGGTATGGTCATTCCAAAAAATTTTGGCGGCTTGGGTTTTTCTGCCTTTGCTCACAGTACGGTAATTATGAAAATTAACTCAAGATCAACACCCCTTGCAGTTACAGTTATGGTTCCTAATTCATTAGGACCTGCTGAATTGCTAGTTCATTATGGTAGTAAAGAACAACAGGATCATTATTTACCTAGGTTAGCTAGCGGGCAGGACATTCCATGTTTCGCTTTGACAGAGCCAGAGGCAGGCAGTGATGCAGCTTCTATACAGTCTAGCGGAATTTTATTCAAAGATACAGACGGTCAGTTGAAAATAAAACTAAATTGGAACAAACGTTGGATCACTTTAGCAGCCATCTCTACTTTGATGGGCATGGCATTTAGATTAAAAGACCCTGATGATTTATTGGGTACGGGTAATGAAGATATTGGTATAACTTGTGCTTTAGTCTCTACTGATAAACAAGGAGTTGTTGTTGGTAGAAGACATGATCCTTTAGGTGTGCCGTTTTATAATTGCCCTACTCAAGGCAAAGACGTAATAATCTCAATATCTGATGTAATTGGTCAAAAAAATGGATGTGGTAGCGGTTGGAAAATGTTAATGGAATGTTTATCTGCTGGAAGAGGTATATCTTTACCTGCTCAGAGTACCGGAACTTCAAAATTATTATCTAGATATGTTTCTGCTCATGCTGTTAATCGCAACCAATTTGGAATTTCAATAAGTGCTTTTGAAGGAATTAAAGAGCCTCTAGCTATGATTTTTTCTAGTACTTATATGTTGGAATCTGTAAGAAGACTTACAACTGGTGCGTTGGATGGTGGTATAAAACCTCCTGTGATAACTGCAATTTCAAAATATATAACTACAGAGATCAGCAGGAAAGTTGTTAATAACTCAATGGATATACTTGGTGGAAGTGGAATTTCAAAGGGAAAACGAAATTTAATTGTTGATCACTATTTATCTGCTCCAATAGGCATAACTGTCGAAGGTGCTAATATTCTAACTAGAACTTTAATGATTTTTGGCCAAGGTGCCTTAAGAGCACATCCTTTTGCATTCAAAGTAATGGACTCTGTCATAAAATCTGATCTTAAAAATTTTGATCTAGCATTTTTTGGCCACATTAAACACGTTATTGTCAATTCGTTTAGATGTATATACTTAAGTTTATCTAGAGGATTTTTATCTAAACCGTACGGTGATAAAAATACTAGAATTTATTTTAGAAAACTTTCTTGGTCTGTATCATGCTTGGCATTTATGACAGACGTGGTGATGGCATTATACGGTGGAGCATTAAAGAAAAAAGAAATGCTAACAGGTAGGTTTGCAGATGTCTTATCTAATATCTATGTTGCAACAGCAGTCTTGAGACAGTACGAGGCTCAAGGTAAAAGATCACAAGATTTATTTTTAATTCGCTATTCGTTGGACACTTGTTTTTACAACATCCAGTGTGCATTTGATGGAATTTTTAAAAATTTAAATTTAGGAAAATTTAACCCTCTCCGTTTATTGATATGTGTTGTTCGATTTTGGAATGGGTTTAATGCAATAGGTTTTGGAGTTAGTGATAAGTTGACAGCTCAAGTAGTAGATAGTGTGCTAAGCATAAAACATGATGTAAGAGATAATTTAACAGAGGGTATATATCTTCCTACTGGTCCTGATGAACAGTTGGCTAGAGTTGATAGTGCTTTTAATCTTGTATTGCAGAATCAAAAACCTGAGAAAAAAATTAAGCTGGCCATGAGAGAAAAAAAGCTTAATAAAAAGCCTGTGAAGCTGGCATTAGACGACGCACTTTCTAAAAAAATAATAAGCCAGCATGAGTATGATGCACTTAAGAAAGCATGTGCTGCCAGGTTGGATGCAATTCAAGTGGATGATTTTTCACAAGAGGAATATTTAAATTGAAGACCTTGTATTTTTAAAAAACTGGGGTCCATAGAACACGATACCAGAATAGACTTGTACCAAATTCGCACCTAACTCAATTCTCTGAAAAACATCCTCTGGCGACATAACTCCACCAGATGAAATTATCAATTTATTACTTTTTATATGTGTACATGTTTTTTTTAAAATATCTATTGAATAAGGTTTTAAACTTCCTCCCGATACTCCTCCATATCCAGTTGGAAATGGCGATGCTTTGCTAAGCATAGTATTTGTCAATACCCATCCATCTACATTTGGTTCCGTAGTATCTAAGATACCATACAGTTGTTGATCATTTAGATCAGGACTTAGCTTGACTAACAAAATTGGCTTAGGTGATGCTCTTTCTATTACTTTATTTACTTTTGTAAGAATCAAATTTAAATTCGTTGGGCTTAGAAGCTTTCTTAAATTTTTTGTGTTTGGACTTGATACATTTATTACAAACCCATCCGCAAAATTTAAAAATTTTTTTGCTAAAAGAGCATATTCTTCCGCAGCAGTTTCATTTGATGTATCTCTTCCTTTTCCTATATTGACAAACAACGGTACATTCGGTTTGTGTTCCAGCCTCTTAACTATCTTACAAGCACCATCATTTGGAAACCCTAGATGATTCCATAAATTTTTTTTATGCCGGATCAAAACCTTACCTGGGTTTTGTCTTTGCTTTAATAATGTAACAGTACCTATCTCTAAAAACCCTGCTCCAAACTTAACCCACTCTTTCATATTTTTTGCATTTTTATCTAAACCTCCAGATATACCCAATGGATTTTTAAACTTTAGATGTTTAAAAGAAATTTCATTCCAAATATAATCCTGTTCTCTTTCAAACATGCTTAGAATTTTTAAAGCATACGGAGCAAGTTTATGTGAGATTTCTGGTGGAGCTAGTAACCAAAGATTATTCAGCACACATAGGTTTTAACATAGTAGAAAACTTAGTACAATCCGAGTATTGTGTATCAAAAATTAATGTTTTATCCTATATAAAAACCACTTGCCCTAACTTTTTATGCCAACATTCAAAATACCAGGCCAAAAGACCAGGGTATATGCTTATGATTTCGGTCTTAAAATCCGATTATCATCCAGTAGTCTTGTGTAGTTTGAAGACGTTAGGAGGATAAATTGGGCGATTGGATGCTAATAGGCGGACTTTTATTGGTAGGTCTTAGTATTTATCTAATATCCAACATCTTTATTTCAGGAGATGGAAGCGTAGATGATTTGTCTTGGACCGGTGGGGATGAGCCAGATAAGTCCAAGTCAAAGTTTATAGAAATATCTAGATCAATGGTTCATAAGTTTTGCCTTTCTTTAGTTAAAAAAGTCAAACTTAAAAATTATCGCAAAAATGTTAAAAGGAATATTTTAACCTCTGGTTTATCAGGAGAACTTAACGAAGATGAATTTATAGGAATGCAAATTCTATGGGGATTGCTATTTCCTATGCTTTTAGCACTTTTAAACTTTACTTTAGAACTTGGATATAGCCCTGTGATAATAATGGGGCTAGGGGCTTTTGGTTTTTACTTCCCTAAACTACATGTTGATTCTGCCAAAAAGAAAAAAACTAAAAGCATAATCAACGAACTTCCATTTTTTATAGATCTCTTAGCACTTTCCACTCAAGCTGCAGGTATGGATTTTATAACAGCCATTGAAAGAGTTGTTGATAAAGCTGATAACTCTGTGTTGGCCGATGAGCTGCGTATAGTTTTAAAAGATATCAAAATAGGTTCTTCTCGTTCTGAAGCACTAAAGGCTATGGCAGACAGATTGGATATTGCTGAAGTGACCAGTTTTGTAGTTGTGGTTGTAGATGCAGAATCAAGCGGTACAAGTGTTGGTGATGTATTAAAACAACAATCTATTCAAATGAGATTGGAGCGTCTGCTTAGAGCAGAAAAAGCCGGAGCAAGAGCATCTCAACTTATACTTTTACCTCTCATGATGTTTATCTTACCTGCGGTATTTATCATGGTGTTTGGTCCCGTAGTCTTACAATTTATTTCTGGTGGTGGATAAGAAGTGATATTAAAAAACTTAAACAACAATTCAGTTATAACAAACAAACTCATCGAAGCTAAAGGTTTTGCCAAAAGAGTTAAGGGTTTGATTGGAATTAGTGAACTGGATTTTATTTTATGGATAAAAAGATGTAATAGTATACATACATTTTTTATGAAAATACCTATAGACGCTGTCTTTGTAAATGAATCTTTGTTAGTCAAAAAGATTTACAAAAATTTAAAACCTTGGCGTGTTATCTGGCCAATGTTTGGGGTTTCTTCTGTTTTTGAAATGAATGTCGGGGTATCAGATAGAATTTCTGTTGGAGATAAACTTTATGTGGGAAATTAAAATAATAAAAGGCTCCAACGTTGGTCAGAGCTTTTCTCTATCAGAAGGTGTGAATACAATAGGTCGAGGACAAGACAGTGACGTGCGTATACCATGTACATCAATGTCTAGAAAACATTTTCAAATATCTATACAGCCTAACATGGTTACCATAAAAGATATGAATTCTAGAAATGGTACTTTTGTAAATGGAGTTATGATCAAACAATCTAGGATTAAAAACGGAGATAAAATTTCTGTACATCAAACGGTATTAGAATTTATGAAATCTCTTAGCTCAAATGAAAGGCAGGGAATATATAAGGCTCCCAATGATCTACCAAACTCTATACCTAACAGTCCTTACTCTGCTGAAAGCTCCGAGAGTAAAAGTTTTTCTGAATCTCAATCAAAACCTGCTAATTTAAAAACTTCTCTAGAGAATATATTTATGCAAGGCATTTATAAAATTGCTGAATGGGGCGAATTCAAATGGGTAGTTGGATGTTTTATTGCAGGTTATATAGCTATAGTGACAGTGTTATCTGTAATGCCAATGATTAATATATCTAAAGAGCGAATACAGAAAGAAAGTTTACTTAGAGCAAACGATATTGGACAGCGGTTAGCTAGTAGGTACAAGAGTGCACAGTCAAGAGGATTAGATAGCTCATTTTCTATTAATGAAACTAGATCGGAGGGAGTGGATCAGGCACTTATCATTAGCGCAACTGATGGACATATCATTGCACCCAGTAAATTAAGCGGAGATAACCCTGATCTTCCATTTGTTCATAAAGCTAGAAGAAATAATACTGCAACTTCGGATATGATAGATAATTCTACTATAGGAGTTAGCATACCAATACAGCAGCTTAACTCTACTGGAGTACTTACAGTAAGTGCCTTTGCTATTATTATATACGATATGGGTGATAGAGTATTCAAAACAGATGACGTAGTAAGATTAGTAGTACAAGTATTGGCTTTTGCAGCAGTTCTTGGATTTATATTATTTGTGATGTTAATGAATCTGGTTGAAAAACCAATTACCGATATCAACAGGCAATTAGATCATGCATTAAAAGATGGTCAAAAGAACGTTTCTCATAAGTTTAACTTCCCAATTTTGCAAAAGCTTATAACCAATATTAACTCTTCACTTTCTAGAATAGGCGAGGAAAGTGAAAGTTCAGGAGATTCATTCGGCTTAACAGCCAGTGATGAAGCCAGCAATTTAGTAAGTGCTATAGATATACCAACATTGGTGGTGGATAATACAAGAAACATTATTGCTATTAACCAAGCTTGTGAAAATTTAATAGGAGCAAATGATGGTATTTTGATGAATCAGAATATCGGTGAGATAAGCGATCAGTCATTACTATTAAATTTAAAAGATCTGATTAGTCAGTCAGAGTCAGACCCCCATCAAGTTTTTAGTAATAAACTAGAATTTAGCTCTATAGAGTACGATATAAAAATAACAACTGTAGTTGGTACAGATTCAATAAAATATTTTGTTATTACCATAAACAGAGAACTTGAGGAAGGGTTGTGAGCTTTTTTATTAAAATCATGAACGGCAAAGATAAAGGGGTGGAATATAAACTTTTATCTAAATCTGTGCTTATTGGTAGAGCCAAATACAACGACATTGCACTTAGTGACATGAAAGTTTCTAGAAAACATGCGATTGTAAATGTAACTGAAGAAAATAACGTAACAATTAAAAAAATAAGCCCATCTAATAAAATTATTGTAAATGGTGTGGATACAGGGTATGCAATATTAGAACCTGATTCTACAATAAAACTAGGCCAGACCAACCTTAAATTTATCAATAGATATATTCCGAACAAAAAATCCAATACTTCTGATTATTCCACAAAGCCTAAAAGTAGCAGTACTTTTTATATCTCTTTATTCCTCATAATATCAGGTGCTATCTATTTTATAATATCTGAAAGTTACAAAGATAAATCTAACCCAATAGCTAAGACAGAAGTTAATGTAGGTGAACTGGCTTCAATAAATGAAAAAACCACTGATCATTATAGATCTTTGGAACAAACTGGTAAAAATACTTTAGAATATAAAGAAGCACAGGCTTTATATATACAAGGATTTAGAGATTATAGAGAGCAAAATTTTGTAAGAGCTATAGATTACTTCAATGGAGCTTTGGCGTTATTTCCAAATCATATATTGGCAAAAAGATATCTAACACAATCTAGAACAAAACTGGATTATTTGATTCAGTCTGCATTATCAGAGGCAAATGATTACTACGAAAAAAGACAATATAATAGAGCTATATCAGGATATAAACATATACTAATTTTAGTTGGTGATAAAAATAGTGTTCTTTTGAAAGAAGTTAAGGCAAGATTGGAAGAAGCCCAGTTGTTATTAAAATCTCAAGGAGATTTCTAAAAATGAGAAAGCTCAATTTATATCTAAAAAATAAACTAATACAGTCGGTTGATATGACAGAAGACAAACCTATTTCTGTTGGGAGGCAGCCTTCGTGTAGTATCGTGATAGATGACAACTCAATATCTAGAGAGCATTTGTTATTTTCCTTTGAAAATGATGCATGGAAAGTAGTGTGTAAATCTAGATTTGACTGCCTAGAAGATGATTATGGAAATTCAGTTAAGGAAATAATTATTCCAGAAACAGATTATGAAGTTAATATAAATAAATACAAACTAATAGTTTTAGCTGATGAGATCAAAGATCAACCTATAGAAGAGCCTTTAGAATCTTCTTATGAAAAAAGCCTGGAACAAGATGAGATAGAAAATAATGAACAAAATATGGAAGATCATGCTGATACAGAAGCACAGGATGAAACACAAGATGAAGAGCAAATTCAAGACTGTTTAGAAAATGACAGTCAAAATTTGGAACACAGTTTAAAAAATATAGAAGACATCCCAGAAAGCATCGAAGAAGAAGTTACAAAAGAGATAGCATTAAACTCTGATAATATAAAACCATTTATTACAATCAAAACTGATACGATGAAAAAAACCTTTGAACTTTTTGAAAGTAAAAATAATGAATGGATTTTTGGTAGAGGCAAAAAATGTGGTGTAAAATTAAATTCTAAAAATTTGAGTAATAAACATTTCAAAATTAGAAGAGATGTGTCCAAATACTATATAACAGATCTTAGAAGTACAAACGGAACTAATGTTAATGGAGTTGATTTGAACCCTAACCAGGAAACAGAACTTGTTTCTGGAAGTGTGATTAAAATAAAACTTTTAACAATACAGTTTGATCTTAAAGATTCTAACATACAACAACAACTTGTGACCATGGCACCTAGAAATTATGATCCAATTGATGATCATTCTGATTATATGCCAACAGATAAAGCAGTAAAAATACCGGTACAAAAATCTAAAAAAAATAACAAAGTTAAAGTAATTGCTGTTATGATTATAATAATATCTCTAGCATTATTTTTAATGGAAGATAAACAAAATGCTCCAGAACAACAAATAAATAAAGATCGTTCTGTTGCAGCCGTAGATACTAGCATCAAAATTAGTACAAATCCTTTTGATAACTTAGATAGTATGCAAAAACAATTGGTTGTAAATAGTTATGAACTTGCAAGTAAAATGTATAAAGAAAGCAAGTATAATATTGCTATTTCAGAAATTAAAAAGATACACAAAGTTATCCCTAGTTATCAAGATTCTAAAATGATTGAGAGCTTGAGTCTAAGCGCAATAGAAACATTAAAACAACAAGAAGAAATAGCAAAAATGGAAGAGGAGCAAAAATTGCTCAAACAAAGATCTGATTCTATTTTAGATAGATGTGAGCAGTTATCTAAAACATCTTACAACAAATCTGAGATTCAAAGTTGTTTAGAAGAAGTTGCATCTATTGATCCTGATAACTCTAGAATAAGTGCTATTATCCAAAAAGTGGATAGTAATATTTCTGATAGAAAAATAAAAGAAGATCAAAAAAATAAACAGGCTACCAGTATTAGAATGGGTGAAAATTTGTATAAAAGAGCTAAGAATTTACATACAGGAAACAAATTGCTAGATGCTATAGATGCATACAACAAACATATTAATTCAAATTATCAAGATCCCAACAACCTTAAATCAAAATCTAGACAGGCTATTTCTGAAATAAAATCTTCGATTAGTAGTACTATTGCTAGCAATATTGAAAACGCAGCTGTCAACGCTAAAAAAGGTAATTATAAAAGAGCCATAGCTGCTCTGAGAAATAATTTGTATTTAGATCCAGATCATAAACAGTCGAGAGATCAAATTGTAAGTTATGTTTCTGATTTAAGACAAAAAACAAGATCACTATTTCAAAATGCCATTATGGAAGAAAATATGGGTAATTTGGAATCTGCAAAAGAAAAATGGAAACAAATTACACAAATAGATATACCTGATGGTGAATACATGAAAAAAGCCAAAATAAAATTAAAAAAATATGGCATATGAAAATAGAATATCGGTCTTTCATTGAAAATAAAACTATGCTGCCCAAACCTGAGGTAATGGTAGATGAAAAATCAAACTTAATTGTCGTTAGCAATGCTTGGGGAAACAATAGTAACATAAATAATATATTTACAGATGCAGTTTTGGATTACTACGGATCAGCAAGCTTGGATAGTGATGCTACCAGACCTTTTCCTAGAATTCCTACTCTATCTAAAGACGCCAATAATTTAAGGATAGCTATAATCCTAGCTTCTCAAAAAATATATGCAGAGTTCAATGGTAAAGAATATAACTGTGGAATAGAAACTTTTGTTATGGCTATGGCAAAACAAGAATTAATATGGTTTTCTACAAAAGGATTTTGTTTAATTTTGTATAAACAAGATAAAGTATTTCCATTACAATCCAATGTTCCTCTTTTGGTACAATCAAATAATAAAGATAAGGCCGCAATACTGCCACTAGAGCTTATTGGTATAAATCGCAATGAATATATTATACCTAATAGTATAAAAAGTACTGCTATGGATAAACTAGTACTACTATTGAAAAATAATTTTGAACCTAAATTAATGACATTACCTGCTTCTGAAATAAGTTTAGATGGCGTTAGTGGCATGTTATCTTCAGATGCTGAACATCCTTTTTGGCTTGGTATTATTCAATAATAAAATTTTACTACTGTAACTATATGTTGTAACTATCAGACTATAGCATGTCCTTGTATTTAGAAAATTTGGAAATTGATAATGCTAAGTCAACCAAAGATGGTTTTAAACTCATTCTGCTATCCACATCCCATATATTATAGTTATGCCAGTTAAGACGTGCAATTTTCTCATGTGTTTTATGTCTTTTATATAGTTTTATAAATCTATCTTTATACGATAAAGCTAGTTTTGATTTTTGCCTATCATGTTTTATCCAAAGTGCTAAGTTTACAAAATTTAAATCGTTACAAGAATGCTCTTCTATTTCAAAATTCAATAAATCCCAACAAGTATCTTTTATATTGCTCGATCTGTTCATATTTACCAAAGATACATGTCGCCAAACAGGTTGATTAAGTTCTTTAGATAATTTTAATAAAAGCTCCCAATTTTTTAGCTTTAAAGCCCAATAGGCAAGCCAGTTTTTAGATTCGATATCTTCAGGATTACCTTCTGAGTATGCTTCCAATTCATCCAAAATATCTCCACCTTTTTCTTTCCAAAGCTCAGAAGCTATTAGATATTTTTGAACCATTTGACTATCAGGATATATAAATTGTTCTAAATTATTTTCATATAAAAACATATTAAGATTGGATTTTAAACTTTTATAGTTTTCGTACCTATCACCATCTATAGGCGATCTTTGCATGCTGTCTATCCAAATGTCATATTGAGAATTTTTAAGTTGATTCAAAGTCAGTTTTTCTTGTTCCAAAGTAGCAAATCTTGTCATGCCATTTAACTTCCAATAGACCCAAGCAGATTCTATCAGGAGTTTTCTTTTTTTTGTTAAGTGAACAGTTTGAGTATCTATTATCTTCTTTACATCTATAGGTGTGTGAAATTGTCCTTGTTTAAGACTATTGATGTCATATGTTTCTAAAATATAATTTCCAATATCAACAAGATTGATATTATTTTCTACATATATGTTTACACCTCTATCTTTTCTCTCAGATTGTGGTTTTACAAACGTAGCTACTTTAAAATTATCTGCAAAAAGTTCAAATGGCTCTAACTCATTTGGTCGTTTTAATTTTGATCTGCCATTTAATCCTAGCAATATGACAATTGTGTCGTTCCATCTGTTTAAACTTTGTAAGTTTTTTTGTAGATTACCTAAAGCTTCATCTATCTCTTCTAATCTTTGTGCTACATGTTTTTCTTTTGATTGATCTAGAGTTTCAGGAAATTGTAAATCAGGAAAATACAGTATAGAAAAGAAACTCTCATTTATATTTTTTAGCCAAGATAGAAAAAGATCTACATTTTCAGATGCTTTTCTAAATAATTTTTCATTATTTATAGATATATAATCATTAAACACTTCAAAACCTTGTGCAAATCCTAGCTTTCTCCAAATAGGTGCACCTCCAGAAAAAAAGCTGGTTCTTATTTTTTTGGTGATCAATATCTCAGGTATGGTTTCAATTTTTGCTGATAAGAATTGACTGCCATTGTGTACTAACCCATGTTCATGAGGATATCTAGCTGTCAATATAGAAGCCATTGCTGGAGCAGCTAGAACACTGGTGGTAACAGCATTGTTAAATTTAAAAGAATTTTGGCATAATCCATAAAATCCATACAAAAGCCTAGTTTCATCTACGTTGGCACAAGAAATGTCATCATGTTTTAATGAATCAACAGCGATTACCAAAACAGATGGATACGATTTTTTTTTGATAAATGTACATGCAGATTGTATTAACAATAGAGCCAGTAATATGTATTTCATATCTTAAAACTTTACTCCAATTTAATTTTCTTTGTCCAATATTTAGCTACATTACTAATATCAACTATGCTACTTTTGTAAACTGGAGTATACAGCTGTAATGTTCAATATTACCGAAAAATTTTTTGTAATTGCAAATGGTGGCGCTGAAGTTATTTTATATTTGCTAATAGCAATGTCAATTTATAGTTTGGCTATAATTATTGAACGTTTCGTAACATTAAATCGTATAAGAGAAGATAGTGAAAAAATGAACGAAGCAATTAAGGATATACTTCATTATAAAAGATTTGATATTTTGGATTCTTTAAAATCTGATGAATCTATTCACTCAAAAGCACTTAGCGTTGTACTTGATAAGAATATAAATCCAGAAGGAATAAGGGAGGCTTTTGATTCATTTGTTTTAACTAACAAATCAATTTTTGATAGAGGATTATCTGCATTAGCAACAATAGGGTCCAATGCACCTTTTATTGGTCTACTTGGTACAGTGCTTGGAATTATGAAAGCTTTTAAGGATTTAGGCTTGGCCCAAGCGGATCAATCCACATCCAGTACACACGCTGTTATGAGCGGAATAGCAGAAGCTCTAGTTGCAACGGCGGTTGGATTGTTTGTTGCAATACCTGCTGTAATTGCATTTAATTTTTTTCAAAAGAAAGTTAAATATATCTTAGGTAGCCTTGATGCTTTACGAGAGTTTTGTGTAGTCTGCAATCATCAAAATAAGAAAACATTATCTAAGGATAAAGTAAGAGGTTGATTTGGCATCTAAGTTAGACAATGACAGCGAGCCTATATCTACCATTAATGTTACTCCGTTTGTGGATATTATTTTGGTAGTTCTTATTATTTTTATGCTAACTTCTTCTTTGATAATATCTCCTTCTGTTAAAGTTGAGCTTCCTAAAGCTAGTTTGTCAGAAGAAACAAGTAAGACAATATTGAATATCTCAATAGATCGTGAAGGTGTGGTTTTGTTAAATGGTGATAGTACAGCAAATATTGAACTATTAAGTAGAATCCAAACGTTGTTAGATCAGGATCCAGGTACACATGCAGTGATATCAGCAGATACAAACGTAACACACGGTGCTGTTATTTCTGTTATGGATACTCTAAAAAGAGCAGGGGTAAATAAAGTGGCCATGTCTGTAAAGCAATAATTCTATCTACCATAGGCTATGATCTAATTTGATACAGTCTATAACATTGCCTATGAAAAATAAGGGCTATTTTGACATGTATTGTCTTGTGATGTTAGACTGGACATTTGATGAGTTCATCACTAATGATAACAGATATTATGCCGATAACATATTTTTGGTGATTTATGTTTTCATATCCATTGACTGCCATTTCTATAGTTTTATCTACTTTGTATCCTCCCCAGGATCACCAGGTATTCGAAAAGTATTGTGATATATTGATCCGTAACAGGATTAATCATGAGGGAAGGGAGTTTCATTTAAGAGGCTTGGGTTTAAGAAAAGCTAGAAAGTTTGGTATAACTAAAAAAGTATACCTGGCTACTTTGCATTCAGAACGAGAGTATAATGATATAGACGATGTGATGAATTCTGATTCTAGCAAAATATTAAACCTTCATTTTTTAAGAAATGTTAAGAAAAAAGATCTAAAGGATTCTTGGGAATGGAAAGAAGGTTTAGAATTACAGGGATTTCATGATGTTGGAGATATTGTTGAAAGGGTGATAATATCAAATGTTAGTAAAGGACAGATCAAGACAATACATATTTCAGACGATCAAATAACCTTCTTTTTAGATGGACAGCCTTTGTATCAATCGTATGACCGTGAATTTATAGATGCTGTAAAAGGGGTTTACTTTTTATATCCTCCAAATGAGGAATTGAGTGCGGGGTTATTGGGATACTCTAACCTGGATTGCTAAAGGTCTTCAATTTTATCAAATGCCAGCTAGCGGAATGGTTAGGCCGTCAGGTCTTGAACGCAGCTAGGCTTGCATTTGATAAAATGTTGCCCAACGTTCAAGGTATATTCAGAAAGCTTTTGTTCGTAGCGAAACGGCCCGACCGTAGGTCAAAGTGAAGCTGATATGCATTTATTAAAAAAGTTGTGTAACTTATCAAGGTAGATTATAAAAGAATTATCTAGAGCCCTAAAGTTTTTAATAAGTTTTCTAAATACAAAGATGAGTGTAGAACTTTTTCGAGGTACGCTGCTCTTACGAGCAGCTTGAAAGCCTCTCTAAGCTCTACGTTCATTTTTATTGCACGTGCAGATTTTTATCGACTTCATGCCTACGGCTATTGAATGACTAGGCCATAGGTTGGCCAAAGCAACTTATCAAGGTAGGCTATAAATAAATTGTCCAACTGCAAATTTGCATTACTCCTAGCTAGCTTTGATAAAAAACCTTAGACCTTGATTGTTTAGAAGTATCATACATGGTAGAGATTTTGTTATAGAGGAGAGATGGGAGAGTGGTTTAATCCGCACGCTTGGAAAGCGTGTGTACTGTAATAGGTACCGTGAGTTCGAATCTCACTCTCTCCGCCATAAAGGTCTTTAAATTCTATCAACCGTTACAGTTACAGATCACCATGCAAGCTAGAAAACAATGAAAAGACAGTCAAAAAAGAGTTTGACAAAAATTGGGGGGGGGGGGGGGGGGTAGCATACTTTTTGAGCAGCTTTTTTTAAGTCTTTACAAGGGGGTAAAGGATGTCTTTAAGTAATTTACTAAAACTAGGTCTGTACAAGTCATCTTGTATATTGTTTTCATGTTTATTCTTTGTATCGTGTAATACTGTTAGTAGTAAGCCTACAGAGGTTGTATCTAATGCTGGTAGTAGAAAGATAGCAAGTGCTAGTGCTGCTGCTATGGCTATAAATTCTAGTGCATTTCTAGCGACGCAAGCCTGTCCTGTGCTTGCTAGTATTCAATCCAGAGTTCAAGCTGGTAATTACGATTCTAGACAGATGATGAGAATGATGAATGTAAAAAATTATGATGGCAAAACCTTACAACAAAGGCTTATTTCAGAATTATCTTCTAATAATGATTGTTTAAGGCGTATAGATGAGCTTAGAGAAAATATATGTGCCCATAGAGAATATAATGAACTTTGTGCAAATTTGGATCAACTTGACAAGATAAGCAAAGAGGATTTTATACGAGAGTTTGAAGAGTTCGCCGGAGCTTCTGTAGAGTCTATTGATTCTAATGAGTTAGCCGGTAAGATTGCAGAGTTTGTAGATTCTAAAAAAGGTTTCTTTGGTAGGTTGTTTGATGGAATGCAGCCACATCACCTGCTATTGCCTGCTATGATCCTGTTTATGTTAGGCTTTATCCTATCACCGTTGGGGGTAGGAATTGCAGCTGCTGCAGGAATAACAGGAACAGCGGCAGCAGTTATAGGAGCAACAGGAACGACATTATTAGGTGCAGGAATGATAACAATGGTTGCAGCATCGGTGGCACAAGCCGTGAAACAATTTAGGTAGGATCGGTACTAAGCTAACACACCAGCTTTGCTTTAGACCTAGCGATCTGGCAGTTGTGCTATGTGTGTTTGTCAAAAACTTTACAGCCTTAAGCAAATCTGTTTATAGTCTACCTTGATAAGTTGCACAAAGTTTTGATCAAATACTTGCCTAGCTTCGTTTCGGCCTTTGGCCTGCCACTCCGCTAGCAAGCATTTGTCAAAACGAAGGGTCTTAAGCAAATCTGTTTGTAGTCTACCTTGAACGTTGCACAACGTTTTGATAAGCACACATAGCTTCACTTTGACCTGCGGTCGGTCCGTTTCGCTATGTATACTTATCAAAACGAAGGGCCTTACATATATAATTTACCCTGAATAGAAAAAATAACAAAGCATATATAAAGTGAGCACAAAAAATGTTAATGTGCTAATATCGCTATCAAGAAAATTGCAAAAAACTAATAACACTTAACCAGCGTATCTTGATTGAGGCTAAAACAGGAAGTGAGCGAACATATGGAGTTAAACGAAACTAAAAAACAACTACAAAGAGCAGTTGATAAAAAAGGTCAACTGTTCAAAATCGACAAAATATCCCAAGGATTTGGAGTAGGCGTTGTATCAGTAACTGGGGTACTAGCTTTAACATCGGCAATAGACATAGTGAAAATGCTAGGATTAAACATTAACACCAGTTCAATAGCTACTGGAGTAGGGTTGTTGGTTGGAGATATAGCAGCTTTTTTAATTACCTCTGAAGCTATTATACTGGCATATAGTCTAGTCAAAGCATTTTATGACTATAATAAGAAAACTAACGCTGATGTAAACAGATGTAAAAAACTTTACTTCGTCAACGCTCATAAGAACGCATGGTATGGCATAAGAAGAATACCTGTAGTACTAAGATCTATTATATCTGTCTCTAAAAACTAGTGTATGTTTATTAAAAAAGCCAAAACAGCTGGCAATGTATATTCCAACAGATCATCTAAAGGTTTTCAATACTATCAAGTGTTCACAGTTTATCGGTTAGATCTTAGAGCTGGACAAACTATAAAATATTTTGTTCTATAAAATATCTTGTTGTTATAAAATGCCCTGAAATTACACATTTCAAGTTGTGTCATATGAGTATAAAAAGAGTTTGACAAAAATTGAGGGGGGGGGGGGGGGGGGTAGCATACTTTTTGAGCAGCTTTTTTTGCTGTTGGTATGTGATTTTTAAAGGGGGTAAGGAATGTTTTTAAGACAGTTTATTGACTTAGGTTTGTACAAGTCATCTTGTATATTGTTTTCATGTTTATTCTTTGTATCGTGTAATACTGTTAACAACAAACCTGCAGAGGTTGTATCTAATGTTAGTAGTAGAAAGATAGCCAGCTTAAGTGCTGCAGCTATGGCTGTAAATTCTAGTGCATTTATGGCGATGCAAGGTTGTCCCGTACTTACTAGTATTCAATCTATAGTTCAAGCTGGTAATTATAACGCTAGACAGATCATGAATATGATGAATATAAAAAACAATGACGGCACAACTTTTCAACAAGGGCTTATGTCAGAATTTGCTTCTAATAGTGATTGTTTAAGTCGTATAAGTGAGCTTAGAGAAAATATATGTGCTTATAGAGAATACAATGAGTTTTGTGCAAATTTATTTCAGCTTCACAAGATAAATAGGAAAGATTTCATACGAGAGTTTGAAGAGTTTGCAGGTGCTTCTATAGAGTCTATTGATTCTAATGAGTTGGCCGATAAGATTGCAGAGTTTGTAAATTCTAGAGACAGTTTTATTGGTAAAATAGTTGATGAAATATCTGATCAGCCACACATTCTAATTCCTGGTGCTGGAATAATAGTTACACTTGCCTTGGCAGCACCGGTAGCGGCGACGATAGCTGCAGGAGGTCTCATAGGAGTTGCTGTAACAACTGTGTTCTCGCTGGCCGGTTGGACCATACATAATAAGGATGTAAGGAATAGAAGAAGGTAGAGTTAGTATTAAAGCTAACATATTAGTTTTGCTTTGGCCTTCGGTAGGGCCGTTTCACTATGTGTGCTCATCAAAAACGAAGGGCCTTGAGCAAATTTTTTAGAGTCTACTTTGAGAGCTGGTAAACATTTTATCAAATGCAAGCCTAGCTGCGTTTGACCTGCGGTCTCGCACTTCGCTAGCAGAAATTTTCTAAAATTGAAAACCCTTAATATCTATAATGCTCTGGCTTAAAAGGGCCATCTTGATCCAAGCCCAGATACTCTAACTGCTCCTGCGTAAGCTTAGTCAGCTTTACACCCAGTTGATCTAAATGCAGCCTTGCAACCATTTCATCTAGAGATTTAGGCAACATGTAAATTCCTACCTTTTTGTATTTATCCCTATTGTGAAACAACTCTATCTGTGCCAAAACTTGATTTGTAAAAGAGCTACTCATAACAAAAGAAGAATGCCCAGTTGCACAACCCAAATTAACCAATCTACCCTTGGCCAATACAATTATCTTGTTGCCATTTTTTAAAGTGTGATGATCCACCTGAGGCTTGATGAACTTAATCTTGGAATTTTTATCCAGCCATTTCATGTCAATCTCAGTATCAAAATGACCTATGTTACAAACAATTGCATTATGTTTCATCTTTTCGAAATGCTCTTTGGCGATCACATTACAACAACCCGTAGCGGTTACAAAAATATCTGCCATACCGGCAGCTTCGGCCATTGTTACAACTTGATAACCATCCATCGCAGCCTGAAGGGCACATATAGGATCTATCTCGGTTACCAATACTCTAGCACCAAAACTTCTCATACTATGACAACACCCTTTTCCAACATCGCCATATCCAGCCACCACCACAACTTTACCCGCAATCATAACATCAGTGGCTCGTTTAATCCCATCAGCCAAAGATTCTCTGCAACCATACAGATTATCAAATTTTGACTTTGTTACAGAGTCATTTACATTAATGGCAGGAACTTTCAGTAAACCGTTTTTTAGCTTTTTTTCTAAAGCGTGCACCCCTGTAGTAGTTTCTTCCGATAGTCCAATTACATTCTCTAGAATATGACTGTACTGTTTTTGATGTATTAAAGATGTAAGATCTCCGCCATCGTCTAAGATAAGATCAAATTTATTGTCATCCCAACCTTCTATTGTCTGTTCTATACACCAGTTGTATTCTTGTTCGGTTTCCCCTTTCCATGCAAATACAGGTATGCCTGCTTTTACCATGGCAGCGGCAGCATGATCTTGAGTAGAATATATATTACAAGACGACCATCTGACCTTAGCTCCCAACGCAACAAGGGTTTCGATTAATACAGCCGTTTGAATTGTCATGTGCAGACAACCGGTTATTCTGGCATCTTTAAGAATTTGTTTTGATGCATACTTTTGCCGTAAAGCTATAAGGCCTGGCATCTGCGTTTCGGCTATTTCAATTTCTTGTCTACCCCAATTACTCAGTCTTTCAAATTCTGCCTTATCAGACATTGCTCTGGGGGAAATTTTAAAATCCAGCTTTTCTACGTTTGATGGTTGTACTTTAGGCATTACAAGATTTGTTACCAGTGAAATAGCCTTATCGCAAGGTCAAACTTTAGCTAAGTTCTATTAGACAACCTCCGGTCTTGCAAACTAATGCAAATTTCAGATTATCATGTGAAATAAAAACTAAAGAGTTTGACAAAAATTGGGGGGGGGGGGGTAGCATACTTTTTGAGCAGCTTTTTTTAAGTCTTTACAAGGGGGTAAGGAATGTCTTTAAGTAATTTACTAAAACTAGGTCTGTACAAGTCATCTTGTATATTGTTTTCATGTTTATTCTTTGTATCGTGTAATACTGTTAGTAGTAAGCCTACAGAGGTTGTATCTAATGCTGGTAGTAGAAAGATAGCAAGCTTAAGTGCTGCTGCTATGGCTGTAAATTCTAGTGCATTTTTGGCAATGCAAGCTTGTCCTGTGCTGGCTAGTATTCAATCCAGAGTTCAAGCTGGTAATTATGATGCTAGACAGATTATGAATATGATGAATGTAAAAAATTATGATGGCAAAACCTTACAACAAAGGCTTATGTCAGAATTATCTTCTAATAATGATTGTTTAAGGCGTATAGGTGAGCTTAGAAATAGTATATGTTCTCGTGGAGAATACAATGAGCTTTGTGCAAATTTGGATCAACTTGACAAGATAGACAGAGAGGATTTTATACGAGAATTTGAGGAGTTTGCTGGAGCTTCTATAGAGTCTATTGATTCTAATGAGTTAGCCGGTAAGATTGAAGAGTTTGTGAGTTCTAAAGACGGTTTCTTTGGTAGACAATGGAAGAATATTGTTGCTGGATTTCAGGATGCACCAAATCCCGTTCTATTGCCTTCTTTGTTGTTGTTCACCGCAGGATTTTTGCTAATGCTAACGCCGATAGGAGCAGCAACTGTAAGTGTAAGCGGGGCAGTATTAGCTGTAGGAGGAACAGGATTGTATACAGCGTTAACGATGCTTTTTGTGCAACAATTTAGAAAGTTGCGGCGGTAGTAGAGTAGGGTCAGCACTAAAACTAACACACCAGCTTTGCTTTAGACCTAGCGATCTAGCTATTTTGCTATGTGTGCTTATCAAAAACTTTAGTGCCTGATAATTGAAAACCTTTAGATAATCTTTCGGAATATACCTTGAGAGCTGGTAAACATTTTTAATAAGTATACATAACTTCGCTTGACTTGTGGTCGGACCGTTACGCTATGAACACTTATCAAAACGAAGGGCCTTAAACAAATCTGTTTGTAGTCTACCTTGATAAGTTGCACAAAGTTTTGATCAAATACTTGCCTAGTTTCGTTACAAGACCTACGGTCTTTCCACTACACTAGCAAGCATTTGTCAAAACGAAGGGCCTTATTTAGATAGTCAATATCTCGTAACCGGTATCTGTCACCAACACAGTATGCTCAAACTGAGCCGACGGAGTACCATCAGACGTTTTGTATATTTTGTGCTCTGAACCCTGTATAGGACATTCCACCATCTTGGCATTTGTCATATTCACCATAGGCTCTATTGTTATACAATGAAATGGAACCAGCTTTGCTCCCTTATGCCTCCTACCAAACGAAGGTACAAAAGGTTCTTCATGAAAATTCTTTCCAATACCATGCCCCCCAATTTCCTTAACCACATAAAAACCATTCATAGTAGTGTACTTGTCTATAGCAAAACCTATATCCTCCACAGTTCCACCAGGAGTTATAGCATCTATGCCTTTGAACATGGCAGCTTCGGCCACATCTGTAAGTTTTTTCACACCATCCGAAACATCCCCAACTAAAAATGTTTTAGAAGTATCGCCATAATAACCATCGACTATACAAGTAACATCAACGTTTACAATATCCCCACTTTCTAAGACTGTATCATCAGGAACCCCATGACAAATAACAGAATTGACCGAAGTGCAAGAAGATTTAGGATAACCTCTATAATTCAAAGTAGCAGGGATAGCATTGTGACTTAACATAAAGTCGTGGCAAATTTGATCAATCTCCAGCGTTTTAACGCCCGGTTTTATAAAACTAGATACGTGCCCCAGAGTTCTAGCAGCTACCTTAGAAGCTGCTCGCATCTTCTGAATATCATCTCCAGTAAGTATAGTCACCAGCGAACACTATCACTATAGAGATCAAAATGGGAAATAAAAAAGAGGGCCTTAGAAAAGCCCCCTTTTATAAGACAACTTACTTCAAGTGTTTGGAGATAAGTTTACTCATCTCAAACATACTTACGGTTCGTTTGCCATTAAATACAGCTTTAAGCTTGGCATCTGCATTGATGTTTCTTCTATTTTTAGAATCTTGCAGACCGTGCTTTTTGATGTATTTCCACAGGCTCTTGACAACCTCAGTCCTCGGAAGAGGCTTACTTCCCACAACAGCTGCTAGAGCTGCATCAGGCTTTAGGGCCCTCATGAATGCCGGGTTCGGCTTTCTAGAAGACTTCTTTTTAGCCTTCTTTTTCTTTTTAGTTACCTTTTTTTTCTTCTTGGCTACTTTTTTCTTTTTAGCCTTTTTCTTAACCACCCTTCTCTTAGCTACTTTTCTTTTAGCTTTTTTCTTAGTGGCTTTTCTTCTAGTAACTCTCTTTTTAGCCTTTCTCTTAGTGGTTTTTCTAGCCACTCTTCTTTTTTTCGCAGTTCTTTTTGCTGCTTTTCTCTTTTTTTTCTTTGCCATCTACTTCCCCTCCAAGGATAAAAAACAACTACTACGAGCTAATGATATTCTAATAAAAATATTTGTCTATTTTTTTTTGTATTTTTGTTAAAAAAATGCCTTTTAGTGAGTTTAATTGTGCAGGTGCACAATAATAATCGGATATAATTTTTGGAATAGTACTGAGGAAAACTTTGATCACAACTATATTAGACCTGATAAATATTAAGGGCTAGGACAATTTGAAAATGGAAAAAACTGGTATCTTGCTTATAAACTTAGGAACCCCCAGTGCTCCTAACAGAGTAGAAGTATTCAGATATTTAAGGGAATTTTTGATGGATCCAATGGTTGTGGATATACCATTTTTGGCTAGATTTATCCTAGTGAACTTTATAATAGCACCTTTTAGATCAAAATCTAGCAGTCTCAAATATAAAGAAATATGGAAGAATAAGAGTCCGTTACTGTTACACAGTGAAAGCCTGCGTTCACAAATGGGGTGTTTGACACGCTCTTGCGTCAAATTGGCTATGAGATATGGCCAACCTTCGATACATGAAGCCATAGACACCTTTGTTAAGGAAGGCATAGACAAAATTATAGTTTTACCTATGTATCCCCACAGAGCATTAAGTTCCAGTGAAACTGCTATAACCGCTGTATCTAAGCAAATTGCAAAGGGTATGAAGTATAATGTGGTGAAGTGCTTTTATGATAATCCAGACTACATGGCTTTGATATCAAATCACGTCAAAAAATATCTATCAGATTGTGAGCATCTGCTTGTGACTTTTCATTCCATACCTGAAAGGCATATTGTTAAGGAATTTCCAGAATGCAGCTCGTGTTTAGGTAAAAATCCTTGTGCTGATCTCAATAGGAGCTGTTATCGAAGACAGTGTTTTTTCACAGCCAAGATGTTGGCAGCTAGCCTTGGTATGGAAAATAAATATTCCGTTGGATTTCAGTCTCGCCTGGGAAGAACACCATGGATCAAGCCGTATACAGATCATGTTATAGCTAAGCTTGCTAAAGATGGGATTAAAAAGGTAGCTGCATTTTCCCCATCTTTTTTGGTAGACTGCCTGGAAACACTAGAGGAGATTGACATAACTTACAGAAAGAAGTTTTTAGAATCAGGTGGCAAAAAGTTTGTTTATATACCTTGTTTAAATGAATCTTCGGATCTTCCAAAGACTATATTTAGGATATGCCAAGATAGTTCTAATTGGCTTAGCGATTAATTCTGGCTTTGTTGGGCTATAAAAGACTTCTACTTTCCCATTATCCTTGACTTAGATAAGTTCGTGCATTTATCTCTTTGGTAGAATCTGATAGGCTTTTGTTTAGAGTTTATTAATCATCGTCGCGGGATGGAGCAGTCTGGTAGCTCGTCGGGCTCATAACCCGAAGGTCGTCGGTTCAAATCCGGCTCCCGCAACCAATATTAAGGGTTTTCAATTTTATCAAATAATAGCTAGCGTAACGATTAGGCTGGAGGCTGAAAGTGAAGCTAGCTGTTATTTGATAAAATGTTAACCAGTTTTTAAGGTATATTCCGAAAAATTTACTTAAGGCCCTTCGTTTTGACAAATGCTTGATAGCAAAGTGGCAGGCCAAAGGCCGAAACGAAGCTAGGCGAGCATTTGATCAAAACGTTGTGCAACGTTCAAGGTAGACTATAAATAAATTATCTAAGACTCTTCGTTTTCCGAACGTTTGATTAGCGGAGTGGTTAGACCGTTAGGTCTTGAACGCAGCTAGGCTTGCATTTATTAAAAACGCCAAAGCACCTTATCAAGGTACACTTCAACAGATTTCCTAAGGCCCTTCATTTTATCAAATGTTTGCTAGCAAATAGGAGAGGTATTGGCAGACATAATATTAAAACTTCTTAGGCTTGAAATTTTCTTCATTGGTTATAGATGCACTGTCACCTGTAGCCTTAATTACAAATAGTCCATTCTTTTCAGAATATATATTAGCACTACCCTTGGTTTTCAAATACGCCACAGCACCGTACACCACTTTATCAGAATACTCCGGACAAAGCCTTTTAAATGAATTCAACTTGTCAATAAAATCATCAACAGCTTGAACAGTCAGGGTAGTCTTAACTTCAACTACCACCACCTCAACACTATTAATCACTATAGCGTCAAACTCATAATGCCGACCATCACGTTCAAACGAATCAATCTGGGCTGTTCTGTCAACATTGATACCTCTAGTTTTTAAAAGATCTACCAACTGACCTTTAACCAGAGACTCAATCAATGCACCCCATTGAGTACTAAATAAATTATCCAGATGCTTTATACGCTTATTAGCAGCTTTTGATATACGATCTATTTCACGAGAGGTCTCTTGCATCTTACGATCCGTCTCTTGCATCTTACGATCCGTATCTTGCATCTTACGATCCGTATCTTGCATTTGACGAGCTGTCTCTTCTTGAAATAGACGAACCTTCTCTAAACCTTTTATAGTCTCACCCAACAAACGCTTTGAATCTTCAAATTTGATGTCTTTACTCATAAAACAACCTCTGCGACAAGCTAGCATAGTTATAAAAAAAATGCAACCAACCGTTGGTTTTTATAAAATATATTTATAGTTTAAATCAGCTAGGTCACAATCCACAATTTTACTATTGCGATATAAATCAATCTTTTTTAAATTTACATCTTTCCTTTTTATCAATTAGAACTACGTCTTACCTTGTTCTAAGGTACACATAACATATCAAAAAAATACAGTTCGATATCAAATCACAATGTAATGTTGTAAGAAATATACAAGTATTCACTACGAGCCAAAAACTTTTATGGAAATACTACAACCTTTATAATAAAATCTTATCCTTAACTAAAGATGTGCTAATATCTTGGCATAACATTTTTTTATGAAGAAAATAACTATGATAACCAAACTTATCGGATATATAAGCTATAATAAACAAATAAAAATATTTGTAACATCATTGTTTATATTCAGCTTTACTTATGCCAAGGCTCAAACTTCTTATACAGAGCCTAGCTTGGATGATCTCAGATTAGCTAATAAAGCTGTCTCCTCTTGCAGAGTCTTACAAGATGTTATTAGTGAAAATAGTCAGGTTGAAGACATCCCAGCTATCGAAGCTTTTATTGAACTACAAAGAATAGAAGATGGGAATCTTCTAATAGATAACGAAGCTTGTAGAGACAGTATTTTAGAGTTTGTTTCTTCTTTGTGTACTTCTAGTTCTTCTAAGAACAATCTTTATTGTGAAAGCTTAGGAATTCAAAAAAGTGAAAGTATTAATACTAATGATGATAGAGTTAGTGATACTAACGATTATAAGAAATTTGGTCAGTCGGCTATAGATAACTTAGGTATAGATCTATCAGATGATATAAGTTTTGAATCAAGTTTAGATGAAAAAGATCAACAGGAAGAAAGTAAGCTTAAATTTTTAGCAGCTGGTACATTATTTTCTCTAAGTCCTGTAAGAAAGCTTAAGCTTATTCCTTTAGCAGGAAGAGCTGCATCTACTAGAATAAAGCCAGTCTTAAATGGAGCATTGTTAGTATTAGCTACCTTAGGTTTATCTTCTTGTAATGATGCCACAGGTCCTGAGCCAGTTAAACCTCCATCTATACCAGAGACTCCTTGTACTAGAAGACAAGAAGGATATTTTCAACTTTCAGGTGCTAATAACGAATGTATAAAACTTCCAAGCTTAACTTATTCTTTTATAGCTAATGATGGCACAGAGTCAGATTCTTCAAACGGTGATCCTGATATTAGTATAAAACTAAAGTTTGATTCAGAGGTTGTTTTTATAGATTCATCTGGACAGCAAGCATTAACCACAGAAAATGTCTTACAAATGCTGGAAATTAAAAAAAATAACGAAGCTGATCTTACAACTCCAGAAGGCTCTATAAATCAAGATAACATATACATAACCGAAGAAAATTCTAATACAGTTATTACTATATCTCCTCCAGATGAAACCAACTACGAACCTGGGGATTATAGGATAATCACAAGTAATTATGCTAAAGCCCAGGATGCAAGTAAAATATCTACTAGCAGCTCATCTAGTTATCTAAACGCTATAAAAAAAGAGACTTCATTTAGAGTAGATACTCCATGTGTAAGAGATATTGAAGGTTATTTTCAACTAGAAGGTGCTAATAGTGCTTGTATAAAGCTTCCAAGCTTAGCTTATAGTTTTATAGCAAGCGATGATACAGAATCGACTACATCAGACGGTGATCCGGACACTACAATAAGGATAAAGTTTGATTCAGAAGTTGTTTTTATAGATTCATCTGGCTTTAGAGCATTAACTCCAGAACATGTCTTACAAATGCTGGAGATTAAAAAGAACAACGAAGTTGATCTTACAACACTAGATGGCCCTATAACGCAAGAGAACATAACTATAAGCCAAGAAAGCTCTAATACAGTTATAACTATAAAACCTCCAAATAGTGCTAATGGAAAAATCTATCATGCTGGGGAGTATTCTATATTGACCAAAAACTATGC
Source organism: Bdellovibrionales bacterium (assembly GCA_965203875.1). GTDB lineage: Bacteria > Bdellovibrionota > Bdellovibrionia > Bdellovibrionales > JAUICD01 > CBDANC01. The sequence goes on along the minus strand of OZ241914.1, from coordinate 118,146 downwards.
TCCAAAGACAGATGCTTCAAAAGTACAGCAAAGTAGTAATTTTGATGCTTATATAACCGCTATAGAAGAATCTTCTTTATCATCATTTAATGTTACTGTAGACAATCCATGTACCAGAAGCGAAAAAGGCTATTTTTATTTTAGAGATGCTAATAATACTGCAAGATGTGAAAATTTAATCCCAAATGTAAGTTATACTTTTAGTTCTAGCGGAGATCCTCAAGCGACCTTAGAAATAAACTTTGATTCTGATATTGTATTTATAGACAACAACGGATGGTCTGAAATAGACGATAACAATATTTTAGACATACTATCTATTAATCCTGTTGATACTAACACTGACTATACAATTAATACTGATGATTTATTAGTAGAAGATGGTCCTATTGATCAAGATCAAATCACCGTAACCAAAACAAATTCAAATATCACCATCGAAATAGATCCTCCTAATACTGGACTGAATCCGCATGGAAGGCATCAGGTTGGGCTGTATCAAGCTGGTGATTATGTAATATCAGCTAGTAATTATATTAAGAGATCAAGTGTAGATATAGTGACTAGGCATAATATACTAGAAAGTTATCTAGAAACTGTAAAAAGCAATAGCAAAAAAGGTTTTAGTATTGATGCTGTAGCAAGCCTTGCTTGTGGAGCTGAAGCATCGCAAGGTTATATGACTACAATACCTATTGATGGTGAAGATCATCAAAAGCAGTCTTTTTGTGGAGCTTATGTGCATAAGCTACCACCTGAATTAGCTACAGCAGCACATCATCATTATCAACCTAGAAGAGCTGATCCTGATACAACTTATGTAATAGATATTGGATTTGTGCTTTCTGAGAATCATTCATCAGATGATTGGAAAGATTTTATTGCAGATGAGATAATTCCCAGTGTGAATGATATTTATCAAAGATCAGGAGTTAATGTAGAGTTTAGGCCTGTTGCTATGGTTTATTACCAAGATTATAAGCACTATATGCATCTATGTCAGTTGGATAGACTAGATTCAAACTCCAGAGCAGCTACAGGCTCTGTTAGATTTAACTTAGTGCCAATAATGAGAAGAGATTATGGAGCTGATCTTATTTATTCAATACAAAATTATGCAAAGAGAACAAATATTTGTGGATCTGCTCCAGTTCGACGGATTGGTGGTACGCTTGAGTGGTTAAAAAGATATGTTTCTACTGGTGAGGTAGATCCTCTTTGTGGCGAAGGAGGATCTTCTAGTATGTCTAATCCACAACACCATTTTGAATTCATAGAAACTCTGGCACATGAAATTGGTCATAACCTGGGGTTACATCACAACAAAGAAGCTCTTCCAACATTCCCTGTTAAATATGCCTTGCCTAACTCCTATGGATATAGAAGTGAGGCTAACACAGTAGATGGGCAAACTTTTTCGTATGGAACGATTATGTCACTTGGTGTATCTCCGATACCTTTTTTTAGTGCTAACAGATCGGTGACTAAGGAAGAGTTGTGTATAGATGAAGACAGACATGATAACCAGCTTGATCGTGGATTTTGTACAGGATGGTATTATGACTCGTTGACTGATGAACAGCTTCGTCTAGGCGATGAACAAGCTGATGCTGTGGAAGCTCTACAGTACACAATAGAAGATGCATCTAGGTATCATTGCAGCCCAGGATCGTGTTAAGTTTATTCGTTCCAGCAATCTGGCTTTTGAGTACTACTACATTCACCTGCAGCAGGATTTGGAGGACATCCGTCACCACAGGTGCTATTAGTTGTCATGAACCAACACATATTACCGATTTGGTCCCCTACGTTTTTACATCTTTTTATTTCTACAGGCTTAAGTTTACACACCTTTTTGCATTCAGTTGCATGATTAACACATTGGTGGGTCTCCTCGTCGCAATCATCACAGTTGCTTCTTGATGTTGGCATAGCACAGGCTCCGTCTATACAGTTGCCACAGGCAGCACCACCAGGGCAATGTAGGTTGTCAGTGCATGCTACACAGCTTCCACTATTGCTACAATAAGGTTTACTACTAGTAGTGCAATGTGATGGGGAAGTACATTCTACGCATTGTCCTCCGTTACTACAATGAGGTTTTGCAGATGTACATTCAGATTCGCACTGGTTAGTGGTACTACTATAAGCTTCACAAGCACCACAGTTAATTTCTTCACATACATTATTGACACACTCATATCCTTCTGGGCAATGTGAGTCTTGAGTACATTGTACACATACATTATTGCTCTTGCAATGAGGTGTAGGGTTAGTGCATCTAGAAGTTGGTTCACCGCATCCATTTGTAGGACATTTCTTGCAGTTACTTATATCTGCGGCACTTAAAGTACAAGGTGTCCCACCATTACAGCTTCCACTTACACACTTGTTACAAGCACCTGGACATGTTGCATTTACACGGCATATACACGTCCCACTACTGCAAACAGGTGTGCTAGAAGAGCATCGTACTCCACCAGTTGAACAATTAATACTACATCCTCCAGCATTTGATATCGGTCTTGCTCCACAATACGAAGGATTTGTATGATAACTAGAATTAATGTCTGCACATGATTTAATTACACATTTTTTGTCATCACTACACTTTTTACAACTATCATTACAATCTGAATCTTCAGTACACGCAGGAGGAGTCTCACATTTCTTAGTTGTTGGGTTACAAGTTTCTTCACTATTACAAATCTCACCACCACGATAGCAGGTAAGGCTGCAACCAGGGCTACCTGTTTCATAGCCACAGTATTCCTGTAGACCTTGCTCATGAGTACCTCTAGGCCAACTAAGGTCACTACATGTTTCAGCTACGCACTGCCCACCTTCACATTTTTGGCAGTTGCCACAATCTGAAGGACCACTACAGGAAGTATCCCCACCTCCAGTAGCTTCACAAACACAAGTGTTGGTGTTTAAAGTCTTACCTGTACCACATGTTTTAGTTACAGGATTTCCATAAGGATTTATTACGCCAACACATGTTAGACAATCATCTGTACCTCTTCTTTGCTCACAAGTTTGTTGACTTTGTTGATTTACACAATGGCCATTTCTACAAACTTTTCCAAGTGCTGTACAAGCAGCATTATCGCAGGCACAACCATTATTTACGCAAATACTACCAGGATCACAGCAAATAGCATTATTACGACAACTAGCATGATTAGCTGGACATTCACAACGGCCAGTAGCACTATTACACCTCTGAATGCCAGTGCATGTTACCCCAGCACATGGATCCGTTGTAGTAGTCGTAGAGAAAATAAGTGCATCTTCTTGAGGCGATGGAGAGTAGTTACCATACTCATCCACTAACCTAAGCTCTATACTATACTCAATACTAGAATCAGGTGCAGGCAACTCAGTAAATCTTAAATGTAACTCCTTATCTTTACTACGATCACCACCTTCAGGATCACTCGCATATAAGTTAGCAGTCACAGGATGTGTATCATCACCAATAGTAAAGGAGCTACCAGATGAATCATCACATAAAAACCAATCTCCAACTGGATAATCTGTACCACTAATCTTTTTGTTCAAACGACATAAAAATACTCCCTTACTAAAACTGGAATTTAAACAATATCCTTCATCATTATCATCATTACCATCTGGACACCTATAACCCCTATCCCACACACGACCTTCTAGCTTAAACCTACATGTCGTAGAATTATCAGAATTTGTAGTACATTGAAGGGTAGTGGTCGTTGTTGAAGTTGATGAACTGTCTGAAGAATCAGCCTCAGAATTAGACACAGAAGATAGAGATATTGTAGATGGATTATGCTTACTATTAGCTTTATTAGCTTTATTAGCTTTATTAGCTAGATTATTAACTAAGTTGTTACTAACTAACTTGTTGTTATTAGCTTTGCTACTAACTAACTTGTTGTTATTTTTGTTACTAGCTAAATTAGCTTGAAAGCTATTATCAGGTGGTTGAGTCGTAGTAACTGAAGTAGTCTTTACTATTGTCTTATTGCGTGCTGTTACATACCTCTGAGAATAAGAAAATACCTTCTCAGCTCTGCATCTGATAGGATCATAACTAGATACTGCCTTCCTCTCCTCAACCTCCACAAATAACTTAAATCCAAGATCATGACGAATATTAGCCTCAGGCAAACCTGATAAACTAGAAGCAAGCTTATAACCTAACTTACTCTTATCTGAATTCTCAGGTTTATCATAAACAGAACGAGGACGAACAAAAATAGGATGTATAGCCTTACTCTTATGCCTGTTACAACTATCTGTCTTCTCATTCTTGCTTATATCCCAAGGCCTTATACCAATACGAACATCATACTTAGACTTAGCTATGTAATTACTTACAGGAGTATAACTACTCACAGGCTCAACTGGACCAAAGGATAAGGACGATATATCAGATAAACGCTCACTTAACAAAAATAACGACTCTCCGGTCAACCTATCCCACTTATATCCATCTGAAGATGAACCATTGTTGTCTGCTAGCCCTTGATGAGCTGTCCGTTTATCTTCATCCTTAAGCTTACGATATTTATTAGGATTCTCTTCAACCCACTTGTCTAAATCACCTAACTTTATCAAAGGAGCAGAAGACTCATGAGACTTAAACTCCATCTTCACTAGATCAAAAGTCAAAGCTGAACTGTTACTAATTTGAGCATCTGATGGACATATAGAAATAGGATTAGTAGAAGATGTCTTTAAATACTTATTATACAAGTCCTCCAAAACTCCAACATCTGAACCATCATATAACCTATCTAAATGTAAAGTAACTCCACTAGATGAAGCACTTAATGGAGAATCTACAGAAGTATTATGACCAATCTTGCTTAAATTTTGGTCGCCCCCCCCCCCCCAAATTTTGGGTAGTAGAGGTAGTAGAAACAGTAGATATAGTAGCTACTTCTTTCTTAGGAGAAACCTTACTGCCATTCTTAGAAAAATGAGCCAATACATTACCAGCTACAGATGAACACATATAAGTATCATGCTTCCTCTGAGTTAAAGTCGTCATGTTAGCCGTCATAAACGTAACCACAAAACCTGTAGCTGATACCAACGCCAATCCTATCAATGTCTCCAACATCGTAAATCCACAACCTGCGGTTGGAAGCTTTTGCAACCTAACGGCTGCAGAACTTCGGAGTAACCAAGTTTTTCGTGATTCACATAAGCTTTTGAACCATCCATGGCGACTGGACGCATTTGCTGGCTTACCTACGGTTGGATCAGTTTGCTGGCCTTCGGCCAGCCTCTTAAACAAAAAATTAACTTGCGACTGCGGAGCTTTATAAAAACCAACCTTCGGCCCAATCAATCTGCCGGCTTTCAGCCGGCCCTTTAAAAGAAAAGTATTTTTAAAACGAATAAATAAAGATCTTAAAAAAAACAAAATAAAAACCTAAAACTTAAAACCAAACTTACCAAACTCTAAATTCTACGATAAAAAACCCTTTTCACAAAGAAAAACAAAACTAAGTCCAGAAAAATACCCCTTACATACATATAAATTATCACATTGAGACAGTACCTTCTGACCAAATCCCATCACAATATAATAATAAGAAACAATAATATCTTGTACCAAATAGAATAAAACTTATATTAAATTTTCAAAAAGACACACTTTGGCCCGAATAATACACTTTGCTATAGAGCAAATGTGTTTACAATATACCAACCTAGTTAAATTATAATTTACTTCGTATGCTGTGCAATACACAAGGTAGGCTTTAACAGACTGTCTAAGAGTCTTCACTTTGACAAATATTCTTACTGCCTTTAGAATCAACTTTTAATTTCACAAAGGAAGGCACGGTGTCTATTAAAAATGGCCAAATATTAATGAGCCTATCAGCCTTCCTATTGATTCTAGCCAGCTTTTTTGTATCTCGTAAAACCATAGACTATTCAAACAAATTAAAAAAAATAGAACAGAGTAAACAAGAGTACTACCTTTTAGCAGGTACCATGAGACAGGTATCTGATGACTTAACTAAAATGGCCAGGATGTACGTAATAACCGAAGATGAATCATACAGAGATTCCTTTAAAAAACTATCCAAAATAAGAAAAGGCCTAATGCCAACATCCGAACAAACGTCTGAACATAATTACAAAGCATATCAAGATGTGGTGTTATCAAAAAGCAGCCAATTTTCAAACACTAAAACCTCAGTATCTTTTATGGACGTAGCAAAACAATCCAACTTAGATGATTTAGAATTAGAGTTATTAAATATTAGCCAAACCAAATCAAACGAACTAGGACAAATAGAAGAACAAGCGATAAATACCATAGCTGGTTCATATAAAGACAAGGGAAAATATACCGTCAAACAGTCTAATAAAAAACAGGCCGTATCATTACTGTACGGTGACACATACACTAGATCTAAAAACGAAATCATAAATCCAATTTTAAAATTTTTAGATCTGATGGAGATAAGAACAAAAAAAGAAACAAATACTTACAGAACAAAACAAAAGAGACTTAAGGCTCTATTTAATATGTTAATAAGTATATCTATCCTGCTTGTACTAGTACTAGCTATATGGTCATACCGAATAAAACAAAAGGATAAACAAAAAAATAATCAAGAAAAAGATACCACAAGCTCTTTTGGTTTAAGCATTCTAGAATCTTGGCCATTTGTTATTGCTACTTTAACAGCAATTTTTGCTATAGTTACCTTTGCTTGGTGGGTTATTGAAGACGCTAAAGCTGAAAAAAATAGAGACATAGGAGCGTTTTTGGAATTTGATTTGCGAACCTCCTACGACTCCATAATGCGTTGGATGGAAATTAAAAAACTAGAAACATCATTTTTAGCAGACAATCTAGGGCGTGTGATGAATACAGAATATCGCACCATAAATCAACAGACTTTTTCTAAACTAAATGGAATTGTAGAAGGTTATATTCGGTCGTTTGAAACTATAGAAGATCGTAAAGAGACATTCGAAACCCACTCCAACAGCAAATTCATTGTGATGACCAAAGATAACAAGGTTATGGCCAGCAACATAAATATAAAGGCAAATGAATTTACTAATGTGCCAGATCAAATAATAAACAATCTAAACATTTCCCCTTATGAATCTTATTACCTGAATGATAAAACTACCTCATCCAAAGACGGCTTTGATAAGTTTACTAATAATGATGTAGAATTGATCTTTGGTAAAATGATTGATCTAAAACAGGGTACCTATTTGTTAATGGTCGTACCTATTAGTGAGATAGGCTTAGTGTTGAAAAGATCATTTGTAGGATCTTCAGGTGAGCTATATTTAGTAAACTCAAAAGGATTACTTATAACAGAAAGTCGTTTTGTAGATAGATTAATACAGCAAGGATCGATAGAAGAAAAAGGTTCCTCAATAGGATTAAGACCTAGCACAAATTTGAAGGATCCAGAAGCTCCATTAGTAAAATCAGTATCTAGTGTAATCCTTGGGGGAATTAACGAAGAAATGGTAACTCCATACACCAATTACTTAGGCGATAACGTTATTGGATCATGGAAATGGAGTGATATACATAATTTTGGTCTCATACGAGAAATAAGTGCACAAGAGGGATTGGGTGGCTTTGATAAATATAGAATGCAAACAATCTATGCTTCCACAACTACGGTAACATTAATTCTTATGTTGTTTTCTATATTTGCAATTAATCGTACCAAACTAAGAAAAGCCAATGACGAACTTGCAAAAACCTATGAAACCATAAAACGACAACAGGACAGAGTAAAAAGAGATATGATAACAGGGCAACAAGTTCAGATGAGTATGTTACCTGATAGCATAGAAACCGAAGAGTTTTCTATCGATGCTATGCTGAAACCAGCACAAATGGTTTCAGGAGATTTTTATGACTTTTCGTTTGTTGGGCTTAACAAGGACAAATTTTATTTTTCTGTAGGGGATGTTTCAGGTAAAGGAATACCGGCTGCGTTGTTTATGTCTGCTACTAAAGCCATAATAAACAAGGTAATAGATCAGCAATTTTGTACTTCACATGAAATAGTAGACGGGGTAAACAAAGAGCTGTGCAACAACAATGCATGGTGTGTATTTGTTACCCTGGCACTTTGTGTGGTTGATCTTAAATCAGGTAAAACTCAGCTTACCAATGCTGGACATAATGCACCAATGATAAAACGTGCAAACCATTCTCTAGAAGTTTTAGAAAATACTGATGGCCCTGTGTTAGGAATTTTTGACGATGTTAAATATACACACCAAGATCTTTTGCTGCAAAAAGGTGATAACATGATATGCTATACTGATGGTGTTACTGAAGCTCAAAACAACCGTCAGGATTTTTATGGAGAAGATAGGTTAACAAAACTGTTGGAAAAAGAAGAATTTTATAAACCACAAAACATAATTGAAACTGTAGCGTTGGATGTTACAAAATTTATCGAAAATGCACCTCAATTTGACGACATAACTTTATTATCGTTTGAGTATAAATAATACAATTTACTACGAAATCAACATTCTAAGATTAAACCATGCTAGTATTAGCTTTCTACAGAAGCAACACGATACCTATGAAATTTAAGTTTATTAGACATATTGAAAAAACAAGTATTTGCAAGACTATTAGCAGAACAAAAGTACTTTTGTTTTCTGTAACATCATTTTTTATAACGTTCGGTGTACTTAGTGTTTTTACTTACGCTAAAGCTCAAAGTGTTTCCTACACGGAGCCTAGCTTAGATGATCTCAGATTAGCTAATAAAGCTGTCTCCTCTTGCAGAGTCTTACAAGATGTTATTAGTGAAAATAGTCAGGTTGAAGATATCCCAGCTATCGAAGCTTTTATTGAACTACAAAGAACAGAAGATGGAAATCTTCTAATAGATAACGAAGCTTGTAGAGACAGTATTTTAGAGTTTGTTAAAAGTTTATGTACTTCTAGTTCTTCTAAGAATAATCTTTATTGTGAAAGCTTAGGAATTCAAAAAAGTGAAAGTATTAATACTAATGATGATAGAGTTAGTGATACTAACGATTATAAGAACTTTGGTCAGTCGGCTATAGATAACTTAGGTATAGATCTATCAGATGATATAAGTTTTGAACCAAAAGAAGAAGATGAAAAAGATCAACAGGAAGAAAGTAAGCTTAAGTTTTTGGCAGCTGGTACATTATTTTCTCTAAGTCCTGTAAGAAAGCTTAAGCTTATTCCTTTAGCAGGAAGAGCTGCTACTACTAGAATAAAACCTGTTCTTAGTGGAGCATTGTTGGTATTAGCTACCTTAGGTTTATCTTCTTGTAATGATGCCACAGGTCCTGAGCCAGTTAAACCTCCACCTATACCAGAGACTCCTTGTACTAGAAGAGAATCTGGATATTTTCAATTATCAGGTGCTAATGGTGCTTGTATAAAGCTTCCTACCCTAACTCATTCTTTTTTAACTAGCACAGGCGAAGAATCGGATTCTTCAAATGGTGATCCAGACACTAGCATAAAGATAACGTTTGATTCTGAGGTTGTTTTTATAGACTCATCTGGCTTTAGAGCATTAACTCCAGAAAATGTCTTACAAATGCTGGAGATTAAAAAGAACAACGAAGCTGATCTTACAACGCAAGATGGCTCTATTAATCAAGATAACATATACATAACCGAAGAAAATTCTAATACAGTTATTACTATATCTCCTCCAAGTGAAACCAACTATGAACCTGGGGATTATAGGATAATAACCAGTAATTATGCTAAAACACAGGATGCAAGTAAAATATCTACTAGCAGCTCATCTAGTTATTTAAATGCTATAAGAAAAGAATCTTCATTTAGAGTAGATACTCCATGTGTAAGAGATATTGAAGGTTATTTTCAACTAGAAGGTACTAACAGTGCTTGTATAAAGCTTCCTACCCTAACTTATTCTTTTTTAACTAGCACAGGCGAAGAATCGACTACATCAAACGGTGATCCAGACACTAGCATAAAGCTAAAGTTTGATTCTGAGGTTGTTTTTATAGACTCATCTGGACAGCAAGCATTAACCACAGAAAATGTCTTACAAATGCTGGAGATTAAAAAGAACAACGAAGTTGATCTTACAACCTCAGAAGGCTCTATAAATCAAGATAACATATACATAACCGAAGAAAATTCTAATACAGTTATTACTATATCCCCACCAAGTGAAACCAACTATGAACCTGGGGATTATAGGATAATAACAAGTAATTATGCTAAAACCCAGGATGCAAGTAAAATCTCTACTAGCAGCTCATCTAGTTATCTAAGTGCTATAAAAAAAGAAACTTCTCTTAGAATATACGATCCTTGTGTAAAGAATATTGAAGGTTACTTCCAACTACAGAGTACTAGTGTTGAATGTATTAAACTTCCTAGGGTAAACTATACTTTTGGTGGAGATAGCCAAGCTGTTTTACCAATCAGCGATGCTTCAGCAGAGATGAGAATAGAATTTGATTCTGAAATAATGTTTGTAGACGAATCAGGATCACCATCATCATTAACTACACAAAATTTTCTAAAAATGATAGATGTTACACACGAGTATTGGGATTCTTTTAGCAAGAACGATTACAGAGATAAGATATCAATAAATAATACAAATGGAAGAACGGTTATAACTATAGATCCACCTCACTTGAACACCAGAGGTACCAAATTATACGGAAGGTGGCATTTTGGTGAATTTGTCCTTACACTTAGAAACTATGTTAAAGTAGAAGACGCTCAGAAAGTAGCCTTGAGTTCAAATATTTCTGACTACCTAAGCAGCATAAGAAAAGAAAAAATTTTTAATGTATCAGTTTGCAGAAATATATTGAACGACCATGAACCTATGCTGGCATACAATACGAAGCAAGAAGAACATGCATTTTGCGAGGCAGATGAGTCGATCAGAGAACAACTAGAGTTACAAAATAATCCATATGTGCAAGACATGCAGAATATGCAAGCCCAACTGGCCTACAATAGAGCTGACCCTGGTCAAACTTATGTAATAGATGTTGCATTTGTTATTTCAAACACATATGTAAGTGACTCATCACGTTCTTGGGAATCTTATCTTAAAAATTATGTTATTCCAGAGGTAAATGGTACCTTTCAAAGATCTGGAGTCAATGTAGAATTTAGAGTTGCAGCAGTAATACCTTTTTCGCAATTAAAACGACATTTGCCGTGTGATATAGAGACTCTAGATGGATTGCGTATAGTGGATACTCTTAATATGCTTGTCGAATTAACTCATATAATACAAGAAGAATATGGGACTGATTTGGTTATAGGTTTATCATCCACGACTAATGGTTGCGGACGAGCTAAGATTAGACTTAAACATAACCCAAGAGACATTTCTTCACGTTTTCTTTCAACAAGCACTGTGGATTATCATATATGCGGAAGTATTGATAGAGATATTTCCAATTATGCAGATGAGCGTTTTATAAACACCATTACGCATGAAATAGGTCATAACCTAGGACTTTGGCATGACAAATATGCGTATAAAGATTACCCCTTCTCTTTTACTTTTCACCCTAAAAGCTACGGGTATAATACCCCACAAGAGCAGACCATGCCACCTAAGTACGGAACAATCATGGCATATTATTGGCTTGTGGGTGGTAAGTATAGAATTCCTTACTTTAGTTCCAACAGAGTTATATCAAAAAAACAAATGTGCCAGAACAGTGATAGATATGACTATAATCTTGATGTTGGGTATTGTATTGAGTACAACAACCTACCAGATGACACATCCATTCGCTTAGGTGACAATGAAGCCGATGCTTCAGAAGCCCTACAATACACAATAGAAGATGCATCTAAATATCACTGCGATCCAGGTTCTTGTTAAGAAAAGTTTTAGATAATTTTTTTATAATCTACCTTGAACGTTGCACAACATTTTATCAAATGCTTGCCTAGCTCCGTTTAAGACCTAAAGGTCAACCACTTCGCTAGCAAGCATTTGATAGAATTGAAGACCTTTATCTTAAATCCTTAAAGATGGTGACCTTGTTGCCTTGCTTAGAACCAGAATACGCAATCTTATCACTTAAGTTTTTTACTAAGTGTATACCAAGACCGCCAACATCCACATCCTCTATAGAATCAGAGGGAGCTTTGGATGGATACCTAAGCAAGTTAAAAGGCTGAGACTTATCCTCTATAGTCACTTTAAGCTCATCTTCATTTAACCCTATCGATACCAAAACACACTGATTTTTTCCATGAGAAAAAACATTGGTTACCAACTCCTCCACACACAACTCGACATCAAACACTTTGTCAGAAGGAATATCATGTGACTTGCAAAAAACTCTAAATAAACTAGACAGCTTAGGAAGATCCTGCTCCACATTCCTAAAGTTATAACTGATCGACTCACCTAAACCCACAAGGTAGAATATAGAAAAAAACTTGCCAACGTGCAACGTATTTATTCTAAACCCCGTACTAAGTGTTCCATCTTGGCATCTTTCAAAGGTTATTTTATTACTGCATATAAACCAACAGCATACGCCCTAAGTTTAGACAAACTTTGGAGTCAATGTCTGTAATTCACATTTAAAAGTCTGGGTGAGCATTTTAAGTTTTTGAAAATATTTTGTTTTGACTACAACTATGTAGTATCCTAGCAGGACGTCTCTTTTAATAAAACTGGGGTACTAAATGGATGCTGTTTTTACAGAAAGAAAAGGTATTACTTCCATAATACATTTAAATGGCAGGTTTGATGCATCTTCATCAGCTCACATACATGACAGAATCATGACAGAAATAGAAAATGAAGAATGTTCTAATCTTATACTTAACTTCGAAAAAGTGGATTATATATCCAGTGCAGGACTTAGAATCGCAATATACGTATCTAAAAATATAAAAAAGATATCAGGCAACTTGGTCATCTGCTCGCTAAACGGCAATATAAAGAAAATATTTGAGATAAGCGGCCTGTATAGACTATTTGAAGTTGCAGAAAATCTTGAAGAAGCATTAAAACTTGTAGAAGCAAAAACCTAAGCTTTATGCCTGTTGTTAAATATTGATATTTAACCTCAACACTGGTACCTATGACCTCGCACGAAAGAGGATTTTTCGCTACATTCAACATAAGAACACAAACTAAGCAAAAGGCGTGTTAAAAATGAATAGATCATGGAATGAGTTTTGCAAATAACTATAAACAAGCAAGTCTCCACCGTCTATTATCTGAGGATAAGAATCCTACTTACCGCATTTGCCCAGTATCTTTTCAAAGCTTTCACCCACTTTTGTTTTTACGGTGAGAATGAGCTTGAGGTAAAAAATGGTTAAAAAACTAGATTATGTCGAATACATTTGGTTAGACGGTGCCTCTCCTGTTCAAAAGATAAGATCAAAAACCAGGATGCTGTTCCATCAAGACAAAAGAGACTTATCTTCTTTTCCAGAGTGGAGCTTTGATGGTTCGTCCACTTGGCAAGCTCTAGGTAGAAGCTCTGACTGTATACTAAAGCCTGCTTTTTTTGCTCCAGATCCAATAAGAGGTGCTGGCAACTACATAGTACTATGTGAAGTATTCAATCATGATGGCACTCCTCACTCTACAAATAAAAGAGTGGAACTTAGAAAGTTAATAAAAGATGTAAAAGATCAGGATCCTTACATAGGATTTGAACAAGAATATACTCTACTAAAAGGCAGCGGAGCAGAGAGATGGCCATTGGGTTGGCCTCAAGGAGGCTATCCTCCACCTCAAGGAGAATTTTACTGTGGTGTAGGAGCAGGAAAAGTTTATGGAAGGATAATAGTAGAAGAACATGCCAAGTGCTGCGAATTTGCAGGCCTGAATATCTACGGAATCAATGCAGAAGTGATGCCTGCACAGTGGGAATTTCAAATAGGATATAGAAAAGAAGGCGAACCTGCCGACCCATTGACAATGTCTGACCATGTATGGGTTGCAAGATATTTGATAAATAGAATTTCCGAAAAGTACGGAGTGTCTGTTTCGTTCGAAAATAAACCTATCCCAGGCGACTGGAACGGAGCAGGTATGCATACCAACTTTTCTACTAAAAAAACAAGAGATGAAAAGCAAGGCAAAGAAGCTATCAAAAAAGCAATAGAAAAACTAAAAGCCAACCACAGAGAACATATAGAACAATATGGCCATGGATTAGAAAGAAGGCTTACAGGGCTGCATGAAACATGTCACATCAGTGAGTTTAAATCAGGTGTATCCAACAGAGGAGCATCCATCAGAATACCAATATCCACTGATCAAAAAGGTTATGGCTACATAGAAGATAGAAGGCCAGGAGCTAACGCAGACCCATATTTGGTTTCAAAAGCTCTGCTAGCAACCATTTGTCAAAACTAAAAATTTGCTCTCTGGCAAGTGTGCTAGTGAAAGTATCTAATCTATAGTGTGAGTTTTTTGGCGTCTTATATAGGCAGGTATGTCTAAAGAATTTTGCAAATCGGTATCTGACTTTGGATCTTTATTCAATCCTTTGTTTTTAAACAGGCCTTTTGAATTTTGCTGAAAATTTTTATATGCCTTAGCCTTTACCAATAACATTTCCTTTTTAGATAATAGTTCTTTTTCGGCGTCTTCATTTTTATCCTTTTGAAAATTTACATCACCTAGTTCAAAATCTAAACTGCTTGTCTTATCAATGAATGACGGTTCGGATTTAATTGCTCCAGGTTTATTTACCGATCTGATGTGGCTGGTACCAGATTCAAATCCAGTTGCGATGACAGTAACCTTTATGTGCTCTTTTAAAGTATCATCAATCACAGCACCAAAGATGATATCTGCATTCTCTGATGCTGCTTCAGTTATAAACGTGCTAGCTTCATTAATCTCATGTAAACTTAGATTTTTACTACCAGTTATGTTGATTATTATGCCCGTAGCTCCATCTATAGATACATTTTCCAAAAGTGGCGAGGAAATAGCTTGGTTACTAGCCTGTATAGCTCTTCTATCTCCACTAGCTACACCCATACCCATCAGAGCTAGACCTTTGTTGTGCATTACAGTTTTTACATCTGCAAAATCCAGATTAATTAGTCCATTTACGTTTATTAAGCTAGAAATGCCTTCTACAGCATTTAACAAAACTTCATCAGCTTTTTTAAACGCATCCAACAAAGGCGTTTTACCACAAGAAATATCCAAAAGTTTTTGATTGGGAATTACAATCAAAGTGTCTACGTTTTTTTTCAACTCTTGAATACCTTCATGGGCGTTCAAGCACCGTTTTTTTCCTTCAAAAAGAAATGGCTTCGTAACTACACCTACAGTTAAAACTCCAAGCTCTCTTGCAATTTTAGCTACAATAGGAGCACCACCGGTGCCAGTACCGCCGCCCATGCCAGCTGTTATAAAAACCATGTCAGCACCTGCTAATATTTTCTTTATATCTTCAACAGATTCAAGGCAGGCTCTTTTTCCTATTTCTGGATCTGAACCAGCACCCAGCCCTTTTGTTAATTCACTTCCTAGCTGTATCTTTCTAGAAACATTGTTTTTGTAAAGAGACTGTCTGTCGGTGTTGGCTAAAATAAATTCTACACCTTTGAGTTTGCCCGAAGCCATGGTAGCAACAGCATTTCCACCACCTCCACCAATTCCAACAACCTTTATGGTTGCACCAAAACTTACATCTTCTTCAAGTTCAAACATCACAATCTCCCAACCTACATGTTCACTAGGCTTTTTATTTTTCTCCAAGCACTGACCATTGTATCATGCATAAAAAATCCACGCTTTTTATTTTTTGTTTTAAAACCATGCATCACTAAACCCATGCTAGTAGCATAGCTAGGTTTTCTAAGTTCGTCTTCCATCCCTTCAACAAAGCAAGGCACCCCTTTTCTGACTTTCATGTTGGATAGAAATTCCATCATTTCAGTAAAACCATTTAGGTCGCTTAAACCACCTGTCAACACAACTCCAGAACCTAAGTTATCTATAAACCCGCTTTCCTTAAGAGCATTATTGATAAGACTTAAAATCTCCTCAGCTCTAGGTTCTATTATTTTACTCAAAGTTAAATTTGATACAGCATCGGGTTTATTCTTTTCTTTATCTTGCAACTCTATGTTCTTTTCGTTGTTGATTAAGCTGGGCATTCCAAATCCAAATTTACATTTTAAATCTTCAGCTTGTTTTTGTGTGACTCTTAAGCCAACAGCAATGTCGTTTGTTAAATCAATACCACCTACTGGTATGAAGGCAGTTCCTACCAACATTCCTCTGTGATAAATCACAATTTTACAACTGCCTCCTCCTATGTCTACTAGAGCAACTCCTAATTGCTTTTCATCCTCTCCCAGAACAGAAACTCCAGAGGCCAGCCCGGATAAAACCAATGAGCTAACTTTTAAGTTAGCCTTGTTACAACATTTTATG
Source organism: Bdellovibrionales bacterium (assembly GCA_965203875.1). Lineage (GTDB taxonomy): Bacteria > Bdellovibrionota > Bdellovibrionia > Bdellovibrionales > JAUICD01 > CBDANC01. Next base: position 101,704 of record OZ241914.1, on the reverse strand, counting down.
ATGTTTTTAATAGCTGTACTTCTAGATGCAATAACATGTGCGTTCATCTCTAGTTTATTGCCATACATACCCTTGGGGTTTATTATCCCTTCCTCTTCATCCACGGCAAAATTTTTGGGAACAACGTGTATCACTTCATACTTGTCAGGTACGCTTATTACCTCTGCTTCTTTTGTCAATCTGTTGATATCGGTTTTATCAATCTCAGAATCATGAACTAAGATTGTTGTTTTAGAATCATAAGAGCGTATGTGATCGCCGGATATACCTACCAAAGCAGAAGATATACTTACACCACATTTTTCTTCTAAGCTTCTGACACAATCTGAAATAGCTTCAACGGTAGCATCAATGTCTACAATAGTGCCCTTTAGCAAACCAGCATTTGGCACACTTTCTGATGCTAATATTTCAAGATGGGACTCACCACCAGAATAAGTAGCGTTGGCCGCAATCATGCTAACCTTTGTGCTGCCAATATCAAGCCCTACAACAAGCTCGCTTATGCTATCATTACCTCTCAAAAATAATACCCCTAATCACTTAAAACAGCCCCTTAAAGAAGACTCTAAAGCTAATAATTAGGCTAATTGTGCACATTTAATCTTACAAGGACTTTCTGTGACAGATCAGCATCAATGACGCAGTTTATAATATCTCTAGTTTTTAAATATTTTATTGTTCTGTTTACTCTGGAAACTTTCTTTTTTGTGTCTTTTTCGTTTAGTTTAATTTTCATTTTGTCAATATGAAACCATATGTTTTGTTTTTCGTCTAAGCTGATTTGTTCTATTGTTTCTGTACTAAAGTTTCCGTTTTTTGGTATGTGCGAAAGTATCTTAATAAGATTATCTAAAACTTTATCTTTTTCTATTATTTTTTTTTGATTTATTATTGGTGCAACTGGGGTTGAGGTAAGTTTTCCTTTTGGTAAGATCGTTCCACTATCACTAACAGGTAGAGTAGTTCCGTTTTTATCGACATAGACCGCAACAATTTCTCTAGGCTTAAGTACAATATCTATCTGATTTGGTATGTACTTCTGTATGCTGTAAGAGCTAACCCAAGATTCTTCCTCTAACAGACCTCTGACCTTTTTTAAGTTCACCCTCCAGGCTTTTTTATTAATTTTGGCAGTCAACTTCTTTTCCAGCTGTAAGAACAAGTTTTTGTAGTATTGTTCATTTGAGTGGGCAAATTGAATTTCCATCATATTGGTATTAAATACGACTGGTCTGCTGGATACATACGAAGATGCAGCCGTAATCAAAAACACTACACTAATGGGTAAAAGTACATTTTTTTTAGTCATACCTATTCTAATATAGTATGTCTTACTGGATTTTTTAAGTAACTTCTATGTACGGTCCTGTACTAAAAAGTTGCAATGGTCTGGGTTTTTTAGTAACAGTAGGTTTATATATGAGAACACTTGTAGATAGAACTTTTATTTTTGATAAAAACCTAGCTAATAGGGTAGCTTTAGTAACAATCTCTACCTTAATAATCGCTATTTTGACTCAAGTTAAGATACACACACCTCTTACACCCGTACCTATAACCGGACAAACTTTTGCTGTGTTGATGATAGCGTATGTTCTGGGTGCCAAGCTTGGGTTTATTAGTGTTGGCTTTTATATTCTAGCTGGCCTTTTGGGGTTACCTTTTTTTGCCTCTGGCGGTAGCGGACTTTTGTACCTAAAAGGAGTTACCGGAGGATATTTGATTGGTTTTTTAGTATCAGCTTTTGTTGTAGGCTCTTTTTCCGAAAGAGGTTTGTTCAAGAATTTTTTTAGCTCTGTTATTTGGTTTTCTATAGGCTTAGCACCTACATTTATCTTTGGACTTTTGTGGCTTGGATATTTGTTGGGTTATGACAAGGTGTTTTACCTGGGCCTTATTCCCTTTATCCCTGGTGAAATTCTAAAGGTAATTTTGGCCTCTGTTACTGTATCTTTGAACCTATCAATTTTTCAAAGATCATATGAAGGATGAAGATTTAAGTAAAATAAGAAACTTAGGGATCATGGCACATATAGATGCCGGAAAGACCACTTTGACAGAAAGAATTCTGTATTACACGGGCAAAAGTCATAAGGTGGGTGAAGTACACCACGGCAATACTGTTATGGATTGGATGGAGCAAGAACAAGAAAGAGGTATTACAATTACCTCAGCTGCCACCACATGTTTTTGGAAAAAACATCAAATCAACTTGATTGATACTCCTGGGCACGTTGATTTTACTCTGGAAGTAGAAAGATCTCTTAGGGTATTAGACGGTGCTATATGTGTGTTTGATGCGGTCAACGGTGTAGAACCTCAGTCTGAAACCGTTTGGTATCAAGCGGACAAATATGACGTTCCTAGAATGTGTTTTATAAACAAGATGGATAGAGTAGGTGCTGACTACAAAATGTGCCTAGAATCAATCAAGGATAAATTGTGTGTCAATCCAACCGTACTACATTGGCCCATTGGAAGTGAGAATAATTTTACAGGTGTTTTAGATGTAGTAGCGGATAAATTGGTGGTATGGGAAAGCGATGGAGTAGATTCAAAGCCTGTGTACAAAGATGTCCCTAGCGAACATAAGAGCAGAATAGAAAAATTAAGACAAGATCTTTTAGAAAATGTATCTGAATTTAACAGTGAATTAATGGAAGCCTACCTATCTGACAAGCCAATAAAAAATGAGTTAATTAAGAAGGCAATTAGAAGTGGCACAATACAAGAAAAAGTTTTCCCTGTATTTTGCGGTAGTGCCTTAAAAAATAAATCGGTTCAGTTGATTCTAGACGCTGTGGTGGATTATCTGCCAAGCCCGCTGGATATTAAAGGAGCTGTTGGAGTAAATAAACAGGGCAAGTCACTCAAACTTAAAACTTCATACAAAGAACCCGTGGTAGCTTTAGCATTTAAACTCCAGTCAGATCCGTTCGCTGGTATGTTGACTTACCTAAGGGTCTACTCCGGCGTATTAAAGGTAAACAAAGCAGTGGAAAATACATCATCCGGAAGAAAGGAGCGTATAGCTAAAATTTTAAAAATGCACGCAAACTCTAGAACAGAGGTAGGTGAACTAAAAGCAGGCGACATAGGTGCTGTGCTGGGATTAAAATGGACAGGTACGGGAGACACTCTATGTGATAGAACAACATTTGTTCTACTAGAGTCCATTGGTTTTCCAGAACCTGTTATATCAATAGCCATAGAACCTAAAAGCTCATCTGACGAAAAAAAACTTGCACCATCTTTAGAAAAAATAAAAAGTGAAGACCCTTCCTTTGCTTTTAAAGAAAACCCAGACACAGGACAGATGCTGGTCTACGGAATGGGAGAATTGCATATAGAAATTATTCTAGATAGGCTTAAAAGAGAGTGTGGGGTAGAGGTGTCCAAAGGTCAGCCACAAGTCTCATACCGTGAATGTGTTACCAAAACATTAACCGCCAAAGAGAATTTTGAGCGTGTAATAGGAGATGAAAAACATTGTGCATCCATAAAAGTAAAAGTTGAACCTAGCACCGAAAGCTCAAACAAAATAATAAATAAAAGTAACTTCACAGATGAACAGGCGTCCTTTGCATTGCAAGGCATCAAAGAGGCTTTAGAAAATGGAACCTTAGCTGGATACAAGGTCATGTATACAACTGTCAGTTTGTTAGAATCTGATAATGTTCAACCTCCTACGGAATTAGCTCTAAGAGTGGCAGCTTCTAAAGCTACCAAAAAGGCAATTGAAATGGGTTCCGCTTGTCTCCTAGAACCTCTGGCCATTATGGAAATTACTGTTCCTAAAGATTTTTTAGGATCAGTTGTAGGTGATCTCAATTCTAAAAGAGGGAAGGTAAACGATGTACAAGCTGTAGGTAATATGCAGGTGATAAAGGCCTATGTACCTGTGGGTGAGATTTTTGGTTATGCTACTACTATTAGGTCGCTTACTTCTGGAAGAGGGAGTTTTTCGATGAAAATCAGTCATTTTGAAAGGTTACCTGCTAGGTTAGAATCCCAGATATTGTCTGGTTCAGTTTAAATTTTTTATTGACCAATTTATAGCCTCGAGCCTATACTCCGTCCCCGTTGCACTCTCATTCGCCTTGCTATCGGCATGTGGTGATTATTGAGGTTTTTTAGGTTTTGCTGTTGTTGTGGTTGTTAAGATTGTGGCCTTGGTATTTGCAATATTTACAGTTTTGTAGAGGTGAGTTGCCTTGATTGGTTTTGGTAGGGTCTTATTCTCAGAGTGCTTGCCTCTGGTCTGAGGCTTGTTTTAGGGTTTGTTGTTTTTTGCTGTCTGTGTAGGTCTGTAGACCTTGCTGGCTTTGTGGTTGAAGAGGAATTTTTGTGTTAAAAGGTGATTGTTTAAAAAATGAGATGGCATGTGGGCCATCGTTTATTCTGGGTGAAAGTTAATGCAGAGTCAGAAGATCAGAATTCGTCTTAGAGCATTTGACCATAGATTGTTGGATAGATCCACCAAGGATATTGTGGATATAGTTCGAAGAACTGGTGCAAACGTATCTGGGCCCGTGGCTTTGCCCACTAACATCAGTAGGTACACGGTGTTGAGATCTCCGCATGTAGATAAAAAATCCAGAGAGCAATTCGAGATAAGAACTCACAAAAGGCTTTTGGACATACTGGAGCCTACGCAACAGACCGTGGATCATCTGATGAAACTGGATTTGTCTGCCGGTATAGATGTTGAGATAAAACTGTCGGTAGTAGGGTAAGGTAGTCATGGGTGATGGATTAAAAAAAGCTCAAAATTCTGAAGGTTCACCAAAAGAGCCTGAATCTACTCAACCAGAAAAATCCCAAGACTCTAGCAAGGATAAAGATTCTAACAAAAGCACAGGTTCTACAGAGCTTAATGGCCTGTATGCAATAAAACTAGGGATGTCGTCTGTGTACAATGCATCTGGCACTATGATTCCTGCAACTGTTTTGAGATTTGATACCCCTGTGATTTCTCAAATAAAGTCCAAGGAAAATGACGGATATTCTGCGGTTCAAATAGTGTTTGGAAAAAAATCCAATTTAAACAAACCCATGTCAGGCCACCTTAAGAAGGCCAGCGTGGATAAGACCGCTAGATTTGCGAGGGAAATCAGATGCGAAATATCCGATGATTGTAAGCCTGGTAATTTGGTATCAATAGAGAGTTTAAAAAAAGGTGATGTTATAAAAGTTACTTCTAAATCCAAAGGCAGAGGTTTTGCTGGAACAGTAAAGAGATTTGGCTTTGGTGGAGGACCTGCATCTCATGGGTCTAAGTCACACAGAGGGCCAGGGTCAATTGGTATGTGCGAAGAACCTGGCAGAGTTTTACCAGGCAGGAAGATGCCAGGTAGATTTGGAGGCAAAACAGTTACGATAAAACGCTCTGAGGTTTTAGAAGTGTTACCAGAAAAAAACATCCTGCTGATAAAAGGCGGTGTACCTGGCAGCAGAAATACTCTGGTTAAATTAGAAAAAGTATAGAGATAAAGTATATGGCTAAGGCGATTAAAAAAGACAAAAAACAATCCATTAAAGTTGGTGTTGTAGATTGGAATAACAAAAAGGTATCCAGCCTTGATTTGCCCGTAGCCATCTTTGGTGTAAAGGTTAATAAAAACGTTTTGCATACTGTGGTTAAATGGCAGTTGGCTAAAAGGCGAAGAGGATGTCATAAAGCAAAAGATAGAAGTGAAGTATCTGGTGGAGGTAAAAAACCTTTTAGACAAAAAGGTACGGGTGCTGCTAGACAAGGTTCTATAAGATCTCCTCTTTTGGAAGGTGGAGGTGTTACATTTGGCCCTAATCCTAGAGATTATTCATATACATTGCCTAAGAAAGTAAAAAGACTGGGCCTTATATCGGCATTATCTTATTTGCTTGAGGGTAATAGGTTGCATGTTGTGGATAACATGAAAATAGATAATCTAAAAACCAAAGAAGTTCATACTAAATTAAAAAGCATAGGGCACAGCAAGGCAGTATTAATAGACAAAGTTTCTGACCCCTTATTTAAACGAGCTTCTAAAAATATACCAAACATCAGGTATTATTCTGTAGATGGTCTTAATGTATACGACTTACTAAAGTACGACAGAGCTATCATTTCAAAAGAAGCGGTGAATGACGTTGTAAAACGATGTACGGAAGGTTCGTTAGATGTGGCTGTGTAGTGAAATTAAACTTGAGGTTTTAAGTGTATAAGATTTTAAAAAAACCAATTATTACAGAGAAAAGCTCCGCTGGTCAGGCTGCTATGAACGTATATTCATTTGAAGTGGACAGAAGGGCTAAAAAACCACAGATAAAACGGGCCGTAGAGCAAATTTTTTCTGTAAAAGTTTTAAATGTAAGGACATCTGTGTTTAGAAGGTCTAAAAAGAAATCCTTAAGAGCTGGTTCTGGGCGTAGAGTTATCTATTTGAAAAAAGCTTTGGTTAAACTAGCTGAAGGCGAAAAAATTGGAATTTTTGAAGGTGTCTAAAGAGTTGAGGATTAAATGGGATTAAAAAAACACAAGCCAATTACTTCTTCTAGAAGATTTATGACGGGATTTGATTTCTCTGAGATCACAACTAAGAATCCGGAAAAATCTCTTTTAACCAGAAAGCTTAGAAAGGCAGGCAGAAATAGCAAAGGCAATATCACCGTCAGATTTAGAGGTGGCGGTCATAAGAAAAAATATAGACTGATCGATTTTTGCAGAGGCAAAACCGAAGTGCCTGCAACTGTGAAATCGATAGAATATGATCCTAATAGATCTTCTCGTATATCGTTGGTTCAATACAAAGACGGTGCAAAGGCCTATGTGTTGTCTGCTTTAAATTTAAAAGTTGGAGACACAATAGTTTCCGCTGATAGCGGGGCTGATATAAAACCTGGAAATTGTATGAAACTTAGCAATATCCCTCTTGGCTCTACAATCCACAACGTGGAAGTAAGGCCTGGTAAAGGTGGTCAACTTGCCAGAAGTGCTGGAACCTCGGCTAACCTAGTAGCAAAAGAAGGTAATTATGTATTAGTTAAGCTTCCATCAGGTGAAGTTAGGAAAATTCTTTCCAACTGTAGAGCTACAATAGGTCAAGTTGGTAATGTTGATAGAGAAAATTTAAGTGTAGGTAAAGCTGGTAGAACTAGATGGTTTGGAAGAAGACCTCATGTAAGAGGTATGTGTCAAAACCCCATAGATCATCCTATGGGTGGTGGAGAAGGAAAAGGAAAAGGGAATCATCCTAGAACTCCTTGGGGCAAGCCTTGCAAAGGTCACAAAACTAGAAATAATAAATCTACTGATAAGTATATTGTGTCTAGAAGGAAAAAGAAGAGGTAATAGATGGCTCGTTCTATAAAAAAAGGACCATTTGTCGATGCACATCTTTTAAAAAAGATTGATGAAGCAAAAAAGACAAGTAGTAGGAAAGTAATCAAAACTTGGTCCAGAAGATCAACCATTATTCCGGATGCCGTTGGGCTAACGTTTGCTGTACACAATGGAAAAAAGTTTGTACCTGTCTATGTCACAGAAAACATGATAGGCCATAAGTTTGGTGAATTTTCTCCAACCAGAGTATTTGGAGGACATTCCGGGGATAGAAAAGCGGGTAATAAATAATGCAAGTAAGTGCTAAATTAAAATTTACAAGAGTAGGATCGATGAAAGCCAGGTTGGTTGCTGACGCCGTAAGAGGTAGGCCAGTATCAGAAGCTATCGACAGGCTGAATATGATAGACAGAAAACCTGCTAGGTTGATCGAAACTTTGCTAAATTCTGCTCTAGCTAATGCTAAGTACAAACAGTCCATTGATATAGCAAGCTTGTATGTAAAAGAAATTAACGTAGATCAAGGCCCTCATTACAAAAGACAAATGCCAAGAGCAAGAGGAAGGGCCTCTTTGATAAGAAAAAAAACCAGTCATATTAAAGTTGTATTAGAGGAGAAGCATAGTGGGACAAAAAGTTAATCCTATAGGGCTTAGGGTTGGAATAAATAAAACTTGGGATTCTCGTTGGTACGTTAAGCAAAATAAAAATTTTGCCAGCAACCTGCACGAAGATTTTAAGTTAAGAAAGTATGTTACTAAAAAATTAAAAAATGCTGGCATATCCAGAGTTGAAATAGAGCGAGCAGCCAATAAGATCAAGATAATTGTTTCCTCCGCAAGACCAGGCTTTGTAATTGGTAAAAAAGGTGTGGGAATTGATTCTTTAAGAGATGAAATAAACAAAATGACCAAAAACGAAGTTATTGTAAACATCCAGGAGATTAGAAAACCTGACACTGATGCCAAGTTGGTTGCAGAAAACATAGCAGTGCAGTTAGAAAAACGGGTTTCTTGGAGACGTGCTCTGAAAAAAGCACTTCAGTCTGCCATAAGAGGAGGGGTTAAAGGCATAAAAGTACAAGTTGCTGGCCGTCTTGATGGAGCAGAAATAGCTAGGGTTGAGTGGTATACAGAAAAAAGTGTTCCGCTTCATACGCTAAGGGCGGGCATAGATTATGGCACAAAGGAAGCCATGACCACTTATGGAGTTATAGGAGTTAAAGTTTGGATTTATACAGGAGATATAGTGCCTCAGAAAGCAGTAAACAAACAACCTACTGACATAGGAGACCCTGGTGCTTAGTCCAAAACGTCTTAAACGTAGAAAACAGTTTAGATACGATGTAAAAGGCAAGGCATGTTCTTGTAACGAAATTGACTTCGGTGAATTTGGCTTGCAAGCTGTATCTGGCGGCAAACTAACATCTCGTCAACTGGAAGCTAGCAGGATCGCCATAAGCAGATCAGTAAAACGTGGTGGTAAAGTTTGGATCAGAGTTTTTCCTCATATTCCCACAACTAAAAAACCTGCTGAGACTAGAATGGGTAGTGGTAAAGGCTCCCCTGAGTACTATGTTGCGTGCGTAAAACCTGGAACCGTGATTTTTGAAATGGCAGGAGTCAACAGAGGGCAAGCTGAAGAAGCTTTCAGGCTGGCAGGAAATAAACTTCCTATTAAAACAAAATTTTTGGCAAGGGCGTAAAGTTTATGAAGTATAAAGATATAAAAGATTTATCTAAAAAAGAGCTGCTATCAAAACGTAAGGTTTTAATGGAAAAAGTTTTTGGTATAAAAATGAAAAGTCATATGAAGCAATCTGGAAACCCTCTTGAAATTAGAAGTTTAAGAAGGGATATTGCAAGAGTAAATACAGTGTTAAGCAATGTAACAGACAAAGCTGTAAAGGAGGCATCGATTGGAAAAGTCGAAGGCTAAAATTAATTCGGTAATTGGAAACGTTGTAAGCGTTAAAATGCCCAAAACCATTACCGTGGAGACGGTAAGAAGTGTAAAGCACCCTAGGTTTGGCAAATTCATAAGAAAAAAACGTAGGTTTAAAGCTCATGATGAAAAAAGGCAAGCAGGGTTAGGTGATAAGGTTTTGATATATGAAACCCGCCCTATTAGCAAAACAAAATGTTGGAGAATAGCCAAGGTATTGTCCAAGGTTAAGAGCGTAGATGTAGCGGTAGATAGTATATGATACAAGTTCAATCCAGAATGAAAGTAACCGACAACTCCGGAGCCAGAGAAGTTATGTGTATAAAAGTATTAGGCGGTACAAGAAGACGTGTGGCTAGAGTTGGTGATATTGTTGTGGTCAGCATAAAAGATGCTGTTCCTAGATCTAGAGTCAAAAAAGGTGACAAGGCAAAAGCTGTAGTTGTAAGAACTACCAATAAAACCAGAAGACAAGATGGAAGCTACGTAAGGTTTGATGAAAATGCTGTTGTGCTGGTAAACGCCAATAAAGAGCCTGTGGGCACTAGAATTTTTGGTCCTGTAGCTCGTGAGTTGAGAGCAAAAAAATTTATGAAGATAATTTCTGTTGCACCAGAGGTTGTGTAGGGCCGGTTATATGAGGTTGTTTGATTTGTATAATTCTAAAGTAAAGACTAAATTATTTAAGGATTTAGGACATAAATCCACTATGCAGGTGCCGAAGTTAGAAAAAATAGTAGTGAGTGTTTGTGCAGGAAAAGAAGCGGTTAAAAATGCTAAGGTAGCAACGGATATTGCAAACGAGCTTACCGACATAACTGGGCAAAAAGCTATAGTTGCCAGATCTAAAAAAGCTGTTGCTAACTTTAAGCTTAGAAAGAATTTGCCAATAGGTGCTTATGTAACTTTGAGAAGAGAAAAGATGTGGGCTTTTTTAGATAGGTTAATTTCTGTAGCTCTTCCTAGGGTGAGAGATTTTCGTGGTATATCTGCTAAGAGTTTTGATGGAAGAGGTAATTATAACATGGGGTTAAAGGAACAAATTGTGTTTCCAGAGATTAACTATGATAAGGCGGATCAGATCCGTGGAATGAACATCACGATTTGTACTAGCACTAAACACGATAAGGAAGCTCATTCGCTGTTGTTAGCTTTGGGCATGCCATTTCGTTGATGTGTTTTATTTGGTGTAATGAGATTAATTACATGGTATTGGATTGATTTTTATTGGAGGATATTTTGGCTAAAAAATCTATGATAGCTAAGGCTAAGAAAAAGCCAAAGTTTGCGGTTAGAGGTTATAACAGGTGCCTTTCCTGTGGAAGGGCCAGAAGTTTTATAAGAAAATTTGCTCTTTGTAGGATTTGTTTTAGAAAGAATGCCTCCAATGGGCTTATACCAGGGGTTATAAAGGCTAGTTGGTGATGGATACTATTGGTGATTTTATAACAATAATTAGAAATGCTCAGATGGCAGGTCATCAGAAGGTGGATGCACCTAGCTCTAAAGTCAGACAGGGCATAGCTTCGGTCTTAAAAAACAAAGGGTTCATACGAGATTTCAGAGTAGCTGAAGATAACAAACAGGGCCTTATAAGATTGTATCTAAAGTATGATCGTCATGGTAAACCTGCCATTGACGTTATTAAAAGAGTTAGCAAACCAGGACTTAGAAAATATGTAGATGTGGATCACATTCCGGAAGTTAGATCCGGGTACGGCTTTTCTGTGTTGAGCACCAACAAGGGCATTTTGTCTGACGTTGAAGCTAGAGACAAAAAAGTTGGTGGCGAAGTTTTATTGAAGGTTTGGTAGCATGTCCAGAATTGGTAAAAAACCCGTGTTACTAGGCTCTGTACAAGCATCAATTCAAGATGCAGATGGAGATAGAGTGTTGACTATAAAAGGCGGCAAACATGTGCAGTCTATTAAGATACCCACTGCTATAGACGCAGATATTTCTGATAAAAAACTATTGTTTACTAGAAAAAACGACCAAAAAGCCACAAAGGCTTTGCATGGTTTAATAAGATCATTAGCCAATAATGCAGTTGTAGGTGTGATGGAAGGTTGGAAAAAAAGTTTGGAGTTAAAAGGTGTTGGTTATAGAGCTACTTTAAAGGGAAAAACTTTGGAATTGAGCATAGGTTTTTCTAACCCAGTTAAGCTAGAGTTGCCTAAGGACGTCGAAGTGGTGGTAGAAAAACAAACAACCCTACATATCAAAGGGCCTGATAGATCGGTTGTGGGTGAGTTTTCGTCTAAGATTAGATCTCTAAGACCTCCTGAACCATATTTGGGTAAGGGAGTAAAATACAAGGACGAGATTATTGTTAGAAAGGCTGGTAAATCTGGAGCTAAAAAATGAGATTAAAGGTAAGATCTAGAACATCTGACAAAGTTGTATCTAGGTTAAAAAAAAGAATTCGTATAAGAAAAAGGATTGAAGGAACGAAATCCATGCCCAGGTTGTGCGTATTTAGATCAAATAAAAACATATACGCACAGGTTATTGATGATGTTTCAAAAAAGGTATTAACTTCTGCAAGCTCGCTTAAGTTAAAAGGTTGTAATAAGGATGTTGCATCTGAAATAGGAAAGTTAATTGCAAAAAAATCCTTAGAAAACAAAATTAAACGTGTGGTTTTTGACAGAAGCGGATACTTGTATCATGGCAAGATTAAAGCTTTGGCGGATGCTGCAAGAAAGGGCGGGTTAAACTTTTGATAATTAAAGGAGATGTTTTTGGATCAAAATAATTCCTCCAACTTGGAAGAAAGGGTTGTGAGTATTAACAGAGTTGCCAAAGTTGTTAAGGGAGGTAGGAGATTTTCGTTTTCTGCTTTGGTTGTGGTCGGTAATGGTAATGGAGAAGTTGGACTTGGTTTAGGTAAGTCGGGCGAGGTACCTATTGCTGTTAGTAAGGCAGGTAGAGTTGCAAAAAATAAATTTCACAAGGTTTGGATTGATGAAGGCACCATTCCTCATGAAGTTGTAGGTGAATATGGAGCCGCTAAAGTAGTGATGTTACCTGCTATGCCTGGAACAGGTGTTATTGCTGGAGGGGCTGTTCGTGCTGTTCTAGAGGTAGTGGGTGTTAAAAATATTTTAACCAAATGTGTAGGAACAAGGAATCCTCACTCCGCTGTAAGAGCGACTCTGGCAGGGTTAAAACAGCTAAAAGCACGTAGTAAAGACAAAGAAAATAAAAAAGAAAAAATTGATAACAAAGAGAAAGCTAAATGAAATTTAAGATCACTTTAAAGAAAAGTACAATAGGCCTTACCAAAAAACAAAAAGAGACCATAAGATGTTTGGGTTTGAGAAAGATAGGCCACACTCGCATTGTAAATGACACCCCTTCTGAGAGAGGGAAAATTATGCTGATGCAAAATTTACTTGAAGTTGAAAGGGCCAAAAAAGGTAAAAGTTAGGCATGTCTATTTTAGGTAATTTATCTAGTCCTAAAGCCTCTTTTCGAAAGAAGAGAGTGGGTCGTGGTCCGGGTTCAGGTTGGGGAACCACTGCTGCTAGAGGGTATAAAGGTCAGAAAGCTCGTTCGGGTGGAGGAGTTCCTGCTAGGTTTGAGGGTGGTCAGATGCCATTGTGGCAAAGGCTTCCTAAGTTTGGATTTACAAACGTTTTCAGAAAAGAATTTAACATTGTGTATCTTTGTCTGTTGGAAAAATTTGATTCTGAAGTTAATCCAGAAATGCTTTTTAAAAATAACTTAGCTGATAATAAGCGTCCAATTAAGGTGCTTTCAAATGGCGGTATCAATAAGGCTTTGCATGTGAAAGCACATAAGTTCAGTAAATCTGCTAAAGCTCTTATAGAAAAAGCTGGAGGCAAGATAGAGGTGATAAATTTTGCTAAATCTTAAGTTACGCTCGATGTGGGGTTTCGATGTCTGGCATTGAGGGAATATTAAAAAATGAAAGCCTTAGAAAACGTCTTTTGTTTACCCTATGGATTTTAGTAATCTATCGTATAGGAGTGCATGTTCCAACACCTGGTGTGGACAACTCTGCTGTGCAGGAATTCTTTGCGGCACAAAGCGGTGGCATCTTTGGTTTGTTTAATACTTTTACAGGTGGTGCACTGGAGCGTTTTTCTGTATTTGCTCTAGGAATAATGCCGTACATTTCCAGCTCCATTATATTTCAACTCTTAGGAGCTGCTGTCCCTTATTTAGAGCAGCTAAAAAAAGAAGGTCAGCAGGGTCAGAAAAAAATAAACCAGTACACAAGGTATGGAACCGTTTTACTGGCAATTGTGCAAGGTTATGGGATGAGCACATTTTTAAAAAACTCTACAACCAATGCTGGCATGCCTTTGGTTAATTCTCCTGTTGTGGGTGTAATTCCGTTTGAGGTTATGACTGTTATCACCTTAACTTCTGGTACTTGTTTTATAATGTGGTTGGGTGAACAGATTACAGAGCGTGGTATTGGAAATGGTGCAAGCTTGATTATCTTTGCTGGCATAGCGGCTGCTATACCTAGTGGTTTTATGAGTATGGTTAATTTGGTAAAGCAAGGTGAGATGACGGTGCTTATTTCGTTTTTACTTCTATTATTTATGTTGATTGTTATTGGTTATATAATTTGGATGGAAGTTGCACAGAGGCGGATACCCATTCAGTACTCCAGAAGAACTAGTAACATGGGCACCAGGTCTTCGCACTTGCCTTTGAAAATTAATTTTTCTGGGGTTATACCTCCAATCTTTGCAAGTAGTTTATTGATGTTACCTGCTACGTTAGCACAGTTTACAAACAGTGAGTTGTTATCTAATTTAAGGGATTCCTTTCAGCCAACCGGGGCCATTTACAATATTTTGTTTGTTGTTCTGATAGTATTTTTCTGTTTTTTCTATGCTGAGATTGTTTTTAAGCCTGATGATGTGGCTGAGAATCTAAAAAAGTGGGGTGGTTTCATTCCTGGTATCAGAGCTGGTAAGAGTACGTCTAATTATATTCAGAAGGTTTTAAACAGGATCAATGTTGCAGGAGCTATATATTTAAGTATGGTATGTATTTTACCTGGTATTTTGATAGAAACTGCTAAGGTTCCTTTTTATTTTGGAGGCACCAGCTTGTTGATATTGGTGGGTGTGGGTCTGGATTTCATGCAGCAAGTTCAGTCTCATCTGTTAAATGCCAAGTACGATGGTTTTGTCAAAGGGTACAAGGTTAAAAGTAGAAGGGTGCAGTACTGATGGCTTCATGTCAGGTTCACGTTGTTTTGTTTGGTCCTCCTGGTGTGGGTAAGGGAACGCAGTCTGAGCTTTTGAAAAAAGATAGGAACATGCTACATGTGTCTACGGGGAATATATTAAGGGATCATATAGCTGAAAGTACCCATGTGGGTATTAAGGTAAAACAGCGTATGGCCAATGGAGACTATGTTTCGGATGATGTGGTACTGGAATTGGTGGACATGTTTATTGGTGAAAACGAGCAAAGAATATCTGATAGTGGCGGTGTGGTTTTTGATGGATTTCCTAGAACATTTGGTCAAGCTAAGGGTCTGGACGATATTTTGAAAAAAAGATCTATGAAGCTAGGGCTTGCTATTTTTTTAGAATTAGAGCATAAAACTTTGCTTGGTAGGTTGACTAGTAGAAGGTGTTGTGAGGACTGCGGGGCGGTGTTTAGATTCCATGGCTCCAAGAGCGAAACATGCGATTCTTGCGGTGGTAAGCTTTACAAGAGGCCTGATGATGAGGATGATGTGGTGTTAAACAGGCTTAACAAGTACGAAACAGCCACCCTGCCTTTGAAGGAATATTATAGCAATTTGGGAATATATAAGGGTTTAACTGCTAATGGCAATGTTAAGGATGTGAGCAGTAGGATAAATTCTTTAATCGATGAGATTTTACTGGCATGAAACTTTTATTTGAATTTATTATGCAGTTGAGGTTTTTATGAAGGTTAGACCGTCTGTGAAGAAGATGTGTAACAAATGTAAGATAGTTAGACGATCTGGGATTGTCAGAGTTATTTGTTCGAACAGTAAACATAAACAGAGGCAGGGATAGATGGCTAGAATTAGTGGTGTTGATTTACCTAAGAATAAGAGGCTGGTTGTGGCTTTGACTTATCTTTATGGCATAGGTAATAAGTCGGCAAAGGATATAGTTAAAGAGCTGGGTTTTGATATGTCTTTTAGAACTGATAGCCTTACTGATCAAGACATAGCCAAGATAAGGTCTGTTATTCAGGGTAAGTATAAGGTGGAAGGTGACCTATCCAGAGAAGTTTCTATGTCTATTAAAAGGCTTAAGGATTTGAATTGCTATCGGGGTGTTCGGCATAAGAAAGGTCTTCCTGTTAATGGTCAGAATACCAGAACAAATTGTAGAACCAGAAAAGGCCCTCGTAAAACTGTGGCTAATAAGAAAAAGGCCATATAGTTATTTATGATGGAATTGTTTAAAGGTCGTAATGTAAAGGTTAGGTGTGATTAAATATGGCTAAGGTTAAAAAAACTAATGTGACATCTGGTAGAGCTTATATTCAAGCTGGCTTTAGCAATACCATTATCACAATTACTGATCAAATCGGTAAAACTTTATGTTGGTCAAGTGCCGGGAAGCTAGGATTTAAGGGCAATAAAAAAGGCACCCCTTTTGCTGCTCAGTTGGCCACAGAAAATGCTATAAAGGCAGCTATGTCGAATGGATTAAAATCGGTTGATGTTTATGTTAAAGGACCTGGGGCTGGTAGAGAATCTTCGGTTCGTTGTATAGCTAACTTGGGTGTAAGAATAACTACTATCAGAGATATAACCCCTATACCTCATAATGGATGTAGACCACCAAAACGTAGGAGAGTGTAGGTAAAGTGAGTAAAGTTGTAGATAGTGCATGTAAATTATGTAGAAGAGAGGGCATGAAGCTCTTTTTAAAAGGGGAACGTTGTTATATGGACAAGTGTTCTTATGAAAGAAGGTCATACCCTCCTGGGCAGGCCGGCCAAAGAAGACTAAAGTTTTCTGAGTTTGCTTTGCAGCTTAGAGAAAAGCAGAAAACTAGAAGATATTATGGCGTTCTTGAAAAGCAATTTCGTAAATATTATTACAATGCGAATAAGGCTAAGGGCGACACTGGTTTAAACTTACTAAGACAGCTAGAGATGAGATTTGACAACGTAGTATACACTTTGGGATTTGCTGCATCTAGAAGAGAAGCCAGGCAGTTAATCTCGCATAACCATTTCAGCGTAAATACTAAAAGAGTGAACATATCCAGTGCCGTGCTCAAGGTAGGGGACATAATTAAGGTAGAAGAGAAAAAAAGAAATACAAAAATACAAGCCAGCATGGAATCTTCTAAGAAAAGAGAGCTTCCTAGTTGGTTATCCATAGACCATGGTGATTTTAAAGGTGAGGTAAAGGAGCTTCCGGCAAGAAAGCACGTAGCTTTGCAGGTCGAAGAAAACATGATTGTAGAATTTTATTCTAGGTAATATTTTTTAGAGGTGAGGAAAATGGACAAAACTGAGATAACTGATATACAAGACCATCATTCAAATTTCTGGAGAGGTTTAATAAAGCCTAAGTCTTTTGACAAAGGTCAACTTCAGGATGATTATGGAAAGTTTGTGATCAAACCGTTGGAAAGAGGTTATGGCACCACGCTTGGTAATTCTTTGAGAAGAGTATTGCTTAGCTCTATGATGGGGTCTGCCATATCTGCGGTTAGGTTTAAAGACGTATTGCATGAATTTACTAATATACCGGATATTATGGAAGATATTACGGATATTATTCTCAACTTAAAAGCAGTGCGTTTTAGACAATACAGTGACGAACCTCAAACTTTGACAATTTCTAAATCTGGTCCTGGAAAAGTTACAGCTGCTGATATTAATTTAAATCACAACATAGAGATAGTGAATCCAGAACAGCACATATGTACTCTAGGGGAAAATGCTAAGTTTGAGGCCGAAGTTGTTTGTAAGTTTGGTAGAGGTTATGTTGCTGCTGAACAAAATACTGATGTTCCACCTGAGTTTATAGCGGTGGATAGTTTATATAGTCCTATAAAAAGGGTTAATTATACTGTGAGTAATGCAAGGGTTGGTCAACGTACTGACTACGATCAGTTGACTTTGGAGATTTGGACAGATGGAAGCTTAAAACCTGACGAAGCTATTGCACTTGGATCTAAGATAATAAAGGAACAGTTCCAGGTGTTCATCAATTTCAACGAGGAAGAAGAGCCAGACGAACAGGTACCTCAATCTGTTGATCACAAGCTAAATGAAAATTTATTTAGATCTGTAGATGATTTGGAGCTTTCTGTTAGAAGTTCTAATTGTCTTAAAAATGCAAACATACAATATATAGGTGAGTTGGTTACCAAGTCTGAGGCGGAAATGTTGAAGACCAAGAATTTTGGTAGAAAGTCGTTGAACGAAATCAAAGAGATTTTGTCAGAGATGGATTTAGGCCTTGGTATGAACATAGAGGGTTGGCCACCTGCTGACTGGGAAGAAAGAAAGAAAAAGTAAGTTGACATGCGACACAGAGCTTATAGGAAAAATTTTAATAGGGACTTCAACCATAAGAAGGCCATGCTCAGGAATTTAGTTGTGTCTTTGGTGGAACATGGAAGGATCAAGACAACCTTAGCAAAAGCCAAGGAGTTAAGAAGGCATGCTGACAGAGTTGTTACTATTGGAAAACGTGGTGGATTGAATTCAATCAGACTATTGTTGTCTAAATATCCTAATAAAAAAATGGTATTTGATGTTTGTGAAAATCTTGTAGATAGATTTCAAGATAGAAAGGGCGGTTATACAAGAATTATTAAGCTGGGAAAAAGACTTGGTGATAACGCTGAAATGGCTTTTATAGAATGGGTTGATCATTTAGGTGTTAGTAATCTTGCTAAAAGGGATAGTAGGAAAGCTCGTGAAACTGATAAGAGTGCTCAAGATGAACAAAATAAAACCAAAAGAGGCTCTACCAAAAAGAACAAGTCTAGAAAGGCAAAGCTAGTATCTAAAAAACTTCGTAAAAAAGCACAAAAAACTTCTGGCAAAACAACTTCTAGTAAAAAAGTCTCTGATAAGAAAGTTTCCAGCAAGAAAACTTCTAGTAAGAAAAAGCAGCAAATAGCTAAGGATATTAAAGGTAAGGACGTTAAAAACAAAGACGTTAAAAGTAAGGAAGTTTCTAGTACCAAAGCCAAAGTAGCTGGTGCTAAAGGTGACAAGCCTACTAAGAAGAAGCGTAAGTTGAGTTTGAAAAAATCCATATTTGGTCGTTTAAGAAAGAAAAAAACCAAAAAAAGTTAAGATGAATGTTAGAGTTGTTAAGGGTTTTATCACTGCGGTGGTGATGTCTTGTATATTTATTTTTCTTGGTATTAGCTTAAGATCGTTTTTTCATTCAGAGGATATAGATCCTTCAAAGAGTATTCTAACCAAGATGGAGACTGGTGGTGCTCCTCCTTTGGAGTTGAGGGATATAAATTCTAATTCTTTTGTACTGTCTAATCTTTTAGGAAAAGTGGTGGTTGTAAATTTTTGGGCCACATGGTGTGCTCCTTGTGTCGAGGAATTTCCTTCAATGTTGAAGTTTTTGGAATCTTTTAGATCTGATGTAAACATTGTGGCGGTTTCGGTAGACAAAGATAGGCAGGATATAGTTGATTTTTTGAGTGCATTTGGAGGTATCGGTGTCAAGGGGCTTTATGTATTACAGGACGAGGATATGAGTATTGCTAAAAGTTGGGGTACGGACAAGATACCTGAAAGTTATATATTTGATAGAGATCACAAATTAGTAAAGAAAGTTGCTGCTTCTGAAAATTGGACACAGCCTATGGTGTATGAGTTTTTTAAGAAGATAATTTAAGGCCCTTCGTTTTTGAATTAAAGGTCTTCAATTCTATCAAATACTTGCTAGTGTAATGGAAAGACCAGAGGTCTTGTAGCGGAACTAGGCAAGGATTTGATAGAATGTTGCCCAACGTTCAAGGTATATTCCGAAAGCTTTTGTTCATAGCAGAAAGATCAGGCCGAAAGTGAAGTCAGGGTGCATTTATTAAAAAAGCCAAAGCAACGTTCAAAGTATATTCCAAACAAATTTTCTAAGATCCAAAGTTTTTAATATAACAAATCTAAGCATAGAGCTTGCAGAGGTACGCTGCTCCCCAGAGCAGCTTGAAAGCCTCTCTAAGCTCTATGCTTAGATTTGTTTAAACATTCTCTTTGTATAACCAGCAAATTGTGAATACTTAATACATATAAATACTACATTTTTATAGTGAAATTGAATTTTTTAACTAAATTATAAACAAATATGCTAATATCACTCTCTAAAGAAGCAACACGATATCCATGAAACTCAAGTTTATTAGACATATTAAAAAAGCAAGTACTTTTAAGAAAGTTGTTAAGACAAAAGTACTTTTATTTTCTGTAACATCATTTTTTATAACGTTCGGTGTACTTAGTGTTTTTACTTACGCTAAAGCTCAAAGTGTTTCCTACACAGAGCCTAGCTTGGATGATCTAAGATTAGCTAATAAAGCTGTCTCCTCTTGTAGAGTCTTACAAGATGTTATTAGTGAAAATAGTCAGGTTGAAGACATACCAGCTATCGAAGCTTTTATTGAACTACAAAGAATAGAAGATGGGAATCTTCTAATAGATGATCCATCTTGTAGAGAAAGTATTTTAGAGTTTGTTAAAAGTTTATGCACTTCTAGTTCTTCTAAGAACAATCTTTATTGTGAAAGCTTAGGTATTCAAAAAAGTGAAGGTATTAATACTAATGATGATAGAGTTAGTGATACTAACGACTATAAGAACTTTGGTCAGTCGGCTATAGATAACTTAGGTATAGATCTATCAGATGATATAAGTTTTGAATCAAGTTTAGATGAAAAAGATCAACAGGAAGAAAGTAAGCTTAAATTTTTAGCAGCTGGTACATTATTTTCTCTAAGTCCTGTAAGAAAGCTTAAGCTTATTCCTTTAGCAGGAAGAGCTGCATCTACTAGAATAAAGCCAGTCTTAAATGGAGCATTGTTAGTATTAGCTACCTTAGGTTTATCGTCTTGTAATGATGCCACAGGTCCTGAGCCAGTTAAACCTCCACCTATACCAGAGACTCCTTGTACTAGAAGAGAATCTGGATATTTTCAATTATCAGGTGCTAATGGTGCTTGTATAAAGCTTCCTACCCTAACTTATTCTTTTTTAACTAGCACAGGCGAAGAATCGGATTCTTCAAATGGTGATCCTGACACCACGATAAAGCTAAAGTTTGATTCTGAGGTTGTTTTTATAGACTCATCTGGACAGCAAGCACTAACCCCAGAAAATGTCTTACAAATGCTAGAGATTAAAAAGAATAACGAAGCTGATCTTGCCACACAAGATGGACCTATAACACAAGAGAACATAGCTATAAGCCAAGAAAGCTCTAATACAGTTATTACAATATCCTCTCCAGATGAAACCAACTACGAACCTGGGGATTATAGGATAATCACAAGTAATTATGCTAAAACCCAGGATGCAAGTAAAATATCTACTAGCAGCTCATCTAGTTATTTAAATGCTATAAGAAAAGAATCTTCATTTAGAGTAGATACTCCGTGTGTAAGAGATATTGAAGGTTACTTTCAACTAACAGGAACTAATAGTGCTTGTATAAAACTTCCAAGCTTAACTTATTCCTTTATAGCTAGTACAGGGGAAGAATCGACTACATCAAATGGTGATCCTGACACTAGAATAAAGCTAAAGTTTGATTCAGAAGTTGTTTTTATAGACTCATCTGGCTTTAGCACATTAACCCCAGAAAATGTCTTGCAAATGCTGGAGATTAAAAAGAACAACGAAGCTGATCTTACAACTCCAGAAGGCTCTATTAATCAAGAAAATATAGCTATAACCACAGAAAGCTCTAATACAGTTATTACTATAAAACCTCCAAATAGTTCTAATGGCAAAATCTATCATGCTGGGGAGTATTCTATATTAACCAAAAACTATGCTAAAAAACTAGATGCTTCAAAAGTACAGCAAAGCAGTAATATTGATGCTTATATAGCCGCTATAACAAAAGAATCTTCATTTAATGTTATTGGCAATAGTCCGTGTACTAGGGCTGAAAAAGGCTATTTTTATTTTAGAGATGCTAATAATACTGCAAGGTGTGAAAATTTAATACCTAACGTAACTTATACTTTTAGTTCAAACAACGATCCTCAAGCTATCCTAAATATAAGCTTTGATTCAAATATAGTGTATATAGATGAAACAGGATGGTCTGAAATAGACGATAACAATATTTTAGATATACTATCTATTAACCCAACTAATGCCAGCTACACTGACGATTTATTAGTAGAAGATGGTCCTATAGATCAGGATCAGATATCTATCACCAAAACAGATACAAGCACAACTGTTACAATAGATCCTCCTAATACAGGCTTAAACCCACATGGGGTGCATCAGGTTGGATTATATCAAGCTGGTGATTATGTAGTATCGGCTAGTAATTATATTAAAAGATCAAGTGTAGATATAGTGACTAGGCATAATATACTTAGAAATTATTTAGAAACTGTAAAAAGCAATAGTAGTAAAAGCTTTAGTATTGATGCTATAGCAAGCCTTGCTTGTGGAGCTGAAGCATCGCAAGGTTATATACCTACAATACCTATTGATGGCGAACATAATCAAAGGCAATCTTTTTGTGGAGCTTATGTTCATGAACTTCCACCTGAATTAGCTATAGCAGCACATCACAATTATCAACCTAGAAGAGCTGATCCTAATACGACTTATGTAATAGATATTGGGTTTGTAATGTCTGAAAGATATTCTACGCCTGGTTGGGATGATTTTGTAGTAAACGATGTGCTTCCTCATGTGAATGATATTTATCAAAGATCAGGAGTTAACGTAGAATTTAGAGCTGTGGCTATAGTGCCTTTTCAAGATTATAGGCACTATGTACGCTGTCAGATTGATGCTCTAGATTTGAAGAATTTTAACACCGTATCTGCTGTTTATTCTTATTTACTACCTGTAGTGCGAAAAAATCATGGTGCTGATCTGGTTTATACAATACAAAATTATGACAGTAGCTTAGGCATTTGTGGACTAGCTTCAGCCAGGTTAGATGGTACAACATTTGAATATGCAAGAATTTATGCCGCTACAGGTTCAGTTGATCCTAGTTGTTCCAGCGAGATAGCACCTAATATGTCTAGTCGTTCACAACATCACACGTTCATAGAAACTCTGGCTCATGAGCTTGGTCATAACTTAGGGTTATCTCACAATAAGGAAGATCTTGGAGCATCATTTCCCCTTGAATATAATTTTCACCCTGATGGCTACGGATATAGAGGTGAGGCTAACACAATAGACGGACAGGCCACAGTATACGGAACTATAATGTCAGTTCAAGGAGGTCAAATACCTTTTTTTAGTGCCAATAGAACGGTAATTAAGGAAGAGTTATGTGTAGATGAAAATAGGTATGATAACCAACTCAACGATGGTTTTTGTCCAGCTTTATATGACAGATTGACTGATGAGCAGATGATTCGTTTGGGTGATGAACAAGCTGATGCCTCAGAAGCTTTACAATACACAATAGAAGATGCTTCTAAATATCACTGCAATCCAGGATCATGCTAAAAATTTATCAAATGGTTGATCACAAAACGAAGTTTTTATAGGTAGTAGTTTTTGTTTTGATGTTAAAAAATGCTACTTTAAATTTACTGAGCACATTGTGGTATTTGTGATGATAAACATTTCATATTATTGTTTCCCGTGATATTCGACTCACAACCATATCCACAGGTACTATCATACGTTTCAAACCAGCACTGATTCAAAATCCCTTGTGTTGGTAAAATACATCTTTTAACTTTTTCGGGCTTACATACTTCTCTACATGTGGTTGCGGACGCAACTTTATTACAACCGTTGGTACAATTAGAAGGGCAGGTTGTTTCAAGTACAGCACATCCGCCGGTACATTTATCAAATGTATGACATGCATTATTAGGGCAAGTGCTGGGGCGTGTTTGTCCAGCTTTACCAGCATAACAAGTTAGTACTGTTCCATTTGTTTTTGTACATGATTTAGTACCAGTCACACAAGCAGGTTTTGTAGACTCTGAAAAAGGATAGTTCAGCATAATTCCAGAATTACAACTGGCATCATCACATGAGTTGGATATACGTTCACATGTATAATTAGTTTTATTGCACCTCCATCCAACAGAGCAATGTGAGTCTTGAGTACATTGTACACATACATTATTGCCCTTGCAATGAGGTTTAGGGTTAGTGCATCTAGAAGTTGGTGAACCGCATGATGGATTACCAGTAGGACATGTCTTGCAGTTATCTATATCTGCGGCACTTAAAGTACAAGGTGTCCCACCATTACAGCTTCCACTTACACACTTGTTACAATCACCTGGACATGTTGCATTTACACGGCATATACACTTCCCACTACTGCAAACAGGTGTGCTAGGTGTGCTAGAAGAGCATCGTACTCCACCAGTTGAACAATTAATACTACATCCTCCAGCATTTGATATCGGTCTTGCTCCACAATACGAAGGATCTGTATGATAACTAGAATCAATGTCTGCACATGATTTAGGTACACATTTTTTGTCATCACTACACTTTTTACAACTATCATTACAATCTGAATCTTCAGTACACGCAGGAGGAGTCTCACATTTCTTAGTTGTTGGGTTACAAGTTTCTTCACTAGTACAAATCTTACCACCACGATAGCAGGTAAGGCTGCAACCAGGGCTACCTGTTTCATAGCCACAGTATTCCTGTAGACCTTGCTCATGAGTACCTCTAGGCCAACTAAGGTCACTACATGTTTCAGCTACGCACTGCCCACCTTCACATTTTTGGCAGTTGCCACAATCTGAAGGACCACTACAGGAAGTATCCCCACCTCCAGTAGCTTCACAAACACAAGTGTTGGTGTTTAAAGTCTTACCTGTACCACATGTTTTAGTTACAGGATTTCCATAAGGATTTATTACGCCAACACATGTTAGACAATCATCTGTACCTCTTCTTTGCTCACAAGTTTGTTGACTTTGTTGATTTACACAATGGCCATTTCTACAAACTTTTCCAAGTGCTGTACAAGCAGCATTATCGCAGGCACAACCATTATTTACGCAAATACTACCAGGATCACAGCAAATAGCATTATTACGACAACTAGCATGATTAGCTGGACATTCACAACGGCCAGTAGCACTATTACACCTCTGAATGCCAGTGCATGTTACCCCAGCACATGGATCCGTTGTAGTAGTCGTAGAGAAAATAAGTGCATCTTCTTGAGGCGATGGAGAGTAGTTACCATACTCGTCCACTAGTCTTAGTTCAACACTGTATGAAGTATCAACACCAGCAGGGGGACTAGGTAATTCACCAAACTTTAAACTTAACTCCCTATCTTTACTACGATCACCACCTTCAGGATCACTTGCATATAAATCAGTCTCAACTAGATCAGTTGTAAGACCATGTCCAATATCATTATCTCCACATAAAACCCAACTTGAATAAGCATTACTAATACTATCATCACTAAGAGTTGTAGCTTTGTTCAAACGACATAAAAATACTCCCTTACTAAAACTGGAATTTAAACAATATCCTTCATCATTATCATCATTACCATCTGGACACCTATAACCCCTATCCCACACACGACCTTCTAGCTTAAACTTACAGGTCGTAGAATTATCAGAATTTGTAGTACATTGAAGGGTAGTGGTCGTTGTTGAAGTTGATGAACTGTCTGAAGAATCAGCCTCAGAATTAGACACAGAAGATAGAGATATTGTAGATGGATTATGCTTACTATTAGCTTTATTAGCCAGATTACTAACTAAGTTGTTACTAACTAACTTGTTGTTATTAGCTTTGCTATTAACTAACTTGTTGTTATTTTTGTTACTAGCTAAATTAGCTTGAAAACTACTAACAGATGGGGTTGTAGTAGTAACTGAAGTAGTCTTTACTATTGTCTTATTGCGTGCTGTTACATACCTCTGAGAATAAGAAAATACCTTCTCAGCTCTGCATCTGATAGGATCATAACTAGATACTGCCTTCCTCTCCTCAACCTCCACAAATAACTTAAATCCAAGATCATGACGAATATTAGCCTCAGGCAAACCTGATAAACTAGAAGCAAGCTTATAACCTAACTTACTCTTATCTGAATTCTCAGGTTTATCATAAACAGAACGAGGACGAACAAAAATAGGATGTATAGCCTTACTCTTATGCCTGTTACAACTATCTGTCTTCTCATTCTTGCTTATATCCCAAGGCCTTATACCAATACGAACATCATACTTAGACTTAGCTATGTAATTACTTACAGGAGTATAACTACTCACAGGCTCAACTGGACCAAAGGATAAGGACGATATATCAGATAAACGCTCACTTAACAAAAATAACGACTCTCCGGTCAACCTATCCCACTTATATCCATCTGAAGATGAACCATTGTTGTCTGCTAGCCCTTGATGAGCTGTCCGTTTATCTTCATCCTTAAGCTTACGATATTTATTAGGATTCTCTTCAACCCACTTGTCTAAATCACCTAACTTTATCAAAGGAGCAGAAGACTCATGAGACTTAAACTCCATCTTCACTAGATCAAAAGTCAAAGCTGAACTGTTACTAATTTGAGCATCTGATGGACATATAGAAATAGGATTAGTAGAAGATGTCTTTAAATACTTATTATACAAGTCCTCCAAAACTCCAACATCTGAACCATCATATAACCTATCTAAATGTAAAGTAACTCCACTAGATGAAGCACTTAATGGAGAATCTACAGAAGTATTATGACCAATCTTGCTTAAATTTTGGTCGCCCCCCCCCCCAAATTTTGGGTAGTAGAGGTAGTAGAAACAGTAGATATAGTAGCTACTTCTTTCTTAGGAGAAACCTTACTGCCATTCTTAGAAAAATGAGCCAATACATTACCAGCTACAGATGAACACATATAAGTATCATGCTTCCTCTGAGTTAAAGTCGTCATGTTAGCCGTCATAAACGTAACCACAAAACCTGTAGCTGATACCAACGCCAATCCTATCAAAGTCTCCAACATCGTAAATCCCCAACCTACGGTTGGAGGCTTTTGCAACCTAACGGCTGCAGAACTTCGGAGTAACCAAGTTTTTCGTGATTCACATAAGCTTTTGAACCATCCATGGCGACTGGACGCATTTGCTGGCCAACCTACGGTTGGATCATTCTACTGGCTTTCAGCCAGCCTCTTAAACGAAAAATTAACTTGCGACTGCGGAGCTTTATAAAAACCAACCTTCGGCCCAATCAATCTGCCGGCTTTCAGCCGGCCCTTTAAAAGAAAAGTATTTTTAAAACGAATAAATAAAGATCTTAAAAAAAACAAAATAAAAACCTAAAACTTAAAACCAAACTTACCAAACTCTAAATTCTACGACAAAAAACCCTTTTCACAAAGAAAAACAAAACTAAGTCCAGAAAAATACCCCTCACACACATATAAATTATCACATTGAGACAGTAAGGTCTTTAGACAATCTGTTTGTAGTATACTTTGAACGTTCAAAATAGTTAAGCAGACTAAAATATGCAAGCTACAACAATAAAAGATGAGTGTATGGTTTGTCGAGGTACGCCAGTCTACGACTGGCCCAAAAGCCTCTCTAAACCATACACCCATCTTCGTTGTATGAAAAAACTGTGATTAAAAACTATGGCCTGACAACAATTTGTTTGCTAGCTTCGTTAGGACATAGTGGTCTATTCACTACGCTATCAAGCATTTATCAAAACTTTAGAGCCTCAACGTTGGTTAACATTCTATCAAATGCTTTCATATCTACGCTTTAAACCTTGCGGCTTGCCGTTTCGTTAATCAAACATTTGATAAAATTGAAAACCTCTTAGTTAATGTTAACCAACGTCCAAAGTATATTACGAAAGCTTTTGTTCATAGCAGAACGATCAGGCCGAAGGCCGAAAGTGAAGTCAGAGTGCATTTATCAAAAACGCCAAAGCAACTTATCAAGGTATACTCTGAAAGATTCGCTTAAGGTCCTAAAGTTTTTAATACAACAAATCTAACCGCAGAGCTTTTTCGAGGTACGTTGTTTTTACGAGCAGCTTGAAAGCCTCTAAGCTCTACGCTTAGATTGTTTAAGCACTCTTTCTTATAAGTCAGCAAATTGATAATCGTGGTATAGAAAATGTATATTCCAACGATAATTACCATGAACCACCAAAAATAAGCTTGCAAAAGTTTAGGAGAGGGTAGTAGGTTGCCTTTTAGGTATTTAACCAGTGAAGTTCGTAGGGATAAAAGGGGGCAAAGTGTCTTATAAGCAGTTGTTTGACTTAGGTTTATATAAGTCGTCTTGTATATTGTTTTCATGTTTATTTTTTGTATCCTGGAGTGCTAGTGGTACTGTCAGCAGTAAACATACGGAGATTGTGTCTGCCGCTGGGAGCAGGAATATCTCTAGTGCTGCTATGGCTAGTATGAATTCTAGTGTATTTTTAGTGATGCAAGATTGCCCTATACTTTCCAGTATTCAAACTAGAATCGAGAGCGGTACTTCTGATAGCCAAGATATCGTGGAAATGATGGAAGAAAAAGATAGTCAAGGTAGAACTCTCACTACTCGGCTGATGACAGAATTGGCTTCCTCTGCTGGTTGCTTTGCTAGTGTAGCAGCACTTAAACGAGACTTATGTTCCAATGATACTTATGAGGAGCTTTGTGAAAATTTAGATCAGCTTGAGGTGCTAGGGACAAATGCTATCAAAGAAGAATTTGAAAAATTTGCAGGTGCCACTGTGGATTCTCTTGGCCCTGAACAACTAGCAGATAAACTTGATAAGTTTGTGCAGTCTCGTGATGACGATAGTGTTGTGGGTTCTTTACTAAATAAAATTAGTAATGTCGTGCAGGATAACCCAGTGATTGTATCCATTGTTGGTTTGTTAGTAATTGCACTCTTTGGAAAGACAGTACTGTCAATGCTAGGTGTAGCAGTCTTAGGAGCTGCAGCTGTAACATTAAAAGTTGCTGCAGTTGTGGCTGTTGTTGCGGTGGCAGGCTGGTTTATCCTCCGTTCAATGTAGGCAAAACTACAAGCATATTTTATACAGCCCCATACTCATCTTGTTGTATTTGAAGCATCAACTTGTGCTTAAGCAGTCCAGCATATAACCGGCAAATTGATTGATACGCAAGAGCTGGTAAACATTTTTAAAAGTATACATAACTTCGCTTGACCTGCGGTCTTATCGATACACCATGAACAAAATCTGCCAGAATATACCTTGAACGTTGGTTAACATTTTATCAAATAATAGCTAGCTTCACTTTGACCTTCGGTCTAACCGTTACACTATCTATTATTTGATAAAATTGAAAACCTTTAGGCAATCTGTTTGTAGTCTACCTTGAACGTTGCACAACTTTTTTAATAAATGCACCCTGGCTTCACTTTCGGCCTTTGGCCTAACCGTTATGCCAGTGCACATTTATTAAAAACGAAGGGCCTTAAGCAATCTGTTTGTAGTCTACCTTGAACGTTGCACAACGTTTTGATCAAATGCTTTCATAGCTTCGCTTCAGCCTTGCGGCTTGCCGCTATGCTAATCAAGCATTTGTCAAAACGAAGGGCCTTAAGCGGCCTTTTTGATTTTTAGTCTATCTTTTCTAAATAATGATTTGTCTATTTTGTATATTCTTATCTTTCTATATACAGTGGCTCTCCCCATACCTAATATCTTTGAAGTAGCCATTATATTTCCACCTGTTTGTCTAAGTGCTCTTTCCACCGTAACCTTTGTAACATCTGATAGGCTTAATGTATCTTGATCTCCTACCAAAGATATAAGGTTTCCAGCATCCTCCGTGTCAGGTGCTTTGCTTGATCCTGCCGGCAGCTCATTATCTTTATTTACTGCAACGTCAAAGCCGTTGTTATTACCCCAATCCTTAGCCATTTCTACAGCTTCGTCATCAGCACCCTCTATAATCATCTTAGGTTTTTTTGACACACAAATCTCCTTACAAGCTAGGTCCACACTATACATGGCGTATCGGGCACTTTTTAATAAAAGTTGAGAGGTCTTCTATATCACTTTAATTGTCTATGTTTGTGACGATATTTGTATAATTTCATCAACTGTTCCTGAGCACTTAGCTCATCTGTTTTGTCTGTTTGTCTTTTATAAGTTCCATCAGAACAAAGTGTCCATCTTTGCTTAGTACTTTTTAATATAATATTAAAACTTTCTATACACTTTAATTTATTGTTGTTACCAAAAATAGGGCAAGCTACTTCCACCCTGTTTTTTAGATTTCTATACATCCAATCTGCTGATCCTATGTACACTTTGTGATCAACATAATTTTTAGACCCATTTGCAAATATATATAACCTAGAATGTTCTAACAGCCTATCTACAACACTATATACCTTTATATTTTCACTAAGACCTTTCACACCTGGTTTTAATGTACATATTGTTCTAGATAAAATTTGAATTTTGACACCAGCATTTGAAGCTTCATATAATTTTTCACACATATTTAGATCTTCTATATTATTTAGCTTTAACATTATAGCAGCAGGCAGTCCTTTTTTTACATTTGCTATTTCTCTTTCAATTAATTCAATAAATTTCTGTTTCATATTTACTGGTGCTATTAATAGATGCGAATAATCTTTTTGTAATGATCTTCCAGTTAAAAAATGAAAAAACTCTGTAAGATCTTTTGTTATCTTTTCGTTAGAAGTGAGTATACTAAAATCAGTATATAACTTAGCTGTTTGTGAGTGGTAGTTTCCTGTTCCTATATGTGCATAGGATTTTACAGAATTTGATTCTTCTCTGACTATTAAAGCTGTTTTACTATGTGTTTTTAACCGACTATACCATACACTATGTGTATTCCGTACTCTTCTAGTTTTTTTGCCCAAGAAATATTTCTTTTTTCATCAAACCTGGCTTTTAATTCTACCAGAACAACGACCTGTTTTCCTGACTGTGCAGCTCTGATTAATGATCGGATAAGCGAGCTTTCTTCATTTGTTCGATAGAGAGTCATTCTTATTATTAGAACCTTTGGATCTCTTGCCGCTTCATAAATAAACCTTTCTATGCTAGAGCTATAACTTTCGTAAGGGTGATGCAGCAATAGATCTTGTTTTTTTATTATGGAGAATATGCTTTCTGTTTCATTGGAGAGCTCATGGCTTGTCAATGGCGTCCAAGGTACAAATGTCATACTGCTATCATGCTTTGCTTCTAAGATAGATCGGAATCCAACCAAAACACTGTCGCTATTATTTTTAAACACATCTTCTTTTGTAATATTGAGTTCTTCTATTAAAAACTCTACAAGCCAATCATCTTTATTTTGTCCATGTTCTAATTTTACAACTTCTCCAAATTTTCTTTCGTGTAGTTCTTCTTCTATCATTGATAGTATATCGTCTGCATGGGCATCGTCTTTTTCTAATTCTATATTTCTTGTTACTTTAAAAACCATGCTGTTTACAACATCCATTTTTGGAAAAAGTAAATGTAGATGGGCTTGTACTATATCCTTTGTGGATACCCATTTGTGATTTTTATCATTTGGATTTATGCAATACCAGGACGGCAGGATATTTGGTATTTTCACTCTAGAAAATAAAAGTTCCTTTTTTTTATCTGGATGTCGCAGAGAAACTGCTAATGATACTGATAGATTTGATATATGCGGAAATGGATGTGCAGAATCAACAGCTAGAGGTGTTAAAAGAGGAAATATATTTTTATAAAATACGTTTGAAAGATGTTTTCTTTGATTGTCATCCAGGGCTTTCCAGGTGGTTATTTCTAAGTTATGCTTTTTTAGTTCCAAAATTATGTCGTCTTTAAAGCATTTGCTGGCTTGATCTAACATACCGGATACTTTTTTTATAATTAATTTCATTCTGTTTTCGGTATAAACTGTTGCTCCTTCTGATAATTCTGAAAATTTAGAGCTGGCTATTCGTTTCATAAAAAATTCATCTAGATTGGTGCTGAATATATTCAGGAATCTAAGTCTTTCTATTATGGGTATGCTGTTATCTTTTGCTTGTTCTAGGACTCTTGATTGAAATTCAAGAAGAGATATTTCTCTGTCTAGATATTTTTTTGTATCTATATTTTTTAAAATATTATCTTTTTTTCTTTTTTTATATTTTCTCATAACCTAGAAAGCACTGTTACTGTAAGCTAACTGTTATTGCTCACAAACCTAAAAAATAACTATCTGATGTCAAGTACGATCTAAAATTCGTGACCACATCTTAATTCATAGCACATTTCATCTAAAGACAGAGCACCTGGAGATGTGTTATCTCCAAATAGTTCGGTTGGTTCGCAGTCACAATCTCTTCTTCTTGATTGATTTTTATTCATGCATTCTTGGTAGGAATCACATATGTGCGGTCTTTCTAGAGTCACACTTACTTTATCAGTGTCACGAAGCTCTCCTGAACTTACTAAGGTTCTAACTATAACTTTAGATGTTCCGTACTGGCTTATTTTCAAAGTGTATTGATTATTGATGATATTACATCCATGGTTTGCAGCATGACTGCAAGTTTTCCATGAGCTATCATTAATTTTGACTTGTACTATACATTCATTTTCTAGAACATTCCATTTGAATGAGTGATTGATTGCTCGTTTTGTCCCTCCATCTTCGAGGTTTTGTATCAGGCATGCATGGCTATTTGTATCTGAAGTAGTATCTGTAACATCATTGGTATTTGTTGTAGTATCATCATCATTAGTATTATTGTTAGTGTCATCATCGTTATTGTCGCTGTTACTGTCGTCATTTACGCTCGAGCTATTATTTACGCCTGTTTCTGGTTCGTATTGGTAGACGGAGCAATTTTGGTAGCTTCCTACCAAAAATAGAGTGTACAGGGCAGCTGTTGTAGCCCTTACAGTATATTTTTTTGTATTTTTTCTCATAACAAGCTCTGCACACGTTTATCGGAGTCAGCGAGATATATCTTAAATAAAGGTCTTCTTTTATCAAATATTTGATTAGCTTAGCGTAGTGACAAGACCAAAGGTCTTAAACGTAGCTATGAAAACATTTGATAAAATGTTGCCCAACGTTCAAGGTGAACTATAAACACATTTGGCTCATAGTAAAACAGCTTGATCACAAGTTAGTGTAGACTATTATCCATCATAGTGAAGTTTTGTCAAATAGCTGCTTTAGTACTTATCTGCCTTTGACTTTTATAAATGCTTTTGGTCATATGTTCATATGAAAAAGAAACCTGTTTCAGATGCATGCGATAGAAATAAAGACGCCATACTTAAAACTCTAAAGAAAATTTTAGAAGATGGGGAATTTGTATTTGAAATTGGTTCTGGAACTGGACAGCACGCAGTTCATTTTGCTAAAGCTTTACCAAATATAACTTGGGTTACTTCAGATTTTAAATCCAATCATGAGGGCATCAAAATGTGGAAATCAGAAGCCAGCTTAAAAAATCTTCAAGGTCCTAGAACCTATGACATCTCTAAAACGCCTTTTCCTGATCTTCCAATAACAACGGTTTTTTGTGCTAACGTCTTACATATAATTTCTTGGAATGAAGTATGTGTTATGATTAAAACTTTGGGTAACAATTTAAGATCGGGTGCGAAGGTAATAATATATGGCCCTTTTAATTATGCGAATCAATTTACTTCTGAAAGTAATAGGGACTTTGATTTGTGGCTTAGAAATAGAGATGAACATAGCTGTATAAAAGATTTCGAAAAAGTGTTATATGAAATGCAAAATTTTGATTTTCATTTACAAAAGGATTTTGAAATGCCTGCTAATAACAGGCTTTTATATTTTTCAAAGCAATAGCGTATGAATAAATTTATTATTAGATTTGCTTCTGAGATAACTTTAAAAGGCAGGTTGGAAAGAAATAGGCTTATAGATATTTTGATAAGCGATATTTTAAAAAGATCTATGGCTTTAAACATTAAAGTTCGATTGCAAAGAAACTTTAGCCACCTTCAGTTAGTTGCAGATTCGAAGATAGATTTTTTATATGACATATTTGGCATCAGTTCTATTTTTGAAGTTTTAGATGAGGTTACAGGTGATATAGATAAATTATCTGATAGAGTGTGCACTCTTTTTAAGGACGTTGTTTTTGAAAAAAAGTTTCGTGTAAGAATAAAAAAATCTTCTAAAAAGTGTGAATATACTTCTAATGAATTGGCTTGCAGAATAGGCTCTGTACTTTTGCCCTTTGCCAAAAAAGTTGACTTAAAAAATCCAGAAGTGGAGGTAAGGGTGGAGTACATAGATGGTATTTATAATCTTGGCCTTGGTAGGGTTAAAGGTGCAGGTGGTTTGCCTTTAGCTTCGCAGGGTAGGGTATTGGTTTTGTGTTCTGGTGGGTTTGATTCGGTAGTGGCATCATTTTTATTAATGAAACGTGGTTTAAGGTGTGATTTTTTACTTTGTAATTTGGCATATGATTCTTACAGAGCACAGGTATTTGAGATCATCAAAAAATTAACTGACAAGTTTTCTCCTAATGATACCAAGTTTATTTCTGTTAATTTTGATTCTATAGTTAATGAGTTAAAATTAAAAATAAAACCTAGATATAGGCAAGTGGTTTTGAAGAGGTTAATGTATATGGTGTCTAATTTGGTATCTAAGAAGGTTGGTGTTAAAGTGATAGCCACTGGAGAATCTATAGGTCAGGTTAGTTCTCAGACACTTGGTAATTTGAGTATAATCAATAAAGCTTCTGACGTGATGGTTTTAAGGCCGCTCATCAGCATGGATAAATCTGATATTATAAATTTGTCCTACCGGCTGGGTGTGGGTAAGTTGTGTGAGAAAATTGTAGAAAGGTGCGATCTGGTAAAAGGTAAGGTTAGTATTAAGCCTAGTCTGGCTACTATTTTGGATGAGGAAAAAAAGTTTGATTTTCGTCTGTTAGGTAGGTGTTGTGACGGTATGGAGATATTTAATTTGGGAAAACAACTTAAACCTTCTAATATTTATGTGGATAAGCTGGACCAGACGTTTGATGTAATTGACTGTCAGCCTGAGTCTGGGTTTAGTAAGTGTCATTTAAAATTGGCTAGACATATTGAATTAGACGACATTATTTCTAATATTAAGAATTTTAGTGTTGATAAAAAATATATGTTTTACTGTTATGAGGGTTTTTTGTCTACCATAGCTGTAGAAGTGCTTAGGAGGTCCGGTTTGGAAGTGTATGCTTTTGAAGGTGGTTTGAAAAAGCTTAGGGCAAAATATCCGGATAAGGTAAGTGTGCTATGAAATTTTTTATCGACTCTGCTAATATTGACGAGATTAAAAAAGCAAATGAGCTAGGTTTTTTAGATGGTGTTACTACTAACCCTACTTTATTAGCTAAAGTTGGTGGTGATTTTACTAAAGTCGTATCTAGTATATCCGCTTTGGTCGATGGTCCTGTGAATGTTGAGGTAACTGGTTCAGATACTGATACTATGGTTAAGCAGGCTGAGGAGTTATCTAAAATTGCATCCAACATAGTTATAAAAGTCCCAATGACCAAAGAAGGTTTATTTGCGGTAAAAGTTTTGTCTAAAAAGAAGATACGCACAAATGTAACTCTAGTATTTAGTCAGGTCCAGGCAGTTATGTGTGCAAAAGCTGGAGCTGATTATGTTTCTCCTTTTGTAGGTAGATTGGATGACGTTTCTTCTAATGGGATGGATTTGGTTTGTGACATCAAAACTATATTTGATAATTATTCCTTTGATACAAAAATACTCGTGGCTAGTGTTAGACATCCTTTGCATGTGTTGGAATCATTGTTGATAGGTGCAGACGTTGCTACAATGCCATTTAAGGTTATGAACCAGCTAATAGAACATCCTTTGACTAAGGCTGGAATTGAAAAATTTAACCAAGATTGGGAGTCTAGATCAAAGTGAGGTTAATAGTAATATTATCTTTTGTAGGTTTTATTACAGGATGTGTGACTGGACAAAAATCTAGTGATCTTGATTATTCAATAAAGCAAATACAATCTGCTATTGCTAAGACTTTGCCAGGTGGTATCAACTTAGTTAGCGTAAACAGAAGAGAGTTCAAGTCTAATTATTTTAGGCCAGATATATACTATAGGCCTTTGAACAGAGACAGGGATTTATATAGATCCAAATTAAACGTGACCATTCTTGGAGCGTCTAGACCATACAGGTTGGTTGTAAAGGCATTTACTCAAATTAGAGTTTCCGATGGCAAGCCTAAATCTAAAATACACAGTGCTGATGATCTAAAAAAAGGTATATGGAAAGATGTTGAGGTTAGTGGTATTGAAGGTGTGATTTTAGGATTAATGGTAGATCATATATTAAAAAGCGGCAAAGATAACAACTTAGTTGACGATTTCCATCCATTTTAGATAGCCTATTATAGGTGGTGGGACATAACTTACATCATTACTTGTATGTTTTGCTTTTTCTAGTTTTGTTTATTCCTGTGTCGAATGATCTGGGGTTTAATAATCCGGATAATTTTAGATTTTTTAAGAACGGGCTTGTAGTAGAGATTGATAGAACATCACCTCCTCTAGTTCTTTTAAAAGATGAGAACATGCCTTCTATTAATAACATTTATTCTGATTTAAAAGTAAGGCCGATTAATATCACCAACGAGCGTGTAGACAATACGCTGGATATGTTAAAGTCCAATTCTTCTTTTTATCAAAAGTCAGCAGCATTATCTGGCAATAGTAAAGATTATTTTGTTCCAGTCAGTAACGACTTTGTGAAAGATTGGAATGAATTTCAAATTGGCATTAAAAACGATTGGAACAAATTTCAACAGATGGCCTATCAAAACCATGGAGAACAAAACGCTGGCATTAAGCAAAAATGGGTAAGTGACAACGTATGGGTTGGTTTACCTGGACAAAGACCTAAAGCAAGGGTGAAAGCAGAAGATGATAGGGTAGATGTTATGTTATCCAACTTGGTTAAAAGTTCCGAGTCAAAACCAAACAATATTTCAGATGAGTTTAATCAAAGGGTAAAAAGAGTATTAGCCAGCAACAATATTGATAAACCTAACGTGGAACCTGACACAGATGGCATACGTTTTAATTCTAAAATTAACGTTAAAAATTTAG
The DNA here is from genome assembly GCA_965203875.1 of Bdellovibrionales bacterium. GTDB lineage: Bacteria > Bdellovibrionota > Bdellovibrionia > Bdellovibrionales > JAUICD01 > CBDANC01. Next base: position 65,149 of record OZ241914.1, on the reverse strand, counting down.
CCAGAGTTGGAGGCAACATTACTTTGCAAGAAGGTTTAGCTTTCTTGGGAGGAACCAATAATTTGAAGGTATTTCAGTTGGCTGGAGGCTTGGTTGTTTCTGAGGGTGTAATTGATAACAGATATGGCACATATTTGATAGATATAAAAGACAACCATAACAGCATGTTAGTTGCTGAATTAAGAGATGATACCGATGCCTTGATTGGTTACACAGAATATCTTTTGGATGAAGTTCAGGAGAATTTTGATATTTATGTTGAACCGGTAGATAGAGGTTTTGTCAGTAACATCTATTCTATGGACATTGATGGTTCCACCAGTCCGTTCAGTGATGATGTTCATGTTTTGGGTTTAGGTGACAATATTAAGATGGAGGTAAATGGTGTTTATTCCATCCCTAAGCTTTCTGGTGGTTCGAGCTTTTTGTCCTTATTAGATATTGGTAATTGGAAAACGTTCTTTTGGTCCAGCAATAACACTTCTCATATGACTGTACCTGGCCCTTCTGTTCTAAAGAGTTTAAGTGAATTTGCTGGAGATGTTGATATTCGCAAAAATGGCATTATATGGGGTTGTCTTCCTAATAACAGACAGAGAGTTGAGATTCAGCTAGCTGATCCTGATGTAAATGGGCCTTTGTATTTAGATGATGAAGGAAAATTTATTAGATCAGAAGCTGGTTCTGTAGGTACAGGCTGTTTTGCATATTATGATGTCCCTCAAGGTGTACATCTTTTAAGGGCCAAAATGGATGGTAGTGTGACCAATGTTAAGGTGCTTGATGTTTTAGAAGGTCACATAACAAGTCTGGATATATCTGATGGTAATATGGGTGCTAAGCGTATTGTTATTATAGATAAAGAAACAGGTGAAATTTTGGATTCTGATTTGTCTTATATAGGTAGCGATGAAGTATTGAGTACTAATAATGATGGATATGCAGACATAAGATTTATTAAATCTAATGAACCTTTACATGTAGAAGTAAGACCACATAGTGTTACCTATAATCCAGTTAGAATTACAACTAACTCAAATAACAACAGATCATTTGTTAATGTTACCGTCCCTTCAAAACAATGGTTGGGCAAGATTGCTTCTTATAGTAGGGTTACCGATCATCCTAATCTTTCTATGGTGGTAAGCTATATACAAGGCAGTGAGATAGATACTAGTGGTAATTTGTTAAACAAGCACAGTCAAATTGTGTTTTTTGATAAAAACTTAGAGCCTGTAGAAGCCGAAGATGATTATGTATCGGGTTTTGTTATATTTAATGTCAACCCTGGAATACATTCAATTAAATACATAGATGACTACGGTAACATCACAATTAAGACCTTTATAGCTGATCCTGATTACATATCTGTTTTATCAAATATTTAATTAACGTAGTTGTAAAAGTGTTTGGTAAAATTAAAAACCTTTAATAAAACATGTATAATAGGGTTTTGTTAGAGCGTGTTTTGATAGTATAATACCAAAGAGTTTAGGAAAAAGGCCATAACATGGGTACTAGAAAGAAAAAGAAAAAACCTATTGTTTTAATTGCAGTTGTAATTATCTTGGTTGCTCTTGTATTAGACAAGGAGCAAAAAAACAACGATATTCCAGAAACAGTAGTACTAATGTCGCCCAAGAAATTTGGTAACTCTATGCTAGAGAGTGATGTTCAAAACAAATATAAACTAGCTCTAAAGTTATTTCAAGCAGGCACCTATTCGAATTATATAAAGGCACAGAATGAGTTGATTGAGGTAGCTGAAGGTGTTTCTAATAACTCTAGTATTTTGGCTTTGTTGTGTCTGACCCACAGGGAACTGTGGCCTTATTCAAAGCAAGATAATCAAGATATGGAAGCTATGAGCAAAGTTGTAAGACGAGTAGCTAAGATAGAAGCAATTGGTACGAATAATGATACATGCAGAGTTGTAGCAAATCTTGTATTAGAACAATATGAAAAAGCTAGAATCATTATAGATAAAGTACTTTTAAATAACCCCAAAGAGGCTGTGTTTTATGAGTTTAAATCTGAAATCTATGCACAAAATGAAAATTACTCCACTGCAATTTCATATTTAAACCAAGCCAGTTCAATTTGGAAAAATTGGTCTAAACCACACATCAAAGCCATTGTTTATAATCTTAAAATAAGTGACAACTCCAAGGCTATGGATTCATTAAACATGTTGTTAAAAACCTATCCTAATCATAATGAAGTTTTGGTGTTAAATAGCGTTTTAAATCCAGGTGGAGTAAATAAAATTTTAGAAATAAGATCAAAGACAAAGTTGCCCAAGTATGTAGATTCTCTGGCTATGTATAGGTTGTCAGAATTTTATGAAAAAAATGGCAACAAGGATCAGGCACTAAAGTATATTACAGAAAGCTTCAAACTCGATCCTTTGAATGAAAAAGTCAGTTTACTGTTATCTAGGCTTAGTCGTCGTCCTGTCCCTGAAACACAAGTTATCGCAATGTTAAAGGCAGATAAATTATATAAAGATGGTGATTATTTAGGTGCGCAGTCAGGTTATAAATTGATCTATGAACGTTATAAAAATGCTAAAGCCGCTCTTAAAGCTGGTAAAACTTTGTGGAAAATGAACCAAGCACAATCATCTTTGGATTGGATTAGAAAAGCTTTATCAGAAGATCCTAATATGCTGGATGCATATATTGTTTTGGCTGATTATTTGTCTCAGAGATATTATTTTGATAAGGCAACAGGTATTCTGCAGCAAGCTTTAAATTTAAAACTAAGGCCAAATGAAGTATATAGAACACAAGCATTGGTTGCTTTGAGAAGTCAGGATTTTAAGATGGCAGAAACACTATCAAACAGAGCGATCAAAATATATGATTCTGATGTTGAAGCTCATATTGTTTTAAGTAGAGCCTTATATAATATGTCTAGATACCAAGATGCATATCAAACAGCAGCGAAGGCTATAGAGCTTGGTGGTCAAAATATAGATGCTCAAATTCTTTATTCTAAAATTTTAAGTAAATTCCAGAGTCAATCAGTTGGCGTGGAGTATATACAAAATCTTATAAATACATATCCATCTAACATGAAATACAGAATAGCACTAGCTGAAATCTATATGGATAATCAAAATTATATAGAAGCTCAGGATGTTTTAGCTCAGGTGACTCAGTTTGATCCTAAAAATAAGCAAGCTTTTTTGTTGGTAGGAAAATTACAAGAAGATATGAATCAGTTTAACAATTCTCTAAAATCCTATCTTAAGGCGGCAAGTATTGATCCAACTGACGTAGGTCCTCTATTCAACATAGGCGTTTTGTATTTTAAGAATAAAAAATATCAAGATGCAATCAACCAATTTAAAAGAGTAACCGCTATAAATAATAGATACCCTCTTGCAAATTTTTATATTGGCAAATCCTATTTACAATTAGGCAATCCAACAGAAGCATTAGTGTTTGCAAAGAACGAAATGAATATAAATCCTAACCTGGTCAATCCTTATTTGTTAGCTGGTGAAGCTAACATGAAAGCAAGTAATTACAATCAAGCACAAATAGAATTACAAAAGGCAATAAATATTAGTCCTCAAGGGGTTGGAGTTTATATTTTGCTTGCAAGAGCATATAGACTTGCTGATAACTTAGAGATAGCAGAAAAAATGATATTAAAAGCACAGCAACTAGAAAATGGCAACCCTGATATTTATAAAGAGCAGGGTGTGATATACGAAACTAGAGGAAGGGTGGATCAAGCAATAACTGCCTATGATAGATATATAAAACTGGCCCCTAATAGAAATGACGTAGGAGTTATTAAGGCAAAAATTGAATCTCTTAGTAGAGCTATGTAGTATGCATAGTATAGAAGAAAATACTTTGAAAACTAGCCCAACTAGGAAATTGATGCTCAATACGATAATATTTTTATTTAGACTTGCTACAAGCTTATTTATTGGGTTCGCTTTTACTATAATTGGTCAAAATCTTATTAAGTACGATAAACTAGTGTTTTACTTTTTATTAGTGTTTTTTGTAATGTGTTTTATGAGATTATCCAGAAAATGGGGACTCCTTTTATTGTTTTGTGTTAATTTAACCATTATTGTTCTTGGATTTGTAATAAAGCTTTATATTAAGACTGCCCCTGGCTGGTGAGTTTTTAACTAGTTAAATAAATTGTTATGTCATATGTTATGGTAGTGTTTGTTTTAAAATTAAAAGTTGTGGTTGTGTAATGTTGAGTATCGATACTGTTTTAAGTAAAGAGTATAAAAAATCCTTACAAGATAGGGGTTGGGATCTGAGTGCATTAGACCAGATTAAAACCTTATCTGACAAGAGGAAAAAAGTACTTTTAGAGGTAGAGCAGAAAAAAGCTACTAGAAATTCTGTAAGCCAGGAGATCGCTTCAAAAAAGAACGAGAATCAAGATGCATCTCAGGACATTTTGGATATGCGTAAACTATCGTCTGATATAAAAAAAATGGAGGAAGAACTTTCTTCTGTCGAATCCAGATTTAATCTTCAGTTATCTTCACTCCCTAATTTATGTCACACGTCTGTTCCTATAGGAAAATCAGAGAAAGATAATAGAGTTGAAAGATGTGTTTTTGAAATCAAAGATTTTGGGTTTGAACCCAAGGATCATGTTTTTTTAGGTAAACAGCTAGGTATTATTGATTTTGAAATAGCAGCCAAAATTGCTGGTGCTAGATTTGTTACTCTACATGGCATGGGCGCTAGGTTGGAGAGAGCACTTTATAACTTTATGTTGGATGTACAAACAAAGGAGCATGGTTATTTAGAGACCATACCTCCGTACATAGTTAATAGCAATGCACTCTATGGTACTGGTCAATTTCCTAAATTTGTAGATGATGTGTTTCATTTAAAAGATACCGATTATCATTTAATTCCTACTGCTGAAGTTCCTGTTACAAATTATTATTCTGACAAAATATTGTCTAGTGCAGACTTGCCTAAGTCTTTTGTAGCCTTTACACCTTGTTTTAGATCGGAGGCTGGGAGTTATGGCCAAGATACCAAAGGTCTTATTAGACAACATCAATTTCATAAAGTTGAGCTGATTAAACTTACTCTTCCAGAAGATAGTTTTAACGAGTTAGAGGTAATGACTTCACATGCTGAAGTTATTTTGAAAAAACTTAAACTTCCTTACCGAGTAGTGACACTGTGCTCTGGGGATATAGGATTTTCTTCTGCTAAGACTTATGACATAGAAGTTTGGATACCTAGTGAAAACAAATATAGAGAGATATCTTCAATTTCTAATTGTTTAGACTTTCAGGCTAAAAGAGCTAACATTAGGTTTAGGTGCAAGTCCAAAAAGCCTGAGTTTGTTCATACTTTAAATGGTAGTGGCCTTGCTGTTGGTAGAGCGTTAATTGCCATTATAGAAAATTATCAAAGAGAAGATGGGACGATATCCATACCTGACGTGTTAAGTTCGTATATGGATGGTGCCAAGATTATTTCTAAGTTATAAATTTTTTGTTGAAAAATTTTGCTTGTCACACTAGATTTTGCGATCGGAGGGGTGGCTGAGCGGTTGAAAGCACCAGTCTTGAAAACTGGCAAACGGGCGACCGTTTCGAGGGTTCGAATCCCTCCCCCTCCGCCAAAAACTTGAGGTTTTAATGTCGATAACAATAACTAAGATGTCTGGCACTGGAAATAGTTTTTTAATAGTCAATTCTATTGATAATAGTTTTGTTTCAAAAAATTTGTCTGATTTATCAATAAACTTATGTAAGAAATATAAAACCGATGGGATAGTGTTTTTAAAATCAAGTCATAACGTTGATTTTGCTTGGGATTTTTATAATTTAGATGGTTCAGTTGCAAACATGTGTGGTAATGCTGCTAGATGTGTTGTCATGTACTCATTAAAAAATGGTATTTCAAAAAACAATGAAGTACAGTTCGAGGCTGGACAAAGGGTAGTAAAAGGACAGGTTATAGATGATAATTCTGTCAGAGTATTTTTGGGTCAACCCAAAGTTGTTAAAGAACTTACAGTTTCAAACTTTTCAGGTTTTTTAGTAGATTCTGGCGTACCACATTTTGTTGCAGAGGTAGAAGACATACATGATGCAGCTCTTTTAGAAGCGGCAGAAAATATACAAAATAGCAATTCTCTTACAGAAAATGCCAATATAACTTTTTATAAAGACCATATGATCAAAACTTTTGAAAAAGGAGTTCAAGGGTTTACGATGGCATGTGGTACTGGGGCAGTTGCAGTAGGTGCTACTTTGATTTTTCTTGGCAAGCATAAATTTAATGATCATATTTCTTTAAAGGCTCCTGGTGGAATGCTCACTGTATCTGTGTTAGATAATTACCAGGATGCTTCTTTAACAGGAAATGTTGAAACTTTGGATGTTTTTGAAGATAATATTTAGGTGAATTAACAAATGAAAAAATTTTCTGGAATATTCTCGGCTTTACCCACTCCTTTTAATAAAGGTGAGGTAGATTCTGATTCTTTAATCAGGCTTATAAAGTATCAATTACAAAACGGCATTGATGGTTTTGTAGTTTCTGGAACTACTTCTGAAAGCCCTTGCCTTTCGTTAGATCAAAAAGAAGCTATATTAAAGCTTGTTAAAAAAGAAGTGCCCTCAGATTTTCCGGTTATTGTAGGTACAGGAAGTAACAATACTTTAAATAGTATAGAGCAGTCCAAGTTAGCACAGAGTCAAGGTGCATCTGCTGTTATGTGTGTTGTGCCCTATTATAATAAGCCTCCCCAGAGAGGACTGTATGATCACTTTTATAAGATCAATGAAGCTATAGATATTCCTATTATACTATATAATGTTCCATCTAGAACTATAACTTCCCTTAGTGTTGATACAATAGTTCAATTATCTAAACTTAAAAATATTGTAGGTATTAAAGAAGCTAGTGGTGATATGAATTTTGATTTGGAGGTTATTAACTCTACTGACCCTGATTTTTTGACTGTTAGTGGGGATGATCTTAGTTTCATACAATTTTTATCAACGGGCGGAGATGGTATTATATCCGTCATTTCAAATCTTATACCAAAAGAATTTGTGTCTATTTTTAAAAATTATAAAAAAGGAGATATCAAGAAGGCAAAAGATATTTTCGATAGAGTTAAGCCTCTTATTGAAGGATTAAATTTCGATTCTAATCCAATCCCAATAAAGGCAGCTCTTAATATTTTCGGTTTATTTGAAACCAGAGAAGTTATTAGCCCTTTGGCTGAAGCGTTGGAAGATGATGTTTTAAAGCTTAAAGAAGTTATGTATGATGTCATTGGAAAGGAAAATTTTTATGGGTAAAGTTTGTTTGGCAGTTGTAGGTGCTAGTGGCAGGATGGGTAAGGAAGTTGTGAATCTTGCTAAGGCTAGCAAGGATTTTGACTTAAAAGCTCAAGTTTCAAGATCAGGTTCTCTTAAATCTCTAAATGAGGTAAATCAAAAAATTGATGTAGCGATAGATTTTTCTTTAAAAGAAAATTTTAAACCCACTTTATCTTGGTGTGTTTCCAATAACGTGAAATTGGTTAGTGGGGTGACTGGATTGACCTCAGATGATATGAAAGCTTTAAACTTAGCTTCAGAACAATTACCGTGCTTATGGTCTTCTAATATGAGCTTGGGTATAAACTTAATGGCTAAGATGCTTGTTGATCTATCTAGTTTAAAAAACCACGAGTTGCAGTTGGTGGAAACTCATCATAAGAATAAAAAAGACTCTCCTAGTGGTACCTCACTTTTTTTACAAGACATTTTAGAAAAAAATGCTTCTAAGGTGCACCAACCAATATCGATAAGAGGCGGTGGTGTGTTTGGTATACACGAAGTATTATCTATGGGAGAGGATGAAGTAATAAAATTACAGCACACAGCTTTAAACAGAAAGGTATTTGCCAAAGGAGCCTTAGCTGCTGCTAAGTGGATTAACTCTGTTAAAGTACCGAAGCTCTATTCCATAAAAGATGTTTTATCTTAAGATAAAAATATTTAGATAATAGGGCATTAGTTAAAGCCGTACTTAATGTTGCTTAGCAATAAAATTTTTAGATAATGAAGACTTAAGTTTTCTTATATGTTATTAACCAGTTGTGGTGGTAAAGCCTTTTTTTATTCTTTTATTTTCCGTCACCGCTAGTGCAGATTCTTCTTTTGAGAAGGCACTTGCGTATATAGATAAGCACGCCACGGTAATGTCTTTGGTGGACGAATCTAATTTGGCTCGTACTCAAGGCCTTATAGATGGTTCTTGGGGTGATCCTTCATTTACGGCTATGGCAAAAAACTATCCAGTAAAACTTAGTGGAGGGACATCTATGATGACAGGTATAGATTTTAGCCTTATGCATAGAGTCCCTTTAACAAACAAATATGGTAATATAAAAAAGGCTCTATTTCACAAATCTAACTATTTCAAAAACAAAGCTCTTGACCAAAAACAACTTTTAATTAAAGAGCTATGGGAAACGTTGGTTCAAAAAAGACAGATAAACGAAGAGTTTAAGATCTTCAAAGAAAACTTGATTTGGATTACAAATATATTAAAAGTAAGTAATAAACTGTATGTAAATGGAACAATATCAAGTCAGGCTATTTTAGACATTCAAATACGAAAATCAGAAATAGAAACCTCTATAGCTAATAAAGAATTCGAAATTCTCAAAATTGCTGATAGACTAAAATATCTAACTGGTAGTGAAAATATTAAGGAAGAAACAATACCGTGGGATATTTTGGATAAAGAGCAGATAGATAAGAAAGGTAAACCGGATTATAGAGGTAGAGCTTATTTAGCACAAAGAAAATCAAAAAACTTACTACTTTCTGCTGCTAAACAAGAATGGCTCCCTGATCTTAAAGTTGCTTTTGTTTATACAAAAAGACCAGATGAGGATTTTGTAGGAGTATCTGCAGGGATGAATTTGCCATTTTTAGCTCATAGAAAGGTTAGGAAAGCCTTTTTAGCAAAGTCTATGATTGAAAGAAAATACAACGACTATGTTAATAAAAGAAATTTAGAAATTGCTTTGGCAAAAAAAGAGCTATCTAGGATCAAAAAGGAGCTTGATATTTTATCCAAAAAAACTATTAAGTTTGCAAGAGACTTAAGAGAGATAACTTCAAAGTCATATAGTTTAGGCAATTCCACTTATACTGAGTTGCTACAGAGCGAACTTAAGTTGCAGCAAATCTTACTAAAAAAACTTATGTTAGAGGCTAGATCTCAATTTACGAAGATAAACATTAGATATTTAGGAATTAATTTGGAAACACACAATGGTTAGAATTTTTCTTTGCTCAGTCTTAGTTTTTTCGGCTTCTTGTACGAAAAAGAATAATCCAGCTAAGTCTGATACATATTACACATGTTCTATGCACCCACAGATAAAAGAAAAAGAAGCAGGAAGATGTCCAGTGTGTGGCATGTCTCTTGTTAAAATAAAGTTAGAAAATAAATCAGATAAAAGAAAAAGTGCCACGAGTGAAGAACCGGAAGCTTTAGAATATTATTGTGAGAAATTTCCTGAGGTTAAAAGTAAGTATGGAGGTGCTTGTCCTGTAGATGGAACTCCAATGGTTATGGAAAAGAAAAAGGCTAAAATAGATCAATCAGAATCTAATAACCCAGGGTCAGGCGGTGTAGTTGAACCAGAACAAAACAATGTATCAGAAATTATTGCTAGCGTGAAATTACAGAAACAGCAAATGGATCATTTCAGGCCAGAGTTTTTTCCAGTGACACGTATGAATATGGTAAAGAAAATTAGGTTACTTGCTAGCGTACTAAGGTCGGAAGAAAAAGAAAGTAAAATATCTGCTAAAGTGGATGGAAGAGTTGAGAGAGTATTTGTTAGATCCACAGGTAGTGCTGTTAGCATAGGTGATCCTGTGCTAACTTTATATAGTCCAAAATTAATCACTGCCGGTGAGGAATACCTTTTAGCTAGGCGGAGTAGCTCTCAAACCGGAGAATCTAGAGGTATGCTTGAACGTAGTAAAGAAAGGTTGCGATTATGGGGGATCAAACCATTTCAGTATGAAAGATGGTACCGCACAAACAGAGTTCCTAGGCAGATAGTTATCCATTCAGATGCTGCTGGTGTTGTTAGAAGGAGAAATGCAGTAGTTGGCAAGTACTTTAATGAAGGTCAAAACTTTTTTGAGCTGTCAAATTTGGACGATGTTTGGGTTGAGATGGATGTGTATGAACATGATTCATCTTTGGTTAGTATTGGTCAGAAAGTTGAGCTAAGCTTTGATTCCATGCCAGGTCAAAAAATTCAAGGCGTCATTGATTTTGTAAATCCTGTATTGGATTCAAAATCCAGAACTTTGAAAATAAGATCTACTATACAAAATGAATCTGGAAAATTAAAACCTGGCATGTCTGCTAATGCTGTTTTAACCATGAATATACCTGGTAGACCTATATCTATTCCTAGAAATGCAATAATCGATACTGGAAAACGAAAAATAGTGTGGGTTAAGGCATCAGAAGATAGTTTCTTTGCAAGAGCCATACAAACCGGATATGAATCTGATGGATACGTAGAAGTAAAATCAGGTTTATCAGAGAGTGAAAATATTGTTATAGAAGGCAATTTTTTACTTGATGCACAGGCACAGCTATCTGGCGGATATGAAGACGTAACAGAATCTACTTAAAAGGTTTTTGATGGTTCAAAAATTAATAGAGCTTTCAATAAAAAACAGAACATTCGTTGTGATTTGTTTTGTGTTTATTGCACTGTTATCCGTTTTTAGTTTTAAAAGAGCTTCCATTGATATTATCCCTGATATAGGGGACAACCAACAAATTATTTTTACTGAATGGCCTGGTAGATCTCCAAAAGATATTGAGGATCAGATCACCTATCCATTGAGTTCAGCCATTCAGGGTATGCCAGGTGTACAAGACATAAAAGGCATGTCAGCCTTTGGTTTTTCTGTACTGTATGTCATTTTTGAAGACGACATAGATTTTTACTGGAGCCGCAGCCGGATACTTGAAAAATTATCCTTTGTGACAGGACTGCCAGATGGTGTTAGTCCTAAACTTGGTCCAGATGCTACTGGTTTAGGTCAAATTTTTTGGTATGTTGTAGAAAATAAAAACGATTCACTTAAGCCTAAATCTCTAGAGGAACTTAGAAATATACAAGATTTCTATATTCGATACTTATTACAGAGCGTGGATGGAGTTAGTGAAGTTGCTAGTATTGGCGGTTTTGTAAAAGAATATCAAATAGACGTAGATCCAAATAATTTATTTGCCTACGATGTACACTTTAGCGATCTATTAAAAGCAATTCAAAATAGTAATATAGATGTTGGTGCGGAGGTTATAGAAGAAGGTGATAGAGAATTTATAGTCAGAGGCAAGGGTGTTTTTGAATCTATAGAGGATATAGAAAATGTTGTAGTAGCTGTTAAAAATAATTCACCTATTCTTGTTAAAAATCTTGCTAGTGTTGGAGTAGGTCCTGCTTTTAGAAGAGGTGCATTAGATAAGAATGGATTTGAATCTGTTGGTGGCGTGGTTACCATGCGATTTGCTGAAAATCCCACAGAAGTTATCAATAGAGTAAAAGAAAAAATAAAAGCTATCAAAGTTGGATTACCTGATGGAGTACAGATAACACCATTTTATGATAGAACAGAGGTGATCTATAGTGCCATGTCAACTGTGTACAGTGCACTAACACAAGAGATTATTATAACCATTTTGATCATAACATTGTTTTTGTTCCACTTTAAATCATCTATCTTAGTTTCTTTAACTCTACCTTTCGGTGTGGGCATAAGCTTTATTCTGATGAATTTATTCAACGTAGATTCCAATATTATGAGCTTATCAGGTTTGGTGATAGCTATTGGTTCCATGGTAGATATGGGAATCATAATGACAGAAAACATATATCGAGGCCTAGCAAAAAATGATGATGAACAAGATAAGGTAAGAGTTATTATTAAGTCTGCTTGTGAAGTGGGTCCAGCAGTGTTGACTGCTGTTTCTACTACAATAGTAACTTTTTTACCTGTGTTTTTCCTAGAAAGAAGCGAAGGAAAACTTTTTGAACCACTTGCAATGGCAAAAACCGTTGCAATGGTTGGCTCTGTTCTTGTTTCAATAATTCTGATACCAGCACTGTCTGTATTTTTTTTTAAAACTAAACCTAAGCAAAACATAAATAAAATTGATGGCATAATTGTAAAATTCTATAGGCCCATGTTGAGCTGGGTATTGGATAATTACATGAAATTTATGTTGGCCCCTTGTAGTATTTTAATTGTTGGTTTTGTTGCATATTTAAATATTGGAAAAGAGTTTATGCCATCTATTAATGAGGGTGATATTTTATATATGCCAACTACCAGGTATGATGTGAGCATGACAAAAGCAAGAGAGTTATTAGCATATACAGATAAGAAATTAAAAGAACATCCGCTTGTGGAGGACGCTATAGGCAAGTTAGGTAGAGCAGAAACTGCAATAGATCCTGCTCCTATAGCTATGTTTGAAACATTAATCAGGTTGAAACCAAAAAACGAGTGGCCTCTTGGTAAATCCATCTACGATATCATGGACGAATTAGATGAAAGAATGCAAATTCCAGGTCTTATTAATTCGTGGTTATTTCCTATCGAAACTAGAATAGCCATGATTTCTACAGGCATAAAGACCGAAGTTGGAATTAAAATTTTTGGAGATGATCTTAAAACATTAGAACATTTATCTTCTAAAATTGCAAATGAATTGGAAAAAGTAAAAGGAGCTTATGGTGTATATCCAGAAGTAGGTGTGGATAAACCGTACATAGAGTTTGATATTGATAGAGTTGCTGCAAGTAGATATGGAATTAACACAGGCACTATTAATCAAATAATCCAAACCGCTGTTGGTGGGATGAGCATAGGAGAGTTTTTCGAAGGTAGAAAAAGATATCCTATAAGAGTAAGGTATAAAAAAGAATTAAGGGATAGAATTGATGAATTAAAAAAAGTTTTGGTTCCAAGTCCCTTAGGGCATCATATTCCATTAAGCCAGTTGTCTAGTATAAAAGTGGTAATGGGACCTGCTAAGATTTCATCAGAAAATGGAATGTTGAGATCAATGGTTTTGACCAGTGTTAAAGGTCGGGATCTAGTTGGATTTGTAAAAGACGCTAAAAGGCATATCAGCAAAGTAGATATTCCTGAAGGTTATTCTATCAAATGGGCAGGTCAGTATGAAGATCAAGTTAGATCTAGTAATAGACTAAAATTTATAATGCCTTTGGTGCTTTTAATTAATTTGCTATTACTTAATTTTGGACTTAAAGGTTTTAAAAATTCTGTTATTGTATTTAGTGCGATACCTTTTGCGTTTTCAGGTGGTCTGATTTTGTTATGGCTTTCTGGATTTAACACATCTGTTGCGGTTTGGATTGGCTTTATATCACTATTTGGAATTGCAGTAGATGATGGTGTGGTAATGATGACCTACCTAAAACAAGAAATTAAGCACAATAAACCCAGCAACTGGGCTGACTTAAAAAATTGTATATTAGAAGCCGGTACTAGAAGAATAAGGCCTTTGATAATGACAACAATAACAACTATAGCAGCTTTGTTACCTGTTATGTGGTCTACAGGAACAGGAAGCGAAGTAATGAAACCTATGGCTATTCCTACTTTAGGTGGTATGTTAGTTGCTACAGTAACTTTATTTGTTGTACCTATAATTTATTCGAGATCAGAATTTGCTAAAATAAAATCTAACCATGTCCGCCCATCATAAATTCTTTTTCTAACTGTCTTGTTAGTCCTTTTGTTTTTAAAAAGAAATTTTGACAAAGCTCTATAACCTCAGGCACGCTTTTTCTAGCAAAAACTTCTTTTCTAAACTGAGCAGATTCTGGATAACCAAAAGAAAACCAGGTAGAAAATTTTTTCAGTTGGATCAAAATAAGTTTGGGAGGCAAATGCAGCTCTAACTTTTCATGTAATTTAGTTAATAGTGTTCTATGGTCTATATCAACATTTGGTTTATCGTTTAATATATTAAGTGCTTCAGTAAAAATAGTCGGTTTCTTCAGTGAGCCTCTGCCTATCATTATTCCGTCACATTTATATTTTTTTAAATATTGAACAGCCTGAGCGGCATTGGTTATATCACCATTTCCGATAAGTGGAATTTTACTATTTTCTTTTACTTTCCTTATGTAGCTCCAATCTGCTTTGCCTGTAAAAGCTTGTGCTCTGGTTCTGGAGTGTATGCAAACCCAAGATATTCCTTCATTGTGTGCGATATTACATATTTCAACTGCGTTTTTGGATTTGTCATCCCATCCGGATCTAATTTTTATGGTAAGTGGTATGGATATAGATGATCTCATTTGAGAAATAATTTTCTTTACCAAATTTAAATCTTTTAGTAGTGCCGATCCACTGCCTTTAGAGGTGATCTTTTTTACAGGACATCCCATATTTATATCGATAAAATCAAACCCAAGATGTTCACATACTTTGGCAGCTTCGGACATAATTTTTGGGTCATGTCCGAATAATTGAACTCCTATGGGTGACTGTGTTTTTTCAAATTCAGCTATGCTAAGTGTTTTTTGATCTTGTAGGTTTATAGCATGTGCCGATACTAGTTCTGTTATAACTATTCCAGCACCTAAGTCTTTTATAAATGATCTAAACGCATTGTTTGTTACCCCAGCCATGGGAGCTAGTACAAACGGGTTTTTTCTAAGCTCTTTAAGTAAATCCATTTGGTAAAATTTGGTGGCCTAGGACGGAATCGAACCGCCGACACGAGGATTTTCAGTCCTCTGCTCTACCGACTGAGCTACCAGGCCATAGTATTTATACTATCTATCACTTTAATAAATGTGTTTATAGTCTACCTTGCCAGTTGGTTACATTTTTAATGCATTATCTAAGTCTTTTAACAAATCCTCACTATCTTCTATACCCACACTTAAACGAATCAATGTATCCAAAACACCCAAACCTTCTCTAACATCAACAGGCATGCTGGAATGTGTCATTGTAGCAGGGTGATCCACCAGAGATATTACACTTCCCAAACTTTCAGCTAAAGAGAATAACTTTAATTTTTTCAAAAAGCTTTTTGCATTATTTTTTTTCAGAAAGAAAGAGATCATTCCAGAAAATCCATGCATCTGTTTTTTTGCTAGTTGATGTTGTTTATGACTTTTGAGTCCCGGATAAATAACTCTATCTACCTCTGGGCGTGATTCTAAAAAAGAAGCCACTTTAAGAGCATTTTGTTCATGCTGTTTCATTCTAACCGCTAAAGTTTTTAAACTTCTAAGACATAGGTAGCTATCAAATACCGAAGGTACAGCACCGATAGAATTCTGCAAAAATCCAATTTTTTCTGCAAGGCCACTATCTTTTACTACTACAGATCCACCTATGACATCGTTGTGTCCAGAAATATATTTAGAAGTTGAATTATAAGATATATCAGCACCTAATTCCAACGGACGCTGAAAATAAGGGCTTGCAAAAGTATTATCCACTCCAAATATTATATCCTTTCGCTTTAATTTGGATATTTGTTCAATATCCACAAGTTTCAACTGTGGATTGGTAGGGGTCTCTATCCAAATCATACGAGTATTATCTTTTACAACATCCAAAAGTTTTTTAGGGTTTGTAAGATCACAAAATGTGGTTGAGATACCATGGTTTTTTATCACTTTTTCGAACAAACGAAAGGTTCCACCATATACATCATCCACAGTTACCAGATGATCTCCACTTTTTAATAAATGTAATATTGTAGTTAGTGCGGAACAACCTGAAGCAAACGCAAATCCATACTTACCTGATTCCAAATTAGCTAAACAATCCTCATAGGCTTTTCTGGTCGGATTACCACTTCTAGAATAATCATAACCTTTGTGAACACCAGGTGACTCTTGAACATAAGTGGTCGATAAAGTCATAGGAGTAACTATTGCACCAGTAACAGGATCAGGTTCCTGTGCTTGTCTTATAGATCTGGTTCTAAATCCATCCATAAACCTTACCTACATTATAAAAAAATCAATACAACCAATCCCAAGGCAATCAGATAAGGTGCAAAATAATGTAGTTTTTTATATTTTGCAACCTTCACAACCAAGGTTAAACCCAAGACACCCGATAGATACGCAGATATAAATCCAGCCACCAAAAATGCAACATCTATATCATAAATGCCTGCTTTGACAACTTCTCTTGCTTCTAGAACCGAAGCTCCTAGAATCGCAGGTATAGATATGATGAAACTAAAATATACCGAAGATAAATTATCCATCTTGGACATTATTCCACCAACAATCGAAGCTCCAGATCTGCTAACTCCTGGTATAATCGCTATGGCTTGGAAAATGCCAACTACTAAGGCTTGTCCATACTTTAGAGTACCATCAAACCTGGACGACTCTTTTATCTTCATAAATTTTGTAGATAATAACAAAGTCCCTGTAAAACAAAATGCCAACGCAACCACTGTGATATTGTTAAACAGACTAGTCACTTCATCTTTTAAAAATACACCGACCAAACCAACTGGAATTGTGGCTACTATAATTTTATACAACAGAGATATTCCTTCACCTTTGAATTTTAAGTTTTTTATGTCTTCTACGGCAGGATAGAACAACTGAATTAGCACTTTTCTCATTACTGTCAATACAGATAATAAAGTGGCAAAGTGAACAACTATGTCAAATTGTAAATTATCCTGCTTTATACCTAGTAAGTGCTGTACAAGTGTTAGATGGCCAGAGCTAGAAATTGGCAGAAACTCAGTAATTCCTTGTATAATACCTAAAAATATAGATTTTAACACTTCGTGTGACATCAACGTTTT
This sequence comes from Bdellovibrionales bacterium, assembly GCA_965203875.1. Lineage (GTDB taxonomy): Bacteria > Bdellovibrionota > Bdellovibrionia > Bdellovibrionales > JAUICD01 > CBDANC01. The sequence goes on along the minus strand of OZ241914.1, from coordinate 48,251 downwards.
GTTTTTTTATATTCAACATCTTTGAGCTTATCAGAATATCGCTTAATGCAATCAGGATAAAGATTTGTCAAGCTAGAGTCTGGTCCTGGTTGGCTAAATTCAAAAGTTAAATCGTCTTTCATACAATACCTTTTTAATAATCTATTTGCTCTTCTAGTTTTAAGCTTCCTGTTATATTTTGAGTTTTTAACTAACTTTAAAAACAACATACAGTTTCTTGGAAAGTGATTTTTTACTATTTCAGAAATGCATTTTGTTTTGTAAGTACCACCTTTTTCTAAAACCTCTGTCAAGGCAGTAAGCTCAACGTTGGACCTTGTCCTTATTATATCCTCGTATATGTGTTGATCTAGAGACAAAGCAATAATAACTGATAATATCATAAATGCTCCACTATCTTCGTTAATAAAGGTCCCATTAAAATAAGTAAAAAAGATGGAAATTGAAAAAGTAATATAGGGATCATTGATCTGAAAGGAATAGACTCTACAAATGCATCCAGCTCCACCTTGCAAGCAGCCTCTATTTCTTCTTTTAATGAACGAAGTTCCTTAGTTATACTATTACCATTTAATCCTGACCAAATAAGTTCCTTGACGGCAGTGCGATATATGCTTGTGGATTTGTGGTCATAATTTTTTTTGCCTATCATGAAGCTTTTTAATAAATCTTTTATTTCAGATGTAAAATCATCATCAGATAGTTCGATATATTCCTTAAGACCGCTTTTTAAAGTCAACCCTTCCAAAAATGCCTTTTCAATACTAATTATGCAGTTTATTGGTGGTGCTAGATGTTCCATCTGAACCTCTTGGGTATGGAAATTAGCCACATAATGCCTATCAACATCAAAGGTATGGATACCAATAACCAAGGTTTTACCATTTGAAATCCGTAAGTACTAGAGACCACTACCGCAATTACAATATATATAAGTATCAAAACAACACTCTGCATCCTTGTTTGAAGAGCCATCTTGTTAGTTTTGTTTTGAAATCTTAATCTGAGCCTTAACTCATCTCTAAAGCCACATAATTGATTCAAATAGTGCGAAGAAGAACTCATAATACTATGCAGTCTCAACACCACTTCTCTATCAAACCCTGTCAAAGATGAACTTTTATTTTCATCCCAATATTCTAGAATATTCCAAATATTAAAAAGTTTTTGTTTTATGAAAGGATCGCTATCAGCACATACACTTTTGAATGCGTTGGAAAAAGATTGCCCTGATTTCATCTTTAGAATGATAATATCTAAACAATTAACAAATATTTTCTTGGTCTTGCTTGCAGATAAATACCTAGACAATCGTGGAAGTGCAAACGATAGAATTACAATTAATGAAAATAAAACAAATCCTTTTTCCAGTGCAAACAATACAGATGAAGTCAAGAATAATATTGATAATATCGTATACCTAACCTTATCTTGACCTTGGAAATGAGTTAGTAAAATAACGTATAAGTTACGAAGTATAGCTGACATACCTAAAAATATGAATATTATTTCAAGAACCACACTCGCACTCCAAAGTTAAAGATTCACACAAACAGAAAAGACCACAACGCTATTTTTTATGCTTTAAAGTTGTTTTTGTTCTATCTCGAACTACAAGAAAACTCCATAAAGGCCTATCATGAATTGCAAAATATAAAAAAATTTGAAAAAAACACAACTTTTAGTTGTACCAATAAGGTCATAAAGGTAGACTTGGTGGAGAACTTGAAGTTTAACAGCATCGTTTGCCTATTAGGAGGTACTAAAGATGGCGGTAAGAAGAAAAGCAAAAAAGAAAGCTAGGAAGACAACAAGGAAAAAAGTAACCAGAAAAAAAGCTACTAAAAGAAGAGCTACTAAAAAGAAGGTTACTAAAAGAAGAGCTACTAAAAAGAAGGTTACTAAAAGAAGAGCTACGAAGAGAAAGGCTACTAGAAGAAAAAAAACTACAAGAAGAAAAGTAGCTAAGAAGAAAACTAAGAAAAGAACCACAAGAAGAAAAAAAGTAGCCAAAAAGAAAGCAAAGAAAAGAACCACAAGAAGAAGAAAAGCTAAGAAAAGAAGATAAAAAATGCTAGGCCAGTTCGTTTAGGCAATGGGCCTAACTTTTGTCTGAACGAACTGTTTGGCTGTATTTTGCAAGGGCCTTCCGGCCCTGTCTGTTTTTATATTCACATTACAATAAGATTTCTGGATGAATTCTAGAGTTATAGGTTCATACTATGGAGTGTTTTTTAAAAAATACCAGTTTTGTTTTTGTTTTATTTAGCAAAATCTATCATAAGTTTGACAGCTGGTGGCATACACTAACTCTTTACTAATACTGGAATTTTATTGTAGTTTTGGCTGGAGCAAAGGACATGTTTTGATGTTGGATTCTAGTATTAATACTGGCAGAAAAAAGATAACAATTGTTGGCAGCGGTTTTGTTGGTTCGACTTGTGCACATTGGGCCGCTCAAAAAGAGTTAGGCGACATTGTTTTGTTAGATATAGATGAAGGTGCAGCTCGTGGAAAGGCTTTGGATTTATTTGAGTCTTCTCCTGTAGTTGGGTTCGACTCTATAGTGACAGGCACCAATAATTACAAAGATACTCGAGATTCTAATCTGGTAATAATAACAGCTGGTCTAGCTAGAAAACCTGGTATGACAAGAGACGATCTATTACAGAAGAATTCTCAGATAATGCAGGATGTATGTCGTGGAATTAAGGAATATAGTGCTAATTGTGTGGTTATAGTTGTTTCAAATCCTCTAGATGCGATGGCATATGTTGCAAAGAAAGAACTTGGATTTTCTAGGAACAAGGTTATAGGTATGGCAGGTGTTCTAGATGGTGCAAGATTTAGAAGTTTTGTAGCTTCCAAAGCCAATGTGTCCGTAAAAGATGTACATGCATTTGTGTTGGGCGGGCATGGAGATACCATGGTTCCCATGCCAAGGCATTGCTCAATTGGAGGAATTCCACTTTTAGAATATTTTGATAAAAAAACAGTGGAAAATTTAATTGAAAGAACCAGAAAAGGTGGGGCAGAGATAGTGAGTTTATTAAAAACTGGCTCTGCTTATTATGCACCTTCTGCAAGTGCTGTCCAAATGGCTGAAGCTATATTAAGAGACCAAAAACGTATCTTGCCATGTGCAGCCTATCTAGAAGGTGAGTACGGAGTTAATGGAATTTTTTTAGGTGTTTTATGTAAACTTGGAAAAAATGGTTTAGAAGATGTAATAGAAATAGATTTGAATGAAGACGAACGTTCGAACTTGAATCATTCTATAGAAGCAGTTAAAGAGCTGACAGCTTCGCTTAAATTATAATGTAATAAGCTGTTGCAGCTCTAGGACTAGAACCTTTACAAACTTTGGGATAAACGATGAATATACATGAGTACCAGGCAAAGAATTTATTAAGGCAATTTGGTATTCCGGTTTTGTCTGGAGAAGTTGCCAACACTCCTGATGAAGCAAAAAACATTGCAAATAAGATAGGCGGATCAGTTTGGGCTGTTAAAGCTCAAATTCATGCTGGTGGCAGAGGTAAGGGTGGTGGAGTAAAAATAGCTAAGTCCACCTCTGAGGTCTATAAATTATCCAAAGAAATTTTGGGAATGAATTTAGTTACACATCAAACTTCTAAAGAAGGGAAGCGTGTAAATCATATTCTAATAGAAGCTGGTGTTGATATAAAAAAGGAATTCTATATAGGTTTAATATTAAATAGAGGGTCAGGTTGTGTTAGTTTAATAGCCTCGTCCGAAGGTGGTGTGGATATAGAGGATGTATCAGAAAATACACCTGACTTAATTCATACCGTAGATATAGATATCAATGTTGGGCTTTGTCCTTTTCAGGCTAGAAAAGTGGCTTTTGCCATTGGTATTGATGATAAGTCGGTAAATCAGGCTGTAAGTTGTTTTATAAAACTATACAACTTATTTGTAAACAAAGACTGTTCTCTTTTGGAGATCAATCCCTTAGTGCTAGATTCTTCTGGTAAAATTATAGCCTTGGATGCAAAGATGAGTTTTGATTCTAATGCATTATATAGGAACAAAGACGTACTTGAGTTAAGAGATTCCACAGAAGAAGATCCAACCGAATTAGAGGCTAGTTTATATGGTTTAGCCTTTATAAAGTTAGATGGCCAAATTGGATGCCTTGTAAACGGTGCAGGTTTGGCTATGGCGACAATGGATATAATAAAACTTCATGGTGGCAGCCCTGCTAATTTTCTGGATGTAGGTGGTGGTGCTGATAAAGAAAAGGTGGAACAAGGTTTTAAATTGATATTAAAAGATAAAAATGTAAGGGCAATTTTGGTGAATATTTTTGGCGGCATAATGAAATGTGACATTATTGCTCAAGGTATAATTGCTGCCAGTAAATCCTTGGGATTAAAAGTTCCATTGGTTGTGAGATTGGAAGGAAATAATGTAAAAGAGGGAAAAGAATTACTTAAAAAAAGTGGTTTAGAAATTGTACCTGCTAGCAGTTTAAAAGATGCGGCTCAAAAAGTTGTAGAGGTTTGTAAATAACTAGATATGTCTATATTGGTTGATAAAAATACAAAAGTTATATGCCAAGGGTTCACCGGCAACCATGGAACGTTTCATTCCAAAGGTGCTATTGAATATGGAACAAAATTAGTTGGTGGAGTTACTCCAGGTAAGGGCGGCAGCACACACTTAGGTTTACCCGTGTTTAATACGGTATATGAAGCTGTCAAAAAAACTAACTCAACCGCAAGCATGATCTACGTACCACCACCTTTTGCTGCTGACGCAATTATGGAAGCGGCTGATGCTGGTATAGAACTTGTGGTGTGTATAACAGAAGGCATACCTGTTATAGATATGATAAAATGTAAAAGCTTTTTAAAGGGTAAAAAAACAAGACTAGTAGGTCCAAATTGCCCTGGTGTTATAACTCCAGACGAATGTAAGATCGGGATAATGCCAGGATCGATTCACACTCCAGGTAGAGTTGGAATTTTATCTAGATCAGGAACGCTTACTTATGAGGCTGTTTGGCAGGTATCGAACATTGGATTGGGTCAGTCGACTTGTGTTGGGATAGGTGGTGATCCTGTTAACGGCACTAACTTTATTGATGTGTTGGACATGTTTAATGCTGACAAAGATACTGATGCTATAATAATGATAGGTGAAATAGGTGGCAGTGCAGAAGAAGAGGCAAGTTTGTTTATAAAATCAGAGGTAAAAAAACCTGTGGTTGCATTTATTGCTGGTATCAGTGCACCTGCTGGTAAGACAATGGGTCATGCGGGTGCTATTGTGAGCGGAGGTAAGGGCCTTGCTGAAGATAAATTTGAGGCTCTAAAAAGTGCAGGTTGTCATATAGCAAAAAGCCCTGCAGATCTTGGTGAAACTTTAAAGAAGGTGATTTAAAAGGTTATATTAAAATGACAGAAAAAACATTCAGTATGATAAAACCTAATGCTATGGACAAGATAGGTGCCATAATAAATAAATTTGAAGAAAATGGACTTAAAGTAGTAGCGGCCAGAATTGAACATTTAGACCAGAAAACTTGTGAAATATTTTATCAAGAACATAAACAGCGGCCATTCTACAGAGAATTGGTAGATTTTGTTTCTTCAAAACCTGTTATGCTTATGATTTTGAGTGGAGAAGATGCTATTAAAAAAAATAGAGAGGTTATGGGAGATACTGATCCTGTAAAAGCAGCTAAAGGAACGATAAGGCAGCTGTTTGGTCAAAGCATAGGTAAAAATGCTGTACACGGCAGTGATAGTTTTGATAGTGCAAAAAGGGAGATTGATCTGTTTTTTAAAACCTAGGAAGTAACATGAGAATTAGACATTTGATTCTTTTTTTTATGCTAGCAGGTTGTGCTTCTGTTAGTGGAGGAAAACTATCGGATATGCACAGGCAAATAGGTGTTGGATTTTTAAGGGTAGGAAACTATCCAGAAGCCTATAGAGAATTAATCAAGGCCAGTGAATTAGACCCTGCAAACCCTGTGATATATAACAATCTAGGTATGGTCTGTTATCGTAGACAAAGATATGATCAATCCATAGATTTTTTTAAAAAAGCTATTAAATTGGATCCTAATTACTCTGATGCTAAAAATAATCTTGCAAGAACATATATAGAAACCAAAAAATTTGACCTGGCTAAATCTTTGTTGTATGAAGTTGTAAAAGACTTAGGTTTTCGCAAGCCAGAAAAAGCTCATGATTACTTGGGGCTTATGTATCATAGGCAGAATAAATTAGATGAAGCAATACTGGAATTTAGAAAATCAATAGAACTAAACAACAAATATTGTCCAGCATGGTATAACTATGCTGTAGCTCAGTATGATAGTGAAAAATTTAAAGAAACTTCCAGGTCTATCGATCTATATATAAACATGTGTGGAATCTTTGAGGATGCTCTATATTATGGAGGTGTCAGTCATTTTAAATCTGGCAAACCAAAAGAATCTAGAAAATTTCTGAGAAACCTTATAAAAAAATACCCCAACAGCAATTATAGAGCAGCAAGCGTTAAAATACTTAACCTGATAAAATCCAATTCTAGTAAACAGTCCAATGGTATAAAAACCCTCTAGGTTGTTTGATGAAAAAAGCCATCGAACTGCTAACCAAAGCCAGAGAAAAGCACAAAATATCCCTTTCGGAAGTAGCTGATATTACAAAGATCAGTCTAACTACCTTGCAAGCAATGGAAGATCAAAATTTAAAGCTATTGCCACCTGAACCTTATTTACGAGGGTTTGTTAGATCTTATGCTAAGTGCTTGAATATGGATGAAAAAGAAGTGCTTACGATATTTGACGAAGAGATGATTGCTACCAAACACAAACCTCAAAAAGAAACTGAAACCAGTACTCAAAGTATATTTTTTTCCATGGTTAAATGTATTTCAAAATATATGCTAGGCAGTAATGCCTTTAAGGTGTTATCTGCTTTAGCTACTTTAGTATTAGTTTTGGTGGTTATATTTGCCGTTTGGATGTTTCATAAATATAGCAAGGAATCTAAAATAGACATTCCGCTTACCACAAATACCCTAACAACCGAATCAGACAATACTTCTATTACTTCTATTTCAACAACTACAGTGACAGCTGCCACGTCCGTAGTTGTAGGTAATGTCAGAAGAATTGAGATTATTGCACTAGGTGCTCTACGGGTGAGTTATACTGTAGATAATTCGGCAACTATGACTAATGATTTACAAACAGGCGAGACTATTATGGTTAGTGGAACTAATGTAGAAATACGTACAGACGATGTTAGCTCAACGTCCATAGTAGTCGATAAAAGGAAGTTGCCAATATCCGGTAACGAAGGAGAACCGTTTGTATTTAAAATCCCGTAAAAAAAGCACCTGACTTTTATTGTTTGTCGTCTTCTTTATCTTCTTTTTCGGACTCTTCTTCGGTCACACCTTTTTTAAAACCTCTAATTGCTTGACCTAAAGCTTTACCAATTCCAGGGATTTTCCTTGGACCAAATATTATAAGCACTATAGCCAGAACTATTAAAATTTGCGGCAGGCTGGGAGTCATTGTTCTAAGGTAGAATATTTAGCAAAGAATTTGTCAAGCATTTTTCTAAAAATTTTTATTTCAAACATGATAACTAGTATAGCTGTAAATATAATTGTTATTGGTATTAGGGCAAAAATTGTGTTCTGTAACCAGAGTCCAGAGGTACTGTCGAATCCTCTCTGAAGTGGCAGAGTGGCTAGTACCGCACATGCAAGTCCTCTAGGCCCCATTGCTGTTATAATCATGGCGTCAATTCTGGAATATTTACTTTTGTTCATTACTAAGTTTACAGCAAAGTATCGTATTGCAAATATTCCTATGCTAAGAGCTAACGCAATTACTATTATAAGTAAGTTACTGAATTGTACTTGAGTTCCTAAAAAAACAAAAAATGCAGTTTTTAGTAAAAAAGTTACTTCTTCTAAAAGGTGCATATCTAATTTACTTACTGGGTTACCGCTTAATATTGTTCTAAAAAAAGTGGGTAGAAGATCAAGGTTTGCTAGGGTAAAACCTAAAGCTAAAACACCGATGGCACCATTTAGGCCTTTTATTTCCATAAAGCCGTAACAGAGCATTGCCCACGCTTCTCCAGAAAAATTTATATTTGATATGAATCCAAATAGAGCTTTTAAAGATGACCAAACAAGCCCTAATCCAATTCCATACAATGCTGCGGTTAGTGTGTTTGGCCCTATTCCCATTGCAAGTTTTTTTATATCAAAACCCCCACCACCGGCGGTTGCTCCATCTAGTAGAACAAGAAATATAACGATGGCTAAAACGTCTGTGATGGCTGATTCTAACGATAAAATTACTTTGGCATTACTGGATATGCTAAGTTGTTTTACCATAGGTATTACTATTGCAGAAGAGGTGCTGCCTATGGCGGCTGCCAACAGTAGAGATGTTTCAAGATTTTGCCCACACAACAATCCGACTCCTAGAGAAAATAAACATGTTATAATAAACCCTAAAACCGAAATGCTCAGTGCGGGTAAACTAGACGTCAATAAATCCTTAGCTCTTAGTGAAAGTCCTCCGCCATATAAAACCACAATCAATGCCATGGTCGAAAGCGTAGGGCCTATTCCTTCTAAGGCTTTGAGATCATCTTTAAACCAAATTTTTATAGCAAAACCGATAGCTAAAAGTATTAGTAGATCGGGAATTTTTGTAAGTGCAAATACCCACTTTAATGCGTGACCTACAAAAAACAACAGAGCTATTATGATTATGGTAAGTGCCATACTAAAATACTGCTTTTAATAAGTTTATATTAGCGAAATAGTAGATAGCAGGCAAGCAAAGCTGGATAGCTTGTAGCTGATTCATTTAGATGATGAACAGGCAGATGCTGTAGAAGCTTTGCAGTATGCAATAGAAGATGCCTCTAAGTTTTATTATGTTCCAGATTTCTTACTAAAGTTGAAAGTCTTTAATTTTATTGTCTTTGATAGTAACAATTATCTGTAGCTTTGATCACAACTGTTGTAGCTGCTGGACAGTTGCCGTTTCTATCGCAACCAACAAAACTTCACACTTTATATGAGGCTATGGTTGTAGTCTGTTAATGCACCAACTCTTATCGCTACGTTTTGCTCCACCTATGCACTTGTCGTCTACAAACGATCTTGTGCCAACTAATGTCCGATATACTATTAGCTTCTTCGTAAGTAGCAGCATCAGGATCACAATTTCTTGTGTCTAGATTGCAAGTGTCGTTAGTGATATGTTTTAGTTCTAGATATTCTACAAGAGCATTGGAGCATATTTTACAGCCTGCTACTGATGTAGGGTTTTAAACTTACATGAACCTGTAGTTCTATCACATTCTTGCTTAGTTGGACAATGTGAGCTGTTAAGACATTGTACGCAACCTATATGGGGTTTACAATGAGGCATGAGCCTGAAACGACCACGACCACATCCTTCAGGAGAGCCATTTATACAAATGGTGCAAGTTGCAGAATCAGGTTTGCAACGTGTTTCCTCATCAGGTGTTGGGTCTGGGTCTGGGTCAGGGTCAGGGTCAGATAATGTGCTGTCATCGTTACCAGTGCTATCATCTACGCCGCTATCATCACCAGTATTTCCACCACCTCCACCAGTATTTCCACCGCCTCCAGTGGATTTACACTTGTAACAATATGTATCGCATACACCGATAGCTTCAGGAGTTTTACCATCATCAGTACAGGCTGATGAACTACTTTCTTTATGAGTAGGATGATTTGAGCAGTTTACAGCTTGAGCTATGCACTTACCTCCAACACACTCTTGGCAGGAGTTACAATCTGAAGGACCACTACAGGAATGTTGACTTACACATCGATCTGCCAGACTTGTATCTTCTGAACAAACTTTTCCAAGAAGCCCACAAGCAGTATCATCACAAGCACAACCATTATTTACGCAAATATTACCAGGATTACAGCAAATAGCATTATTACGACAACTAGCATGATTAGCTGGACATTCACAACGGCCAGTAGCACTATTACACCTCTGAATGCCAGTACATGTTACATCAGCACATAGTGAGGTGAAAACTATCTTATCCTTATTATCTCTTGGATGATAGTTACCATATTGATCCACAAGTCTTAACTCAACTGCGTATGAAGTATTTTGAGTGCTTGGTGGTTCAAATTTTAAATACACATGCTTATCATTACTACGATCACCATCCTTAGGATCACCAGCATATAAGTTGGTTATAACACCATCGCCAATATCGGTATTATCCCCACACAAAGCCCAATCTAAATAAGTTGTGGTACCATTTTGAGTCTTCTTTAAACGACATAGAAATATATTTTTGCTAAAATTTGAATCTAACTCATCACCACCTCTATCCCATACACGACCATCAACCCTAAATTCACACATGTCATCAGCATCACATTTACATTCATTATAAGTACCACCACCTTCGGTTTTTCGTGTGCACTTCGATTGGCTAGCAGTAGTGGATGTACTAGCTTCCGAATTGGATATAGAAGATAAAGAAACAGTAGATGGACTGTTAGCTTTATTGGCTAATTTATTAGCTAACATCTTGTTAGTATTACCAGAGTTATTAGCCTGGTTAGCCTGATTATTACCTAATTGAGTATCGGCAGTAGTTTTTGGTGGTAGGATGTCATATGATGTTCTATATCTGGGTGAGTAAGAAAACATCTTCTCAGCTCTGCATCTGATAGGATCATAACTAGATACTGCCTTCCTCTCCTCAACCTCCACAAATAACTTAAATCCAAGATCATGACGAATATTAGCCTCAGGCAAACCTGATAAACTAGAAGCAAGCTTATAACCTAACTTACTCTTATCTGAATTCTCAGGTTTATCATAAACAGAACGAGGACGAACAAAAATAGGATGTATAGCCTTACTCTTATGCCTGTTACAACTATCTGTCTTCTCATTCTTGCTTATATCCCAAGGCCTTATACCAATACGAACTTCATACTTAGACTTAGCTATGTAATTACTTACAGGAGTATAACTACTCACAGGCTCAACTGGACCAAAGGATAAGGACGATATATCAGATAAACGCTCACTTAACAAAAATAACGACTCTCCGGTCAACCTATCCCACTTATATCCATCTGAAGATGAACCATTGTTGTCTGCTAGCCCTTGCTGAGCTGTCCGTTTATCTTCATCCTTAAGCTTACGATATTTATTAGGATTCTCTTCAACCCACTTGTCTAAATCACCTAACTTTATCAAAGGAGCAGAAGACTCATGAGACTTAAACTCCATCTTCACTAGATCAAAAGTCAAAGCTGAACTGTTACTAATTTGAGCATCTGATGGACATATAGAAATAGGATTAGTAGGAGATATCTTTAAATACTTATTATACAAGTCCTCCAAAACTCCAACATCTGAACCATCATATAACCTATCTAAATTTAAGGTAACTCCACTAGATGAACTACTTAATGGAGGGCTGTCACCAGATACATTGTGCTCTATTTCAACCCCAGGAGTGCCAGTGCCCCCCCCCATTTTTTTTATAGTAGGCACTTGTTTAGCAATAACTTTACTACCATTCTTAGAAAAATGAGCCAATACATTACCAGCTATAGATGAACACATATAAGTATCATGCTTCCTCTGAGTTGAGGTCGTCATATTAGCCGACATAAAAGCAACTACAAAACATGTAATTGAAACTACAACTAACCCTATCAACGTCTCCAACAGCGTAAATCCCCCAGTCTTGTGACTGGACGCTTTTGCTGGCCTTCGGCCAGCCCCCTGAACAAAAGCTAACAGTAAACTACGAAAACCTACTGTTCGATAACAACTCTCGGTTGGACCAGTTTGCCTGCCTTCGGCAGGTCCCTTAAACGAAAAACTAGCTTGCGACTGCGATCCTTTAGAGTAATCAAATCTTTTATATTTTAAATAATCTCTTAGAACATTCATGATTGGATGTATCTGCCGGTCTTCAGTAAGATACTCTAAAACAACATACCTGTAGTCTATTTTAGACACTAAAGATTTTAACTTGCTAAGTGACACTACAATATTGTACCGCCTTTTCACTAGTAATCAAATTTTTTTGTGATCCACTGTACCTACAATTAGACACACTATCAAAGCCCCAACTGTTTCACTGTGAATGAATCTACTACAACTCGATCAATTTCTGGTCTACGGGCAATCATTTCGATATCAAACATTTGATAAAGTTTGAAGAGCTTTGATCCTTACCTTAGAAATATCAAAATGCCCCCCTTCAAATTCCTCATAATGAAGCTTGAAATTATAATCTTTTAAAATCTGCCAAATTCTATATGCACCAAATTGCAAAGAAAACTCATCCAACCTACCACACTCTATAAAAACAGAATTCCAAGTTTTTATAACATCTTTTCTTTCACATAAAAAAGTAACCGGATCAAATGACTTCCACCTCTTCCAAACACTAGCTTTAAGCTGGCCAGTATCTAAATCAATCGGAAATTCTAACTCTCTATCACCAGCATAACATGCCGACATAGCCACGGCATGAATCACAGACATGTCCTGTATCTTTTGTTTTTGAATAAGCTTAACTATATTAACTAACCCTTCCTTTTTTATAAAAGGACACGCCTTATATAAATCTGGCAAATAACAAGCTTCAAAAAAAGAATCAGGAGCGATAGCTACAACGTTCTTAAATAACGGATACTTACTTGCAAGATGAAGAGCTCCATATCCACCACTTGATCCTCCCATTATTGTCCACAAGTTATGATCATTACAAAAATTTGATTCAATAAAAGGAACTAATTCTTGTATTATGTGATCTTCAAACTTGCCAACAGCAGGACTATTTAAAAACTGACTACCTCCTAAAGAAGACAATGCATCTACAAATACATAAACAGCATTTGGAATTTTGTCATAGTTATTATCTAGCGTTTGGGGAAAGTTAGGTTCATTCAACTGTTTGAGATTAAAATACCCAGGACCGTTGGATAAAAACCCCGATAAGATAAACACCACAGAGCATTCTTTTCTCATTGACTTTGGAACAAGCAGAATATGTCTTCTTGTAGGAGAATCTCCCAGAGGGTTTTGTGCTAACACCAAACTTTCTATCTCTAAGGTTTTTGTCTTAAAATTCTTTAGATGTATATGGTGAAATCCGTCAATAATTTTCATATTAAGATAACAATATCATAAATTTTGGTTGATGTATTACAACGTTCCTAATATTAAAGTTCTTATGACGGAAAACAACAAAAAGTGGACAATTTTAGACTCAGAATCACTTTACGGAATAAACTCATGGGGAGCTGGGTACTTTGATATCAACGAAAAGGGCAACCTAATAGTTACACCTAAAGATCTAGCTAAAGTAGATATGCGTAAACTAGTCGAAGATCTTAAGGAAAGAGGCATCAGAACCCCAATTCTACTTAGAATGATGGATATCGTAGAAAATAGAATTCATCTAATTAACTCCTGTTTCAACAGATCAATAAAGAGCTACGGATATGAAAATAAATACCGAGGCGTGTACCCAATAAAAGTAAACCAACAAAAACATCTAGTAGAAAAAATTTTGGATATAGGCCAAACATACAATATGGGGCTGGAGTGTGGCAGTAAACCAGAGCTTTTGGTTGCACTAGCCATGATGAGCGAAAAGCAGTCTTTATTAATATGTAATGGATTCAAAGACTACGAATATATAGAAACAGCAATACTATCTACAAAACTTGGTTTTGAAACAATAATAGTCATAGAACGAATATCAGAGCTGGATTTGGTGATCGAAATAGCAGAAAACTTAAAAATAAAACCTTTCATAGGAATGAGAGTCAGATTGGAATCCCCTAGCTCTGGAAAATGGAAACAGACCACTGGTGTAAGATCTAAATTTGGACTGAACGCAACAGGATTGGTAGAATGCATAGAAAAACTAAAAAACCATAACCTATTATCTCAGCTACACCTATTGCACTTTCATATAGGTTCACAAATACCCTCTATATATTCTATCAAGGCTGCCTTAAAAGAAGGTGCTAGATTTTATACTGAGTTATCCAAAATGGGAGGAAACCTCAAGTATTTAGACGTAGGCGGAGGCCTTGGTGTAGATTATGACGGTACTGGCAGTTCAGATTCATCAGCTAATTACAGGGAACAAGAATATGCAAATGATGTTGTATCTATTATACAAAGTGAGTGTGATGAAAGAAATGTTAAACATCCTATTATCATTTCAGAATCTGGGCGATCTTTAACCGCACACCACTCGGTTCTGGTGTTCGACATATTGGGTGCATCAAAAAAACAATTTTCTACCAAAGCATCGCTTAAAACTGATGACCCTCCAATACTTCATGAGCTAAAAGAGACATTAGAACAATTATCTGATACTAAAAACCTGTCAGAATTTTTTAACGACCTGAGACAGTATAGAACAGACGTAGCACAGCTATTTACCTATGGAGTATTAAACCTAGAGCACAAGTGTATAGCAGAAAGCCTAATAAGAGATATAAGTTTAAAATTAATGGAGTTGGCAAAACAAAAAAATTTAAAAAATATTGTATCTTCCATAGAAAAAGATTTGGTCTCTGTTTATTTTGCAAACTTTAGTGTATTTCAATCGGTACCAGATATTTGGGCGATAAGACATGTTTTTCCTGTATTGCCAATTCAAAGGTTAGATGAAGAACCTACCAACCAAGCTATATTAGCTGACATAACTTGTGATTGTGATGGTAGAATTGATTCATTTATACAAAATGGTACTCAATCTCCCACATTAAAACTTCATGAGTTGGATGATAGTGATTCTTATTATGTAGGTATTTTTCTTATAGGTGCATATCAAGAAATACTAGGCGACCTTCATAATTTATTTGGTAATACAGATGCGGTGTCGATATCTATAGATAATAGTGGTTATCATATTGAAGAGGTAGAATCAGGAGATACAGTAGGAGAGATATTGGGTTATATCCAATACAATAGATCTGAATTAGTACAAAAAATGCGTAGATCTACAGAAAATGGAATTAAGAAAAATTTAATAAGTAGGTTGGATGCTAAACTTCTTATGAGAAATTATGAAGACGGCTTATCAGGCTATTCATACCTAGAGTAAAGGTCTTCAATTCTATCAAATCCTTGCTAGTGTAGTGGAAAGACCAGAGGCCTTGTAGCGGAACTAGGCAAGGATTTGATAGAATGTTAACCAACGTTCAAGGTATATTCCAAAAGCTTTTGTTCACAGCGTAACGGCCCGACCAAGAAAGTAATCCTCTTACCTTTTCAAGTACTTTCGTGCATTAAGCGATAAGCTCAACGGTATTTTTATTTGATGTGCTCTGACCGTTTTTGGAATTGTATGAAGTTTTAATTCTGGGTTTAGGCTAGAAATCACCTCTGATCTTACATTTAAATGCCTGCTTAATTGTCTTATATTAGTACCTCCAGGGAAGGTGAAGTATTCAAATAGTGTAGGGTCTTTATATTTTATCTTCCTAAACCCATAAAGACCTGGAGCTTTTGAAATTAACGTGGCTGCAATTAATTTTGGTACATAATTTGTTGTTTCTTTGTGTAAAGCTTTTTTTCTTACAAGCTCCCAAAAATTTTTGGTTCTGTGTTTTTTTATTGCCGAGTGTACTCTATTTTCACCAGTGTTATAGGCAGCAGCAACTAGGTACCAAGAGCCAAACATTTGATATAAATATTTTATATATTTAGTAGCCGCAATGGTGCTTTTATAAATATCTCTTCTTTCATCAATCCATGAGTTTATCTTTAGTCCAAACCTTTGTGCTGTAGGAGCAATGAATTGCCATGGGCCCACAGCAGCTCTATGTGATGTTGCGTACGGTGAAAAACCACTTTCTATCATAGACATATATACCAAATCTTTTGGCAAACCTTCTTTTGCTAAAATATTTTGAATCCTAATGGCTACGCTTTTGTGTTTTTCTAGCCACTTTACAAAATGTTTTCTTCCAGAGCCTTGAAAATAATCTATCCATCTTTGAACATACGGGTTGTACTCTATTGGTAGATCAAATATTAAGGCAGATTTAATTCCATGGTTTTCTCTGGCACTTACAGTACCTACGCAAAGAAATAATACAAAACATAAAATTATACGCTTCATAGACAAAATTGTAACCCAACTATAGGTATTTATTTTACTGAACTAAAGTATAGATTCTGGACTTTATCTTTGGGATTACAGCTATCGCAAGGTTTTAATAGTTGAACTTAATTTGTCCCTTGAGTTTCATCTGCATTGTCACCTTGTGTTTCTGCCTCACCAATAGGAGATCCTTCTGTTGTAATACTACGGCAAAAAGTTCCTGATCCACTTACACGTCTACCTATATTAGGTTTTACCGAAAATTGATGTGATCCATCAGGTGGAGGGTTGCAACAGTCATCTCTTGCTACTTGTTTTTTATGATCATAATTTAAGCCTGTTAATACGCCATCAACTGCACTAGCTAGCTCATCAGTTTCAGTTTGATTAGGTACTGTCAGTTTTAAATTATTTAGAGCATGTTCTGCCTCATCGAAACTTTCTGACATCTCTTCTAACTCTGCTGTTAAATTATTTTCCTCTTCGTTATTTTTTTCAGACATCAGTTTGGATATTTCTGACTGTTTTTTTGTCAGCTCTACTTGCCTTCGCATTATTTCATTATGTATTGCTTCTACCTCTTCTTTTTTTGATCTCTCTATAAGTTGTAATTGAGTTTGGAATTGCTCATCTAGTCTTTGTTGTAATTGTATCAGGTTATCTAGCTCCGTTGTATATTTTCCCAATGCTTCTCTGTAATCCAAGCTAGCATCTTGTACAGCGAAGTAACTTCTTTTACTTTTTTTACATCTAATATAGTGCCTTCTTCTAGCTGCAGCTACACAGCTCCCTCCATCTCTTTCTATGCTTCTGACAGTTCTACATTGCCTTAGTATACGCTCGCTACTTTTTTCAACCAGATCATCACATTGCAAAGCTACTTGATTTATCGCTCTTCTGTATGCAATTTTTGCAGAAGACATTCCTGTTTTTGCCTGTTCAATTTTTTGATTTACTTTACTTAGCTCTGCCTGATACCTTGCAACAGCTGCGTTCATTTCGTCTTGATTGCTTAAGGCATCTTGTTTTTTTGATTCTAGTTCACTAAGTGACATTTCATCTAATGATTTTTTCTTATCTCCTTCTGCACCTTTTCCATTGATCAGTTCATTTATTTTGTTCTCTATCTCTTGTTGTTTCTGTTCTCTGTTGTTTAGTAGTGTGGTAAGCTGTTGTTTTTTTTCATTTTGCTCCTGCCTACGCTCTTCTAAAAGAGCCTCCGCTCTTTGCAATCGCCGGTTAAGCTTATTATTTAATGCACCTAATAGTTTAGGACACTCATTTTGAAAAGCTTCTACCTTTTCTTCATCTATAGCTCCATTAGTATTAACTGGAAATTCGGTTTCTAGCTTATCTTGGCACTCTCTTAGCTTCTCTTCACATTCGGTTATGTTGCTGTCTTGCTCACATACTTCTCGTCTGGTTTCTTTTGCTTTGTTGTATTCTGTAAATGATTCTTTACATGCCAAGTGCTCTTGTTGATTTGGCTGTGCGCTCGTAGTGTCATTTGACTCCTGCGTAAAGGCAAATGGCAATGCAGTGAATGAAAATAGTAAAAATAGGTAAAAACGAAACACCATGGCTATGAGTGCAGGTCGGTATTAAATCAAAATTTCTTTAGCTAAACAGCTCCCAATCTATCATTTTTAGGTTATGTTTTTTTAAATATCTGTTGGTTTTAGAAAATGGTTTTGAACCAAAAAAACCTCTATTAGCTGAGAACGGGGATGGGTGTGCGGAGCTTATAACATGATGTTTATTTTTATCCACAACATCACCTTTTTTTATGGCATAAGCACCCCACAAAATGAACACAATATGCTCTAGGCTAGAGCTTACCTGATGAATGATATGATCTGTAAACTGCTCCCAACCTTTAAGCTGATGTGATCCAGCCATAGATTTTTCAACCGTTAATGTTGAATTTAATAACAATACCCCTTGCTTAGCCCAAGAGGTAAGATCTCCAGAGGAATTATAAATACCTAAATCGTCATGTAATTCTCTAAAAATGTTTTTTAAAGATGGTGGCAGAGGCACATCATTATTTACCGAAAAACAAAGTCCGTTAGCTTGGCCTTCACCATGGTATGGATCTTGACCTAGAATAACCACCTTTACTTTATTAAAAGGCGTAAAATCCAGTGCATTAAAAACCTGGTTTTTCTCCGGGAATATGGTCTTGTTTGTATATTCAATTTCTAAAAAACTGACTAGATCCTTCCAATAAGGCTTGATAAATTCGCCATTTAAAATAGGTTCCCAAGTTTGATGAACATTAAACATTTTGTGTTATTTAGTAGTACTATAGTACTGATTTTGCAACCACTATGGTTTATATTAAAATTTCAAAATAGGAAGTATTCTCTCATATATATTCAAGAATCTTTCATAAAATTCCGCAATTACCTATATAGAGGCTTAAATGAGATACCTGGCTTTTTTACTAGTATTGTCTTTTACATCTGCTGGTTTTCCGCAGATAGAAAACGATCTTTCGATAGAAATGGAAGAAGCAGAAGTAAATGAGATAGAAAACGAGAAAGCACAAGCACAAAGAGAGGCAGAACAAGCACAAAGAGAAACCAGACAAGCTGAAAAAGAACTAGAATCAATCAGGGCAAAAAGAGATGTTATAAGAAAAAAGACCACTACAGTCATAAACAATGCAAAGAAAAAATATGACATTGCCGTTGGCAAAACCACACAAGCAAATAGAGAGATAGTTAAGTTAAAAGCCGAGATCAGTGGTTTGGAGCTGCAAGCAAACAATCACAAAGAGCGTCTAAAAAAAGCAGAAGCTAAGCTAGCTGCTTCTTTGGACACCAAAAGCGGTCTTACTAAAGAGAAAAGAGGTATAGAAAAAGAGATAAAAGGGCATAAAAAAGAAATTAAAAATAAAAAAGCTAATATTAGAAGAGCAAAGAAACAAATAGCCTCCTTAAAAACAGAGGTAAAATCTGCTGAGAAAAAAGCTGTTTTGTGGGAGTCTAAAGTCAGAAAACAAAGGCAAAGAACAGATAGAGCATTAAAAAATGCTGTCGCAAAAAAACGTGCTTTAAGAGCAAAGAGATCCAAGGCTCGTGCTAAATCTAAAAAAGCAGCTTACGACTACAGAGCTTTAAAAAGACAAAAATCTAATTAAATATATTATCTAGGCCACATCCTCCAGGCATGTATTGCTATACTGGCAGCTACAGATGAATTTAGTGAATCAAAACCTTTGGCCATAGGTATATGAATATGCTTTACTTGTGCTTTTTTGTTCACAACAAGCCCTCTTTCTTCACCAATCAATAGCCTTCCTTTTTCAGGCCATTTGAATTTATTTATGTCTGTGCCTTTGTTTGAATCCAAAGCCATGTACTGCCTTAAGCTTTCTACACATGGACCTAAAAATAATTTCCTGCTAAATACTGCGTAGTTTGATGACTTTATAACTTTGGGTAGAAATGGGTTTACAGCTCCGTTTAATAGAATAATTTTATCAACATCAAAGGCTACACATGATCTTATGACACTTCCTAAATTAGCAGGGTCCTTGAATTGTATTAAGATCTCCTTTCCTTCCAATTTGTCTTGTTCATCCCAAGTAGGTAGGCTAAGTGTTTTGATAACAGATATTGGCCAGTTTGTTCCCAACACGTCTATTTGTTTAAAAAGCTCATTATTTAGAATTAATTGTCTAATTTTTGTTTGGCTGGTTATATCAGTAGCATGGTTTTTTGCAAAGACTTGCAGTTCTATTTTATCTTTGGTTGGGATAAACTTTCTGCCCATTGCTAGGCACAACCTATGTTTTTTGACACCTTTGGATGTTAATAGAGATTTTAAAAGTTTAAATTGTTCGTTCTGAGAGCTAGTTATTATGTCCATACACTAAAGGTCTTTAAATTAAAATGTTTACCAGCTCTCAAGGTAAATTACAAAAGAATTTACTTTAGGCCCTTCGTTTTACCAAATGTTTGATTAGCGAAGCGGTAAGCCGTAAGGCTTAAAGCGTAGCTATGAAAACATTTGGTAAAGCGTTGTGCAACTTATCAAGGTAGACTATAAAAGAATTTACTTTAGGCCCTTCGTTTCTGATCAAAGTTTTTTGATATAACGGAATCTGGTTGTATGGTTTTCCGGGGTACGCTGCTCTTGGAGCAGCTTGAAAGCCCCTTCAAACCATACAACCATCTTCTTCGTTAGTTATAAAATCTGCATCTGTTAGTCTACAAATTAATCCAATCGTAGGTTGGTAAAATATTTACCAACTGTCACTTTTAAAATAATGTCTTTGATTGTAACTAAAAGTTATTTTATATTCCAAGCGTGGAACAGCAAATACTTGACTTAGAAAAATCAGCCCTTGAGAGTTTTAGCTCCGCAAAAGATCTAAGTTCATTAGAAGAGATCAGAATAAAATACCTAGGCAAAAAAGGCAAATTTTCTATTTTGATGAAAAGTATAGGCAGTATCAAGGAAGTTAGTCAGAGAAAACATATAGGAGCTATGTTAAATCAAACTAAAGATAAACTTGAATCCAGCTATAATGAATACAAGCAAAAATTAGAAGGTGTAGCACTTTTAGACGAGCTTAAAAACCCTATAGACATGTCACTTCCTGGAATGATCACTCCTTCCTCTGGTTCTTTTCATCCAATAGATACAATCATGGATGAAATAATAGATATATTTTCTAGACTTGGTTTTTATGTCAGAACTGGCCCATGTATTGAATCGGATGAAAATAATTTTGAGGCTTTAAACATACCAAAAGATCATCCGGCTAGAGATATGCAGGACACTTTTTATCTGGACGATAATTTTTCTTTAAGGCCGCATACCAGTCCTATCCAAGTAAGGACTATGGGGGAAGAAGAACCACCTATAAGTGTAATAGGCCCTGGTAGTGTATTTAGGTGTGATAGTGACATATCTCATAGCCCTATGTTCCATCAATTAGAAGGACTAATGATAGATAAGAATATTTCTATGTCAGATCTAAAAGGTACTTTAGATTTTTTTGCAAAGGAGTTTTTTGGTGATGTGGATACTAGATTCAGACCTAGTTTTTTTCCTTTTACAGAGCCATCTGCTGAACTAGACTGTACATGTATACTTTGCGATAAAAAAGGCTGTAGTATGTGCTCACACACTGGATGGTTGGAGATAGCTGGATGTGGTTTAGTACATCCAAATGTTCTTAAAAAATCAAGGATAGATCCTGATAAATGGCAAGGTTTTGCTTTTGGCTTGGGTATAGAGCGTATGGCTATAATTAAATACAAAGTGGACGACATTAGGTTATTTTTTGAAAACGATCTTAGATTTTTGAGGCAGATGTGAAGTTTTCTACAAATTGGCTTGGTGAATATGTAGATTTCAAAACATCTGTCAGCGTACGAGAATTAGCAAATATACTTACCAAATCTGGTTTTGAAGTTGAGTCTATAGAAGAAGCTGAACGTTCTAAAAAAGTTGTTTTAGCGACAGTGCTGGATGTAACCTCTCACCCAAATGCAGATAAACTTTTATTATGTCAAGTTAGTGTTGGTAATGATGAAACAAAGCAAATTATCTGCGGAGCCAAAAATTTCAAAAAAAATGACAGGGTGGTAGTAGCTCTTCCTGGAGCTAGATTAGCTGATATTAAGATAAAAAAAGCCAAGATAAGAGGAGTAGAATCACAGGGTATGATGTGCTCTGAAGATGAGCTGGGAATATCCAATGAAACAGACGGAATAATGATATTGAAAAGTAATGCACCAAAGGATGGTACATTGTTTGATGACTATTACCAAAAAGATCAGGTGCTTGATGTTAATATACAGTCAAACAGGCCAGATACCCTAAACCATTTCGGACTTGCTAGAGAAATAGCATCTATTTTAAATGTTCCGTTCAATAAGCCAGAGGTTGCCAACTTAACTAAGTTAAAAAAAAGTCACATAGACGTAAACATAAAATCTAACTTTTGCCCTAGATACATGGGTCTTGTAATAAAAGATATTAAAATACAAGAAAGCCCCTTGTGGATACAAAAATACTTAAAACATTTGGATATAAATACTGTTAACAACGTTGTAGATATTACCAATTTTGTAATGCTGGAATTAGGAACGCCTCTACATGCATTTGACATGTCAAAAATAAAAAAAGGGATATATGTAAGTCAGGCTAGCTCTTCGGAGGAGTTTGTTGCATTAGATGGTAGTTTAATTAAATTGACTGCTGATGATCTTACAATAAGAGATGACAACGGTATACTTGCACTTGCTGGCGTTATAGGAGGACAAAATTCTAAGGTAACAAATCAAACCAAAGATATATTCATTGAGGCTGCATGTTTTTTAAAAGAAGCTATAAGAAAAACATCCAGAAGAATTGGTATAGAGACAGATTCTTCTTCCAGATTTTCCAAAGGCGTGGATGTATTTATGCCAGAGTTATCTTTAAAAAGAGCCATGAAACTTATTTGTGATATAACTGGTGGTACAGCCTGTGGTTACATCGATAATTATCCTAACCCTGTAGGCAGTCCAAAATCTATACTCATATCGGAGCAAAATGTATCCTCAAGATTAGGATACCAGGTGGATTTTTGTAGCATGAAGTCCAGATTTAATTCAATAGGTTGTAATGTTAAAGACAATAAAGAAGGTTTGGAGGTTGTTCCTCCTAATTACAGGACTGACCTTATTTTGAAAGAGGATTTAATAGAGGAGTTTGCAAGGTTAGAAGGTTTTGACAAGATACCGTCCAAACAGCCTTACATATCTAAAAGTTTAAGAAAGCATGCAGTAGAATATTATCTTACCAAGAAGCTAAAGCAATCGTCAAAATCTCAAGGTTATAACCAGATAATAAATTATTCGTTTAACAGTAGCGAACAGGAAAAAAAGGTTCTAGCAAAAGAAACTAAACTATCTGAATGTGGGCTTAGTATTAATGCCGATCCTATTAAATTGATAAACCCAATTAGTCAGGATTTAGATTCCATGAGAAGAAGTCTTTTTATAGGGCTTATAAAATCTATGTCCTATAATGTAAGGCATGGAGAATTATTTGGAAGACTTTATGAAGTAGGGCCTACTTTTTACAAATCTAACATGACTTATCTAGAGGAACTTAAGTTAGGCATAATAGCGTGGGGTCAAAAGGAGTCATTGTTGACTTGTAATAAAACACCTTTAATCTTGGATGTAAAAAGTGATCTAGAAAATATCTTGCGTAGTTTCTTGGTAACTTATGAGTGGGACGAAGGTGTGCCCGATTATATAAATACTGTTCGTGGAGGCAGGTTAGTTGTAGATGGAAAACCTATTGGATACTTAGGGGAAATACATCCTAAATTTAGAAAAGAATTCGATCTTCCTCACTCTGTGGCAGGTGAAATTTCTTTAGATAAGCTATTTGTAGGTCAACCTAGAAAACCAAAACTTGAACCTTTTTCAAGATTTCCTAAGGTAGAAAGAGATATTTCACTCATAGTGGATCGAAATGTAAAAATATCGGATTTAATAAAAGTAATAAAAAAAGAAGCTGGTAAAGTGTTGATTAAAGTTTATCCATTTGATATTTACCATGGAGTCGGTATAGAGGATTCTAAAATGGCATTAGGAATACGATGTGTGTACCAGAGTTATAAAAAAAGTCTAAAAGATGTGGATATAAATATAATTCAAGAAGGTATTGTTAATGCACTGAGACTTAAATTTTCAGCAAAGTTAAGATAGCATTCGGTTATCTTTTGTTTGCGGATTGTACTAGAGGTGTGAATATGTCTAATTCTGCTAGAACTATTACAAAAGCATTTTTAGTTGAGAGTATTTATTCAAAGATTGGCTTTTCTAAAAAAGATAGCTCAAAAATGGTAGAGATGGTGTTTGATAGTTTGAGAAAAGGTTTAAAGAACACCGGCAGTATTAAGTTATCTAGCTTTGGTAATTTTATTGTGAATCAAAAAACCGAAAGAGTGGGAAGAAATCCTCAGACTGGTGAGCAGATAAAAATTGGTGCACGAAAGGTTTTGTCTTTTAAGCCGAGCCAGCGTTTGAAAGATAGTTTAAATGGATAATCGGTAAGGATAATTGTGGAAAAAGTTGTTTTAAGAGATTCGGTTCAGACTGCACTCCCCATACATCAAGGGATTGATGTTGAGACTAGCTCTATTCAATTTGTAGATGATGAATTGAAACAGGAGTTGTTACAAATACCTGACAGGATGTTGTTTAAGATTGGTGAGGTAGCTGAGTTGGTTGGAATCAAACCGTATGTTTTGCGCTACTGGGAATCGGAATTTTCTCTTTTAAGACCTAAGAAGGCGTCTAATAATCAAAGAATGTACACTGGTAAGGATTTGGAGACCGTATTTTTGATAAAGAAACTTTTGTATAGAGATAGGTATTCTATTCAAGGTGCCAAGAAAGCTTTAAGTAATGCTAAGTTGGAGTTAAAAAATCTAAACAAGTGGAGTAAAATTATAAAAGCCAGAAACACCGCCTCTGATAAGTTGGTCGACTTGATAAAGAGTATACAGTTGGTCAAGTCTAAGATTAAGGGTTAAAGTCTTTTAATTTTCTTCATAGTTGTAGATAGGTTTTACGTATATATCTAAAAAGACGGTTGACCAGGTATTTTCCGGAAGAAGTTTATAGTCTGCTCCTGCTTTCAATAGCTCTATCGTAACCGGAATATTTTTTGCTAGTGTAGCCGTTTCTAAAGGAGTTTCACCCATGGGTGCATTTTGATGTTCTTCATCCACTTTGCTAATTTTTACATTAGGGTCTGCACCTAGTTCTATTAGGGTGTTTACGCTTTCTTTTCTTGCGTTCTCTAATCCAACATACCAATGCAACAAGGTAGCTGCTGTAGGGTAGTGGGCGTATTGGTGAATATCAATCGTGTGGCCAGCATGAGTAAGCATCATCATATCACTCACTGCATTTTTTTTAAGTTTGATGTCTGCATCACTTGGTACAAACGGAAGGTTTACGTTAGGTTCGCCGATTGAAGAAATGAGATAGTCAAAATAATTCTGATCAGCTACTAATAGTGCTGAATGAATTGGAGAACGTATACCGTATGTGCTACGAGATACCGTCTCTGGAAAAGTTAGTCCAGCAGTAATTATTGTGTCTATAAGTTGGTGTCTTGTTTCAGTTAGATGCCTCCTGGACTTATCGTGCTTTGAACGTTCCAGAAAAAGCCAGCTCCAGTCCAAGTCAAGAACAAATGGAGTAAAACTTGTGCTTTCTTCAAGGCCAACATGATCAACAGTAAAACCCATGTCTACTAGAGTCTTCAAACTTTCGATAACTTTATCGCTTATTGAAGAGTCTTGTGCTTCTAAAGAAGAAGCTAACCTGGCAGTAAACCAAAATAAGTTCGCTGAAGATATATCGTGGGATTTGAATAATCTTTCTGGAAAATGTATCTCGTGCATACGATCTTGTGTGTACCATATTCCGCCTCGCTCTCTAATTACTTCTTGGTTAAGCCATGGCTCTGCAAGCTTCTTAATTTTATATTTGTTGCCTTTTAGAATAGCGTTAGTTAGTTTGTCTGCTGTAGGTTGATCGATACTAGGGTTATTTACTCCTTGCAATGCAGCTAAACAGCCATCAATTACTGATGTCTGTGCATTTAAATAAAATAGCAAAATATAACACAGCACTAACTTACAAAAAACTTTCATAATAATGATGCTCCTAAAGTCTTAGGATAATAACTCATAATTCTGTTGGATTGTTATTAACTTATCGTTAGTGAAAAATTTATAGATTCATGACGATTCATGCACACTACAATATGTATTGAGTGGTTGTGCAAAGTTCAAGGTAGGTTATAAACAAACTATCTAGATTTCACTTTTGATTGATGTATGTGCCAGTGCATAGAACTTGATTTGTTTTATGATAGATGCCAGCCCACCTGTTCTTGTTTGAGTTAAGTATTTGTCTAAACCTAGTTTTTGTATAGATTCGTTGGACGTATTTAGTATTTCTTGCGGAGTTTTTTGATTGTATATAGACAACACAATAACTATAAGCCCTCTGACTATTAGTGCATCGCTATCTATTTTAAAACAAAGTTTTCCTTGTTTTGATTCACAGACCAGCCATACTTGAGATTGACAACCTTTTACTAGGTTATCTTTAACTTTAAATTGTTCTTTAAGTTCCGGTAGAGTTTTTGCTAACTCTAAGATAAATTTATACCTATTTTGCCAGTCTAGCTTTGAAAATTTATTTTCTATCTTTTCAAATGTGTAAGTCATCGTTTATTTTTTGTGAAGCTAATTTTGCAGCTGGGTTAGGGTTTTTGAGTTGGTTAAATCTTTTAACAGATAGGTTTAAAAAATCCAAATTATTGTCTATTCCAATAAAAGCTCTATCTAAATTGTAGGCTGCAATTCCTGTGCTAGAGCTGCCAGTAAAAGGATCTAATACTAAATCATCTCTAACAGAAAAACCACCATTGGATAAATTATAAGGCGGGTCTGCAAAAATTAAATCTATAGAATTTTCCTTAAGGGATTTTAGTACATCTATACAATTCCCGTGGTAGAGACAAAAAGATGCCTGATTATAATAAGGCTTGAGCATTGAACATAAATTAACAGTCCTGTTTAAGTAGAACAAGTATGTTGAGCAACTTTTTCAATAACTCCTATGTTAAAAGTACAAAACTTGCGTAAATACTAAATTGCATGCTAGGCTATCTGCATGAGAATTATTCAGGGGATAATTTTATTCTTATTGAGCACAGTAATAGGCGTTCTATACCTATCGCTTGGTAAAGGCACAACTCAAAATAGAAATATAGCATCCATAGAATTAGACTTTGAAGGCGATTATTCATATCTAAGTGGCGAAGCTTTTAAGAATGCAGTTAGCAAAAGAATAATTGAAGAATCTTACATAGAAAAATTAGACCAAGATAATACAGTGGTAAATATAGCCGCATTTAAACTCAGATCAAACGATGCGGATCACATCGACTCTTGCGAGGTATATTCATCCATAGAAATGCAATTTTATGCAGAAGGTGTTGTTATCTCTGGCGAAGTTCCAACCCTTCATGTAGAAGCAACCTGCATAACAACCAGCGAAGATCATATCCAAACCATGGTTATCCCAGTTGAAAGAATCAAAGCATTATCAACAGATCAAGTGGTAAACATACCAATAGAATACCAAAATACCAAGATGACATTTAGCGACCTAGGAAACTTCTGGCCAGAAACATGGATCGCACAAAGACTTACGTTCGTGTCCTTTACTGAAGATGTAACCGATCTGGTTATAGAAATAGAAAACTTAAATCCAAATATAGCATCAAATTGGATACTAACTCTATAACTTTAAGAACATTCGTTTATAGCTAACTGGCAGAAAGTTCTAACCATTATACCAGAAGCCCCTTTCTTATTACAGTAAGGGTACTCATCACCTACATTCCACGCAGTGCCTGCAATATCAAAGTGTGCCCAAGGTATATCTATATCTACAAAGTAAGAAAGAAATGCAGCACCTTGAGCACTGCCACATTCTCTGGTAGCAGCTATATTTTTGAGATCAGAATAATCTCCTTTCATAAGCTTTCTATGAGATTCGCACAGAGGCAATCTCCAGGCTTCTTCCCCAGAATACTCCAAAGCATTGTTTATAGACTTAGCCAGCTTTTCATCTCTAGCATAATAACCAACGTGAAATTTACCTAACGCTATAACCATCGCACCGGTTAAGGTGGCCACATCAACTATAAACTTAGGCTTTGTCTCACTAGCAAAAGCTAAAGCATCACCTAACGCAAGCCTACCTTCAGCGTCTGTATTTTGAACCTCTACATAAAGCCCATTTCTGGCTCTATGTATGTCTCCAGGCTTAGTGGCACTGGGACCTGGCATATTTTCGGCAGTGGCTACAATACCCACCACATTTACCTTAGCTTTCATCGCATTTAAAGCACTAAGGGTGCCTATGACATCAGCCGCTCCACACATGTCGAATTTCATCTCTTCCATATTAAGAGGAGGTTTTAGACTTATACCACCAGAATCAAAAGTAATACCCTTACCAACAAAACATACCGGATCAGTATTAGCATTTTTATATCGCATTATTATCAACCTAGGAGCAATAGCACTGCCTTGACCAACCCCTAACAAAAGCTCCATTTTTTCTTTTTTTAAACGAGCCTTGTCCCACACCTCTACTTCTACTTTAGTGTTTTTAAAATGATCCTCTACAAAAGCACTTAGAGTCTCTGGGTTTATTATATTTCCAGGGTTATCGCCCAATGCTCTGGCTGTAGTTACGCCTTCACATAGCCC
Organism: Bdellovibrionales bacterium; assembly: GCA_965203875.1. Classification (GTDB taxonomy): domain Bacteria; phylum Bdellovibrionota; class Bdellovibrionia; order Bdellovibrionales; family JAUICD01; genus CBDANC01. The sequence continues at coordinate 19,748 of OZ241914.1, read as the reverse complement.
ATTGGATATATCTAAAGAACTCTTTAATTGGTCGGTATATTTTGTGTCTAACGAAACAGAGAATTTGTTCAAATTGTATTGCTCGCCTTCTTCATTTTTTTTAAACTTTGTAAATTCATAACCCGCCAGATAAAAACCTTCATAAAATGCACTAACAAATTTATGTATATTTTTAGACCAACCACTTTTGTCAAAATAAGAAAAGTTGGCTGTTATATTTTCTGCCTTTAATCTATAAAGTTCTCTGTAAGCCACAGCACCAGCTCTTCTAAAGGATTCAAGTTGCGTTAGCTCAGACTCAGGGCCAAGGCCTATGGCTAATGTATTCTTTGCTTTGTCGCCATGTCCTATCAAAGTTAGTGTGGTCTCGGGCTTTGCATCAAAAATTTTATTTTCTGATGCCTCTTTTAAGCATTTTCCAATTTTATCCGAGCATTTAGCCTCGATAGAGCCATTATTTTTTACACAAAGTAGTACTTCAAAGCTCCAACCACTTAGATTCTCGTCTTTGACACCACTGGATAAACTAAATTTCATAATAACCCTCACAGCATAGCGAAAATATTTTGAATGACATAGGCAGGTTTGAGGTTCTATCATAATTAATGAGAGGAAACAAATATATTTCATTTGCTAACTTTTTGTGTGTTTTGGAAAATTAATTAGGCATGAAATAGTTTTTGATTTTAAGCTAGGTTTTGACAGTACCGATATAGTTATGGTCTTAAAAGATAATTTATAGTGTCTAAATGAGACACTTATAAGAAGGTAAGGTATATGCCAACTATTCCATTTGTAATTGAACAAACTTCCAAAGGGGAGAGAAGTTACGATATCTACTCCAGGCTACTCAAAGATAGGATTATTTTTATAGGCACCCCTATACATGATGAAATAGCCAACCTTGTGATAGCCCAAATGCTGTTTTTAGAGATGGAAAACCCTGAAAAAGATATCCAGTTATACATTAATTCTCCTGGAGGTAGCGTATCGGCTGGCCTTGGTATATATGACATTATGCAGTTTGTAAGTTGTGATGTTGCAACATACTGTACAGGTCTAGCTGCTAGTATGGGGTCGTTGCTTCTGGCTGCTGGTACGACAGGAAAAAGATACGCACTGCCTAATTCAAAAATAATGCTCCACCAACCTTTGGTTGTAGGAGAAGGCATATCAGGTCAAGCTAGTGATATTGAAATTCATACAAAGGATCTTTTAGATACAAAAAAGAGATTAACGGATATATATGTAAAACACACAAACAAACCATTTGATGACTTAGAAAAAATGATGGATAGGGATTTTTTCCTTAGCCCTGCGGAAGCGGAAAAATTTGGTCTAATAGATAGAGTGGTAGAAAACAGAAATAAAACCTCCGGAAGTAAAACCAAAAAATAGGAAAAAGATTTGAGCGAGAAAAAAGGAAAATATAGTTATTTATCTTGTAGTTTTTGCGGAAAACCTCAGAAAGAAGTACGCAAACTTGTTGCAGGACCTGGGGTCTATATATGTAACGAGTGTATAGAGTTATGCAATGATATAATAGTTGATGAAAGCGATAGTAGCTCTGGCGGAATTAATGTACCTAAGCCAGCAGAGATAAAAGCTTTCTTAGATGACTATGTTGTAGGTCAGGAGCATGCAAAAAAAGCTTTAGCCGTTGCGGTTCATAATCACTACAAGAGAGTAAATACCAAAAGTAAAAAAAATGAAGTAGAACTCACCAAGAGTAATGTGCTGCTAATAGGTCCTACTGGAAGCGGTAAAACTTTATTGGCTCAAACAATCGCTAGACTTTTAAATGTTCCATTTACTATGGCAGATGCCACCACTTTGACAGAGGCAGGTTATGTGGGTGAGGACGTGGAAAATATAATTTTGTCTTTACTACAAGCCGCTAACTACGACGTCAAAAAAGCTCAGATGGGAGTAATATACATAGATGAAATAGATAAAATTAGTCGTAAATCAGAAAATCCTTCTATAACAAGAGATGTAAGTGGTGAAGGAGTACAACAGGCTTTACTAAAAATTCTAGAAGGTACCGTTGCTAACCTTCCACCTAAAGGCGGCAGAAAACATCCACAGCAAGATTTTATACAGGTAGATACCTCAAACATATTATTTGTATGTGGTGGTACTTTTGTTGGCCTCGATAAGATAATTAAAGGCAGAACAACTAGCAGAACGATGGGACTAGCAGCAGATGTTGATAAAAGTGACGAAAAAATAAGTAAGTTATTAAGCCACGTTCAACCTGATGACCTAACTCAATTTGGTTTAATACCTGAGTTTATAGGAAGGCTACCTGTGTTAGCTGTGCTAGACTCTTTGAGCGAAGAAGCATTAATTGACATTTTGGTAAGACCTAAAAATGCACTCACAAAACAATACAAGAAATTGTTCGATCTAGAAAATGTTAAATTATCCTTTGCGGATGATGCTCTAAGAGCCATTGCAAAGGAATCTCTTAAGAGAAAAACAGGAGCTAGAGGTTTGAGAAGTGTAATAGAAGAATCGATGCTTGACATAATGTACGAGCTTCCTTCAAAAACAGATGTAAAAGAAGTTATCATAGATAAAAGTGTGATAACAGAAAACGCTAAACCAAAACTTGTAATTAGTACTGACAAAAAGCGAAAAACTAGAAAGAAAAAAGTTGCCTCCAGAAAGATAAAAATCAAATCAGACCAAGAAGTTAGCCAAGAGCTAAAAGAAGAAAGTGCTTAGCATAAAAGGAGAATAATGCCAGAAGGTACCCCGCTTTTACCTCTGAGAGATTTAGTGGTATTTCCATACATGATGATGCCTTTGTTTGTAGGTAGGGAGAAGAGCATCAACGCTTTAGAAGAAGCAATGAACAGAAGAACTAACGTAGTTTTAGCTGCTCAAAGGGAAGCCAAAACAAAAAACCCAGGGCCAGATGACATATATTCTGTCGGTACTATGGCCAGTATTATACAACTTTTGAGGTTGCCTGACGGTACGGTAAAGGTTTTGGTTGAGGGTAAATCCAGAGTTAGAATCAAAGAATATGTTGAAACTAAGCCCTACCTATCTGCCGTTGTGGAAGATGCAGATGAAACACCCAAAAAACCTTTGGAAGCTAAAGCTCTTGTAAGATCTGTAAAAGATACTTTTGAAATGTACGTAAAGCTAAACAAAAGAATACCTCCTGAGATGTTAATGAGAGTAAACACTATAGAGGACGTAAGTGAACTTGCTGACATCATAGCTGCCCAACTAAATTTAAAAATTGAAGACAAACAAAAAATCCTGGAGACTTCAGACCCTGGCTGTAGATTAGAGGAGCTGCTTAGCATGATGTCTAGTGAAATTGAGATATTAGAAGTAGAAAAAAAGATAAGAAGTAGGGTAAAGAGACAAATGGAACGCTCTCAAAAAGAGTATTATCTAAATGAACAGATGCAGGCTATTCAAAGGGAGCTGGGAGATAAGGATGATTTTCAATCCGACATCCTAGAATTAGAAGAGCTATTAGAAAAAAAAGAAATGAGCAAGGAAGCTCGATCTAAAGCCAAAAAAGAAATGAAAAAATTAAGACTTATGCCTCCTATGAGTGCTGAATCAGCAGTTGTTAGAAATTATGTGGATTGGATTATATCGTTGCCTTGGTATAGTTACTCTGAAGATAAATCCGACCTTTCATTTGCACATGACATTTTAGATAAAAACCACTATGGATTGGAAAAAGTTAAAGAGCGTATCTTAGAGCACTTATCAGTTCAAAGCCTAAGTAGTGAAAAAAAGGAACCTTCAAAGTTATCGCACAATGAGCAGCAGCCCAACAAACTTTCAAATCGTAGAGCAAAAGGTCCAATATTATGTCTAGTAGGGCCTCCTGGTGTGGGGAAAACTAGCCTTGGTAGATCTATAGCAACAGCAATGGGTAAAAATTTTGTTCGGGTTTCACTTGGAGGTGTAAGAGACGAAGCCGAAATCAGAGGGCATAGAAGGACTTATGTAGGAGCAATGCCTGGTAAAATAATTCAGGCATTAAAAAAGGTAGACACATCAAATCCTCTATTTTTATTAGATGAGATCGACAAAATGAGTACGGATTTTAGAGGAGATCCGTCCAGTGCTCTATTAGAGGTTTTAGATCCAGAGCAAAATTGTTTTTTTCAAGATCACTACTTAGAAATAGACTACGATTTATCCAAGGTGATGTTTGTTACTACTGCAAACACAACACATCATATACCCGGACCATTACTGGACAGAATGGAAATAATACCTGTAGAAGGTTATACAGAGAACGAAAAGTTTCACATAGCTCAAAAGTATTTGATTCCTAAACAGCTTGAAGCGAATGGTCTTAACAATTACAAAGTAAAATTTTTATATGACTCAATCAGATTTATAATACAGAACTACACTAGAGAAGCCGGAGTTAGAGGTCTGGATAGGCAAATTTCTACTGTGTACAGAAAAATTGCAAAAGAAATTATGATAGACAAAAACAGTAAGAAACCTCAAGGCTTGGCCAAGACAAAACCATTTGTTATTGGAAAAGACGCAGTAAAAAAGATGTTAGGTGTACGCAAATTTAAATATAGCAAAGCTGCTGGCAGTAACGAAATTGGTCTGACAAACGGCATGGCCTGGACAGAGACAGGTGGTGATCTGTTATCAATAGAGGCCAGCGTGTTACCTGGAACTGGAAAATTAACTATAACAGGTCAGTTAGGTGACGTGATGAAAGAATCTTGTACCGCATCCATGAGCTATGTACGTTCCAGAGCCTTATTATTTGGCTTGGATAAGGATTTTTATCAAACGGTAGATGTACATGTGCACGTTCCAGAGGGTGCAATACCTAAAGATGGCCCTTCTGCTGGTGTGGCTATTGTTACTAGCATAGTGTCAGCTCTTACCAAGATAAAAGTTAATCAGTCGGTGTCTATGACAGGTGAGATTACATTAAGAGGTAGGGTTTTAGAAATAGGTGGTTTAAAAGAAAAATCTCTTGCGGCACATAGAGGAGGAATAAAAAAGGTCATATATCCAAAGGATAATGAAAAAGATTTAAAAAACATTCCAGAAGATGTGCTTAAAGACATAGAATTTGTTGCCGTAAAACATGTAGATGATGTGCTTGTGTGTACCCTGGACATGGATAATGTCACAGATCTGTTTAAGACACGATCAAGTAAGATAAATGGAATAAAAGCTCAATACTCCAGAAGAATGCTTCAGTAAAACACTAATCTTGTACAAATTATAGTTTATATATTACAACTATATGCATATATTCTTGTGTGCATGTACAAAGTACAGTACTAGTTAGACATATGACGGCATATAGACTAAGTGAAATATCTAACGAAGTAGCCGAAATAGATAGAAGACTGTCTTTTTTAAGCCCCTCTAATTCATTTGAAAACAAAACCAGAAAAGTGCTTATAAGTAGGTTGGTTGAGCTAAGAGATGAGATAAATAAATCGATATTAGAAAATAGAAAACAAAGACTACAACTTATTTAGACTTCTTTGTTTTTTATCTTCTCTTGCTTCGATTTTTTCTATTTGCCCTTTTTCTTGTTCTTCCTGATATCGTTCAATAAACTGTATATCTTCTATACTAAGGTTAAATAATTTTACCAACTTTTTGTCTATATTCTCATTAGATAACCTGAACTGTTTTGTTTGTTTGGTATATGATTCTATCTTTTTAACTTCATCTATAATTTCTTTACATAGTTTAAAATCTCTTTTGCTTTTTAAATTTGGAATTGGAAAGGTTTTTAGCTCTGTTATCTTGAATTGAGGTTGAGTTTTTCTTTGTAATTTTTGAAATGTTGTATTAAACCAATAGGTAATAATTCTAGAATTTATAACAGCAAGGATAAAACGAATATCATAATCTGAATTATTTTTGATTATCATGTAGTTTCGATCACTCAGTATCTCTTCGGTTACCAACGCAGACACAATAGAGTAGGGCGGTTTTGCAGGTATCTGTCTTACAAGAATCCTTTCACCTTGAAACAAAGAAATTTTCCTAGGGCCTGATAGATTTTTTCCATACTTTAAATAATACCCGGACCACTTTATGTAGTATCTTTCAATCTGTGCCCTGCCTAAACATTTTTTGTAAGTAATGTCTTTTTTTTCTTTAGCATGATAAATTCTTTGATTCATCATTTGTTTGGTTTGAGGTGGGTCTCCTTTACCCTGCCCATAATCTTCCAGGCCACTTTTTATTATCGCTAGATCTTCTAGCTTTTTTGAGTTGTGTTCTATTTTTGAAATTATATTTATGCTTTGTTCGTCTAACTTATTAAAGTTTACAACTTGCCCATTTGAAATATCTTTTAGACATCGTCTATCTATAAGCTTAACCTCGTTAGGTTTACAGCTTTCATATAAATTCAGTTCTCTTTTACCTTTTGATTTTGAAATTATGACGCTTGTATCCACACTAACGCCCTTAAACACACTATAGGTGTGGTTTACTATTGTGAGATTACAGGATTTAGTAGTCAGCATTTGTCTAAATAGTTTCATAGTTGAAATGGTCATCCAATTTTTTGGTATGATAAAACCTAAATTCCCATTTTTATTTAACAGCTCAAAACTTTTTTCTACAAATAAAGAGTAAGTATTTTTTTGAAAGTTAGAAACTTGATACTTTGAGTACAGTTGCTTTTCTTCTTTTGAGATTTTCTTATACCTTGTAAATATATAGGGCGGATTACCAACGATTGTATCAAATCCTCCTTTATCAAAAACTTTAGGAAATATTTTTTGCCAAACAAATCCATTTAATTTTTCATCCTCATGTAGAGAATTTCCACATATAAACTGGTCATCCAAAGGTTCAAGAAGCGAATCTTTTCTGGCAGTATACATCCATAGAGATAACTTGGTAAGCTTTATGGCTAGAGGATTGATGTCTGCTCCAAAAATACAATTATTTAAAATTTTCCAACGAATTTCTGCCATATCAGTATTTAGATCTTCTTTTGGATTCTCACAAATTATTTTTTGTATTCTTGTTTCAAGATATTTTATCACTCCTATTAAAAAATGACCTGAACCACATGCTGGGTCACAAATCTTTAATGATAAAATTGACTCTTGTGTATTTTTACAAATAGGTCCTATTGATTCTTTTACGATATAATCAACTATATCCTGTGGTGTATAGTACGATCCTGATTTTTTTCTATCTTTATTATTGTGCAAAAGACAAAGTTTTTTATTTATATAACCTAAATTGTATTCTAAAAGTCCTTCAAAGATAGAACCTAAATGATCAACAGATAATCTTTTATAATCTATTAACTGAAGAGTTTTGTTATCGTCATAATCATAAGCAAGTTGCATTAGCATTTTGTTTAAAAATATATCTGATACCTTGTGTTTTTTAAAAAAATTGTTTGAGTCGTAAAATAACTCACTTCCCATGCCATGAACACCTATTCTCTCGTCTCCTTTTTCAATAATTTTGAAAGTTTGTAAAATTTCACCAAAAGTTTTTGTTGATTTGTTTGACCAATTTACACTGTTTTCATGCTGCTTTTTTAACGAAGTTATTAATTTTCTTAGAGAATGGGGGTAATAATCTAGTGTTTGATCAGTATTAAGCAATCCTTTAGATTCACAGTTTAATACAAATAAAATACGAAATATATAGTGGAGACTTTGATCGTATACTTCTTTTAATTTTGCTGTATGATTATGATCTATAATTCCTATACAAAGTTGCTCCACAGCTTCAAATACTCGGTATTTTAACTTTTTTTCTATCTCTATGGCATAGTCCTTGCCTTCATCAAAAACTATATCCAAAAATGACTTACCAGAATTAGGCATTGGTACCATAGCTTCTTTTCTAAAAAAGTTGTAAAAATATTTAAAACGAGATGGATCTTTTTTTGCTAGAATTGCTGTTAAATTTATTTCATAAAATGAAGATGCTGTTTCGTTTGCCTTTAAAGAGTATAGGCGCCAGTATTGTCCGTTAGTTAAAATTCCCCAAGTTTTACCTGTGCTTTCTAGGTATCTAGTTATTTGATAAGATGGGATACCGTCTAGTGCTCCCGGAGAGCACGTAATTTTTTTTGCCTCTAAAATAGCTAAAACATGATTTAGATTTATATACTTATTTTGTGATGACTTAGCTTTTTTGCAATGTATGTCTGAGGCAAATAATGCACAATCAGGTTTATACTTTCCTATACTGGGTTGTAGTGCATAGGCATATCCGAGTTCTTTTAAAATAGGTCTGATCCAACGATCTTCTAAGTCTGCTTCATTAAACCTCGATAGGTCTTCGTGCGTTTCTGAAAACTTAAGTAGATTTTCATAACATTTTTTAAAATGTGGAAGTTCTTCGGTATTCCAGTATTCACTGTGTTTGGTGTTTTTTATAGAAGTTAAAAAAGAAGTATCTGAAAATAATCCTTGGTTTCTAAAATAAAGTGATGCACCATCTGGGCCTATCTGTAAACTATGTTTTTTCATTAACTTGCGATCTGTAAAGTTTTAGGAGTTTTTATATACTTTAGCTTAACTTGTTTTAACTGTTTCTTTGTTAAAATTTTCACTTCGCATGCACAAGGTGTGTGCTCGATAGCTATATTTAGTTGAAATACTACAATTTGTTTTTGTTTAATTTTTTCAGGTGATACTAAGATAACTGACTTATCAAAATAGTATTCTTTTTCCTGAAAATCTTCGATAATTCCTTTGCCATAATAGCTGTCCCACCATTGTACTTTTCCTATAATAAACACAAAGGTAATTGTACTTATGTTGTGCTTGCCTGTAAATTTCTTAAAAGTATTACAGGTCTAAGGAATAACTTAAACTATATTTTTGTCTATATATAAATTGATTTGTTTATCTGCTTTCCAATATGTCTACTATGCTTTTTGATATAGATTGCAAAGATTCAATTACTCCTATTCCTTTACTTGCAACAGCTTCCAAGTCGTATGAATTAATTTTGTTTAATGCTGATCTAAGCTCTGATACACTTGCTATATTTGGTAAGTCCCTTTTGTTATATTGAAATACTACTGGTATTTTTTCTATGTCATAACCTTGTTGCCTTAGGTTAGTTTCTAAATTTTCTAAGGATTGTAGATTTTCTTCCATTCTATCTCTTTGTGAATCTGCTACAAACACCACTCCGTCTAGGCCTTTTATTACAAGTTTTCTATTGGCATCATACACAATCTGCCCTGGCACGGAATAGAGATGAAATCTGGTTTTAAAACCTCTAATTTCTCCTAGAGATAAGGGCAGAAAATCAAAAAATACGGTTCTTTCTATATCACCTGTGATGGTCATAAGATCGGATTTTTCACCACTTGTTTTTTGATAAATCCATTGGACATTTGTTGTTTTGCCACCTAAAGAAGGTCCATAGTAAACAACTTTACAGTGTATTTCCTTAGCGTTGTAATTGATAAAAGACATTATAGCAAAGTCCTATTCTCTAATGCTCCGCTTAGTGTTCTTTGATCTATGTACTCTATATCCGCTCCAAATGGTATACCTCTAGCTATTCTGGTAATTTTTATTTTTTGATCTTTTGTAAGTAATTTTGCAATATATGCAGAAGTCATGTCTCCTGCAAAATCTGTATCCAAAGCTAGGATTATTTCTGATACACTTTCTGATTTTATCCTATCCAAAAGTTCTTTTATCCTTATTGAATCATCATTCATATTGGAAGTGTCTAAAACACCTTGCAGTACATGATATTTTCCTTTAAAAACTCCAGATGATTCTATCTTCATTATGTCCGATGGATTCTTCACCACACACAGCACTCCGTTTATTCTGCTAGAATCGGAGCATATTTTGCACAGCTGGGTCTTTTCTGTATAAGAAAAACATATTTTGCATGTCTTGATATTATCTACGTCAGCAAGTGCATCTATCAGGCTGGATGTAAAACTATGGCCTGACTTTATTATGAAGTAAGAAAGCCTCTGAGCACTCTTTTCTCCGATGCCTGGAAGTTTAGCAAGTTCGCTGACTAATTTGTCCAAACAAGGTGTAATTGACATAAAACATCCTAAACATGAAAGCCGTTCTATGTAAAGTTAAACACTATTGGATTGGTCAGTGTGTTGAATCAGCTTGTACCTTTACCACTTCTGCATCAAACACCTTTTTTAAGTCTTTAACAACAGCTTCATTCTGAATATTCTGCATCAGTTCATTTTTTTTTTTCATTAATTCAACTCTTTTTTTTTCGTTTGGCGATTGGTAGGCATGATCTTTTTGTGTCTTGTTTATTTCGAGTGTTAATTTTTGGCCATAAAAATCTTGTATTAAATTTTCTATTTTATCCTTGTGTTTATTTATGTTTTCAAACTCTACGGAGTTTTTTATATCATCCAAGCTAAGCACCAAAGCTTGATCGGTAATTTTGTCAAACCTACAGTTACCTAGAAGTGCAGCAATATAACCTCTACCTTGCTTTTCTAAGTGATTTACAAAGTCAGATAGACTTGGATGACTGTGTGATGGTGCTTGGTGTTTGTCGATATTTTGGGCGTTTTGATTCATCATATCTGCTAACGCTTCTACTTTTGGAGCATTGGCCATTCTAATTAAAATCATTTCTAAGACTACTTGGCTATTTTCGCATTTGCTTAGATCAAAAGCTCCTTTTAATGCCATATCAAACATGAGGTGTATATCTTCGCTTGACGAGTTTTTGACCAACTTATTGAGCTTATCTATCTCGTTATCTGGTAAATCCAAAACATGCTCTGATCCAAACTCTTTTATCATAATGCAATTTCTAAGCTCTATAAGTAGGTCGTTTATAAATGCACTGGGGCTATTAGATGACCCAGAGAGCTTAGCTATTAAGTCTGGTTGAATGTTTCTATGAAATAGACTTTTTAATGTTTTTAATAATAATGCCTTATTTGTAAGGCCTAGTATTTCTTCTACTACCTGTTGAGTTATATTTTCCTTGGAAAGTGAAATAATCTGATCCAAAGCAACCTGGCTATCACGCATGGAGCCATCAGAATTTCTGGCAATTCTTGCCACTGCATCCGGCTCAAACTTAACCTCTTCTTCTTTTAAAATGTATTCCAAGTGTTTGCCTATGAGACTGCTGGATATTTTCTTAAGGTCAAATCTAGAGCATCTTGACAAAATAGTTAGTGGTATTTTTCTATGTTCAGTCGTAGCAAATATAAACTTTACGTGCTTAGGTGGCTCTTCTAATATTTTTAGAAGTGCATTAAAGGCACTGTTGGATAGCATGTGAACTTCATCTATTATGTATATTTTAAATTCACATTTAAACGGGCTATAACTGGTCTGTTCAATCAAGTTTCTCACCGATTCAACTCCACTGTTACTAGCTCCATCAATTTCAATGACGTCAATATTAATCCCAGCAGCTATTTCACTGCACACCTGGCACTCTAAACAAGGCGTATATTCATTTTTCTTGTTCAAACAGTTTATGGCCTTGGATAGGATTCTTGCCATTGAAGTTTTACCCACACCCTTTGGACCTGTGAATAAAACGGCATGAGGCACCCTATTATACTTTAAAGCATTGGTAAGCGTTTTGGATGTTGTTTCTTGGCCTACAACTTCTTGAAAAGTCTTAGGCCTATACTTTCTAGCAACCGATTGATAGCTCATCTATACCTCTAGCCCGCACATACTAGCCAACACCATGTCATTTGGGCAACGTTTTGATCAAATGCCCGTCTAACACGAAATGTTTTTATAGTACCGTATGCAAGTTGTTCAACATTTTTAATAAGTGCACATACTGGCTCTAATTCTGGCAGCAGAAAAGGCAGTTTTAACAAAATTATTGCAGCCCACATAGGTTTTGCGGCTTGCCGCTATGCTAATCAAGCATTTGATAAAATATAAAGACCCTTGTAAATCTGTTTGTAGTCCACATTGAGAGCTGGTAAACATTTTATCAAATAATAGCTAGTTTCGCTAAGACCTTTGGTCTAACCGCTACGCTAGCTATTATTTGATAAAATTGAAGACCCTTAGATAATTCTTTTATAGTCTACCTTGAACGTTGGGCAACTTTTTTAATAAATGCACCCTAGCTACACTTTCGGCCTTCGGCCTAACCGTTACGCCAGTGTACATTTATTAAAAATGAAGACCCTTATGATTATTTCATTGCTGCAATGGGCAATTTGTTTTACTTAAAAATCAAATTGTTTATCTCTATCATCTAGGACGTGATATGAGTCCATGTGCTTACTGCAGGTGTTGTGCATACGGCTCGTTTTCGATCTTTTTAAATAAGGGGTAGATTTGTCAGATAGTAACAACACTTTTGGATCTAGCCAAAAATCTTCTATTAAGCCCAAGGCAAAGATGTCTAACAGACAATCTATCTTGTTTTTTTTGTTTGCTTTTTGTTTTGTTTCGCTGTTCTTTATCTTGGTACTTTTTATCAATTCTGGCCCCATAGATAATATCAAGTATGACTGGGGAGACACCTTTACCATGGAACAAAAACACTCCAGAGATGAGCTGTGGCGTACATCCAGTACTGAAGCAATTCAAAAAGGAAAACAACTTTATGAAATAAACGCCATAGGAGATGTGTCTATTTTCTTAAACCAAATAAAACAGGGCAAATATGGCAGCTCCGAGGTAGAGATATACAAAGTTCTCACTAACGGAGCACCTGATCCTAGATTTCATAGCCTAGAATATTTACCCAGTGCTGTAAGATGGAACTTGACTCACTATATCAGATCACAGATGCCTAACCCCAAACAAGCTAGCTCTTTTGAGTGGCGTAGTCTGGATGAAGAGGGTATATGAAAGCTTTTCTAATAACCTTATTTTTATCACATTTAATGGCTGATCTTCCATGGAAGGATCACATGGTAGCCGATGAAACTCCAAAACCTGTGGTTGGCCTTGAAGTAGATGAACACTTAGGTCAGCACGTCAGCATAGATGTTGAGCTGATCAACGAAAGTGGCCAGACGGTGAGACTAAGAGATTATTTTGGATCAAAACCTGTTTTTTTAGTTATGGTCTATTACTCCTGTCCTGGGCTTTGTAATTACCATTTAAATGGGCTTGTGCAAATGTTCAAACAAAGTCAGTGGACTCCTGGCTCCGAGTTTGATTTCGTAGTTGTTAGCTTTGAATCCAAAGATGATGCAAGCATGGCAGTGGAAAAAAAAGAATATTATATGCAAATGTACAACGCAGACAGATCGGTTTCTGGCGATTTAAACTGGCATTTTCTTACATCCAGTAGCCAAAACGCTTTGGAATTGGCAAATAGCCTTGGGTTTAAATACAAATGGAGTGAAGAAACTAACCAGTGGATACATCCGGCAGTGTCGTATGTTCTAACTCCAGAAGGGAAAATATCTAGATACATCTATGGTATAAGTCCTGAACCTAAAACTGTCAGACTCTCTTTGGTTGAAGCAAGTGACGGAAAAATTGGTACCGTACTAGATAGATTTATGTTGTACTGTTTTAACTATAATCCCAAGGATAGAAAATATAGTCTGCTTGCTTTAAATACCTTGAAAATAGGAGCCGGACTGACCGTCTTTATGCTGGGGATTTTTTTAGTACCATTTTGGTTTAAAAAAAAACATAAAAGTTAATTGATCAAAAGCCTGAGGTTTAAAACTACAAGATGTTACAAGCACTAAAGTACATTCTATCCAAAGCCTTAGCAGATGGGTCTTCTTATTTGCCGGTTCAAGCGTCCAAAGTCAGTGTATCTGTAGATACACTGTATAACTTTTTAACTTTTATCAGCATAGTGGTTTTTGTAATTCTAATGGGGGCGATGGTTTATTTTATCGTCAAATATAGACGCCGTAGTGAAGAAGACAAAACAGAATATATCCCAGAAAATCATGTTTTGGAATTTATATGGAGCTTTATTCCATTTGTTACTTTTTTGGGTATTTTTTATTGGGGTTGGGTGGTTTATAAAAATACAAGATCATTTCCAGAAGATGCTGTGACTATTCACGTTACAGGTTTTCAATGGGCATGGAATATCCAGTATGAAAATGGAAAAAGCTCTATAGATGAATTGACGGTACCTGTAAATGAAAGAGTTGTTTTAAATATGAAGTCTACTGATGTTTTACATAGCTTTTTTATTCCAAGCTTTAGGATTAAGCAAGATGTGGTCCCAGGCTATATAACCAAACTTTCGTTTATTCCTACAAAGGTTGGAAAATATAGAATTTTTTGTGCTGAGTACTGCGGGACAGATCATTCAGGTATGATTGGTTGGATCAATGTTGTGGAAAAGCCATCCTTCATAGAGTATTTAAATACTGATGAAACAAAAGGACTTTCTTTGGTAGAACTTGGGGAAAGAACATATAAAAGTTTATGCATGGTATGCCACTCTACTGACGGATCACAAATAATAGGACCTTCATTTAAAGGTTTATATGGTAGTGTTAGAACTTTGTCAGACGGTAGCACTATCGATGGTGATGATAATTATATAAGAGAGTCTATACTTAATCCCAACTCTCAGTTAGTAGTAGGATTTCCATCAGGGCAAATGCCCATGTTTCAAGGTACTTTGAATGAAGATCAAATAACACAGGTAATTGAATATATAAAATCTATCGAGTAGGAATTTATTTATGAACTATCTTAATCATGAAAAAGGTATCTGGTCTTGGCTGACCACCTTGGATCATAAACGCATTGGGTTGATGTACTTTATCACTATATCGTTCTTTCTGCTTATAGGAGGAATATTTGCGTTATTGATAAGACTTGAGTTAATGATGCCAGGACAACAGTTTCTTACACCAGATCAATACAACCAAGCAATGACATATCATGGTGCCATTATGGTATTCTTAGTTATCATCCCTGGTATACCTGCTTTTTTGGGAAATTTTATTTTACCTCTACACTTAGGTGCAAAAGATGTAGCATTTCCTAGATTGAATTTACTCAGTTGGTATTTGTTAGTAATAGGAGCTATACTCGCTGTAGCTTCTTTGTTTTTTGGTGGCGTAGATACAGGTTGGACTTTCTATACCCCGTACAGCTCGCTTAGCTCTAAGGCTGGAGTTACATTTGTCACCTTGGGTGCATTTATTGCTGGGTTTTCTTCTGTGCTTACTGGCCTTAACTTTATTGCTACAATACATAATTTAAGAGCACCTGGTTTGAGTTTTGGAAGACTGCCTTTGTTTGTTTGGAGTCTGTACTCAACAGCGGTTATCCAAATTTTAGCCACACCAGTTTTGGGTATTACTTTGTTGTTATTAATAATGGAAAAAGCTTTTGGGATAGGAATATTTGATCCTGCATTAGGAGGGGACCCTATTTTATTTCAACATTTCTTCTGGTTTTATTCTCACCCTGCTGTGTATATTATGATCCTTCCTGCTATGGGAGTTATAAGTGAATTGATCACAACATTTTCTAGAAAGACAATTTTTGGATATAAAGCCATAGCTCTTTCCAGCGTAGCCATAGCTGCTATTAGCTTTTTTGTATGGGGACATCACATGTACATAAGCGGTCAATCAGAACTGGCTACTATGATTTTTTCTATTTTGACCATGCTTGTAGGTGTACCCACCGCCATAAAATGTTTTAATTGGGTAGCTACTATGTACAGGGGTTCTATTCTGTTAGCATCCCCTATGTTGTATGCAATTGGATTTTTATTTATCTTTACTATTGGAGGTTTGACAGGAATATATCTTGCAACAATAGCAATAGATATGCACTTGCACGATACTTATTTTGTGGTAGCTCATTTTCACTATGTTATGGTTGGTGGAACTATTATGGCTTTGATGGGTGGTATATTATATTGGTATCCTAAAATGTTTGGAAAAATGTATAATGAACTTGCTGGAAAGCTTTCTTGGTTATTTGTATTTGTAGGCTTTAACGTAACTTTTTTTCCACAGTTTATATTAGGCAATCTAGGTATGCCCAGAAGGTATCACGACTACGTACCAGAGTTTGCTACTTTAAATATGGTTAGTACGATTGGTTCTTGGATGATTGGTATTGGTCTTTTATTTGTTTTGTATTGTGTGATAGAAGGATTTTTCTCCAACAGAAAAGCTGGTGATAATCCTTGGGGCGGCAAAACGTTGGAATGGAAAACATCGTCTCCTCCACCGCATGAAAATTTCGAAGAAATACCAACGGTAACAGAAGGTCCTTATGAGTATCGTTAAAGCTTCAAAACCTTATACTCAGGCTCATCACTTTGACAGTGTAGCTCAAGAATATAGAACCGCTAAATTTGGCGTATGGATGTTTATGGTTACCGAGATTCTGATGTTTGGTGGTTTGTTTGTAGCTTTTGGAATTTTTAATAACATATATCCAGAAATTTTCACAGAAGGTGCTAAATTTTTGGATTGGAAACTGGGTGCAATTAATACAGTAGTACTGATCACCAGTTCTTTAACCATGGCACTAGGGATACATTATATACAGACTGACAAAAGAGACATGGCATTTTGGAGTTTGGTCTTTACCGTTTTATGTGGAGCTGTGTTTATGGTGATCAAATATTTTGAATACAGTCATAAGTTTCATCTTGGCCTATTTCCAGGCTCTGAGTTTGCATACGAAGGTACTGTTGGAGCAAAAAACCTGGCTTTATTTTTTAGCTTTTACTTTTGTATGACAGGCCTTCATGGAATACACGTACTAGTTGGTATGGGTTTAATATCTTGGGTTTGTATACGGCATTACAGAGGGGAATTTAGCCCTAACCACTACACAGCGGTCGAAGGAGTAGGGTTGTTTTGGCACATTGTTGATTTAATTTGGATTTATCTGTTTCCACTTTTATATTTGGTTTAGGAGAAGTGTAAATGAAAGATCATCACATAATACCATTTAAAGTGTACATGGCTGTTTATCTAGCTTTGTTAGTGTTGACAGTCGTAACCGTTTGGGTTTCTAGAATTGATCTGGGCCTGAATATAATAAATGTACTTGTAGCTATGCTGATAGCCTCTGTCAAAGCTATGATCGTTATTTTGTACTTTATGCATCAGAAGTACGAAACCACTTTAAATAGAATTACATTCTTTAGTGCATTTTTCTTCTTGATTGTGTTTTTCACGTTAAGTGCCATGGATGTTTTCACTAGAGATTATATGATCAACTTGTTTGGCATGGAACAATGATCAAAACTTTAATGTGTTTTACTAAGTTTAATATAGTGGTGCTATCGTACTTTTCCGCACTTATTGGTTATCTATTTAGTCATAATAATTTTAGTGAGTTTAACTTTTCAAATTTTTTGTTATTTTCGTTTGGATTTATTTTGCTAGCGATGGGTAGTATGGCTTTGAATCAAGTTCAAGAGGTAGAGCTGGATGCTAGCATGAAAAGAACCTCCAAAAGGCCAATACCATCAGGAAAACTTTCTTGGCTTGCTGGATTTAGATTAAGTATTTCTTTTTTATGTGCTGGTTTATTTCTGCTAAGTATTATTAGTGTCACAGCTGCTGTTTTAAGTATGTTGACGGTTTTGTTGTACAATGGTTTATATACGATATGGCTCAAACCTAAATTATCTTTTGCTGCGGTCCCTGGTGCAATACCTGGAGCGATGCCGGTGGTGATAGGTTATGCGAGTTATGAAGGTGCTAACCTGTTTCAGGCTGATATAGTTTATTTATTTTTGATAATGTTTTTATGGCAGATGCCACACTTTTGGTCTTTGGCACTTCGCTATAGAGAGGATTACAAAAAAGGTGGTATCCCTGTTTTACCTATAAGATTTGGAGATATATTTACAAAGTATCAGATAGGATTATATATGTTTGCCTATTTATCCTTAGCTGTGTTGTCTCCCTTGTTTGTGCAAACTAGGTTTTTTTATTTAGCTTTGGTAATTCCATGTGTATTATTGATGCTGTTTGAATTTTTTAGATTCTTTTTATCAGATGTTTCTAATAATTGGTTAAAATTTTTTATCAAGGTCAACTTAAGCTTATTAGTATTTTTGGTAGTTCCTCTGCTTGATAAAATACTAGGGAATATAATGAGAACTTACCAACTAATGTAGTTTGCCTTCGATCCAGAGAATTGCCCGTTTCATAATATCCACATTATCTAGAAGCCTTCCCATCCCTGAGTTGCATTCACCACACAACCAACCTCTGATTTCACCTGTTTTATAGTTGTGATCTAAGCATATTTGTCTGTTATCCCAAGGAATTATTGAACGTTTGCAAATAGGACAAATAAACTTTTTGTTTAACGTGGGTCGAGGATGAGTAGCTTCGTATTCTTTGCGTTTTTTAGTTGGGATGGGTTTTCTTTTTTTTGCACATTCCTTACAATATGTTCGATAAGTGGGTTTGCTTCCTTTGTTGTATTGGTTTAATGCAAAATCTTTAGTAGATCTTTTGAGCTTATTACAGCGGCTACAGTATGTCCATTTGGGTCTGTTTGGCATTAACCTTAATATTAGTATTAGTTTTGGGTAAAGCGTAAAATTTCCTGTAGGACTTGGATTTTTTTATACTTTCTGCCAGTTTAATTCTCTTATCAGCAATTCTACAATATTCTTTGGCAATCTCACTGCCAATAAAGTTTCTATTAGTTAGTAAGGCCATCTTTGCTGTTGTACCAGAACCCATGAAAGGATCAAATACCATTTCTTTTTCATTACTCCAGGATAAAATGTGATCTCTAGCCAGCTCTTCAGGGAAAATAGCCGGATGCTCCCTTGCTAAATCATCAGTTGAACTATGGCCTTTACCAACCAAATATTGCCAAACATTGGTTCTGCGCCCCGTTTTGCCATAGCCACTTCGTTTCAAATGTTTTAGATTACCATTTTTTAATCGTTTGGTCCCATTATCACCACTTCTTTCCTCCTTATTCTGTCTATCCATTAATAAATTTATGGTTTTTGGTTTACCTTTGGAAAACACAAACATATACTCAAATGATTGCCAATATGTCTTATTGTTACCAACAGCACCCCTTGGTGATTTTAAATAGATCATCGTATCGAATAAGCTAAATCCTACATCTTTAAAAGTTAATGCCTGTACAAAAGATGTTCCGCTTTCGTTTGAATCTTTGGTTTGATCTCCAGTAATCCAAACAACAATTCCTCCAACCTTTACAACTCTATAAAGTTCTTGTGCTATCTTAAGAACATCTATTGCAGCATGTCCTTTATAACTTCTCATGTCATCATAAGGAGGAGATGTAACAACTAAATCTATAAAGCGATCTGGCATATCACGCATCAAGCCTAGACAATCTTTGTGATAAACCTTATTGATTCTTAACACACCCTATCTATATTAAAGTCTAAAGTTTTTGTCAAAGCCAGTTGAGTAGTTAAAGTCACAGGTTAGACGGAACAGAGTATATGCCTGATAAAATTGAGAAAGGCCGCTTAAGGTTCTCGATAACAGGTGACGCCAGCCCACTCCAATGATTCTGCACCGCTAGTTCTGGTTGTAGACCATCCATCTTTACAACCAACTGTTCTTGTGCATGTATCTTGATTAAAACTGCAAGTGTGTGACATATCTTCTACGCCATCACAATTTGAATTATTAGAACATTCTCTAACTCTATAACAAGTGACGCCAGCCCACTCCAACGATTCTACACCACTAGTTCTAGTTCTAGACCATCCACTTTTACAATCAACTGTTCTTGTGCAGGTGTTTTGATTAAAACTGCAAGTGTGCGACATCTCCTCTACACCATCACAGTTTGAATTGG